>JAHDOV010000004.1 GCA_018434685.1 Deltaproteobacteria bacterium
ATCCTGTTGCTGCCTTTTTCGGCACACGCTGAGATGAAAACCATCACGGGAAAGATCATCGGATTCACCTGCTTCACCCAGGGGTATACGTGCCCCATCGACAAGAAGGATCCCATGGTATCGCTCGAGAAGGATTTCGTTGTGGTGACGCCGGAGGAAAACTACTACTTCCTCGTTAATATCGGGGTGGGACTCAAGGCGAAATATGCCCTGGATACGGTCACGGTCACCGGTGAGGTCAACGAGAAATACCGGTCGATAAAGGTGGACAAGTTCGAGGCAGGCGGAAAAGTTGTCTGGAGCCAGAAGATGGAGGACGAGCTGTACAAACAGCTCTATGAGGGACAATGATAGAGACGCCCGCTCTCATCATGGCTGCGCCTGCCGTTGCTCCGGCCCGGGATGACCCTGCGGTCAGCCGATCTTCAGCACCTTTGCCCCGCGGATCTTCCGCTGCTTCAGTTCCAGCAGGGCCCGGTTTGCATCCTCAAGGGCGAATTCCTCCACCACCGGCTTGAGGGGGATCTCGGCGGCGAGCTGGAGAAATTCACGGACATCTGCCCGGGCGACGTTTGCCACGCTCTTGACCTCCTTCTCCATCCAGAGATGTGCCGGATAATCGAGCCTGACGAGGTATTCCTTGTCGATCTCTTCCTTGCGGATGGCATTGATCACCAGTCTGCCGCCCGGTTTCAGGTTCTTGAGGGCCTCGACAACGGGCTTCCAAACCGGGGTTGTGTCGATGATGGCATCGAGCTTTTCCGGCGGTTCACCGTCGGTGTCTCCTGACCAGACCGCCCCGAGCTCCCGGGCGAATTCCTGTTCTTTCACGCTTCGGGCAAAGACAAAGACCGGCGAGTTCGGATACCGGTGAGCGACCATCTTCAGGACCAGGTGGGCCGATGCCCCGAAACCGGTGAGCCCCAGGCTCTGACCGTCCGTGAGATTCGCAAGCCGCACAGAGCGGTAGCCTATGGCCCCGGCACAGAGAAGCGGTGCTGCTTCGACATCGGTAAAGACATCCGGAATCGGGTAGGCAAACTCCCCCCCAACCTTCATGTACTCGGCATATCCGCCGTGGGCGTCTCTGCCTGTTGCACAAAAATCACTGCACAGGTTCTCCCTGCCCTCCCGGCAGTATGGACAGGTCCCGCAGGAGGAATAGATCCAGGCAATGCCGACCCGGTCTCCCACCCGATGGTTCTTCACCTGCGTGCCGGCCTGTACGACCCGACCCACCACCTGGTGTCCCAGTATGATGGGAAACCTCGGGGGAGGCGTTCTCCCCTCGATCTCATCGAGCTCGGTATGACAGACCCCGCTGGCGAGGACCTGCACCAGTATCTCGGTATCCGAGGGGACCGGCACCGGCAGATCGACCCTCTTAAGCGGGGTGTGGTTTTCCCTGAGATTGCAGGTAGCGTTCAGAACCATTGCCTTCATCGTTCAGTTCCCCCTTGCATGACGGACCCCGTGCCTGGTTTTGTCTGATGCGGGCCCCCGGTGCAGTGCAAACATCACCGCACGCCTGGCCCGTATGCGACATGCCGCCGCCGAATGCACCGGCAACCCTGACTGCCAGGTCCCCATCGAGGCCGTATGATTCACTGAACGCGGCCAGAACAGACTGAGAGCATGGGTAACCCGATGAAAAATAATCCAGAGCTGTGGTTGTCCTGTCCATAGGCGGCCATAAAAATGGCGGAAAAGCTCGAGGATGTCAATGAGAGATCGTGGGCGCCGGGTCTTTGGAGGTCTTCACCCCTGCCCTTTTGGCTTCATCGTCTCCGGCATCCGCACCGTCACGATGACCCCCCGGGCACAGACCTGTCCTTCAGCGCTGACCGTTACACCTACCACAATCTTCCTCTCCGTGGCCTCCTGCACCGCCCCCCGGATCTCCAGGGGCACCCCGAGCGGCGTCGGACGCAGGTAGTCCACGTGAAGAGAGGCCGTCACGAACCTGAGTGCAGGCTCGGTCCCCATTTCGCGGCCCTCCCGGGCATAGGCAGCGGCTGAAGCCGTACCGGTACCGTGGCAGTCGATGAGCGAGGCAATGAGCCCGCCGTAGACATAGCCCGGCAGGGCAATGTGGTAGGGTCTCGGCGTGAAGGTCGCCACGCATTCGTCTCCATCCCGGTAGCTCTTGATCTGAAGGCCGTTCTCGTTGAGCCGGCCACACCCGTAACAGTGGCTGAGGTCATCGGGATAATACTCCTGGACTGCTTTCTTGCTCATACGCCTCTCCGTTTCATAAGGGTATCGGGTATCGTGTACACAGTCATATGACCCTACGGCACCTGTACTTGTCAAGAGAACAGACAGCGTCTTTCCAAAGTCTGCGAGGATTATATCTTTTCCAGCATCCGGACCAGTTCCCTGGCCACCGCCCCGGCAGACTGGGGGTTCTGCCCCGTGATGAGCCTGATATCCGTTATTGTGAAGGACGTGAAGGGGATGCGTCCTTTTTTATAGTGGCCTCCGCGTTTCTTCAGCTCGTCTTCCAGCAGGAACGGGAGCTGATCTTTCAACAGGGTCATGTTCTCCTCCATGTTGGAGAACCCCGTGACCTGTTTGTCATGGATCAGGTAGTTTCCTTCGGGAAGCCTGATATTCAACAGCGCCGATGAGCCGTGGCATACGGCTGAGAGTACCCCTCCGCTTTCATAGATCTTCCGGCTGATTTCCTGCAGTTTCTCATTGTCCGGAAAATCCCACATGGTCCCGTGCCCCCCGGTATAGTAGACGGCAGAGTAGTCCTCCCAGTTCACCTTTGCCGGTGAGAGCGTGTTCTCCAGTCGTTGCATGAATTCAGGGTTATTGTAGTAAGCCCTGGTTGATTTATCCATTAAAATCAAACTGATACTCCGTTCATCAATTGGTGTGTGTCCACCCTTTGGGCTCACCAGATCGTACTGATACCCGTTTTCGTCAAGGACCTCTATGAAATGGGTCAACTCGCTCAGCCACAGCCCGGTCTTTTCTTTCTTCGTGGGAAACGAGTCGTGATTGGTAATGACGACCAGAACCTTTTTTCCCATGGGTGCCTCCTGTCTTCACATAAGTCAGCAGCACGGACCCTCAGGTTACAGCCTGCTGCACCCCAGCCGGAACCGACACAGTAATTATAAAGCCCAGCGCCCACGAAGGGAAGCCTCTCACGGGATGTGCGGGTGAAAACCCCCTGCGAAGTCTTTTTGTCTCTTGACCACCGGCCAATAATCAGACAATTGACACACTAAACTGCGGGAGCACATGAAGACACACCAGGCGTCACACATTCCCATCGCCGGCATGTTCATCCTCATCCTCCTCTGTGCGATCTGGGGAGCCAACGTGGTGGCAATCAAGATCAGTATCCAGGGAATACCTCCCCTGCTCGCGGCAACGCTACGCTCGATTGCAGCGAGCGTGCTGCTCGTTTTCTACTGCCTCATGCGCGGGTATCCGGTCCTGATCCCTCTACGGGTGCTTGGCCATGCACTCGTTATCGGCCTGCTCTTCGCGCTCGACTTTTTCTTTCTCTATTGGGGGAATCAGTACACGCACGGTTCACGGGCAGTGATTTTTCTCTACACACAGCCGTTCTGGACGGCCCTTGGAGCGCATTTTCTCCTGAGGGGAGACCGCCTCTGCCTCTCCAAGATCTCCGGCCTGGTGCTTGCCTTTGCCGGGCTCGTTCCGGTCTATCTCTCCAGCTCACCTTCGCTGGGTCCGCTCCACTGGGTCGGCGATCTCATGCTCATCGGCGCGGCAGTCTTCTGGGCGGCAACCACGCTCTACGTAAAGAAAATGGCCTCAGAGATGGACATCAACCATTACCAGTGCCTCTTTGCCCAGCTCTTCTTTTCGATCCCGCTTCTTGCCCTGGCATCGCTCCTCTTCGAGACAGGCAGGCCCGTTGCCATCACGGCCCCTGTCATGGCATCTCTCCTGTTCCAGTGCATCGTCGTCGCCTTTTTCAGCTACCTGGTGTGGTTCTGGATGATACAGCGCCATGCGGTGAGCACGCTGGCGATCTATACCTTTCTCGCCCCGATCTTCGGGGTGATCTTGAGCGGGCTCTTCCTTGGCGAGGTCATACCGCTCCTGCTCTGGATCGGCCTCGTGTTCGTGGCAACAGGGATCTACCTGGTGAACAGAACGGACTCTGGAGCGTGTGACTCCGTCTAGAGGAAACCTCTCAAGAGGTGAGGGCAACCATTGATCCTGATAACCCGGCAGCGGCCAGGGTTCATTTTTTCTCACCTGTACCGATGATTTGTATGCCATCATCTTCGATGGTGATGAGCCGCTTCTTGTACAGGGCGCCGATGGCCTTCTTGTAGGTTTTCTTGCTTATCCCGAACAATCCGGCGATGGTATCCGGCGAACTCTTGTCGGTTACCGGGATGAACCCACCCCTGTCTTTCAGGGTGTTCAAGACCTGCTCGACGATGTCATCAATCTTTCCATATCCGGGTTTCTGCAGGCAGAGATCGATCTTGCCGTCTTCTCTCACTTTTTTGATGAACCCAGGCACCTGTTCCCCCGGCTGGAGCTGCTGGAAGACCTCGTTATGATACAGTACTCCCCAGTGGGTGCCGTTTATGATGGCCTTATAGCCTACATCGGTGCGGTCGCAGACGACCAGATCCACGCCCTGTCCCTCGCGAAAGCTCCCCGGTGTCTTATCGAGAAACTTGTCCAGTTTCGAAGATGCGGCAATCCGGTTGCTTTTCCTGTCCAGATACACCCTGACCACATACCATCTGTCCTCTTCCATCTTCTGTTGCTGTTCACGAAACGGGACCAGGAGGTCTTTTGACAACCCCCAGTCAAGGAAGGCCCCGAACTCGCTGACGGAAACGACCCTCAACAGGGCAAAGTCGCCGACCGCGGCATAGGGCCTCTCGGTCGTGGCAATAATCCGGTCTTCGGAATCGATGTAGATGAAGACCTCGATATAATCGCCCGGCTTGCACTGAGAAGGCACATACCTGCGCGGCAGCAATATCTCTCCAAGCTCCCCTCCGTCCAGATAAACCCCGAAGTCAAGCTCCCTGAGCACCTCCACATAGTTGAATCGTCCTATCTCTGCCATTGACCGGCTCTCCTTCCCATCACGTTCACTCTGCCCTCACCGGATAATCCTCCACGAAAACGAACCGATCGTGTCGCCATGAACTTCAATGGTGTCGCCGATTTCCAGTGGACCTACCCCTGCCGGTGTCCCGGTAAAGATGAGGTCCCCGGGATAGAGCGTCCAGATCCTGCTTATGTGTTCGATGAGTTCTTCAATAGAGAAGATCATATCGCCCGCTGTTCCCTGCTGCCGTTGTCTGCCGTTGACCCTGCACCCGAAAGACAGGCCGTGCAGGTCCATGGTCTCATCGCAGGGGATAAAGTCTCCTGCCGGCGCGCTCTGCTCAAAGGCCTTTGCCATCTCCCAGGGCAGCCCCTTCTTCTTCAGCTCTTTCTGAAGGTCCCGCAGGGTCAGATCCAGGCCGACCGTGACGGCCCCCACATGGGTCAAGGCGTCTTCCTTCCTGATATCGCGGCCCATCGTTCCGATCTTCACCACCAGTTCGACCTCGTGATGAAGCTCGGAAGCGTGCCGGGGAAAATGAATGTCCTGTCCCGGCCGGACAAGACACGTTGCAGGCTTCATGAAGATAACCGGGCGCTCAGGGACAGGATTGGACAGCTCGTGAATATGCTCAGCGTAATTCCTGCCGATGCAGAAGATGCGCCCGGCCCGTTGTGTCTCGTTCTCTCTCTCCTGGTTCTCCATGAAAAGACCTTACCTCGCCTCCGGGCATTCATTCGGCCGTGGCACCCGTGCAGACCCATCCGCGGATTCAGCTGCGCTTTGCAGGGAGCACGGGGTAAAGACCCGGGTCACGAATCATCCTGTGCATATATCATCTTCCGGGTCATCCCGCCATCGATAATGAAATTCTGGCCGGTGATGAATCCCGAAGCCCTGCAGCCGGTCCACCGGCACCTGCCTGTCTGCCGGAAGATCGAAAACGAGCACGGCCGCGTCCTTCCCGGCGAGCCTCACCCGCTCCAGAAGACGCCAGCCAAGCCGCAGGTAGAAGCCTTCGCCCCCGTCCGTGTACAAATACAACCTGCTTATGCCGAGCGCTCTCGCCTCCTCGAGGATGTTCCCAACGAGCATCGTCCCCACTCCCCGTCCCCGCCACGAGGGTACGACGTAGAGATTCGCGAGCCAGGGTGAATACATCAGGAGCTCCTCGTGGTCCTCCACAACCAGGCTGACCGTCCCCACCAGCTCGCTGCCCTGGGTAGCGATCAGGGACGTGGGAATAGCGCACCGGTTCCTGTGCGAAAGGAGCTCTTCCAGGGCCTCCTTCTCAGACCAGTCAGGCAGCAGCTCCCGCCACTGCGCATAGTGCAGCCCGGCGATTTGTGGTGCCCAGTCCAGGTGATCCGCAAGGTATTCTATTCGCATGGACTATGCTCTCCAGCGCCTGCCGGGGCCCAGGAGCACCAGAGCCGCATGCACTTGCTTCGTCGAAAACAGTGTCTCCTGCACAGAGGCGCTCACTCCCGCTGACCGCTTCGAACCTTTTCTCTCATACGATCGAGCAGGTCGTAGATGCCAGCCATGGCAGGCTTGTCGGGAGAGGACCCCGCACGTCGCCATCGCAACTGTTCGGAATAGAGGAATGCCCTCATCTCAGAGAGCGTGGTGCACCGGTTGGAGCAGGAAACCTCCGTGCACCGGTTAAACGAACCCGCCTTCTGATAGCCGCTGAACGTCAGGGAAAAATGCACGATCTCGTGCCAGGGGGCATCCCTGCTCGGGATCATGTCGGGATGCAGGGTGTCATTCGAGACATACTCGGGGAGAAACCCATCGGAAAAAACCGGCCTGCCCAAAATCCTGCCAAGGATCCTTTTCATCATGGTGACACTATACAGGATATCTGCCTGCTTTCACCACCTCTTTACCTTGCCGCCGATCTGTTCGATATAGTTCTGATACTTTTCATGAATCATCTTTCTGTCGAACTCCTGGAATTCCTCGAGCATGGAATCCTGCTCCTGCCTGGTGAAATACTCCATGGCCGGGAAGAAAAAGTGCTTGTCTTCCTTTTCTATGTGCTTGGGGTACAATTCGGAAAGCCCGGTCATACACCTGGTTATGGTGTTCAGCGCATCGTCGTCTCCATTTTCATAGCTGTTCTTTGCCTCCAGGAGCATGCCCACCTTTTTCCGGGCAAACATGTGCTCCTCGATGAGCTCGTTCATGATCCGCTTGTGTTCGGGTGAGAGTTTCTTTTTGGCCAGGGCCTTGAACAGGATATCCTCTTCCTTTCCGTGGTGCGTACGGTCGGCATAGGTCCTGAAAAAATCCACGGCCCGTTCGATGAAAACAATATCGAGCTTATTCCGGGTCTCTATCCTTCCGAGCTGGTGAACGATGAGCGGAACGATCTGCTCGATGAGCCGGTGCTCCCACATCAAGGGCCCTATGAGTTTCATAGTTCTGCCTCCTTTTTCCTGGTTTTTCAGGATACAGCTGAACCCCTCGTCAGTTTGCCGGATTTTTTCCTGGTTCGTATGTCCCCCGGTACTAGTGCACTGGAATGCAAAACAAGGGTCTTTGATTGAAATTTCACGCAGAGTTCGGCAGGGATCTGAGTTTCAGGGTTTCAGACTGCCCCGAATCCACTCCCTTTTCCTATGCTCATCTCATTACAGTCCCGATCATGGACAGCGGTGCCTGTCGTTACGGTGTTACCGATAAAGATACTGCCCGTTTCTGAGAAATCAAGCCGATGGGGTGGATATTTGTCGACAGAGGCACTGGTGTCTTCCATATTCATAGCGCACCGGCAACAACGCTTTCCAGCTCATTATATAAACACCTCGATACTGCCGCTTGACTCTGGTTCTGCCCTATTCCTGCGGGCCGCACCAGGAACCGAGGACCTGCGGATCGATCATGAGGCGGACTACCCTGCCGATGTAGTCTTTTCCATAGGGCATATTGAAACCGAAGTGCCCGCCCTGGTCTGTCTCAATGCCCGCAATCCACGGGTTGCCGTTGGCTGCCAGCATCACCTCTTCGAACATCGTGCGCTGTACTGCCGGATCATCGAACGCACTCACCAGGACCAGCGGCGTATGTACCCGGCCGATTACCCCTGCTATCCGGGTCGACGCCATAAAGGCATCGAGGTCTGCACGGCTGAAGTCTTCACTGTTCCACCTGTCCTGTTTATGATCTCGAAGATAGCTGATCCGTTCCTCAAAGGCCTGCCGGAAGAAGACCGCCACCTCCCCTGACTGGAGCTTAAACTCTTTGTCGGCAGGACCGGCACGGCGATAGTGGGGGATAAACTGCTTTTTCACCAGCATCAACAGTCCCTCGCCCTGGATCATATCAGTGAGTGTCGTTTTTGGAACGCCACCAAAGTACGCCCCCCACGGGTTCTCGATTCCCTTGGGTGTTTTCAGCTGGGCAAGCTGTTTTCCCGGCGCCAGATGAAAGTCGGGCGCAATGGAGACGGCCATGCCCGAGGCAAAGAGATTCAGGCCCAACCTGCAATCTTCGATCAACGCATGTACCACGGTCTGCCCGCTCATGCTGACACCAAAGAGGTGGATGCGGGAAGGCGCCGGATCATTCTTGAGCCGCTGGGCGATCTCGATCCACATCCTGGCATCGTCGTAGGACCCCACACTCAGATGATCGTTGCCGGCAAAAAACGGCCCCGCACTGGGGTGGTCCAGGATCAGGACATGGGCGGGAATCCTCGTTGCAGGGTCTTTCAGGTAGAGGTTATAGAATTTTGACGCCTCGGTCCCCCACCGGTCCTGCAGAAAGCCGAAGCTCGCCATGAGTAAAGGCTTGGGATCGGACGTTCCGTCGCTGTATGCAAAAAAGAGCCCCCCGACACAGGTCCCGTCACTCAGTTCCATGGCAAAGGGCCTGCCGCCGTGCGACCCATCAGGATCGAGCTCTTTCAAGGGCTTGCACGGATTGAGCGTGCTGCTGGGCAGGGCAGTGGCGAGCAGCCCGGACCTGCCGAAAACATTGACACATATATCCGATGGATCCAGGGCATCGAGCACACGTTCACGACCCGTGAGGGAAACAACCCTATCCTCTCTCGCCTGAATCCGGGTGCAGCCGGACAGGAGAAGCCCACACAGTATGACTGCGACAAGCTTGCACAGCACAGGCGCTACCGTGGTCTGTCCCTGGGTTACGCGACTATTCTTTCCCCTGATTTTTCCGTGCACCATCATGCGCCTATGCCTTTATGGCCTCTCTATTTTCTGCCGCAGCCCGCAGCAGTGATGAAACACACCCCCTCCTCGTCCACCGGATCGGCAGGAAAAGTCGTAGGAACAGCATCCCTCTGCGTGGTCGATCCCATGGCCCTGACCTCGATGGTGTAATCCCCTCCCTCCAGGGGATTGGGGCAGTCCGCCTCCCATAAGTACGGGTAGTTTGGATGGGTCGGGGCCACCTGCGCCATGGGGCACCACATGTCCTCGCTTTCCACGAGCCCGCCGACAATACCCACGCCTGTCCCCACAATATCTCCCACGTCTTGTGTTATCTTATACATCCTGTAATCGACCCGTGTTACCGGGTTTTTGTCGAAAACCAGGGCCCTGACCGGGGTAGAACCCCCGGTGAGATCGGCGGCCTCGGCGGTATAGGGATCATGTTCCATGCCGAGATTCCTGTCCAGGGGCGCGGTGATGATAACGGCCGGCCACACCCCTACGGTATGGGGCGTCGTGGAGATGCCGTTGTTGTCAATCGCAATGATATTGTAATTCTTGTCATCATTTTTCGACAATGATGCCACATTGAGGTAAATAACTCCCTCGGACATGTCCTTGACAAAGAACTCCTCCCGGTACACATGGCTGTGTCCGTATGAATACATGATTGGATGGTAGTACTCCATCAGTGCCGTGAGCGCATCAGCGCCGTAGATCAGCGCGGTCATGGTCATCTCTTCAAGTGCGTCACCGGTCACGTATGTCCAGTCTGTTTCCCGCTTACAGATGAGGTGGTGGCCGAAGATCAGGGTGAGATCCGCATCCTTGTTCGACTCAAGTTCATCCCGGATAAACTCCAGCTCAGCGGTATCCAGCCCTGCATTATCCCCATAGGTTGGCGGGAACATGCTGAAATCCGCACCGTCATTTCCGCACGTGTTGATGCCCAGAAAATGATACGTCCCGAAGTCAAAGGTCCGTTTCCAGGAAACCTGGGTCTGCCCGGTGGCAACACCCTGAACCGAATTATTCAGATAGTACTCGAAGTGTTCATCACCAAAATGATCATGGTTGCCCGGGAGATCGTAGTAGAAGGCTGCATCCATGCCGTTACTGTTCACGATGTCTGAGTATTCCTGCCATTCCTCGATATGCGGGCCGTCCGGATACCCCAGATCGTTCCAGTTGGAGGAATCGGTCAGATCTCCGGTAACGACAATAAACGAGGGTGCTATGACATCTTTGGCCTCGGTCACGAGCCATTGAAGATTCTCGCTTCCAGGATATCCCTTCGCCCCTACATGGACATCTGAGGTCTGGACAAACCAGAATATCTTGTCGCTGTCGGTGCTGTAGCTGGCACTGTGCGGGTCGCTGGCTTGTAACGGGCAGGCGCTGCCGAAGAGAAAGAGGCAGACAAGGGCTGCAGACAAGGCCATGGATTCTCTTGATCGTATTGTCACAAACATATTCAATCCCCTTTCCGTCCCCTGCGTCTTAGTCATTGTGCTGCAGCCGTTGAATAAACTCGTTCAGCATCGTAACAACACGCTCGTCGCTCGCGATCTTTTTGGCCTTTTCCAGTATATCAATGGCCTCTGGGTACTTATCCTGGTTCGCATATGCCGCAGCCAGCTTTACGTACATATCGATATCGTCGGGCGTCAGTTCGATCAGCCTCTCGTATTCCCGGGCAGCCTCATTAAACCGCTTCTGGACGTAATAGACACGGGCCAGATTGCGGTGTGCATCGGCATAGGTCTCTTTTATGGCAATCGAGCGTTTGAATGCGGCAATTGCCTGTTCAAAAAGCTGATCCGCCTCTTGTGCCCTTCCCTGGGGCAGCGAAGTGTAATAACCCTGGTTGAAAAACTTCATCCCCTGTTCGTTATACGTGACCTCGTCCTGCGTTATGTCCTGGGATAAAGCCTGCTCCTGCGTGAGCCAGATGACAGAAGCGAGAAACGCGCTGAGGATACAGGTAAAAACAAGCAAACGTCTCACCATGATAATCCCCCTTTTTGAGAGGTTACTTTCACGTCGTTACCCTACCAGTGCAGGCCGGCCAGAGCACCAACGTGCCACCCGCCGACCTTGGCCTCCCTGCCGAACAGATCGACCTCGGCCTTTGACCATCTCGCGTCGATGCCCAGATTGAAGCGGTCGGCCAGCGTAACGTATACGCCGATGTCCGCCCACATACCGAATGCGGTCTCGTCGTCAGACACCGACACCCCGATGGAGTCCGCCTTGATCTCGCCGTTGATGATGGCCATTCCGCCCCCGATGAACGGCCGGATATGTCTCGGGCATTCCCAGATCTTTCTGATGCCCAGATCCAGTTCCATGACCCTGGACTCCACACTGGTGTAAAAGGTCCCGACTCCCAGATCAAGGGTGCCAATGTCCTCTTCATCTCTGGAATACATCAGGTCGAGCGCGATACTGAATGGGATCCACCGGTGTTTGAAATCCACATCCATCAGGATGCCCATTTCAAACTGTTGATCCACCGGCTCCCAGTTGTCTTTGTCCAGGAACTTTTCTCCCAGAAAAAGATTCACATTCCCGCTCCAGCTTCCAGGATCCTTGTCCGCCGAGCACAAGGCCGGGGCAGGGACCGACAACACCATGAATATAATGCTGAAAAGAATAGCCTTTTGCATGCAACACCTTCTTTTAACGTTTAAGGGAATTGAGCGTGAAAACTCTCTTCTCGTCGGAATCACTGCCCCGCGAGAAGCCCTTAAAATAATCCGCCCACATGCATGCCGGCTCGCCAGTTCGTCAAAGAAAACTTGTACCCGGAAGCCGAGTCTTCATAATCCGTTGTGATCTGGTACTTCCCGTTGAGGCCGAGCATGAACCAGTGGAATTTAAAGGTCAGGTCCGCGAAGATCTGGCCGCCGAGAAGCCATTGGGATTCTTCCCTCTTGGCGGTAAGAGTGGATATTCTGGTACCGTCCACTTCGACCCAATCATACGTTTCGAAGCTGACATCGGCATTATTCAGAGAAAGCCCGCCCCCGGCATCGAAAACAAAATACCGCCCCAAATCTTTGGCATACTTTGCATTCAGCTCCAGGAAGGTGAAATCTGCGTTCACCTCGTCATGTTCAGCATCTAACAAGCCATACAGGATCGAACTGAAAATATTTTCCGAGGTTACTGAACTGTAACCGAACTCCCCGCCGAAGTATATATTCGGGGCGATCCTGCCGTATCCCTCAATGCCGACATACGCGCTTTCTTCGTCGTTTATGTCACTATAAAAGCTATCGGAGAAGGCAATATAATTAATCTTCACCGCAAAGTTGCCGGTGCCCAAAAGGTCTTTCTGTTCAGCCTGAATGACTGCTGGGGACAGAACAAAAACTACACCGATTAACATGAACAGACATCTTTTCATGGCGTCTCTCCTTACAAACCATTCCAGAAATAGAAGGGAACAGCTCTCAGTTGTTGTATTTTTCCCATACAAATTGAACAAGCACCGGGTATTTTTGGCAGAAAAGGATTACGTCATAGATCCTCCCCACATAAGACATTGTATTCAAAAAACTATTGTTCAATACGTTCACAAGTACGAGCTGTAAGTATGCAGCTATTTGTGGATAAAGTCCACTAAAATAACTTCGTATTTATTGTGAAACATAGCTATGCGCGAAGCGTTTTCACCCATCCACTGCATCTTCTTCATCTGTATATGGACCAGGCAGCTTGATGGTACCGACATCTCCCTTTTCTCTGCATTGTTACTCCTCGGCAGGATAGCCGGTGATGGATGCGATCTTTTTATACAGCGGTTCCATCGCGGTATAGGTGTTTTTGTATACCTCCTGGTAGAGGTCGTTATAGACCCGGTGATTCCCGGGGATGGGTTCGAAGGTCCTGCCCTTTTTCGTCATGGCGGCAACTGCCTCGTCAAACGAGGCGTACATGCCGGTGCCCACGGCAGTGTCGATTGCCGCACCGAGCCCGCAGATCTCCGAGGTGGCCATGCGTGAGGCCGGCAGGTTGAAGATGTCGGCTGCGATCTGCACGGCCACGTCGCTGCGCGATCCGCCGCCGCCCACGCGTAGCTCCTTAAGGGGAGTCCCGTTTTTCTTCACCACTATTTCAGACATTCTTCTGAGTTCGTAACCGATCCCCTCGAGGATGGCCCGGTAGATATGCGCCCGGGTATGCACGTCGCCGAACCCGATGATGGAGCCCTTGGCATGCCTGGAATAGACCATGGGAGACCAGTACGGCTGCAGCATGAGCCCCATGGACCCTGGCGGGATCTCTCTGATCACCTCGTCGAGGATCACCTCGGGGGCAACCCCTCGCTTCTGCGCCTCGAGGGCCTCTCTGTGCCCGAACTCCTGTTTGAACCAGGTGACCATCCAGAAGCCGCGGAAGATGAACATCTCGATGTCCCATGCATGGGGCAGGGCCGCAGGCCAGGTGAAAAACTTCATATCCTTGTCCGCGATATATTTCCGGGTGATCACCTCCATGCAGGTGGCAGTGCCGTAGCTGATCACCCCGATGCTCGGGTCCAGGGCGCCTGCGCCGAGCAGCTCGGACTGCTTGTCGCCGGCACCCACCACAACAGGCAGGCCCTCGGGCAAACCGGTCTCTCTCGATGCAGAAGGGGTTATATGGCCGAGAATGGTATCCGGGGTGAAGACATCAACCATATGCTCTCGCTCCAGCCCGAAGGCCTCATAGGCCTGCTTCAAGGAATGCCAGGCGAGCTTCTTGTAGTCCAGGGGCCACATGCCGGTGACCATGCCCACCGAGTCCTTGAACTCACCAGTCAGCCTGTTGACGAACCAGCCCGATATCTGCATGAACTTGTAGGCCTTGCGGTAGATCTCCGGCTCATGCTGCCTGATCCACAGGAACTTGGAATTCTTGCGGACATACCTGATGGCGTCGCCCATGCCGGCTACGCCGAAGAGCACCCGTGCCGCCGTACTCAGCGGAGGCGGATTCGAAACCGTGCGCTGGTCGAGCCAGATGATGGCAGGCCGCAGGGCGTTGCCCTGCCGGTCAACCGGCACGAAGGTGCCCCGCTGGGTGGAGATCCCCACTCCGGCGATCTCTGCGGGATTGATGGTGATCTTTTTCATCAGGGCCTTGGTCACCTCGCAGAGTTTTGCCCAGTAGTCCTCGGGCCGCTGCTCGGCCCACCCCGGATGCAGGGAGAAATACGGCTCGTGAGCTGCCTGCGCTATGGCCAGTTCAGTACCCTGCCGGTCAAAGAGAATTGCCCTGACGCTCTGTGTCCCTGAATCCAGTGCAATAACATAGTTTTTATCGGCCATACCCTCCTCCATACAAACTGAATTATTTTCAATCGCTTTAAAAAGCTCATCTCATTGGGGCTCCCAGGTGTCATCCCGGCTGCGGTAGTAATCGAAAAATTTCTTCCTGTGCTCGAGGGCCTTTTCCACCAGTTCATCCTCGCTCAGGTAGCCCATGTCCACGAGAATATTCTCCAGCTTCACCAGGAGCTGTTCGTAGGGAGGGCACCCCCCGAGGAACCGGTCGAGGCCGCCCAGCTGCATCTCGTTGCGCAGGTCCCGCAGTTCTCCCGTGGTTGCCAGGGCACATTCGCCGAGGAAAAAGCAGTGATCGAGACCGGTCCTGAGCCGTGGGGGAACCTTGGGGTCTACCCCGACGATGAGGGAGAAGCGCTGCGGGATCTTTGCCAGCATGGCCTCGGCCATGGCCGTCATGAGCCAGCAGGTGGGGCAGGCCCCGCCTATGTAGAGATCGATGTTCGGATAGACACCGGTGACCAGGGTATCGATGGGCTGGGTGTAGTTCACCGGCAGGGTGAACTTTTTCTTCACCTCGTCGATGCGGTTGCCGAGCACCTCGATGAGGAAGGGGTTCCCGCAGCCCAGCCCCTCGTGGTTGGCGATCCGGGTGGTGCCAACAACGAGCGGATTTTCGATGCCCATGCACATGGAGGCGATGCAGTCCAAAGCTACGCTGTCGGGACTTGCCATGATGATGCCCATGTCCACCGGGCTGCCCCCTTCTCCGGCACCCATGCCTTCCATGGCGATGAGCCCGTCGAGGACCGTGAGGTCGGGCATCCGGATCTTGCTGATGTCCACCATGTGCTGGTCGAGGTCGTCCCGGTGTGAAAAGTATCTCCCCTTCTCGTCGAGCAGGCCCTGGAGATTCTTTAGCGACAGCGTCACCATGGTCATGGTGTGCGTCTTCATGGCAGGGAGGTTGATGAAGCAGTCCGCCTCGAGGACCACCTTCGGATAGTTCACCCGGTGAAGCGCCTTGCCGCCCTCGATGGCCACCTCCACCTTTTGAGCGTCCTCCACCCCGAGGACCTCGCCGCCTGCTTCCTCCACCGCCCTCTTCACGCCGAGCATCTTCATGACCTCGATGCTGCCGAACCCGCGCTGTGCGACGCTGCCGCACCGTTCGGGGTTCACCCGCTTCATGAGCGTGCCCACGCTTACGCCCTCGATGACAGTGACCCTGCCCGCCCCTGCCTGGCGTGCCAGCTTCACCATGGCAGCAATCACCCGCCGGTCCACAGAGATGGGGGGTGGATACGGGGCAAAGAGGTTCGGCTTGATCACCACATGATCGCCTGCCCTGATCCTGCCGGAAAGACCGCCGACAAGCTCGACCGCCCTTGCTACCATGTCCTCTATGTCCGCCTGCCGCAGGGGACGTTCACCCTTGACGATGGCTACCCGTGCCTTTTCAGTCATGGCTGCTCCTTTATTACACCAGGAAACCGTATTCCACACTCACCCCGGGTTTCAGACCCTGTCCTTCACTATGATATCTGCCATCTCGGCGAACCCGAGCCCTCCCTGCGCTGTGGTGATGTATGCAGGGGGAGAATTCAGCATGTCAACAAACCGTGAGACATTGGCTACCCCCACGGAGACGGGAAAGACCTCGAACATGGGCTCATCATTGGGGGAGTCGCCGATAAAGACGAAGGACCTGCGTGCATCCTCCCATTCGAAGCCGAAGCGCTCCTTGAGGAAGAGCTTTGTCGTGGTCCGTTTATTGTACGCGCCGAACCACCCGTTCACATGGATGGAGCTCACCTTGAAGGTGGCGCCGTGCTCTTCGAAGACTCTGCAGATTTCCCCGATCTCCTCCTGGGTCAGCTGCGGCACGTCTTCGGCAAAATCGATGGCCAGATCGAAGAGACGGAAGTGCTGGTCTGCCGAGATGATCGCCCTGGGGACCCGCCTGAGCACCTCACCTTTGATTTTCTCCAGCAGCTGCCTCTTCTCTTTGACCTCGTCCGGGGCAAAGAGGTACCTGCGCCTGAGTTCGCGGTTCTCTTCGCTGTAGTAATAGTAGAACGCACCGTTTTCCCCCACGATTCCGTCAACAGGCCACATGCGGGCAATGTGATCGCACCACCCGGCAGGCCTGCCGGTTATGGGAACAAGGATGAGTCCGCTGTTGTGCATTTTCCACAGGGCACTGAAGGCCTCGGCTGGGATCCTGCCATCGAGGGTAAAGGTGTCGTCGATATCGAACAGGACCCCTTTGATGCTGCTGATCTCCCCTGCTGACAGGTCTTTTATTGGCTTCATGCCGCCCCTCTTTCTCGTGCCAGGAACCGCCAGGGGGGGCCTGTTCGTTCATAAAAGAGGCCCTGCGCCCTGTTGCCTGGTTTGTCCCGGTGAGCCCTGGCGGGCGCCTCGAGAACTCTCTCCTATTCTATCGTAATTCCAGTCAGATGAACAGCCTGGAAGATCATCTGTTCCGAAAATCCCCCTGGCTGCACCAGCAGTGAGTGATCAGGCCCCGGATGTCTGCTAGCGGGTCTCCCCGGGTAAGACGAGCCGGTTCATCTTGCCGCTGACAAAGCCTTCCAGGTCGAGGGTGACAAAGACGAAGCCGAGATCCATGAGCGCAGCAACGATGTCTTTTTTATACTTCAGGGCCTTTTCAGGATTTTCCAGCTCGATCACTGCCATGTCGTACGGGAAGGACCTGAGCCTGAACCTGGTAAAACCGAGTTTCCTCAGGTATGCTTCTGCCGCCTCGACCCTCCACAGCTGCTCCTTGGTGAGGCTCATGCCGTAGGGGAACCGAGAGCAGAGGCATACGGTATTGGGTTTCTCCCAGTTGGGAAGCCCCAGTTCCCTGGCATAGCGCCTGATGCTGCTTTTGGTAATGCGATAATCTACAAAGGGCTGCCAGATATCGTCCTCCAGGGAAGCCCTCATTCCCGGCCGGTAATCATTGAGGTCGGAAAAATTCATGCCGTCGGCAACAGTCTCGAAGCCGTGCTCGGTGGCCCACTGCAGGGCCTTGTCGTTCCTCAGCTTCCTGCAGAGATAGCACCTCTCCGGCGGGTTTTCGGCAAAATGCCCGATCTGTTCGATCTCGTCGATCGGCAGCACGACCCGGGTAATGCCCAGAAACTCGGCCATGATCTGTGCCTGTTCGATCTCGTGGCGGGGGATGATGGGCGAATCAAAGGTGACAGCGGTCGCGTCCTCGCCGAGAACCTCATTGGCGATCCGTGCCAGCAGCGAACTGTCGAGGCCCCCGGAGAACAGAACGAGCACCCGCTTCTTGAGCCTCATGGCCTCTCTGAGCTTTTCTATCTTACGCATCACGGTTTCTCTGTATGGCCCTGAGCATCCTCACCGCTGCAGCGGCTGCACCGACGCTGTTGCCGATGTTGAGCACGAGCAGACCCGGTACGCAGCTCTGGAGCATGGTCATGAGCGCTGTCTCGCCGTTGCCGCCGTGACCGTACCCGATGGGGGTGGGCACCGCGATGATGGGCTTGTCGGTCAGCGACGCCGTCATGGTGGGCAAGATGCCGTCCATACCGGCAAAGATTACGAGGACATCCGCATCGCTGGTCTGCTTGATGCTCAGAAACGGCCGGTGCATGCCCGAGGCGCCGAAGTCAAAGGCCCTGATCACCGTTGCCCCGATCTCTTCCAGCAGGAGGGCACACTCTTTCGCATAGGGGGTGTCTGCCGTTCCGGCCGTGATAATGCCGACCGTTCCCAGTTGTTCACGGGCTTGGCTGCCGCGCTTGAGAATGAGGAGGTTCCCTCCTCTATCCATCCGGGCATCCGGGAACTTTTCGCTGAGCGTCTTTTCCATCTCCCCATCCGCGAGAGAGACAAAGGCCCGAGAGTGTTTATCGAGGAAGTTTCCCACGATATCCACGACCTGCTCCATGGTCTTCCCCTGAGCAAAGATCACCTCGGGAAAGCCGGTCCTCTTCTGCCGGTGCAGGTCCAGGAGGAAATCATCCCCCTGTTCATAGAGGATCTTGAGGATCTTCTCCTCAGCCTCTTCCTGGGTGAGTTCACCCCTCTTGTACGCATCGAGCAGGTTTTTGATCATACAACCTCCTTGAGTGATCCCGGGGCCGCTTTTTGTTCCTGCCTCTCAGGAGTCACGGCCGGTCTCCTCCTGCCCCATCACCCGGTCCACCTCTGCCCTGACTTCGGACACCGGGATACCCAGTGCAAGGGAGATCTCGTGCAGGTCACGGTACTCAGCCTTGCAGCGTTTCCTGCCTGCAGGAGAGACGACCTCCTTTATGGCCACCTTGCCATACTTCGTCTCCACGGTAAATTCTCTTCTCTCGAGCACTCTCCGGCTCAGCGCATAGTAGCGCGCCCCGATGGACGTCGTGTGCTCGAGCACCGCAGACACGACCGTGTCCAGGGATTCCGAGGAGCAGACAGCCTTGATCCCGACCCCGGGCCTTCCCTTCTTCATGATCCGGGGCGTCATGCTCACATCGAGGGCGCCTGCCGCGAAGATCCTCTGCGTTGCGGCCTCCCACTCCTCGGGAGACATGTCGTCCACATCCGCCTCCACCATGTAGCAGGTTTGGCCTGTCTCATCCGGTCGGACCTCGCACAGGATAGACCTGCACAGGTTCGGCCAGCCGTCGATCTGCCGGTCGCCGCAGCCGTAGCCCACTGCCCGTACCACGACATCCGACGGAGGAGCGGCCTTCTCAGCCAGGGCACGGATCACTGCCGCGCCCGTGGGGGTTGTGAGCTCGGCACCAATGCCTGTGAACCTTACCGTGCACCCCTCCAGGAGCTTCACGGTGGCTGGTGCAGGAACCGGGATGGTTCCATGCCTGGATTTCGTCGTTCCCGTACCGAGCGGAACCGCTCGAGCATAGAGGGCATCGACCTTGAGCCAGTCGAGCGCTGCCGCAATGCCGACGATATCGAGGATCGAGTCTGTTGCCCCGACCTCGTGAAAGTGCACCTCGTCCACCGGCACGCCGTGGACTGCCGCCTCTGCCTGGGCGAGCACCGTAAAGATCTTCACCGCGGTTTTTCTGACCGCCACCGGCAGTCTCTCGAGAAGCTCCTCCCTGATCTGCATAAACGTCCGGTGAGAGTGATCATGCCCGATCTCAAACCTGAGGTCGAGAGACTCGATCCCATTGACGAGCCTGCTCGAGGTGTGAATGGCAAAACTCCCGACCGGCATGAACCGGTAGATCTCCTCAAGATGCGCCAGGGGGCATCCGAGGTGAATGAGACTGCCCAGGAGCATGTCTCCACTGATGCCGCCGATGGGATCGATGATCATGATATTCATACCTGCACTCCCAAAAAGACCTTGTCTGCCTTCGATATATTCCCCCCGGGTGGGCCGGGAAAGACAATGCCGGTGCACATAACGACACAATGTATCATACCGGAGGCCCTTTCATATAGAACATAATAGAAACTTCCCCCGGTATCAACAGGCTGCACACGACAACCACCGCGGTCTGGACACACCGGGCCGGCATGGTTCATTCGTCAGCACCATAGCTTGAAAAAATGGCGAATGCTATGAAAGTACTGGTCCTTCAACCGCCAGGGGTGTATTATTCCCCCGGCGTATCAGATTGTCATAAACTGAACAAAGGGGGGAGCATATGGAGCTTACCGAAGCGATTCTCACGAGACGCAGCGTTAGGAAGTTTACCGATTATTCCGTCACCGACACAGAGATAACCGAGATGATCGAAGCGGCCAGGTGGGCGCCTTCCTGGGCAAACACCCAGGTCTGGGAGTTTGTCGTCGTCAGGGACAAAGCCCTCATCGAGCAGGTGACAGGAACCTATGTGGACAAGAATCCTGCCACCAGGTGCTCGCTCGGCGCATCTGCACTGATCGTCGCCTGTGCAAAGACCGGGGTCTCGGGATGCTACGGCGGAAAGGATGTAACCAAACTGCCGAACTGGTTCATGTTCGACCTGGGCATGGCAGTGCAGAACCTCTGTCTCAAGGCGCATGAGCTGGGCCTCGGTACCGTTGTCGTGGGGCTCATGAATCATGAGGCGTGCAGGAAGGTCCTCTCGGTGCCCGATGGTTATGAGGTCGTCTGCGTACTTCCCGTGGGCAAACCGTTTGCCGCGGCCAAGACCGGGCCACCGAGAAAAGAGCCTGAGAATTTCGTCCATCTCAATACCTTCGGCACACCACGCTGAGAACGGCAACGCGCCGTAACGGGTATTCATATGAAAGACTACGGAATTCGACTCGAGCGTTCCGGGCACATTGCCGTCGTCACCCTTGACCGGCCCGAGAGGCGCAACGCCTTCGACGAGCACATGTGGGACTGCCTTACCCGGGTAATAGCCGAACTGAAGGAGCATCTCCCCAGGGTCGTCGTCATCACCGGCGCCGGAGAGAGGGCCTTTTGTGCAGGCTTCGACGTCAACCCGGACAACCCCCAGGTCGCCCAGCTCGCCGGTGCGCTGGAGAACCACGACAAAGGGCCGGTCCAGGCGCTCATCGACCGGGTGAGAACCACCACCGACTCGCTGGTGTTTCTGCCAGTGCCGGTCATTGCTGCCATAAACGGCCTTGCCTACGGAGGAGGTGCCGAGATAGCCATCCGGTGTGATCTGCGGGTCATGGACCCTCATGCCGTCATCAGCTTTTCCGAGGTCCGTCTCGGCCTCATGCCGGATTATGGCGGAGGAGTTGGGCTGACCCGTCTCGTGGGCCCGGCACGGGCGGCCGACCTGATCCTGACCGCCAGGAAACTCGATGCACGAGAGGCCCTTGCTCTCGGCGTCGTCAGCCGCATGAGCGAACCGGGTCATGCCCTGGATGAGGCGCTGTCCCTGGCGGAGAGCATCGCTCAAAACGGCCCGCGTGCAGTGCGCCACGCCCTGAGGGTGATCCGGAAAACACCTGATCTCAGCTACAGGGAGGCCCTGGAACTGGAATCAAAAGAGGCGGTTGATCTCATCGCAAGCGGCGAGTGCGTCCACGGCATCGCGGCATTCCTCACAAAAGAAACTCCCGTGTTTCCCGAGCCGGAATAGGGATCTGCCACAGGAACCGGGGGCTGGACACCCGGGAGAGAAAACAGATTATCTTCCGAACTGCACGTTTAGAAGGCCGGGATCGGGCATTACGGCCCGACACCGGTCATTTCCTGCTTCATCAGGTGTGCGGACCGGGGCCGGGCCGAGAATTATCTCTTGACTTGCTTCTTTAAGAGCTCCCAATATTTTTCATACAGGGACAGCGCCTCGTGCACATCGGTCTGGAACTCACCCCGGACCAGGTCATTCGGCTGGGGATACACCGTGGCGAGGGTCTGCATCTTCTCGTCGAGCATGTCCGTTGCCGACTGATTCGCCGAGGCACAGCCGGTATACTCACCGTTGGTTTTGGCTATCCCGGGTTTCATCATGAAATCCATGAAGCGGTGCGCATTCTCGATGTTTGTCGCACCCCGGGGAATGACAATGCTGTCGACCCAGAACAGCGCTCCTTCCTTCGGGTAGACATACTTTATGTCCGGAGATTTCTCGTTTGCAATGAAGACCTCGCTTCCCCAGATGAGGCCGATGTCCACCTCATCGTTCAAGAAAAACTCGCCCGGAGATTCAGAATCGATTACCTTGACGTTCGGCATGAGCTTCTGGAGTTTTTCATAGGCCAGCCGAATATGCTCGGGATCGGTATCGTTTCCCGAGTAGCCAAGGGAGCGAAGGGCCATGCCGAACACCTCGCGCACATCATCCATGAGGAACACCCTGCCCTTGAATGAAGGATTCCACAGGTCGTTCCAGCTGGTGATACTCGCTGCGTTCACATGCCTGGCGTTCACCCCGATGGCAGTCGATCCCCACATATAGGGGACGCTGTAGGTGTTGTTCCGGTCATAGTCCTTGTTGAGCAGCGCCTTGTTCATATGCACCAGGTTGGGCAGTCTGGCATGGTCCAGCGACTGCAGCATGCCGAGGTGACTCATTCTGTCCAGGTAGTAGGTAGATGGGAATGCCACATCGTACCCGCTCTGCGGGGTGCTCTTGAGTCTGTCAAACATCTGTTCGTTGCTGTCATACGTATCGAGAGTGACCTTGATCCCGGTCTGCTGTTCAAACTGGGCAATGACCCCCGGGTCGATATAGTCCGACCAGTTGTAGATTTTCAGCTCCTGCTGAGCCGCGGGAAGAGACAGTGGAACCACCACGAGTAACGCAACACAAAACCACTTCTTCATACACAATGCTCCTTTCTTTCCAAGATGTCTGCCTGCCGCACCAGAGCCTCTTTGAGCTCCCAGCGGTCTGCTGTTCATGGGTTGTGCCTTTCCCTTCTTCGTCCCTCTCCGGATAAAACTTGATACGCCGCGGGCAAAAATCACCCTGAGCACTTGATTTACCCGTTCTGGCTTTTATACTGAAAAAGATCATACAGTTTGTGCACAGTTATTGTGATGACGGTACCTGCACGTTTTTTATATTTCGCCATTCAATCAGCTGGTTGTCGATGTGTTGTCAGGCATACATACGAAGACATCGATAAGCAGTTTGAAGCATGCGTCATCGAGGAGGACCGTATGAACGATCTGTCCCCTGGTTTTCAGGACATGCTGGAATTCAGCCTCATCGAAGCGCTCATAGGACGCCGCTCCCGTCGCTTCTTCATGGGTGCGATGATTCCTGATGGCGTGTTTGCCTACACCTCGCACCACAAGTCCGTGCCCCTGACCGACACCGAGAAGATGCTGGTGGTGTCTGCCTGCGGCGGAAGCACCTCATGGCACCACATGATCTACCGTGCGCAACGCTATGCCCCTCACCTTTCCAATTATTCAGGGTCTGCCGGAGGTCGGGTATTCCCTTCAGCAGCCGGATTTCACACCAGCCAGACGTTTTTCACCGATGACGAGGGCGTGTACGTTCTGGACATGCGCGACGCGCAGGCATATTCAGAGCGGGCAGGCGACGGATCGTTCAACATCGAGGGCTTTGTGGACTCTGTCAGGAAGCGGGTACGCACGCTCCAGAGCGGTCGTCTGAAGATCCCTGCAGAGGTCCCGTTTACCGAGGCGCACAACACGTGGGTGTTCAACAAGCCTTCGACGCTGGTGGTAATCCCGGTCGGTGATCTCTCGCAGCACGTGCTGCTCAATCTCTGCTACATGCTGGTCAACGGCCTCGTACTCTACGACGACATCAACCGGCGCGCCATCCCGGGTATCGAAAAGTTCAGGAGCATAGTCGATATAGCGAATGTCTGGCCTCTCACCTTCGTGGAGCAGTGGTCGCTTTCAGAACTGAGTGTCGAACTGGGCACAAGCTGTTATGCCGGGACACTGATGCTCCAGGCCATGGGGCTTGGAGGATGGATGTTCAACGGCGTGGATCCGTTCGCCACGCTCGGCGCAAGCAGCGACCCCGGCGTGCCGGGGCTCTGTTTCCGGTATGACCGTGAGGAACACTGGCCCTATCCGAATCCCACCGGCCTGGAGGGGGTGATGGAGGGCTACTGCCCTCCTCACTACCCGGATATGCGCTATGCCGTCGACGCGGTGTGCGAGCGCAAGTTCGGACCTGGCGGCCCGTTTCACCCCCAAACGCCCGGTCCCTGGAAGGACAGCGCAGCAGTTCGATCGGCCGCACAGGTCCACGACGAAACGTTCAGGGCCTGCGTGGCGCTCCAGGCCCAGTACGTTTTCGACACCTTCGGCAAGTTCCCCGGCACGGTCCCTACCATGTTCCTCACCATGTATCTGCAGGCGCATCACCTCGACCTGGACTTCTACGATGCCTTTTACAGGCCCGGCGCATACCTCAAGACGCACGCAAAACACATGGAACGGTGGCACCTGGGGGATTTGCTCTGAGTTTCGGGCTGAAAACCGGACACGCCCGGACAGCGGATGAACTGGAACATGCCCGAGGGCCGCAGCCCTCAGACATGATAGAGAACAGATTGCCGTGAAAAACAAAGGAGGGGTACACATGAAAACGAGGTCGATCATCCTTATGGGGAGCCTGGTCCTGTCACTCATGATCATTATCCCTGCTGCCGGCGTGGGCTCAGAAGAATACGGCGCTCTCAAGGCCATCAAGTCTGTCAACGCAGTCTTTGATTTCCGGACAGCAAATCCAAAGAGTGCCGTGGTTTACCTTGATCTGATCCGGCAGACATTCAAGGATCCAAACATCCGCAGCGTCACAGACTATCCCGAATTCGTGGTCATCTTCATGGGGCCGGCCGTGAAGCTCATTTCAACGCAGACAGAAGATTTTACCCCGGAAGAAAAAGAATCGCTGAGCAAGATAGCGAGTATCATCAGCGACATGGAAAAAGATGGCATAAAGCTCGAGATATGCGTGTTTGCAGCACACGCATCGGGGGTCGACCCCGCCACCATCCTGCCGGAGATAAAACAGGTGGGCAATGGCTGGATATCCCTGATCGGCTATGAGGCCGTCGGGTATTCGCTGGTCCCGGTGTACTAGCGCCAGGGGGCCAGGGTCGGGCCTTATTCCGGGTGGATTTATTCCTGCGAGCCTCGCAATCCTGGGTTGAACACGTTTTCCTTAATTACGGCCGGCTTGTACTCCGCTCGCCTTTAGATGGCGTGCCGTGCGCAGCTCAAAGGACGAGGCAGGGGGGGGGAATCGCCTCCTGCCTCGTGCCCATCCTGGTCGCTCCTGCGTAGGCTCCCCTACGCTCGCTGACGCGGACGTCCTGTCCGCTCTTCAGCCGCCGGCTGCGCTCGCTCCGCTTCGATTCCCCTGCATTAAACAACAAAGGGCCTGAACGCACTAGGCGTTCAGGCCCTTTTTATCTGATGGAGGTGGGGGGAATCGAACCCCCGACCTTCGCATTGCGAACGCGACGCTCTCCCAACTGAGCCACACCCCCATAAAGAAGACACCGTACTTCTACAAGACTATGATCTGTTCGTCAACTGTTTGGTTGCAAGCATGCTGTCTGCCGGCAGCATGGTTCTCGCAAAGGCTATCGCCTCCTGGAAATCCTTTATCTCGCCGTTGAGGCCCTTGTCCCGGATCAGCCGCAGGCAGTCGCCCAGGTACTTCCCCCTGGTAAATCCGATGGCAATGAGATCCCTGCCCCCCACCGGCGGCTTGTAGTAGCGCCACGTGGTGATGTACGGCGATATCAAGGCCTTGACCTCCGGGCTCCTGGTCTTGGACATGGTAAAGAGGATCTCTTCGAGGCTCCCCTTCTCGAGGATGTTCACGATGGCCGAGGGCTTCATTCCCTGTACCGTAAGAAAATCCTTGAGGATGTTGTTGACCATGGCCTTGGAGGAGAGGATCCTGCGGACGGTTTCACCCGTCAGGCCGAACCGTTCGCATATGGTGATGATCTTTTTTGGCTTCATGTAATCGATGAGCGCCAGGAGGTATATGAACCACGACGAGTACTCTTCACGGGTATAGAGCAGATTGAACCAGGACAGGGTTTCCCTGATCTTCATGAAGTACTCCCTGATGCCCGCATCGAAGGAGATCTCCGGGTGGATGGCGGTCAACACCCCGAGTTCCCGCAGCCGCTCCATCGACCTCATGGGGTCGTCTTCGGAGAGGATCTGCCTGATTTCATGGGAGATCCTCCTTCCCGGCATGTCTCCCAGCAGCCCTGATTTCACCGAGGAATTGACGAGCGAGCTGGTCTGCTTGCCGAGCGTAAACCCGAACCGCTGTTCAAACCGGACAGCCCGCAGTATCCGGGACGGGTCCTCCACAAAGCTCAACGAATGCAGCACCCGGATGCGCTTCTCCTTGATATCACGCTGGGCCCCGAAGTAGTCGATGAGCTCGCCGAATCGATGCGGATTGAGGCATATGGCCATGGTATTGATGGTGAAGTCCCGCCGGTAGAGATCGAGCTTGAGCGTGGACTGCTCGACTATGGGAAAACCCCCGGGGTTCTTGTAGTATTCCAGCCGGGCAGTGGCGATATCGATATGGGTTCCGCCGGGCAGGGTCACCACCGCTGTCTTGTACTTGTCGTGAGCCGCACACCGCCCGCGGGCAGATTTGCAGAATGCCTTGGCGAACGCAATGCCGTCTCCCTCCACCACGAGATCCACGTCGAGGTTGTCGATCCGCATGATCATATCCCGGACAATCCCGCCTACCAGGTAGATGTTGAATCCCATAGAGGAAGCCAGTATCCCTGCCTGCCTCAGCAGATCACGAAGGTCCTTCGGGAGGCGTTCTTCCAGGAGGCCCTTGAGGATTTTCTTCTGGCCCGAACGCTGCTCGATGCCCTCGACCTTTGCCATCTTCTCGTGCATGATCATCATGAGGTCGGTCCGGGTGATCACGCCGATGGTCTTATTGTTCTCCGTTACGGGCAGCAGCCGCTGACTCCCGTCTATCACGAGCGTGCGCACCTCCCCGATGGGCGCCTCGGGGTCTACGAATTTGATGTCACGCATCATGTAATCCGTGACCTTTGCCTCGCCGAGCTTATGCCCCTGGGCGCGGGACACCACCTGCCGGGTGACGATGCCCACGACCCTTCCGTCCTTGGTCTGAACAGGGGCGGCATTGATGTTGTACCGGTTGAGGATGGCGCTCGCCTCATCGATCGTGGCATTCATGCCCATGCCTATGACCGGGAAGGTCATGATGTCCCGTGCAGTGATGCGCGGCCGCGTCTCCTTCTTGATGATCTTCACCAGCTTGCTCTCTGCCTGATCGAGCGTGCTGTCCTTGATGGATGCTGCTGCTGCCGTGGCATGCCCGCCGCCACCGAAATGGGCGGCGATCTCTGCGGCATTGACCTGGGAAAGGGTGCTGCGGGCAACGAGGTAGATCCGCTCGCCCATGAGACCCAGGGCGAACATGGCATCCGCCTCGAACATGCCCCTGAGCTTGTGCACGAGCATAGCAAAGTCCTCTACATACCCCGGGGATTCGGACCGGGTGAACAGCACATCGATCCCGCCCACGTGGAGTGTGTAGACATTCTTTATGAGCTGATCGAGGACATCGACCTGCTCCGGGCTGAGCTCCCGCATGATAGCCTGTGAGATTTCCTTGAGGTCTGCCCCCCAGCCGATGAGATCGGCAAGGGCCAGGCAGTCTTCAGGCCGGGTCGAAGGGAACAGGAGCGACCCGGTGTCTTCATAGATCCCCATGGCCATGACCGTTGCCTGTGCCGCACTCGGGGTGATCCCCTGTTTCTTGAGGATATCCACCATGAGCGCCACATTCGATCCGAGTTCCTCGAAGAAATGGATGTCTCCCTGTATGTCGTCATCCGAGCTCGGGTGATGATCGTAGATGATCACCTCGACCCCCTGTTTCCCGATGATCCGGGAAAAATCCCCCACCCTGGAGAGCTGCCGGGTATCCACGAGGATGAGCCGCGTGATCTCGTCGAGATCGATCTTCTTCTGTCTGGCGATGTATTCGGTTATCTCATCCGGTGCCCGTGCGATATAGTCCCTCAGGTTCTTCTCCTGGGCGCCGGGAAAGACGAGCATCGCCTCGGGATAGAGCATCTTCGCCGCTATCATCGATGCAAAGGCATCGAAATCGGCCTGAATATGGGAGGTTATGACCTCCATCGACTACCCCCTCGGGTGGTACTGCTCATGAACTTCCTTGAGCCTCTTCACGGTGACATGGGTGTATATCTGGGTGGTGGATATGTCCGCATGACCGAGCATCATCTGAACCGAGCGCAGATCAGCCCCGCCGGTGAGCAGGTGTGTCGCAAAGGAGTGCCTGAGAACATGGGGGGAAATGGTCTTGAGGATGCCTGCCTTGAGCGCATATCTCTTGATCATGTACCAGAAATTCTGCCGGGTCATGGCACTGCCCCGGTTGGAGCAGAAGAGCACATCCGACGAGGACTTGACCAGGGAGGGCCTGACCATGTTTATATACTCCTCCACCCACCGCCTGGCAGCTTCTCCCATGGGCACGAGCCGCTCCTTGTCTCCCTTGCCCCGGCAGATGAGATATCCCACATGGAGATTGAGGTTGGGCATCTTCAGGCCCACCAGTTCCGTCACCCGGAGCCCGGTGGCGTAGAGCAGCTCCAGCATCGCCTTGTCCCTGATTCCGAACGGTACCGAGACATCCGGTGCCGCCAGCAGGCGGTCCACCTCGTCCCTGCTGAGGATTTCGGGCAGGTATTTCCCCCGCCTGGGGACCGACAGATCCCGGGTCGGATCCACACCTACCAGGCCTTCTTCGAGGAGAAACCGGTAAAACTGGCGGATGGTCGACAGGCGCCTCCCGATACTCGTTGCCTTGAGCTTCCTCCTGGTGCAGTGCGAGGTGTAAAGGGCAAGGTCATTGCCCTGGACGTGTTCGATAAGCAGCTGGTGGTCGTCCAGCCACGAGGCAAAATCGTTCAGGTCGTTTTCATATGCGGCGATGGTGTTCTCAGGGGCAGATCTCTCGACAGCGAGGTACTCGATATACGAGTCTATATATGCATGGCTCATCTCTTTTTTATTGTAGGAGTCAAGCCCAGGGCCATCAAGTCATTATATGCAGGCGAGGCACTTTTTGTATCGGGATAAGCCCCGGCAAGCACCCGGTAGAGCCCCTCGCTTTCTTTCATCACATAGGTGATCACGCCCTTGTCTTCGAGCTCCTTATACAGCGAGAGTGCCTTGTCCTCACTGCCGTACATCCCGACCTCTATGGAATAGGGGACTGAGCCGCCGACAAAGGCTCCCTCTGATATAATCTTCTTTACCCTCAGCTCTCTCAGCCTCTCGACGGCGTCCTTTATCGTGGGGAACACCCCGTAGTCTACCCGGTACCAGATGCCCGATGCACCGAGGTCGATCTTGGTGATAAAGACCGTCCCGAGCAGGGACCGCTTCCCCTTATACTGTAGAAGCGCCTCCTGTTGACTCTGCCAGGAGGAGATGTGAATGGTATAGGGATAGTAGGCCGTCTTGGTATAGGAAACCGGCTGCTCAACCTTGTCCTGCGCTTCTGGTACGGGCTGTTCCATGGTATTCATGGTGGATTCCGCAGGAACGACACTGCGGTGAATCTCTTTTGTCACCATATTGCTCAGGCCGAAGTCAGCCCAAAGGGGAATCGCAACCAGGGACAGGATACCTACCAGGATAAGGCGCTTCATCGAGTCCTCCCGCTATACGCGTATGTGGTGTTCATTATATAATTATTTATCCCCTTTGCAATACCATCTATGAGGGTGGTCTGGTATGACTTCCGTCTCAGGAGCGAACAGTCCTGCGAATTCGTGATGAAGCCGAGCTCGATGAGAACCGAGGGCATCTGTGCGCCTAAGAGCACGTAGAACGGCGCCTGCCGGATGCCGAGGTTCTTGCCCTTGTATCCCACGGTCACCGCAGACGACAGCACGCTCTTGTGCACGCAGTCGGCAAACTTGGACGATTCGTTGATCTTGGAGTTGAGCATGAGGTCATTGATGATGAGCTGGAGATCGCTGATGGACTTGGTCGAGGTGGCATTCTCCCGTGCAGCCACCTCTATTGCCGAGGCATCGGTGGTGAGATTGAGGAAATAGGTTTCAATCCCCCGCACGGACTGGTTGACATTGGAATTCACGTGAAGCGAGATGAACAGGTCGGCCTTCTTCTTGTTCGCAAACGAGGTCCGCTCATCCAGGGTCAGGAAGGTGTCCGTCTGCCGGGTAAGAAGGACCTCGAAGCCCTCCTGCTTCAACCGTACAGCGAGCAGTTTGGCGATGGCCAGAACGATATCCTTCTCCTTGATGCCCGAAGGGCTGATGGCGCCGGGATCCTTTCCCCCGTGGCCGGCATCGATGACGATCCTGGAGACCTTGAGACAAAACTGGCTTGCAATGGAGGGCATGTCCGTGGGCATCGTCGTGGGCGAGCCGGACCGCACCTTTTTCACATTGCTCTGATAGGTTGCCGCCTCCCTGATTGAGTCCTTGTCTTTGCCGACGTCGATCACGAGCCGGGAGGGATTCTGCAGGGAAAAGGTATCGTGGTACGATTTGCCGGAGAGATCCAGGACCACCCGGACCTTGTCGGGCTGGAACTGGGAGACCCGTATCGCGGAGAGGATGCCGTCATGTACATCCGTCTTGTACCTCAGCCCGGGCAGGGTCCGCGCATTCTTGAGGTCGATGACGAGCCGCTCCGGTTTTCCGGCGCCGGCGTCAGACCCAAGGGACATGGTACTGAACGAGACCTCTTCTTCGAGATCGATGACAACCCGGGTGTAGTCCTTGTTGGACAGCTGCCGAATCTTCTTGACCACGGCCAGCTGTGACAGGGGTTTCGGGGCTTTCTTTTCCCCTGGGGTCGACTTGATTTCCCTGCGGGCGAGCTCCTGGGCATCCCCGTCGGGGTAGCGGGTGATGACCTGCCGGTAGAGCGGCCCGGATTTGTCCTTTCTGCCCAGGTCGTCGTACACGCGGGCAGCCCGGTAGATGGCATCGTCGGCGAGGCTGCTCGAGGGATACTTCTGCGCGAGCGCCAGATACATCCCGACGGCATCTTCCAGGTCATCTTTTTTCCCGGAATAGCCATAGAGCTGCTCGTAGAGCTTTCCCGTCTTGTACCTGGCAGTGGGGGCGAAACCGGAATTCGGATACTGGTTATAGACACCCGCATACTGGTTTATTACCTTCAGCCAGTTATTCCGGTACTTTCTCGCGGAAGTGTCCCTGCAGAGCTCGACATATGCCTTGTTCGCGCTCTGAAACGCCTCTGCTGCATCGTATGAAGCCCGTGCGGCAGTATGGGCGCCCAGCACAAGTGCAAAAACAAGGAACACACCCGTGGAGAGTTTGAGTTTTCGTCTGATGTAATCCATTACCTTATTCTTACCAGTAATCCCTTACTTGGTGCCACATTGTAATAAAAAAATCCCTAGCGAGTAGACTATCGGCACATCGGCCTTCTAATCTTGAGGGTTATTTATATCATATATGAGCGACAACCCCCTGATGGTGAGATGTTCGTCAACGATATAGTCCCCGGGGAGCAGGTTGGCCACTATAGAGGAAAGCCCCCCGGTAACGATCACCCCGGGGTTCGTGCCCTTTTCTCCCGCCATCATCGCGGCCATGGACCTGACCATTGCAGCGTGAGAGGCGATCACCCCCGAGCGCATGCACTCGTCGGTGGTTTCCCCGACAATGGTCTGCACCGGCGAGATCTCCACCCGGGGCAGTTCCGGTGCCAGGCCGAGCAGGCCCCGATACGCGCTGAGCAGGCCCGGGGCTATGGCCCCGCCGAGAAATTCCCCCTGTCCGGTGACGTAGTCGATGGTCGTGGCGGTACCCATGTCGATGATAACCAGCGGGGTGCACCCCTTGCCGTAGAGGTGATAGCCTGCACAGGCATTGACAAGCCGGTCTATTCCGAGCGTGTGACTGGTCCGGTAGCGGTTCGTGATCCCCATGTCCGCCTCCATGCCGATGATGAAGGGCTCTACCTGGAGCTCACGGGCACACTCTTTCGTGATTATGTCGCTGACGGCCTTTCGAACGCTTGAGACCACGATCTCCCGGGGAATATCCTTCCTCGATACCGGCAGGTGGCCAAAAAACGTTCCGGTCTCCAGACACTGCACCGTGGGAACCCGGAAGATCTCCCGGATATCCCCCCTGTCAATCAAGGCACTGGTTATATGGGTATTGCCCACATCGATAGCAAGCATGCCATCCATGCTAAACTACAATGGTTTCCGGGAGCAAGGCTTTTTTGCGGCTTTTATCCCGGATTCACGAGCCCGGATCTTCGGGTATCTCCGCCACGGCACGGATCCACCCGGCACTCGCCCCCTTGATCTTGACCGGGAAGCAGTAGAAGGTAAACCCGGTCGGAGGCAGCTTGTCGAGGTTGGTGAGCTTTTCTATCTGGAAATAGCCCTTTTCCCTGCCGGCAAAATGGCCCTCCCAGACGAGCGATGCGTCACCGGTAGCCTCGAAGTCCCGTGCCTGAAACGGAAGCGGCCTGTCCCAGCTCCAGGCATCGGTCCCCACCACGTGAATCCCCTGATTCACGAGCCACAAGGTGGCCTCCCGGCCGAAACCGCAGCCCCGAACAAGATACTCTGCCGTGCCCCAGTACGCATCTGCCCCGGTCTGCGCCAGGAAGATATCACCTTGCCTGAGGGTATATCCCATGGCATCGAGGGCTTGTTGTATATCCCCCGGGGTAATGTTGTACCCGTCGGGCCTGTCTGTGAAATCCACCTTGACCCCGTTTCCCACTGCCCACTCCAGGGGAAACTCATCGATGGTGAGCGCGGGCCTCCCCCCGTCCTGGGTAGGATGGTAATGCCACGGGGCATCCATGTGGGTGCCGGCATGGGTGGAAACCTCGAGGATCTCCACCGCCCATCCCAGTCCTCCGGGGAGGTCTTCGGCCGTGAGCCCTGGGTAGAATGCCTTCATCGTTTCTGCACCCAGCCGGTGATCGATGTACGCGATCTTGGGGATCATGATGGGCGGATCACTCGACAGCCCGTCCTCGATAGCAATGGATAGATCGATGAACCTTTTCGGCATCATCACACCTCCGCATAGAAAAGTATTTAAGCCCTCAGCAATTCAGCTCGGCCCATTCTTCAGGCCCGCAGGCACCTCTGCGTCGGGTTCTCTCGGCATGCACACGACCGGCTCCCGCAGCAATGCCCGCACGCCGGCATTTTGTCCGTCATGGTAATGACAACGGCAGGTCCTGTCAACCTGTTATAGGACGGCATTCGCTTGACAGGCCTGCGCTTTTCGGTTTTATAGGGTGGTATGGAAATGAATTTTACCGAGATGCTCAAACAGGTTCAGAAACTCCAGGAGCAGGCGAAGAAGATCCAGGAACAGCTCGCCTCGAAAACGGTGACAGCCTCGTCCGGGGGCGGCATGGTCACCGTCACCGTGACCGGCAGACAGGAGATCAAGGAGATCAAGATCGATCCCATCTGTGTCGACAGCAGGGATATCCCCATGCTCGAGGACCTGATCCTGGCTGCGGTGAATCAGGCAGTTCAGCGGTCCCGCGAGCTTGCTGCCGAGGAGATGAAACAGCTGACCGGCGGGCTCCCGCTGCCCTTCGATCTGGTCTGATATGGATCCCTACCCCAAGCCACTGCGGGATCTCATATCCCAGCTCAAGCGCCTTCCCGGAGTCGGAGAGAAAACAGCGACGCGCTTGGCGCTGTTCATCCTCGCGGACAGGGAAAACCTCGCCGAGGGACTCGCCCGCTCGCTCCAGAATGTACACGAGAACATCCGCCTGTGCTCGGTCTGCTTCAACCTTACGGACAAACCGAGGTGCTCCATCTGCCAGGACCCCTTAAGGGATGCCTCGCTCATCTGTGTGGTGGAGGAGCCGAGCGATGTGCTCGCCCTCGAGGCTGCACATACCTACAAGGGCTTGTACCACGTGCTCCACGGGCTCATATCCCCCATGGGCGGGGTCGGACCGGATGACATCAAGCTGCCGGAACTCCTGGAACGCCTCAAACGCTCCCACGTGGGGGAGGTGATCGTGGCGACGAACCCCTCGGTGGAAGGGGAAGGCACCTTCCACTATATTGAAAAGATCATCGAGGACAACAAGCTCGAAGTCAGGGTCAGCAGAATAGCCTCAGGGATCCCCATGGGAGGGGAACTCAAATACATGGATCAGGTGACCCTTGCCAGTGCGCTTCGATACCGGCGCATCGTAAAAGACAGATGAACCAAGGAGCTTCATGATGGAGAGATTTGCCGTTCAGGGCGGATACATCATCAGATCACCCAGGGATGTGGTGAAGGACAAATATATCGTCGTGGAGGATTCCCTCATAACAGCTATCACCGACACCCTCCCCGAAGACATCCGCACCGTGCTCGGCGGGCCATACGATATCGTGATGCCCGGCCTCATCAACACGCACACCCACGCACCCATGACCCTGTTCAGGGGCATGGCCGACGATCTCCCCCTGATGACCTGGCTGCAGGACTATATCTTCCCCGCCGAGGCAAAGTATGTGGACAAGGAGTTCGTCTACATCGGTTCTCTCCTGGCCGCCTGGGAGATGACCAGATCGGGCACCACGGCCTTTTGCGACGGCTACTTCTTTGAGGACCAGGTGGGCAGGGCCGCCAGGGAAGTGGGCATCAGGGCCTGGCTCGGTGAGGGCATCCTCCAGTTTCCCTCGCCGTCGCTCCCGAATCCCGAGCGCACCATCGAGCACTCCCGGGAATTCATCTCCCGCTGGATGGACGACGAACTGGTACGGCCGACCGTGTTCCCCCATGCCGTTTACACGTGCCCGCCGGACCTGCTGAAAAAGGCCTACGAACTTGCCGAGGAATTCGACCTCATCTTCCAGATCCACCTGAGCGAGACCCCTTCGGAGGTGGCGCAGGTGCGCCAACAGTACAACATGACCCCCGTGGAACTGCTGGACTCGCTGGGGTGCCTGTCCGCGAGAACCCTGGCCGCTCACTGCGTGGTGCTCACCCCGAAAGACATCGCCCTGCTCGCAGAGAAACGGGTGTCCGTATCGCATAATGCCGAGAGCAACATGAAACTTGCCTCGGGCATCGCCCCGGTTCCCGAGATGCTCGCTGCCGGGGTGAATGTCACCATCGGAACCGACGGGTGTGCGAGCAACAACAATCTCGATATCATAGGCGAGATCTCCTCGGTCGCAAAACTCCACAAGATAAACACCATGGACCCGACCGTGCTCGACGAGTGCACGGCCATTGCACTGGTGAGCGAAAACGGTGCCAAAGCGCTGCGCTTCGCAGGGGGGCTGCTCGATGCCGGCAGACCAGCGGACATCGTGGTCCTCGACGGACATGCACCCAACATGGTCCCGGTCTACAACCCTGTATCCCACGTGATCTACGCGGCAACCGGGAACAATGTTAAGGATGTCGTTATCGACGGAAAGATCATTGTCCAGGACTTCAAATCGCTCACCGTGGACGAAGAGGCCCTGATCCGGGAATGCAGGAAGATACAGAAACACATAAGCCGGCGCTAGGGGAAAAGAGTTCCCACCGGTGGGGAAGTCTTTTCCCCTCCAGGGATCTGCATCGGTGCTATATTCCTTGTTTTTTCACCACTGGCAGATTATTTGCACACCAATAAAGCATGGATGGCATAGTGCCGATAGGGAAGATATTATGAGAGTAAGCAATAGGTTTCTCTACTACCAGCTCGTGAAGGATATCGGGACCAACACCGAAAAACTCTTCAAGCTCAACAACCAGATCTCTTCCGGCAGGCGCATAGACAGGCCCTCCGACGACCCGCTGGGTCTCTCGCAGGTGCTTATCTACCGGAGCGAACTGAACTCTTTCAACCAGTTCGAGAAGACCATCGATCGGGCAAATGGCTGGATGTCCCGGACGGATTCCATCTTGAGCGATGTCGACAACCTGCTCGGCAGGGCAACCGAACTCGCTGTCCAGCAGGCGTCATCAACCTCCACCGAAGCGACCCGGGAAGGTGCGGCCGAAGAGATCGAGGAAATCAGGGCCATGGTCGTCGGGCTCGCAAACTCCAAGTATGCGGACAAGTACATGTTCGGCGGGACAAGGACACAGACAGCCCCGTTCCTCGACATGAAGGTAAGCGACTGGCAGGCGGATGTGAATGAAATCGCCGCGGTTGCCCCAGGTGCCCCGGCAGATGCAGACCGGTACATCAACCAGACGGACAACCACATCTACCAGTATGACGGCACTGCCGCTGCCTGGGTGGACCAGGGTGCCCCTGCGGAAGGAACTGCCGTTATTGTTCACAACGAAGACGGGATGTATATCTTCAATGACGGGGCCTGGGTGCCGCAATACAGAGGGAACGACTCGACCTTTTCCATAAAGATCGGCAAGGGAGATACCGTCGAAACGAATATCCCGGGCGACGAGGTGTTCATGAACGGTGCGGGGGATATCATCCAGACGCTTCTGAATCTGGAGAAGGCCCTGCGCGACAATGACCAGCAAGGCATCTCCGATGCCCTTCCAGAGATTGATGATGCCAGCAAGGTCGTCAACAACAACCTTGCCAAAATCGGGGCTACGATGAACCGCCTTGAACAGACAAAATCGATCCTGGAGAGGGCAGCTGTGGACACAGAGGAAAGCACCTCGATGATTGAAGACCTTGACTATGCCGAGGCACTGACCTCATTGCAGAACCAGCAGACTATCTATGAGGCCACCTTGAAGAGCGCCTCGCTGATCACGGGCCTGAGCCTGTTAGATTACGTATAGGGGGAGGAAGATCTTGGAAATAACTACGGTTCGATTCGGTACGATGACGGTGCAGGAAGAAAAGGTACTGTCGTTTCCCAAGGGCATCCTGGGTTTTTCGCAGCACAAGAGGTTCGTCCTTTTCCCCCACACCGAGGGCTCACCCCTTTTCTGGCTCCAGAGCATCGATGACGGCTCGCTCGCCTTCGTCGTCATGAATCCCCAGCTGGTGAAAAAAGACTACTCCATCGATATCGAACAGACCGTTCTCGAACAGGTCAATGCTCGAGAGATCAGCGATCTCGAGGTGATGTGCATCATCACCATCCCCCCTGAGCTGCCGCAGAAGATGACCATAAACCTTCTGGGCCCGATCATCATCAATGTAAACGCACGGATGGCTCTCCAGATCGTGTGCACGGACGACAGATACTCCCACCGGCATCCGGTATTGGGTGAACAGTAGCGCCTTGCTTCCCGGATACAACAGCTGTTCCCCTGCCCGCCCGTGCAAACAGTCTGCACGGATCATCTGCGGGCAGTTCCCTCATTTTTCCCCGGTTTGTTTCTGCAGCACCTCGAGCAGGATACTGCTTTCATCCATGGCTTCCCCTGTACAACAATATCCCGAACCGATCCACGTATAGTTTGCCAAACCGCTCACTTTTGTCATATACAATACCACTGAAAACGGGATAAGGCATGCCTTGACATCCCACTGGGATACAGTAAAATCGAAGAGCAGCACGACTGCAGAATAGGACACATCATGAACGAAAATATCATATCTTTTGTTGCAAAGGGAACAAACAGCGGGAAGACCTATATTGTGGAGAAGCTCATCGGAGAACTCAAGAAGAGGGGCTGGAAGGTAGCCGCAGTCAAACACAGCCGGCACCTCACCTCGGTGGACAACGAGGGGAAAGACACCTTCAAATTCGCCCAGAGGGGCGCCGACAGAGTCATCCTCTTTTCCGACAATGCCCTGATGCTCTACGAGATGGCCCAACCGGATGTCGAATACCTTGCCGCCCTGGCTACCAGGGATGTCGACATCGTTGTCGTGGAGGGGTTCAAAAAGGGCCCGTTCAAAAAGATCGAGGTCTTCAATAAAACCCTCTACGGGAGCCCCCTGTGCACAGATGATCCCGAAGGAAACTTCGTGGGCATTATCACCGACGATCCTGTCGAGACCCTTATCCCCCGGTTTTCATTTCATGACATCCAGGGGATCTGCAGCTTCCTGGAGAAAACTGCCGGCCTGTAGCTCTGCACCGGCTGGGTCTTTACCGAGACAGCGCGGCAATTCGTTGAGCGTTTCCGGGAGGCGGCCATTCACTTATGGCATCGTGTGAAAAACTGTGATAAAGGCTCATGACCATGCTGATTATACAACTGAAGCCCAAAAAAGAGATTCCCGTTATGAAAGGCCATCCCTGGATCTTTTCCGGCGCTGTGGAAAAGGTGCAGGGTTCAACCGATGAACAGAGTCTCTGCCGGGTCATTGATTCGGCGGGCAAGTTCATCTGCCAGGGTATGTACAGCCCGTTTTCCCAGATCGCCGTGCGGGTGCTCTCCCTGGCGAAAGATACGATCAATGCCGAATTCTTCCGCAAAAGAATCCTCCACGCCATCGAGATGAGAAAGGGTATAATCCCGGAAAACACCACCTGCTACCGCCTCATCCATGCTGAGGGCGACGGCATTCCCGGTCTTGTGGTGGATATCTATAACAATGTGCTCGTCATGCAGTTTTTATGCGCAGGCATAGAGGAATTCAAGCCTGATATCGTGGAGATATTCCACAAAATCTACCCCGGAGCAATGATTCATGAACGCTCCGATGTGAAGTCCCGGAACTCGGAAGGGTTGCGCCCCCTGAGCGGACCGTTGTACGGGGAGCTGAAAAACGGGGAAATAGAGGTGAGAGAAAACGGTCATACCTTCGTGGTGGATGTCCTCACCGGCGAGAAAACCGGGTTCTATCTGGATCACCGGCGCAACCGTGAACGGCTGCAATCAATGGCCCGTGACAAAGACGTGCTCGACCTCTTCTGCTACACCGGGGCTTTCTCGGTCTATGCCCTCCAAGGCGGCGCCAAGTCTGTCATCTCGGTCGACAACTCATCTCCTGCCCAGGCCCTGCTCAAGAAGAACATGGAGATCAACCAGATCAAACCCTTTGCCTGGAAGCATGTGCGGGACGATGTCTACCGGTTCCTTGCGGACGACCGCGGTATGTATGATCTCGTCGTCTGCGACCCCCCTTCCTTCATCAGGGAGTTTGAAGAGTACACGAAAATCAATGCCCTGGCCCTGACCCGGGTCAAAAGCGGCGGCCTCCTCTTCTCCATGGCATTGCAGCATTCGCAATTCAACTCAACCGACCTGCTCAAGGCCATCAACTGGGCATCGGACAAGGCCTTCCGCAATGTGCGAATCCTGGAACCCCTCTACCAGGGGCCAGATTTTCCGGTACGGCCCTCACACCTGCAGGGTGTTCACCAGTGCGGGTACATCGTGCACGTGGAATAATGAAAAAATAGATTGCCGGATTCAGCCTTCTGACTTCTGTCTACTGAATTCCGCCTTGCCTCATCCCATCTTGCTGTCCAGCATCCGTCCGCCCATGACATGGAGGTGAAGGTGCCAGATGATCTGGGTGCCGTCTTTGCCGCAGTTGATCACGGTGCGGTATCCGCTCTCGGCGATCCCCTTTATCTTCGCGACCTCCTGTGCCGCCTTGAGCATGGCAAACCAGGTCGGGCTGTCAGTGAGTTCATTGAGGCTTTCTATATGCTGTTTCGGAACGATGACGACGTGAACAGGCGCCTGGGGCTGTATGTCGTCAAAGGCGACGACCAGGTCGTCTTCGTAGACCTTTGTCGAGGGTATCTCATTACTGACGATCTTGCAGAAGATACATCCCATCTTTTCTACCTCCACTGTCAGATTTCAATCCTTGCTATGGCCTGTTTCAGGTCTATCTTGCCCTCGTAGACGGCCTTGCCGGTAATGGCGCCCATAAGACCGGGAATGCCTGAAAGGGCGACCAGATCATCCAGGTTCGATACCCCGCCCGAGGCGACCACCGGTATGGCTACCTGTTCCGCCATGGCCCTGGTCTCCTCGACGTTCGGACCGGTGAGCATGCCGTCCCGGTCGATGTCCGTATATACGACAAAGGCAGGACAGACCTCTTCGTACTCCCGTGCCAGGGCAACAGCCATCGTGTCGGTGACCTCTTTCCACCCGTGCACGGCAACCCTTCCCTTCAGCGCGTCTATCCCGATGGCCACCTTGCCGGGAAAGGCGCTGATAATCTCTTTTGCCCCGTTCGGGTCCTTGACCGTCATGGTCCCCAAGATGGCGTAGGTCACCCCGAGATCGAACATCCGCCAGGCATCGTCCAGGCTCCGGATTCCGCCTCCCAGCTCGACCTCCAGCCCCGAGGCGGCACAGATGGATGCAATGGCCCGGGTATTCACCCCGGCACCCCTGACGGAACCGTCGAGGTCCACCACATGGATGCGCCTGGCCCCGGCGTCCCTGAAGGCAGCGGCAACCTCGGCCGGATCTTCGCTGTAGTAGGTCACATCCTCGAAAACACCCTTTTTCAGCCGGACAACACTTCCATCGTGCAGATCGATGGCCGGGATGACAATCATGATATCACCCTGCCTTCGCTGATCCACCAGCTCTTGAACAGGGTGCTGTAGCGCAGGACATAGGACCTCCTGTCGCTGGCCTGTACCCGGTAGTATTCCTGGGGATAAAAGCTGGAATCCACATATGCCTCCTTCCAGTGTTCCACGATCGTGTCGACTGCCACATCCTCCCCGTCGATTTCAATCCGCACCGGCCGTCCGGGATATGCGTGGCCATCGAGCGTCCGGACCTTTGCATGCTTGAATCTCATAGACTCTCTTTCGTCGAGGGGATATCCGTGCCGGAGATGGCCACTGCCTGGCGGATCGCTCGAGCAAAGGCCTTGAAACAGGCCTCTGCAAGGTGGTGGCCGTTCCCTGCTGCAAACACGCTCAGGTGGAGGGTTATCCCGGCATTGAACGCCAGTGCCCGGAAGAATTCCGGTACCAGCTCCAGATCGAGGTCTCCTGCCTGGCCTCGGAATTCGGCCTGCCCGTGGATCTGGAAATACGGCCTGCCCGAGAGATCGAGGCACACCTCCACCAGGGATTCGTCCATGGGCACCTTTGCCAGACCGTAGCGGGTGATTCCCCGCTTGTCCCCCAGCGCCTCGTTCAAGGCCTGGCCCAGGACAATCCCGATATCCTCGACCGTGTGATGGAGGTCCACATGGACATCGCCCTGGGCCTTGATGTCGAGACCCAGGCCTGCATGCTTTGAAAGGGCATCGAGCATGTGGCTCAAGAACCCCGACGGGATATCCACCAGGATATCTCCGCCCTCCAGGTTCAGGGAAATGGAGATATCGGTCTCCTTGGTCTTTCTCGTTACCTTTGCCTGCCTCATGCATCCCCCTTCATGGCATGTTTGAACACGTCAATGGCCCTGTCGATACAGGTGGTGTCCGGGGCGCCTCCCTGGGCGAACAGGGCCTTTCCGCCGCCCCTGCCGCCGGTGGCGCCGCACACCGCTTTCATGAGTTCCCCTGCGTCCACTCTTCCTTCCAGGTCATCGGTGACCATGATCATGAAGTTCGCCTTTCCCTTTGCCGGGGATGCCAGGAAAACCACACCTGTTCCGAGCTTCTCTTTTATCCGGTCGCCCATCTCCCTGATCTGGGCGATTTCCTCGAGGCTCACCTTCTTGATCACGACCCGGAATCCGTCGATGGAGAAATCCTCTTCGCCTGCGCTGCCGGTGGCACCGGTGGCAAGCTTCAGGTTGAGATCCTTGATGGTGTGATCCTGTTCCCTGATCCTCGCCTGGAGGCCTTGGATGCGATCCAGCGTCTCCGCGGTGGAACACTTCAGGGCATCGGTGATCTTCGAGACCGTACCGGCAAGGCCCCGATAGTGGCCGAGCGACCTGGTCCCGGCAAAGGCCTCGATCCTGCGCAGCCCTGCCGACACGCTTGATTCGGAGACGATCTTCACCAGGCCGATCTCACCGGTGGAACCACAGTGGGTGCCTCCGCAGAGTTCTCTCGAGACGCTCCCGCCCATGGTGACCATGCGCACCTCGTCCCCGTACTTCTCGTCGAACAGCGCCATGGCGCCGAGCGCCATCGCCTCTTCCTTGGAGGTGATCTGTGTCTGTATCGGGAGATTCTCCAGGACATACTGATTGACGATGTCTTCCACCTTCTCGATCTCGCTGCCGCTCATGGGGGCAAAGTGGGTGAAATCGAACCTGAGCCGCTGGTCATTCACGAAGGAGCCCGACTGGTGGACATGATCGCCGAGCACATCCCTCAGTGCCCGCTGGAGCAGGTGTGTGGCGCTGTGGTGGCGCATGATGCTCTTGCGCCTGCTGCTTTCCACCACGAGCGTGACCTCCTGTCCCTTTTTCAGGACTCCCTTTCCGACCCGGATCGAATGGATCGTCACAGAGGCCTCGGTCTTGATGGTGTCGACCACTTCGGCCTCAAAATCACCTGCCAGGATCATCCCGGTATCGCCCACCTGACCGCCCGACTCACCGTAGAACGGCGTGGCATCGGTGATTACGAAGGCCTCGTCCCCGGCTTGAAGATCCTGTGCCATTGTGATGGAGCCGTCGGCGGATCTGCGCTGTATCTCGAGCACAACCCCCTGGGCCTCGATGGTATCATAGCCCACGAACCTCACGGCACCCTTTGCGGAAACAGTGCTTACCTCGCCCCGCTCTCCGGATACCCCTGCAAAATGTGAGGACTCCCGTGCCTTTTCCCGCTGCCTCTCCATCTGCACGGCAAACCCGTCGTGATCCACGTTCAATCCCTGTCTGCCCGCGATGTCCTCGGTGAGATCCACGGGGAAGCCGAACGTGTCGTAGAGCAGGAAGACCTCTTCCCCGGGGATGGTGGTCCGGCCGCTCGTCTTCAGGCCGGACATGATCTCGTCGAGCATGCTCAGGCCACGGTCGAGGGTCTTGAGGAAACGCTGCTCTTCATTGACGATGACCTTTTCGATAAAGTCGCTACGTGCCTTCAGCTCGGGATAGGTGCCTCCCATGTCCTGTATGACCTGGAGTGCCACCCGGTGCAGGAAGGTATCGTTCATGCCCAGGATCTTTCCGTGCCTGGCGGCCCTGCGCATGATCCTCCTGAGCACATAGCCCCTGCCCTCGTTCGAGGGCAGAACCCCGTCACCCACGAGAAAGGCACTCGCCCTGGCATGATCCGCCACCACCCTGATAGAAGTGTCGATCTCCTCATTGCCCCGGTAGGATGTCCCGGACAGGTTCTCGATATAGGCAATGAGCGGGGTGAACAGGTCCGTGTCGTAATTGCTCTTGACCCCCTGCATCACCGCGGTAATACGCTCGAGCCCCATGCCCGTATCGATGTTGGGATTGGGCAGCGGCGCCATTTTCCCCTGCGCGTCCTTGTTGAACTGCATGAAAACGAGGTTCCATATCTCCAGGTACCGGTCGCATTCACACTCGCCGATCCGGCATTCCGGCCTGCCGCAGCCAACGCCCGGACCCTGGTCGTAGAGGATCTCCGAACACGGCCCGCACGGCCCCGTATCTCCCATTGCCCAGAAATTATCCTTGTCGCCGAGCCGGATAATCCGCTCCGGGCTCAGTCCTATCACGTCCCGCCACAGGCCGTAGGCCTCGTCATCGCCGGTATGGACGCTTGCATAGAGCTTGTCCGGGTCGAGGCCCATCCTGCCCACCAGGAGATCCCATGCATACTCGATGGCACCCTGCTTGAAGTAGTCGCCGAAGGAGAAGTTTCCGAGCATCTCGAAAAAGGTGTGGTGCCGCGAGGTCCTGCCGACGTTTTCCAGATCGTTGTGTTTCCCTCCGGCCCTCACGCACTTCTGCGAGGTCGTGGCTCTCGAGTATGCCCTTTTCTCCGTACCCAGAAACGTGGATTTGAACTGCACCATGCCGGCATTGGTAAACAGCAGGCTCGGGTCGTCTGCCGGAACAAGCGAGGAACTGGATACAACCGTGTGTCCCTTTTCCTCGAAATACTTCAAAAACATTGCGCGAATCTCAGATCCTTTCATCAATCAGCACCACCTATCACGTTTAGTATTTTTTCGAAGGGAAATCCCCTGCCTGCCAAAAACCGGATCTGCTTGTTCCTGTCCTGGCCCTCTCGCTTTTCCACGAGCATGATAATCCTGTCTTCTTCGGCAAACTCTTCGTTTATCTTCATCAGGGCACTCTCGATCATATGAGCGGGCAGGCCGAGGCCTTCGAGGAAGGCGTGGATATAAAAGTCACCATAGCCCCTGTCCGCCATGAGCCTTGCCCTGCGCAGGGCATACTCGGCATCGTCCAGGTATCCCAGTTCCAGGATTCGCGCCATGACCGCGTCGACAACCTCTTCGCCGGCACCCTTGAGTTCGAGTTTTTTTTTAGCTCGAACGAGGAGATGGCCCTGCGCGAAATGACTCTCAGGGCATAGCGGACGCCCTCATCAGAAGTCTCGATAGTTGCCGCCCTGGAATATCGTCGTTTTTCCCTCTCCATCTGCTGGCGCTTCTTCCTCTGGTTTTTCTCCCTCGAACTGATCCCACTTGGCATCGCTCGTCCCCCGGATCCCCTTCATCCGCAGGGCAAAGTCATTGGGGTTGGTGGCCTGCTTCAAGGCCTCGTGGTAACTGACCTTCCCTTCCTGCACCAGGGACATGAGCGACTGGTCGAAGGTCTGCATGCCATAGGCCACCAAGCCCTCGGCAATGGCATCGGGGACCTCTTCGGTCCTCGTCTCGTCGGTAATACACTCCCTGATCCGTGCCGTGGAGACCAGGATCTCCGCGGCGGGAACCATACCCTGGCTGTCCATCTTGGGCATGAGCCTCTGCGAGATGACCGCCTTGAGCACACCCGCGAGCTGGAGTCGTACCTGCAGATGCTGGTGCGGCGGATACTGGGAGACGATACGCATGATGGTCTCCACCGCGTCTAAGGTATGCAGGGTCGAGAGCACAAGGTGGCCGGTTTCCGCAGCGGTCAGCGCGATATCGATGGTTTCCTTGTCGCGCATCTCGCCCACCAGGATCACGTCCGGATCCTGCCTGAGCGCAGCCCGCAGGGCCATGGCAAAGGAGTTGGTGTCCGACCCCACCTCACGCTGGTTGATGATGGACTTGCGGTCTTTGTGGAGAAACTCTATGGGGTCCTCGATGGTGATGACATGGCAGTTCCTGTTCGTGTTGATGTTGTTTACCATGGCCGCCATGGTGGTGGACTTTCCCGATCCGGTCGTACCGGTGACGAGAATGAGTCCCTTTCGTTCGAGGCTGATCTTTTTGAGCACCTCGGGAAGGCCCAGATCGTCCAGGGAAGGAGGGTCGGTGGGGACCACCCTGCACACGATGCCGAAGTTCCCCCGCTGCCTGAAACAGTTCACCCTGAATCGCGCCACATCGGCCAGGCTGTAGGCGAGGTCGATCTCGTTTGTAGTCTCGAACTTGGCCTGCTGGTACTGGTTCATGAGACTGTAGGCCATGGCTGAGATATCATCGTTCGTCAGCCGGGAACGGTCCCTCATCGGGATCAGCGCGCCGAACCTGCGGACCACCGGGGGCAAACCAACCTTGATGTGAACATCGGAGACTGCCATCTCCACTGCCTGTTTCAAGACATCATTGATATCCATTTACTCATCTCCACCTACAGCAGTTTTCTCCTGTCTCGGAAAAAAGTATTCCCTGATGGCGTCCTGGACCTGCCCAAAGATCTCCGGGTTTTCCTTCAGGTATGTCTTGGCCGCCTCCCTGCCCTGCCCGAGCCGCTGCTTGTTGAAGCTGTACCAGGCCCCGGACTTTTCGATGACATTTACCTCGGGCAGAGAGCCCACGTCGATGGCTTCGCCATACTGGGATATGCCCTCGCCGAACATGATATCGAATTCCACTTCCTTGAAGGGCGGGGCCATCTTGTTCTTTACCACCTTCACCCTGGTGCGGTTTCCCACGATCTGGGTGCCCTCCTTGATGGGCCCGGCATTCTTGATCTGGAGGCGTATGCTCGCATAGAACTTCAGCGCGTTCCCCCCGGTCGTGGTCTCGGGATTCCCGTAGAGGACCCCGATCTTCTGCCGGGTCTGGTTGATGAACACCGCCGTGGTGTTTGTCTTTGAAATGGCGCCGGAGAGCTTTCTCAGCGCCTGGGACATGAGGCGCGCCTGCAGTCCCATGTGGGCATCTCCCATGTCTCCCTCGATTTCCGCCTTGGGGACAAGTGCTGCAACGGAGTCGATCACCACGATATCCACTGCATTGGAACGTACCAGGGTCTCGGCGATATCGAGTGCCTGCTCGCCGGAATCCGGCTGGGAAATGAGGAGATCGTCGATATTCACCCCCAGTTTCTTCGCATAGTTCACATCGAGGGCGTGCTCGGCATCGATGAATGCCGCAACACCGCCGACAGCCTGGGCAGAGGCGATGCAGTGCAGGGACAGGGTGGTTTTCCCCGAGGATTCCGCGCCGTAGATCTCCGTTACCCGGCCCCTGGGGATACCCCCGATGGCCAGTGCCTGATAATCCAGCAGCAGAGATCCCGTTGATATGACCGGGACATCCTTGCCCACGGCATCCGACCCCATCCGCATGATAGAGCCTTTGCCGTAGGACCGCTCTATCTTCGTTATGGCATCTTCCAAAGCCCTCTTTCTTCCTTCTTCCATTATTCTCCTCCTTTATGCCCGAGGCTGCTCCTGTGCAATATGGTGTGTCGCGCTCCGGTCGGTAACAGCTCACTCCGGTATAACAGTACCTGCGTTGCGCTGAATCCTTCCTCGATAAGGTCTGTTTCAAGATCTACCATAGATGGTACCTTTAGTCTACCCAGGGTGATGTGTGCGCTGAACGCCCTCTTTTCCCGCTCTATTCCAAACCCCGAGCACATCGCATCCACCTGGGAGGCAAGCCCTGCCAGCTCCGGGAGGTCTCCTGCCAGACCCACCCATATGACCCTGGGCCTGCGCGTGTTCGGGAAGGCCCCGAATCCGGAAAATCTCAGCGATAATGCAGGATATCCCCGGGCAATATTGTCCAGCTCCGCAGACAGGTCCTCCACGAGGTCTTCTGCGATATCCCCGAGAAACTTCAAGGTGAGGTGAATCCCTTCCGGCTTCACCCACCGTACCCCCGGATTCTTCTTCCTCAGGGAAGACATGGTCCTCCCGAGCATCTCCTTGAGGTTATCGGGAAGGGGAATGGCGATGAATGTCCTGATCATGGATATACTCCCTCAGCAGGAACAGCGCGGCCTTTGCGAAGATCATCTTGTTCCCGGTCCGGTCGAAGGAAAAACGGAAATCCTTCACCACGTGGTCCCGGGCACTCCCCGCGGCTATCCATACGGTACCCACCGGCTTCTGCTCGGTGCCGCCTGCCGGACCTGCTATGCCGGTCGTGGCAACAGCCACATCGGCGCCGGTAACCTTCAGCACCCCCTGCAGCATGGAGCGGGCGACCGGTTCGCTCACCGCGCCATGGGCAGCTATCTCTGCCCCCGGAACCCCCAGGATCTGCTCCTTGAGGGCATTGCTGTAGGAGACCACAGACCCGAGAAAATAGTCGGAACTCCCGGCAAGCCCGGTGAAGAGATGGCCGATGAGCCCTCCGGTGCACGACTCTGCCGCAGCGCAGGTAAGCCCTCCTTCTTTGAGCATCCTCCCCACGGTGTTCACCAGGTCCTCGTCCTCCAGGGCATGCCGGCCGAGGAGCTGTCTGATCCGGTGCTCGCAGTCCTTCGGGGCGATCACGGTCACCTCTTTATCTTTTGGCAGAAAACTGCACCTCTGCCCGAGGGCCCCGATACGCCCGGCAATCTCCACCTCCCGCAGGCCGAATACCGCTATGGCCGCCGTTGCCGGGGCCTCTGTCGGGAATCTCTGGAGCACGGCAGGGAACATGGCGAGGGTCTCCCGGGGGACCCCGGGGAAAAAGAGCACCTGTGTCCCGTCGAAGCGCAGATCGATCCCCTGGGCAGAACCGACGGGATTCGGCAGGGCAGGACCCGTCAGGACAGACCTCCTGGTTTTCAGCTCTTCGATGGCGAGGTGTGTCGTATCATCCGGGGTCTGGCCGAGGCCGCCGGTTACCACGAGCAGGTCGCAGCGGGCCGAGAGCTCAATAATGGTTTCACACAGTTTGTCCGGGGTATCGGCGATGATCCTCACCTCGCCGGTGGAAATGCCCCTGGTCTCGAGCATGGCGCACAGCGGCCTGATCAGGGAATCCTGCCGGATACCCCGGAGAAGCTCCGCACCGGTGATGATGAGGGAGGCCTTCATATTATACGATCTTCCCCTTCTCGAGCACGGCCAGGAGCGCGGCACTCATCGCGCCGGCCACCACGTCGTCGGCCATGATCCCGAAACCCCCGGGTACATGCCTGTCGATATACCCTACGGGCTGAGGCTTGATGATATCGAACACGCGGAACAGCACGGTCCCGGCCACGATTGCCTTCCATCCGCGCGGGCGGGAGACCAGGGCCACGAGGAGACCCACGACCTCGTCGATGACTACCCGGGAGGGATCCTTGCCCCAGCTCTTTTCCATCTTGTGGGCTGCAGCCGTCCCGAACAATGCAAGGATGGCGATGCCGAGGAGATACCCGGGCAGCGGCAGTCTCCTGAGCAGGGCGTACAGGGGCAGGGCGGCAATGGTCCCCACGGTCCCCGGGGCCTTCGGCGCAAAACCGGCGCAGAAAAAGGTTGCTATCATGCGGTAAAATGTCAGGGGCATACAACCATTGCCTAGCGAGAAGATTTCAAGATGTCTATCTTTCCAATGATCTCAGCAAGCGGGCCGGATGCAACGATCTTGTCCATCTCTTCCACTACACGTTGAAAATGCTCGAGCATGAGTTTGCCTTCAGGGGTAAGCTGCGCTCCGGTCCTGCCGTGTCTGCCTTTTTCCAACAGTTCCACCCCAAGCCTGTCTTCATAGTCTCTCACCTTGCCCCAGGCGGCACGGTACGACATCTTGAGATCATGAGCGGCCTTGTGCAGAGAGCCCGTCTTTTCAACGAGATTCAAGAGGTTGAAGATCCCCATTCCGAATACATTATTACCATTTTTTTCTATCCAGATTTTATACCCGAAATCCATTGTGTAGAAATAGCACTAAGTTCAGCATAATTCAAGCACATCGCACATGTGTTTCCAGTTGATTAGCAAGGACTAATACGTTATGAGAATTCTGATCAAGGAGGCTTAGGCTAACTATGCAGGAATGTTTAATCAGAGATTTTCCGGATTTTATTGGGAAAGAGGTCACCATAAAGGGGTGGGTATCCAACAGGAGATCGAGCGGCAGGGTGTCTTTCCTCGTCTTCAGGGACGGCAGCGGGATCTGCCAGGTTATCGCCGAACGCGACACCCTTGGTGAAATCTATGCTGAAATCAAAAAGATCCCCATCGAGTCTTCCGCGATCGTGCACGGAACGGTCGTCGAGGAAAGCAGGGCTCCCGGCGGCTTCGAGGTCCAGGCCTCCGGCATCGAGATCGTCCAGAAATCCGAAGAGTTCCCCATCGGCAAGAAGGAACACGGGCCGGATTTCCTCCTAAGCAACCGGCACCTCTGGCTTCGGTCGCAGAGACAGACAACCATCATGCGGGTACGGGACGCCCTCGTCAGGCATGTGAGGAACTACTTCTACGAAAACGGCTTCACCCTCATCGACACGCCCATCTTCACCACGACCTGCGGCGAGGACACCTCGAATCTCTTCTCGGTAGAGTATTTCGATCTCGGGAAGACCTACCTGTCGCAGACCGGCCAGCTCTACCTCGAGGCTGCCATCTCCGGGCTCGGCAAGGTATACTGCCTGGGCCCCACATTCCGGGCCGAGCGCTCGAAAACCAGGCGGCATCTCACGGAATTCTGGATGGTGGAGGCCGAAGTGGCATTCAACGACCACAAGAAGAATCTCGAACTCCAGGAGGATTTCGTCTCCTATATCGTACAGAACACCCTGGCCGAAAAGGAAGCGGAATTGCTCTCCCTGGAGAGAGACCTCGAGCCCCTGAAAAAGGTCGTGCCGCCGTTTCACCGGATCAGCTACGACGAGGCGCTCGACATACTGCGGAAACAGGGCTCGGATATCCAGTGGGGTGCCGATCTGGGCGCGGACGACGAAACCGTCATCACCCAGCTGTTCGACAAGCCGGTCTTTATCGAGAACTACCCGAAACAGACCAAGGCCTTCTACATGAAACAGGTGCCGGACAAACCCGAGTACGTGTACTGCGCCGACCTGCTGGCCCCCGAGGGGTACGGCGAGATCATCGGCGGCTCGCAGAGGGAGGACAACCTCGACGTCCTTTTGAAATCCATCAGGGACAACAACCTGGAGCCTGAACGGTACGGGTGGTACCTCGATCTGCGGAAATACGGAAGCGTGCCCCACGCGGGCTTCGGGCTCGGGATAGAGCGTACCCTCTCCTGGATATGCGGGCTCAAGCACGTGCGTGAGACGATCCCCTTCCCCAGGATGATCTACCGGGCATACCCATAATAAAATATTCAGCTCCAGGCTTGTGCCCAGCGGCGGGTCACTACCGGCGGTCAGGCTGAACCAGCCGGGGGCAGACAGGAAAACAAGGGGGTTCAGGAATCACAGGGCGATCATAAGGCCCCTGTCCTGAATCCCCTTCTCATATACGTCTGTGACGGGTTATACGATGTACGGGCTGGCTTGCAGCAGCGGCCTCCAGCCTTTGTCGTGCACGAAGACGCTCCTTGAGGATAAACCAGCCAGATTTTCATTCTGATGTGATCGTTCCGGCCTGCATGATCCGGGGCCCACAATGCCTGCCATAGTGTCCCGCTAACCCGAACGCTCCTGTAGCCGGGCAAGACATGCATTGGTGAAAAAGGCCGGAGGGAGAAAAATGGTGGAGCGGGAAACGGGATTCGAACCCGCGACTTTAACCTTGGCAAGGTTACACTCTACCACTGAGTTATTCCCGCACCAAAAAACTTGGTTACATATAAGCAACAACAATTTGTTTGTCAAGGTTCATTTAGGCCGGTAAAACATTGGCCACGGATTGACAACTTCCAGCTGGCCATTACCTTGGTATATATTGAGTTGATTGTCTTTTTTCTGGCAATGACAGGCTCGCCTCTCGCGACTTCTCCGCCGTGGAGGGGAGGAATCATGGACGACACAGAAAGCACGAACGCTGATCCCCAGGCCACACTCCTGGAATGGCTCAGGACCGCAAACCTGTTCTGGGCCGGGTCCTCCCGGTCAGCAGGGGGTTCGTCCTCCTCCGGGCCTGCCGCTCAAATGGGGAGCGAGCGGGTCTCGCCGGAGGTACTGTCCTCGATCATGCGGACCTGGGGAACCATCTCTTCAGCCATGAGCGAGCCTTCCGCTCTCGATGCCCTGTACCGTGGCCTGGCAATAGTCCCGGACATGATCTCGAACGTACTGCTCTCGGGTGTCCAGGGATTCCTCAGCATCCAGGGCCAGCTCATGGAGAAGATGGCGAACCTCGGGTCCAGGCCCGAGGCCTACTCCTTCAAGCACCTCGACCAGGAAGCCCTGCATGCCTGGTCCGATCTCTATGAAAAGGAACTGCGCCGGTATTTCAACATCCCCCAGCTCGGGCTCAACCGGTTCTATCAGGAGCGCCTCAACCAGGCCTTCGACAAATTCAATATCTTCACCGTGGCGCTCATCGAATTCATGAACCTGCTCGGCCTGCCGGTGGAGAACAGCTTCAAGGTGCTGCAGGACCAGGTGGATAAGCTCACCCGGGAGGGAGCCGTCCCCGAGGACCCCCAGGAATTCTACCGGATGTGGATCAAGATCCTCGAGGGTCACTTCATGACCCTCTTCAAGTCCCCCGAGTACACCTCGGCACTGACCACGACCATACAGGCCCTGGGTGAATTCATCTCGGCCAGGAACCAGATGCTGCAGGATGCCCTGCAATCCCTTCCCATACCCACCAGCAGGGACATGGACGACCTCTATGAGGAGCTCTACGTATTGAAAAAAAGGGTAAAGGAACTCGAAAAATCACTGGCTGCAAAGTAACGGTGAGGATCTGCCGGAGGATGAGAAATGGAGAAGCCCAAGATTCCCGTGGACATGATCCTGAAACACCTGGCAGAGGGGGCCGGTCAGGCCCAGGAACGCGCCCAGAAGGCATCGGATGTCCTCCTGGGGCCGCTCGAAACGGCTATCGCCACAACCCCGTATGAAGTCGTATACCGCGAAGACCGGGTCAAGCTGAAACACTACACGGCACAGACGCCACCGGACGATCCGATCACGACACCGCTGCTGGTCGTCTATGCCCTCATCAACCGTGAGACCATGCTCGACCTCCAGCCGGAGCGGAGCGTGGTGAAGAATCTCCTCGAAGCCGGGGTCAATCTCTACATGATCGACTGGGGATACCCGTCCACCAAGGACAAGTTCCTCACCATCGACGACCATGTAAACGGCTACATGGACAACATCGTCGATTTCATCAGGGACCGGGAGGCGACACCGAGAGTGAACCTCATGGGGATCTGCATGGGCGGGACCTTCTGCGTAATTTATTCGGCACTCCATCCGGAGAAGGTGAAGAACCTCGTCACGACGGTCTGCCCCACGAACTTCGACACCGACCAGGGCCTGCTCCACATCTGGATGAAGGGCCTGGACGCGGATGCCTTGATCCGCACGTTCGGGAACATGCCCGGAGATCTCATGAACTTCGGCTTCCTTCTCCTCAACCCGGCACGGCTCATGATCGACAAGTATGTGGGTTTCCTCGAACACATGGACAACAGGGCCTTCGTGGAGAACTTCATCCGCATGGAGAAATGGATCTTCGACAGCCCCGATGTGCCGGGCGAAACCTTCAGGCAGTTTGTGAAAGACTGCTACCAGCAAAACCTCCTCATCCAGGGCAGGATGATCGTCGGGGGCAAGCTGGTCGATCTTGGAAACATCACCATGCCCCTGCTCAACATCTACGGGCAGTACGACCACCTGGTCCCCCCCGCAGCTGCGGACAAACTCACCGGTGCGGTCGGCAGCGCCGACACCGAGGATGTCTGCCTCGACACCGGCCATATCGGGATCTACGTCAGCTCCAAGACCCAGAAGGAGTTCACCCCGAAGATCATCCATTTTCTCAAGAGCCGTGACAGCCGGCCCGATGACCGGAAAAAAGAGCATGCCAGGGGGAAAGCCCCTTCGAGAAAAACCAGACCTCCTGCAGGCGCTTCAAAAAAAGCACTGCATGAGGTAAGGAGATAAACAATGCCGAAAAAAACCGACTATTTTGCCACGATCTGCCGGGTGAGCAGGGTCTTCGGAACCACGTACCGGAAGGAAGAGCTCCTCGACCTGATAGTGCAGAGCGCCATCGACACCATGAAGGGAAAGGCTGCATGCCTGTTCCTGGAGGATGAAGACAAGAAGAAATCCGACTTCGTGCCCATAGCACAGAAGGGCCTGTCAAAAGACTATCTGCATATCGAACCGAAAGAGGCCAGGAGGGCTGCAGACGAGATCCTGAAAAAGGGCTACATAGCCATCCACGACGCCACCAGGGACCCGCGGGTTCAGAACCACGACAGCAAGCGCTCCGAGGGGGTTGCCTCCATCCTGGTCGTACCGATCCTGGTGGAGGGACGGCTCATCGGCATACTGGCACTGTATACCGCCAAACCCCGCATCTTTTCCGATGACGAAATCGAATTCCTCACGGCCCTGGCCGAACAGGGCGGTATGGCCATCGAGCATGCACGTCTGGTGGAACAGATCAGGAGAAATACCAAACTCTTTCATGACCTCTCGGTGAGCATCAATGCAAGCCTCGATGTAAAAAAGATCATGGATACCCTGTCGGTGGACATTGCAAAGGCATTCGGGGTCAAGGCGGTTTCCGTCCGCCTCCTCGACCCGAAGGAGAAAACGCTCCAGCTGGTAGCGAGCTATGGCCTCAGCAAAAAATACCTCGAGAAGGGACCGCTGTCCGTGGAAAAAAGCATAGCCGAGGCGCTCAAGGGAACACCGGTGGCGATTAAAGATGCCGCCTGCGACACCACCGTGCAGTATCGGGAGGAGAAGAAGGAGGAGGGCATAGTCTCCATCCTGTGCGTTCCCGTCAAGGCCAAAGACGAGGTGATCGGCGTACTGCGGCTCTACAGCGGCGTCCCCCGGGAGTTCACCGACGACGAGATCATGCTTGCCACCGCCATCGCTCACCAGGGAGGGCTCGCCATCCAGAACGCCTCCCTGTATCTCATGCTGCAGGAGGACATGAAGGACCTCAAAGAGGATATCTGGAGCCACCGGTCATGGTTCTAGGCCCGGGATCCGGCGTTGCCGGCATGGCGACGTCTCCATGATCGGCTCAGGTCAATGACAGGAGGTGCAATGATGCTTGGCAGGACGATAGACCAACTCACACCCGGTGATTATGCAGAGGTTGCAAAGACCGTCAGCGAGGCCGATGTATACCTCTTTGCCGGCCTCACCGGCGACTTCAACCCGGCGCACATCAACGAGGAGTATGCACAGCAAACGTTCTTCAAGACAAGGATCGCCCACGGGGTGCTCCTGGCCGGGTTCATCTCCGCGGCCATCGGGATGAAACTGCCCGGGCCCGGAACCATCTACATCCGGCAGGAACTGAACTTCCTGGCCCCGGTCCACATCGGCGATACCATCACCGCACGTGTGGAGGTATCACAGATCGACACGGAGAAAAACCGGGTAGTTTTGAAGACCACGTGTACCAGCCAGGAGGGGGTGCTTGTGCTCGACGGAGAGGCGCTCGTGAGTCCGCCGAAGAAACCCAAGGAGTAAAGATGGGCACCCCACGAAACCGCTCCGCCGCGGCGGATCCGTTCGCTCACTCGGAAAAACCATGACTACATTTGAAAAAATCAATCTGTCATTCCTGAGGGCTATCATCCGCCTTATCTGCATCATACCCTACAGGGCCGCCGTGGCCATCGGGAGATCATTTGGCTGGCTTGCGTCGCTGCTCCTGCCCTTTCATATGAAGGCAGGCATCCTGCAGGCACGTGCAACCCTGGGCATCGATAATGCTCAAGGGTTCATGAGAACGGTATTCATGAATCAGGGCGAGCTCTATGTCGACGCAATCAGGACCGCCTACATGACCGACGATGAGCTCAAGGCCTATGTAGACTTTCAGGGAAGAGAGCATTTCGAGCAGGCGCGCACCTCGGGCCGCAACATCATGATCATCTCGCCCCACATGAACTGGGAGGTCCTCGGGAACACGCCCAGAATCCTCGATGAAGAGATCTGCGTCATGGCCGACTACATCAAGAGCCCGGTGGTGCAGACCATTGCAGACGAAATCCGGTCCAGATACCGAATTGTCCTGCTGCCTCCCAAGGGCGGCATGGTAAAGAACTACATCGATCAGCTCAGAGCAGGGCACATCGTGGGCATGATTATCGACCAGAGAGGCAAGCGCGAAGACCGGCTGTTCTGTGACGTGCTCGGGCTGCCGGCTCCTACGAATCCTGCCCCTGCCTTCATCGCCCTGCACGGCGACGCCATCATCCTGCCCCTGTACGGCTTCAAGCAGGGAGACCGCTTCGTCTTCCGCTTCTCAAAACCCATCGACTCGAGAGACTTCGGCAACGACTACCGGGATATAGACAGCATCGCCGAGAGCTGGAAATCGAGCGCCGTCAGGGATCTCAGCGCTGCCATGCATGCGTGGATATCCTCCACCGTCCGGGAACAACCCGGCCAGTGGTTCTGGCTCCACTGCAGGTGGGCCAGAAGGTCCGACATGAAAAAGATCATCAGGCAGGGCAGTGATTTCAGAGAATTCGTCCTTTCCCAGGCAAAGGAGTTTCATCCCATGGAAAAGCTGAGGGTCAGGTCTTGATTCGAGAAATTCATCGCTATCTGCCAGTACCTTTTTTGACGGCCTTGCCATGTTCAAACCTTACAATATCAAAATTCATGTTTCCAGACCCCTGTTCTTCCCTCACAGCCGTATGGCCTGCCAGGGAACATCAAGTTCTGGATGAAATTTATCGGCAGCAGTCCGGAAGAGCAGAAGCAGATGATGATCAGCCCTGATTATATGAGCCTGTATCAGGCGGCGTTCATTGGTTTCGAATATCACTGTTTCAAGTGTTACCTGCCGTGTCCTGTCGGCAGGGAACAGACCAAATGAAGGGAGGAGAACAATGAAAGACAAACACCAGCTTGCAGCACCCTGCGGACTTTACTGTGGATCATGCGGGATCTATGTAGCCCACCGAGACAATGATCAGAGGCTGAAGGAAAAACTGGCGGCCGTTTACGGCTTGAATTCAGAAGATATCAAATGTGAGGGGTGCCTGGCCGAGTCTGATAATGTGTTCTTCTATTGCCGGGTCTGTGCCATAAAAAATTGCACGAGAGAAAAGGGGTTCGAGGGCTGTTATCAGTGCACAGAGTTTCCATGTAAGATCATTGACGACTTTCCTGTACCAGTTGGAAAGAAAGTGATGCTGCGGTCTGTTCCTGCCTGGCGTGAACTCGGTACCGAGAAATGGATGGAAGAGGAAGAAAGAAGATACTCATGCCCACACTGCGGCGTTAATCTCTTCCGTGGCGCGAAACGATGCAGGAACTGCAAGGAATCAGTGGCTATGGATTGAGAAGTTATCCGGCCAGTAGCTTCCTGGTGAAGTTCCAGGGGGCAGGTCTTGTATTGTCACATTAATAAGCCGGGATGATGAAAATGTTATAATGCAAGACCTGATCTATACTATTGAGTTTGCCACATATGAAATCTAAGAGCAGGAGCTGAGATTGACCCTGCCCTTAGCATCTTTAAGCTGTAATGTTATTTTTTAAGCTTCTTTCTGAACCTTACCAGTCCGAGAAGACCTGATCCAAGTAGCAGGATTGTTGCCGGTTCGGGTACTGGTGGTGGAAGAGTTTTATCAAAAAAAACACTATTTATCTGTATATTCGCATCCAGTCTCGATGGATCATCTCCCGGTTCAGCTTTATCGTTAATCCATGAGTATCGAACAGTGTAATCGCCAGCAAAAAAATACCCAGTAAAATAATCAAAATATTCTTCAGCTTGGCTTGCTGGTATGTGCAGTAAATATTCATATACAGCCTCGGTCTTATCACTTGTACAGATACTCGCAACCAGAAATTCAGGATACCAAGTATTTGTAGTTCCAAGGTTTCCAAAATTGATCGCATTTAATCCAATATTCCAATACCCTGTACTCAAATGGGTTGTATATTCAACCCATGGATTATTACTAGACCAACCAGTATAGATTGATGTCCCGTTCACGCTTGTAATCCAACATGGTGGCGTAACATCTATAGAGGATATAGATGAATACTCCGTACCCAATAAATTTATATCTGCACCAGTATATGGCAACGCATGAACCACTAATGGTAAAATGAAGATCAACAAAAATAAACCGAACTTTCTCATAAGATTCCCCCTCAATATAGTCTTTGATATTGCAATCTTATATTGGAATAGATTTCAAGCAGAGCCATGGGTTTGAAGAAGTGGATACGATAGCTAGTGGCAGATTCATGAATCTCTCCTCATAAAACTAAATTCAGATTGCATGTAATTGATAAATTGAAGCAAATATTATACCGGCGCATAACAAATTGATATATTTGGGTTATATTTGAGGATCACTGTAAAATGTATAGTTATCCGACAGTTCATTGTTGAAAATATTATATCTCATTGATATTTAGAATAATATTATATTATATTATAGTTAAATATTTCGACAGATTAAATAATTCTCGATATCAACAAATTGAAGATAACGTGCGGGACTGTTGAAAAACCGTTTTTTACATTGATATGATTCCCGATAATTCGGAGGATTTTAAAAGTTATTCGATAATTTTAAATTCGTTTTAACGCAGTTCCTGGGGTCAAATCTTGTATTGTCACATTAATAAGCCGGGATGATGAAAATGTTATAATGCAAGACCTGACCCCACTATCCCCCTGGAACAACGGGTGTAACCTGCAAAAAATGTATGTTTTTTGCGATGGATATCTATAATCTTATTGACAGGGCCTTTTAATGGGTGACCCCACTATCCCTGTTATAATTATCGAAGGAGATATTCACAATGGACTATGGGTATTCCATGGTACGAAAGATGTACTTCTCATCCTATTTTCAATATGCTATAATATATATTATTAAACATATCGTATGTATTTGCTGGAGGGAGGTTAAAGTTTTAATCTCTGCAAATAATAATTATAAAAGGATTGCGGTACTTTAAATGCCAAATTTATTTGAAATCACCGGCGATGATATAACTCGGCTTGATGATGCGAAACTTCGCATATTGATCGGTTTGTTGTGTGAGGCAGATTACCGTTTAGCAGGGCTCCCGACCAAGGGAATAACATGGGGTGGCCATCAAGATGCTCGTGATGGTGGTCTGGATGTTATTGTTCGAGGCGAGACACCTCCTCCTCAGAATAGCTTTGTTCCAAAAACTATAACTGGCTTCCAAGTAAAGAAGCCTGACATGACCAGAGCAAAAATACTCAAGGAAATGAAGCCCAATGGTATTTTGCGGGAGGAAATCAAAGCTCTCATTCAGGAGAGGGGAGCATATATTATTGTCAGTTCAAGCGGATCTACTACCGACCCGGCTTCAAGAAATCGCACTAATGCCATGAGAGAGGCCGTTTCAAAGGAAAACAATCACCAAAATCTTCATTTGGAGTTTTTGGACCGTGGGCGTGTTGCAACCTGGGTACGTTCGCATCCATCATTGATTTTGTGGGTACGTAATAAAATTGGTCGTCAATTAAGAGGGTGGCGTCCCTACGAAAACTGGGCTAATTCTCCTGGTGGAATAGAGGAAGAATATCTTGCAGATGATGGGTTAAGACTGCATAACGGAACCCATCCCATAGATCATGGAATGTCTGCTAAAGATGGCCTGCTAAAACTCGGGTCTTTGCTTTCCGCGCCCGGTGCTTCAATTCGACTAACCGGATTATCGGGGGTGGGAAAAACTCGGCTTGTTCAGGCAATGTTTGATGAAAGGGTAGGAAAACAGGCACTTAAAAGTTCTCAAGCGTTTTATACCGATATTTCAGATGACCCTGACCCTGATCCAAGGACATTTGCTGAGCAACTTATCGCTGATAAAACAAGGGCTATACTGATTATTGATAACTGTCCTCCTGATATGCATCGTCGGTTGACTGAAATATGTTCTGAAGAGCACAGTACAGTTAGCCTGCTGACAGTCGAATATGATGTTCGTGACCACCTTCCAGAGGAAACAAGTGTATTCAGGCTGGAGCCAGCCAGTGAAGAGCTTATTGAAAAACTGATAAGAAAGCGCTCTCCGCATATCAGCCAAGTCGATGCCCGGACAATTGCACGTTTTGCAGGAGGAAATGCTCGTGTAGCCATTGTCCTCGCAAATACCGTGCAGCGTGGTGAAACACTATCAGATTTTCGTGATGAAGAATTATTCGAAAGACTTTTTTGGCAGCGGCATAAAGTAGATAAAGATCTGCTTATTTCTGCTGAGGTATGCTCACTTGTTTATTCATTTGAAGGTAAGGATGCTACTTCAGAAAAATCAGAGCTTACATTCTTAGCATCCCTTGTTGGTAAGTCGGGTTCAGAATTGTATCGGGATGTCAGAGTTCTTAGGGAACGGGACCTGATACAGTCGCGTGACGTTTGGAGGGCTGTGCTCCCACACGCTATAGCCAATCGGCTTGCCAAGCGAGCACTTGAATCCATACCAAAAGATACCCTCGTTCAATCTTTCTTCAATAGTGGATCGGAGAGGCTGATAAAATCATTTACACGTCGGCTCAATTATCTTCACGATTGCAATCCAGCCATTGAGATAGTGAATGAGTGGCTAGCCCATGATGGTTGGATTGGAAAAACAACACATAACTTTAGCGCGTTTGGAATGGAGGTGTTCAAAAACATTGCCCCTGTGTCACCAGAAAAAGCATTGTTAGCAATAGAACGTGCTGCAAATGGAGATGAAGGAAGTCGATTTATCTCCAGGGAAAATACTCACTCTTATGAATTTGTAGAGCTACTATGGCATTTGGCTTATGATCCTGAGTTATTTGATAGATGTGTTAATCTCATGTGCCGTTTCGCGCTTTCGGAAAGCCTGGAAAAAAATAATACATCCTCGCAGGATGCTCTCAAGTCTCTTTTCTATATCAATCAGTCCGGAACTCATGCTTCAGTTGAAGCAAGACTTGAGATCATTGAGAGTCTGGTCAATTCCGAAGATCAGAGTAAGCAGGAACTTGGTGTTCATCTTCTGGATGCAGCGCTTGAAACATGGCATTTTAGCTTATCCTATGATTTCGGTTTTGGAGCAAGGCTAAGAGATTTTGGCTATGAGCCAGAAACACGTGAGGATGTTATTAATTGGTATGAAACATTTATAAGTCTTTGCATGCGACAGGCGCTTCAAGGTAAACCAATTGATCAAAAAGCAAGAAAAGTCCTTTCCGATCATCTGCGCGGCTTATGGACAAATGCTGGTATGTATGATGCCGTGGAAAACGCAATTATAAAAATTCATAAAAAGCAGGCATGGAATGAGGCTTGGATTGCTGTACGGGGAATAATCCGATATGACAGTAACAGCTTCAAGAAAGAGATCTTGGAAAGACTTCATAGGCTAGAAAATCTTTTAAAACCCAATGCTCTTTTAGAACGTGCACGTACTTTCGCTTTATTAGACACACAATACACCTTTGATTTGGAAGATGATATTGATGATAATGAGGATTCAAACTCCGGATTTAATCGTTTATTAGAAACTACAAGAAAAATTGGCGCTCAAGTTGTTCAACACATTGATACTCTAAATGCTTTATTACCAGAGCTTTTATCCACACATAACAATATGATTTATAGCTTTGGCAGAGGATTGGCGGATGGTTGTAATGATAAAGAGAAACTCTGGAAGATTTTATATACCCAGATTGAAAAGATACCTTCTGAAAAACGGCAGATTGGTGTTTTATTGGGATTTCTCGCTTCATGCGCGGAAAGTGATCCTGTATTTTATAATTCAACTCTAGATAATTTAATAAGCGATAATCTGCTTGGTGAATGGTTCCCAATTCTTCAAACAACCTCAAACATCGATCAGCGAGGAGTTGATCGATTACACAAAGCCTTAGATACAGGAAAGGCAAATATACATACTTTCGAATATCTTGCTTGGGGACGTGTCCATGAATCCATAAATGATGATGATCTGGCCGACCTTTTGAAAAAAATTCTTTTCAAGGAAGAGGGAATTGATACTGTAATTGAAATCCTGAAAATGAGGTTTCATAGATCAAAAGAGGAAAATCGGGAATATTCTGAAAGGTTAGTTGCAGTAGCGCGTGATATGCTATCGATGTATTCGTTCCCCGACAAACGAAGTAAAAAGAAAAGTCTGGATTATGGCTTAGAGCAAATAGCTCGCGTATGCCTTAATGGCCCAAAAGGCGTTAAGGCTGCCAAAGAAATATGCCAACACCTCGAAGAAGCTATAACTGATCACCGTATTTATGACTTCCATTATAATAGGTTACTTAATGTCCTTGCTCGTACTCAACCCTTCGTGTTTTTGGATGTGTTTCTTGGAAGTGGTGGGATCGAAGATTACAGGCATAGAAGAATGTTTGGCTATTGTTTTGAAAAATACAGTAACCCTCTCAACCAGATTTCTGACGATGACCTTTTATCCTGGTGTGATAAGGATTCAGAAAACCACTATCCACTAATTGCGTTAGCAATAGATGCTTTCAGGGAATCAGCGGAAACAAACGAATTGGAATGGAAACCGATTGTGTATTCCATATTTGATAAGGCACCAGATTTAGGTGTTGTTCTTGAACACCTTGTAGACGCGATGAGGCCGAGATCATGGAGTGGTTCACTGGCAAATATCTTGCTGAAGAGGTCTGTTTTGTTTCAAAACTTGTACAAACATGATAACGAAGAGATTAGAGCTTGGGCTAGAGGTCAGTATTCAGCTTTACAGAAAAATATAAAAAGAGAGCGTGATTGGGAAGAAGAGCGTCATAACCAAGAACAAAATGTGAGCTTTGAATAAAACACATGGCCCAAGTAAACCCATTGTTGGGGAAACCAGGGTACGTCTTTGAAATATTGACATTTAATTGTTTATTCTTAACCTAATAGTAAACATCTTTAAAAGATATATATAGTAATATCAGAGTGTTCACAAAGTTGTGAGTATGGCACGTACTTTATACTTTGAGGTCATCTTCTTTTTTATAATTAACGTCCCAATATCCAGATTCGTATCAAAGTGCTCATAATCACTGGAGATCTATCCCCTCTATTGGTGATTTGTTCTGAGATCATAATGGAATAACTCGGCACCAGACCCACTTCCCCCTTGAAGCCGGCGAAGGAGTGCAGGGAAAATCCGAAAAATGAGCACTTTTGTCTGAGCGGAGTGAAACGGAGCGAGTTTAAGTGCGAGCGGGTTTTTCCTGTGCAAGTGAGCGTACCTGCCTAAGGCAGGCGGTTTCGCGGGGTGCATTTCTTTGGTAGTTTGACTCAGGCCATCCATGGCCTTCGCCCTGCGGGCGACCGTTCGGTCGTCCAATTCGGCTGTCCTGCCGAATTGTGATTCAGGCCATCCATGGCCTTCGCCCTGCGGGCTCGACTAAAGCGCGTCCAATTCGCCTGTCCTGGGGAATTGTCTTCAGCCTAAAAGGCTGTCACCTGAATTCTATTTTCATTTAAAAGATTACCTTAACATTTTTGATGATGGCTTCCTGCCTGATGCAGATTTTTTCTTCTGATTTGCCGCCGGCTTCTTCGCAGCTTTCTTCTTCGCCGGCCGGGGTTTTTCCGCTTCAGCCGCCTGCCCTGCCGGCTTTTCGCCCAGCAGGTTCGTGAAGCTCGACAGCAGATCCTGGAACTGCCTGGTCTGGTCCTGAATCAGGGATTCAAAAACCTCGAGCCCTTCCCCCTGGGCGGCAAGCCGCGTATCGAATACCCCGCCGAGCTTGTGCAGTACCTCTTCCTGCCCCGAGAGCTTCTCCCTGAGTTCTTCGTTTTCCCGGAGCAGGGCCTCGTAGTCCTGCCTGGTAACGAGATCCATGAGGGAGAGGAACTCCTTGAACGAGGTGTGGAAATCCCCGGCTGCCTTCTTCCAGAGCTCCAGGTATCCGGGGGTGTCTTTCGTGAAGATATCGAGCCCGTAGAACGCGGCGAAGAGATCCTGAAAATCATCGAGCGCGGCCGGATCCCCGCCCATGAGCCCTACAAAGTCTTCGAGCCGCTTCTGACCCTGTGCCGCATTGAGCAGCAGGTTCCCCCACAGCTCGAGAAAGTGCCTGTCCATGATCACGCTCCTTTACCGGCCTTGTCGAGATCCAGCTGAAACAGCACCGGACCGCGAGAGTTTTTGTCTCCGAAACGCTTGTGCAGGGCATACTCCGATTTCGGGTTTGACCACGAGGTGGCGATGGCGAGGTGCCCCCTGGGGAAGGCCGTCACCTCCGCCTCGATATAGTCCAGCGGTGCAAGCGCGGTTTCCTTCTCCACCAGGTCGTCCTTCTCCCCGTAGCAGATGAGCCAGCTGATCCCCTTTTCCGGGATTCTTTTAAGATTCAGCTCCCGGTTGAAGAGCCTCACCGGCAGGGTGCCGTCTTTCGTGATGGGGATATTGTAGGAGTCGAAGCTCATCTTCGTGATGGCCATGGGCAGATCGGTGCGTTCGTAGCTCAGCCAGTAGTTCACCGCCAGGGCGCTCTTGTTGAACGTACCGGAGCTGCCGTTGGCAGAGAGCATGACCATGTCGCGGTAGAAGCTCACCAGGGGGTACTCATCCTGGATGGCCTTGAGCTTGTAGACCCAGCCCATGAGCTTGCCGTCTGCCACGGTATTGCCGTTGGGCAGGGTCTTTGTGCCGTAGGCAAGATCGTTGAACCGCGGCGGCAGGTTCTTGAGAAACGTTGCCAGGCCGGTGCTCCGTGTCCCGTCCATGGGGGAGACGCAGGTGATCAGCGCGTCCACCAGGCCGTCGAGCTCGCCCGAGAGGATGTTGCACAGGGCGGAAAACCCTCCCTGGCAGTAGCCGTTGAGCGTCACCGGCCTGGCGTGCCGTTCCTTCACCACTTCGCAGAAGAACCGGGTGTCTTGCGCATCGTCTTCACCGGTCATCACCTGGAATGCAGGGGTGGTGGCAATGTCTTTCATGATCCGGATGTAGGTGGGGATGCCCTTGTTGGCAAAGGCGTGCACATAGCTCTTGTTGTCTTTGGGCAGAAAGGCGAGCACGTTTGTCCCGAGAACGAACGGCGGCATGATGATAAGCGGTTTGCCTCCCTGGCTTACCTGCACCTTGGGGTTTGTGGGGAGGACCTGGTAGAGCTCGAACCGGTCGGTCTCTGCCACCTTACTGTAGCCGCCCTGGTCGAAGTGGAAGCCGTATTCGGCCCTGATGCTCTCTATAGCCCGGGGATAGGCATGCACCACCCGCTCCATGAGCATGGCCTGCCTCGAAGCCAGGGTCTCGAGATTGTCGCCCTCAAGGCCGAAGACCGTGTTGAGCCATGCGGAAAAGGTCTCGCCGAACTCGCGGAGATGGTAATCGCTGAGCGCCTTGTGCGAGCTCTCCATGGCATCCTGGGCGATCCTGAGATTGAGCTGGAGGAGATCGACATAATCGCGGAAGCTTTCCATAGGCGGGCTTTCCGCAAGCTTCTGCCGTTCCACGGAGCCGAAATAGCTCGTCGAGATCCAGTAGGCATCCATGAAGTCGTGAAAATACTTCAACACCCCGTTCCAGTACAGCTGGACGGCCCTGGTCTTTTCTGCCGCAGCCCCAAGGAGTGTCTCGTTCATCCGGGCGAAACCCTCCACGGCACTCCGGAGTGACTCGTACAGTTCCAGGAGCTGGTTATCCTGATCCGTCATGATCTCCCCCCGGGCTCGTTTGCCCATTCACGGGCTATTTCTTTGGTTTTTCGGACGCGGAAAAATAGTCTTCCACCTTGGTGAAGTTATCGTCTACCGCCTTCTTGAAATCATCCCGGCCCTTCTTGTAGGCGCTGATCCACTGGCCCAGGACCGTTCTCCCCTCCTCCGGCAGCCACGTGGCCTGCTCGAGAACCGACTTCATCATCTTCTCGGTCTGCTCCTGGAGCATGACCATGGCGCTGAAGCTGTTGTCAAACGACGTCTTGTGAAAATCCACCATCTGCTTTACAAACTGTTTCTGATCCATGTTCTTCCCTCCTTTGTGTAAGTACTGATCCTATGGAGTAAATATAGTGCCCCGGATCTGTTTGTCAAGGGTAAATGTTGCACTGCAACAAAATAGTTTATCCCTGGAGAGTTTCGCAATCAATTTATAATATCCTGTTTTGTAGGGTGATAGCGCCTTGAAGGCAGATTAACTATGGCTTTCGGATATTCTTTATTTTGCATAGTGTCATGCTCTGGCTTATTTATACAGAGTGTGCTATGTCTGGGCGGTGACGGCAGAGGGCTCCCCGGCAAGGGCCGCATCGGGCGGCGTTCGCCTGAGACGAGTATGTCGCAGCGCATCAAACATTTATTGGCGGATAGAACATGAAGGAAAAGATCCTCTTGAAAAAATACGGAAACCGGCGGCTGTACGATACGAAGAAGAGCGCGTATGTCACCCTGAACCAGGTGGCGGACATCATTAAGGACGGCCACGAGGTGGAGGTTGTCGATGCCAGGACAAAGGAAGACGTAACCGCCTTTATCCTCACGCAGATCATCCTTGAAGAGGCGAAAAAGAAAAACGCCCTCCTGCCCGTTGCCCTGCTGCACCTCATCATACGCTACGGGGAGAATGTGCTCCAGGAATTCTTCGAGAAATACCTACAGCAGATCATCAGCAACTATATCGAGTTCAAAAAGTCTGTGGACGAGCAGTTCAGCAGGTGGCTCGACATGGGCATGAACTACTCGGACATGACCCAGAAAACGCTCACCGGGCTCTCGCCCCTTCATTCCTTCTTCAGCCAGTTTACCAAAAAACCGACAGACCCAGACCAGGAAGGCGAGAAATAGCTGCCGGACAACCCCGCAGTGATGAGCGTTTCCGCCCGGCCCTCAGGCCGCGGCCCCGATGTCCCCTGCCTCATCGAGAACAAAGGCGAGCGCCTGCGGCCATTCATGCCGCAGCGCCCTGCTCCCCATGAATACCGAGATGTGGCCCGCCTCGGGGATCACCGCCCGGAATATCCGGTCTTCGGGCGTGGATGCGTAGCGGGCAAGATTGTGCACCTGGGGCACCAGGGTGATGTCGTCTTTCTCCCCGGCGAGCAGCGCCAGCGGGCAGCTGATCGCGCCCAGATCCACGAGCTCTCCCAGCACCTTAAGCCTGCCCCTGATGAGGCCGTTCTCCTTGAACAGCTCTTCTACTGCCTCCAGGTACCATCTCCCGGAGATGTCCTGCGTGTATTCATACCACTCCTGGAATTTTCTCGTCCGTGCGAGATAGGCATCGTCCCGCACGTGCAGCCAGATATTGAGGTAATCCCGGACAAACCGGTCATAGGGGTTCATGAGCTTCCAGCCCATGAGCATCAGATCGCCCGGCATCATGCCCCCGCTGCAGCCCACCATTGCCTCATAGCTCTGCATGGGTACCTGCCCCACAAGCTCCTGGATCTTTCCGCCGCCAGCCGCGAAATCTATGGGTGCCGCAGCGAGGACCAGGGCCCGCACGTCACGCCCAAACAGTGCGGTGTAGATGGTGGAAAGCCAGCCCCCCTGGCACAGGCCGATCAGGATGACCGGCTCCCTGAGCTTCTGTACGCAGACCATGAGCTGCCTGACGAGATCATCGATGGACTCGTTCCTGCGGGCAGGGGTGCACGTCTTCCACTCTATGGCATAGAGCGGGCTAGTGGTATGTTCCAGGCACGTCTGCACGAGGCTGTGCCCCGGGGCGTAGTCGGCTATGCTGGAATGGTGCCCTGCCTGCGGCGGCACGATCAGGATCGGTTCACCGCTGCGGCCCTGATCGAATCTCCTGAGAATGACGGCGCTGTCTTCATACACTTCCTGATTGGGGGTCATCCATTCAGGCCTGCGGCGGTGCATCGCGGTGGCGAAAAACCGCGCAAGATCGATATACGGCATAATCATGGTGTCTCTCCCTGGTGATGGTGGCATGCCGGCTGCCCTGACACGCTGCCGGGACATCATCTTCTGGGGGCATGAGTCAGACGAGTTGCTCCGGTGCCCCTGATGTCCTGCAATACGGTATCGGTCAGACCGGCACCTCTCCTACCCGTTTTATTGGTGCGTTGCAACAATATTGTTTCCGGTGCCTTCCCCTCGTTCGGTTTCACCGGGACGCCGCCAGAGGGGGTCCAAACCTATCCGCCCGAAAACTCCTCGCATCTGCCGGGAGAAGTGCTTGATTTTTTCCCTGATTTATCTACAATGGTGGTTTGCGTCAAAACGCAGAGACTACCACAGTACAGGAGGGGACAGTTATGGATGAGATAAAAATCATGCCGTGTCTCGATATGCGGGAGGGGCGGGTGGTCAAGGGTGTGCACTTTGTCGATATCCGGGATGCCGGCGACCCGGTGGAACATGCACGGTTTTATCAGGCCGAAGGTGCCGACGAGCTCGCGATGCTCGATATTGCAGCAACCCTGGAAAACCGCAAGACCCGGATCGAGTGGGTGAAAAACGTATCTTCCGTCATCGATATCCCCCTGACCGTCGGGGGCGGCATCTCCTCTCTCGAAGACATCGAGCTCGTCCTGGGAGCCGGTGCGAGCAAGGTCTCCATGAACTCTGCGGCGGTGAAGAACCCGGCCCTGGTGAAAGACTCGGCAAGAGAATTCGGCACCGGCAGGATCACCGTGGCCATTGACGCCCGGAGAAACCCTGAAATGACCTCGGGATTCGAACTCGTGGTTTCCGGCGGCAATGTACCGGTGGGCAAGGACGCCGTGGACTGGGCGAAGAAGTGCGAGGAATACGGTGCAGGCTGCCTGCTTCCCACGAGCATGGACGGCGACGGGACCCTGAAGGGCTATGACATCGAGTTCACCCGGGCCATCTCCAATGCCGTGAGCGTGCCGGTCGTGGCCTCTGGTGGTGCGGGAAAGCTCGAGGACTTCTACACAGCTGCCACCGATGGCGGGGCACAGATCCTCCTGGCGGCCTCGGTCTTCCACTTCCGCACCTTCAGGATCTCTCAGGTGAAGGAGTATCTCCGGGACAAGGGGCTGCGGGTAATTCTCTAAAGAGGGCAGTGCCGGCGCGTGGGGGGCAACACCGGGTTGCCCGCGCGAAAAATCCCCGTGCCGGCACCTGCTATGCGCCTCTGTGCGGAAATCTCCTGCTCCTTTCCTTGCCGGCTCCGGGCATTATTATTGCTGGTATGGGTTGAGGCTGTTGTTACGCCCGGCCCATTGAATACAGAAGTGAACGACACTACTCGCAGGAGGGTCTCAATGGCTTACACACACTACTCCCAAATCTTCCGTGACAACGTCAACAAGTACGGCGACAGGGTGGCCCTGCGGGCCAAGACTGGCGGCCTGTGGCGGGAAATCACCTGGAGGTCGTTCGGACAGCAGGTCTCTGCCGTGGCAAAGGCCCTCGTCGAGGAGGGCATCGGGGTGCAGGAAACCATCGGCATCTTTTCCCAGAACCTGCCCGAGTGCCACATCGCCGATATCGCGGCCCTGAACATTCGCGCCATCCCGGTGTATATCTACCCCACCAGTACGGCGAAGCAGGCCGAATACCTCATCAACGACGCCGAGATCAAGGTCGTCTTCGTGGGAGACACCGAGCAGTATAAAAAGATCATGGAGCTCCTCCCGAGAAACAAATTCATCAAGCGCGTCGTCGTATTCAAGAAGCAGGAGTCCATCGGCAACCCCCAGGTGGCACTGTCGTTTTCCGAGTTCCTCGACAAGGGCCGCGGCCTGGACAACGACGCCCTCGTGCAGGACCGCCTGATAAGGGCCGACGGAGAAGACCTCATCCGCATTATCTATACCTCGGGTACCACGGGAGAGCCCAAGGGGGTCATGCTCACCCACGAGACGGTCATGCACTGCATGTGGGCCCACGACCAGCGGCTCATCGACCCCAATGAAAACGACGTGAACCTGAGCTTCCTTCCGCTGTCCCATGTCTTCGAGGGCATGTTCAGCTACTATGCCCTGTACCGGGGCATGGTGAACAATTACCTGGAGGAACCCTCCAAGATCGTTGACTTCATCCAGGAAGTCCGGCCCACGATCATGTGTGCGGTCCCCCGCTTTTATGAAAAGATCCATGCCGCCATCTTCAACAAGCTGGAGTCTGCCCCGCCGAACAAGAAAAGGCTGTTTTCGTGGGCCGTGGAGGTGGGACGGCACTACCACAACCGGATCAAGGACCTTCTGCCCATCCCCTTGACCCTGAAGCTGAAATATGCCCTTGCCGACGCCCTCGTGCTCAAGAAGCTCAGGGCGCTGACCGGCGGAAGAATCAAATTCTTTCCCTGTGCCGGGGCACCGCTCGCGCAGGATATCGAGGAATTCTTCTATGCCATGGGCGTGTTCATCGATTACGGCTACGGCCTGACCGAGACGTGCGCCACGGTCACCTGCCACGAACCGCACAACTTCCGGTTCGGCCTCGTGGGCAAACCCATGCCCGGGGTGGAGGTGAAGATCGACCCTGCCACCAGCGAGATCCTCGTCAAGGGCAAGACGGTCATGAAGGGGTACTACAAGAAGCCCGAGGCAACCGCAGAGGTGTTTACCGCCGATGGCTTCTTCAGAACCGGGGATGCCGGGGTGTTTGAAGACAACGGCGAGCTCAGGATCACCGACCGCATCAAGGATCTCATGAAGACCGCCGGCGGCAAGTATATCGCACCCCAGCTCCTCGAATCCATGCTCCTGGTGGATCACTTTATCGAACAGGCCACCATCATCGGGGACCGGCGCAAATATGTCTCGGCGCTCATCGTGCCCTCGTTTATCAACCTGGAGGCGTATGCGAAGGCCAACAACATCCCCTTCTCCTCCCGCGAGGAGCTCATCGCCAGGCCCGAGATCATCGAGTTCTATAAAAACCGGATCGACGAGGATACCAGCGAGCTCGCCAGGTTCGAGAAGATCAGGAGATTCACCCTGCTCCCCCATGAGTTTTCGGTGGAATCCGGGGAGATCACCCCGACCTTCAAGACCGTGCGCAAGGTGGTGGATTCGAACTACCGGGACCTCATCGAGTCCATGTACAGCGACTAGCGCCCGGCAGGGGCCTGTTCACCTCTGTGCTGCCCCCGGGCTGCTTATTCGTTCAGGACCGGGGGCGATTTTCACCGCTCACACCGCGCACCTGAAGGCCCGGCCGTGAATATAGTCCCTCCGCAGGGGGCGACGGGCGAGCAGGGTCGTATCCAGGCGTGCCGCGATATCTCCCAGGGTGCGCACCTCGTAGCCGAGCGAGAGTGCCCGGGTGACGATGCGCTCGAAGTCCTTTTCATACACCGTGCCTTCCACCTCGGCATGCACGGGCAACACCTGCGGAATGATCTCCCTGCTTCTCTCCCCGAGAGCCTCCATCACCCCGTCAACGCCGACCTCTTCGATGCACGGCAGGTTCGACGGGACCTCGAGGAGGCCGTTTTCCGCCCAGACAAACGGCTCTGCTGCACGGCTGCAGCTGAGGTAGGAAAAGCCGCATGTCCCGGCAACCGACAGCGCCCTGTTATCAAGGCACCAGCCCGGCGCTCCGAACGAGGCCGGGACAGTGCCGAGTATCCGGCCATAGGCACCTGTCATCTTGTCGAACCAGGCCGTTATCGCCCTGGTTGACATGAGGAAAAGCCAGTCCTGCCAGAGCCGGTGGTCCCATGCATGGCAGGCCACCTCGTGGCCCCTGACTGCGAGATCACGCACCGCATCCGGGAACCTCACACCGATCATGGGGGCCTTGAGGAGCGTGCCGTACAGCGCGGTTTTCAGGCCGTACATGCCCGGTGCGTTGGTGCGGATCATCTTTGCGAGAAACCGAGGACGCACAAGCTGGAGGACAGCCAGTCCCGACCTGTCGGGGCCGAAGCTGATGAAGAAACTGCCAGCGACATTGAACCGCTCCAGCACCCGGACAACCCGCGGCAGGCCGTCCCTCATCCCCTGGTAGGTGTCGACATCAACCTTGAGCGCCAATACGGGCATCGCGCCATCCGATCTCTCTCAGGAAGCTGTCGAGGGTGAATCTCAGTGCGTCATCGAGCCCCACCTTCGGTTTCCAGCCGAGAAGCTTCCTGGCATTCTCGATGGACGGAACCCTGGTCTGGATGTCCTGGTAGCTCTCTCCATAGAACGAGGAGGCAGACTGGACAATGATCTCCGGGTGCCTGTTGTAGGCTGCATAGGCGCTGTGGTGGACAAACATGTCCAGGAGTCTGTGGGCGAGATCCTTGATGGTACAGTTGTTCTCCGGGTTCCCGAGGTTGAATATCTGCCCGGTTGCCCTGCCGCCCGCATTATCTATGATCTTCATGACAGCGTCTATCCCGTCGTCGATGTAGGTGAACGACCTGCTCTGCAGGCCCCCGTCCACGAGCACGATGGGTTCGTTGTACACCAGCGATGCGATAAACTGGGTGACCACTCGCGAAGATCCTTCCTTTGCCGTCTCTAAGGAATCGAGCCTCGGCCCTATCCAGTTGAAGGGCCGGATCAGGGTGAAATCGAGATCGCCCCGCTGTCCGTACGCCCAGATGACCCGGTCCAGCAGCTGCTTGGAGCAGGAATAGATCCACCGCTCCTTGTTTATGGGGCCCAGGACGAGCTTCGAGCCATACTCATCGAACCGCTCATCGCCGCACATGGCGTATACCTCCGAGGTGGAGGGAAAGATGACCCGTTTGTGGTACTTGACGCACTGCCTGATGATGCGCAGATTTTCCTCGAAATCGAGCTCAAAGACGCCCAGCGGATTCTCCACATAGGTTTTCGGGGTCGCAATGGCCACGAGCGGCAGGACCACATCGCACTTCTTGATGTGGTATTCGATCCACTCCTTGTTGATGGCGATATCGCCCTCGACATAGCGGAACCGCTCATTGCCCAGGACCGCTCCGATCTTGTCCTTCCCGAGGTCCATGCCATAGACCTCCCAGTCGGTGTCTCTCAGAATCCTCTCGCTCAGGTGTGAACCGATAAACCCATTTACTCCCAGGATCAAAACTTTCATGTCAGACGTTCTCCTTCATGTCTTTGAAAAAATGCGCGGAGTTCTCCTTTGCTGAGGACCTTCCCGTGTGCTTCAATCTCCTGCGGACAGAGGCATCCCCTGCCGGTACCGATAACCACATACTCACCGGTAAGTACGATCATGCCCGGCGGATACGATTGTTCATCAGAGGCTGTGGCCCGCCAGAAGAGGACCTTTTCCTGCCCGAGGAAGCCGAAGGCCCCCGGGTAGGGCCGGGTAACCCCCCTGATGAGATTGTAGATCTCTTTTGCGGGCCTGTCCCAGGAGATCCTGCCGTCGTCGGGCTTTCTGCCCCCGAAGTACGACCCCTCGCTCACATTCAGGGGGATCTTCGGGATATCCCCCTTCCTCATGCGGGGAAGGATCTCCTCAAGCAGAATCCCGGCAGCGGTTTCGAGCTTGCCGAACAGGGTGAGCGCCGTATCCTCCGGTGCAATAGCCACCCTCTGCCGCGCAACGACCGGCCCGGCATCCGGTTTCTCCACCATCTCATGGAGCGTGACCCCGGTGGAGGTCTCTCCCCGTATGATGACCCAGTTCACCGGGCACCTCCCCCGGTATGCAGGGAGATACGAGCCGTGGAGGTTGTACCCCCCCAGTGGCGGTATGCTAAGGATTTCCGGACAGATCAGGTGCCGGTAATAGAAGCTGAAGATGATGTCCGGGCTCGTATCCCTGATTCTGTCGATCCACTCTGCGGTATTGGGGCTCTCCGGGGTGACCCAGGGGATGGACAGCTCTTTGCAGAGCTCGACAACCGAGCCGAACCACACGAACTCATCGGGATTGTCTTCGTGCGTGAACACCAGCGGGATCTCGAACCCCGCGGCCAGGAGCCTTTCAATGCCGATCCTGCCCATGTTGTGGTAGGCAAAGACAACCGCTTTCATCTAGTGGATCCTCCGGATGGTATAGGGAGGCCGCTTCTTCACCTCCCGGTAAATCCTCCCGACATATTCCCCCATGATGCCCAGGGCCAGGAACTGGGAGCCCACAAAGAAGAAGAGGATGGCAAACAGGGTGAACACCCCTTCTGCTGCCCACGCCGCCCCGAAGGAGAGCCGGGCCACCACCAGGACGATGCCGAACCCGATCCCGAGGAAGGCCAGCAGAGAACCGAAATAGAACAGAAATTTCAGGGGGAAGTCGGAAAAGGAGGTGATGAGGTCGAAATGGAGCGTGATGAGCCTGGTGAGCGAGTATTTCGAATCGCCGGCAAAGCGCTCTTCATGGGCCACATCGATCTCGGTGACATCCTTGGCGAACGAGGTGGCCAGCGCCGGGATAAAGGTGGAATGCTCCCGGGTGTCAACCATGTAGTCCACCACGTGCCGCCGGTAGGCGCGAAGCATGCACCCCCAGTCATTGAGGTGCACACCGGTGATGCGCTTTGTCATGGCATTGACGATCCTGCTGGGGATCTTCCTGAAGAGGGAATCCTTCCTGGACCTCCTGACCGTGCCCACCACCTCGAAATTTCCCTCCTCCATAACACGCACGAGTCGCGGGATCTCTTCGGGCGGGTTCTGGAGATCGGCATCCAGGGTGACGACAATGCCGCCGCTGCTGCTTTCGAAGCCGGCAAATACGGCTGCGTGCTGTCCATAGTTCCTCGTGAGCTCCACCACCCTGATCCTGTCTCCTGCATGCCGCAGGAGGATCTCCAGCGATCGGTCCGAGCTGCCGTCATCGACGAGCACGATCTCGTAGTCGCGCTCCATCTGCTCCATGACCGGCACCAGCCGCTCAAAGAGCCTCTCGAGGACCTGTTCCTCGTTATATACCGGGATAACGATCGATATCTTCTCCGTGTTCATCACCGGCAGATCTCCCGTACCACCTCAATGACCCGCTCCACCTGGGTGTCGTCCATGCCCGGATACAGGGGAAGGCTCACGATTTTCCCGGCTGCCTCCTGCGTTGCCGCAAGATCCACCTCGCCGATGAGTTCACGGACATAGCTCAGCGTGTGGCATGCCGGGAAATGCAGTCCGTAGCCGATGTTGTGCTCTGCCAGGGCCTCCATGAACGCAGGCCTGCCCAGGGAGGTGACCTTCACCACGAAGAGATGCCAGGAATGGGTGTGGTCATATGCCGGCAGCCCGGGGAGGTCGAGCCCTCCCACACAAGAAAGCCCCTGCAGGTATCTCTGCGCGATAAAGGTCCGCCGTGCATTGATCTCATCGATCTTCGCCAGCTGCACCACCCCGAGGGCTGCCTGCAGATCGGTCATATTGTATTTATAGCCAGGCTCGGCTATGTCGTAGGTGGGGTCCGACCCCTTGCCGTAGCGCTTCCAGGCGTCCCGTTCTATCCCGTGGAACCGCAGGAGTCTCAGCCGCTCCATGAAGGCATCGTCCGTGCCCGTGACCATGCCCCCCTCTGCAGTGGTGATGTTCTTGATGGGGTGAAACGAGAAGACAGCCAGGTTCTTCCAGCCGATGTGCCTGCCCTTATACCGGGTGCCGATGGCATGGGCAGCATCCTCGATGACGGGGATATCCCCCGCCGCGGCCTCGATCGCATCCATGTCGGCCGGGGCACCGGCAAAGTGCACCGGGACAATCGCCCTCGTGCGCCTCGTGATACGCTTTTCGATCTCCGAAGGCTCCACGAGCAGGGTGTCGTAATCCACATCCACGAATACCGGCGTCGCCCCTGCGAGCACGATCTGGTTCACGGTGGAGGCAAAGGTCATGGAAGGCGTGATCACCTCATCCCCGGCCCCGATTCCAAGTGCCTTGAATACGAGATGCATGCCGGCCGTTCCCGAGGTCAGGCTCAGCGCCCTTCCCGCACCGACGAGGCGGGCAAAGGCCTCTTCGAGCTCGGCACATTTCGGGCCGGTGGTTATCCAGCCCGAACGGAGAACCTCACTGACTGCCTCGATCTCTTCCCTGCCGATATAGGGCCGGCTCATGGGGATGAACTCGCTCATTTCCTTTTCTCCTCCTTGTCTCTCGTCTTCACTCCCTTGTTCATCCTCCACAGCTGCATGGACTTGAGCGTGTCCATGCTCGTTTCCAGGACCTTTTGCCCTGAGGAGGCAAGCTGACTTCGCAGTCCTTCATCGAGCCTGCTCGGCAGTACCATTACATACCTGCTGTCTCCGGAGGTGATCTCCTGCTCGAATGCCTCTTTATCATTGGTGTTTTTCGTAAAAAATTCGCCGTAGAACGGGCTCAGGGCCTCGACCGTCTCGGTGAGCTGATACCCAACGACGCTCTCCTGGTTCACGATTGCCCCGGCCTGAGAAAAGAACGGCTTGTATGATTTCATCGCATCTATCCGGGGGATGAAAACAGGCGACCAGACCAGCAGGAGCACAACCCAGCTCACGCAGACCGCCAGGGGTGACACTGCCCGGAAGCGCCACAAGACAAGCCAGAACAGACCGCTCGTGATCACGAACATGCCCAGCGAGACAGACCATGCCCCCCCGGTCTTGACATAGGCACCAGGCAGGACCAGAGACGATGCGACAACGAGCAGGGCAACGAACCAGAGGAACCAGCGTTCCCAGCCGGAAGCGATGTTATTGGCAAGCCGTTCCATCCACAGGGCAATGAGCATGGCCATTGCCGGGAACATGGGCAAAAAGTACAGCCCCCTCTTTGTCGTGGACAGGCTCAACAGCATGAATCCCCCCAGAAACCAGGCCAGGAGCAATTTCGTGGAGTCGTCCCGTATCTTCGCCCTGATCAGCGCCGGGATCATGAGGACTGACCACGGGGCCGCATCGGCGAGCACGGTGGGGAGGTAGTAGTAGAACGGCCTGACGTGTCCGCCGCCGTACCCGGTGCCGAGGAGCCTTCCGAACTGGTTGTAGTTGTAGAAGATATCGATGAAATCGATCCCGCCCCGCAGGTACAGGGCCCATGCCCACAGGGCCATGACCCCGGCTACCACGAGGACACCGGGAATGAGCCTCATGTGCCTCACCATGTCCATGAACGAATATTTCTTCTGCCACAGCACGAAGAGCGCCACAGCGACCCCGGGGATGGCAAGGCCGATAATCCCCTTGCTCATGAAGGCAAGCCCGCAGCATATCCAGAAGAGCAGGTACCCGTGCCGCAGCTTTTCCTGGTGAGCGAGGAGGAAGGAAACCATAGCAGCGGTGATGAAGAACACCAGGGCGATATCCACCTCCATCTTGTGGGAAATCTCGAAGAACTTGATCGAGGAGGCGAGCACGAGCGTTGCCGTCAGGGCAATCTCTTCGGAGAAGAGTCTGTGCGCTGCAAAAAAGATGACCACGAGTGTCCCCAGGGCAAAAAGCACCGATGCCAGCCTCCCTGCTCCTTCGTTGGCCGTTGTGAAAATACTATAGAGCATGCCGGCCGTGGCAAAGTACAGGGGAGGCTTCTCCAGGAATGGTTCGTAGGCAAAATGCGGGATCAGATAATCGCCCGAGACGGCCATCTCCCTGGCGATCTCCGCCACCCTGGGTTCATCCGGTGTCCACAGGGTGTGGTCAAAAATACCCACGCATTGGAGCGCCACGATGAAAGCAAGAATACTCCACACCCCCCTCTTCATAAACATACCATCAACCAGGTCAACCCATCGAATATATTACGTTTATAGTCCTGTATGATAAGGGTGTAATCAAAAATAGCAAGATCATCACCCCATTTAGACCCCTGCCTATTCATGATTTATCCCCATACGCTCCGTGGTTTCGCTCAACATTACTGAAACATTATGGTTTCGTAATGTCCCACAGCGACCATCGTCCTAGTCCGCCCAAACCGGGACCGAGGACCGTTCGGGGAAAACCATGCTCCTGGACGACAACCGGGAACCCTCTTCCTGCCTGCTGGGCGCCGGAGACTCTGCACCGCGAGACGTGACCGCGGCCAGCACGGAGCACGAAAACCCCTTTACATGGAATGCTGTTAAAATGCTTTACAAGGCCTTGGGGTAAATACTATGGCTGTGAATGAATAACCCTATCCGGGCAACGATCGAGGAGGATGCCGACATGCGTCTGCTGCTGGTGGAAGATGATGCAAAGATCGCCCTGTTCGTCAAGAAGGGGCTCAAGGAAGCAGGTTTTGCCGTGGACCATGTGGACAACGGCGAAGACGGCCTGCACCTTGCGATCGTGGCCCCCTACGACCTGGCCATCGTGGATATCATGCTGCCCAGGCTCGACGGCCTGAGCATGATCGAGGAAATCCGCACCAGGGAGATAACCTTTCCCGTCATCATCCTGAGCGCAAAGAGATCCGTTGATGACAGGGTCAAGGGGCTCATGGTCGGCGGCGACGACTACCTGACAAAACCGTTTGCGTTTTCAGAGCTGCTGGCACGGGTCCATGCCCTCATCCGCAGGGCGAACAAACTTTCCAGCCCCTCCACGTTGAGCGTGGCTGATCTCAGTATGAATATACAGACCCGCAAGGTGATGAGGGCAGACAGGGCGATCGACCTGCAGCCTCTTGAATTCTCGCTGCTCGAATACCTCATGCGCAACAGCGGCATGGTTGTCTCCAAGACCATGATCATGGAGCACGTGTGGGACTACAACTTCAATCCCGGCACCAATGTCGTGGAGTCAAGGATCTGCTGTCTGAGGGATAAGATCGATAAAAACTTTGCTGTCAAGCTCATCCATACCATCCGGGGAGTGGGGTATGTCCTCAAACAAGATGTCTAGGCTCAAGGATTCCCTCTCGGTTCGCCTCACCTTCTGGTACGCAGGGATATTCGTCCTTTCGACGCTCCTGATCCTGTTCATCTTTTACCATCGGGTCGCCTCTGTTGCCATGGAACGCACGAACCAGGAACTCGTCGAGGAGCTCTCGGAATTCGCCGACATGTTCGCAGATGCCGGCATGGATCGGGTCATACAGGAGATGCGCCGGGAGGCAGTCTCCGAGGACCAGAACAAGATTTTTTTCCGTCTCATATCCACCTCCGGGAAGGTGCTTACCTCCTCCGACATGAGCTCATGGGGCCACATCAAGGTTTCACCCGATCACCTCCGCATGGCGATAAACGAGAACAGGCCGGTGCTGCACACCCTCGAGCGTACGGACGGAAGGCATGACGCGCGGTCGATATACGGCCTTATCGGTCCGAAGACTCTCTTGGAGATCGGCCTTTCTTTAGAAGACAACGAGGAATATCTTCTCCATTTCAAGAAGCTGGGGCTTTTCCTCGTACCGCCAGTTTTCATCCTCGCCGCGTTCATCGGCTGGTTCCTGGCAAAACAGGCCCTTTCCGGCGTGGACGAGGTCACCCATATTGCCGGCGAGATCTCAAAGGGTGCGTACAACAAACGCGTGCAGGTACAGAGGCACTCCCATGAGATCGACCAGCTGGCACACACGTTCAACCAGATGGTAGATCGCCTCCAGGCCCTTATTCAGGGCATGCGGGAGATGACCGACAACATCGCCCACGACCTGAGGAGCCCGCTGACACGCATCAGGGGAACAGCGGAGATGACACTCATGAGCACAACTTCGCAAAGCGAATTCGAGGACATGGCCGTGAGCATCATCGAAGAGTGTGACAATCTCATCAACATGATCAATACCATGCTCGATATTGCCGAGACCGAGGCAGGGATCAAGGAATTCATCCGGGAATCCATCGACATGAGCACCCTGATTCTCGATGCCTGCGAACTCTATCGGTCCGTTGCCCGTGACAAGGACATCGCACTCCACTCTGAGCTACCCGAGCAGATGTCGTATCAGGGGGACAAGGCCCAGCTGCAGCGACTGATAACCAATCTGCTGGAAAATGCCATAAAGTACACCCCTGAACAGGGGACCGTGCGCGTCATCCTGGAAGATCTGGATCACACGCTCGTCATCCGTTTCGAGGACAGCGGCATCGGCGTGCCGCCCTCCGAGATCACCAGGATATTCGACCGCTTCTTCCGCGGCGATGCGAGCCGCTCGGAGGCGGGAACCGGCCTGGGGCTCTCGCTGGCCAGGGCCATTGCCGAGGCCCACGGAGGCTCTATCGGCGTCGAAAGTACCTTACAGGAGGGAAGCGTCTTTACCGTGACCCTGCCCAGGAAAACCGCGACGTCCTGAGATAGCCCGCTGCCAGTGTGTGTATCATATGTTATGCAAAGGGTCTTGGGGCTATGGTTCTATAAGTGACTACCCCATGATGCACTCACAATCTCTGACACCTCTTTGACTTCTATTGCGTCCTGCGCTCCCTCGGCCTTGACGGCATCGTCGAGCATCTTGTAGCACTGCGGACAGGCCACCGCGATAATTTCCGCGCCCGTGGCAAGGGCCTCTCTCACGCGGGCCCTGCTGGACAGATCTGGGCCGGTGCCGAGCATGTCGGTGAAAAAGTTGCCCCCTCCGCCGCCGCAGCACAGGGCGTTGTTCCTGTTACGGTCCATCTCCACGAACACGAGCCCCCGGATGGAGCCCAGGATCCTGCGGGGGGCCCCATACTCGTTGTTCCACCTGCCCAGGTAGCAGGGATCATGGTACGTGACCCGTTTAAGGTACTCTCCGGGCCGAATCCTGCCGCCCAGGAGCAGATTGATGATCTGGGTGTAGTGGAACACCTCGAACACTCCGCCGCAGACAGGATACTCGTTCCTCATGGCATTATACCCGTGGGGCGAGAGCGTAATGATCTTTTTCACCCCCTTGTTCCTGAAGGTCCCGATGTTCTGTCCTGCCAGATAATCCGCAAGCCCCTTTTCGCCTAAAGCCCGCGCATCGTTGCCGTCGCTCGTCTCTTCCTCGCCCAGGATGCCCAGTGAGACCCCGGCTGATTGCAGGAGCGCAGCTACGGAGCGGGCCATCCTCATCCCAACTTCGTCGTATGAACCCACATCCCCGACATAGAAGAGGTATTCCTGGCCGTGGTATCGCTCGATGCCGAGCCCTTCTGCCCAGTTCCCCCGGTGCTCCTGCGGCATCTTGTACGGGTTGCCGCTCACAGACAGTGCCTTGAGATAGTCCCGAACGGCAGGGGGAATCCTGCCCTGCTCCACCAGGTCGGCCCGCGCTGCCACGAAGATGTCCACGAGCCGGTCCTTGATGTTCGGCAGGGCACAAGCCTCCACGCAGTTTCTGCAGGTGACGCAGGAATAGAGGATCTTCGCGAAGCGTTCGCCGGGCTCGATTTCCCCGTTCAGCCAGGCCCTGATGAGCCACATCCTGCCGCCGGAGGCGAAGGATTCGAACCGGTACTTCAGGTATGCCGGACAGTTGAAATCCTGGTAGTTCGTGGGAAGCTTGCACCAGCCGCACCGGAAGCACCGGTGAAGGAGCTCTGTATAGTCCCTGTCCATCTAGGCCACCTCCCAGTTCCCGGGATTCATGATCCGGTTCGGGTCGAGAACACCCCGTATCTTTTCCATGAGCTCACGGGTCTGCGGGTCCATCTGTCTGAGGATCAGCTGCTGCCCGGAGATTTCCGTCTTCCATGGGATCCCCCCGAGCTTCAGCGCCGTCTCGTTGGTCTCTTCCAGTGCCCTGGCCACCTTCCCGACCTCACTGGCATCAGCCCTGTTGAAGGGATAGGCGAAGAAAAACATTGCACTGTGTCCCCTGCCGATGATCCGCGCACCGAGGGAATACGTGATGCCGATCCTACCGGTTATCTCCATGCCGGCACGGCAGGCCTGTGGTATCTTCTCCAGGGGCATGATCGCCCCCACGTATTCAAAGCCGCCCCCCTTCCTGACATCGGCGAATTTACTCAGTGCCTTCTGCGGCACCTCCAGGAAGTTTGCCTTCAGGTTTGGCGGAACCGGCATGAAGCCGGCCTCTTTTGTCTCGAAATAATGCCGCAGGCTCTCCCGGATGATCTTCTTTTTCATGCCGAGCTCTTCCTCGGAGTGCGCCGTGATGTTGATGACGGTCATCTGGAAGCCGTTGAGGTAGTCCGGCTTGGGGGCGAGTGCATAATTGATGTCTTCGGCCATGCCGGTGTTGATGATGCGGCACAGGATGTCCGGGGCTGCATCGATATCCTCGGTCATGAAGACCAGGACATCGTGGTACGGCGGCCGCGGATAGAGCTTGATCCCCACCTTGGTGATCACGCCCGTGGTGCCGTTCCACCCGAGAAACAGGCCCACCAGGTCGGGCAGCGGGGCCCGGGAGAACCAGCCCGGGACCGTGGAGCACGACCCGAGCCTGACGAGCTCCCCGGTGGGAAGGACCACCTCGAGGCCGGTGACCATCTCCGAATGGAACCCTCCCTCGCTCTGGGAGAGGTGGCCGGAGCCGTGGATGGCGATGTTGCCGGCAATGGTCGCCACCGGGGGGGCATCGGGCAGGGAGTGCTTGAGCGCTGAGTGATGCTTCTTCAGGTATGCATCGAGCATCCCCTGGGATGTCCCGGCCTCTACGACCGCGTAGTGGCTCTTTTCATTCACCTCGATGATCCGGTTCATCCGCTTCATGTCGAGCACAATCCCCCCCTTCTGGGGGATGGTCAGGCCGGAGAGAACCAGGCCTCCTCCCATGGGGACGACCGGGATCTTTTCCCTGTTCGCCAGGCCGACAACGGCGCTGACCTCCTCCGCGCTGCCCGGCAGCACCACATAATCCGGCGCGTGCGGCTCCTGGACTCCCTGATCGCGGGAATAGATGAACTTCTCTTCGGCTGCATCGGATACATAGGCAGCGCCGACGATCTCCGTAAGTCTCTCATGGATCTGGTCCATACAGGCTCCCCCCTCTCTCACTCACCCAGTGCCATGAGGCACAGATCGGACATCATGATGGGAACCAGGCCCGCCTTGAATACCCTCTCCGCCAGCGTCCAGAAGCAGAACGGGCAGTTGAAGACGCAATACTGGGCACCGGCTGCCTTCATGTCCTCGACATTCTTAGCCTGGAGCTCTTCGGTGAGCTCGAAGCGCTGCTGTGCCTCGGGAACGCCCCCGCAGCACAGGGCATGTTCATATTCGAACTCCCTTTTCGGCCGCCTGGCACCGATGAGGGAGAAGATGTCGTCGACAAAATGGTCGGTGTGCGGGCACAGCCGGTTGGAACACGGCCTCTGGTACGCCACCGTGACGCCCAGGGGCTTTATGTCTGCCTTCAGCTCGAGCAGGCGTCGATAGATGAAGTCGAAGAGATGAACGGGCCTGAAGGGGACCTCTATCCCGTAGGCCGGGGCCCACGAGGTGTAGGTTCCGTAGCACTCGTCGTGATAGCACACGAGCTCGCCTACCCCGCTCGGCTCGAGATAGTTCTTCATGATGTTCTCGATCATTTGCGGGAGCCGCTGCCTGATGGTGGAGTTCCTCGCAAAGTGAAGGAACATGAGGTTGCAGAAGATGTCACTCCCGCCAATCAGGGATGCGCCTTCGAAGAGCCTGCCCCGGATACATGCATTCATCACGGTGAAGAAGCACATGTTAATCACGGGCGGGCTCAGAGTTTTCGGCCTGATCTTTCCCCGCGGCCCCATCATGACGACCTGGGATTTCTCCAGGGGTTTCGGGACCGGATGTACCCCGAGCTCTTCCTGCCTGTCCACGATGAGGTAGAACGGATGGTTATGATACGGGCAGTACTCTTCACAGGCATAACAGGTGACACAGTCGGTCAGAATCGTTGACTGCTCCCCGTCCACAAGCCTCTCGTGTTCGCTAAGTGCCGTTTTCAGGTCGTAGTGAAGGTACTGACACTTCATGATGCAGTCGATCGTGGTGCACCGGCCACACATCCCCGGATCGAACTTCAGCTCGTGCATAAGCCCCCCTTTCAAAGGTTGCTTCCATCATGCCCGTGCGAGGAATCTGCTCACATGCTGCTCACGATGTTCGTGGCTGTCCTCGTCAGGTCTCTCTACTCCTTGGTCTCCCCGGTGAGGAAGTACTTGGCCTGGTACGCCGGATCAGGGTACGTATAGAACCCCTTGCCCGTCTTGTATCCCAGCTCACCCTTGTCCACGTATTGTTTGACAAAATCCGCATTCTTCTGGGCCCCCGGGTCGCCCATCTTCTTTGCCCAGTAGTCCGTGATGGTCCACACCGTGGACAGGCCCACCTGGTCCATGATGCCGAAGGGGCCCATGGGCATGAACGTGACCCCCATCCAGGCCCGGTCTATGTCCTCGACGGAAGAGACCCCCTTGGAGGCCAGGGTGAGGGCCGAAAAGAACAGGCTCGAGAGCATGGTATTGAAGACATACCCGTGATTCTCCCGCTGCAGCATGATGACGATGCACCCGATGCTCTCGGCAAAATCATGGACGAGCTGCGTCACAGCGGGGTCGGTGCCGGGGTGGGGCATGACGTCCACCACGGTGGTGGCCCTGAGGTCGTGGAAGTGGAGGGCGCAGAGCTTCTCAGGTCTGAGTGTGGCCTCGGCGAACATGGAGGGGATGAGCATGGAGGTGTTGGAGGTAAAGATGGTCCGCTCGGGGCAGAGTGCGTGGAACTGGGCAAAGACCCGTGCCTTGATGTCAGGATCCTCCGGCACCGACTCACTGATGAGATCTGCCTCGTGCGCCGCCTCGGCAGGGTCGGCAGTGGAGCTGATACGGGCCATGGTCTGCTGAAGCTGCTCCGGGGTGAGTCGCCCGGTGGAGGCGTACCAGGTGGCAAGCTTGGTCACCCGCTTTATCCCCTTGTCCAGGATCTCCCGGGATAGATCATAGTACACGACGTCATATCCGTGCATGGCACACTGAAGCCCGATCTGCTGGCCCATGGTGCCGGCACCGAGGATGACAACCTTTTTTATCTCTTCGATGTTCATATGGTTTCCTTTCATACAAGGGTTTGTTCTTCCTGCAGAGAACAGCCCCAAAGGGTCCCTGCTCTTCGGAGCAGGGGTGAATCATGGCACACCACTCGCTGCCTGGCCCATGTCAGGCAGTCATTCCCCCCGTTACGCCAGGGCCCCGCCATCCACCACCAGACACGCCCCGGTCGTGAACGGCGCAGCATCCGATACCAGGTAGAGGACCGCGCCGGCTATCTCCATGGGCTGACCGTGCCTGCCCATGGGGATCATCTTGACCGCGTAGTCGTAGATCATCTCGTTCTCTATGATGGCCTTTGAGAAATTGGTTTCCACCAGTCCCGGGAGCAAGGCGTTTACCCGTATGTTTCTGGTTGCGAGCTCCTTGGCAAACGCCTGCGTCATGGAGATAAGTCCTGCCTTCGTGATGGAGTAGATCCCCTGGAAGGGTGCCGGCTTGATCCCGTTGATGGAGGAGACGTTTACAATAGAACCGCCACTGCCTTCGATCATGAGCTTTGCCGCATACTTGATCATAAAAAATGGTCCCTTGAGGTTCACATCGAATGTCTTGTCCCAGATGCCTTCATCCGCACCGAGCATCTCCCCGAAATAGGGATTGGTCGCAGCATTGTTGATGAGGATATCAAGCTTGCCATAACGATCCTGGATCGCTCTAAAGAGTCCCTCGATCTGATCGATCTTGCCCACATGGCAGGGCAGAGTCCACGCCTTTCCGCCCCGTGAGGCGATCTTGTCGGCAACAGACTTGAGGGCATCCTCCTTTCTGCTCACCAGGACGACCTCCGCCCCGTAATCGGCCAGAGTGACGGCAATGGCCTCACCGATTCCCCGGCTCGCCCCGGTGACGAGGGCGACCTTTCCGTCCAGTCTGAAATCAATCTTTTCCATATTCGTCTCCTGTTCAGTCTTTGATAAAAAAATGGTGCGCGGGCAATCCCGTCCTTAAATCATCCCGTTGTTCATGACCGTGCAGAGGGCTCTCCCAGGATACTACCTGCAGGCCCTGCGGGGAGCCTGTCCTGCTTCCCCCTCATGACCCGCCCCCTTTCTCCTGTTCCAGGCGCCGCAGTTCCTTCTTCAGGACCTTGCCGGTTGGGGTCCTCGGGAGGTTATCCACGAATTCCTCCTCGGAGGGGATCTTGTACCGGGCGAGTTTTTCCTTCAAGAACGCCTTGAGCTCATCGTAGGTCATGGCAGCGGGCTCTGTCGGGATAATGAATGCCTTGACCTTTTCACCCAGGGCCGCGTCGGGAACCCCTATGACAGACACCTCCCGTACCTTGGGGTGTGTCTCGATGGCCATCTCCACCTCCCTCGGGTAGATGTTCTCACCGCCACGGTTGATCATATCCTTCTTGCGGTCCACGATAAAGATGAACCCTTCATCATCCATATAACCCATATCGCCGGTATGGAGCCATCCGTCCTGTATCGCCTCTCGGGTCGCCTGGTCCTGATTCAGGTACCCTATCATCACCGCATCGCCCTTGACGCAGATTTCCCCTTTCTCTCCTGCGGGCAGCTCGCTGTTGTTGTCGTCCAGGATCCGAACATCCTGCTCCGGAATAGCCACTCCAATGGAGCCCGGCTTCCGCTTGTCCATGGGAGGATTCACCGTCGTAAGGCCTGTCCCTTCTGTCAGACCATAGCCCTCTATGATCTCGACATTGAACTTCTCCTTGAATGTCTTTATGAGATCAACGGGCATGGGTGCGGCCCCGCTGAATGCATACTTCAGCTTCAGCCTCGAGCGGTCTATGGCGGCTGGGTCCACGATGAACAGGACGAATGCATACATGGCGGGCACTCCCATGAGGATCGTCACCTGATAGTCTAAAATCGGCTCCCAGAAATCGTTCGGAGAAAATGTCCTGCGTATGCATATGGTCTGGCCACAGTACATAATCGGATAGGTCCACACGCACAGGGGATTCGTGTGGAACATGGGAAGCAGCATCAGCATGACGTCTCCCTCCTTCACCAGATCGATGCTGGCCATGGCACGGCATATGGAGAGCTGCCCGGAGTTCTTCAGGAGTATCCCCTTGGGTCTCCCCGTGGTGCCCGATGAGTAGAGCAGGAGGAAGGGATTGTCCGGTTTCTGGGGGACAAGGGCCTCATTCGAGGGGTAGTCCCTGATGATATCTGAGAAATCGAGCCGTTCCAGGGTGATCCCATGATCAACATCGGTCACCACCTCCACCACCAGCGGCTTGTGGGTTGACTGCGACAGTGCTGCTGCAAAGGGTTTCATGAAATCGCTGCCGATGAAGACTATATCTGGTCTCGAATCTTCAAGGAGGTAGGCGATCTCGGGTCCCTGAAGCATGAAATTTATGGCCCCTGCAACCGCCCCCAGCTTCTGAATGCCGAACATGATGTAGTAGAACTCGGGCGAATTGAGGACGAGCAGGGACACGACATCACCCTTTCTGACGCCCCTTGTCTTGAGGAAATTTGCCACCTTGTTGGCTCGCTCGTTCATCTGACCATAGGTGATGGTCTGGTCGTAGAACAGGACATAGGGCTTGTCCGGGATCTCCCTGGCTCGTGCGGTAAGCATTTCTGCCACGCTGTCGAAGCCTATCTCCCTGCCCTTGAGAAACGCCAGCCTCTCCTGGGGCACCGGTTCTATTCTGACTTTTTTTGTCTCAAAGCCCATGCATTTCCCTCCGTTATGAACATAACATCCACTTAAAAAACAACGTGCGGTTATTCTTCCATGGTCCTGTTCGCTGCTTTTTCCAGGATATGTATGGCGAAGATGAGGAGTTTGAACCGCTCGTCTTTGGTCTGACCATGGTAGTAACGGTAGTAGATCTGCTGGGCGATGACCGCCAGGCGGAAGAGCCCGAAGCAAAGGTAGAAATCGAAGTTGTCGATGGTGATGCCGGCCTTCTGGGCATACCTCTCGACCATTTCCATACGCGTGGGCGCTCCCGGCAGGTTGGTCGGCAGCATCCTTGCGGCCTGAAAATCATCCGGGTCATCTGCCTGAACCCAGTATCCGAGAGAACTTCCCAGGTCCATGAGCGGATCGCCGAGGGTTGCCATCTCCCAATCGAGAACGCCTATGATCTTGAGCGGGTTATGAGCATCCAGAACAACATTATCGAATTTATAGTCGTTGTGAATGATGGCAGATCTTTTGAAATCCGGCGGCATTCTATCTTGAAGCCACTGCATAACCTTCTCGAATGTGGGGGCGTCAGGTGTCCAGGCTGCCTTGTACCGCTCGGTCCAGCCGTCAACCTGCCGTTTCACGTAGCCTTCCGGCTTGCCGAACCCGTCGAGCCCGATGGCCTTGTAATCGATGGAATGGAGCTCGAGCTGCACATCCAACAGATTCTCGCAGAGCTGCCTGACCTGTTCCGGGCCCAATACCATATCCCTTGGCAGGTTCTTCCTGAGGATGATCCCCTTGATCCTCTCCATTACGTAAAAGGGGGATCCCATAAGGGATTCGTCCTCTGTGTAGACCAGCGGCCTGGGGCAGTAGGGAAAGACGGGGTGCAGGGCACTCAAGATCCGGTATTCCCTCCCCATATCGTGCGCTGTCTTGGCCTTCCGGCCGAACGGCGGGCGCCTGAGGACAAGGTCCGTACTGCCAACCCTGATGAGGTAGGTGAGGTTCGAGAATCCGCTCGGGAACTGTTCTATGGCAAGGTTGCCGGACAAGCCCGGTATGGTGTCCTTTAAAAACCCCTCGACCCGTTTGATATCGAGCTCTTCTCCCTGACGTATCTTTGTTGGTTTGTCAATAAGATCCATAACACCCTCCCGCACATGCATGCTATTCAGTTATGCAGACAAATAAGATCCCAGCACCTCTACGAGAAACCCGGCATAGTCTTCCACGGAAACATTGCGCCTCTCGTACTTCCACCGTTTCAGATACCAGTCCTGCAGCATGGCCTTGATGATTGCCGAGGTGAGTTCTTCGTTGACCGGCCTGAACACACCTCCCGAGACCCCGAGCGCTATGATATCCTTAAAGATGTTTTCCGTAAACAGCTCTGCTTCTATTGCCTTTTTATGCTCTTCTTTTCTGAAATTCTTGGTTTCCATGTAAAAGAAATAAAACCACGGCTGCATGACCTCGCTCAGGTAGAGGTGTGTCTGGATGGCCACCTTCAATTTCTCTGCGGGGTCACTGCCGTGGGCGATCCGCTCCATGAGTATCCTGAAGATAGTTTTACGCCCCTGCTGGAGCAGCATATCGAGAAGCTCGTCCTTGCTCGATATGTACGAATAGAGTGCACCCATGCTCAGGCCCGCCTCTGCGCTCAAGTCTCTCAGGCTCATGGCGGAAAATCCCTTCTCGTTGCTTATGGAAAGGGCCGCATCGAAGATCTTCACCAGATTCTTTACCGCGAGCTCCTCCTTCTTGATCTTGATCCGCTCGCGGTTTTCACCCAGGAGTTCCCGGCAGATATCCTCCTTGGACAGTTGAACCAGGTTCTTGAATTCTTCAAATCTCACCGGGGCACCCCTGTCATGGTCGCTATCGGACGTCGCGGTTTTCGTAGCCCCGCAGAATCCTCTTGGAGACCGACATCTTGTGAACCTCGTCCGCACCGTCATATATCCTCGCAGCCCGTTCATGACGGTAGTACCAGGGGATGATGACATCATCGGTCATGCCCAGTCCGCCGTGCACCTGCAGGGCCTTGTCGATAACGTTCTGCATGACGCCTGCCACAAAGAATTTGATGAGCGAAATGTCCTCCCGGGCCTCCTTGATCCCGAACTTCTCGATCTTCCAGGCCGAGTGAAGCGTCATGAGCCGTGCCGCCTGGATCTCTGCCGCACATTCCGCAATCCAGGCCTGTATGATCTGTTTTGTTGCCAGGGTCTTGCCGTTGGGTGAAATGAGCCGCTTCGAGGCCCTGGAGCACATGAGGTCAAAGCACCGGTTGCAGATGCCGATCCACCGCATGCAGTGATGGATCCTGCCCGGGCCGAGCCGTTCCTGCGCGATCACAAAGCCGAGCCCTTCCTGGCCGAGAAGGTTTTTCTGCGGCACCCGGCAGTTCTGATAGAGGATCTCCCCGTGCCCGGCATAGTCCGATCCTGCCTCACCCATGACCGGGATGTTCCTGATCTGGTTGAATCCCGGGGTGTCGGTGGGCACAATGATCATACTTGCCTGGAGATAGGGGGGCCCTTCGGGATTGGTGACCGCCATGACAATGGCAAAGGCCGCGCCGTCCGATGAGGAGGAGTACCATTTCTGGCCGTTGATCACGTAATCGTCGCCGTCCTTGACCGCCGTGGTTTCCATCATCACCGGGTTTGATCCCGGCATCTCCACCTCGGTCATGGAAAAACAGCTTCTTATCTTTCCATCCACCAGGGGCCTCAGGTATGTTTCCTTCTGCTCTGGGGTGCCGTGGAGGTGCAGGATTTCGATATTGCCGGCATCCGGTGCCTGACAGCCAAACACGTAGTGCCCGAGCGGCGACCTGCCCAGTGATTCGGAGACAAAGCCGTGTTCCAGGAGGTTGAGCCCCATCCCCCCGTATTCTTTCGGATGGTTCGGCGCCCACAGCTCCATCTTCTTGACCATCTTCCGTTTTTCTTCGAGAACCGGGACCATGCTCTTGAAATCCTTGTGGAGAAATTCCGCCTCCAGCGGGATGAGCTCTTTCTCGACGAATTCATCCATCATGTCCGTTATGATCTTGATCTTTTCCGGAACTTCAAAATCCATACCGCCCTCCTTCTGAATAGTGTGGCTCTTCTCACCGATAGGTTATCAATGAACGCTCATTGTGCAGTTCAAGGTGTGAAATGTTGTTGAAGCCGGCCAGCGTAATCCGCTCGCCGTTGTACATGAAACGGGAATACGAGGTGTTTACCACCTGCCAGTTCAGCCGTATCGCCCGTTCACCGGACAGGCCGAGAACCCACTTGAGCGCGGCACAGATAGGTCCTCCGGAGGTGAACACCGCAACGGTGGCGCCCCTGCCATGCGCTTTCATGATGCCCTGCACGGTATCCGCTACCCGGGAGGTGAACTGCCTCCAGCTCTCGCTGCCGGTGTTATCATGGTTACCGGACACCCACCTCAGCATGGCCCCCTCAAAGACCCTCTTGAACGATTCCTTGTCAGTGTACATCCGCTCCAGGTCGTGTTTCAGGCTCGGATCGGCGGCCATCATGTCCGGCACCTGTGCCGCTACGACCGCCGTAGTATCGTACTCGTTGAGCCCTCCCAGCTGCACCAGCTCCGGGACAGGCTCTCCCGCGTCTGTGTAGCACTGAAAAACTTCGCGGGCTGTTGAGCGCTGGCGGTCCATTGTCCCGGAATAGGCCGCATCGAATCTGAGCCCTATCCTGAGAAGATGCCTGCCGAGGAGCCCTGCCTGCCGGATTCCCAGAGGTGAAAGCCTGTCATAATTGTCCTTGCCAAAGGATGCCTGGCCGTGGCGGATCAGATACAAGTCGCTCATAACCGCACGATACCGGGGAAGGCAACCCGTGTCAAGCAATAAACGAACGAGCGTTCGTTTTAATCTTGCAAAATGCCTCTCCCTCGTTTATAACTGCCCCAGGTGCAGCAGGAGCAAAAGGAGGCGGCTCGATGAAGATCCTCGTATGCGTAAAACAGGTTCCGGATTCAGCAGAAACGCTCTCCATCAACGACGCTCCGCCCCGCATCATCTACGGAGACGCCAGTGTCTTCCGGATGAACCGGTACGACGAGTTTGCCCTCGAAGAGGCCCTGCTCACCAGGGAACGATTCCCCGACTGCACGGTTGATGCCGTCTCGGTGGGCCCACAGAGGGTGAGGTCGACCATTCGCAAGGCCCTCGAGATGGGGGCCGATCAGGGCATACATATCCTGGTGGAATCCGGTGAGTATGTATCTCCCCTTGCGAGGGCATCCCTGATCGCCGAATATGCCCGGAGCAGGTCCTATGACCTCGTGCTCGCAGGGATTATGGCTGAGGACGATATGGAGTTCCAGGTGGGCCAGGTCCTTGCTGAGCTCATGGGACTGCCGTGCGCTACGTCGGTCATGCTCCAGGAAATGGACCGTATGCGGGGCACCGTATACGTGGAGCGTGAAATCGAGGGTGGCGACCGGGAATGCCTCACCATCGCCCTGCCCGCGGTTTTGACCATTCAATCCGGCATGAATACCCCGAGATATCCCTCTCTCTCAAATGTGCTCAGGGCAAGGAGACAGGATCTCGTGACCATTGACCCGCCACAACGATGGCCCGGCAGGGAGACGCAGCTCATTACCGCCCTGAGCTATCCGGATGCCGGTTCCCCGGGTAACTTTCTCGAGGGCTCCACGGTGGACAAGGCGCGCGGCCTCATAAGGATCCTCCATGAGCACTCACTCCTGTAGGGAGAACCCTCTCATGTATACGCACGTGTACATCATTGCTCTGCACGCACAGGGAAAGATCGCCCCCGAGACCTATGAGGCGGTCTCATTCGCCCGTGACCTCGGTGCAGAGAAGAAAACCATCCTCGTTCTCGGTACCCTCCCCCAGGTAGAGCACATGGCCCGGGAGCTTGCAGAACGCACGGGCATCGCAGTGACCGGTGCTGTGGCTGAAAATCTGGGCCATTACAGCGCCGAGGCATACAAGTCGACCATACGGACCCTCATCGAGGGCACCTCCCCGTTCGCCCTCTGCATCCCCCACACCGCCGCCGGCTACGACTTTGCGCCCGGCCTGGCAACAGCGCTTGAAGTGCCCTGCATCACGGCCGTCGAGGGGCTGAGCGAGGGTTCGTTCATCAGGTCCCTGTTCGGGGGAAAGATCCGCGCACACGTCAAGCCATCTACGCCTTCGTGCGTGGTGACGGTTCTGCCTGGTGCGTGGCAGGCACCCGCAGCCACTCAGGGCTCCGCCCCTGACGTGACCATCGTGCCTGCCGAGGCCCGGCAAGAAACCACCGTACCCCTCGGGCTGAAGAGGGCTGCCGCCCGGGATATCGGTTTTGCAGATGCCGAGGTGATCGTCTCTGTAGGAAGAGGCATCGGCAGCCCGCAAAACCTCTCCCTCATCAGGGATCTTGCCGCGCTGTTCCCCAAATCCGCCATCGGTGCAACCCGTGCGGTATGCGATCTCGGCTGGCTCGGATACCGGCACCAGATCGGCTCAACCGGCACCACGGTCTCGCCCCGGGCCTACATTGCCTGCGGGATCTCCGGCGCCATTCAGCACCTCAGCGGGATGAGGAACTCTCAGGTGATCATCGCCATCAACACCGATCCCCACGCCGCCATATTCCGGGTTGCGTCCTGCTGCATCGTAGAAGATCTGACCACGTTTATCCCTGTGGTCATCGACGAGTACACGAAGCGCTCATAAAGCAGGCCACGAGGTTGTTTCTTGTCGGTAACCGCTCTGCCCGCTCCTTCTGTTCTTCTGCAGACCCTTATTGATCTCCTATGGTTATTCTTCCCTCTCGTCAAAAAATATGGTTTAAGGAGTGAAGCGTCCGGCTGCATTTTAAGGCCCGCGCTACTGGCCGGTGCTTTTTAAGGAAAAAGGACGGCATGCACCTTGTGTAGTGACTGGAGGGATCATGGCAATCTATGAGATAGGCGGCAAGAGACCGGAAGTGGACAGCTCGTGCTGGATCGCCGAGAGCGCTGCGATAATCGGGAACGTGAGGATCGGTGCCCGGTGCTGGATTGGCCCCAATGCCGTCATCAGGGGCGACTTCGGCACCATCATAATCGGTGACGATACCGCCGTGGAAGACGGCGTCGTCATCCACACCCCTGCTGCCGTGACCATCGGGAATTTCGTCACCATCGGGCACATGGCCATGATTCACGGCAAACTCGTCAAGGATTACTCCGTCATCGGGATGAACTCGACCCTGGGCGACAATACCATCGTGGGAAGCTGGTCCATCGTTGCCGAGCACTCGCTCGTCAAGAAAAACCAGATCGTCCCGGACAACATGCTCTATGCAGGTGTGCCGGCTGTGGCAAAGGGCGCCATTGAAGAGCAGCACCGGGAGATCATGCTCCTGGGAAAGCAGCTCTACGTTGCCCTCGTGGAGAACTATACCAAGACCTTCAGGAGGATCGATCCCTGTTGAGGCATGCCCCCGTCGTTTTTCTCGAGACCGGACCCTTCGGTCTGCGATGCCAGGGGGGGCATTGCCCGGGCTGAAGAGTCGGCGGCATTGTACACCTCCTGATCCGTGTGATGAAAACGTCAGGCGTCGTTGCCTGGCGGCGTTTTGATTTGTAAGAATAACATTACGAGGAGGATCACATGAATAATCCCCAGGCAACGGACATGGCCCTTGCAATTCTCAGGGCAGGAGACCCCTTCCAGTGGTATGTGATAACACTGCTTGCTCTCACGATCTATGTGTATGTCAACGAGATCGCCAGGAAGAACTGGAAGAGTGTGGCAGCAGGACTCTCGCTGTATATGGTCCACTGGTTCGTGGAGATCGTCAACGCACTGATCCAGCACTTCTCCGGTCATGCCCTGTGGACCGTGCCAACCGGTACGGCGTTTTTGATCCTGGTGGGGGTAGGGGTTGAAATTTCTTTCATGTTTTCCATCGCAGGGCTGATCTTCAGCAAGCTCCTGCCCGAGGACCCTCAGCTGAAGATCCTCGGAATCAACAACCGCCTCGCCTTTACCCTGGGCAATGCGGCCTTTTTCTCCATCTTCGAGCTCTTTCTCGTCAGGACCCCGACGTTCGTGTGGGTATACCCCTGGTGGGGAGCATTTCCGGTCTTCATTACCGTCTATATCCCCTTCTTTGCCGCGGCATTTTACTCCTATGACTGGAGACCCCGCACTCAGATCCTCTTCATCGGAACGCTGGCCGCAGTAAATGCCCTGGCTCTCGTGGTGTTCGCAGGGGTTCTGCACTGGATATAGCTGCACACCTGAACAGGGGTCATCAGGGTTAGTTCAGACTCCCGCAGAGAACTTTGCCGGCTCAGCCGGGAGACTATCTGATCTTTTCGAGTTCCTGAATGATCCCTTCGAGGGGAGGTCTCTGGTTGATGTCGTGGACATCTATGTAGCGGATCACCCCCTGTTTATCGATGATGAAGATCGCGCGTTCGGCTGTCCCGTCGGTGCGGAGCACCCCGTATTGCTGCGCAACAGCGCCATGGGGCCAGAAATCGGAGAGCACCGGAAACCACAGCTTTCCCATCTGCAGGGTCCAGGCGTGCAGTGTCGGGATATTGTCCACGGTGATCCCCAGGATGACCGCGTCGTTCTTCTCGAAGACATCCTGGACGATGTTGTATCCCGGCCACTGGTCTGAGCACACCGGGGTCCATGCTGCAGGGACAAAAGAGAGCACCACGATCTTTTTCCCCAGGTAATCGCTCAGCGATACGTCCTTGCCGGACAGGGATTTCAGGGTGAACTCCGGGGCCTTTTCGCCCACCTTCACCTTGAGCGTGCTGTCGGTGGGCTTGAGCGTGCCCACGTCGTATATCTCCTGCCGCATGGCCTCAGAGACAGCAACGGCGCTCTGAGAAACCATGAAGACAACGGCAAGGCACATACTTGCCGTCCATATCGTCCTCTTCATTGGCAGCCTCCTTACTTTATTCCCGTCAGATCCATGATCATCCCCAGGAACTCTTCGGCATCGGTATAACCGCCGCCTTTCGAATAGAGCACCTCAAAGGCCTTGCCCTCTTCCAGCCGGAGAATGAAGTAATACGGGGTAACGATACCGCTGAAGGCATTCACGACGGCTGAATTCCTGTCGTCGAACAGGGGGAAGGGAGGTGAGTATTTCTCCTTGAATATCCCCACCTCGTAGGGCGAGTTCCCGACCCCGATCCCGATCATCCTGATCCGGTCCCTGGCCGCCTTGTTCTTCTCAATCGCGGCGAAGAACTGGTTTGCCACGGGTGCGTGCTTTTGGCAGTGCGGGCAATACATGCTGAAGATTTCTATGACCAGAATATCGGCCTTGATTGTGTTCAGGGAGATCTCGCCACTCTTTGCCTCGATCCCCAGGTATGCTCTCTGGGCCGCATCTTCGGGGACAATGAGCTTGAGCGCCTTGAGTGGCCCGGTGAAATCCTTCTCTTCACCGGAGGCAGCCCATGCCGGGGTAGTAATAAGGATGAAGACCAGAACCACGAAAACCCGAATCGGTATCTTTTCCATGGAATCGCTCCCTGTTTTGGTCGAGCACCGCAAGGGCCGCGCCCCTGCGGTGCAGGCCTTCTACTCCCTCTCGGGACCTACCAGTTCTCTCCCAGCAGTTCGAAATAATCTTTCGGATGGGCGCATGCAGGGCAGGATGTCACAGGTTCTGTGCCCTCATGCAGATAGCCGCAGTTGCGGCATCGCCACACGACCACGGTGTCTCTCTTGAATACCCTTTCCGCTTCGATATTTGCAGCCAGGTCTCTGTACCGTTTCTCGTGCTGTTTTTCCGCAACCGAGACCGCCTCCCAGACCTTGGCTATCGCCTCGAAGCCCTCCTCCCGGGCAACACGGGCAAAACCGGGATACATGTCAGACCATTCATGATGCTCCCCTCCGGCTGCCGCCTTGAGGTTCTCGAGCGTTGTCCCGATCACGCCTGCAGGGAAACTCGCCGTGATTTCAACCTCTCCTCCTTCGAGGAACTTGAAGAATCGCTTGGCATGTTCTTTTTCCTGATTGGCTGTTTCTTCAAAGATATCGGCAATCTGAATGTAGCCTTCCTTGCGGGCCTGGCTCGCAAAATAGTTGTATCGATTCCGTGCCTGGGACTCCCCCGCAAAAGAAGCAAGTAGATTTTTCTCAGTCTGAGAGCCTTTCATTTTCGCCATTTTTTCCTCCTAATTTTCATTTTGTGATTTCTTTTTCTCTAGCTGTTTATCCGCGTGCGGCACGTTTATGCCCTCTTGCCTGCACGCGGGGCATATGCCATGAAAATCCAGGTCGCATCCCAGGACGTCATAGCCCAACGCATCCCCGGCAATACCCATAATAGTAGCCGGGTCAGGCAATGCATTCAAGGGCAGGTCATCGATGCGTCCGCAGGACACACATCGGATATGGGCATGATCCTCGGTGGTGGCATCGAACCGTCTCTGCCCCTTGGCCATGTCCAGTTTCAGGATCGTTCCGGACGACGAGAGAATTTCCAGGTTCCGATACACCGTTCCGAGGCTGATCTGAGGCATCCGCTCCCTCACCCGTTCATACAGCTCATATGCCGTCGGGTGGCAGCTCATTCTCCTGAGCTCTTCCAGGAGCACTTTCCTCTGCTTTGTCATTCTCGTATACGTTTTAGTCATTACTCACTTCTGCCTGCCGGCCCACATACCTGGGCACCAGCTATTCTCATAAACTAATAGTAACTATTACTGATAAGGCGTGGAGATGTCAAGGCCCTTCCTGAATATCCGGGCTGCAGGTCTGCTTCGTATAGGATCGGCGCGGATCCCCCTGCTGCTGGCGGAGATCCGCTTTTTTCGGTAAAAGTGTACTCGTTATTTCTTGTTGAAGTCTTCGAACTTCAAGGCCTTCTTGAGAACGCCCCTGGCAAAGACCCTGGCATCTGCAAGATCTGCCTCGTCGGGGTGCGACTTGGCAGAGGCAGCCTCCATTGCCCATGCCCGGTGTTCCGGCTTGTTCATCAGATCATCGATGATTTCCTGTTCCACCTGCCCCCTGCAGGTAAAAGAGTCGATGACCTCCAGACCCTTTGCAAGCCCGACTGCCTGATGAACGGCCTGTTTTGGCATCTGTCCGTCGGTTTTTGCCCCATGGGTTGAGAACAGGGCAAGCTTCTGCCCGCTCTTGAGCCTCTTGATAAAATTATGCACTGCCACGGGAACACTGTGGGCATGCACGGGAAATCCGCAGAATATCAGTGAATACCCCTCGACAGACTCCACTTCCTTTATGGGTTTGATCTCCGTGTCTTCCTGCTGCAGGGCGTCGCGGATCGCCTCGGCTACAGCCAGCGTATTTCCGGTCTTACTGAAATAGGTCACCAATATCTTCATCGCTTTCTCCTTTCCCCAAGGTACGCACTGTACTACACACGCTGAATAACCATTCATTCTCATTATTGGTCATTTTTGTCAAGAATACTCATGGCCTGTGTGGTAGTGAGCTCTCGTCTCTCCCCGGCAGAAGATCCCGGGGAAAATCCCGGTCTGTCCTTGATAATCCTGGAGTATCGCCTTATGATACCTTATTAGAATTGTTGAAACCTGAGCTTTGTGGTACTTTTCAACCGGGAGTTAAAAAATGAATCAGATAACCGATGCAACCTTTCCCGATTTTCTGAAGAATCACCTTGCGGTGCTCTCGTTTACCTCTCCGTGGTGCGCTGCCTGCAAGAAAGTGCACGCACACACCGAGGTCATGGAAGACACCTACCCTGCGATCACCTTCGGATCACTCGACATCAGCACGAGCCCCGAGACTCCGGCCAGGTATCAGGTGTTCGGCATACCAACAATCATCTTCTTCAAGGACGGCACCGAGGTGAAACGCCTGAGCGGAACGATTTCAGAAAAAGATATCGTCAAGGAACTGAACCTACTGCCATGATAGAGAATTTTATCAGCGGACTGGATACCTATCTGCAGGCATCCATCGTATTCTCCTACCTGGCCGTATACCTCGGCGGGGTTCTGGCAAGCTTCACCCCGTGCATCTATCCAGTCATACCCATAACCGTTGCCTATATCGGCTCTCAGAGCGGCGGTTCCAGGATGAAGGGGTTCGTCCTCTCGCTCTTCTATGTCCTGGGTACCTCGCTTTCCTATACGGCCCTGGGGAGCATCGCTGCGCTTTCAGGCCAGCTCTTCGGCCAGATACAGTCGAATCCCTGGACCTACTTCATCGTTGCAAATATCTGCATCCTCATGGGGCTGTCCATGCTCGACGTTTTCACGCTTCCCATGCCCGCATTCATGAGCGCCTCCAGTTCGCCCAGGAAAAAGGGTTTTATCGGCAGCCTGCTCCTGGGAGCTGTTTCCGGCCTTATTCTCGGCCCGTGCACTGCCCCGATCCTCGGCGTGCTGCTCGGGTACGTTGCAACGAAACAGAATATCCTCTATGGCACCAGCCTGTTGTTTGTCTTTTCCCTGGGCCTGGGTACCATCCTCATCATCTTGGGAACATTCACAGGGCTCGTGGCGAGCATCCCCAAGGCCGGCATGTGGATGGTGAAGGTCCAGAAGGCCTTCGGCTGGGGTCTCCTGGCCCTCGGCGAATACTTCCTGATCACGTCAGGGACCTTAATGATCTGAAAAAGGAGTTACCGTGATGAAGAAAAAAATAGTCCTGATGACCGCGTGCATGTTCTTCGCGTTTCTGAGCACGGCATCGTGCGAGGAACCAGGGAAAAAACCTCAGCCCTATGACATCAAGCAGCAGTCCATCGAACGGCCGGCCCCGGATTTCACCCTGAAGGATCTGTCCGGCACAGCACATCTCCTGAGCGAATACCGGGGAAAGACCGTGCTGCTCAACTTCACCACGACCTGGTGCCCATACTGCAAGAAGGACATCCCCAACCTCAAGAAGATGTATGACACCTACAAGGATCAAGGCTTTGAACTCATTGCAATCTACATCCAGGAAAGCGACAAGAAGGTGGCCTCCTTCGCAGAGCACTACGAGCTCCCCTATACCGTCCTGTTGGATCCGGACGGCTCGGTAGCCCAGACCTACGGGGTGCGCGGCGTGCCAACCAAGGTGCTCATCGACAAAAACGGCACCATCCTCTGCTGGGCATGCAGGACCCTGGATGTAATGCTGCAAAAAGAGTTCGGAAAAGGGGACTAGGATCCACCTACCCCACCAGGGACTCGGCCACCCGCACCGCATCCACGCCGTCTTTGGCATAGCGGGCGCCTATGGATTCGGCATAGGCCTTCGTGACGACGGCCCCGCCCACCATGAAGCTGCAGGCAAGTCCGGCATCGCGTACCCGCTCGATGGTTTCCTTCATGTTCACCATGGTCGTGGTCATGAGGGCTGAGAGCCCCACAATATCAGGATGATAGCGCCTGATGGCGTCGAGGAGGACCTCATGGGCCACGTCCTTCCCGAGATCCACAACATCGAAGCCGTGGTTCTTAAGCATCAGCGCCACGATGTTCTTGCCGATATCGTGGATATCTCCCTTGACCGTTGCAAGGATGATCTTCCCCTTCTTTGCCTGGAGGAGTTCTCCCTCCTTCATATGGGGCTCGAGATGCTCGAATCCCCGCTTCATGGCCTCGGCGCTCGCGATGAGCTGCGGCAAGAAATAGATCTTTTTATCGTAGCGCTCCCCCACCTCCTCGATGGCCGGTATCATGTGCTCGTTCACCAGGGCCTGGGGCGTTATCCCCTGCTGGAGCGCCCGGTCGATGCGTGCGGCGATATCGTCCCGATTCCCCTCGAGAATGGCCTCGTAGACCTCCTGTCCCGGCGATGCCTCGTTCGCCGGCTGCTGCCGCCCCGGAGCACTGGCGCCTTTAGACCCGAATCGGGCGATGTAGGACCGTGCCCCGATGTCCCGCCCGGTCAGGACGTCGGCCGCCCTCTTGATATTCATGAATTCGTCGCTCAGGGGGTTCGCTATGGCCAGGGTGAGCCCATGGGAGACGGCCATTGCCACAAACGCGGCATTGATCCAGATCCGGCTCGGGAGGCCGAACGAAACATTCGAGAGTCCCAGCACCGTAGACGACCCGAACTCTTGGGCGCACCACCTGGTCGTGTTCAGGGTCTCCAAGGCTGCGGAGGGATCGGCCGAAACAGCCAGGGTAAGGGCGTCGACCACGATATCATCCCTGGTAAAGCCGTAGTCCTGTGCCGTTTCAAAGATGCTCGAGACCGTGGAGATCCGCTCCCGTGATGTTTTGGGCAGGTTCCTGCCTGCCAGCGGCAGCAGGATGAACATGGCCCCATATTTCTTTGCTATCCGAAGCAGGGGCACGAGCTTTTCTTCTTCCCCGGAAATGGAGTTGATCAGCGCCCTTCCGGGATAAACCCTCAGCGCCGCCTCTATGGCCTCGGGCAGGGCCGAATCGATGCTCAAGGGTGCATCCGTGAAGAGGGCAAGGTCGCAGACCACCTTCCTGATGGTGGAGACCTCGTCGATTCCGGGCATGCCGACATTGACATCGAGGATCTCAGCACCGCGGCTCGTCTGCTCGCGGGCAAATGTGCGAACCAGCGACATCCTGCCCTCGAGCAGCTCCTGCTGCAGGTCTTTCTTGCCGGTAGGATTGATCCGCTCACCGATGATCACGAGCGGGGATTGTTCGCCAAGGATCACGGTCTTTCTCGGAGAACTCAGGGCCTTGATGGACTGCCTGCGGGATGAACCCGGTGAAAGCGCCGCGGTCTTGAGGCGCAGTGCCTGTATATGAGCGGGTGTCGTGCCGCAGCAGCCTCCAATGAGTTGAACGCCTGAAGCTGCGAACTCGTGTGCGTAGGCACTGAAGTCGTCGGGCCCCATGTCGAAGAAGGTCTTGCCCTGGCTGAGGCGGGGCAGCCCTGCATTGGGTTTCGCGACAAGAGGCACCGTGGCGTAGGGCTGCATGGCCCGGATCAGGGGAATCATGCCGTCCGGACCTGCAGAACAGTTGCAGCCCACGGCATCTGCCCCGAGGGACTGGAGGGTCACCAGCGCCGAGACCGGATCGGTCCCTCCCAGGGTGCGCCCGGAGGATTCGAAGGTCATGGTCACGATGGTGAAGATATCCGAAAGCTCCCTGACCGCGATGAGCGCAGCACGTGCCTCCTGAATGTCGATCATGGTCTCGATGACCAGGATATCCGCGCCCCCCTGAATGAGCCCCCTGGCCTGCTCCTGAAAGACTTCCACCGCCTCGTCGAAGCCAACATCGCCGAAAGGCTCCACGAACCTGCCCGTGGGCCCGATATCTCCCGCCACCAGGGCCCTCTCCCCAGCAACGCTCTTCGCAAGCCTACAGAGGTCCTCATTGATTCGACCGACACTCGAGGCCCCGTATTGCGCAAGCTTGAACCGGTTGGCACCGAAGGTACACGTGTAGATGATGTCCGAGCCGGCAGCCAGATAATCCCGGTGTACCGATTCGATACACGTAGCGTTCTCGAGACACCACAGTTCCGGGCATACTCCTTCCGGCATGCCACGCGCCTGGAGCTCCGTCCCGGTTGCCCCGTCCAGTACCAGGACCCCCTCCCCGATCTTCCGGATAATCTCTTCTCGTATCGTCACGAAAACCTCTCTTTCCTCATTTCACGCCACGGACGTCCTGACCCCGGCAATGGCGGTCACCGACTTTTCCGGGATCAGCAGGTATTCTCCGGTTATGCTCACCCCGATCTCCCCTAGCCGCAGCAGTTCGTAGATGACCCTCTGGTTCTCCAGTGCAAAATCGCCATACCCGGCTGAATACCTGCGCCGGGTGAGTCTTTTTGCCCGGCGCCTGAGGTCCTGATTAACATATCCCATGATCCAATCCAAGGCTCCATCTGTCATCTCGCTGGCTGCCGCATCGAGAACAACGCCCCGGGTAATATGCCCGATCGAGGTATCCCTCCGGATCTCTTCCATGATCCTGCTGCCTGCCGTGGCACCCATGAGCAGCAGCGAAGAGCACCCCGACGCCATCCGTGCAAGTTGTGAGCTGACAAACATGTCCCCGCCTGAAAGCACGATGCTGTCTTCCTCGATCCTTGCAACATTCAGGAGTATCGCCGAACCCTTCAGTTCGACAAACCCACGTGCCTCATCGATATACGATTCCACCATCTCCCGGTGTTCGGGCTGGATCAGGGTATGCCCGGCCCGGAAGCCCAGGCGGGCATAGATTTCCTTCCTCGGTACCGCAACCGCAATGGTCCGGAAGAATACAGGGGCCCCGGCATCAATCATACCTAAAGATCTAGAGGGAATCCGGAAAAGTTTCAACAAGTTCTTTCTCCTGTGCACAGGTTGCCAGGCGGGCAGGCAGGATAAATCAATTGTCTAACTGTTTTGTATTATGGTATGCTGATAACACATCATGTGTAATGTTAGACGAGGTGAGGTGTATGGATCTTACGAGGCTTTTCTATCCAAGGACTATCGCGGTAATCGGGGCATCGCCAAACCTGGGCGGAGGGAAACTCCCCTACTACCACATAATAAAGATGGCCGGTTACCAGGGAAAGATGTATCCGGTAAACCCGAAATACTCGGATATCAACGGAGAGAAGGTTTATCGCTCCCTGGATGATCTTCCCGAGAGCATCGATCTCGCTATCGCCTCGGTTCCCGCGAAGCTCGCACTGGAAACCGTTGAGGCCGCGGCACGCAACAAGGTGAAGTTTCTGCACTTCTTCACCTCGGGATTTTCCGAGGTGGGCAATGTTAAGCTGGAGCAGGCCCTGCTCGAGGCAGCACGCAAGGGCCCCACCCGGATCATCGGGCCCAACTGCATCGGGATTCACTGCACCGAAAGCGGCATCACCTGTGATCTGCCCAAGTCACCGATCACGGGTATCGGGAATGTGGCCTTCCTCGGTCAGTCAGGCGGCATGACCCACAACTTCATGCGCATGGCGCACTCCAGGTACCTGGAACTCAACAAGGTGGTCTCCTACGGCAACCAGATCGACCTGCGGCTTGAAGACTATCTGGAGTACCTTGCCAAGGATGACACCATCAAGGTCATTGCCGCGTACATAGAAGACATCAAAGACCCGAGACAATTCATCGAGGTGCTCAAAAAGACCACCCCGGTGAAACCGGTGATCATCCTCAAGGGCGGCACCACCGAGCAGGGGGCCAGGGCGGCAGCGTCCCATACCGGTGCACTGGCTGCACGCAGAGAGATCTGGACCGCGATCATGAGGCAGTACGGATGTATAGAGGCACAGAACTTCGAACACCTGGTGGACCTCGTCATGCTCGCTGGTGCGAACATCCTCCCGCACGGCCCGCGCCTTGGTTTTCTCGGTGCAGGGGGAGGAACCTCGGTTTTGTTCACGGATCTTGCCGCCGAAGAGGGCCTGACGCTGCCGGAACTTCACCAGGAGACGCAGGAACGGATCAGCCGGAAGATCAGCGATGTCAATACAAGCACCACGAACCCGGTAGACCTCGGCTTCTACGGCTTTGACTTCACCATAATGGCGCATACCATCAGGGCCATGGCCGCCGATGACGCAATCGACGTCATTATCCCCTACTTCTCCCTCGATTTTATCACGTCCTTCCAGAGCGCCCAGCTCGACAGCGGGCCCGGCCCTCACGCCATCGTGGAGACCCTGAAGGATGTGGATAAACCGATCATCCCCATTCTCTCGCGATTTACCGAGAACATGATCGAGGTGGAAGAGGTCCGCATCAGACTCTCCTCGATATTCAGGAAGGCCGGCCTTGCCGTCTACAGCACCCCGCAGGATGCTATAAAATCCCTCAGCGGCGTGCTGAAATGGCAGATGAACCACTATGTCCAGGCAGACCCGCCGGCCCGTCGGAAGGCCTCGCTGCCGTAGCCGGGCAGATCCCCGGAAAAATACGGTCCCGCATGAATCGACAAAGACCTGATCGGGGCCTAGGCCCCCTTGTCTGAGTGAAGCCCTGGCCAGAGTACGCCCGCTCTGGGCGTGTTCTGTCCCGTCCCATAATGGTAGTGGCCTTGCTGAATCGTTTGTGATAGCCTTCCTGAAAGTTTTGGCTCTCGCCGAGTTCTGATCTTTTTGATGATCACCGGTGAGGGCGAAACGCTACGTCATCCAAGGGGGAAGACCCCCCTGATCCTGCCTTGTCCCCAGGACAGGGCGTCCAGATCGGAACAGAAAGGGGAAGAATATGAAGTATCTCGTTATGGGGGCCGGCGCCCTGGGGAGCATCTTCGGCGGTCTGCTTGCCGAAAGAGGCCACGACGTCACGTTTGTAGGCCTTGACGATCACCTCAAGGCCATGCAGGACAAGGGGCTGCGGATAACCGGCATCTGGGGAGACCACACCATCGAGCCTGTTACCGCCTGTTACGGAACAGCGGGCCTGAGCGGTACCTTCGATGCAGTACTCTTGAGCGTAAAATCATACCTGAGTGCGACCGTGGTCCGTCAGATCCTCCCGTTCATTCACCCGCACACCCTCGTGTATTCCATACAGAACGGCCTGGGCAACTGGGAAGCCATCGCCAATGCCGTTGGGTGGGACCGGACCGTGGGGGCACGGATCATCTTCGGCGCTGAGATCGTGGAACCCGGGACAGCGAAGGTTACGGTATATGCCGACAAGGTCCTGCTCGGAAGCCCCTCCGGCGATGTGCCGCCTGAGAGGATCCAGGGCTTCTGCGACGATCTCAACGATGCAGGCATCCCCACGGAGATCACCGCGAACATTGCAGCAGCTCTCTGGGGCAAGGTCCTCTACAACAGCGCCCTCAACCCCTTGGGCGCGATCCTGAACGTGCCCTACGGCCGCCTGCGCGATGTCCCCGAGGTACTCGCCGTGATGCGCAGAATCATCGAGGAGATCTTTGCCGTGGCCGAGGCAAAGAATATTGCGCTGGACTATGGCGGAGCTGATGACTACTACCGCTTCCTCATCGAAAAACAGCTGCCGCCCACCGCAAAGCACCGTGCTTCCATGCTCCAGGATATGGAACTCGGCCGCCGCACCGAGATCGACGCGCTGAACGGGGCCATATCCCGCTACGGCAGGGAGCTTGGAGTTCCCACCCCGGCGAACGACGTGGTCACTGCCATTATCAAGGGCCTTGAATCGAAGGCCTGAGAGCGGGCTTTACCGCTACGGTCACATAGCCGGGCAGTTGCAGCTCAAGAGGAAACCGTTACGGGAGCAGATAGATATTGTACGTCTTTTTCTTCATCTCGATCGACTCCCCAAGCCGCATCCCATAGGCCTCCTTGTCGATCGCTTCTGTTGTAATGAGGGCAGCTCCGGCGCTCGTTGCCTCGAGGCCCCGGATCTGCCCTTCCTTCAGGACCCGGATCTTCTTGCCCACGGCCCAGATGATTTCGTAGTCGATATCGTCCAGAAAGTAGAACTCCCGCCCCTGCAGTTCGGGATTGTCCCTTGTCCTCAGGAAGAGCTCCGTCTTTTCCGCAGGGAGGAACTTGGAGGCCACTGGCAGCAGAAATACAATGATCAGGCATATCCCGACAATGGCGGTGATGTGCGCATGGAAGGTGTTTTTCGTGATGAACTGATACAGGAGCACCGCACCGGTCAGTCCAAGGGGAAGGGAACTCCCGATGATGAGGACCCTCCCCTGGGAAACATATATGAGCCCCGCAGCGGCACCGATAAACGCTAGGCCGCTCATGAAACAGAACGAGCCGTACACGAACTTCCACGCAGTGCCTGCGGTCTGGCGCAGACGGTATATCGCGATGGTCGAGACAATGGCCCCAGGGATAACTGCCGGCAGGAGGTAGCGTATCTTTTTCTCCGGGACCAACGAGAGAAAGACAATGGTCAGGATGAACCAGAAGACAAAGAGCCTTTCCTCTGCCCTCCAGTCCTTCTCGATGAAAGGGAATACCAGCCCGTACAGGAGGAAGAAGAGCCAGATTCCTGCTACCCACTGGAGGTTCGCCAGGTAGTACCAAACCGGCTGCAAGTGGTTGGTGAACCAGCTCGTGGTCTCCGTGGCGGCAACAGCCGCTGCAGCATGGGGGGTATTCAAATATACGTACGCCGGCCACAGGGCGCTCAACACAACGCACAGGGCAAAGCCCCAGAGCAGGCCCCGCTTGTTTTCCCTGATATCCTTCGTCCCGTAGACCATGCAGTAACTGATGAGAAACGGCCCGAGCATGTCCCAGAAGGCCACCGGCCCCTTGCTGTAAAAGGAGGCCGTCAACAGAAGAGAGAACCCGATGAAGTACCGGGCCTTGCCCTGCTTCCGCAGGAAGGCCTCGAGCAGGGTCCATATGGCCCCGGCCATGGCCGTGCAGGCATAGATATCCCATGAGTTTTTCTTTGCCGACCACATGAACAGGTAGCCCGTTGCCAGAACCAGCAGCGCGGTTACGGCAAACACCTTCTCCCTGAATACCCTCTTTGCGATGAGAAAGGTGAACAGGCTCAGCAGCCCGGCGCAAATCCCGGCGGGTATCCTGTTCACGACGAGGTTGGCATCGGTGCCGGCCCCCATCATGGCAAGGGCCGTGATCCAGGTCGGGAGGGGGGGTTTGGCTATCCGGAGTTCCCCGTTCATGGTCGGCAGGAGCCATGACCCGTTTTCCAGGATTTCCCGGGCGGTGATAAAATTCCTCGCCTCCATGTTGCTCACCGAGCTGAGGTCATGCTGGAGAAAAATACAGATGAACATCACTGCCAGGATGAAAAAGATGTTCTTATTGGGTGCGTCCATAGGTCAATCGCTTTTTACGTTGTGTTTGATTTTGTATATAAGCTTTATCACCCCGTGTCTACTTTCCAGTTGAAAAAACCTGGTTCTTGTTTTTATGGTGTGGTTAACTATCTTCTATAAGGGATACCCTATGCATGAGCCTGATTTGAGTGTCGTCATCCCCTTCTACAATGAAGAGGCATCCGTACAGGCCGTATGCGAGGAGGTCAGCGAGGTCTTCTCGAGTGCCGGCGGTCTTTCCTGGGAGCTGGTCATGGTGGACGACGGCTCTAACGACCAGACGCCTCAGATCATGGCCGGCCTTACTGAAAGACACGCCAATTTCAGGGCGTTGCACCTCTGTCCGAACAGCGGGCAATCCGCAGCGCTCGAGGCCGGGTTCGAGGCAGCCACAGGAGAATTTATCGCCACGCTCGACGGCGATGGTCAGAACGATCCCCGCGACATTCTGCGTCTGCTCGCTGCGCTCAAAGAGCGTCGTGTGGACATGATGTGCGGTATCCGGCAGCGCAGGGCGGATAATCTCATCCGCCGTCTCTCCAGCCGCATAGCAAATCGCGTCCGCTCGGCCGTGCTCGGCGACCAGATCACCGATGTGGGGTGCTCGCTGCGCATCTTCCGGCGAGACCGCATAAGGCGTGTCAGGTTCTTCAGGAACGCCCACCGTTTTTTCCCGGCGCTGTTCATCATGGCTGGTTTTACCGTGGCCGAAATGCCGGTCAGCCACCGTGCGAGGCAGCATGGAACCAGCAAGTACGGTGGCGGCATAAACAGCAGGCTCTGGGTCGGCTTGGCAGACCTTGCAGGTGTTTTCTGGCTGAAGAAACGCTCGCTCACCTACACGGTCAGGGAAGACAATGGGCCTGAAAACCGATAAGTTCCTGCTCAAGGACATCCTGCTCATTGCCGCCCTGGTGATTTTTTTTACTGCCATGGCGTTCGTTCTGGAACAGCCGGGCATCAGGAGTATCGTCTTCGATATCGATACCCTGCGGTTACTCCTCCAGGGGGGTGATGCTGCCCCGAACCGCCTGTTCTCTGCCCTCGCCTTCCTCCTTGCCGGGGGTGCAGTCATAGCAGCCGGCGTGCCCCGCCTCTGGATCAGTGCTGCGGGCGGTATCATATACGGGGCCTTTATGGGAACCCTTCTGTCCGTGCTCGCCTCGCTTATCGGTGCCTCCGTCCTGTATCTGGCAGGAAAAACCATCCTCTCCCACATCGCGCAACGGCGCCTCGGCGAGACCATGAAGATCTGGCAGGGCCGTTTCCAGGACAATGCATTCTGGTGGGTACTCTACGGCAGGTTGTTCCCCTTTTCCAACTCCACGCTCATGAATCTGCTCTGCGGAAGCTGTCTGGTGCCCTACACCCCTTTCATGCTCGGCTCCCTTGTGGGGTTCATTCCTCTTGCCGTGATATTCGCCACGTTTGGCAGCGGAGGCATCCAGGGCAATCTCTCCCAGATCGCGCTGGCTTCGGCCCTGCTCATCATCTCGGTCTTTTCCCGGAGACTCCTGACGGGGACCTCTGGTGAGGCACGCAATCTCCATTGATCTCCGGTGAGGGGACTTCATAAAGGGCAGAACGCCCTCCCTGTGTTGCTTGTTGTCAAGAACTGCCAGGCATGCACTTCTCTTCACGAGAGGAGACCTGCCCGGCACCTGTCTGCACGCCGGGTGACGACCGGGCGATCTTCTTGATCTCCTGATACATCTCATAGGTCAGGCCCTCCCACCTGCAGGGCAGAAACGTGTTGTTGTGCAACAGGGGCTCCTCCGCGAGGGGGTACGTGCTCTTGCCTACCGCCTCATCCCAGTCCCGGGTATGGGGTATGGGCGAGTACTCCGTGATGATGGGCCGGGCCCCGCTTTTCTGTACCAGGTCCACGGCCTCGAGCACCTCGCCGGCCCTCTGGCCGGGCAATCCGCACAGCACATACACGCCCACTGTCACCGGATCGAACCCGGCGCCAGTGAGGAGTTCCATGGTACGGAGGAAATCCTCATTGGTCACCTTGCCGCCGGTGCTGGCCTGGCGTACGGGGTCAGCTGTCTCCAGGCCGAGCCTGATGGTGGTAAACCCGCTCTCTTTCATGGCCGTGGCAACCTCGTTCGTTATCGAACGGATATGGAGGCCGTTGGGGCAGTGAAACCTGACCTCAAGACCCTTCCGGATGATCTCGCGCATCATGGGCAGCGCGAATATCTCGGGCCTGTACAGCAGGGCATCGTCATAAAAGGCGAAGTCTTCTATCCCCCGGGTCTTTTTCCACCAGGCGATCTCCCCTGCGACCTTCACGGGATCGCGCCTGCGCATAATGGGACACAGGAGGTGCGATGCACAGTAGGTACACCTAAACGGACACCCCCTGGATGTCTGGATACAGACGTATCTCGGTTCATCGATGAGATCGAAACACGGGTACGCAAGGGTGTCGAGATCTTCCATATCGGGCAGAAAGGAGGGTGACTGACCCCAGAGGCCACCCAGAAGGTCCAGAAGCTGCAGTTCTCCTTCGCCCGTGATGACATGGTCGGCCCCGGAAAACCTCCGCGCATGTTCCGTACACAACGTGGCATAAATACCGCCCAGGAGGACCGGGACACCGGGAAAGACCTCTTTGAGCTGCCTGATCGCCTCGAAGACGCCGGGATACCAGTAGGTCATCAGGGAGGTTACGAGGATTGCATCCGGCCTTTTCAGCGCCTGGAGATCGTTCCGGAAGGCCTCGATGCTGATCCCGTACCTGCTGTACCGCCTCCTGATGCCGTGGAGCGGTTTCGGGGTGGCGATGACCTCCCGGTAGAATTTCCCGTGTCCCCCGGGCATCACCTTGGGTGCCTTTCCGGTCATGAACGGATGGGGGGATCTCAGGCAGTCGACATAGGATACCTCGCAGCCGTTTTGCCTCAGCAGCCCGCCCAGACTGAGGAGCCCGAGCGGTTTTGCCCACATGTCGTATGCTGCAAAATCATATATCCAGGGATTGACGAGGAGAACGCCCCTGCCTTTCATGCCGTTTTATCCCTTTGTGCACACCATCACTTTGCCCCCGGCAGAGATCCGGGAAACAAGCACTGCATTGTAACCAGTGCCAAAAGGCTTTTGCAAGGAGAATCAAGGGCCGGCGGCCGGCGGGAAAATCAGCCGGGGCAGATCCCCTGCAGGACAGGCGTGACGAGAGCTATTCTTTCGCGGGTTCGAACACAGCGAGAACCTTTTCGATCTCCTCATTTTTCCTGGCCCGCTTCCACTTCAGCTCGCTGCCCATCTCATCGGCAACCAGCTCTATGACCTTTTCTCCCGGATTACCCAGCGTGCACAGGCCGGTACGCCGGAAGAGCACGTCGCTCAGGCAGAGGGCCATCTCTCGGTGAATCGCGTAGACCACCTGTGCCATGATATCAGGGAACTCCTCGCAGATCTTCTCGAGGTGTTTCTTCTTTGCGGTCTCGATGACATCGAGGTATCGCGACCCGTAATTCCGACAGAGGTTTTCCAGGATATCGTCACTGAGACCGGCCGGCCTCTTTTTCCTGGCACGATCGAGAAAACTCGCAAATCTCCCGATCTCCCCGCCGTACAGCGGGGTGGTGTGGGTGAGGCACGCCACAGGACCGAAACAGATCTTCTGACAGATAATATCCACGAGCTGGCGCGCCATATTCCTCGATGTGGTGTACTTGCCGCCGATGGCCGTCACAAATCCCCGGATGCCCTCATCTTTTTCATGGTCGTAGAGCTCGTACTTTCTCGATGCGTCATAGACCTCGACCTCGACACTGGTCTCCTTTTCCACGATGGGCCTCAGCCCGCCATACTGGAACAGCACATCCTCTTCGCGCAGCCTCGCGGCAGGTACCGTGGCGTTGATCTCATCGAGAAAATCCAGGATGTCCTTCCGCGTGACCTTGAAGTTATCGGGGTCTCCCTTGTACACCACATCGGTCGTCCCGATGAGGCTGTGTTCCCTCCAGGGAAGGATGAAGAAATGCCTGCCGCTCTTTGTCTGCAGGATCATTGCCCGGTCCTTGTGCAGGGGTTTCGTGATGATGTGGATCCCCTTTGACCGGATGAGGCCGTGATGCTTCCTCCCCCTGATCTTTCCCAGCAGGAGGTCTGCCCACGGGCCTGCGGCATTCACCGTGACCCTGGCCCTGATATCGTACTGCGCCCCGCTTTGGAGATCCCTCACCCGGGCCCCTGTTACGGCATCACCCGCCATGATGAGGTCTTCGGCCTGCACATAGTTGGCCACGCTCGCTCCGTATTCCACGGCAGCCAGGATGGGCTCCAGGGTGAGCCGCTCCGAATTATACATCTGACAGTCATAGTAGACCACGCCTCCGGTGAGATCCTCGGGGTCCAGTATGGGTTCCATCTTGAGCAGGTCTTCTGCCGAATATTTTTCATGTCCCGGGATCTTCTTGTCATCGTCATTGATCCATTTCCGATCATAGGAGAGCGTATCATAGAACACCATGGCCGATATCGCCGCAGGCAATCCCCTCTTGCCCCAGCCGTAGGCGGGGAAAACAAAGGGCAGGGGATAGACGAGGTGGGGCGCGATGATCTCCATGATACGCCGCTCCTGGAGAGATTCCCTCACCAGACCCACCTCGAGGGTCTTCAGATAGCGCAGCCCGCCATGAATGAGCTTTGAGGTGGCTGCGGAGGTTGCCGCACCGAAATCGCCTTTGTCCACCAGCGCCACACTGAGCCCCCGCAGCGACGCATCCCACGCGATGAACGCCCCGGTGATGCCCCCGCCGATAACCAGGACATCGTATTCCCGAACAGACATCCCCTCTATATCTCTCTTCATATACCCTCCCCGGTATCCCTTATGAGCTGCCAGCGCCCTTGCCTCTCAGGGGAACCACCATGGGGGTACCCCATGACTTCTATTACGTATAATAACGGTCCTGAAGCTGTTTGCAAAGTGCTCCTGGTGTGAAATCACCTTTCCGGGAGTGCATGGTTCATGGTCGCCACGACGAGCGGTGCGGCTGCTCAAAGGGGAGTATCACCCCTATCCCAGGTGACCACCCTTGAGCAATTCCTGTATAGTTTTCAGCTGCCTGCCCGAAGGATTATTCAGATCAAAAGGGATAACACCTTGACATAGTCTGCTTTTTCAAGGTATTTTCACACTCATGCGCAACAACAAAGAAAAAAGGCTCAATGAGAGAATCGATCTCGCCAATATCACCGGTTCTGTGGAACTCTCGGAAAAGGTCAAGGCCATTACCATCCTGAACGCAAGCGAAGAGGGTGTCTGTATCGAGGGGGCAGAGCTGCAGGTAGATTCGGTCGTGCGTTTAGAGATCAATCACCCTGAAGACTCGAATACCGCAGGAATATCCCTGTACTGCAAGGTCGTATGGGCATCCGGCAACAACGAGGCCGACAGGAAATCCGGGCTGTTGTTCCTGAATACCAACAAGATCCTCTTCAAGAACGACCTGATATCGTTCTCTAAGCTTGTCGATTCGGCAAGGCAGCGGAGCACCCTGTAGGAATCCGCTAGCCCCCGATGGTATTCATGAGCGTTTCACAGCCTTGATAGGGATGATCCGGTTTCCCGACACAGAGCCCGTGATCATGCTGCTTGAGCTCCACCCCTTTTTCGATTAACCGCTCCAGCTCGCTGTCACTTATCCCGTTTCTGATCGGGGTGAGAAGATCGATATGGTCGTCGGAAAACAGGCACGGCCGCAAATGACCGTTTGCCGTGATGCGTATCCTATTGCACGAACTGCAGAAGGAGCATTCACTCAGTGCGCCGATGAGGCCGATTTTACCCTTTGCTCCCCTGATTCGAAAGACCTTTGCCGGACCGAGCTTGTAATCCACAGGATCGAGTGCACCATAGCGCTCTTCAATTATGTCGCGTATCTCTTGAGAGCAGATGACCTCGTGATCCCCATATTTCGATGCGCACCCCATGGGCATGAGCTCGATAAACCGGACCTCGATCGGGCTGTTGACGGTCAACTCCGCAAAGGCGGGAATTTCATCGTCATTGAATCCCCTGATGGCAACGACATTGATCTTCACAGGGGAAAATTCATACTTGAGTGCCGTCCTGATTCCCTCGATCGTCTGTTCATAGGCATTGACCCGGGTGATGAAAGAGAACTTGTCCCGGTCGAGCGTATCGAGACTGATATTGACCCGGTCGAGGCCTGAGCGTTTCAGGGCGGGAGCCAGTGAGGGCAGGAGAATGCCGTTTGTCGTCAGAGAGAGTTCCTTGAGTCCGTCTATGCATTTTATGGATTCGATGAACCCGCACAGGTCTTTGCGCACAAGGGGTTCCCCGCCGGTGATGCGCACCTTTTCCACTCCCCGCGGGACGCAGATCCTCAGGATGCGGAGAAATTCCTCGTAGGACATGATCTCTTCGTGGGGAATCCACTCGATACCCTCAGGGGGCATACAATACCTGCACCGGAAATTGCACCGGTCTGTTATGGATATCCTGATATACCTGATGTGTCTTCCGTGGGTGTCGATCAGGGGCGTCATCCTTGTACCTCCAGATGTATTTTTTTCATGGCACCGCTGTGGTACAACTTCTGGGTGCCCCCTCCTTCCATTACAATCTGTAAGGCCTTTTCACCATCTGTTACCGCGGATCCGGCAAGATAGGTAACCGGCGTCGATCCGAAGACCTCGGGAATCATGGGGGTCGATGGTCCCATGAGGATCACGTCGCGCGCCGTGTTGGGCTGGGCAAGGAGCTCGCCGATGGTGCGGTTCAAGATCGTCGTTGCGCTCAGGATGATGATGTCTGCCTCGGCAAACGCCTGGGCCATGTCCTCTTTCGGCCTGATAAGGGGCGCCTCAAGGGCTCTTTTCTCGAAGACGCTTACCTGTGCCCCTGCCTTTTTGAGCATCATCGCAACCGGCTCGATAAACCCGACCATGGCGACACGGTCCCCGCTCTGAACCGCCATGCGCTCCATGACATCGACTCCCTGTCCCCGGTTCGGGGTATTGTTGAGTGCATTGACGGCGGCAAGGGCAATTGCCCGGGAAAGCAGGTGATCTGTGGTACCGAGTTCCAAAATATCGGCAAGGGGTGATCCCTTAAGGGTTCCTGCCCTGCTGAAAACCGAACATCCCAGCATACTTGTATCAGCGATATTTGCGCTGAGCCCTACCCGCTGCCCTTCGAGCTCAACCGCAATATAACCGAGTCCCAGTACTACTGCCTCTACTCTCAGATGTTTTTCAGCATCAGATGCTGTCTCAAGAAGTTGTTTCATCATGGGATAAAAATAGGCTATTAACTATGTTTTGTCAAATATATGTATCGCGAGGTATATCGGTGGGTTGTCTCATGGCGGTCGAGAAGCGCCTACTCCTGGGCCAGGACGCCCTCCAGCTTCAGGAGCACTTCCTTGCGGTGAATCCCCGAGCTGTAGCCCCCCAGGGAGCTGCTTCCTACTACCCGGTGACAGGGTACGATCACCGGCAGGGGATTCTTTTTACACGCCTGCCCCACTGCCCGGGCAAGATGGCGGTTTCCCAGTGCCCTGGCTATATCGGAATAGGCAGCGGTTTCTCCGTAGGGAATTCGGGATATGGCACTGAGGATCTGGTGAAACAAGGTTCGGGGCTCGGCCCCTGTGCCATGGAGGGACCAAGTGGGGATTCCTTGTGGAAAACACAGCACACCCGGTATCCCCCTGGATCGTTTCCTGAAATAGGCATCGAGGCCGTCCATGATCCAGTCGAGCTCGCCGCCATGCACGGTTCCTCCGATGGGTTCCCAGCTCACCTCGCTCACCATGGTGGTATCGCCGCAGACCCAGAGTCTTCCGCAGGCGGTCTCGAGTACTCCGATCATATGACCGGTCCCTGTCTGGAGGGTGAATCGAGATCCCGTTCGATCCTGGCTACGATTCGCTCGAGGAGAAACCGGGTTCTGCGCTGCTCATCGAGGATGTCATGGATGGTGTGCTCGAGAGAGCCCTCCCGTTCAGGCCCGTTGAACGATTCTGCGGCCCTCTCTCTGGGCTTCGCCGACCTCACGATCATGTTCAGCAGGCGCGACCAGAACTTGTCATAATCAGCCTGAGGGGTGTTCTGGCCGAGCATGGTCAGGGCAATGACCCGATAACACCTGGCTATATCAGAGGTCGGGAAGCGGACAATGGCCGGAACCTGGTCCGATACCGCCCTGGTCAGCTTTTCATCGCTGAACACACTCCCCAGAAATCCCACCGGGGTATCGAGAAATCGCCTGGAAGCCGATGCGATCTTCTTGTAGATCGTGTGTCCAGCTGCACTGTTCTTCACCATGCTCGAAAACATGGCTATCCTGCCGTCATACCCATTCCGCTTGAGCACCTTGATCAGGGCATAGGCATCGGTGAGGCTCGTGGGTTCGGGGCTGACGCCGACGATTACCTCCGGGACCGCCATGAGAAAGGATATGACCCCGGTGGAGATGCCCGAGGAGGTATCCACGAGGAGATAATCCGTGTCGCCCGCTCCCCTGCTCACCGATTTTACCAGATTATGGATCTGCTCCCCGGAGAGATCCGCCATATCCTGCGTCCCCGAACAGCCGGGGATCAAGTCGATTTTATAATCCGTTCGAATAATGATATCATTAAGCTCAGCCCTGCCGAGAACAACGTCTTCAAGCGTACGGTGTGGCCTGATCCCCAGCAGAACATCCAGGTTCGCAAGACCGAGATCGGCATCAAGGATCTGCACCCGGTTATCCATCATGGCCAGACTGATACCCACATTGAGAACGAAGTTGCTTTTTCCAACTCCACCCTTTCCCGAGGTTATGGCAATCACACGCGGCATAATGCTATCCTTTCGCATCTCCCCTGCAATATACGTGCAAAGCTTGTGCGTTAAAAATAAAGGATATTTTTACCAGATTCGAGAGAAAAAGGGAAACCCTTTTCCCTCGGGAGAGAAATTATTTATCCCTCCATGTCCTGGAGGACCAGAGAGACCACCTTGCTGACCCCGGGGACATCGAAGGTAACACCATAGATGATATCTGCCATCTCCATGGTGTAGCGGTTATGGGTTACGATGATAAACTGAGAATCCTGTGAAAAGGTCCTGATGAGACGATTGAAGCGGACGACATTTGCATCGTCCAGGGGGGCATCCACCTCGTCGAGGATACAAAATGGCGACGGCCGCACCTTGAACAGGGCAAAGACAAAACTCAGTGCGCACAGGGTCTTCTCCCCTTCGGACAGGAGCGTCATGGCCTTGAGCCTCTTGAACGGGGGAGAAGCGAGGATCTCCACGCCCGAGTCCATGCCCTCGTTTTCCATGAGCACGATATCGGCCGTTCCCCCGCCGAAAATGGTGGTGAAGATCTCCTGGAAATTCACCTTGACCTTCTCGAAGGTTGCCATGAACGCCTTGGTGCTCTGCCTCTCGATATTCGAGATGACCTCCTTGAGGCGAGTGCCCGCCTGGACGATGTCTTCGTACTGCCGGTGAAGATCGTCCCACCTGGCCTGGACATTTTCATAGGCATCGATGGAGGCGAAGTTTATCTGCCCCATCCGCTCTATTCGGTTTCCGAGCACGGCCACCTTTTCCCGGGTCTCCTCAGGACGAAAGGATTCCGGCACCTCGGGGAGACCCTTGCCGAACCGTGCCTCCAGGCGTTCCAGGCTCATGGAATACGCGATCTCCTGCTCCTTTTGTCTGACCAGGTACGAATTCCTGGTCTTCTCCAGGTGATCGATGGTTTCCTTGCACTGGTCGCTGCTTTCAGCCAGGGTTCTCCTGGTGTCTGCCAACTCATCAAATTCCGGTATGAGCTGCCCCCTGGCTTCCTCCAGCCGGCTGCATTCCTTCTTTAACCGGGAAAGCTCCGCACCTGCGCGCTCAAGGGCCTCGCCGATCGATGCCTCCGTCTGCCTGAGGCCCTCGACCCTTTCATGATCTTTTCCCGTCTCCTGGCGCATCTTGTCCAGGTTCGCCCGTATCCCCTGGGACCTCTCGCCCCTGGAGGCAAAGGCCACCTTCAGCTCGTTCAGACGGGACGTCCGGTTCCGTATCGTTGCACGGGCATCCTCGTACACTGCCTTGGCTGCCTCCTTCCTATCATCCAGGGTCTTGATCAGGGCCTGGTTGTGCTCGATCTGGCCATCTACAAGCTCTTTCTGTGAAGAAAGATCACTGAGGTCGTCCTTGAGCTTCTCGGCCATCTCCTCCCAGCCCGAGATATCCCGCACATAGGAATTTTCCCGCTCACCGATCCGTTCGAGGTCCCGCAGTGTCTCGTTGCGGGACTCCGACAATTTCGCCATCTCCCGGTTGAGCCCGTCTCCTTTTGCCGCATGCTCGCTTTTTTCCCGATTCAGGTCCACAAGACGTGCCTTGAGGCCTGCAAGCCTCTCCTTGGCTGCTGTAATCTCCCCCTCCAGGAGGTGCATCTGCTCGGTCAGCTGTTGTTTCTCGGCCTTTGCCTTGAGGCTCTCGGCATATTTCGCCATCTCTGCGGTCGTTCGTACGATCCCTGTGGGTTCGAGCACCATCCCGTCCTTGGTTACAAAGCTGCACGATCTCAATCCCTGGTTCCACAGCATCAACGCACAGTGAATATCCTCCACCACCCACATGTCCCGGGAAAGGGCGGAAACAACGTCTTCAAAGCCTGCCTGTGCCTCCATACAGTCGCACAACGGTCCGATTATCCCGCTGCCGCGGGGCAGGGCATGCTCCACACGGCCCCCCAGGTGAGGACGTTTGGGTATGTATCCGGGGCCTGCCTGGTCTTTCAGCAGCAGCTCCCGGAGTTCTTCGTGGTCTTGTATGATGACAAAATCCAGGGATTCACCCATGGATCTCCCCACGGCCTCCTCAAAGCCCGCATGAACCATCAGCATGTCGGAGACCTTCCGGTGGCCATTGGCGCTGGCTGGTGTCCGCCCGGGGTCCTTCGCGCCCGAATGGATCATCCTCTCGAGCATGGAGATCTTTGCCCCGAGCTGTGCATATTCTTTCTCCATGCCAACCACGGACTGCACGTCCTCCTCGATCCTTGTCGAGAGTGCTGCTGTCTCATGCCCCAGGGTCTGCAGCGTGCTCTCGATGGCCTCCCGGGCATGGCGCGTATCCTCGAGCGTCCCATCCAGGTCCCCCAGCCGCTCCTGGAAAGACTTTTTCTTTTTCTTGATCTCGATGAGATCGTCGGTGCGTTTCCTCGTGTTGGTGAGTACCTCCTGGTACCTGGTCTTCATGGATGAAAGCCGCTGTTCCATGGCCCGCGCCTGACCGATTGCATCGAAGAGTCCGGCCCTGCCCTGACTGTAGTCGTCCTCGAGCACCTTGTATGCCCGAAAGAGGAGCTCCTCCTGTTCCTGTCCCGCTGCAAGTTCTCCTTCCAGCTGTTCCATCTCGCCGGACAGGGTCCGAAGAGCGTTCTCAACCACCTCAAGTTCCTGCTGCGACTCCTGCATGGCGCTGAAGGTCTGCTCCGTTCGTGCGGCAAGCATATCAAGGGTCGCCCTGATATCCTTTCTCCGCTCCTGATTCGTGTCGATATCCCCCTGTATCAGGAGCATCCTCGACTGTACCTCGTTCAATTCTTTGGTGGCAGCGTCGATCTGTTCCTTTGCATCTGCCAGGCGGGCCGAGTAGGACCCCAACACTCTCGTATACTCCTGGTGCTGCTTCTCAAACGCCTCGATCTGCCGGACAACCTCGAGAGACTCCTGTTCAATGCCCGTGCGTGCAGCTGCTATGGCGTGCAGTTCATGTGCCCAGAGATTTCTCGTGAGCTCGTTGATCTCGGATCGGACGAGCTGGTATCGATGTGCCTTGTTTGCCTGGGCCTTCAGGTCGTCCTTCTGCCGGGACACCTCGGTCAGTACGTCTTTGATCCTCTCGAGATTGCTCGATGTGGCCTCCAGCCTTTTTATGGCTTCGGCCCGCTTTATCCTGAACTTTCCGACCTCGGCCACCTCCTCGATGAGGTAGCGGATATCCTCGGGCCTTGACTGGATGATGTCTTTGATCTTTCCCTGCTCGATGATGGCATACCCATGCCGGTCCAACCCCGTATCGAGGAAGAGGTCGGTGATATCCTTCAGGCGGCATTTCACGCCGTTGATGGAGTAGACGCTCTCCCCGGTCCGGTAGAGTCTTCTCGATATGGATACCTCGTCGAATCCGTCGAGCGTTTTCGGGAAATATCCGCCGTCACGGACAAACTCAAGGGTTACCTGGGCCATGGAACCCGGATGCTCGTCCTGGGTTCCCGAAAAGATGACATCGCTCATGGACCCGGCCCGCAAGGATCTGATGGACTGTTCCCCGAGTGTCCAGCGAATCGCGTCGATAAGGTTGCTCTTGCCACAGCCGTTGGGCCCGGCAATGCAGGTGACCCCGTCAGAGAGCGCCAGAACCGTCTTTTTCGCTAAGGACTTGAACCCCTTGATTTCAACCTTTTTCAACTTCACTCCATTGCTTTATCAGAGCTTTGTCGGGAAAAGCAAGCATGGTTGTGACAATCCCCCTTTGACAAAGGATCTCGGCATCAGGGAGGAAAACACCTTGCATTTGACCCCTGAAACCGGCAATACAGGTACTAAAGATGCGTTAGAGTCATTATGGAGGGTTCCATGAACGTAGCGAACAGCATGCTCCCGGTCCTCGGTCACATTCTCCACATCCTGCTCACACTCTATCTGTGGATTGTCATCATCGGGGCACTGATCTCCTGGATCAACCCTGATCCGTATAATCCCATCGTCCGTTTTCTCCGCAGCGTCACCGCTCCGGTTTTTTCCTGGCTAAGGAGGCGCCTGCCTTTGATCATGGGCGGCTTTGACCTTTCACCCATTGTCGTCATAGCGTTCGTCATCTTCCTGGATATGTCCCTGGTGACCTCCCTGAGGGAACAGGGGAACATCATCCCCAACATCCTTATCGGGCTCGGCCAGTCCATCTATATCCTGCTCAATTTCTACATGTGGGTCGTCATTATCGCAGCCGTCATCACCTTCGTGAACCCGAATCCGTACAATCCCATCGTCCGCTTCCTCCATTCGGTAACCTCCCCTGTCTTTTCCTGGTTCCGCAGGAGACTGCCGCTCAGCATAGGGGGCCTCGACTTCTCTCCTGTCATCGTTATCATGCTGCTGCTGTTCATGAATGCGGTTGTTTCAAAAAGCCTCATCGCCACCGGAGTGAGGCTCAAATTACAAGGAGGTCTGTGATGAAATTAACACCGGAAATGATACGGGAACAGCGTTTCAAGGCAAAACTCTCGGGGTTCGACAAGGATGAGGTAATCCACTTTCTGATGGACATCGCCGATGATCTGGAGGAGCTCGTGGAAGAGAATAGCCTCCTCAAGAGCGAAGTCGCTTCCATGAAGGACAAGCAGAAGGACCTCGAAGATCTTTTCCTGTCGGCCAAACAGTTCTCCGATGAAAAGATCAGGAAGGCCGAGACCGAGGCGAGGAACATCGTGGCCGAGGCCGACAAGTCTGCAACGGCCCTCGAGGAACAGGCACGGCTCAAGATTGTCGAGGCCGAAAACAGGGGTGCACAGATCCTGGATGATGCGCAGCAGAGGGCATCGGAGCTCCTCATGGAGGCTCGGCAGAGCAAGACGGATCTCGAAGGCGAACTCTCTGAGCTCAGGGCAAAGAGAACAACGCTCTTCTCCGAGCTCAAGGCCATCCTCGAGTCGTACCAGGGATGGATCAGGGAGCGGGGGGATGTGGATCCGAAGTGACGGTGATTCCACCTTCGTGGAATGCAGGATTCACCCCAATGCAAGCAAGGACAGTATCGAGGGTATCCGGGAGGACCGGCTCAGTGTCCGCCTGAGTGCTCCCCCCATTGAAGGCAAGGCCAATAAGGCCCTGATAAAGTTCCTCTCAAAAAATCTGCATATTGCAAAATCGAGGATTGCCATATCCCAAGGAGACAAGAGCAGGATAAAGGTGCTCCGCCTCGAGGGCATCGGGCTTGACGAGGTACTCTCGGGCCTCGGCCTTACTCTATCACCCTGACCCCGCGGTATCCAAGATCGGTGAGCTCCTGGGCCATGGCCGCGGTATCGCCTCCGGAAACGCGGAAGTGGTGGGAGTTATCGTCCCCGTTGATCGTCATGCCGGCGCTGATGATGTACCCGCCCTGTTGTTCGATAATGGATACAACCTCATCGAACGAGCCGTGAATGCCCTTGAGGATGACATCGATTCGGGCCCCTGCCTTGAGGACCCCCATGATATCGATAAAGGCCTTGAGGATATCGTTGACGGTAATTATGCCAACTATCCTGTCCTCCTCGACAACGGGCAGGCACCCGATGTTCTTTTCATAGATGATCCGGGCGGCATTCTCCAGGGTGGTCTCCCGGGTGATCGTATAGGGATTCTGGATCATGACATCGCTCACCTTGAGGCTTTCAAGCATAGCGGCCAGGATGGCCTGCTTCAGGTCCCCAAGCGTGACAAGCCCGACAAACTCTCTGTTGTCGATAACCGGCAGATGGCGAACAGAGTGCTTCTTCATAACCATCAGGGCATCGCGAATTCCGGCGTCACTCCCTATGGTGACGAGATCTTTTATCATCCACGAATCAACCTTCATACCTCTACCCTATACCAAAAATCTCTCCTAATTGAAAGATCCTTCACGGTTTTGCCTCCATGGCAGGAACCAGCCTTACCATGTCCGGGCCACAGCGGTGTGCTACCAGGGTATCTGCAGGAGGTACCGGAGCGCTTCTTCCCGCGTTCCGACGAGCCCTTGTGCCCGGGCTTGCGCTATCATGCCCAGGGCCTGGCCCACCTGGGGCCCGGGAGAAACTCCGAGAATACGGATCACATCCCTGCCGTCGATGAGGGGAGAGCGCACATGCACGCGGTAGGTCTCCTGTTCATAGCTCCATATTTTTGAAATCAGATTGTTTATGACCTTGCTGTCAAGGCTCGCTGCCTTCTGGTCTCTCTTCTCCGAGGCCTTGCGTGCCCGGGTAAGCAGGAGGACCTCGGCAAGGTAGGGAGATGCGGCCTCACACAGGTTATGGATCGACAGGAGGGAGGGTTCGTCGTGGGAGAGGATCTCATGGACATGCCCCTGGCAGAGGATAACGCGCTGGATCATGGCCGAAGTGCGTGAGGAGAACCGCAGTGCACCGCAGAAGGCCCTGGCCTGGTGTGCCTGCTCTTCCCAGGACCCCCCCGGCCCCGGCAGCCCCCGGTCGTCTGTCGCCCCCAATCCGGAGAGAAAGGAGGCAAGCCTCAGGACAGCGGCCCTGGACAATCCGGCCTCGACCTCGCTGGCAAGGGTCTGCCCGATCCCGGGCAGAAGAGCTGCGGCATCATAGATGAACCCATCCATCTCTCCGGCAATTCGCAGCGCGTGTCGAGCTGCAGGATGGGCCAGGTGCTGCTGCAGAGCTGGGACCGGGAGATTGTCCAGCACATGAGCCCTCTCCATGAGACTGAAGAACCTCGCCCCGTGGGGAGAGCCCAGTGCGTTCACGAACTCCAGCTTCACCCGCTCGGCAGCGGCGTTCCTGAGCTCAGGGGCATACTTTTTCAGCATCACGGAGGTGGACTCGACGATGGCAAATCCGAGCGAAAGGGAAAATCTCAGGCATCGCAACACCCGAAGCGGGTCGTCGCTCAGATTCTCCCCGGAGATGACCCTGATAATGCCGTGCTCCAGGTCATCCAGCCCGCACAGGGGATCGATGAACTCGCCGGTGACCACGTCGAGTCCCATGGCATTGATGGTTATGTCACGCTGGAGCAAATCTTCCCGGATATCCTCGCCCTTGGGCGATGAAAGATCGATGGTGACCCCGGAGCCCTGAAGGGCGATCCGAACAACGCCGCGCGTCTTATCCATCCAGAATGCCGTTGATGCGAGTCGCTCACCGATGCTCTGAGCCATGCGCCAGGGATCTGAGAACGTGACGATATCAAAATCCTTGGGTTGATGGCCGAGCAGGGTATCGCGGATGCACCCGCCCACCAGATAGGTTTCCCCAGCAAAGAGATCGCGAATGCTCCTCAGCTCAGGGTTTTGTGAAACGAGTTTCGACAGATCGTGCATGCGCCTCCAGGTTCTCTGCCCGCGCGATCTTCACGGCCATGGGGCCAAGTTCTTCGACTGCCTTTTCGCTCAAGCCGATAATGGATGACCTCTTCACAAAATCATACACCCCCAGCGGGGAGGAAAACCGCGAAGTTGAGCCGGTTGGCAGGGTATGGTTCGGCCCTGCGATGTAGTCGCCGATCGCCTCGGGACTGAAATATCCCAGGAATATGGCACCTGCGTTTCTGACCTTGCCGAGGTATTCGTATGCATCGGGTATCATGAGCTCAAGGTGCTCTGGTGCCACCATATTCGCCACATCGAAGGCCTCGTCCATATCCCGGGTGATGATACAGGCCCCGTGGTCGTGCAGGGACTGGGCTGCCACCGCGCTTCTGGGCAACCTCTCCACTTCGGCTGCGAGTTGTCCGATGACTGCTCTGGCCAGGGCCTTATCCGGGGTTACCAGGATGGACGATGCCATGGAATCATGCTCTGCCTGGGATAAAAGATCGGCGGCAACCATATGCACATCGGCATGACCCTCGGCGATGACGAGGATTTCCGACGGGCCGGCAAAGGAATCGATACCGATGATCCCCTGGAGGATCCTCTTTGCGTGCGCCACATAGATGTTGCCCGGTCCCACGACCTTGTCCACCCTCGGGACGCTCTGGGTCCCGTATGCGAGTGCGGCCACCGCCTGGGCACCGCCGAAGCGGTATATCCGCTCAACACCGGCGATATGGGCAGCAGCGAGCAGGGTGTCGTTCACGATGCCCTTCGGTGTCGGTGAGACGACCACGATGTTCTCGACGCCAGCGATACGTGCAGGCAGGACATTCATGAGCACGGTGGAGGGGAAGGCGTTCCTGCCGCCCGGTATGTAGATGCCGACGCTCTCTATGGGGGTCACCTTCTGGCCGAGGATCGCTCCGTTTTTCTCGGTGGTTATCCACGAATCCTCTCTCTGATGCAGGTGGAACGTCTCTATGCGGGAGGCAGCGTGCCTCAGGGCTGCGAGGATATCGTCATCGACCCGAGACAGCGCCTCTTCCATCTCGTCACGAGAGATGGCCATATTTTCTGTGGCCGGGTCAAATCCGTCAAGGGTCCTGGTGTAATCGTACAGGGCCTTGTCCCCGCCGTCTTTCACTGCCAGAATGATCTCCCGTACCGTGCGGTCTACCTCGGGAGGGACGGTCCTGGAGCGCTCCAATATCGCCCTGAGCCGCTCCTGCCATGCCCCTTCGATCGTTTCGATGATCTCGATCACAAACCACCCCTCTCTCTCATCACCTTGGCCCCCAGCAGGTTCAGCTTCCTGTCGAGTTCTTCGTACCCCCTGTCCAGGTGATATATACGCCGGATCTCCGTGACCCCGCGGGCATTGAGCGCTGCAAGCACCAGGCTCGCCGAGGCCCGCAGATCCGTGGCCATGACGGACGCCCCCTGGAACTGGTCCACCCCGTGAACGATCACGGTAGGCCCCTTTTCCTCGAGCCTCCCCCCCATTCTCATGAGTTCCGGCACATGCATGTACCTGTTTTCAAAGATGTTCTCGGTAATCGTCGAAACGCCTTGGGAAATACACGCCAGCGCCATGATCTGAGCCTGCATGTCGGTGGGAAACCCGGGATATGGGACTGTCTCCACCTGAACGGGCCGCAGATCCGTCTTCCCGTTGACGCGGATAGCTCCGCCGTCTTCTTCCGTGATCACGACACCCATCTCGGAGAGTTTCTCGGCCACGGCCACCACATGCTCGGCCCGTGCCCCTTTAATGAGCAGGTCTCCTCTGGTTATGGCACCGGCCACGAGAAACGTTCCCACCTCTATCCTGTCCGGTATGACCTCGTACTCAAGCCCGGAAAGCGACGACATCCCCTCTATGGTTATGGTGCTCTCTCCTGCGCCCTCGATACGGGCCCCCATCGTGATGAGCGCGTTGGCAAGGTCCACCACCTCCGGCTCTTTCGCGGCACCCTGGATGACCGTCGTGCCCTGTGCCAGGGTCGCTGCCATCATGATGTTCTCCGTGCCGCCGACAGTGGGCGTATCAAACACGATGGTCGCGCCCTTGATGCCTTCGGTTGAGGCCATGACATATCCGTGAGAGAGCGTGATGTCCGCCCCCATCTTGGTCAGTGCCTTGAGGTGCATGTCGATAGGCCTCACCCCGATGGCACACCCTCCCGGCAGCGACACCTTTGCCCTTTTATATTTCGCCAGGAGCGGTCCGAGAACCAGGATCGACGCACGCATGCTCTTCACGAGCTCGTAGGGCGCCTCGTACGACACCAGGTTGGTGGGATCTATGGTGATGGTGTTACGCTCCGGGCGCTCAATACCCATCCCCAGGGTAGAAAGCACGTCGGTGATTGTCGTGATATCGCGCAGCCTCGGTATATTGGTATAGATACAGGGGCCGTCGGCAAGGATCGAGGAACAGAGAACGGGCAGCGCCGCATTCTTTGATCCGGATATGACGACCTCTCCCTCGAGGGATATTCCTCCCTGTATGATAAACTTATCCATCAGTTCACCCGCTCCATCACGATCGCCCGCTCAGTGCCGGAGAGGTCTTTCAGCCAGGTTGCGACCCGTAATCCCTCCTGTGCGTGCACGAGACCGTCAATGGTCTCTTTCTGCCCATACCCCGCCTCCATGATGAACACTCCTCCCGGACACAGGTGTGCCCGTGCCTGCTTTACGATCTCTTTTATTATATCGAGACCGTCTTTTCCACCAAAAAGGGCGCTTTGGGGCTCATAACGGACAACCTCTTCCTGAAGATCTCCGGCATCTCGCTCGGCAATATAGGGTGGGTTCATGATGATGAGGGGAAACCGGGCCCGAAGCGGAGAGAATCCCTCTCCTACAAGGAAGTGGACCCTCCCGGAAACGCCGTGCAGGGCGGCATTTTCCCTGGCAACGCCGACGGCGCGTGCGCTGATATCGCTCCCGAAGGCAACGAGGTCTGTCCGTTCGGCCAGCACAGAGATGATTACCGCGCCGGATCCGACTCCCAGTTCGAGGATACGGCAACTGGCAGGGGCAAGGGCCACGGCATGCTCCACCAGCAGCTCGGTATCAGGCCGCGGGATGAGGACCTGCCTGTTGACGAGAAACGTCCTGGAATAAAATTCCTTCTCTCCGAGAATATAGGCTGTGGGCTCTCTCTGAGCCCTGCGCCGGAGAAGGAGCCGGTACGATTCCAGTTCGTCGGTCGCCAGAGGCCGGTCCATATCCATATACAGGTCGATCCGTTTGATGTTCAGGGCATGGGCCAGGAGGAGTTCGGCATCGAGCCTCGGGGTTTCAATGCCTTTGCCTTCCAGATAGGGCTTAGCCCAGGCAAGTACCGCCCGTATGGTCCATCCCACGGGTCAACTCCCGGTCGAACTGAGTGCTTCGGCTTGATAGTGCGTGGAGAGTTCGTCGATAAGCTCGTCGAGATCTCCCTCGAGAATCTGGGGGAGTCGGTGAAGGGTGAGACCGATCCGGTGATCCGTGACCCTTCCCTGGGGAAAGTTATAGGTGCGGATCCGTTCACTCCGGTCTCCGCTCCCTACCTGGGACCGGCGCTGTGTTGCTATCTCCCTGTCCTGGTCTTCCTGCCTCTTCTGGAGGATGCGGGAACGGATGATCGTCAGTGCCTTGGCCTTGTTCTTGTGCTGAGACTTCTCGTCCTGGCAGGTTGCCACGATCCCGGTGGGAATATGGGTGATGCGGATCGCTGATTCTGTCTTGTTCACGTGCTGTCCGCCGGCACCCGAGGCCCTGTACGTATCGATCCTCAGGTCGGCTGCATCTATCTGAACATCGACCTCTTCTGCCTCGGGCAACACGGCCACCGTTACGGCCGAGGTATGAATCCTCCCGCTCGCCTCAGTGGCAGGGACCCGCTGAACCCGGTGAACACCGCTTTCGTACTTCAGCCGGGAAAAGACGCCCTTGCCCTGGATCCCGGCAATGACCTCCTTTATCCCCCCGATACCCGTATCGTTCATCTGCAGGATCTCGATCTTCCAGTTCTTTTCTTCTGCATACCGGGTATACATCCGGAACAGATCTGCCGCGAACAGCCCTGCCTCTTCTCCCCCGGTGCCCGCCCGTATCTCCAGGATTACATTCCTGTTGTCGTTCGGGTCATGGGGAATGAAGAGGAGCTTCAGTTCGTGTTCGATCGCTTCTCTATCCTCGATCAGTTTACCCAGCTCGTCCCTGACCATTGCACGCATCTCGGGGTCCGGGTCTTCCAGCATGGATTCATGCCCCTCGATTTCCTCAACGACCTCCCTGAGGCGATGGTAGAGGGCCATGAATTCCTCGAGGTTTGCATGTTCCCTGGCGATCTCGGAGTAGTGGGCGTGATCCTGGAGAATGCTTGTCTCAGCCAGGAGATCGGAGAGCTCGTTATACCTCGCCTCGATCTCCTTTAATTTTTCCAGCATAGGTTTATGTCTGAAGGGTTATTTTGTAGTCTTCTTCAGGTAGTCTCCGTATTTTCTTCTGAACAGTTCTGCCTTGCCTGCTACTGAGGTGAGTCGCTGCTGGCCGGTGTAGAACGGATGGCATGCACTGCAGATTTCGATCCGTATATCCTCTTTGGTCGAACGGGTCTGAAAACTGTTGCCGCAGGCACAGGTAACCGTAGTATCAAAATATTCAGGATGTGTATCTTTCTTCATTTTCCTTGCTCCCTATTTATTCATTGATTCCAGGAAGTCGGCATTATTATCCGTCTTTGATAATTTGTCCAGTAAAAATTCAATACTGTCTATGGGGTTGAGCGGGCTCAAGAGCTTTCTCAATATCCAGATCCTGTCGAGCTGATCTTTGGGAAGCAGGAGCTCCTCTTTCCTCGTGCCGGATTTCGAAATGTCGATAGCCGGAAACACCCGCCGCTCCATGATGGACCGGTCGAGGTGGATCTCCATGTTGCCCGTTCCCTTGAACTCTTCGTAGATGACCTCGTCCATGCGGCTTCCGGTATCGACCAGTGCCGTGGCGATGATCGTGATGCTCCCGCCTTCCTCGATATTCCGCGCAGCGCCGAAAAACCGCTTCGGTTTCTGCAGGGCATTGGCGTCGATGCCACCGGAGAGGAGCTTGCCCGAAGGGGGACACACCGTATTGTGCGCCCGCGCGAGCCGGGTGAGCGAATCCAGGAGGATCACCACGTCTTTCTTGTATTCCACGAGACGCTTGGCCTTCTCCATCACCATCCGGGCCACCTGCACGTGCCGGGAAGCAGGCTCGTCAAAGGTGGAGGCGATAACCTCTCCATTTACCGATCGCTGCATGTCGGTAACCTCTTCGGGACGCTCGTCGATGAGCAGGACCATGAGCACGACCTCGGGATGGTTGGCGGTGATGCTGTTTGCAATATTCTGAAGCATCATGGTCTTACCGGCCTTCGGGGGAGAAACGACAATACCTCGCTGTCCCTTGCCGATGGGGGCTAGGAGATCCAGCGACCGCCCGGTGAGATTGTCGGTACCGGTCTCTAAGGTGAACTTTTCGTCGGGGTACAGCGGGGTGAGGTTATCGAAGGGCACCCGGTGCTTTGCCTCTTCCGGGTCTTCTCCGTTGATGGTCTCAAGCTTGAGCAGCGCAAAGTACCGTTCGTTGTCTTTCGGCGGACGGATCTGCCCGCGGACCTCATCACCATTCTTGAGGTTGAACCTTCTTATCTGCGATGGAGACACATAGATATCGTCCGGGCCGGGCAGATAGCTGTAATCGGCCGAGCGGAGAAACCCAAAGCCATCCGGAAGGATCTCAAGGGTCCCCTGCCCGGATATGTATACATCTTTTTCTGCCTGTGCCTGAAGTATCGCGAAGATGAGCTCCTGCCTGGTCATGGTTGCTGAACCTTCTATTTCCAGGGCGTTGGCGGCCTCAAGCAGTTCTTTGGGGTCCACCTTTTTTAAATCTTCTAAATGCATATCTTATCCTTTCGGCTATTTGAAGTGGTGTGGAGCAGATAAATGAAGATACACTACAAAAATGGTACACATTGAAGTAAAGGAAACACGAGCCGTTGTCAAGGACAAAAATTGGGCGGCCAGCCGGCCGCCCAATTGTATGATCCTACCTGAAAGATGCTGCTGCAGCCTTATGCTGTTTCCAGCGGATTTGCGCCGTGGAATTTCTTGCCGCAGATCTTCTCGGAGTAGCCTTTCTGATCCAGATACGGGGTGACTCCGCCCATGAAGAAGGGCCAGCCTGCACCCATGATCAAGCCGGTATCGACGTCCTTGGGACTTGCAACCACACCCTCTTTGAGGATGAGGCCCACTTCCAGGGCAACACGCTCCATGACGCGATCCTTGATCTCCTCATCGGTGAAGCTCTTGTTTCCCTGCGGCCAGCCTGCCTTGATCTCGGGATCGACATCGATGCCGGTTTCGGTGAAGGTGAGCAGAGATTTCTTGCCCTTTGCCACCAGGTTCTTGAGCCCCGCGCTGACCGGGAACCGATCAGGCCATGCAGCATTGAGGGTTTCCTGTACGTGCAGCGAAATCGCCGGACCCACGAGTGCCGCCAGGGTGAACGGAGACATGGGGAAGCCGAGATCCACTACTGCATTGTCCACCTGCATGAAATCCGCACCCTCGTCGATGCACTGGAAGATGCCGTCCATCCAGGCCAGCAGGATCCTGTTCACGAGGAATGCCGGGGCATTCTTCACGAGAACCGGGGTCTTCTTGATCTTCTTGGCGATATCGAACGCGGTTGCCAGAGCGACTTCGCTCGTCTTTTCCGCCTTGATGATCTCGACAAGCGGCAGCACGGCGATGGGGTTGAAGAAGTGGAATCCCACGACCCGGGACGGATCCTTGAGGTTCTTGGCCATCTCGGTGATGTCGAGCGATGAGGTGTTGGTCAGGAACAGACACTCAGGCTTGCAGACCCCTTCGAGTTCGCCGAAGACCTTCTGCTTGATGCCGACCTCTTCGAATACTGCCTCGATCACGAAATCGCAGTCTTCGAACCCGTCATAGGTGACGGTCCCGGTAATGAGATCTTCACCGATCCACCTGGCATCGGCTGCACTCAGCCTGCCCTTCTGGGCGGTCTTGCCGAGTTGCTCTCTCACATAGCTCAGGCCCTTGTCCACGAACTCCTGCTTGATATCTTTCATGACAACCGGGCACTGGTATCTCTGGGCGAACAGCAGCGCCATCTGAGAAGCCATGAGGCCTGCACCGATGATGCCGATCTTGTTGATGTTGTAGCCCCTGACCTCTTTCGGCGGTCTTCCCGGAAGCTTCTTGGCCCGGCGCTGGGTGAGGTCGAAGGAGTAGACGCTCGAGAGGAACTGGTTTGATTTGATCATGTCAGCCAGGGTCTGGCTCTCCTGCTCAAACCCTTCATCCCAGGACCATCCTGCCGCACCCTTGATCAAATCGAGGGCCTTGAACGGTGCAATCGCGCCGGAATGAACCTTGCCCATGATTGCGAGCTTGGTATTGTTATAGAGCTCGTCGCTCACCTTCGGGTCAACGGACTTGCGCTCGATCTTCTCTTCGCCGGTAATGATCCTCTCGAGGAGAGCACGGGACTCATCCACGAACTCCACCGGCTTGAACATCCTGTCTGCAAGACCCATCTTGAAGGCCTTCTTGGAGTTGATCATGCGGTTCATGCTCAGCGGATTGGTGATGATGAGCTCGATGGCAACTTCCGGACCGGCCAGTTTTGTCACGAGCTGGGTTCCGCCCCATCCCGGGATCAGGTTGAGGAAGGTTTCGGGAAGTGCATAGTGATCGCACCCGCCGGGACTCTCGGAGATGGTCCGGTAGTCATGGTACAGACCGACCTCGGTACCGCCGCCCATGGCAGCACCGTTGATGGCGGCCAGGGTCGGGATCTTGAGATCCATGATCCGCTTGAACGCGGCATGCCCTGTCCTGCCGATCTGGAGGGCATCCTCGCGGGACATGGCCGGATCAACGCTCATGATGTCGGCGCCGACATTGAAGATGAAGGGTTTTCCGGTGAGGAGCCAGCCTTTTACATCCGGGTCTGCCTCGACGATATCGAGGACCTTGTTCAGCGACTCGAGCGCCTCAAAGCCCCAGGTATTGGGGATGTTATAGCTTTCGCCATTGTCCATGGTGACGATAGCGATCTTGCCTGCCTTTTTGGATTCATAAAAATTGAGTTTGCACTGGGTGACATACTTAGCCATAAGTCTAACCTCCTAAAAGTCTTTGCCTACAACATTTTCCCAGAGGATAGATCCGCCCATACCGAGACCAACGCACATGGTGGTAAGGCCGTACTTAGCATCCGGGTTCATCTCGAAATCCTGTGCGAGCTGTATGCTCAAGCGCACACCAGAGCTTGCCAACGGGTGACCCACAGCAATGGTCCCGCCGTAGGGGTTCAGCCTCGGGTCTTCAGGAAACTTCATACCGAAGTGCTTCATGAATCCCACTGCCTGGACAGCAAAGGCCTCGTTGAGCTCGATGAGATCAAGGTCATCGAATTTCATGCCGAAGTTCTTCAGCACCTTTTCCGTTGCCGGGACCGGGCCCCACCCCATAATGGAAGGATCAACACCCACGAATGCAGCACCGATGTAGCGCATCTTGGGTTTGATGCCCAGCTCTTTGCACTTCTGTCCTGACATGAGCACTGATGCGCATGCACCGTCGTTGAGGCCTGAGGAATTTCCTGCGGTAACCTTGCCCGCCTTCTTGAACGGGGTCTTCAGGTTCCGCATGCCTTCAATGGTTGCACCGCGTCTGGCCTGCTCGTCCTTGTTGGCGACCTTCCAGCCGTCCTTGGTGAATACCGCCATGTCCACACAGTGCTTGTCATAGTAGCCATTGTCCAGGGCATCGAAGTATCGCTTCGTTACCATGAGCGCATACTGGTCACTCTCTTCCTTCGTCACCGGCGCCTCGCCGTTTTCCGGCATCCAGTCGTGTAGTTTCTCCGCAGTATTTCCCATGTTGAAATATTTAACCTCAACCATCTTTTCGGATACGATCCTCGGGTTGGGGTCTGCCGTGGCACCCATGGGGTGGTGTGCCATGTGCTCCACACCGCCGGCAATGATGATGTCGGCGCTGCCGGTCCTGATGAACGAACCGCCGATGGCCTGGCAGGTCATGCCGCCTGCACACATCCTGTCTACGGAGAAGCCGGCAACCTTATCGGGCAGGCCTGCGGTCAAGACCGTGGTACGGCCCATGGTGGTACCCTGATCGCCCTCCTGGGTTGTTGCACCCCAGATGTTGTCATCTACTTCATCCCAGGGGACATTGGGGTTCCTTCTCATAAGCTCCCGCATGACCTTGTTCACCAGGTCGTCAGCACGCGTGGTCCAGTAGAACCCGTCCGGTCTTGCCTTGCCGAACCACGTACGAACGCCATCTACAAAATAGGCATCTCTCAAATCCATATTTCCCTCCTTCTTAGTGTATAAACGTCGCCTTGTGTATGGACAGCCAAAAAACACGATATTCCGGCTGTTTTAATCAATGGATAGATATACCCCCCTGCAGCGAGTGATGTCAAGGCATTTCTGAATGACGGTTCATTTTTCCAGCAGAAAAGCGAGTTTGTTGACCGGGCTGTCAACAGGTTAAAAAGAAATACTATTTTAATATAATATTCTCATCGGATTGACGTCGCGGGATATCCCCTTGACGTGAATGGCCCCCATCGGTTCGAATTCGACCCCCAGAGAGGTACCCTCGGGTATCAGGTTCATGGTCGCGCTCAGGACGATGATCTCTCCCGGTTTAGAGATGGACTCGAGCCGTTGAGCCAGGTTCACCGGTTCTCCGATGACCGTGTAGTTCATCTGTTCTTTCGTGCCGATGTTACCCGCTATTGCCACCCCGGAGGCGATCCCGATGCCCACATCTATAGGAATGAGCCCGTCCGCCTGCAGACTTTGCTTGAGCGCCTGCACGTTTTTCTGCATGTCAACGGCACATTGAATGGCCTTTAGTGCATCCTTCTCGTCCGTATCCGGTATCCCGAAGACGGCCATGACCCCATCTCCCAGAAATTTGTCCAGCATGCCCCCATGCTTGAAGATCACCGGCACCACGGTTTCAAAAAACCGGTTGAGGACCTCGACCACATCCTCGACGGCATTGACTTCCACCAGCGAGGTAAATCCGGTGATATCGGCAAAGACGACGCTTACCACCTTGCGCTGTCCGCCGAGCCCGGTCATGCGGTTGTCCGCAACGAGGTGTTCGGCAAGGCCGGGGGAAAAATACCGCCCGAGATTGATACGTTTCTTCTCGAGATCCAGAAGATCCTGGTAGGTCCGCACAAGGGATGCGGTAATGGAGAGCTGATCGGCTATGAGTTCGAAGAATCTCAGATCATTGGGCCCGAAAGAACTCGTAACATTATCCCTGAAATTGATCACACCGATGCACGTCCCCTCGGCCACGATGGGTACGCAGGCCAGGGATCCCTTCTGCCTGGTCCCCCGGTCGGAAAAGTTCGGATCTTTCGTCACGTCGGGGATGTAGAGCGTCCGGGCGGTCTCGAAGACCCTGCCGGCTATGCCCTCTCCCTTTTTCAAAAGGATCGGAGGTCTCTTGGGAGAATCTCCCCGCATGGACGCGCTGACAATAGTCAGCGTCTGCGTCTCCTCGTCTACAAGCATGACCGATACACTGAAGATCCCCGTTGCCTTTTTTATGATATCGAGCTGGCGCATGAACAGCTGGTTGCCATGCGAGAGTCTCGCCCCCTTGAGTGCCTCGCCGAGCTCCTTCAGGAGAGAAAGCTCCGCGATCTTCTGCTCGTATCCCTCTTCCAGGGAGACGATCCGTTCTTTGAGGGTGGTTTCGATATCACGCTCCATCTTCTATATCCGATACCTTCTTGACCCGCTCGGTAACCTTCTCATAGGTCCGGCAGACCAGTTCCTGGGAAATGGGCGGCCCTTTCCGTTGAGACAGGAACCGCACCGCGGCATTATTGAGTTGACTCATATCGATCTTCCCGTTGTGCGCAATGATATCAGCGACATGTATGGTTACAGCCAGTGCCTTATCTTTTGCCTTGCCCGGGAGATGGTGCGAGACCAGGGCATCGACGATCCCCTCCGGAAGGTTCCATCGTTCGGCGATATATGCCCCCATTTCGGCGTGGGAAAGGCCCGAATCCTTTTCCTCCTGTGCAAGATCCTGCAGTGACGAAGGGGTGTCGATATCGCTGATATAATGCCCCCGCTGCAGGAAAACGATCTTGCCGAAATCATGGAGCAGCCCCACCGTATAGATCTTGTCCTTGGATTTATACCCGAGCAGCGGGCCCAACCACTGCGAGAGATGGGCCACGATGAGGCTGTGTTCCCACAGACGCTGCGCATGGCAGGGAGAGATCGTTTCCAGGATCTTGTAGATGGCTATGGAAAAGGCAAGGTTTACGACCTCGTCATTACCGAGAATCACGATGGCATGCTCGACAGAATCAATCTGCCGGTGAAAGCCATAAAATGCTGAGTTCACCACTTTTAAAAGCCGAGATGTGAGCACCGGGTCCCGCTCGATGATCCTGGCCATCTTCGAGGCGGCCAGGAGCGGGTCGCGTGCCACGTCTATGATCTCCCGGGATATGGAGGGCAACGTGAAGAGGTGCTCGATATTGCGGAACTTCCTCAGGGTTTTCTTGCCCGTTTCCAGCTTGTGTGCGGTCTTTTCCCTGTACTGCCACTCTTCAAAAAGAACCGAGACATCCAGGCCTTCACACCCCCCGGCATTGTTCAGCGTGGAGCCGAGACCGTAGGGCAGGTAGTCTCTCACCCAGTGCTGCTCGGTATCGTTCATGTCGGCCATTATTCTTGAGAGTTCTTCGGGATGGGAGACCAGCGTGGAGAGAAACTGGTAGAACGAAGCGGAGATGAACCTGTTTTCAGGGTCCGGTTGTCTCTCCATGGCATTGGATTCATTGATCGTTTCCCACAGCCTCTTTGCCCAGGGCGATGTCCCCTTGACCCGGAGCCGTTCCATGGCCCCGAAAAAGAGTGTCTTAATATCTTTGCCGTCCTGGGGATAAACGGCTATGCCTTTGGGTATTGACAGGAAAAGCGTCGCGGCCTCGTCCGCTTCCATTCCGAAAAGGCCGATGATGAGATACTCCTGGTACTTGAGCGCCGTATCCACGTCTCTGGTGTATCCCAGTGCCCTGTCCGCATACTTCTCGGGGACCACGACAATGGACATGTTCCCGCCGAGAGAGCAGACCTTCTGCAGTTCGATAGTCAATGGCGCAAGTATATCCGTTTCCTTCATGCTCTCCTATATCGACGAGCGGGCATAGAATCTTGACTTCCCCTTGCGGCTGCTCTAGGATAACGTGATATTAAAAAAAGGATACGCCACTATGATCTCAGTACATGAAGCCCGTGAACTCATCTTAGCCCGCATGGAACCTCTTCCTCCCCAAAAGGTGTACCTCGAGGAGGCCCTGGGAAGATATCTCGCCCAGGACATCGTCTCGGACAAGGATGTTCCGCCCTGGGACAACTCGGCCATGGACGGATACGCCGTCCAGTGTGCCGGTGTTACCGAGCAGGGGACCCGGCTGCGCATCGCCTATGAAATTCCGGCCGGATCGCTTCCCCAGGGGCCCTTTGAGAAGCATGAGGCCGTCAAGATAATGACCGGAGCACCGCTGCCCCCGGGCGCCGATGCCGTGATCAAGAGAGAAGACACCCAGGAGCGTGAAGGAGAGGTCATCATCGACAAGGTGCCGAAGGTGCACCAGCATATCCGCTTTTCCGGTGAGGACATTCAAACAGGGGATACGATCCTGCTGCGCGGTTCTCTCATCGGCCCTGCACAGATAGGCGTGCTCGCATCGTTGAGACGCGTGCTGGTCCCGTGTCACCAGCGGCCTGTCGTTGCGATCCTGGCAACAGGGGACGAGATCGCAGATCTCGATGAAGAACTCACCCCGGAAAAGATTTCCTCCTCGAATTCCTATACCCTGATCAGCCTCGTGCGGGCTGCCGGGGCAATCCCGCTCTACCTGGGAATTGCACGGGATACGAGAGACGACCTGGTAAGCAAACTCTCCATGGCGAAAAAGGCCGATCTTATCCTGACCTCAGGTGGCGTTTCCATGGGCGACTATGACATGGTCAAAGAGGTCATGGGTGATACCGGCAATGCCATGGAATTCTGGAAGGTGGAAATGAAACCCGGCAGGCCCCTGGCCTTCGGTTCCATCGGCTCCATACCGGCCATAGGCCTTCCCGGCTATCCGGTATCCACTATGACCTCCTTCTATCAATTCGCCAGGCCTGCCATCCTAAAACTCATGGGGGCAACAAACCTGCTCCTGCCACCCATCCGCGTCAAGGCTGCAACAGAGGTGAAAAGCGCAGGTGACCGGCCCAACTACATACGTGGGCTGATTGAGCGACAGGGTACGGAGCTCACGGTAAAACCCACAGGCCCCCAGGGATCGGGTATCCTCACCTCCATGGCCCAGGGAAACTGCTTTATGGTTATCCCCAAGGGTACAACCCTTATAAGGGAAGGAGAGATTATCGATTGCGAGATCTTTTCCGGATCGTGGTAACACCAAGATATTCAGCAGGTAACACACATGATAAAAGTAAGCCCAGTCCGAGGCGCACGGGATATTTATGCGCAGGGGCTTATTTTCCTTGTTGACATGAGAATTTTTATCAGTATAAGTACCGTACTTTTAAAGAGATAACGGAGGACGGAATGCTGAGAAAAAATGAACTCCTTGAAATCAGGGATCTCTTGATGGAGATGAAAAGAGAAATTCTTCAGAATCTTGAAGAAAGGATCAAATCAAACGACATGTCCGAGCAGAGAGAGATCGGCGATATTTTCGATGATGCCGATCTGGAGCAGTCACGGGAGTTCAACCTGCTGCTCAGCACACGGGAACGTCAAAAAATCGATCAGATCGAAACCGCCCTTTCCAAAATCGATTCCGGGGAATACGGCAATTGTGAAGACTGTGGAGAGACTATCCCGGTTGGAAGACTCAAGGCCATGCCCTTTGCCACGTTATGCGTAAAGTGCAAATCCGAACGCGAGAGCATAGAAGGACATACCACTGTGTATCTCGAAGAAAAGGGGTGATTCCATGCCCTACCGTCTTGAGGTGGGATTAAAGCCCGGCCTCTTCGATGCACGGGGAGAGAGGACAAAGCGCCAGATACTCCACGCGTTCCCCAACCTCCCTGCAGACCTCCAGATTGTGAGCCTCGATGTCTACACTATCGAGGCGGATGATTTCCCTTACGAGTTGCTCTCCGAGGCCTTCTGCGACCCGGTTATCCAGAACATGACGATAAACGAGCCGTTGACCCTCGATTTCGACTGGTATATTGAAATCGGGTTCAAGCCCGGGGTTACCGATAACGTCGGTCACAGCGCCGGGTATGCACTCCGGCTCATCACGGGCCGGGATCACCCCGTGTATTCTGCACGGGCCTACCTCATAAGGGGTACTCTGACCCGCGCGGCGGCAACGGCCATCGCAGAGGAATGCCTGGCAAACGGCCTCATTCAGTACTCCAGGATCATCGATCCCCAGGAACTATCTGCCATCAAACCCTACATCCCGGTCGTGAGCCTTGACAGCACCCCCCGGGTGGAAGACCTCTCACTCGAACTCTCTAACAGTATCCTTGCCCAGCTGTCCCAGGAGAGAACCCTGGCGCTGACCGTCGATGAGCTCAAGACCATTTCAGCCTATTTGCGGGACCCTGCTATACAGCAGCACCGCTCGACCGTGGGACTCGGTGCAAAGATTACAGATGTCGAGCTCGAGTGTCTCGCACAGACGTGGTCGGAACACTGCAAGCACAAGATCTTCAATGCCGAGATCGACTACGAAGAAAACGGCTCTCACGAGAAGATCGTATCGCTGTTCAAGTCCTATATTCAGAAATCCACCGCAGAGATACGGGAAAAAGCCGGTGATGACGATCTCTGTGTAAGCGTCTTCACCGACAATGCCGGAGTTATCCGGTTCAATGACGAGTACAACCTCGTCTTCAAGGTGGAGACCCACAACTCTCCCTCGGCCCTCGATCCCTACGGCGGGGCCCTGACCGGGATCGTCGGGGTCAACAGGGATCCTTTCGGGACCGGGATCGGCTCAAAGCTCATATTCAACACCGATGTGTTCTGCTTTGCTGATCCGTATTTCAGCGAGAAGCTACCTCCTAAGATCCTCCACCCCATACGGATATTCGAGGGGGTACGCGAAGGGGTCGAACACGGCGGCAACAAGTCCGGGATACCAACGGTGAACGGCTGTATCGTCTTCGACAACCGCTACCTGGGAAAGCCGCTGGTCTACTGCGGAACCGCGGGAATCATGCCCGCCATCATCAACGGCAAACCTTCCCATGAAAAAACAATCCTCCCCGGAGACCTCATCGTCATGTCCGGCGGGAGAATCGGCAAGGACGGTATCCACGGAGCGACCTTCTCCTCCGAGGAATTCCACGAGGCATCGCCCACCTCTGCCGTACAGATCGGCGATCCCATCACCCAGAAGAAGCTCACGGACTTTCTCCTTCGGGCCAGGGACAAGGACCTCTACCGTGCCATTACCGACAACGGGGCAGGAGGCTTGTCCTCATCGGTAGGCGAAATGGCCCAGCTATCCGGCGGTTGCAGGATAGAGCTCGACAAACCTCCGTTGAAGTATCAGGGTTTGAGCCCCTGGGAGATCCTCCTTTCAGAGGCCCAGGAACGCATGACCCTTGCCGTACCTTCAGAGCGCATCGAGGAATTCGTAGAACTCTCCAGGCAGATGGACGTCGAGTCCACGGTTATCGGAGAGTTCACCGATACCGGGTATTTCCACTGCACCTACGGGGAGTCCACCGTGGCATACCTCGGGCTCGATTTTCTCCATGCAGGGCTTGCACCCATGAGGCTGAGCGCGCGGTGGGAGGATATATCACAGCCCGACCCGCCCACGCCGGTTCCCGACGATCACAACACCATGCTCGCCCGGTTGCTCGCCCGGCTCAATATCTGTTCCAAAGAATATGTCATCCGGCAGTATGATCACGAGGTACAGGGCGGATCGGTCATCAAGCCTCTGGTGGGGGTCTCCTGTGATGGGCCATCCGACGCGGCGGTCATCCGTCCCCTCCTGGATTCCGCACAGGGCGTTGTCGTATCCAACGGTATCATCCCCCGCTACTCCGATATTGACACCTATCACATGACGGCCTGCGCCCTTGACGAGGCCCTGAGAAATTATATCTGCGTAGGCGGAGACCCGGAGCACTGGGCGTGTCTCGATAACTTCTGCTGGTGCGATCCGGTTACGAGCGAAAAGAATCCCGACGGCGCCTATAAACTCGCCCAGCTCGTGAGGGCAAACAAGGCGCTGTATTTCTATACCAAGGCCTACAACTGCCCTTTGATCTCTGGCAAGGACAGCATGAAGAACGACTACGTCGGCCCGGATACCAAGATATCCATCCCGCCCACCATCCTCGTTTCGGTTATCGGAAGGATGGATGATGTAACCAAGGCGGTCTCCATGGATATCAAAAAGCCCGGGAGCCATCTGTACCTGCTCGGCATCACCAAGAAAGAGCTCGGCGCCAGCGAATACTTCGCAGAGCACGGCATCGTGGGCTCGAGCATACCAAAGGTGGATGCGGATACGGCGATGATGCGCTACCAGAAGCTCCATACTGCCATCATGGACAGCCGGGTGAAGGCAGCCCACGATATGTCCGACGGCGGACTGGCCGTAAGTCTCGCAGAGATGGCCTTTGCCGGCGGCTGTGGCATCCGGATAGAGCTCGGTGCCGTCCAGACCGAAGGCTCTCTCCTTGACACGGAAATCCTCTATTCGGAATCACCCAGCAGGATCGTCATAGAGGTCTCAAAGGAACACGCCGCCGACATCGAACGTCTCTTTGGCGGAGATGCCCGGCGTATCGGCGAAACCACAACGGACAAGAACATGGTCGTTTTCGGTCAGGATGCCACTATCCTGATCGATCAGGACCTGGATACCCTCATGAAGGCGTGGAAGGAACCCCTGGACTTATAAGATGGCACAGGTAAGAGCGCTGGTCATTACAGGATACGGAACGAACTGTGAAATGGAAATGGCGTATGCCTGCAGGCGTGCAGGTGCTATGTGCGATATCGTACATATCAGCGATATAATCAGCGGTACCTATGCCATAAGCGATTACCACTTCCTGAATCTGGCCGGGGGTTTTCTTGACGGCGACGACCTCGGATCTGCCCAGGTGGAAAGTGTCCGCCTCAAGCATGCCAGAATCAAAAACACAGGCAAGACCCTCTTTGAGGAACTCCTTTCGTTCATAGAAAAGGGGATGCTCATCCTGGGTGTGTGCAACGGTTTTCAGGCGCTGGTGAAAACCGGCCTCCTCCCGGGAAACCCCTTCGGCAGGAGGAGGGTATCGCTCACCTTCAATGACTCGGCAAAGTTCGAGGACCGGTGGGTCCGGCTGAGCATCAATGAGAACTCCCCATGTATCTTCACCCGTACAATGGATCATATCTTCCTTCCCGTGCGTCATGGTGAAGGGAAATTTGTCTGTGACGGCCCGGAGACGCTCGAGGAGATACAAGCCATGAACCTCGATGCTCTCTACTACGCCGACAAGGCCTACATGCCCACCATGGAGTACCCCGAAAACCCCAATGGCTCCGTCCAGGCCATTGCCGGCATCTGCGACAACACCGGCCGGATATTCGGACTGATGCCCCACCCCGAGGCCTTTGCCCATGCAACGAACCATCCCTCATGGACTCGCATGGAGACGCTCCCCACCCAGGGAGAAGGAATGGTTTTTTTCGACAACGCCGTGAAATTCCTCCGGGGCATCCTCTAAGAGAAACCGGGTTATACGCCCCAGTTCCCTTGTAACTCCTGCTTGATGACCAGGCACAAAAAAAGGGCCCTCTTGAGGGCCCTTGGTACAGCAAGATTAGAGGACTATGAGCGCTGATTAATCCTGGGGCTCATCTTCCACATATTTCGTGAAGTCCATGATCTTGTCTTCATCTTTCATCCGTATCGCTTTTACCCCCTGGGCTGATCTCGTCCGGGTAGTCCTGATCTGGGAGACGGGCATGCGGATAATCTGTCCGGATGTCGATATGATCATGAGTTCATCGGTCTTCTGCACGACCCTGATCCCGACGAGATTTCCCGTCTTCGGCGTAATGTGTACGGTGTATACCCCTTTGCCGGCCCGGTTCTGCACCGGGTACTTGGTTACGATGGTCTTCTTTCCATAACCGAATTCCGTAAAATTGATCACGAGCTCTTCATCGGATTCGATCACATCCATTCCCACCACGACATCGTTATGATCCAGCTTTATGGCATGGACCCCCTGTGCCTGCCTGCCCATGATCCGGGCCTGTTCTTCGGGGAACACGATCGACTTCCCAAACCGGGAAGCTACGATAATCCGGGCGTTGCCCGTGGTCAGCCGTGCGGAGATGACCTCATCCTCGGGTTCCAGGGTGCAGGCAATGATGCCCGTCCTCATGATGTTGCTGAAATTCTTCAGTTTCACCCGTTTGATATTGGCCTTTGCCGTAACCATCACCACATTTGCATCCATCGTGATATCGGATGCCACCAGGATGGCGCAGATCCGTTCCTCTTTCTGCATCGGCCGGATATTCACGATGGGTATCCCCTTGAGGGCACGGTCTCTTTCTGGAATCTCGTACACCTTGGTGTGATACACCCTGCCTTTATTGGTAAAATACAGGATGGAGGCATGGTTGGAGGCGATAAAGATGTGCTCGATGAAATCATCCTCTTTTGATGCACCTCCCTTAACGCCGACGCCTCCTCTTTTCTGTGTCCTGTACTTATCGAGCTCGGTACGCTTCACGTACCCTTTTCTCGAGATGGTAACCACCATCTTTTCATCCGGGATGAGGTCCTCAAGATGAAAATCTCCGGCAGAGCTTTTCACGATAGAGGTCTTGCGGTCATCTGAATATTTCTCCCGGATCTCTTCCAGTTCGCCTCGAATTACCGCGAGCAGCTCGTTCCTGTCGGAAAGGATCTTCTCGAGCCTTGATATGTCTTTCAGCAACGCAGTATATTCATCGGTAAGCTTGTCTCTCTCGAGCCCTGTCAGCCTCTGGAGCCTCATGTCCAGGATTGCCTGGGCCTGGATTTCGGTGAATGAAAAGCGCTCCATGAGGTTGTCACGCGCCTGCAGGGGAGTGGGCGAGGCCTTGATGAGGGCAACTATTTCATCTATATTTTCAAGGGCTTTAAGAAGTGCCTCGAGTATGTGAAGCCGGGCTTTCGCCTTCTTCAGCTCAAAGATGCTCCTGCGGGTAACAACCTCTTCGCGAAAATCGAGGAAGGCATGCAGCAGCTCCAGCAGGCCCATAACCCGCGGGCTTCCGTTGTGGATGGCGAGCATGTTCATGGAAAAGGAGGTCTGCATGTTGGTAAGCTTGTAGAGCTGGTTTTCGACAACCTCCGGTTGAGCGCCCTTTTTCAGCTCGATCACGATACGCATACCGTCTTTGTCGGACTCATCACGGATATTTGAGATCCCCTCGATCTTCTTATCCTGCGCCAGGGTGGCAATCCTCGCCACAAGATCGGCCTTGTTCACGGTATAGGGGATCTCCGTAACGATGAGGCGATCACGGTTGTGCTCCTGCTCGACAGCCGTCTTACCCCGAATCGTGATGATGCCTCTACCGGTTGAATAGGACTTCTCAATCTCACCGCCGGAAAAAACGATGCCGCCGGTGGGAAAGTCCGGACCGGGGATTATCTGCATGATCTCCGCGAGGCCAATGTGCTGGTCATCGATGATGGCGATCAGCGCGGAAACGATCTCATTGAGATTATGCGGGGGTATGCTCGTGGCCATCCCCACAGCTATGCCGGAAGAACCGTTGAGCAGCAGGCCCGGGATGCGGGCGGGTAAGACGTCCGGCTCCTGGAGTGATTCATCGTAGTTGGGATGAAAATCAACGGTTTCCTTGTCTATATCCGCGAGCATTTCCTCGGCGATCCGCGACATCCTGATCTCGGTGTATCTCATTGCTGCAGCCGAATCGCCGTCTATGGATCCGAAGTTACCCTGTCCGTCAACCATGGGATAGCGCAGCGAAAACGGCTGTGCCATGCGCACGATTGCATCGTAAACAGCCGTATCTCCGTGCGGGTGGTATTTACCGATGACATCGCCCACGATGCGGGCAGATTTTTTGTAGGGCTTGTTGTGGGTGTTGCTCAGATCGTTCATGGCGAAAAGAATCCTGCGATGAACCGGCTTGAGACCATCCCTCACATCGGGTATTGCCCGTCCGATAATGACGCTCATGGAATAATCGATATATGAGCGCCTCATTTCCTGATCAATTGCAACTGGTGTCGTATTCATGAACTTTCCTCGATTTGTGTCTGTTAGATATCGAGATTGGAAACCCTCAGGGCATTCTTCTCGATAAATTCTCTCCTCGGGACAACGTCATCACCCATGAGAGTGCTGAATATCTGATCAGTCTCCACTGCATCGTCGATGGTCACCTGAAGCATGGACCTCTGTTCCGGATCCATGGTGGTAGCCCAGAGCTGTTCTGGATTCATCTCGCCGAGTCCTTTGTATCGCTGGAGGGAGTAGCCTTTCTTTGCCTCTTCGAAAATCTTCTGGGCCGCTTCACGAAGATTTACAACCTCGTAGGAGGTATCGCCTTTGACTATCTGGAAGGGCGGTTTCCCGAGCTTGATGAGCTGGGCATGGATCTTCTGCAGTTCCTCGAATCCCTTCGACTCCATGAGTTTCTTGTCGATCGATGTGTTCTTGCGGATCCCGTTCTTGACGGTGTGGAAGATGATCTGATCTTCACCCAGCTCGCTGGTGACCGGACCCATGTAGGGGAACCACTGAGAGATAACCTCGAGAATATGCTGCTCGATGACTGTAAGATCGAATTCAATGGCCATTTCAGGGCTGATGTACGATGAGGATTGAATGACCCGCTCATCCATGTGCCTCATATCGTAGTTGAGCAGGATGCTCCCCCTCCTGTTGATGAGTTTGAGGTACCGCACCAGCTCGGAGCCGGTAATCTCGACCTCTCCCTTGAGCGTGATCTCCTTGACAATGTTTTTCATGAGAAACTCGTCGAGAGACTCCTCGTTGAGGAGGTAGCTCGTCTTTTTCCCCTTGGCAACCTTGAACAGGGGCGGCTGTGCGATGTAGAGGTGTCCGCGCTCGATGATCTCGGGCATCTGCCGGTAGAAGAAGGTGAGCAGCAGGGTCCTGATGTGCGCCCCGTCAACGTCGGCATCCGTCATGATGACAATGGAATGATACCTGAGCTTCGATATATTGAAATTATCGGAACCGATGCCGGTACCCAGGGCGGTGACGAGATTTATGATCTCCTGGCTCGAGAGCATCTTGTCCACGCGGGCCTTTTCAACGTTCAGGATCTTCCCCCTCAGCGGGAGTATGGCCTGGTTCTTTCTGTCTCTCCCCTGTTTTGCGCTCCCCCCTGCAGAATCTCCCTCGACCAGATAGAGTTCGCACAGGGAGGGATCTCTTTCCTGACAGTCCGCAAGCTTGCCCGGCAGGAGCGTGCTCTCCATGGCCGTCTTTCTCCTGGTCAGTTCACGGGCCTTCCTGGCTGCCTCACGGGCCTGGGCGCTGTCGAGGATCTTCTTTATGATAGTCGCTGCCTCATTGGGGTTTTCATTCAAATATTCACCGACCGCATCGTTCGTGATGCTCTCGGCTATACCCTGAACCTCCGAATTTCCCAGTTTCCCCTTGGTCTGTCCCTCGAACTGAGGATTTGGGAGCATGACCGATATAACGGCGCACAGGCCTTCCTTGGTATCTTCTCCCTGAATGGCGGCATGGGTATTTTTTAACAATCCCTTTTCTTTTGCGTAGGCATTGATTGTTCTCGTCAGGGCCTTTCGAAAGCCGACAACGTGGGTACCACCATCGTGCGTATTGATGTTGTTGACAAAGGAAAAGAGGCTCTCGGAATAGGATGTGTTGTACTGCAGCACACACTCCAGCACGACATTGCCCTTGGACTTCTTGAAATAGACCGGGGCATGAAAGGGTTTTTTCTTGGAATTCAGGTACTGCACAAAATCCCTGAGACCGTCTTTGAAGTGAAAGACTGTTGTCGTGTCCGTGCGTTCGTCTTCCAGTGCTATCTGCAATCCCTTATTAAGAAAAGCTAATTCTCTCAACCTGTTAGCCAAGATATCGTATTCAAAGGTAGTCACCTCGAAGATCTCAGGATCCGGCTTGAAGTGGACGATCGTTCCCGTCTTGTCGGTCTCTTCTTTCTTTACGAGGTCCGCCACGGGCACGCCCCTTTCGTACTTCTGGTAGTAGCGGTTGCCATCACGGAAGATCTCTATCTCGAGGGATTCGGAAAGGGCATTTACCACCGATACCCCCACGCCATGTAGTCCGCCGGACACCTTGTAGATGGAGTTATCGAACTTGCCACCGGCATGCAGCGTGGTCATGACCACCTCAACAGCAGGTCTTCCGGTATCCTTGTGAATGTCTACCGGAACGCCCCTACCGTCGTCGATCACGGTAATGCTCTCATCCATGTGGATGATGGCCTTGATGTGGGTGCAGTAGCCTGCTATGGCCTCGTCAATGCTGTTATCCATTACCTCGAAGACGAGGTGGTGGAGCCCCTGGCTCGAAGTGGAACCGATATACATGGAGGGACGCAAGCGAACAGCTTCAAACCCTCCGAGTACCTTGATATCCTTTGCTGTGTATTCCTGCATATAGTGAATTCCTTTACAATGATCCTTAGAACCTCATGGGCATGATCACCCACTTACAGTCTGTTTTCCCATTGTCCATAATCATGCACGGCCCCTGAGGACCCTTTAACCGTATCTCCGTATCGCCACTGATATATGCAAGGCAATCCATGAAATACCTGGGGTTGAAATTGATCTCCATCTCTTCCCCATGGAGTTCGGAGTTTACAGGTGTTTCCACCTCTCCCTGGTCAGGATTGTTGGCATATACAATGGTTTTATCTTTCTGAAATGAAAATCTGACACAATTCGAAATATCAGATACCATTGCAGCGCAGACCTTGAGCACACTAAGCAATTCCTGGGCGTTGATTCGAGTATAGTAGGGATAGGCATCGATTGCAACCACACTTTTATAGTCCGGGAACTTACCATCTATGAGCCTCACCGTGGCTGTGGTATCCGGCGAGACAAAGAAGATGGAATCCTTTGAAAGCAGTATATTCGATTCCTCGTCTTTACTGTCCATGAGTCGCTTGAGTTCCTGAAGTCCCTTTCTCGGCACGATGATGCCTTCTCCCATGTCGATTTTCCCGTCCACGGAGAATCTCGCCACGGAGAGCCGTCTGCTGTCTGTGGTGACCATCTCTATGTACCCGCCGGTCAGTTCGTCATGCCCTGAAATGAGCAGCGCGCCGGCCAGGGTATATTTCGTATCGCTTTCAGCAGAAGAGGGTATGGAAAAGATTGTCCGGTCAATCATGGATTTTATCACGGAAAGCTCAAAGGGGCTTCCCCTGTCCATGCTCGAGAATTCGACCATGGGGTATTCGTCTGGATCCATGACATTCATCTTGATTTTGTTCTTCTCCACATCGATGTGAGCCTTGGCATTATCGTCGATGCCAATCCGTACGGTGCCGTCAGGCAGCTCCCTGATAAGGTCGTAAAAGCTCTTGGCATTGATGGCACACGCCCCGCCTTCCTCGACTTCACAAGGAGCCTTGACCTGGATGGACGTATGAAGGTCGGTAGCCTTAATTCGGAAGATGTCGTCCTGTGCCTCAACAAGGACATGACTCAGGATAGGCAGTGTAGATTTCCGTTCCGTAAAACCCTGAACCTTGGCGAGCATATTCTGCAGAACACTCTTGTTAATTTTACACTTCATTTCTTTCTCCCTATTTAAAAACTATAGTTATAGTCGATGTAAAATTGTTTATATCTCACCTATTCCATTGTTTTTCATGAAATAATGCAGTGCACAACCAGGTAGATAACTTATCGACATCTCCACCAAGAGGCATCGCCCTGTTGATATGTCGATAACCCCCGGCCCTAAAGAGGTGAATCATATCGAGAGAGTTCTTCAACAATCCTCTTCATATCCTCCTTGGACGATACATCAATGATAATCTTTCCCTTTCGTTTCCCCCACACACAGAGCACCTTTGTAGAAAACCTCTCGGAGAGCATGGATGAGAGCCGATCCAGATTTTGATCGGTCTTGTTCCTCGTTATCCCCGGACCGGTCTTCGATGCAATCTTTTCCACATCACGGACATTGAGGCCCTGACTCATGATCCTTTGTAACAGGGAGAGCCTTCCCTGGACGCTGTCCACCATGAGAATGGCCCGGGCATGACCGGTAGAGATCCTGCCATCCCTGAGCGCCTGCTTGATCTCCTCGGGAAGCGTCATCAGTCTCAATGCATTCGTTATAGTAGAACGATCCTTGATGACGGAATCGGCAATATCCTGATGGGTGAGATTGAACTGGGTCTTTAAAGTATGATACGCCTCGGCCTCTTCCATGGGGTTGAGATCTTCCCGCTGGAGATTTTCTATGAGGGATATCTTGAACGCCTCTTCGTCAGATATCTCCTTTACGATAGAGGGGATCTTTACTATACCTGCCTTCTTACAGGCGTGATATCTGCGTTCGCCCGCTATAATTTCATATTTCGTGTTGATCCTGCGGACAATGATGGGGGATATGAGACCGTTCTTTTTTATGGATTCAGAGAGTTCGGCAATCTTGTCATCATCGATAAACTTTCTCGGCTGGATCGGATTGGGATAGACGTCATCCACCGATAAATCAACAACCTGCGTTCCATCATCCTGGAGACTGTCGGTAAACAGGGCATCGATGCCTCTTCCCAGACGTGGTTTAGTTTTCATGAGCAACCTCCATGGCAAGAATCTCCTTTGCCAGCTTCAGGTAGTGCTGAGCCCCCTTCGATGAAATATCGTAGAGGCAGATGGGAAGACCGAAACTCGGCGCCTCACACAACCGGATGTTTCTCGGGATGATGGTGTCGAAGACCTTGGAGTTGAAATGGGTCTTCATGTTCTCAGCGATATCATGACTCAAACGGGTACGGGAATCGAACATGGTCAGGAGGTATCCGGCAATGGAAAGGCCCGGATTCAATCTCTTCTTCACGAGCTTGAAGGTATTCAGGAGACTCTTGAGTCCCTCCAGGGCATAGTACTCGCACTGGACAGGGATGAGCAAAGAGTGAGATGCGGTCAGGGCATTGAGGGTGAGGAGCCCGAGCGAGGGGGGACAGTCGATCAGGATGTAGTCAAACCCGTCTCTCACCTGGGAGATCATCCGGGTAATCACCCGTTCTCGCAGAGGTTCACCCATCAGCTCCACCTCGATGCCAACGAGATCGGGATGACTGGGAAGGACAAAGAGATCGTTTAATTTCGTAGGGATGATAACGGCATTTACATCCATCTGTCCGATCATGACATGGTAGATATGCGCACCGAGCCCGTCGGGATCGATACCAAGACCCGTGGTCGCATTGGCCTGAGGGTCAAGGTCTATTAATAAGGTATGCTTTCCAAGAAGAGCCAGGGACGAAGCGAGATTAACCGCTGTTGTGGTTTTCCCAACCCCCCCCTTCTGATTAGATATACTGATAACTTTAGGACACACCATGAACACCTAACATAAAAAAAATGAAATAGGAATAAAAAAGTTTCACGTGAAACATTCTCTGTGAGAAATTAATATATTAAATTAATTCAGAAGGTTATACCTTGGAACGTCACCGTGTTTGTGTCCCGTCATCGGGGAAAATACCTCACGAGAATGATAATGGCCAGCAGGAGTACGGTGATCCATGCCCCGGCAATATCGCTCTTGCGCTCCACGGTATTATCCCTTAAAAATTGGAGAGCCCCCCCCTGTTTTTCCTCAGGCGTGACCGCCATCATATCCCCGATGAGCCTAGAAAAATCTGCAAAACTGTTCGGTATGAGAAAGTTTCTCTTTTTCGTGGTGATGGTCATGAACTGGCGGGTTCCCATGGTCATGCCGTCAAGGGAGACGATCTCCCCTACGGGGATGCGCCGGGAACCGAAGATACCCGAGATGCTCACGAGCGAATCCGTTATCCGTACCCTGCGCAGGATATTGTTGATCGTGAGCAGGTAAAAGAGCACCATGAGGGTAAGGGCCATGACGAGCATGGACGTGTCCATTCCCCGCATGGCGACATCGGCAAAGACAGGTATGGAGATGAGAGTGGCCAGGATCATGGGAGTCTTCAGCGATTTTTTTATCTTGTATATATTATTCATGTTTATTATGTTACCTAAAATTCTTCGCGTTGGCAAGGGTCGCTATGTTAGAGTTTGCTATAAATACCGCAGAAAAGGCGGGAAGGTATCTTGCCGAACACTTCGGTAAAGACCTTCAGGTAGAGCACAAGGGACGTATAGACCTCGTGACCCAGGTTGACAGAGCAGCTCAAGATCTAATCGTGAGCATGATCGAAGAGAGGTATCCGGGCCATTCCCTGGTCGCAGAAGAAGGGGTGACGAGAATACAGTCGTCGCCCTATGTCTGGTACATCGATCCACTCGATGGGACGGTCAATTACGTCCACGGGATCCCGATATTTTGCGTATCCATAGCGGTCTATAAAGACGGGGAACCGCTTATTGGGGTGTGCTATAATCCCATATCGAAGGAGCTCTTCTGGGCTCATGCCGGCAACGGGGCGTATCTCAACGGGAAAAAGATCAGGGTTTCCGCTGCCGAGACACTCGTTGATGCCCTGGTTGTAACGGGGTTCCCGTATGCTACGGACCGGATGGATCGTATCATTGGCCGCTTCTCCACCATTATCCGGGAGGTTCAGGGGATCCGGCGGCTCGGATCTGCGGCCCTGGATCTGTGCTTTGTGGCCTGCGGACGGTTTGACGGGTTTTGGGAAGAGGGGCTGCGGCCCTGGGATATGGCTGCCGGGATCGTTATCCTGTCGGAGGCCGGGGGAACATGCTCGTCGTTTTGCGGAGCAGGCATCGATCTGGCCGCCGGAGAGATCGTCGCGGGCAATATGAGGATACACCATGAACTCGTACGCCTCGTGTGAGCCCTGTATCTGCGATTCGCATAACCACCTCCATTTCGATGAATTCACGCTTGATCTCCAAGAGGTTTTAAGCCGCTCCCTGGCTTCTGGGGTGAGGGAAATGCTCCTGGTGGGTATCGATCCCGACGATTCGGCGCGTGCTGTTCAGACCGCGCGGCAGTTTGCGGGACTCTATGCCTCCCTGGGGATTCATCCCCAGAAGGCGGGCGTATTCAGCAGAGACGACGTCCTGTCTCTTGCGGATCTGGCGGGGTACCCCGAGGTTGTTGCCATCGGGGAAACCGGGTTTGACCTGTACAGGACGCCGGAGACCCTGCGCGAACAGCAAGAGCTCTTTGCCGCGCATATCGATCTGGCTCGAGCGCTGGGTCTCCCGCTTGTGATACATGACCGTCAGGCCCATGATCAATCCATAGGACTCATGAACGAGACAGCGGGATGGGACACGGGCGGGGTTTTTCACTGCTTTTCGGGGGATATTGCCCTGGCGAGAACGGTCATCGACCGCGGATTTCTCGTGTCCATCCCCGGTGTGGTCACCTTTAAAAATGCAGACACCCTGCGGGCGGTTGTTCGCTTTTGTCCCCTTGATTCGCTGCTGGTGGAAACCGATGCACCGTATCTTGCCCCGGTACCTCACCGCGGGAAGCGGAACGAACCGTCGTTTGTGCAACACACGCTTGAGGAGCTTGCACGGATAAAGGGCGTTTCCCCTGGAGAGGCGGCGCGAGCCACGAGCGATAATTTCAGGAGGATTTTTTTATCCAGAGGCCCGGCCTGAGGTTCACCCGAGCCGGGAGAACTGTTTCGAGGAGGGATATGTTAAAGAGAGTAGAGGTAAAGACCAATTCGAGGGTTCAGCTCATCGATATAACCGCGCACATAAAATCACAGCTTCGGAGCGAGAACTTTTCCTCAGGGGTTGTGTTCGTGTATGTTCCCCATACGACATGCGGGATTACGATCAATGAAAATGTCGATCCCACCGTAAAGGAAGACATCCTTTCGGTGCTGGGCTCCCTTATCCCGGAAAATGGCCACTACCGCCATCTCGAAGGCAATTCCGACGCCCACATGAAGGCGAGCCTCATCGGTTCGAGCGTGACGGTTTTTGTGGAGAGCGGTGCCCTGGTGCTCGGGACGTGGCAGGGAATCTACCTTGCCGAGTTTGATGGGCCGAGAAAGCGATCGGTGCTGCTGAAAATAGTACCGGATTAGTTCCCGCCCTTGGCGTGACCGGTTATCACGAGTCTCGCATATGACCGGGGAACCGTGCTGTGAAGGGCCATGAGGGAGAATAGCTAAAGATTAGTTGACAAACAAAGGGTCATATTCTATTAAATGATTCAGTGCGGGCATAGCTCAGCTGGTAGAGTGTCAGCTTCCCAAGCTGAATGTCGCGGGTTCGAATCCCGTTGCCCGCTCCAAATGAGTTTTGGGAAGCGGTAAGCAGGAAACGAGGGAGGGGACAAAGTGGGCGATAGCCCACTTTTTTATTTCATATGCGAGACAAGGCGAAACTGCAAGGGGTGAACGACATGGTTTCATCCGAGATAGCGCTGATGGGGTATGACCTCATCGAGCTTGATTTTGCCGGGGGTGTGTTGCGTCTGACCATTGACAAGCCCGGTGGTGTCACCCTGGATGATTGTGTCGCCGTGAATAGGCGGGTGAGCATGCTTCTCGACGCACAGGACCCCATCGAAGGATCGTACAGGCTCGAGATTTCATCTCCTGGTCTCACGCGCAGGCTGAAATCTCTGCGGGACTTTGATCATTTTTCGGGAAGGAAGGTCAAGGTTCTCACCAAAGATGGACTAGTGAGGGGTACTATCAGGGGATTGGCAGAAGATAGCGTGCTTTTAGATGTTGACGGTTCCGAGATTTTGCTTCAGATGCAAGATATTGTTAAGGCCAATCTTGAATTTGATTTCTAGGGAGAAGGTATGGTTTTAAATCTTTCAAAGGTCATAGAGTTAATCGTGAAGGAAAAAGGCCTTCGACAGGAAGATTTGGTTCAAGTGGTAGAGGCCGCTGTTCAGAGCGCTGCAAAGAAGGTGTACGGGGACTATGACAACATTGAAGCTCAGTATAATCCGGGGATTGACGAGGTGGAGGTCTTTCAGTTCAAGGTAATAGCCGAGAACGTGGATGATCCTATCACCCAGATATCCTTGAGGACTGCCCGAGAACTTGATCCCAATTGCCAGATCGGCGATGAGCTCGGAGAAAAGCTCGACTCGTCGAAATTGGGTCGTATCGCCGCACAGAGTGCAAAGCAGGTGATCGTACAAAAGGTCAAAGAGGTCGAGCGGGATGCTGTCTACAATGAATTCATCGACCGCAAATGGGAGCTTGTCTCCGGCTTTGTCCACCGTTTCGACCGGCGGGATGCCATCGTAAATCTCGGCAAGGCAGAGGCCATTCTGCGGGAGAAGGAGATGATCCCCGGGGAGACCCTCCGCCGGGGGGACAGGATCCAGGCCCTCATCCTCGATGTGACGAAATCATTACGGGCACCGCAGATAGAACTCTCGAGGACCCATCCGAAGTTTTTGGTAAAGCTCTACGAGATGGAGGTGCCCGAGGTAACCGAGGGGATCGTTGAGGTTGTCGCCGTTGCGCGGGAACCGGGCGTGCGGGCGAAGATTGCGGTCAGGTCCCATGACGCCAAGGTCGACCCGGTGGGTACCTGTGTGGGGGTCAAGGGTGCACGGGTTCAGAACGTCATACAGGAGTTGAAGGGCGAACGGCAGGACATCATTATCTGGTCCGAGGACCCGGTTCGCTTTGTATGCAATGCCCTGTCCCCGGCCCGCGTGTCCAAGGTCATCGTTGACAAGACGGCCTGGAGCATGGACGTCGTGGTGGCGGATGATCAGCTCAGTCTCGCCATCGGACGCAAGGGGCAGAATGTCCGGCTCGTGGCAAAACTCACGGGCTGGAAGATCGATGTCCATTCCGAGCATACCGAAGAGATCGTCTCCTCCGAGCAGAAGAATGCCCTGAGCACCATGGAGGATATCGACGAGTCCCTGGCCGAGGTGCTGATGGAGGCCGGATATAAAACGAGAGAAGATCTGGCCAAGGCCAAGGAAGAGGATCTCATAGAATTTGAAGGGATAGATGAGTCATTGGCAAAAAAGTTGATTGAAAAGGCGTCGGTGGGAGAGAGTGAGGCATAGTGGTGAACCGCAGAGACAGTGTATCGGTTGCAGAAGAGTGCGGCAGAAAAAGGAGCTTTTAAGATTGGTCCTCTTACCGTCCTTCCAGATAGCCTTTGACGGCATGCATACCATGCCGGGCAGGGGCATGTACCTGTGCCCTGACGGGGGTTGTTTCAATCGTGCGTTCAAGAACAGGAAAGGGAGAAAACACTTCCGAGACGACGAACAGATCCATGACCTCTACCGGGGGATCCTGGTGACTCTTTGCGACTCCATCGCGCAGCATATAGAATTGGTAAGAACACGCCGGCATCTCGATGATGCCGGGAGGATAGACAATCTCCGCAAGGGAGATATTGTCGTCGTAAACGGCGGGATGCACCCGGGGCAAAGGGAGAACGTTCATGCAGCCGCACAGGAAAGCGGGTCTGAAGTATTTGATATACCGGGTAATTGTATGAAGGAAGCAGCCGTTGTTGTTGTGAATGACAGCTTCCCGATGATTACGCGATTGAAAAGGTATCTTCGCCTGTATGAAAGGCTGTCTTCCAAGGGGCTGGTACTATGAAAAAAATGAGAGTGTTTGAGTTGGCGAAAGAATTGTCCATCGATGCAAGGGAGTTGCTCAAGGTTGCAAAAGACCTGGCAATCTCTGTTGAAAACAACATGAGTATGGTCGATGTTCACGATATTGAGAGGATCAAGAAGCGGGTCCTGAAAGAGACGGAAAAGCAGGACGAACCATCTGAGCAGGAGACCTACGTTGAAAAGCGTGTCAGTGCCAACGTCATCAGGCGCAGAGCCCGAGTCAGCCCCCCGTCGCCCCAGGCGGATGAATCCCTGAAAGAACCGGAAGCGGAAGCCGAAGAAGCGGCTGGGGTTGCAGCGGTCGAAACCGGCGAAGAACCCGAAGAGCTGCGTGCGACGCCCGAGACCATAGAGATTGAAGCTGCAGAAGAAACAACGGCTGAAGAGCCCCGAGAAGAGAAAGAGGAAGAAAAAGAACCTGAGGTTGCAGCTGCAGTCCGGGCAGTAGAACCGCCAGCCGAGATACCGGTCCCGGCGGTGGAGGCAGCGGCGACACCCAAAGAGGCAGTAGTCGAAGAGGCGGCCGTTAAGCCCGCTGTGACCCAGTCTGAAGAAGAGAAGAAAGAAGAAAAGAAAAAGGAAAAGAAAAAAGGGAAAAAGGTCAAAGAAGTAGCGGCGGTAGAGGTCGAGAGCGAAGAGGCGAAACACGCCCGGGCCGGGGTAAAGAAGCCCAAGAAACCCAAGGAAAAAGAACGAGAGGTATACACGCAAACGGATCTCTACGGCTCCGGCCGCACGGCCTACGGTAAGAAACTCAAGAAGAAAAAGGACAAGCGGGCGGCACTGTTGTCCTCTGGAAAGAAAAAGAAGATTCGTCTCGGCAGGAGCATTACGGTCCTCAATCTCGCCAAGGAAATGGGGTTAAAGGTGACCGATGTCATAAAAACCCTCATGTCTCTCGGCGTCATGTCTTCCCAGAACCAGTACATCAGTCAGGAAGAAGCCTTGCTCGTGGCAACGGAATTGGGCTTCGAGGCAGAAGAGGCCCGGGACGAGATCAAGGAGACCTATTTCAGCACGCCAGCCTTTGAACCTGAGGAGTTATTCCCGAGACCCCCGGTGGTCACGGTTATGGGACATGTCGACCACGGGAAGACGTCCCTGCTCGATGCCATCAGGGAAGAAAATATCATAGACAGCGAATCCGGTGGGATTACCCAGCACATCGGTGCCTACCAGGCGACCTGCAGGGGCAAGCTCATCACCTTTATCGATACCCCCGGACATGAAGCCTTTACCTCCATGAGGTCAAGGGGCGCACAGGCAACGGACTTTGTCGTCCTTGTCGTGGCCGCCGACGACGGGGTTATGGACCAGACAAGGGAGGCCATAAACCATTCCCGGGCCGCAAAGATCCCCATACTCGTTGCGGTAAACAAGATCGATAAACCCAACGCCAATCCGATGCGGGTCAGAGAGCAGCTCTCCGGGATCGGGCTCGTCCCCGAAGACTGGGGCGGAGACACCATCTTCGTGGATGTTTCGGCGAAAAAGCATACCGGGATCGAGGATCTCCTCGAGATGATATTGCTCCAGGCGGAGATACTCGACCTGAAGGCAAATCCCAAGGGCGGTGCACGGGGTGTTGTCCTGGAATCGAAGCTCGACAAAAACCGCGGTCCCATGTCGACCATACTTATCCAGCATGGAGAGATGAAACCCGGCGATGTCTTTGTCGTCGGCAACACGTGGGGAAAGGCGCGGGCCATATACGATTTCCGGGGAAAACCGATAACCGTGGCCGGGCCTGCCACCCCGGTGGAGATCATCGGGCTGAACGAACTTCCTTCAGCCGGTGACACGATCTTTGTCGTCCCGAATGAGAAGAAGGCAAAGGACATCATCTCCTACCTTGGCGAGAATGAAGAGCTCGCCCGTCAGCAGAGCCAGGAGCCCAAGGGGCAGGTCACCCTGGAAGACCTCTACAGCCAGGTCCAGGAAGGGAAGCTCAAAGAGCTCAACCTCATCATCAAGGGAGATGTGCACGGCACGGTCGAGGCCATCGAGGGGTCGGTACGGGGCATCGATGCAGGAGAAGATCTCCGCATCAACGTGATCCATTCCGCCGTCGGAGGCATTACCGAGAACGATGTGCTGCTCGCCTCAACGTCTCTGGGCATTATCGTGGGCTTCAACGTGAGGCCGGAACCGAAGGCGAGGGTGCTTGCCAAGAAGTATAATGTCGACATTAAGCTCTACACCATCATCTACGACCTCATCGAGGACATCAAGCAGGCACTGCGGGGCATGCTTGAGCCGGTATATGAAGAGGTTGTAGAGGGCAGGGCCGAGGTGCGCGACCTCTTCAAGGTTCCCAAGATCGGGATAATTGCCGGGTGCATGGTGACCGAGGGCACGATCGTGCGGAGCGCCCAGGCACGACTTATCAGGAATAATGTCTTGATATACCAGGGAAAAGTTGAATCTCTGAGGCGCTTCAAGGACGACGCGAAAGAGGTTTCCGTAGGCTACGAGTGCGGCATCGGCCTGGGGAGCTTCAATGATATCAAGGTCGGAGATTTTATCGAAGTCTACTCCCAGAAGAAAGTGGAGACCGAACCGACGTGGTAGTTGGCGCCCTTGAGGTCAGGCTGAGGATTATGGGAGCACAATCACTCAAAGAGAAACGCAAGGTCTTGAAGTCCCTGAAAGACCGTTTGTCCAGGATGAATATATCCATTGCCGAGGTCGATGACCAGGACAAGTGGCAGGCAGCCACCCTGGGCATTGCCCTTACCAGCAATGATGCGGGGTATGTGAATGCGGTCATGGACAAGATACAGCTGTTCCTTGCCGAAGCCCCGGATGTGGAGATCTTGGACAGCAAAACGGAGATCATGCATATATGAAGCTGGTGACGAAGAGACAGGCCCGGGTGGGGGATCTTGTCGCACAGACCATCGCCGAACTCCTGCCGCGCAGGGTGAAGGATCCCCGGGTGGAGGGCGTGACGATCACCGGGGTCGACGTGAGCCTGGATTTAAAGCAGGCCCGGGTGTTCTACTGTATCCTTGACAGCGAGAAGAAGGATCAGGCCCAGATTGGCCTTGAAAGTGCGGCTGGGTTTCTCCGCCACGAAATGCACAAGGTCCTGCGAATGAAAAATGTCCCAGCCCTCATGTTCACCTATGATGCCTCTTTTGATTATGGGGCGAAGATAGACGGAATACTCGACGATCTGGAAAAAGATGAAGAACCGGATAGCTGAAATCATCAGAGACAACGACCGGATAGAGATAATAACCCACGAAGGCCCGGATGAGGATGCCGTGGGCTCCTCCAGGGCCCTGGCATATGGGCTGCTCTCTCTGGGCAAGACGGTCCGCCTCGTGTATCCTACGCCCATACCCGATTCGTTGCTCTTTACCCCTGCGCCGAAGTACCAAAAAAATGTGAATCCCCAGATATCCATTCTCCTGGATGTCTCCGATGTGAAGATGTTGGGCGGCATTCACCCCCGCGGCGAGATCGTTATCGTTGATCATCACCGGGCAGAGCACAAGGAGGGAAAGGCGTGCTGGATAGATCCCCGCAAGTCCTCCGCATCGGAGATGGTGTACGACCTCCTGCACGCGCTGGAAATAGAGCTCACCCCGGCGATTGCCACCAATTTGTATCTGGGAATTTTCGGAGATACCGGGGGGTTCATCCATTCAAACACGACGCCCCGGGTGTTCAGGATCGCCCACGAGCTCACCCGGGCAGGGGCTGATCCCCACAGCATCGCCTACAAGCTGCGCAGGAGCAAGTCGATCATGTTTTATCAGGTTCTCTGCACGGTCATGGACAGGATGATCATGTCCGATGGCGTTTACGGCAGTTATATCAGCCTCCATGAACTCAAGAAGATAAAGGCGAAACCCGATGATGCGGCAGGTATCGTGGAAGAGATGGCATCATTGGCCGGTGCCGAGCTCGTTATCTTCCTCAAGGAGCTGAACCCGGATACCGTGCACTGTTCCATGAGGAGCAAAACCACCGAGGCCGCTCTCCATACGGCACAGGTATTTGGTGGCGGAGGCCATGGAAAGGCTGCGGGCTTTACCCTGAAAGGAAGGCCCAACGAACTCATCGAAGAGGTACTCGAGGAAGGAGTGAAGTGGGTAAACAAGGGGTAGTTCTCATCGACAAGCCAAAGGATATCACCTCCCGAAAGGCCGTGGATCGGGTAATGGCGATTCTCAAGAGCAAGAGGGCAGGACATTTCGGATCGCTCGATCCCTTTGCAACGGGCCTCCTGTGCATGGGTGTGGGCCAGGGAACAAAGCTGCTGCCCTTCATGCATGAACATCAAAAAGAGTATGTCGCCACGATCGGGTTTGAGATGTTTACCGACACCGATGACCTGACCGGCGCACCCATTGAACACTTTGCCGATGTTTCCATCGATATTGAGATGGCCAAGACCTGGTTTCGTGAAAACAGGGGATGGATCGACCAGGTCCCGCCCCGGTATTGTGCCCAGAAATTGAACGGGAAGCCCCTGTATAAGCTCGCGAGGGCGAACAAGGAGGTGGAGCCTCGTTCAAAGCAGATCTACATCGAAAAGGCAGACATTCTCGACTGGGGACCGGACTGGATGGTGGCGAGGATGGTCTGTTCCCGGGGCACCTACATCCGTTCCATTGCCCGTGATCTGGGGAAATATCTCGGCTGTGGAGGATACCTGCGCGAGCTCAGGCGGTTCAGGTCTGAAGGGTTCCATGTAGATGATGCCCTGAGCATCGAGGGCCTGATGGACAAGGTCGCCAGGGGAGAAGATGTGGTGATCCCCCTTTCACAGGCGCTGCACATCCCCAAGGTACGGGTTACCCGCACCGGAGAGGCAGGGATTTTAGACGGCAACCCCATACAGGTTTCCTGGATGCTTGACGAGGTTGAGGCCAAGGATGGGAACCATGTTGCACTGGTCAATGCCGACATGCAATTGCTCTGTGTTGCGAAGGCGCAGCCATGCGGCGGCATCTGGGGGTATATCGAACGAGGATTTCGCCCGTATTAGCTATTTACAGCAGAATCAAGGGTGTGTTAACAACCAATGGCACATAATAGCAAAGATAGGCAGACAAAAGGAGTACGCTGATTAGGAGGAAAAAGCAGTGGGTTTAAGCATAGAAGAAAAACAGGAGATCATGGGTAATTTCAAAAGGCACGAGTCTGATACCGGATCTCCGGATGTACAAGTCGCGCTTTTGACAAAACGGATCAATCACCTTACCGAGCATTTCAAGATCCACGGCAAGGATCATCATTCCAGGAGAGGCCTCTTGATGCTGGTAGGACAGAGGAGAAGATTGCTGAACTACATAAAGGACCGTGATGTAAAGCGGTACCGGGAGTTGTTGCAAGCACTCAATCTCCGGAAGTAGGGTATACTATGAAAGTAGAAGCAAAAGGAAAAGGTAAACCGCTCATCTTTTCGGTAGGCGACGTTGCGAGACAGGCGGATGGATCTGTTCTCGTCTATCAGGGAGACAGTGTTGTTCTCGTAACCGCCACGGTATCCAAGGAAGAGCGAAAAGGCATCGATTTCCTTCCCCTTGTCGTGGAATATCAGGAAATGAGCTATGCTGCCGGCAGAATCAAAGGCGGCTTCATCAAGAGAGACGGCAGGCCCGGCACGCAGGAGATTCTCACTGCGCGGTGCATTGACCGACCGATTCGACCGCTGTTCCCGAAGGTGTTCCGTAACGAGATGCAGGTAATTGCAATGGTGCTTTCTGCCGATCCCGAGTGCACACCGGATGTCCTTGCGATCAACGGGGCTTCGGCCGCACTGCACATATCGAACATCCCCTTCAATGGGCCCATCGGCGGGGCACGGGTAGGCTTGATCGATGGTGAATTTGTCATAGACCCGTCGGTTGCCCAGCTGGAAAAGAGCCAGATGGAATTGCTCGTTGTGGGCACGCGGGATGCCATCGTCATGGTGGAGGGTGAGGCCAAGGAACTGCCGGAGAAGACGATTCTCGACGGCATCAGCTTTGCCCATACCCGTATTCTCGAGGTCATAGAAGCCATCGATGAACTCCGGGCCGTGGCTGGAAAAGAAAAGATGACTGCTCCCCCGATCCCCGAGGACCCGACGCTCTACAGCGAGATAAAGGCCCTGACCGAGCACCGTTTCGAGCAGATCATATCAGGCACCCACACGAAGCAGGACCGCCAGAACCTGACGAGCCAGCTCCATACAGAAACAGTGGAGCGCTTCAAGGATGAGGGTGAAGAGAGACTGGCCCTGGTAGGGATGACCCTTGCCAAGGTGGAAAAAGAAACCCTGCGGCGCATCATGAGGCAGAAGAAGGTCAGGATTGATGGCAGAGGGTTTGACGATATCAGGAAGATCGACTGCAAGATAGGAATCCTTCCCAGAACCCACGGTTCGGCCCTGTTCACCAGGGGAGAAACCCAGGCGCTGGCAACAACCACACTGGGAACCCCGCGGGATGAACAGCGGGTTGAGACGCTGCTCGGAGAGACGACGAAATCCTTCATGCTGCACTACTCCTTCCCCCCGTTCAGTGTGGGCGAAGTGAGAATGCTCAGGGGGCCAAGCCGGCGGGAGATCGGTCACGGCAACCTCGCAGAGAGGGCGCTGAGCCAGGTTTTGCCCGACGAGGGGTCGTTCCCTTACACCATACGGCTCGTGTCGGAGATCCTGGAGTCCAACGGATCATCCTCCATGGCTACCGTGTGCGGAGGGTCCATGTCTCTGATGGAGGCCGGAGTCCCTATAAAGAAGCCCGTTGCGGGTATTGCCATGGGCCTCATCAAGGAAGATGATGATTACATGATCCTGACGGATATCCTGGGAGATGAAGATCATCTGGGAGATATGGACTTCAAGGTTGCAGGGACCTCTGACGGGGTAACCGCACTCCAGATGGACATCAAGATATCAGGAATCCCCGGCGAGGTGCTCGGTGAGGCGCTCGAAAAGGCACGAATCGGGAGACTCTCGATCCTGTCAAAGATGAACGAGACCATCAGCGCACCGAAGGGAGAGATATCACCGTATGCCCCGAGGATATACACGCTGCAGGTCAATCCCGACAAGATACGTGATATTATCGGCCCAGGCGGCAAGATGATCAAAGAGATTACAACCAAGACCGACACGAAGATAGAGATCGACGATTCCGGACGGGTGGATATCTTTTCCCCTGACGAGGATCATGCAAAGATGGCTGTCGACATGATCAATATCCTCACGGAAGAACTCGAGCTCGGCCGGGTGTACAGCGGCAAGGTAGCCAAGATAATGGATTTCGGCGCATTTGTTGATTTCCCGTCCGGAGAGTCCGGCCTGGTGCATATCTCTCAGCTCGCCAACGAGCGGGTTCAGAACGTCAGGGATGTTGTCCGGGAAGGCGATGAGATTCTTGTCAAGGTCATCGGCATAGACAGCAAGACGGGGAAGGTTCGACTCAGCCGGAAAGAAGCTCTCAGCGATACCAGTCGTTGATACTTCATGGTTACTTCCACTGTCCTTGATAACGGCGTACGAATCCTCTCCGAGCGCATGCCCGGTGTTCGATCCGTTTCGTTAGGTGTATGGGTAAACGCGGGGTCGAGACAAGACCCCGCTGATCAACTTGGCATCGCCCATTTTACCGAACACATGCTCTTCAAGGGCACATCAAAGAGGAGCGCAAGCCAGATAGCACGGGAGATCGACGCGTTGGGCGGGATGCTCAATGCCCAGACCTCCAAGGAATATACGGTCTACTACACCAAGGTTCTCGATGAACATCTCGAGACGGGCTCCGATATCCTCTTCGATCTCTTCCTGAATTCCCTCAACGATCCCGAAGAGGTGGAAAAGGAAAAGGATGTCGTGCTCCAGGAGATCCGGATGACGGAAGACACCCCGGATGATTACATCACGGATCTCTTTGCCGAGGCCTTTTTTCACGATTCTCCCCTGGGCACGTCCATCCTGGGAACAACAGAGACCGTGGGTGCCTTCAGCAGGGAGCAGGTCAGGGGCTTCCTGGAGAGCTTCTACGTTCCTCCTTCCATCATCGTTTCCGCAGTCGGCAATGTAGACCATGAGCGGCTCGTTGATTTTGCCGGGAAACAATTCGGCGATCGTCGCGGGCAGGTGCTGCCGCAGGACAACGGGACCCCGCGCCTTCAGACGGGGAGCAAAAAGGCCTATTACAAAGATATCGAACAGGTACACATCACCCTGGGAGCGACCGGGGCCGCCATGAACGATGAGCGGCGATGGACCTATATCGTGCTCAACACCGTGCTCGGGGGATCCATGAGCTCCATGCTGTTTCAGGAGGCACGGGAAAAGCTCGGGCTGGTCTACTCCATATACTCGTACCTGAGTTCATACCGCGATTGCGGAGTCCTGGGAATGTATGCAGCCGCGACCCCGAAGAATATCCATAAGACCATCGAGGTCATCGGCAGGCAGATGAACCGATTACGGCACGGGGATCTCGGAGATGTCAGCCTCGAGGATGTGAGGACCCAGATCAAGGGGAACCTCCTCCTGTCGAGAGAGAGCACGATCAGCCGCATGTCGTCACTTGCCAAGAATGAGATGTACTATAACCGGGAGGTCACCGTCGAAGAGGTGATCGACAACATACAGGCGGTGAGCATGGACGATATCGTTGCCCTTGCAAACGACATCTTCGTATTAGACCAGATCACCGTGGTTTCTCTGGGGAAGATGAAGCAGGGTGAAATGAACACCGAGACGCTGTTATAGCATCATGCCTGCACGTGATTCATCCCGGAACTGACCACGAGGCCGGTCGCTTCAGCCAGGAGCCTTTTCCACGTCGGGAGATGACCCTTGCTGATGCTGATGCCGATGCGATACCGGTCTCCCTCTATGGTATACCACCGGATGGAGCCATAGATGAGTACATTTTCGACCTGCAGGATTACATCTTTGTTCAGGGCCTCGAGCAGACACATCTTGATTCGCGGGGTAGGAACTTCCAGGCAGAATCCTTTGGGAGAAATGTCTGACGTTATTCCCCGAACCCGTTCATCTCCCACTTTGCAGGTGATGTTCATGGGAAAATACGTACGCCGAAAACTCCTCAATTCAAATGATATCATGATTTTCCTTGCCTCTACCTCTTTTTTTCATATAGTTGAAAGCAAAAACAATGCCTGATTCGAGGAATATCAAGATCATCTTATCCTATGACGGTGCGGGATTCATGGGGTGGCAGGTTCAGCCAGGGGTCAGGACGGTTCAGGAAACGCTCGAAGACGTCTTGGAAAAAATCCTGGGGCACAAGGCACGGACCCATGCATCGGGACGTACCGATACCGGTGTTCACGCCTTAGGCCAGGTGGTCAACGTTCATACCAGCTCATCGATTCCCACTTACGGGCTCCTGAGGGCTCTGAACTCGAAGCTTCCCAACGAGATAGCCGTGATATCGGTGGAGGAGGTGAGCCCTGCCTTTCATGCCCGATTTATGGCGCGATCCAAGAAATATGTCTATATAATTGACACATCGGCCGTAAGCAGCCCCTTTCTGTCGAGATATGCCCTCCAGGTCAAAGAACCCCTCGATATCGAAGCCATGCAGCGCGCTGCCTCATATCTGCGGGGGGAGTACGATTTCAGCTCTTTCATGGGTGCCGGGTCATCGGTGAAGACCACGCAGAGGACAATACTGGCATCGGAGGTCTTTTCCCATGGGCACAAGCTGTTCTTCTATATCCAGGGTAGCGGCTTCTTGCGGCATATGGTAAGGAATATTGTCGGGACGTTGTTGTTAATCGGGAAGGGCACGCTTGTGCCGGAGGAGATGAAGCAGATACTGGCCAAGAAGGACAGGTCCTGTGCCGGTCCTACTGCTCCGCCGCAGGGGTTGTACCTGGTAGGAGTCGAATATTAGAGGTCTTGAAGGGGCAGCCGGTTTCACGCCATGCCTCCGGGGCCGACGAACGACGGAGATACCCGAAACGTGAAAAAGGGATTCATGGAAATACGAGACAAAAATGATATGGACAGGAGGATTGCGAGATGAGAGGCGTCGTTCTCGCCGGCGGTCTCGGTACCAGGCTGTTTCCGCTGACAAAGGTTACGAATAAGCATCTGCTTCCGGTGTATGACAAACCCATGATTTACTATCCCATAGAGGCCCTCACGAACGCAGGCATCAAGGAGGTCATGGTGGTAACCGGGGGGAATAATGCAGGAGATTTTCTCAGGTTGCTGGGCAATGGGAAGGACTTCGGGCTCAACCGCATCCACTATGCCTACCAGGAAGGCGAAGGCGGCATCGCCGAGGCCCTGAGCCTTGCGGAGGCCTTCGCGGAAGGCCGGCCGATCTGCGTTGTCCTGGGAGACAATATCATCGAGAAAAATATTATCGAGGCGGTAGGGGCATACAAGGCTCAGGGGGGCGGTGCGAGGATCATGCTCAAAGAGGTCCCGGACCCTGAGCGCTTCGGGGTCCCGGTTTTTGAACGGGACCGGATCGTGCGCATCGAGGAAAAGCCCAAAGAACCCAAGAGCAACTATGCAGTGATCGGAATCTACATGTTCGATTCCCGGGTATTCGATATCATCGGCGGACTCAAGCCGTCCCAGCGGGGAGAACTGGAGATCACCGATGTGAACAACGCATACATCGAAGCCGGCACCATGGACTGGTCGGTCCTGGATGGCTGGTGGACCGATGCAGGAACCATCGAATCGCTGCTGCGCGCCGGCACCATGGTGGCCAAGACAGGGGCAAACAAGATAGGGTAGCCCGTCTCATCAAAGGAGCAGGTCTATGACAAAGGTCTTAATCACCGGCGGGTGCGGGTTTATCGGGACAAACCTCCTGCGGTATATCCTTAAAGAAAAACCCGGCTGGAAAGTGGTGAATCTCGATCTTCTCACCTATGCCGGAAACCTGGAAAACACCATGGATCTCGCCGAGGCGTATCCCGGAAGATACACCTTTGTCCGTGGCGACATAACAGACCCCGCAGCGGTTGAACGGGTTTTTCAGGCCCATGAATTCGATATCGTCATGAATCTGGCGGCAGAATCCCATGTGGACCGGAGCATTTTAGACTCAGGGGTCTTTGTGCGGACAAACGTGATCGGGGTCCAGGTTCTCCTTGACGCTGCCGTGAAACATAAGGTGAAAAAATTCCTACAGGTCTCCACCGATGAAGTTTACGGAAGCCTCGGTAGCCACGGGCGGTTCCGCGAAGACCTGCCCCTGGCACCGAACAGCCCGTACTCGGCCTCCAAGGCTGCCGCGGATCTGATGGTGCGGGCCTATATCAAGACCTATGGCCTCGATGCCGTGATCACCCGGTGCTCCAACAACTACGGACCCTACCAGTTCCCGGAAAAGCTCATCCCCCTGATGGTGGTCAATGCGTATCATGAACGGGAACTCCCGGTGTACGGCGACGGAAAGAACGTGCGTGACTGGATTCATGTCGAGGATCACTGCAGGGGAATCGTCCTGGTCGCCGAACAGGGCTGCTGCGGCGAGGTATACAACATGGGGGGAGATGCCGAGCAGGAGAATATTCAGATCGTCAGGAGTATCCTGGCGCACCTGGGCAGGCCAGATGAGCTCATACGCTACGTAAAAGACCGGCCGGGCCATGATTTCCGCTATGCAATGGACTTCTCCAAGATAGAGGCGCAGCTGGGCTGGTTGCCGAGGGTTGACTTCGAGACCGGGATCAGGAAGACCATAGACTGGTATCTGGAAAACAAGCCCTGGTGGGAGCGGATACTCTCGGGGACCTATCGGGATTATTACGAAAGGATGTATGGACAGCGATGAAACTTGTCGTTACCGGTGCGAAGGGGTTGCTGGGACATCAGGTGGTACGTGTCTGTGCCGCCCGCGGGGATGAAGTCATTGAAACAGACGTGAGTCCTGGTGCCTGCGAACTCGATATTACGGATATGGATGCGGTCGAGTGTTTCCTGAGAGCGGAACGGCCGGACTGGCTCGTCAACTGTGCCGGATATACGGATGTCGATGGGTGCGAGGAGCATGAGGAGCGGGCCGTTTCGCTGAACGCACAGGCGCCGGGGAACCTTGCGAGGGCCTGCAAACTCTGCGGCACCAGGCTCGTTCATATCAGCACCGATTATGTCTTTGACGGAGAGAAGACAGAGCCCTACAGCGAGGATGACATCCCCCGGCCACTGAGCGTCTACGGCAGGACCAAGCTGGCCGGTGAAGAGGCGGTGCAGGGCACGATGGATGACTATATCATCGTGCGGACCCAATGGCTCTTCGGCCCCTACGGAAAGAACTTCGTGTCTACCATCCTCAAGATAGCCTCTGAGCGGGATACGATCAGGGTTGTGAACGATCAGCGGGGATCGCCCACGTATTCGAAGGATCTTGCCAGGGCCGTACGCCTGCTCATGGAGCATGACGCCCGGGGGATATTCCATGTCTGCAATCGGGGGCGGGCCACCTGGTATGACCTCGCGAAGAAGGCCGTTGAACTTATGGAAATGGGCACGCAGGTACTTCCTGTGGGCACACAGGAGTTCCCGCGACCTGCTCCCAGGCCGAAAAACAGCATACTGACCACGAGAAAATTCACCGAGATTACCGGAAAGGTCCTGCCCCCCTGGCAGATTTCCCTGCAGAACTACATCAAGGAATATCTCCTGGAGTACAGGAAATCGGGCCAGGCATAACCCCTGCCGGCTGGCATCCGACAGGGGATTGGCTCTGCTTCCGGGGAGAAGGCGATTACTCTTGGGCCCTTGTGGACCGGGAATCCCCGGGGGGTGAAGGAATCACCTAGAGTAAAACGCAATATTTTGATAAAGAAGGAACCAGGAAAAGCACAAAGCGCCGCGCCAGTGGTATGAACCCGGGCGCAGGCGTTTGGTGTCATTCTATCGGGAAAGGAGCAGGCATTGACCAAAGAAAAAACCAAAAGTGTAGCGAGGGATTGGGCCGAGGCGCTCGTGGTGGCCTTTATCATTGCCATGATCATACGGGCATTCGTGCTCCAGGCATACCGCATCCCCTCTTCCTCCATGGAAGATACCCTGCTCAAGGGGGATCACATCCTCGCAACCAAGTATAACTACGGCCTGACCATCCCGTTCACGACCAGAAAACTCTGGGGTGAAGACCTGGTCCCCAATCGGAGCGATATCGTGATATTCACGTTTCCGGGGAACCACGCCATGGATTTTGTAAAACGGGTAATCGGCCTTCCCGGTGATACGATAGAGATCAAGGAGAAAAAGGTCTATGTCAACGGCGAGCGCTACAAGATCCCCTATGAGAAGTATACCGATCCGTTCATCCTGTCCCAGGGACAGGGAAAGGTCAGGGACAACTTCGGACCGGTGGTTGTGGAGCCCGGACATTGCTTTGTCATGGGAGACAACAGAGACCAGAGCTATGACAGCAGATTCTGGGGGCAGGTTCCCATTGAGAACATCAAAGGGAAGGCATTGATCATCTATTTTTCCTGGGACAGCACGGTGCACTGGATCCGCTTGAGCCGTCTCGGGGATCTGGTGCATTAGGAGAGACGCATGGTGGACATACCCCATAGTTCCAAAGACATAGAAGGGATGCTGCGTGATCTGACGAACACGCTCATGAATATGATCGAGAAATGGGATGAGGTCGTATTTATCGGGATACGCAGCGGGGGGTTGCTGGTTGCGGAAAATGTGGTGAGACTGCTCGAAGCGAGAATCGGCAAGCACATACCGCTCGGTGCACTGGATATTGCCCTGTACCGGGACGATCTTTCGAGGATGCGGTTTTATCCCGAGGTCCGCAGTACGGACATACCGTTTTCCGTGGATGACAAGGCCATCATCCTCGTGGATGATGTATTGCATACCGGCCGGTCGGTACGCGCTGCAATTGATCATATCGTAGACCTGGGGAGACCCAGGAGGATATATCTCATGGTGCTCTTCGACCGGAGCGGCCGGGAATTTCCCATACAGGCCGATTTTGTCGGGAAGACCATCGATCTCCCGGCAGAGAAGATCATCAAACTCGAGGCATCCGAAGATGAGCGCTCCATCATCGATATAGTCATAAGCGAGGTGAAGAGATGAGCTGGCCCTACAAGGACCTCATTGCCATCCAGGATCTCAAGGCCGACGAGATCAACACCATACTGGACATGACTGCCTCCTTTAAGGAGATCTCAAGGCGGGATATCAAAAAGGTTCCTGCGCTGAGAGGAAAAACCGTGGTGCTGCTCTTCTATGAGCCGAGCACGAGGACGCGGCTGTCCTTTGAGCTTGCAGCAAAACGCCTGAGTGCGGATACGACGGCGCTGTCGGCATCGGGGTCATCCTTTTCAAAGGGCGAGACCATCATGGATGCCGCGTACAACGTCATGGCCATGGCCCCAGACTGCATTGTCATTCGCTACCCCTACGCGGGGATCCCCAGGAAGATGGCCGAACTGCTCCCCTGCTCGGTAATCAATGCAGGCGACGGTTATCACGAGCATCCAACCCAGGCCCTGCTCGACATGTACTCCATGAAGGAGCATTTCGGCCGGATAGAGGGTCTGAAGGTGGCCATTGTCGGTGATATCATGCACTCGAGGGTGGCCAGGTCGAATGTGTACGGATTGCGGAAGCTCGGGGCGCAGGTGGTGCTCGTAGCCCCGAAAACCCTGCTCCCGCCGGGAATCGAGACGTGGGACGTGGAGGTCTCCACGAAACTCGACCCGGTGCTCCCCGAAGCCGATGTCGTCATGATGCTGCGGGTACAGAGGGAGCGGCTGCACCAGCAGTTCTTTTCCGGGGAGCGGGAATACTCGTTTTTCTACGGACTGAACAGGGCACGGGTGGAAAAGATGAAGCCCGATGCCGTGATTATGCACCCCGGCCCGATGAACCGCGGCGTCGAGATCACCCATGATGCGGCGGACAGCGCCCGGTCGATCATTCTCGACCAGGTGGAAAACGGGGTGGCCATCAGGATGACGCTGCTGTACCTGTCGCTAGGAGGATCGATCAATGTGGATTAGAGGTGGATTGATTTTTGATCCGGCAAACAACACAGAGGTAACGGGAGATCTCCATATTATAGACGGGCGTATTGCAGGCGTATATCCCGGAGGAAGTCCTGAGCATGACGGCGAGATCATCGATGCTGCTGGATTGTGGGTTCTGCCCGGACTCATCGACCTGCATGTCCATCTGCGGGATCCGGGCCTCGAGTACAAGGAAGACCTCTCTTCGGGAGGCCGTGCTGCAGCGGCTGGAGGGGTGACAACGCTTGCGTGCATGGCCAATACCGATCCGGTCAATGACAACCCCTCGGTTACCAACTACATCAGAGAGAAGGCGCAGCGGGTCTCCCCGGTGAGAATCCTTCCGGTCGGCGCGGTGACAAAGGGCCAGAAGGGCAAAGAACTCGCCGAGATCGGTCTGATGAAGGAGGCCGGGATCGTGGCAATCTCTGATGACGGCCAGCCCATCGAGGATTCCGCCATATTGAGAAGGGCCCTGGAATACGCAGCAACCTTCGGCCTGCCCGTGATTTCCCACTGCCAGGACAAAAATTTATGTGCCTCCGGCGTCATGAACGAAGGGACGCTCTCGTCCCGGCTCGGCCTGCCAGGTCTTCCCGCTGTCTCGGAAGATGTCATGGTCTCCCGGGATGTCCTAATTTCTCTCTATACCGGTGTTCCCATACACATCACTCATGTCTCGACGCAGGGAGGCATAGAGATCATAAAACAGGCCAAGGCGCAGGGCGTCAGGGTCACGTGCGATGTGACGCCCCATCATCTCCTGCTCACCGAGGAGCGGGTACGCAGCTATGATACCAATGCAAAGATGTATCCTCCCCTGAGGGGGGAACCCGACAGGCGGGCCCTGATCGAGGGCTTGAGGGACTCGGTGATCGACTGCATTGCGACAGATCATGCACCCCACGCCCGGGACGAGAAGGATCTCGATTTCGACCTGGCTCCGTTCGGCATCATCGGACTGCAGACCCTGCTGCCGGGGATCATGAAGATCCACCTGGAGCAGGGGATCGGCTTCATGAAGCTCCTGGCATGCGTCACAATGAATCCCGCCCGCATTCTCGGCATAGATGGCGGCGATCTCAGTGTCGGGTCGAGGGCCGACATTATCCTTGTCGATCCCCGGGCCAGGTGGTGCTTCACCGAAGAGGTCATCGAATCGAAATCAAAAAATTCGCCCTTCATCGGCGAGGAGTTCACCGGCAGGGTCGTTCGGACTCTCGTTGCGGGGGAAACCGTATTTACCCTGCGCTAGAGCAGGGCATCTTCCTTGAGCATAGCCTCGACATACTCTCCGATAGCCAGGCATGAGGTGAGCCCGGGGGACTCGATGCCGATGAGATTGACCAGACCGGGCAGGCCTAGGGGTGCCTCATGGCTTATGACGAAATCCCGAAACGCGCAGCCTGGTTCCTGGAGCTTGGGGCGGATCCCCGCCATGTCGGGCTCGAGATCCTCTTCATTCAAAAAGGGCAGCAGGTCGCGGGTGCCTGAATAGAAGTCGCGGGCATGGTCCGGGTCTACAGCGAAATCAAGGCTATCGACATAGAATGCATTCGGGCCGAGCCTGAGAGCGCCGGCGAGGTCTTTTGTCGCATGAATGCCGAGTCCCGTGAGGTTCTTCTCCGGGCTCGGATAGACGAGCCCATGGATTAGACGGTGTTTTCCCCCGGTGACCCGGAAATACTCCCCTTTTACCGGAAAGATCCGGTAGCGCGATCGGTGAATATCGATCCCTGCGAGAGAAGCCACGTGCGCGGAATCGAGACCCGCTGCATTGATAACGATATCCGAAGAGAAGGAGTAGAGCGAACGATCGGGGTGTTCGACGGTACAGACAAAGCCGTGGCGCTGTTTTTCAAGGCCGATAACGGGTGATCTGTACATGATGGTAACACCGCTGTTCAGGCAGAAGGCCTCGAGCCGCTTGACTATCTGGTGGGAATCGACAATCCCGGTATTGGGAGAATACAGGGCGCTCGTTCCCCCGACATGGGGCTCTCTGGCCAGAAGCTCTTTTCTGTCGAGCATCTTGAGGGCCTCGACCCCGTTATCCATTCCCCTGCTATAGAGGTCTGCAATGGAGGGTTCCTCCTCAGGGAAAGCGGCAACGATGGCCTTGCCTATCCGACTGAACAAGATGCGGTTGGCCGTGCAGAATTCATAGAGCAGCGCCGCGCCCCGGACGCAGAGGCGGGCCTTGAGAGAACCGGAAGGGTAGTAGATGCCGGCATGGATCACTTCGCTGCTGCGGGAACTGATACCCCTGCCCGGCCCGGGCTCTTTCTCGAGCACGGCGATGCTCCTGCCGGATGAGCTGATCCGGCGGGCAATGGAGAGGCCGACAACGCCGGCCCCGATGATCGTGACATCCACACAGCACATGTCTCCTCTATAGCAGGAAACGGGTCATCAGGGAAGGCAGACCCCCCGGAACCGGCGCGCCTCTCGGAGGGCTATCGGCAGGGGTGTGCTTACGGGCAGGGCAGAGAATATCAGGGCCGATGCATCACCGGTCGGCAAGGAAACTGTGCTGATTTCCTTGCCTGAGCCAGACTGATCTGCTATAACATTGGCGATTCAGAATATCATTTGGAGTTATCAATTAAACAACTGGAGGAGATCATGGATATCAGAGATAAAGTTCCTGTGATCAGAGTTGCAATCAGGGGGGCAAATGGGAGAATGGGCCTCCAGGCCATCTACGCTTCCATGGAAAACAACGAGGATATTCTTTCGCGGTCAAAGCGGAAGGAGCTCACCGACAAGGATGTCTGGATAGACGTGGTCTACGGCGCCTTCACCGCTGATATCCCTACAGTACAACAGCTCCTGGCCGGGGTCATGCGTTCGGAGAAGAACAAGATCCTTGAAGGGTACGACAAGTCCGGCTCGCCCATTTACCGTCTGAAGTCGGAAGGGAAACACGAATTGCGGACCAAGTATGTGGAACAGACGCTCGATGAGGAGCCGCAGCGAGACCATGTGATTCCCTTTGACCGGCAGGAGATCGTCGATACCCCGGAAGGCCTTCCGGCCATCAAGATTCTGTCTCGCGACAAGCAGGAGGTCCTGTCCATTATCCGCCATGCAAACGTGAGGCTCGGAGAGCTTTCCGGTGAGGCGATCATGGACCGGGTTCTCGACACGGCAGATGACCTCGGGGCGAATGTGCTCCTGGCCTGTGTTGGAGATACGGCCAAAAAGGCTGACCGGATGCAGAAATGGATGGATAAGATCCATGAAAAGGGATATGCGATGGGCTTCCTCGAGTCTGCTCCTGCCAAGGGGTGGGAGAGCAGGATGCTCTCGCGCCAGGAAGAGATCAGCGTGCTGTGCTCGAGAAATTTCAGCCCGACAGGAACCCTGTTCAGAACCGGGTTCGGGGTGAAGCGCCCGCTGTTCGAGTATAAGAGCTATGAGCTCGGCAAGGCTGCCGGCAAGTTTAAATATGTCCTCAAGAGGATCGTCGAGCAGATCATAGCAACGAGCGAATACCGGTACTATGCGCAGATATTACAGGCGCAGCCCAAGACTATACGGGAGATCGACGGCGAGAACATCCTCATTAATTTCCCGCCCAAGTTCCTTACGGTAACCTCGCCGAATTATCTCACGTTCAGCTTCTATGAAGATAATGAATATGGCTTTATCTATGCGGCCCTCATCCCGAACCTGAAGGCCCTGGGCATGCTGTACCGAGACAAGGAGATGGTGGAGAAAACCCGCAAACAGGGAGTGAAGTACGAGGCCATCACCAATGTTCCCGGCCTGTTCGGCACGGACTGGTTTACCCTGGCATCTGCCGAGATCATCAAGCGGGGCGGGGCAATGTCGACCAGTTCCTGCACCACTAACGGGAATCTCGTGGGTGACCTGATCATGATCATGGCCCTGTACTGCTACTATGACTTTTTCTTTGACACGGTGAAGGAGTATTATCTCTGTTCAGAGAAGAGTGAATGCCGGAAGATCGAGGAGAAGATAGACAAGAAATTCTCCGAATTCAAGGCCTACCTCGAAGAGCTCCTGTCCAAGCGATCCCGCATGATCCGCACGGTATTCAATTTCTACTATGACAACATTTCTTTCATCAATACGGATATGCAGCACGGCCTGACGCGCTCCGAATCCCCGGACGTCATCGATTATCTCAGGGAGACCTCTTCGGGCTCGCAGACCGAGGTGCCCAAGCTCCTGTCTCTGCCCGAGCGCGAACTGGATTATCTCAACGGTCTGATGAGAGCCACAGAAGAGCTCCTGGCCACGGAGGGAGATGAGCAGGAGAAGGAGAACCTCAACAAACAGCTCACGACGATCAAATCCAGTATTGAAACGATCGAGGATAATATCAAGATCGTAAATATCCTGGATGATCTCGAGGCCAAATAAGAGCTTGACACTGCCTTTTGGTTTGGATAATGAACCTCAGGTAAAGGGCCCATAGCTCAATTGGTAGAGCCACCGGCTCATAACCGGTAGGTCCCTGGTTCGATTCCAGGTGGGCCCACTCTTCACAATAAGGAAGGACGGGTGAAACAGATTTTGATTTTTGAACCGTGTACAGCAAGGATGTTCTCGTAGGGAGAAGACAAAAGGGATGCTCAGAGCAGCATCCCTTTTTTTGTGAGAAAAATGCAGGTAAAAAAAGTGCTTTCCATCCTCGATGCCATAGCCCCGTTTCACACGGCCGAACAGTGGGATAACGTGGGCCTCATGGTGGGCGACCCGGACCAGGAGATCAGCACAGTCGTGGTTGCCCTGGACCCCTCGTTTGAGGCAATCTCCTTTGCCAGAGATGCCGGCGCTGATTGCATCATAACTCACCACCCCCTGTTTTTCGAGCCGATGAGATGTCTGAACCTGCAGGAGGGCACGGCAAAAAAGGTCTCCCTGCTCGTGAAAGCGGGCATCTCTCTTCTGAGCATGCATACGAACCTCGACCTGGCCCCCGGAGGGGTTGCCGATGTCCTTGCGAGGGAACTGGGTCTCGAGGATGTGCAGGCCCACGGGATGTTGCGCACGGGGACGGTGCGCGGAGACCTGGCCCTTTCTGCCTGGACCGGGACGCTGCCGTTCACGAACATCCGCCTCTGCGATGCGAAAAGGGCTGTTCATCATGTCTGTGCCTGCCCCGGCAGCGGCATGTCCTCGTGGCGGGAGGCTTTGGAGATGGGGTGTGATACCTTCGTGACAGGGGATGTCCGGTACCATGCTGCCCTGGACGCGATCGAGGCGGGCATGAATGTCATAGACCTCGGCCACTACGGGACCGAGAAGATCATAGTAAAACCGTTTATGGAGAAGCTGCACAACGAACTCCAGGGAATGCAGGTCATCGCCTATGAGGGCGGGGACGTGTTTACGAGCATAGAAGGAGAGTGAAGATTGAAGGAATTATTAGCGGATTTGGTCGCCTTGCAGAATGTAGAGATCGAGATGTTCAAGGCGGAAGAAGGTCTCAGGGAAATACCCAAAGGGGTTGAAGAGATAGAGAGCATTATTCGTGCCCGGAAGAGCTCCCTGGATGCAATAGACGAAGAGATAGCAGCCTATGAGGAGCGGAAGGCCCCGCTGGAGGCCGAACTGAATGAGAATCAGACGATTCTCGATGCGACTGATGCCCGGATAAAGAGAATCAAGACGAACAAGGAGTATCTCGCCCTTCAACGGGAAATGGATCTTGCCAAGAAGCGAAAGGCGGATATCGAGGAGCAGCTCCTGTCGATCATGGACAAGATAGAAAAAAAGAATGTCGATAAGGAGCGGATACAGAAATCCTTTGAATCGGACAGGGTGATCCTCGATGACAAAAAGGAGAAGCTTCTTGCCCAGATCAGGGAACTCGAAGCGGTGCTCGACGGGTACAAGGGGCAGGACGAGCTTCTGCGCAAGGGCGTGGACCCCTCGCTCCTTTCAAAGTATGACCGGATCAAGCACAGCAAGAAGGGGCTGGCCGTGGTGGAATGCATCGACGGCGTGTGCATGGGATGTCACATGCATGTCCCGCCCCAGCTCTTTAACGATCTCGTCAGGGCCGACAAACTGATCACGTGCCCCACCTGCCAGCGCATTATCTATGTTCAGACTCAAGCGCCCGGGGAATAACGGCACGTAATTTTAAGAGAAGGAAGAATCCATCGTGCGGTGAGGCAGGAGGACATCGGGATGTAGAGCGATATTCCCCCTGGTGAGTCTCTTCAAGAAACCCCCAACCTCTTGAGGTTGCTGAGGAAATTCAAGGACGGTGCAGCGCTGCCAGGTGCCCCGGGCATGGCATAAACCGGGACCACCATGCGTAGATGGCATTTGTGCAATTTTTTACTAAAGTATTTTAAAAAGATTCCGTAAAGGTAGCAATGAATGCAGGTGTAACAGGAATGAATATTATACGACAGAATCATGGCGGCTTAATAAATACCTTGTTAAGCGAATCATAATACCTACTAAGGAGGATTTAGGCAATGGTACGATCTGACAAAAAAGGTTTTACGTTAATCGAGTTGATGATCGTTGTGGCGATCATCGGTATCCTGGCGGCAGTGGCAATCCCGGCATACTCAGGGTATACCAAGAGGGCTCGTCTGAGCGAGGTTACAAATGCAATGGGAGCTGTCGGTAATGCCGCTATAGAAGTATTCCAGGCTCAGGGTGCAATGCCTGCGGCAATGGGCAACTTGGCAGCCATAACAGACTCCTTGGGTGTTTCAATCCCGCAAAGTTATGTGGCGGGTGCAACGTTTGCACCAGTGGATGGCGACGCTGATGGTATTAATGAACAGGGATTGGTTACTGTTACAATTGATGCCAACGATCTTGATCTGGCAAACGATGGTGCGGACAAGACAATCTCTATCTTGGTTGAACAGGGTACAAAAGGACGGTGGAATGTTAATGGCACAGACACTGCTCCTGTGAATTATATCCCGAAGAATTAATTTGTGAGGTAAAAACAATATTGAAAGCCCGGCTTCGTGCCGGGCTTTTTTTATGTATGGTGAAGAATTGCCCGTATCCAGTATAGTGGAACGGTCTGTTGAAACAAGCTGCCTACCTGTGATAAAGAATGCTCATGGAATAGGACAGTTCTATGCCTAGAGAAACAGATTCTACGGGCAAGAGCTTTGATCTAACAGTTTTGCCAAATGAAAACATGAAAATTTTTCAGGATCTCGTTTATCGTTACCTTACCGTCCATGGAAGAAGCTTCCCTTGGCGGAACACATTCGATCCTTACCGCATTCTCGTCTCCGAGATCATGCTTCAACAGACGCAGACCTCCCGGGTGACGGGAAAGTACGAGCGGTTCATTGAGGCCTTTCCGGACTTTGCTAGCCTTACCCATGCGGAGCTGAATGACGTCCTGGCCCTCTGGCAGGGGCTCGGGTACAACCGGCGGGCCCTCGCCCTGAAAAAGCTCGCAGAGATCGTGGTGAGGGACTATGGCGGCGAACTCCCGGATTCCTTAGGAGCGCTCACGGCCCTGCCGGGGATCGGCAAGGCCACGGCCGGCTCGATCCTCGCCTTTGCCTTCAATAAACCGATACCATTTATCGAGACGAACATCAGACGGGTCTTCATCCACTTCTTTTTTCAGGATCGCCGTGGCATAACCGACAGCGAGATCCTGCCGCTGGTGGAGAAGACCCTCGATAAGGAGAATCCCCGGCAGTGGTACTATGCCCTCATGGACTACGGGGCCATGCTTGCAGGACACGTTCCCAACCCGAACCGGAAGAGCGCGCACTACACCCGGCAGTCCCGGTTCGAGGGCTCCGAGCGGCAGATACGGGGCATGATTCTCAAGGCACTGATTGCCAACGGCCCCCTGAGCGAAAAGGCCCTCATAAAAAGGCTCGGGGTGGATGCTGGCAGGGTGGAGAAAAACCTTGCAGAACTGGAGAAAGAGGGCTTTCTTGTGCGAACTGATAATATAATCAGGATCTCCTAGAACTTAGGGTACATCCGCGCCGATTATTCCATCGGAACAGGTGCAACCGCCTGCTCGAGCTCTGTCCAGAAGCGCCTTCTCCTCTCCGAAGCGGGTTCGGACATGGCAGGCAGCTCCAGGAAGGGGACCTGGATACCGTCTCTGCCCAGTTCTTCGGTCAGGATTTCCGCCATGATTCCCATGAGAATCGGATCTTCCGGTGATGGCTTGTCTTCGGGGTTGGGCGACTCGGTCCCGTAGCGGTTCACCTTGTGCCTGCCCCAGTGGATGCCGCAGGTGGGGCTGTTCTCCAGGCCGATGAAGCAGCACAGGCGGTACCGGTTCTTGATGAATTCGCGCACCATGAGCATGGGCACCTTGAGGAGTTCCTTGCAGTGGTCCCTGAAAAAGATGTTGTCGTACTGCTGGCGGCCCTGCGGGTTCCTCATCAGTCCCATGGCCGTGGTCTCGGGGCAGGGGTACTGGATGACGCCGACGTTTTTCCTCAGGAGGTAGTCCATCACCTCGAGCGACAGGGGGAAATTCTGCCCGAGGATGTGCACCCGGCAGTAGGGGTTTACCAGGCACTGGCAGATGAGGATGATCCTTCGGTCTTTTTTACTCATTGCTTCTGACCCCCTTGCCCTATAAGTATAAGATTGGAGTGCATGAAAACAAGACCGTCAATGACCTGAAGAGGTGGAGATGTCTGGTAGCAAGGCCGATATCATAAGTGCCCGGTGCAGGGGATAGGACCGTGAAGACCTGGTATGTGCTTGCCATCGTCGCCCTGGTGCTCTTCGGGGTGGAACGCTTCCTGTACAAGGTCTCGGCCGCGCGCAGGTGTAATACCGCATGGACGACCTTGTCGTTCATGTCAACGGTGGCTCTCATCAGTACGAGCCTGTTTTTTCTCACCGATCAACACATCCCCGACCTGCGGTACCTCTTCGTTGTCGCCCTGATAAACAGCGGCTCCTTTTTCCTGGGAACAATAAGCCAGATAGAGGCCTTGAAATATGTGCCGACAAACATCGCCTACCCCATCATCAGGCTCAATACCGTGCTGGTGGTGATCTCTTCGGTGCTGTACTTCAAGGATCAGCTGAGCCCAATGCAGATCATCGGCATAATCCTGGGCCTTGGAGTGATCTCCTGGATGACGTCTCAGAGCTATGGCGGGCAGTCCTCACGGCGGCAGGTAACCAAGGGGCTCACGTTCGTGGGGGTTGCCCTGATCACGGGCGCCGTTGCCGCCATCTCGAGCAAGTTCGCCGCGGTCAACACCAATACCCTGGGGTTCATTGCGCTGTCCTATATCATGGGTGCTGGATTCTCCCTGATGGCACGGAAAGGACTCAGCACGGAAACGGTCAATCCGAACCAGAGAGATGCCGTTATCATCGGGGTGTGCATGGGGCTCGTCAATATCGCGGGATTCTATACCTTCCTCAAGGCCCTTTCTCTCGGGCCCCTGTCGATCATCATCTCGATCGTCGGCATGCACTTCATCGTGGCCATTGCCCTGACCGCACTGGTCTACAAGGAGAAGATCACGGCCCGGCGTTTTGTGGGGATTGTCCTGACCATAGTATCGATTATCCTCATGAGATCCTGAGATCACAAGGGAATGCTCAAGAGGGGACCCCTATGTGTGCGCAGGAACCGGCAGGACATGAACGATTCGTAAAAAGCTTGATCGTGAAGAAGGCGCTGCGGGAAGCCACCAGAGGTGCGTCTTGCATCGAATGCCCCCGGCAGGAATCGAACCTGCGACACCAGGATTAGGAATCCTGTGCTCTATCCCCTGAGCTACGAGGGCATGCGGGTTTAATTAATCTGTGCATGGGCCTTAGTCAAGGAGAAAATGCCCGATGGTGTGCAGGGAGAAGATTTGGCTGATGAATATACAAGGGGAGTGGATAAGGGTTCGGGATGGTCGTTTCAACGCTCTGATTTATCGAAAACTTTTGCACAGTCAGCGGAGTAGCGCTGAAGCTTTTGAGCGGCTAATTTCCTTGTATAAGCATCCCCGTTGAGGTATACCCTCCAGTGCTATGAAAATCCCAGAGATACTCGCACCTGCAGGAAACATGGAAGCCCTCCAGACAGCCTGTCTCTACGGTGCAGATGCCGTCTACCTCGGCGTGAAGGGCGAGACGAATCTCAGGGCAGGGGCACGCAACTTTTCCCTCGAGGAACTGGGGCAGGCGGTGAGCCTTGCTCATGCCTCCGGGGTCAGGGTCTACTTCACTCTCAACACCTATGCACACGACAGCCAGATGGAACTCCTTGCCGAAATCATTCTCACCGTACATGCTTTTGGAGTCGATGCGATTATCGTTTCCGATATCGGGGTATTGAGCCTGATCAGGGAACTGGCCCCGGATATGCCCGTTCACCTGAGCACCCAGGCCAATACGGTCAACAGCCGTGCCGTTCAGGCGTGGGCAAAACTCGGTGTTACCCGGGTGATCCTTGCCCGGGAACTGTCCCATGGAGAGATTGCCCGTATCCGGGAAAACACCACCACGGAGCTCGAGATCTTTGTGCACGGCAGCGTCTGCATATCCATATCCGGGAGGTGCCTCATCAGCAACTATCTCTGCGGCAGGGATGCGAACCAGGGGGCATGTACCCAGCCGTGCAGGTGGGATTATGCCCTGGTGGAGAGGACGCGGCCGGGAGAATACATGCCGGTTGTGGAGGAGGACGGCAACTCGTACCTCTACAACTCGCGCGACCTGTGCCTGCTGCCGGTAATGGATACGGTCATGGGCCTCGGGGCCAACGGGCTCAAGATCGAGGGAAGGAACAAGACTGCGCTGTACATAGCCACCGCCGTGTGGGTCTACAGGCAGGCACGCGATGCATACCTGCAGGACCCGCAGGGCTTCCGGGTCCAGCCCGTGTGGATGGATGAGATCGGAAAGATCAGCAACAGGGGATACTTTACCGGATTCTTCACGGGCAAGCCCGGACACGAAGGCATCGACTATACGTTCAGGGGGTACATCCAGAGCCACCACCTTGCCGCCAAGGTGATCGGTGTGAAGGACGGCATGACCGTCCTGGAAGCGAGGAACCCGCTCATAGAAGGCATGGAGCTCGAATGGCTTTCCTCGAAGGGCCTCAGGCAGAGATTTCCGCTGAGAGATGCTGCCATAGGGGCCGAGCGCCGGACGCACATCAGGCCAAACGAGATATTCGAGATGAAGACCCCCTTTGTCCCGAGAGTAGGTGAGCTTATCCGGAAACCCTTCAGCGAGGGGGACAAGGTGGTCAGCAGGTAATTTACTATGACAGAGAAGATACTCGAGGGACTGAACCCTGAACAGAAAAGGGCGGTCGAGCACACCCGCGGGCCGATTCTGGTGTTTGCCGGGGCAGGCTCGGGCAAAACCCGGGTCATTGTCCACCGCGTGGCGAATCTGATCCACCAGGGTGTTCTCCCCTCGACGATCCTGTGCCTCACCTTCACCAACAAGGCGGCTGCCGAACTGAAACAGCGCCTGCAGCGTATTGCCGGCAGGGACGATGTCAATGTGTGGGCAGGGACATTCCACGCCTTCGGGGCACGCTTTCTGCGCCACGAGGCGCAGCTGATCGGATATCCTAGGTCGTTCATCATTTACGACGAGGCAGACCAGCGCTCGCTCATCTCCAAGTGCATCAGGGAACTCGGCATCGAATATGAGCGGGGCATGGATTCGACGGTTGCCTGGCTGTACAATATGAGCAGGGACACGATGCGCGCCGTGGAGGACATCTCCTTTGATCTGAGCTTTGACCCTGCCCCGGTTATCGCCCTGTATGAAAAGAGGAAAAAGGAATTCGGCGTGTTCGATTTCGGCGACCTGCTCTGGGTTCCCTGCAGGATGCTCAACACCATGCCGGGACTGAGGGAAAAGTATCGCTCCATGTTCCGCTACATCCTGGTGGACGAGTACCAGGACACCAATGCGTCACAGTATTCATTCCTCATGAATCTCGTCGGTCCCGAAAAGAATATCTGCGTCGTGGGCGACGATGACCAGTCCATCTACGGGTGGCGGGGAGCGGACATCGGAAACATCCTGAGGTTCAAGGACGATTTTCCAGACGCATGCGTCATCACCCTCGAACAGAACTACCGCTCCCCCGAAGGCATCCTCAATGCAGCGGCATCGCTCATCGCCAAGAACCAGTACCGTGCCCCCAAGAGATTGCGGTCCATGATGGGCAAGGGCAAGGATGTCAGCATTATCGAATTTCCCGATGACGACCGGGAGGCCATCAATATCGCCTATACCATAACGAATCTCATCAGTTCGGGAGTAAGCCCCCTCGATATCGGGGTGTTTTACCGGGTAAACGCCCTGTCGCGCGTGCTCGAAGAGGCCTTCGTCAAGAGGAGGATTCCCTACGCGGTTTACGGCGGGATGAGGTTTTATGAACGCCGGGAGATCAAGGACCTTCTCGCATACCTGCGCATTATCGCCAATCCCGCAGATGAAGAGGCGCTTGCCAGGATCATCAATACCCCGGCGCGCGGTATCGGGGCAAAGACCCTTGCCACCCTGGTCAGCTTCGCCAGGGGCAGGGGGATGCCCACGGTAAATGCCCTCGAAGAGGCTCTCTCCGGCAATATCGTGAAAGGGGCCGGCCGCAGGGGGGTGGAGCAGTTTGTCTCCCTTGTCCTCGATATCAGATCATATGCCGACAGCATGGAGGTCTCGGAGCTCCTGAGTGCCATCATGGAGGCCTCGGGTCTGAACCGGTCGCTCAAGGCCGAGATCGACGGGGAAGACCGGCTTACCAACGTGCGGGAACTCATTGCCAGCGCGCAGGGGCAGCGGAATCTCACCGAGTATCTCGAGGAAAAGGCACTCATGAGCGCCATGGACTTTGACGGCGGGGACAAGGTCAGTGTCATGACCCTGCACATGTCAAAGGGTCTCGAATTCGACTATGTCTTTATCCTCGGGCTCGAGGAGGGGATCCTGCCCCACTCGCGTTCCATGGAGACCATGCTGGATATCGAAGAAGAGCGGCGGCTGCTCTATGTGGGGATCACGCGAGCGCGCAAGCAGGTCACGCTCTCATGGTCACGGGTGAGGACGCTCTACGGCAGGGAAATCTACCAGATCCCCTCAGGATTCCTCTCGGAGATCGAGGACCGTTAAAACGTGACCTTCGGGGTCTCCTGCTGAACATCGGGAACCTCAAAGTACTCTGCCTGGCCCACGCCCGCCCATGAGGCGAAGAATTTTCCCGGGAAGGTCTTTACATAGGTATTGAGGATGCGGACCTGGTCGTTATAGCGTTTGCGCTCCACCGCGATACGGTTCTCGGTGCCCTCGAGGCTGTCCTGAAGCTTGAGGAAATTCTCGTTGGACTTGAGCTCGGGATAGCGCTCCTGCAGGAGGAGGAGCCGCGAGAGGGCACCCTCGAGCTGGCCTGCGGAGCGAGCCTTCTCATCCACGCCCTGCGCGGAAAAATAGGACTTTCTCGCCTCCGCGACACCGAGGAAGATCTCCTTTTCCTGGGCTGCAAAGCCCTTGACCGTCTCGACGAGGTTGGGGATGAGGTCGAAACGCCGCTTGAGCTGGTTTTCCACCTGCGCCCACTGGGCGTCCACCGATTCCTTCATGCGGATTGGCTTGTTGTATTGTGAAATGAACAAGGCGAGAGAGAAACCGATAAAGACAAGGATAATTACAACCGTAGCCGCGATATTTTTTTTCATGCATCCTCCTGTTCAGGTCTGGCCCCGGGCATGACTATATAGCAACCGGGGAGAAATTTGAAGACAGCAATGATCAGGGGCACATTCAGGTGGCCTGCCCACAGGTATACTCCCGGCTACCATGAGCCCGATGCACCCCCGCCTCCGAAACCCCCGCCGAGGCCGCCGCCGAAGCTGCCGAACCCACCGGACCGCCGCGTTCCGCCTCCCCTCAGAAGTGACCCGAGGAGAAGTATATTCAGCAGGCCCCTGGAACGGGGACTGACAAGGGATGAAACAACGATGATAAGGAAGAGAAGGGGGAACAGGCTGCCAAGGGGGGATTTCCCCCGGGATGCCGGTTGCGCCTGCAGGGCGGGCAATCCGGTGAACTCGACACCCTCTGCCCTGGCGATGGTGTTCATGATTACCACCGCTGACTCGTAGATTCCCGTGGTGTAGTCTCCCATCTTGAACCGGGGGACGAGATATCTCCTGGCTATGCTACCTGCAAGGCTGTCCGGGATGATCGATTCCAGGCCGTAGCCCACTTCGATCCGGTACCTGCGGTCCTGCACCGCAACGACCATGAGCAGCCCGTTGTCTTTGCCCTTGAGGCCAAGCTGCCAGGATTCGGCCTTCTCCAGGGCATACTCTTCGATAGGGACCCCTGCGGTGGTGGAAACCGTGAGGACGATCATTTGTGCTGAGGTTTTCTGTTCCAGTTCCTGCAGGTGCCCTGCAAGGCGGTTCGCAACGGCCGTATCGATGATCCCGGCTTCATCCACGACATAGGATGCCGGGAACCCCCCTGCCGCTGCCGGAAGGACCAGGCAGAACAGGAACGACAAAAGGGCCAGACTATTCGGGCAGCTTGTCCATCTTGAGAGAGAACTCATCGGTTATCCTGTATACCTCGCTGAAGAGCCGGTGCGCCTGTGCGGGAGAGAGCGATGGCCTGGATTTTTCCTTCAGCGCCTGAATCTCCCGCAGTATGTCCATGGGCATGTCGAAGGCCGATTCGAGAGCAAGAAGCACAGAGCTCTTGGATACAGGAGGTTGCTTATGGATCTGCACGAGATGAAACATTGCCCTGAACAGGGGGAAAAAGCCGTTGTACGCCTCCAGGAGCAGCGCGGTGAGAGCCTTGTTGTTCCCGGCGCTCGACAGGTAACCCTGGCGGAGGTTGATGAGCCTTGCCTTGAGGTCCCGTTCGCACTGGAGGCGGAGCATGGACTTGTCGATCTCCAGCTGAGAGAAGTGGTCGATCCCGTAGATGGTCTGGTGAATGAGTTTCATGTCGAGAAATTCGATGGGAAAGACATCGAGCGAGCGGTATATATATTCCCTGGTCATGATCAGCGGTGAGCGCAGACGCTTTTTGCCGTAGCGTTTTCCCGACGTTGCGATAACATCGAGGACAGGCAGGGTGACATGGGTGAGGACGAGCACGGAATTGATGTCTGATTTGCCGGGGAGATAATCGCCGGTGAGGCAGCTTCCGGTAACGGCTATGGATTCCAGATGGGGGTGGATGCCGGCCTCGATCTCGCGGGCAAAGGCGCATATGATTTCAGATACCGGGGGTGCAAGTCCGGTAAGATCCAGTCTCAGAACCTGATTCTCCATAATGGCCGAAATCGTAGCACAGGTCTGGGCTTGGTATCCAGGGAATTCCGCACGTCAAAAAAAGGGCAAAAAAATGCCAGAAGAAGAAAAGGTGTAAGGACAAAGCACGAGAGGATTTGTCCCCTCTTCTGGCGTAAAGGAGGTCAGAACAACACTTGTTGTCTATACTATATAACAGCTTATCATAAGACAGTATATCAGCAAACTGCCCGAAGATGTGTAGGAATTAGACTACATGAGGCATCAGGCAAAACCTACGCTGGATCGCAGTGAATCCCCGCCGTGCGCCCGGTTATACGTGGAGGGAGGCGTAAGCAGAGCAAAAAAAACAAAAATATCAAGGGTCAAAGGAGCAAGGGCAGGAGGGTGTATGGGAGATGATACGTACTATTCCCGTGAGAAGAAAAAGGTGATTTGACCCCAGGGTCAACGAAAATCCTGGTAAGACTCATGACCGTCGCGATCATGAGTCTTACACGTGAGCGGGGTTTTCCTGGCCTCTCGTTATGCTCTTGATGAGGGTCAATCGCCTCGACGATGGAGGCCTCTTAAGCCCTGTCACGGTATTATCCGCTGATGAAGACCATGCATCCAGAAGCTCAAGGAGGAACTCTTCAAAAAAGGGATGGATCTCGTTTGATGAAGAATTGCGCAGGAGTTTTTGCCGCATGGTTTCGGTGCCTTCGAAATCGGTCTGAATTGCATCACGGATTTCCGACAGGGTGAAGATGGCTTCGTCCAGGACATACTTTTTAATCACCGCCAGGGCCTTGGCAAGGTCGATCATTCCATATGCCACGATGAGATCCTGACTGCTGTAGGACAGGGGGGTGTTGTCTTCGGTTGAACCTTCGCCGCCAATGTTATTCAGGACCATCATGAAAGGATGGACAAGACCTGCATGGTTATAGGTCAGGAAGGTGTCGTTGAGCGCGGGATGGGTACGGTGCAGTTCCCTCTCGATCATGCCCGAGAACGACTGCACAAGCCTGGCAAAACATTTCCGGCGGATATCCTCTTCGAGGAGGGCCTTTTCTCCGGGCGAAAAGAGGCCATCATGTATGAGCAGATCGAGGATTCGGGTATGGTGGGCCTTTATCAACTCGCCAAGCTTCCCGGGAAATCCGTCCCGGTCCATGGTGCAGTCCCGGTACGCAATCCAGTTATGACAGTCGCGTATCCGGTCTTTGGCCTGCTCGGTAAAACTTTTCGTCCCTGCCTTGTCGTGGTATATATCCGGGCACCATCCTGCGTTCTGGATACCGTCGATGACCTTGCGTTTGAAGAAATCACCGAGATCGTCTCTCCAGCGCACGCCGAGAATGGGTTGTCTGGTGTGGATGTGCATCCGGGCCTGAATCATGAACTTTGAGAGCTGGGTGTCGGCGGGGTTTCCGGCTCGGTCTGATCCCGCAAGGGTAATGTGCTGATCGAGGGACCTGGAAATGAAGTCCCCTCTGGAGACAGGTTGAGCAAAGATCAGTTCCTCGCACTTGATCCTCAGGAGTTCGAGGAGTTCCAGGGCTTCGGGAACGCTCAAGGTGCCGTTTTGCAGATCATGTTCAAAGTACGGGTTCATATACTGGTCGAACCGCCCGGGGGAGACACCGCGTCCCTGGGATTCGATGCACAGGCTCAGGTGAACAAACCAGAATGCCTGGAGGGCTTCGCGGAAGGTATCGGGGGCATGTCTCGGAACTTTTCGGCATATCCTTGCAATTTCAAGGAGTTCCTGTGTGCGATTCTGCTCCTGGCGCTGCCCGGCCAGACGTTCGGCCTCATCTGCATAGTTTTCTGCAAACGTGATGATGCCTTGAAGGAACCGGATAATGCCCTTGTAGAACATTAAATTTTCGGCCTCGTTTCCAAAGGATAAAGGTTCGTTGCTGCTGATGCAGGCGCGGATGTGGTCAATTATGGAATCAAGGCCCTTTCCGAGGATGTTCCGGTAGTCGATGAGGAGAAGGCCATTGCAGGCACGAGGCGAAAAGTACCAGGAATTAAAGGGATAACGCCAGGAATCCGGGGGGCCGAACCGGCGGAACATCCGGACAAAGCTCTGTTCACACTGGCCCAGGAGATCCTTGTCCCGCCAGAAAGCTGTTGCCTGGTCTATGAGGCGACTGTCTTCGGTCAAGACAGAACACGCCTGGCTGGAGGGGTCATGCCCGTGCGCAGCGGTTTCTTTGCCGGCAGGGGCGGGCGGCGTGGAGCGTTTTTCCGGGTAGACGTGCGCCCCTCTGAGGTAGCGCGTTGCACTGCCCACAAGGAGTTCGTCATCCCATATCTTCGGGCTCAAATGAGCCAGGACATGCCGGAATGCCCCGGCTGTTCTCAGATGCACGGGTTCATCCCAGTGTTCCCTCATATACTCGGTAAAGTAAACAGCCCGCTGAGAATCCAGAAACGGTCTGGCCTCATTGAGATCGGAAAATCTGTTCTTTACCCTGGTGGTGGTAGGTTTCCCATAGATTGCAAGGCCTGCGAACATGATGCCCCCCCTTCATGCTGAGCCTGAAACTTGTAGGAATGTACGCCAAGAAATAGCATACTGAGAAAACCTTCTGCATAGGGTTCTATCTGATAGTGCTGTAGGTATTGTCTGATTCGCGAGTAGGGCATTATCCTACATGGGAGGGGCGGTTCAGTGCCGGGCATCAATCCACAAGCTTGTTCTGCACTGCGTAGAGCACGATCTCCGCATTGTTTTTCATGTTCATCTTTTCCAGGATCCGGGATCGATAGGTGCTCACGGTCTTGACGCTCAGGAACAGCTCGTCGGCAATTTCCTTGATGGTCTTTCCCGAGGCGATCATATGCATGACCTGATACTCGCGGTCCGAGAGCGCCTCATGAACAGGGTGGTCTGCATCGCGATCCAGCTCGTAGGTAAGCCTTTCCGCAAGCGAGGAGCTGATGTACTTTCTGCCGGTGGATACCTTCCGTATGGCAGAGATGAGTTCGTCGGGTGCGCTCGACTTGGTCAGATATCCCGATGCCCCGCCGCGCAGTACCCGGATGGCATAATGTTCCTCCGGATACATACTCAGGATCAGGACCGGAAGCTTCGGTTTCTGGTGCTTGAGTTCCCGGAGCACCTCGAGACCGTCTCGGCCGGGCATCGAGATATCCAGAAGGACAACATCATACGTATTGCTCCACGCATATTTCAGCACTTCATGACCGTTTGTAGCCTCATCGACGACAATGATGTCCGTGGTTTCGGAAAGGATTTGCTTGAGTCCCTCACGGACGATGGGGTGGTCATCGGCAATAAGTACCCGTATCATTGAGAACCTCCCTCATGTTCGAACGGTATAGAGACATCAACGGTCGTGCCCTTTCCCTTTACCCCAAAAAACCGTACATCTCCACCACAAAAATAGGCCCGCTCCCTGATTCCCATGAGGCCGAATGATTTCGAATCTTCTATCTGTTTTTTTGTTATGCCCTTGCCGTTGTCTTTGACGATCATCTTCAAGCTGCCATCCTCCAGGCGAAGAGATGTTTCAACTTTGGTTGCATCGGCATGCCGCGCAATATTGGTAAGGGTCTCCTGAAAAATCCGGAAGATCGTCGTGGCCACATCCTTTTCCAGCTGGATGTCTTCCGGATTCACCTGAACGAGACAGGTGATCCCGGTACGCTTCTGAAATTCCTCTGCCTGCCATTCGATTGCCGGTACCAGGCCGAGATGGTCGAGCAGTCCGGGCCGCAGGTCCATGGTAATGCGCTTGACCGACTGGATGGTCATATCTATGAACTTGAGCATGAGGCTTGCCTTGGTATGCAGCGGTTCGAGTTCCCTGGGCAGTTTTTTGGACAGGTAGGAGAGGTCCATCTTCAGCGCAGTGAGGACCTGTCCCAGCTCATCGTGGATCTCACGCGCCACGCGGGTTCTTTCTCCCTCCCGTACATCCTGTGCATGTTTATGGAGATTGCGAAGCTGCTCCCGCGAATGCATGAGGTCCTCCTCCGCCTTTTTCCGTTCGGTAATGTCCAGCAGCGAGGTCACGCTTTTCTTTGTTCCCGGGATGATGTTGGAGGTTGCAAAGACATCTTTCGTAACGCCGTCTTTGTCGATAAAGCGGTACTCATAGTTCCTCGGCGCAGCCAGAGGGTCCTTTCTCCTGAGGATATGATACTGCCTGATCCGTTCACGGTCTTCTTCGGTCGCGAAATCGTCCCAGTAGGTTCGACCACAGATTTCAGGCACCGGGTATCCCGACAATTTCTCGAATTGTGAGTTGGCAAGGGAGAGCCTTCCGTCTTCTTCGATGATCGCCATGGCGGTTCCGGTATTTTCGAAGATCGTTCGATAGCGCTGCTCGCTTTCCTTGAGCGATTCTTCCGCCTCTTTACGGCTCGTGATATTCCGGGTAATCCCGACAAACCCATCCGGCCGTCCCTTTTCGTCCAGCACGAAGCTCGCGGTCACCTCTGTCCATATTATGGAGCCGTCTTTGCAGAGCTGCTCCAGTTCCACGGTGACGGAACTGTTGGGGTTGATGGGCATGCCGCTTTTTTGCAGGGAGATGTATTTCCCGGCAAGCTCCATGAGCCTTTCATACGACTCGGGGGTAAAGATCTTGTCCAGGGGCAGGGCCATGGCTTCCTCCACCGTGTAGCCCCTGAAACGGATAATGGAAGGGCTGATGTAGGTATACCGAAGATCCTTGTCCAGGACCCAGATGACGTCCTGTATGTTTTCTGCCAGCAGCCGGTACCTCTCGTCGCTTTTCCTGAGGTTCTCCTCTGCCAGCTTGCTCTTGGTGATATCGTAGATCATGCCCTGTATCTCCACAGGGTTTCCTGTCTCATCACAGAGATTCCGGATATATTCATGGATCCAGCGGATCTGTTTATCCTTGCGGATGATGCGGTATATCCACTCCTTTGCATAATACGGAGTCGATTGAACCGCCCTGAATCTCTCGAGCTGGGTCTTGAGATCTTCCGGGTGGATAATCCGGTTCCACGTAGGCTTCCCGGCGAGAAAATCCTGCTCAGAATAACCGGTAATCTCCTCTACCAGGCCATAGAGAAAAATCGGGGTATTGTCCATGTCGGCACGGAAGGCAATACCCTGGAGGTTTTCAACGAATGAGCGGTAGCGCTCCTCGCTTTTCCGCAGTGCGGTCTCTACTTTTTTTCGTTCGGTAATATCGATCCCGGCCCCATAGATGAAGTCGAGCTCGCCGCCTTGCGTAAAGACGGCCCTGCCTTCCCACTGGACGAGGATCTCGGTGCCGTCCTTTGCTGTGACGTGGTTTTCGCTCTTCGTGGATGTGCGGTTCTCAATGAGGCTTTTGAATATCCTTGAGACGGTCGCCTGTTCGCGCCGGGGAATATATTCGGTGATATAATCCTTTCCGTCAACCTCATCCGGGGTATAGCCGAGTGTTTTCAACATGGACTCGTTCATCATGATGGTCTTCCCCTCGGGGTTTATTGCCGTGAAAAAAGAGGGAGATTCCTTGATGAGAACATCGGAGAGGATCTTTTCTTTCGAGTAGCGGGTTCTAGAGGTGCCGGCACGTTTCATATACGCGAAAAGTGCCGGCCCGACGATGAGTGCAAGAAATGAAACCAAAGCCGTTTCCATAATCGCTTCGGGAACGTTGATCGGGGTTTCCAGGGTGCCGAAAAGGGTGTGGGGGAGATCGAAAATCTCATTGAACCAGATGATGATAACCAGGGATATAAAGGAAAATGACACCAGTAACCAGACCTTGAGGGTGGTTGACCCGTTTCTGGACTCTTCGGGCAAGGAATTAAAGACATTCAAGATAACCGGTCCTCCAACGCTTCATCAACAATGATAATCCTCACCTCAATTCATGGATAACGATGTTCCGACACATGCGCCATTATAATAGCAAATGGCGCATATGTAAATAACGCCCGATCAATTTTTCAACCCCGGGGCACCAGGCAGGCTGATGCGCGCGCTCTACTCCTGAAAGATCGTCTCCACCTTGGTGATATCCTGTGATGAGATCTCCTGGTCAGCGAACGACTCCAGGATTGTCAGGGGGGATATGGTTCTCCCGTCGATGAAGCGGATCGTGAGCGACCTCTCGTCGTATGCGGCGAGAAAATCCCCTATGTTCAATTTCTTATCTCCCTTTGTGATACTGGAATCCTCTTCAAGCGAGAGGCGAAAAGGCTTTGACGACCGATACACGTACGCGGAAACCTTTTTCAATTTTCCCTGAATGCACGAAAAGGCCCGCGAGCCTCTTGGCAGATGCCGGTTCAGTACCGAGACGATCTCTTCAGGGGATGTTTCTCCCCGGAGCTCGAACTGAAAAAATTCACTCAGCGAGGTTATCCCGAAAGAGGAGGGCGGGGTCATGCTCATCTTCATCACCGGGCTGAACCCCTCCGAGTATGCCGCTTTCATGCCCGAGCGACGCACGGCCCGTTTCAGCGATTCCAGAAAGTCCTGGGGAGAGATGAAACGAAGGTAGTCCTCCTTGGTGATTCCTACCACATGCGGGGTGCCTGTCGATTTTCCGGGCTCCTCGAAGAGGAAGATGGGCTCGGGTTCATGGTGCAGGATATTGGCTATCCCCTTTTCACAGACCCCGCATCCTGCGCATTGATTCTCCCGGCAGTCCGGTGTCTGCTGCTCTTCATAGGCCCGGGAGCGTTCCTCGAGGAGGAATGCCTTGTCGAGTCTCATGTCGATAAAGTCCCAAGGGAGGTCCTGGTCCAGGGGTTTCGGTCCAAGGTAGGTGCGGGGATCGATACCGGCCTCCTCGAAGGCCTCGAGCCAGGCATGTTCATTGAAGGTATCCCCCCACCCGTCAAGGTACGCCCCGGAGGCCTCGGCAAGCTCTATCACCCGCGCGAGGTCCTGGTCGCCCCTGGAAAAGACGCCTTCCAGCATGGTCAGGCGGGGTTCCTGCCATTTCAGGGAGATGTTTTTGTGCCGCAGGTTGGTCTGGAGATGGCGCACGTATTCCTCATGCCGTTTCAGAGGAATCTGCTCCTCCCACTGAAAGGGCGTGAAAGGCTTGGGGATGAATCCGGAGATACTGATGTTGAGTCTGCCCCGGAAGCGTCCTGCCAGGGATCTGGACAGGGAGCAGATCGCCTCGATATCGGCCTGTTCCTCGGTGGGAAGCCCCACCATGAAGTATAATTTGAGGGTTCTCCAGCCCAGGTCCTTTATGATGCCGATACTCCTGAAGAGGTCTTCTTCCGTGTTCCCCTTGTTGATAACCCTCCTGAGCCGTTCGGTTGCAGCCTCCGGTGCCATGGTGAACCCGGCCTTTTTCACCGAGGCGATGAGGTCGGCCACCCGCCTCGTTATGCCCTCGACCCGCAGGGACGGGACGTTCACCGAGACCTCGCGTGACGGGCAGTACAGGGTTTCCATGAGGGTGTTGATATAACTCAGATCGGTCACCGACAGGGCCAGCATGGCGATGATGTCATACCCGGTGGAATCGAGTTCCTGGCGGTAGGCCTTCATGACCTCGGGGTATGCCCTCTCCCGGTAGGGGCGGTAGATCATGCCTGCCTGGCAGAATCTGCACCCCCTGGTACATCCCCGGGCAACCTCCACGGCGATGCGGTCGTGTACGATGGATATGTGCGGCAGAATCGGCGCAGAAGGGAAGGGGTACCGGTCAAGATCGGCGAGGATGCGTCTGCGGGGACGGGCGGTAACGCCGGGCCGGAACACCCCCTCGAGCTGCGACATGGCCAGCAGGCGCTCGTCGCGGTCACGGGTCTGCTTGCAGATCAGGGCCATTTCCCGGATAACCTCTTCACCGTCACCGATAACCACGAGGTCGAAGAAGGCGCAAAACGGCGCAGGATTGACCGCGCTCGTTCCCCCTGCCACAACGATGGGGTGTGTGGTGGTGCGGTCGCGGGCATACAGGGGGATCCCGGAGAGCTTGAGCATCCGAGCCACCGTGGTGAAGGAGAGCTCGTAGAGGAGAGAAAACCCCACGACGTCGAAGGTGTTCAGAGGTCGTTTCTCCTCGAGACTGTACAGGGGGATCTTCTTGTGTGCGAGAGTCTGCGCCATGTCGTGCCACGGCGCGAAGACCCGCTGTGCCCATACCCCGGGGATGGAATTGAGGAGTGCATAGAGGATCTTGATTCCTGCATGGGACATCCCGATTTCGTAGACATCAGGGTATGCCAGGGCAAAGCGCACCTCGACCTCCGCATCCGGTTTGATCACCTCGTTGATCTCGCCGCCGATGTATCTGCACGGCCTGGCAATACTCTGGAGAATCCTGGAATCGAACAAGTCTTCCGGCAGGTAGTTAGGCATCATCTCTTCTTATCGTTGTTTATTAGGCACCACCGTCATGATTCCGGATCGAGCAGAACCGATTTTCCCTCACCCGGACGGTCCCTTTCCCGGGACGCCAGAACAGAACGGACAGCCTTTCTTCCTAGGCTAACCTCATATGAGCGCAATAGTCAATTATATGATGGCAGGGTCATAATCCTTGCCACATATGAATAGTCATGTTAATTGGACTGCAAAGGAGAGGCTATGTCCGAAGAAAAACTCACGTTGGGGCAGTATTTCCGCCAGGAGCGGGAAAATAAAGGCATTGATCTGAAAGAAATCGAGGAAATAACGAAGATATCTGCTCAAACCTTGAGGTTTCTGGAAGAAGATCAGATAGATATGCTCCCGCCACGGGCCTTTCTACGGGGGTTTCTCCAGGTTATCAGCAAAGAATTTGATTTTGATGAAGAAGAACTCGTGAAATACCTGGACGAAACGCTTGCTTCACACGGCAAGCAGGAGGAGCAGCCCCGCAGATTCATTCCTCAGGATAAGACCTCCCTGACGGGGATGGTCATCGTCTTCGTCATAATTTTTGTTGCTCTCATCATCTTCGGTTTCGTCATGAAGAAGTGTTCGGCATCGGATGCCCCCCAGTCGTCTGTGGATGCGTATGCCCTGAGCACCTGCGATGAAACGCCTGTGGCATGGATGTTCGATAAGTATCCGGGTTAGCACCGAGATCCTGCCGGATTAAGGGGTGTAGTATGCCTGTCAAGTCTTCAGATGTAAAATTACTGCAGGAATATATTGAGAAGGGGTGGGAGTTCCATATCATCGATATGCTCCACGATCTCAAACCTGTTGAAATCGCAGAACTTCTGGAGGCCCTCGACGAAGAATCCAGGGGAAAGTTCTTCTTACTTCTCGATGTAGACACTGCATCTGAAGTCATCTCCGAACTCTCTTCCGAGATCAGGGAAGACGTACTCGACGATATATCCGATACGGATCTTGCGCGGATTGTCGAGGATATGGACTCGGATGACGCCGCGGACCTCGTGGGAGATCTGCATGCGGAGCGTGCGGAACGGGTCCTTGCAGCCATGAGCCCCAAGGAGTCCTCGGATATCAAGACACTGCTCAAATATCCCGAGGACACGGCCGGCGGCATCATGCAGCGGGAGCTCATATCGGCATCTCCCGGTGCAACGGTTGACGAGGTTATCGCACAGATCCGGGAGCGCTACGCCGAGATCGACAATATCCACATGGTATACGTCGTGGACAACAAGGGTGTCCTGGTGGGCACGGTTCCGCTGGTGCGCCTTGTCCTGACAAAGACCGAGACCACCATTTCCCAGATCATGACCGTGGAGCCCATGACAGTACCGGTGGCCATGGACCAGGAAGATGTCGCGAAGCTCTTCAGAAAGTACGACTCTATGGTCATGCCCGTTGTCGACGATGATGGCGTGCTCCTCGGGCGGATCACGGTGGATGACATCGTAGATATCATCGACGAGGAGGCGACCGAAGACATGTTCATGTTTGCCGGTGCGGAAGAGGATATTCTCACCGCGTCCATCATGAAGAATGTCACCTCCAGGATCCCATGGCTCTTGGTGTGCTGGCTGGGGGGGGTCCTCACCACGTTCCTGATCAAGGGGTTTGAATCGACCCTGAGCCACCTACTGGGCATCGCTGCGTTCATGCCCATCATCCTGGGGATGGGCGGCAATGTGGCATCGCAGTCCGTTGCCCTGATCGTCAGGGGCATTGCCACGGGAATCTCCAGTGCGTTGAACTTCAAGGAGATTGTCCGCAAACAGATCGGTGTAGGCATCCTGCTCGGCGCCCTGTACGGCATCATGCTCGGGGGCGTGGCATTCGTTGTCTATCCGGAAGACCCGCGGATGAGCATCGTGGTCGGCCTGGCAATACTGAACTCCATGGCCCTGGCAGCGTTTCTGGGAACGGCACTGCCAATATTCTTCTATAAAGTGGGGAAAGACCCGGCCGTGGCATCAGGACCTTTCGTCACTACGGCGATGGATCTCATTGGAGTCGCATCGTATCTCGGCATCGCGGTAGTATTGATGTTATAGAAACCCCATGACGCGGTTCACAACAGAGGCCATCATTCTGTACTGCATCGACTTTCTCGAATCCGACAAGATCGTGTGTGCGCTCACGAAAGACCAGGGGGTGATCCATGCCATTGCCCGCGGCGCAAAGAGGAGCAAAAAACGCTTCCCCGGTACCCTGGAGCTGTTCTGCGAGGTGACCCTCGATATGTTCTCCCGCAGGGGGGGAGACCTGCTCCGGATCGAATCCGCCTCGCTCATAACGGCAAACCTCCCCATACGGGAGGATCTGGAACTCCTCGCCCACGCGAGCGTCCTGATCGAACTGGTGAAGGAGCACCTCGGAGAGCTGGATCCGAACCCTGCCACCTACGAGTCCCTGCGCCAGGCGCTGTCCGCCATGGAGCCGGGCGTTCAGTGGTTTTCCATCTGGTGCGTCTCCATGGTGAACATCCTGGCCTGCCTGGGCTACGGCATCGACCTCAAGGGGCTCCGCGGCAGCGCGCAGAGGCGGACGATCTATCCCGCGGCCGAGCAGCTCTCGAAAGAGGCCTACACGTTCATGACCAGGGGGGCGCTCCTCGACAGCTCCATACTGAAAAAACTCTCGATCGGCCGGGAAGCAAGGAGGGAAATAACCGAGTTCCTCCTCACGGTAGGCAACCGCATCTCCGAGAAGAAGCTGAAGTCTGCTACGTTTTTGGCAAAGCTGCTTGACCTGAATATAATCCAATGATAGATGTCACAGGCATGGATTTCCAAGAATTGATAATGAATCTACAGGAATTTTGGTCACGATATGGATGCCTGATCGTCCAACCGTATGATCTGGAGGTTGGAGCAGGGACGTTCAACCCGGCGACGTTCTTGCGCTCGCTCGGCCCCGATCCCTGGAACGCCGCCTATGTCGAGCCATCGAGAAGGCCCACCGACGGGCGCTACGGAGAAAATCCGAACCGGCTCCAGCACTACTACCAGTACCAGGTGATCCTCAAGCCCTCGCCGATAGATGTGCAGGAGATTTATCTCGAGAGCCTCAAGCAGCTCGGCATCGATCCCCTGGAGCACGACATCCGCTTCGTGGAGGATGACTGGGAATCCCCGACGCTCGGCGCCTGGGGGCTCGGCTGGGAGGTCTGGCTCGATGGCATGGAGATCACCCAGTTCACCTATTTCCAGCAGGTAGGCGGCTACGATCTCGATCCGGTCTGTACCGAGATCACCTACGGGCTCGAGAGAATCGCCATGTTCCTCCAGGATGTCAGCTCGGTGTACGATATCCGCTGGAAGGGAAACACCACGTACCGGGATGTTCACCATTCCGGCGAGGTGCAGTGGTCCACGTATAATTTCGAACATGCCCATGTCCCCACGCTGCTCAAGCTCTTTTCCCTCTACGAGGAAGAGGCCAGGCGGGTGGCCGAGCAGAGGTTGTGCCTCCCGGTATATGACATGTGCCTGAAGTGCTCCCATATCTTCAATCTCCTTGATGCTCGAAACGCCATCAGCACGACAGAGCGCCAGTCATACATCGCCCGGGTGAGAGATATGGCAAGGACGGCAGCAACACTCTACATGGACAATATTCAAGCAGCTCGCGAGGAGAAGTAATGGCTAGTTCCCTGCTTTTTGAGATCGGAACGGAGGAGATTCCTTCAGGCTTTATCGCGCCCGCCCTCGATTTCATCCATACCTGGGTTTCACAGAAATTTTCCGAGATCAAAGTGGAGCATCAGGGGCTCGACGTCTTCGCCACCCCGAGGAGATTGACACTCAAGGTCAGAGGAATCGAAGAGACCCTGCCGGATACCGTGGAGAAAAAGATGGGGCCCCCGAAAAGGGCAGCCTTTGACGATCAGGGCAATCCCACCAAGGCCGGCCTCGGGTTTGCCGGCAACGCCGGGGTCGATATCTCGGAGGTCGCCATAGAACAGACCCCGAAAGGGGAATATCTCTGCGTGACCAGGACGATTCCGGGCAAGAGGGCGACCGAGGTTCTCCCCGCGATCCTCGAGGAGTTGGTGGCCAGGATCCCCTTTTCCAAGACCATGAAGTGGTCGAACCCCGATGTGCGCTTTGCCCGGCCCGTTCACTGGATGGTCGCCCTGTTCGGCTCTCAGGTGCTGCCGGTGAGATTCGGCAATATCACGGCCGGAAACACCACGTATGGAAACCGGTTCATGTCCGACGGGGCACTGACCGTAACAGACCCCGACGGGTATGAGGAACTCCTCGAAAAGCATTATGTCATCCCTGGGGTTGAAAAGCGCAAGGCCCTCATCTGGGACGGCATCAGCAAGAATGCCCGGGAACTCGGCGCACAGGTGACTGACCGGGATCTGCTCGATGAGGTGGTCAACCTCGTTGAATATCCGCATGTCATTGTCGGGAGCTTCAACGAGTCTTTTCTCGAGCTGCCAAAAGAGGTGCTCGTTACCGTGATGAAACACCACCAGCGGTTTTTCCCCCTGTATGCGAACGACGACAGCGGGAACCTGCGTTCGAAGTTCTGCGCGGTCAGCAATATTGTGCCCAGGGACGATGCCCTTGTCCGAAGGGGCAATGAGCGGGTGCTCAAGGCACGGCTCGACGACGCGAAGTACTTTTTCGAAGAAGACCTCAGTGTGCCTATCGAGGAGTACGCCGACAGGCTCAAGGATGTGATCTTCCACAAGGACCTGGGCACGTCCTACGAGAAGGTGCAGAGGTTTACCCACAGCGCGCTCTATCTTGCCGGTCTTCTGGCCCCGGACAAGAAGGACAAGGTCAGGGAGGCCGCGTTGCTGAGCAAGGCAGACCTGAACAGCCTCATGGTCTGTGAGCTGCCCGAACTCCAGGGGATCATGGGCCGGGAGTATGCCCTCCATCAGGGGCACGATCCCGAGGTCTCCCGCGCGATCCACGAGCACTATCTCCCCACCTCTGCAGAGGATGACCTGCCCGGTGATATCATCGGGGATCTGGTGGGCATTGCAGACCGGATCGATACCATCTGCGGCTGCTTCGGCATCGGCCTTATCCCCACCGGGACCTCTGACCCCTATGCGCTTCGCAGGCAGACCATTGCCATCGAGAATATCCTCCTGGCAAAAGGCTACCGGATCTCGCTTTCGAACCTCATCGATCAGGCACTGTCACAGCTGGCAGCCCGGCTGAAGCGCGACGGTTCGGAGGTCAAGGCCGACGTGCAGGCCTTTTTCAAATCGCGGTTTGTCTCCATCCTGCAGGGACGCGGCATACCCGGCGACGTCATCGAGGCCGTCATGAGGGACTTTGACGACCCGGTGGATACCTGCATGCGGGCCGAGGCCATCGCCACGGTGAAATCCGAGCCGTGGTTCGAATCCATCTGTGCGGCATCCAAGCGCGTGGAGAATATCCTCAAGAAAACGCAAGCCGCCACAGAGATCTGTGCGGACCTTTTCGCCCAGGAAGAGGAAAAGGCACTGTATGAAGGCTTCAAGGATATGGAACAATCCTTTATCGGTCATGCGGACCAGGGTGACTATACCGCAGCACTCAAGCTCCTTTCCGGGTTGAAGGAACCCATTGACCATTTCTTCGACAAGGTGCTCGTGATGGCTGAAGATATCCCGACACGGAATAACCGTATCGCCCTGCTGAAGTCACTGGTAACCGTATTCGACAAGATAGCGCAATTTTCAAAGATATCCGCGTAGGGAATGAAAAGGACTCAACCCACTGAGGGTATACGCCGGAGAATTGAGGAATCCGGCAGGTGGGACATGAGGGATGCCTTCTCCATCGATGTGGACCGGATCCTTCACTCCCAGGCCTACACCTCATACATCGACAAGACCCAGGTTTTCTATCTCGTGGGTCACCAGGGGATCTCGCACCGGGTCATCCATGTTCAGCTCCTCTCGAGGATCGCACGAACCATCGGACGGAAACTCGGCCTGAACGATGACCTCATCGAGGCCATTGCCATCGGCCATGATATCGGGCATCCGCCCTTCGGGCACGACGGCGAGCAGTACCTCCATGAGCTGTGCGAACGCGCGGGCATCGGGGGGTTCCGGCATAATGTCCAGGCCATCCAGGCCCTCGAGCGGATCGAGAAGCAGGGCAGGGGGCTGAACCTCACCGTGCAGGTGCTCGACGGCATCCTCTGCCACAATGGTGAGACAACCGAACAGGTGATCTCCCCGGATTCGGCAACCTCGTTTGACGACTTCGACCAGAAGCTCATCTCGGCCCAGAACAGGGGGAATCCCGTGCCCATGACCACGGAGGGGTGCCTCGTGCGGGTGGTCGACACGGTGAGTTACATCGGCCGGGATATCGAAGACGCCATCTCGCTGGGCATCATTGCGCGCGAAGATATCCCCGGCGAGGCGGCTCGCCTGCTCGGGGACACGAACGGCAAGATCGTCTATGCCCTGGTGGAAGACCTCATCGCCAACTCCAGCGGAGAACGGATCGCCTATTCGCCGCAGGTGTTCGCGGCGCTGGAAGAGCTCAAGTCCTTCAACTACGATAAGATCTATCTCAACAGCCGGGTCAAGGCGGAGTCCACGAAGATCAGGACCATGTACAATCTGGTGTTCGATCGGCTTGTGGACGATATCGAGTCGAACAACAGGGAATCGGCCATCTTCGCCCGCTTCATCGACAGGCTCGATGACGGGTATGTTCTTGAACACATGCCGACCCAGGTGGTGCGGGACTATATAGCGAGCCTGACCGACTCGGCCTTCCTGCGCGTATTCCACGAACTCTTCGTGCCCAGGACCCTCGGCTAGCACCCCGGCCTACCGTGGGCAGCGGACCGTGCCCATACCCGTTGGCAGCACGCTATTTCCAGCTGCGTTCATCCACGATGAGGGGGGCGTTTTCGCCGATGGTGCCGGGTGCGACACAGGTGATGGCATCTATCTTTACCGTGCAGATCTCCCTGAATACCATCTCGAAACGTTCCATAAGGGCTTGGACCTCGCCGCCGGGCGATGGTGTTTCAAATTTCACGGTCAGGGTATCGCGGTGGCCGGACCTGGAGATGACCGCCTGGAACCGGACATCGGCGAAGTGCTCGGCCACCCTCTTGAGCTGGCTCGGTGCCACGAACATGCCGCGAACCTTCACCGCATCGCCCACACGGCCTGCAATGCCGCTGAGCATCTGCGATGTCCTGCCGCACGGGCACGGTTCATCCACGATGCTGGAGAGGTCTCCGGTGCCGAACCTAAAGAGGAAGAAGATATGGTTGAGCCTGGTGACCACGATCTCTCCCAGTTCACCCGGGGCGAGCCGCCTGCCGGTCTCGGGGTCGACGATCTCCACGATCACCTCCTCACAGATGTGCCATGGCCCCTTTTCCCGGCATTCATAGGCGATATCGCCCACCTCCGTGGCGCCGTACATCTGGTAGGTGTCGATGCCGTATTCTTCCTCGAAGAGTCTTCTCAGCGAGGGTGCAAGGGGTTCGGCCCCGAAGCTCGCCCGCTTGAGCTGAAAGTCGTTTCTGAAATCATAGCCCAGTTCCTGAGCCTTCTTTATGATGGCCAGCAGAAAGCTCGGGGTGCCGGTATAGCCGGTGGCTTTCAGGTCCCGGATGAGCTGCACCTGCTGCTGCGTGCCCGCGCTGCCCGAGGGGATCACCGTTGCGCCCACGCGGCAGAGCCCGCCGTGGAAGGTCAGCCCGGCGGCCACCATGTGGTAGGTAAAGGCATTGAGCACCACGTCGCCCCTGCGGAACCCTGCCGCGTGGTATGCGCGTGCCCACAACGGGTCATCGAAGGAGAGGTGCGGTTCGTACACGGGTCCCGGCGAGGTGAAGATGCGCTCGATCTCTGCCTGTTCATCTGCAAGCCCGCCGAAGGGCGGATCTGCCGCCTCCATCTCCACCAGTTCTTCCCGCGAGATGACCGGCAGCCGCTCGAGATCGTCAATCGTTTGAATGTCGGCCGGAGCGAGGCCGTGTTGGTCAAAGATCTTCTTCACCCTCTTTGATCGTTCATAGCCCAGCTCGACCATCTGGGACAGACTCCGGTCATAGTATTCCTTTCGCTGTTCGTGAGTCATGGTTTCCCTGTGGTCAAAGTATGTCGTCATACGTCCTCCTCATAACAGGCTTCAGGCTCTGGGCACGAGATCGATTAAGGAGAGCGAGTTCCTTTACCCAGGGCCTTGTGCCCAGTTCCCAGCGCCTGTTTTACAACCACCGCTTCCTTCGCCGGTACGACTTGATGTCCTTGTACGATCGCGACGTGCCGCCGGCTCCCATACCGAGGTAAAATTCCCTGACGTCCGGGTTTTCCCGCAGATCCTCTGCCGCGCCCTCCATGACGATCTTTCCGTTTTCCATCACATAGCCGTAGTGGGCGATCTGGAGGGCCATGTTTGCGTTCTGCTCCACGAGCACGATGGTGGTTCCCTGCTCGCGGTTGATGCGCCTGATGATACGGAATATCTCCTTGACGACGAGCGGGGCCAGGCCGAGCGAGGGCTCGTCGAGGAGCAGCAGCTTCGGGTGCGCCATGAGGGCGCGACCCATGACGAGCATCTGCAGCTCGCCGCCGCTGCAGTATCCGGCCAGCGTCTTTCTCCGCTTCACCAGGGAGGGGAAGTAGTCATAGACCATGTCCAGGTCTTTCCGGTATGGCTTCATCCAGCGGGTTGCGGTGCCGACCTTGAGATTCTCCTCGATGGTGAGATACTTGAAGGGTTCCCGGCCCTCGAGCACCTGGATGATTCCCCTGCGGGTGATCTCCTCGGGGGCGGCGTTCTGGATCGTGGCGCCGTCAAAGAGGACCGATCCGTCGGTCACCTTGCCGTTTTCCGGCTTGAGCAGTCCGGAAATGGCCTTGAGTGTCGTGGTCTTTCCCGCACCGTTGCTGCCGAGCAGCGAGATGATGCGGTTGCTCTCCACGGAAAGAGACACCCCCTTGAGGACCTGGATCACATCCGAATAGACCACGCTGATGTTATTGAGCTGAAGCAGGAGATCACTGTTCATAGGGCAGCCCCCTCAATAGGAAAACGGCCAGAGCCGGAAATTCGAACGGATGATCCGCCAGACCTCTGCGAGCCCCTTTGGCTCGAAGAGGATGAAGAGCACGATCGCCAGGCCGAAGGCAAACTCCCGCAGCGCTGCCATGTTGAGCCCGAAAGAGGTGGACAGCCCCATTTGCATGAACATATCGGTCACGAAACGCAGGACCTCGTTGAGCCCGGTGATGAAGACCGCCCCGAAGATGGCGCCGGGGATGCTGCCGAGCCCGCCGATGATGACCATGGCGATGTACTCCACGGAGAGAGAGAGATTGAAGGGTTCGGTGGTGATGCTGATGGAGTAGAATGCCCACAGCGCTCCTGCAAAGCCTGCATAGAACGAGCTTATGGCAAACGAAAGCAGCTTGTAGGGGAAGATAGGGATCCCCATTCCCTCGGCGGCACGGTCGTTGTCGCGGATCGCGATGAAGGCCCTGCCGAACCGTGTTCTCATGAGGTTGACCGTCACGAGGGTTATCCCCGCAAGGCAGGCGTAGATCACCATGAAGAAGGCGCGGTCGGAGGTTATCTCCATTCCGAGCAGCGTTGCTGCAGGCAGGGTGATTCCCATGGTGCCCTGGGTGAGGCTCTCCCAGTGGACGAGGATGTATTCGATGATGAACTGCCCGGCGAGGGTGGCGATGGTGAGGTAGAGACCCTTGAGCCTTCCCGAAGGAATGCCGAAGACCATGCCGACAAGGGCCGTTACCAGGCCGGCAGCGGGGACCGAGAGCCAGAAGGGCATGCCGAGCCGGGTCGCCAGGATAGCCCCGGCATAGGCACCTACCCCGAAGAAGGCACCGTGGCCGAGCGATATCTGGCCGGTGAACCCGATGAGGATATTGAGGCCGAGCGCTGCAATGGCGGCGATCCCGATCATGTTGAGCACGTAGAGGAAGTACTCCCCGCTGATGAAGGGGAGCACACCGAAGAGGCACAGGAGGCCGATCCACATCCAGAGCCTGCCGAAATCGGTCTCGAAGATGGAGATCTCCTGCTCGTAGTGTTCCTTGAAATTGCCGCAGGGATGGAATTTGATTGTTCTCATGCCTTCTCCCTACACCCGCTCGATCTCGACGAGGCCGAAGAGCCCGTATGGTTTTATGAGCAGGATGAAAACAAGGACGATGTACGGCACTACGTCGCGCAGCGAGGGAGAGATATACCCGCCGGTAAAGGCCTCCAGGAGCCCGATGATGATGCCGCCTATGATGGCGCCTCCGATGCTGTCGAGCCCGCCCAGAATCACCACCGGGAAGACCTTCAGGCCGATGGCGCTGATCTCGTGCACGCTGATGCCGTTGATGATGCCGAGCACGATGCCGCTCATGCCGGCAACGAGCGCCGCAATGGCCCATGAAAGGGCAAAGACCTTCTTGACGTGTACGCCCAGAGACAGGGCTGCGCGCTGGTTGTCGGCCACGGAGCGCATGAAGATCCCCTGCGGGGAGAACTTGAAGAACAGGCCGAAGAGCACGAGGAAGATGATGCCGGTGAGCGAAGATGCGACGTAGACCGGCGGGACATAGATGGCACCCAGGTGAAGGGCGAGCCCCTCGGGCAGGAAGACCGGGTAGGTGTGCAGGTTGCCGCCGAAGACGAAAAGGAGCAGCCCCTTGAATATGGCGGCCAGCCCCACGGTGAGCATGATCACGAAGATGAGCTGCTCGCCGATGAGCGGGCGCAGGAAGATGCGCTCCACGAGAAACCCGAGCACGAAACACCCGGCGAGCGTCATGAGAAACGCCGCCGGGATGGGCAGGCGGGCCCAGGTGGAGAGCACGAGGAATAAAAACGCCCCGATGGCCAGGAGTTCACCGTGGGCAAAATTTAGTACGCTCGACGACTTGAAAACCATGACAAATCCCATGGCGGACAACCCGTAGAGCAGTCCTACGCTGAGTCCGTTTACGAGAAGCTGGAGAAAAAAATCCATATCCGTCTCCTTGTGTGTGCCTGCCGGGACATTGTGCGGCAGTTACTCCACCGTTATTACCCGTACTTTCGTCTGAATAATGCCCACATGCCCGTCGCGGTAGCGCACCTTGCCCTCCACTTCGAGTTCCTGCTTTCCTGTGTACATGGCCTCGATCAGGTCCAGGTAGAGCCCGTACACGAACCGTCTGCGAACCTTGCCCGTGCGGGTCAGCTCTTCATCGTCGGCGTCGAGGAGCTTGTAGAGCAGGATGAACTTTCGGATCTTCATGGGTTCGGGCAGCTGGGCGTTCACCTCTTTGACCGCCTCTGTGACGAGGTCCTGCACCTCGGGCCCCTGGGAGAGGTCGGTATAGGTGGTATAGGGGATCATGCGGGCCTCGGCCCAGTTGCCGACATTCCCCATATCGATATTGATGAGCGCGGTGATGAAGGTTCTGCCCTCGCCGAAGATCACCGCCTCCTTGATGAAGAGCGAGAACTTCAGCCGCGTCTCGATGAAATCGGGGGAAAAGGCGTTGCCCTGTTTGTCGCGGATGATATCCTGCTTGCGTCCGATGATGATGAGGTGGCCGTCGGCATCGAGATAGCCGGCGTCGCCTGTCATGAGCCACCCCTCGCTGAAGGCAGCCTCGGTGGAGTCATAGTCGTTGTAGTACCCGGAAAAGACGGTTTCGCCCCGTACCATCACCTCCTGGTCATCCGAGATCTTCACCGTGATATCCGGCAGGGGCTTTCCCACGGTCTCGAGTTTCACCTCGTCATCGGGCTGAAGCTGGAATATGCCGCACGTCTCGGTCAGTCCGTAGCACTGCTTGAGATTCAATCCGCCTGCCCGGAAGAACCGTATGACCTCCGGGCTTATGGGATGGCCCCCGGTGAAGGCGCTCACGAACCCTGCGCAGCCCACCCGGTCGAGCAGGGGCCTGAATATGATGAGCGATGCCAGGGTGTTGAATACCTTCAGGTATGCCGGCACAGGCTTTTTCTCCTCCTCGCACGCAACGAGGGCGATACCGATCCGTTCTGCCAGGGAGAAGAGCTTCCGGTTGATAAGGGAGGCGTCGTCCATCTTCACCCGTATCCTGGAGGCCAGGTCTTCCCAGAACCGCGACGAGGTGATGATGATGGAGGGCCCGATCTCCCGGAAGTCTTCGAGGATCGTCTCATTGGTTTCGGGAAAGTTCATGACCATGCCGCCCGCGAGCGTCACCCCCACCCCCCACATCTGGTCCACGATCCACGCCGGAGGGCTCATGGACATCCAGTTGGAACCGATGCCGATGGGTTCGGTGGCGAGCCACTGCCTGGCCATCTCCAGGAAGTTCCGGTGGGTGAGCATGGCGAGCTTGGCGATGCCGGTGGTTCCCGAGGTCATGATCATGAGGGCGACTTCTTCGGCCTTGCCCCGCTCGATCTGGGCTTCGAACAGTTCCGGCTGCTCCTCATCCAGTTTTCTGCCGAGCTCGAGGAGGTCGCTGAAGCTGATGAGCCAGGGGTTGTCCCGGTAGCTCCTCATGCCGGTGGGATCGACGTAGATGATCCTGAGCAGGTGGGGAAGGCGATCTTTCTCCTCGAGGAGCTTGTCCACCTGCTCCTGGTCCTGGGCGATCACGAGGCTCGCGTGGATCCGTGCCAGGGCGGAGACGAGCTCGGAGGAAACGGCCGAGGTGAACAGGTTCAGGCTGACGGCCCCGGCGGCCTGGGCCCCGAGCTCGCTGAACAGCCACTCGGGATGGTTGTCCATGATGATGCCGACATGGTCCTTGCGCTTGAGCCCCAGCGAGACCATGCCGAGCGAGGCATGCTTGACGTACGCGAAGTAGTCCTTCCAGGTATAGGACTGCCAGATACCGTATGCCTTTTCCCGGATGGCCACCTCGCTGTCTCCGAGTGTTTGGGCCTGTCTGGCGAGTATCTGGGGGAGCGTGCAGCGAGAGAGCGATGCCATGAACTCCCTGCTGTGCCTTCGTACCTGTTTTTTTCGTGCCATGGTTATCTGTCCGAGTGTACCTGCATGCTATGCCTCTAATCCGAGATCCGTGCTGTCACCGAGGTAGGCCTTGATGACCTCCGGGTGTCCCTGAATCTCCTCAGGCAGTCCTTCCGCCAGTTTTTCGCCGAAATTCAGCACCATGATCCTCTGGGAGATGCTCATGATGATGGACATGTCATGTTCCACGAGGATCATGGTCTGTCCCCAGGCACCGTTGAGCTCGAGGAGAAACCGGACCATATCCTCTTTTTCTTCCAGGGTCATACCGGCAAAGGGCTCGTCGAGCACGAGCAGGTTCGGCTCCAGGGCCAGTGCCCGTCCCAGCTCGACCCGTTTGCGCATCCCATAGGGCAGCGAACCCACGAGTTCCGTCCGGACGTGCTGAATCTCGAGAAAATCGATGATCTCCTCCAGGATCCTGCGGTGGCGGATCTCCTCAGCCTTCACGGATGGCCAGAACAGGGTTGCCGGGCCGAAGCCGTAGCTGCAGTGAATATGCCGCGCCAGCAGCATGTTGTCGAGCACGCTCATCCCGGGGAACAGCTCGATATTCTGGAACGTCCTGCCGATCCCGAGCCGGGTAAGCTCGTGGGTCGGCAGGTTGCCGATCTCGACTTCGTTGAAGACGATCCGGCCGGAGCTCGGCTTGTAAAAACCCGTGATGCAGTTGAGCAGGCTCGTCTTTCCTGCCCCGTTGGGTCCGATGACCGCAACGAGCTCGCCGGTGCTGACGTGCAGATCCACGTTGCTGATGGCCCTGATCCCTCCGAAATTCAGGCAGAGCCCCTCCACCTGAAGCTCGGCCCGCCGCTTTTCCATCTCGGCGGCAGCGAATATTCCCGGTTGTCCTCGATATGCTCTCACGCCATGGGGTCCTTTATTTCACGATCTCGATCTTTTCGTTGCCCGGCACAAAGAAGTTCGTCAGGGGGGTGAATGTCCCGTCTTCATGGACCTGGACGATCCTCGCGGTGAACGATGCCCCGTGGTCCTGGCTGGTATAGGTGATATTCGGCACGAGCCCGCCGAAGTCCTCATTGGTGAACGACTCCATGGCCTTGTTGATGGTCTCGGGATCGATCTTTCCGTAGAGCTGATGCGCCCTTTGGAATGCACGCTCCATGATCATGGCAACGACCACGCCTTCCCAGTATGCGGTATCGAAGGATTCCACGGTCTTATACCTGCTCCACAGCTCTTTGAGGATCCTGATGCCTGCGGTGTCGTCAGAGGGAAGCCCGCCGGGGAACTGCATCCTGAGACGGTCCCTGATGAGGCCGGCACCCATCCTGAAGAAGTCCGGGTCCGTGGATGTCCAGGTTCCCAGGAAGACGGGGTCGTAGTTGATGCGGTCCGCACTCTTGAACGCCGAGATGATGGCTGCGGGGAGCATCTGCATGAATACATACTCGGCGCCGGCCTTCTTAAGCCGCATGAGTTCCGTGGTCAGGTCAACGGTCTTGGTCGGGAATTCCTCGATAGCGACGATATCGATCTGTTTGGCTTTCGCGTACTCGATGCTCGGTTTGTGGATGGAGCGGCCGTAGGCGTTGTTGTAGGTGAGCAGCCCCACCTTGGGAGGCCCCTCTCCCTTGTGGATGGCGGCAATGTATTCGAGCACCGCGTAGCAGTCGAGCCGGTAGCTGCCGAAGGGGAGGTACATGTAGTCGATGGGGGGCTCGAGGATCTCCCACGCGGTGGAATAGTTGATCGTGGGGATCTGGTAGCGCTTGATGATGGGTTTCGCCGCAAGGCCTGCGCCGGCGCTCCACGTGGCGATCATGTCCACCTTGTCCTGCACGGCGAATTTCCTCACGGCCGCAACGGCCTCGGGCACCTTGTAGCCGGTATCCACGAGGAGCAGTTCGATCCTGTTGCCGGCAACCCCGCCCTTGACATCGTTGACATAGGAGAAATAGTCCTGGTGGCCCTTGGCGTGGAACTGGCCCCACGTGGAAGCCGGGCCGGTCAGGTTGATCGCCGCTCCCACCGTGATGTCTTTTGCGTGTAACGTGCCGGTAAGACCGCCGCAGATCAGTGCTGCCGCGAGCGCTGCAACGGCGAGAAGCCTCTTGTGTCCTCTCATAACATCGTCCCCCCTTATGGATGCTTTTTACATGCAACCCATGGTCTCCCATGGAACTATGTACATAAAAAAAGCCGTAGGTAGTCCGACATGCGGTCTACCTACGGCTTTTTTCTTTTGTGATCAGGTCAAAAGCTCAGTAGGCAGACCTAATCAAAAAAGAAAAAGTTGATGCTGTTTGTGTGGATAGGTTCAAGTGCCATAGCAATGGGGGTTAAAGAAAATGTGCACGCTTGTCAAGCAAAAAAGTCTTTCTTGTGAAGGGACTGTGAAATGGCGGCAGGGAGGCGGGCATGGGCGATCCATGGTATATCATGAGGGTGCCGCACGGGCAGAACCTATCGTGGAGCTGCGCAAGGCCTCTATCCGGGAGCGACGGCACAAGCCGGATCAGGGGGTTGCAGGCCTCTTCGGAAGGAGGTGTGAAATCCGGGGTCCGGAAGCCGTTTCGGCAGCGAGAAATAACACGTGGGGAGCGCTCCCGCAGCCGGTCTCAGATCACCGAGGGTGTGGAATTATAGTGCTCGACCCGGCGGTGTTCCGGCAGCGCCAGGAACGAATCGATCATGCCGAGCATGGCGGTCTTTTCGGCGTTCAATGTGCCGTGCACCTGCAGGTAGTTGTTGGCATGGTCGGTGGTGAATGTGGTGCCCTCGGCATCGAGGTGGTCGATGAGGGCCCGCAGTTCCAAAACCGTGCCTTCCGGGGTCTGCTCCCTGAACTCACCCGAGCGGAGTTTGGCCATGAGCCTGGACATAGGGTGGATGTAGAGGCGGCGAACCCGGATGAAGTGCGGCTTCACCTCGGTGAACACACGTGCGGACTCCCTCGCGTGTTCCTCCCACAGGTCCTGGCCGCCGAGGCCCGACAGGAAGTAGTAGCTCAGTTCCATACCCGAGAGCATGGTCTTGAGCCCTGCCTCGATGAGCTGTTTCTGGTTTGTGCCCTTCACCTGGAGTTTCAACACGGCGTCCGAACCGCTTTCGAGACCCACATGCACCCGGTCGAGGCCTGCTTCGTGAATGGCCCTGAGCTCTTCCACGGTCTTTTTCTGGAGGCTCGATGCCCTGCCGTAGGAGGTAACCCGCTGTACCCGGGGGAACCTCTCTCTCAAATGGGTCAATACCGTAACGAGGAATTCCGTGTCCAGGGAGATGGGGTTCGCGTCGCCTATGAATGCGGTCTTGAAGATATCGCCGTAGATGTCATGGAGCGCGTCGATGTCTTTGATCACCTCGTCGAGGCTGCGGGTGGAATACGGGGTGCCGAAGAGGTCGTAGATCCCGCAGAACAGACACCGGTTCCAGTTGCAGCCGCGCACCGTACGGACGAGCAGGCTGCGGGCCTCGCTCGGCGGCCTGATCACCAGGTGTTCGGGCTCATGCATGGTGTTCTTTATAGGGAAAATGGCCCGTGAGGTCAAGGGGATCTCCCGCTGTGGCTCCTGATGCAGCGGATCTGCGACCTAAGAGGAGAACTCGAGGGTTGCAACCAGGGCCTACCTGTAGTACAGAAAGAACGATCGGAAAAATCATCCAAGAGCATCCCACACCAGGAAGGAGAACAATACATGAAGACCTCGCAGAATGGAGATATGGTTGTCGTTCACTATGTCGGAACCCTCGATGACGGCACCATGTTCGACAAGACAGAAGAAGATAACCCGGTCAGCTTCCTCGTTGGTGCAGAAACCATCTTGCCCGACATCAACAAGGCCTTCATCGGCATGAAAGAGGGCGACGAGAAAAAGATCACCATTGCCCCTGAACATGCGTTCGGCCCGTGGGACCCGGACAAGACCAGGAAGATCTCCCTGCTCGTTTTCTCCGAAAAGGACGAACCCGAGATCGGCCAGCTGGTCAAGCTCGAGCTGGACGGTGAAGAGAAAGAGGCATATGGCAAGATCACCAAGATCGACTCACACCACGTCGAGGTGGACACCAACCACCCCCTGGCGGGCCAGACGCTTCACTATACGCTCAATGTGGTCCGTATCGTGAAGAAGGAAGACGCGGCAAAAGAATAACCGTCATGCGGGGGCAGCCTCCTGTCTTCAGGGGGTTGCCTGATCTTTCAGATAGAACTGTTATTGGTTCTGGTGAGAGGTAATACGCTTCGGGCAGATTCATCACTTCCCGGTTTTTTTCCTGGTACAGGAGTGTTCCTTCAGACACAGCAGACACCTGTTGTCGCTGCACATCTGGCAGGCATAGCAGTCTTTGCACGGGTGTTTTTTCGCCTTCCCGGTATTCTCGGGGACAAACACGAGTCCTGCTACGCCTTTCATCCGTTCAAACGCCATACGCCACCTTTTTTGCCGTCGATGGGTTCTCCTATAGATGAAAATTGCGGCAAGGGCAAGAGCCTCAGGGTAACCTTTAGCCACACCCCCCCTGTTAAGGGAGGATGTGGCTAAAGGATTTCAAAGATCTGCACGGCCGTAAGCAGCGGCCTCAATGCATCAGGATTTTTGGTAAAGGGCCTCGATCCGGTCGTGGTATTTTTCCGTGATACTCTTTCGCTTCAGCTTCATGGTCTGGGTGAGCATGCCGTTTTCCAGGCTGAAGGGTTCGGAGAGGAACACGAACTTTTTCGGGATCTCATAGCTGCCGTACTTGACCTTGAGGGCATCGAGGATTTCCTTGATGATCATGTTGCGCACATCGTCCCGCTCGACAACGGCCGACACATCACCTGGCAGGTTGTTCTTGCGTGCATACTCCTGCACAGCGACTGGTTCAGGTACGATCATGCAGATGTTGTAGGGCTTGTTGGCCCCGTATATCAGGGCGTTCTGAACATAGTGGTTCAGGCAGATATCTTCCTCCAGGGCAGCGGGGAACACATACTTGCCGTTTTCGAGCTTGAACTGTTCCTTGATGCGGCCCGTGATCCAGAGGAATCCGTCTTCGTCAAAGCGGCCCCGGTCTCCGGTTCTCACGCCGCCGTCGGAGGTCATCACCTCTCTGGTTGCCTCGGGCTTGTTGTGGTAGCCCTTCATGACGTTGGGCCCGTAGCAGATGATCTCCCCGTCCTGGGCCCCGGGTTCTGAAACGGACTTGTCGATGACCACCCTGATCTTGTCCATCACCGGTCCCACGCTGCCGATCCTGAACTTGGCGGGGCAGTTCATGGTAATTCCCGGAGTAGTCTCGGTCATCCCGTAGGCATCGTAGAGGGGGATGCCGATGTCGTGGAAAAACCGGGAGATATCCGGATTCATGGCGGCACTCCCGGTCATGGACCCCCGGAGCCGGCCGCCGAAGAGATCACGGATCTTCTGGAAAACGATCTTGTCGATGATCTTGAACGTGAGGTTTGCCATGACGCTCGATCTGCCCTGTTCTGCCAGGGTGCGCCGCTTCTTTGCGGCCTCCACGCCGGCATCGAAGAGCCGTTTCTTGAATCCGCCCGCATCGTTCACCTTCGTGATGATGGTGTCGTACACCTTGTTGAAAATGCGGGGAACCGCGATGAGGAAGGTCGGCCTGATCGTGGCCATGTCGCTCACCACGGTATTGGTGCTTTCCATGAAACCGGTCGATGCCCCCAGGGCGGTGAAGGTATGGAGCTCTCCCAGGCCGAAGCAGTGTGCCCAGGGAAGGAGCGAGAGCGACCGGTCGTTCTCGTCGAAGTCCGGATAGGCCTTTGCCCGGGCATGGTGGTTGCTCGTCCAGTTCATGTGCATGAGGAGAACGCCTTTGGGATCCCCGGTGGTGCCTGAGGTGTAGACGAGGACGGCCACTTCCTCGGGTTTCGGATAGATGGCCTTGACCGGGTTTTTCTCCCCGATATTTTGCAGCTCCGCCATGGTGCCCGTGCCGTTTCCCGCTATCAGGAAGATCTTTTCAAGGGCGGGGATGCGCGACGGGAAATCCTTGATCCGTTCATAGATTTCCGGCTTCGAGACGAACAGGACCTTCAACCCGCTGTCCCTGATGATGTATTCCCAGACATGAGTCAGCTCTGCCTCGTACATGGGGACATAGAAGGCCCCGAGACCGACGGTGGCATAATGGCCGACCGCCCAGGCGGTGCTGTTGTTGGAGATGATGCCGACGGCATCGCCCCTCTTGACGCCGATACCGGCCAGGCCTGCGCGCAGATTATCGACACGGCGGCCGACTTCCCGGTAGGTGACCCATTCGTACTGGCCCTGGTTGTTCTTTGTCCCGAGAAATGGCCTGTCGGGAAACCGCTTCACGCTGTTTTCAAATAATTCCACAAGATTGTCCGGTTTGTCGAGTTGAAACTGAACCATTGATGCCCTCCTAAGTGATTATGAAATGTATTGCTGTTGCTTAATATATATATTAATTTTTGTAAATAGGTGGTGTGTGGAGGCAGTGTGCAGGCAGAGCTGAAAGCCTGCGGGCACTGCCCGCCGACGTTGTGAACCGTCAGCGATCCTGGCTGGATTCGGTGCTGACATATCCGGGCGGCTGAACAGGGGCCTCAACCCTGCCTGACAATCCCGGAGTGAGACAGCGGAACCTACTTGTTCAGCTTGGTGATCTTGGTCCCTTCCAGGGTGAGGTTGTACATGAGCCCTTTCTGGCCGAAGACAAATCCCACGATGGGGTCCTTGATCTTGGTGGAATCGATCGACCCTCCCGCCCCGATGGTTATCAGGGCAACTGATGCGTCCACCCCGATTTCCCAGCCGGAGCTTGCCCGGAATTTCTTCAGGGCCTCATCCTGTATGAATACGAGGATAATGGTCTTTTTCTGGGCACCAAGCTGCAGGCCGAACGATGCCGCTGCGGTGTTGTAGTAGTCCACGGTCTTGCCCTTGATCCTCAGGGCACCCTCGCCGTATTCTCCGCCCACACCGATCCCGGCCTTGTACACACTCGGGAATACGAGCACGCCCCTGGCACTGTCGAGAAATTCCTGTGCCCCGTTGACCTCTTTGACAAAATTCTCCAGGGCGACGTCCACACTTACATCGATCTCTCTGGCCGTTGCCGCGTTTGCCACCTGGGCAGAGATGACCCACAGGATAAGCAGACCCATCGCCAATAGCGTCACACCAGACAGACAGCAGGTCTTGCGTATGAAACGATCTTTCATGAACAGTCCCTCCTTGGTTCGTTATGTCCAGATTATTATAAGCCCGGGTCGCCAGGATTCCAGACATAAAATCTGACGGTCTTTTTTATATCCGAGAAGGTTTCTGTTTACTCATGAAGCACAGGCATATATGATTGCAGCCATGAAATGCATCCCCGGGAGTCTCGCCGGCCTGGTGCGCGGCAGTGCCCGCAGGTATGAGGCCCGAACAGGCATCAGTGGATGCTACTGATGAAGGAGAGAAAGCCTGCCCCTTTTTCCCGGGGGAGGAACCCGGTTCTCCAGGGAGCGTACTATGAAAGAAGACCTTTTCCGGACACTGCAGAAACGGCTCGACACTTATTCTCTCGGGTTTCCCGCCACGAAGAGCGGGGTGGAGCTGGAGATCCTTTACCGGCTCTTCAACGAGAAAGATGCTGTGCTTTTCCTTGAGCTGACACCAATCCTGGAGGTGCCCGAATCCATTGCGCACCGCCTGGGTAAAGGTGCCGCCGAGGTAGCGGAGCAGCTGGAAGACATGGCGTGCCGGGGGCTCCTCTTTCGCCTGAAGAAGGGCGATTCGGTCAAATACGGAGCCATTCCATTCATGCACGGGCTGCTGGAATTCCAGGTCAAGAGGCTCGATAAAGGGCTGGTCGAGCTGTTCGAGCGCTACTATGACGAGGGATTCAATCAGGCCATAGCTTCCAGTGCGGAGGCCTTCCTGCGTACCATCCCGGTTGACGAGTCGCTCGATGTTTCGCAGCACGTCGCTGCCTATGAAGACGCGTGCGAGATGCTCCGGAAGGTAAAAACCATCGTGGTCACCGACTGCATCTGCAGGAAGGAAAAGGGCATGGTGGGCAAGGCCTGCGACAGGCCGGTAGAGGTCTGTTTCATGTTCGGCAGCATGGCGCAGTACTATCTCGACAATGACATGGGCCGCCAGGTGGACGCGGACGAGGCGATCAGGATACTGAAAGAGGCCCAGGATGCAGGGCTGGTTACCCAGCCGGCAACCTCGCAGAACCCCTCGGGCATGTGCAACTGCTGCGGAGACTGCTGCGGAATCCTCAATGCCGTCAAGAAACTGCCCAAACCGGCCGAATTGATCTTCTCAAATCATTACGCGGTAATTCAGGGTGATGCCTGTACCGGCTGCGAAATCTGCCTGGGGCGCTGCCAGATGTGTGCGCTGCGGATGAACGATGAGGGGATCATAGAGGTCGACCTGGACCGGTGTATCGGATGCGGCCTGTGTGTCACCACGTGTCCTGCCGGGGCGGCGGGCCTCGCGAGGAAACCCGAAGGCACATACCGCACGCCACCGGCCACCAGCGCCGAACAGATGCTGATCATGGCCGAGAAGAGGGGCATCCGGTTCTAACGGCGCGCAGTCCATGCATCGGGGCCTCCTGTCGATCCTGGTGCGTCCGAAGGGATCAAGTTGTGGGCGAGACAGCCGATAGGTTTTTCTGTAAGATGCCTTGGCATCAGAATTCAACAGGACATTGGAGAGCGCCTATGAAAACTGCAGTAATGAGGACCCTGGTCAGCGCAAGTATCGCTTTGGGCATGGTGATTCTTCTTTGTGCATGCGCACCCGAGGGGATTATACTGGAGAGACAGGGCTCATACAGCCCTGCACCCGCACCGAGAAATTCTCCGCCTCCCTGGGCACCTGCCCACGGGAAAAGGGCACAGCACTCCTACCGGTATTATCCCTCGTCCATGGTCTATTATGACGAGCACCAGGCCGTGTATTTCCACTGCGATATGGGCACGTGGCGGGTATCAGTGGAGCTGCCGCGCTCTGTCAGCATCGACCTGAACGAGTACGTGACTCTGGAGATGGATACTGCGGAACCCTACCGGTACCATGAGCAGGTGATCGTGCAGTATCCTCCCGGCAAGGTCAAAAAGCAGAAGAACAAGAAGAAAGGCTAGCCAAGAACGAACGCTTCTGTTGTTCCTCTCGCTTCGGGTGGGGCATGGTGACCCCCCGGACAGGGGAAGCGATGCCAAGGCCCTGGAGGGACAGTCATTTATAATGGCTGAAGTCCACTCCCCGCTGCCTGCCGCGCTCTTCGAACCATTCGTCCTCGGTTACCGGCGGAGGCGACAGCTCGCCCGGGGCCTTGTGAATCAGGCCGATGGCCTGCGCCGGGCAGGTGCTGATGCACAGGCCGCAGCCGATGCATTTTTCAGGGACGATGTAGTAGGCATCGAGACCCTCCTCGATGGCGCCGACCTGGCAGCGCTCGTCGGCGCAGATCCCGCAGCCGGTACAGGTATCCGGATCGATCTCGGCATAGTAGTGGGAGTTGATTACATCGGGTGCCGGTATGCCGAGCTCGTTGATCGACCGCAGGACCCCGCAGCAGCATTTGCAGCAGTTGCAGATGTAGATCTGCCCGTTCTGCACGTTGCCGGTCAGGTGTACGAGCCCGGCCTCCTCGGATTGTCTGAGCAGGTCATAGGCCTCTTCCCTGGTGAGCACTCGGCCGTGAGGGGAGTCATCGAATATCCCGGGCACCGGGGCAATGGCCAGGCACACCTGAACGGGCCGGTCACACGGCTTGCCGAGCAGTGCCCGTTCTTTCTTGCAGATGCAGTCATTCACCAGGAAGGACTGTCCCTGCTCGATGATCGAGGAAACCTTCTCGTACGGCAGGGCCTCCTGCTGCACCAGGATCTCCTCCTCGATCGGCAGCACCTGCATGAGCTGGGGTTTGTGGGCATAGAACTGTCGGGCATATTCGGGCCCGTACTCTTCGCACAATTGAGCGAGCTCCGCATCGATACGGTGGAGTTGAAACTCATAGATACCGAAGACCCAGGGCAGCATCTTGAAAAACCAGGTTTCACCGAGCTGGAGAGCAAAGAGCTGTCCTGCTTCCCCCATGGATTTGAGTTGGTCCTCGAGGCCCTCCAGTGATCGCCCGGTGCGCCCTGCCACCTGTGCGGGGGTTTCAAAGGTCAGCCGCATGTCGCAGAAGAGGTCTGCCTGCTCCGGGGAGAATATATTTTTCAGCAGCCTGATCTCAACGCCGCTTTCGGTGGAAGGAAATCCGTTCGGCAGCGTGTCGAGGACCTTTGCCAGCCGGTAGTACACATCGTCATTCATGGTCTTTTCTCCCTGTCACTGCACTCGTACTCATTGCACGGACACATCTAAATGGTGGATTTATTCATACTCTAAATATATGAGTCAACCCCGGCAGGGCAACCACAATTGTACTCAATCCCTGAGGGGCTTCACCGCAGCCGTACTCGCGGCAAAAGGATATTGACTCATAGCCCTCAAGTGCTATTTTAGAGGCTGACTGGTTTTGGTGGTGCCTGCGATGGCGGAAAGCAGGGTAAGGAGGAAAGGATGAGTCTTAAAAAGCAATACCTGAAGAGCAAACCTGTCTGTAAGGTAACCTTTACTCTTCCACGACACATGACCGCAACAAGCGAGCGAGTGTTTCTCGTAGGTGAGTTCAACGGCTGGGATGTACACGCACAGCCCATGAAGCACCACAAGAACGGGGATTTCAATCTGAGTGTAAATCTCGAGACGGGTCATGAATATCAGTTCCGGTATCTCCTGGACGGCACGACCTGGCAGAACGACGAGGGTGCCGATAAATATGTCCGCTCGTCCTATGGGGACTGTGACAACTCGGTCGTTGTCGTCTGAAGATTGTTGACGCCCCCGCACGGCGGGAGAATGGTTTTTTTTGGCCATCGAGCGCGTAGACGGCATGATATAAAAGGAGGACACGTTTCCTGCACTACCTTGGCCCTACGTATGTATTTGCCGGGCAAGGGCAGTGATGCCTGAAGATGCGGGCTTCGGGCCCGATTCATGACATGATGCCGGTAAGAGAGGGGGGAATATGAGGTCGCCAGGGAACAAGCTTCTACGGGCTCTCGGGATACTCCTGGCTGCAGCGGGCGCACTGGGCTGGTTCGCCCTCACCTGCATAGCACCCATCGGGAGTGCCTATACGGCAAAACGCCTGTGTTCCGGGGTGTTCGTCTCCCACCGTGAGCCGTCCTCGATCTGGAACGAGGATCTGGGGAGGTATCACTATATCGATTCTGAAATCAACTATGTGGAGAAGGCGGTGACCGCTTCGGTGTTCGGCATGGCCAAGCGGACAGCTCTCTACCGGGAGGGACTCGGCTCCACGCTGGTGATCGGCACGACCCAGGCGCAGCTGCAGCTGCAGGCGGCAGGATATGCAAAGCCGCTGAGCGCAACCCGCGATGATCTCCCCTGGCCCGATGGCGATCTGCTGCCAACCTCAGGGTCTGCGGCTGTTGACATGGGCAGGCTCCTGCGGGTCATGGAAGCGGCGTTCTCGGAGACGGGTCCCGGAAGCCTTCGCAGGACGAGGGCTGTCGTGGTGGTGTATGACGGCAGCATCATTGCCGAGCGCTATGCCCCCGGCATCACTCAGGAAACCCCGCTGCTGGGCTGGTCCATGACCAAGAGCGCGATAAATGCCCTGGCGGGCATCCTCGTGAAGGAGGGAAAGCTCTCGCTGAAGGGTCCCTGCCCGGTACCCGAATGGAAAGGGCCCGGAGACCCCCGGGGGGCAATCACCGTGGACCACCTCCTGCACATGAGCAGCGGACTTAAGTTCACGGAGGATTACGAATATCCCCTCTCCGACGTGGTGGTGATGCTTTTCGCCAAGCCGGATGCAGCGGCCTATGCCGCAGAAAACCCCCTGGAAGCCGAACCGGACAGCGCCTGGCAGTATTCGAGCGGGACAACGAACATCATCTCGCGCATGATCCGGCATGCCTTGGCCACAACGGATGCCGGGTACTTCGCGTTTCCCCGCCGGGTGCTGTTCGACAGGATCGGCATGACCACGGCGATCATCGAGCCCGATGCCTCCGGAACCTTTACCGGGTCGTCCTTCATGTATGCCTCGGCACGGGACTGGGCGCGCCTGGGGCTGCTCTATCTTGAGGACGGGGTGTGGAACGGCAGGAGGATCCTCCCTCAGGGGTGGGTGACCTACAGTACAACCCCGGCACCAAAGGCGCCCCAAGGGAAATACGGCGCCCACTTCTGGCTCAATGCCGGAACGAAAGGGAATACGAATGACCGGTGGATGCCCCGGGTACCGGCGGACATGTATTCCATGTGCGGCTTCGAGGGGCAGTTCGTGACCATCATACCATCGAAGAAGCTCGTCATCGTCCGTCTCGGGCTGAGCGAGCCTGAAGAGCTCTGGGATCATGAGGGATTCGTGGCTTCGATAATAGAGGCTCTGTCGCGCTGAGCGTCCGTATCCCGATTTACTTTTACCGTGCAGGTCCGGGGACAACCCTACGGGTCATCTTCAAGGTTTTCTGGCTCTCTCGTAGATCTCCCGGGTCTTGTGAGAAGGCTCCACGCCGAGGATAGTTTCCAGCATTGTCCTGCACTGGAGGTAAGACTTCTCCACCCCGGAGGGCTGACCGAGCAGGTGGTAACAGGTCATGAGACTCTGATAAAGGCCCTCTTCGGTGGGGTCTGCCTCCGTACCTTTCAGGAACCAGGCGATTGCCTTTTCATAGTCCTGCTCTTCTTCCAGGTGACGGCCGAGTTTCAGGATGCCCTCGACAAAAAGATTCTGCAGCTGTCTGCGGGGAGTGATGATCCATGCATGGTCGGTTTCTTCCTGGAGGAAGTGTCCCCTGTAGAGAGACAAAGCCCTTTCATACAGATTGATCGTATCCTGCGGCTCACCGCTGACCCGGAGGCGACCGGCGTTTTCGAGCAGAGCAGTGAAGGCCCACGAATCGACCCAGCAGATGTCCTGGTTCAGGGACAGTCTCCCGTCCCGGTGCTCTAAGGCATCGCGGTTGTCCATCAGGGCGCGCAGGCGGTTCAGGGTCGTGGAGAAGGAACTGTGTGCAAGGTCTCCATCGGCCTCCGGCCAGAGGGTATCCGTAATCCTCCCGATGCTTACCCCCCTGCCTCCATGAGCTAGGAGCACTTTCAGGAGCTCAAACGGCTTCTTGTGGGCTTTGCCGGCAAAGATCATGGTCTCGTCGTCCTTGGCGATCTCGAACCCCCCAAGGGTGCTTATCTTCACCGGCCAGGGCCAGTCCTCGATCGAGTACGCGAAATCACCCGGCACAACCCTGTGTATGCGAATGAGATTCCGCACGTAAGCCGCTTCGATCCCGGCCTGCTGTGCGTGAATCAGGATCTCCGACATCATGGCAGGCTGCCACCACCAGATCATGTTGCGGAAATTATGTATTCGTCCGATGCCCATGGCCTCCTGAAGATAGCCTCTTGCCTCGCTGCTGAGGCCCTGCTTCAGGGCGAGGTGTGCCTTTGCGACAAGGCACATGAATTCCAGGATCACTGATCGGGTCAGGCGGCACAGAGTAAAAACCTCATCGAGCTCAGTTTCGGCCTCGTCGAATGAGCCTGTTTCGACGAGAATCTGTACCAGGGCATAACGGCAGATGATCAGGGGGAACAGGTAGCCGGTTTCCTCTGCAATGACAGATGCTGTTCGTGCATGCTCGAGGGCACTGGCCGTGTCCTGGCCGAGGAGGCTGTAGAGGGCGAGACTCATATGATACAGGGCATGACCGTGATAACGACTTGAGTCAAGGCCAGCCCTGAGCCTTTGGAGAAAATCCCGGGCTTTGTTCGTGTTGCCGGTCATCAAAGCGGTAAAGATCCCGATGGTTAAAAACATGTGATCCCAGACCCGGATGCCGGTCTTTTCACCCATGTCGAGGGCCTCGGAGATCTCCTCCAGGACAGTGTGATCCGGGACATCGTTAAATATCCGTGCTGCAACATCGAGCCATCTCGTGTGGAGCATGACAGCGGGAATCTTCAGATAGGTCTGCATCGCCTCGGTAGATTCTTCCTTGAGGATTCTTGCCCGGGCAAAGTTGCCGAGCCAGCAGTAGTAGGTGATGGCCCAGTCCCATGCCTCGATGCGGAGCCGTATGTCTCCATGCCGGCGGGCAAGGCAAAGTGCCCGTTCCACCCACAGGGTCATGTCCTGACGATCGGGCCTTCTGAACATGAGTGCGCACATCATGCTCACCGTTACCCGCGCCTCGATCTCGGGAGCAGGGAACGGCTGCGCGCTGCGGAGGTGATCCTCGAGCCATGCAATCCAGGGATCGAGCACGGTGAAATCGTGCCATTCATACAGCGTGCTCTCGATGATGCCGGACCACGAGAGCAGTGCGCCGGCCAAGTCGCCTTGTTTTTCGAATATCCCGAAGGCGTCCATGAAGGAAGTTCTCGCTTCTGCAGGGCAGGCATGCCGGCGGCTCATCCCCAGCCAGTAGGACATCCAGGGGGCGCGGTGCAACACCGCAACGGGAATCCTGCTGATCCAGTTCTCGAGAGTCCGGTTGCGGCCCTGCTCCATGAGGGAGCCGGCCTGCTGGTGGATGAGAGCGGTGAGGGCTGTGGTCAACCCGGCCTGGGCAAACAGGTCCACGGCATCCTCGATGTAACCGGCATCAGCCAGGAGATAGGCGGCCTTTTTGCGAAGGGAATCGATTTCGTCAGGAGCAAGGCATGCTTCTGCCCGTGAGAGCAGGAATTCACGGAACAGGGGGTGGTAGCGGTACACCCCCAGGGGAGATCCTGTTTTTTCAATGAACAGATGGGAGCGTTCCAGCTCTGCGAGCAGAGTCTTTGCCCGGACCTGTCCGGTAAGGGCCTGTGCCATAGGGGCCGTCATCCTGGGCAGGATGGCTGTCCTGATCAGAAAGTCTTGTGTCGACTCGTCGATTGTTGCGAAGAATTCGCCGGCAAAATAAGAGAAGATCTCTTCCGGGGTGGATAGCTCCGGCACCTCGGGCGAGTGGGCATGGTCGTGGATGCTCTTTGCCATGAGGACGATCCCTGCCGCCCATCCATGGGTCTTTGCATGGATGCGTGCTGCGGTCTCCCGGGCGACGGGTCTTCCAACCCTGGTCCGGAGGATCTTTCCCGATTCTGAGACATTCAGGAGAAGATCCTGCCCGCCGATGATCCGCAGAGAGTTTTTGGCCAGCATGCCGGCAAAGGTCGGCGGCGGGTCCTTTCGGCTTAGAATGATGACATGGACATTACGGCCGAGACGGGAAAGGCCTTCTCTGAAGATCTCATGGAACGGCGATTCGGGCGGGAGTGCGTGATAGTCGTCGAACACGAGAAAATACGGGGCCTTGAACCGGGAGCACAGGTCTTCGAAGTAGCGCTTGGAAAAGGTGGAGGCACCGAGAAAATACTCGGCGGTAAACAGGGGAAGCGGGTGTTTCTTTGGCGGGGCCACGGATCTCGCCGCGAGTCCCAGGTAATAGAAAAAGGTGGAGAGGTCGCTGTCACCTTCGTCGAGCTGATACCAGATACACCCTGCGCGGCTGTCGTTGAGATAGCTCGCAGCCAGGGTCGTCTTTCCTGCCCCTGCCATTCCCGAGATCCAGGTGACCGTGTGGGTCCGACGCTGATCCAGGAGACGAAACAGGCGCCTTCTGGGTACGATCTCCGGAAGAACCGGGAAGGAGATCTTGTTAATGGCAGCATGTCTGCGGTTCATGCCCTCTCCGGATACTGATAAGAACATAGACATCTAGGCAAAACTTGTCAAGTTTATTGAGGAATTTACTCACCATACCATTGTGGCAGCCTTTCAGGAGACATGCAGACCCCCTGGAACGAACCGGAAATACTCAAAGAAAGACCAAGCTGTGACCAATATGTGACCCGGGCTCTGGTAATGTGTATTTTTTATTTGAAGGGAACCGGGTCGAGATTATACCACCATGAGCGGCACAGGGGAGAAGGTTTATGAGTAGGGCGCTTCCGGCCAGGAAGGTGATGTCCGGAGGATGTTTTGTACTTGGAGAGGGGAGTGGATCATGAGAACAGGTGTTTGCAGTGGAAGGATTTTTCCGCAGGCAGTGTATGTCATTATTCTGGGCCTTTTCCTGGCAGCAGGGTGCTCGTCGTCGAGTTCGGATACACCCGCGAACCAGTCCCTGATGAGTTTTGTCCCGGCGAGTTTTACCTACTATTCGGGAGGGCAGGAACAGGACCTCGAAATCTATCCTGAACGTATCGCCGTCAGTGTGGCCGATGGGGCAATGGATCAGCTGACGGTGTGGCTCCAGACTGATCCACTCATCCTGCAGCCGCCTGGGATCGAGGACATGGGCAGAAAGAACCTGGTGCTCGTGGGCCTGATCGAGGGTGCCACCGAAGGGCAGATCATCGAGCTGATCGCACGGCTGAACGCCAGCGGCCTGGTGGAATATGCCACCCCGGTCTTCGGCACCGAAGAAGAGATGACCCTCATCACCGATGAGTTGATCGTGCGCTTCCTCGATACCTGTTCCGTGGGTGAGATCGAGAACTATATCGCATCACAGGGCGCCACAATCATCGAGCGAGACTTTCTCTGGCCCAAGTGCTACCGGCTGGCCTTCACCTCGGCCGGCGGGGTCAATGTGCTGGAGGTTGCCCGGGCATTTTATGAATCCGGCATGGCGGTCTTTGCGCATCCGGATTTCATTACCCTGACCACACCGCCGTGGCACACGATCGCCGAAGAGGACTTCGAAGGCGAATTTCCCAAGCCGGGCTGGAGCGTTTATGATCTGAACCCGGCCGACGGCGAGTACTACTGGGGCAAGGTGCTGCGAACCGAGTACCCCATTGAAAACTGGGTATCAGATTCTCTCGGCAATTATCTGGGCTGGTGCTCCGCCGGCCACGCAGCGGGTCTGCCGGATAGAGATCCGGGAGAGAACTGTCCGGAAACCTATGCCCCCAACATGGATGCCTGGCTCGTTGTTGGCCCCCTGGACCTGTCGCAGGCCTATTGGGCGCAATTCAAGTACTGGACCGTCCATCCCCGCCTGTTTGACGGCGAGGTTGAACTGCTCGCATCAACAGACGGAGAGACCTGGTCTCTGTTTGAACCCAGCACTATCTGGGGGTTTGAACGGGGAGACACCTACTCACTCGACAATGAAAGGAACCTGGGGGACCTGACCGGCCATGATGCTGTCTGGATCGCCTTGCGGTTTGTCAGTGACGGCGAGACATCCACGAGTTCTAATTGCCTGACCGGCTTGTTCGTCGATGACATCAGTGTTCAGGTCTCCAACCTGACGGTGGCGGAACCCATCACATCAGATCCCCTCTCGGCCCTGCAGTGGGGGCTTCGCAACACCGGCCAGTCCGGCGGCGAGGCAGGGTGGGACATCAATATAGAGCCTGCCTGGGCATACCTGGATGATAAACTTGGCGCCCTGTCATTTGACGATGAGGACAGCATCATCGTGGCTGTTCTCGACGAGGGGGTGGACCTCACCCATGAGGACCTCAACCTGGTGGCAGGCTATGACGCCACATACGATCCCGAAGATTCTGAGCGGGTGGACAGCCTCGGCGGACCGAACCCCTGGGACGGTCATGGCACGGCCTGTGCCGGGATCATCGGCGCGAAGAGCAACGATATCGGCATCGTGGGGGTGGCCCCCGGGGTAAAGATCATGCCGGTACGCATTGCCTTCAAACCTGATCCAAGTAACCCGCATTGGGTATTTACAGACAGCGATGCGGCCGAAGGTCTGCTCTGGGCTGCAAACAACGGGGCACGGGTGATGAGTAACAGCTGGAGCAGTGGCAGTGATTATGATGTCATCCGTGAGGCAGTTCGCACGGTTACGGATATGGGGTGCGTTGTCGTTTGTGCATCGGGCAATTACGGTATGATGCAGGAGATACGCTATCCGGCAAAGTACGCTGAGACGATTGCCGTTGGAGCCATGAGCCCCTGCGGGGAGGGGAAAAACCCTTACAGTTGCGATAAGGAGGGATGGGGGAGCTGCTTTGGACCGGAAGTCGACGTGGTGGCCCCGGGCGTGAAGGTCTGCACCACGGACATCACCGGTGAGGACGGGTACTTTCCAGGAGATGCGTACGGCCATTCGGGCAACTACTTCAAGTCGTTCAACGGAACATCCTCGGCAACTCCTCACTTGGCCGGGATCGCAACCCTCATGCTCAGCATCAATCCTGACCTGGCACCGGACGAGGTGAAGGATATCCTTCACCTGACAGCCGTGGATATCGAGGATGCCGGCTTTGACGAACAGACCGGCTATGGACTGGTGGATGCCTATGCGGCCGTGGCCCTGGCACACTTTTACGGCGATCTTTTGATTTCCCAGTTCTCTGTCTCCTCTCCGGCGGTAGTGGGAGAGGCGGTGCCGACAACCTGCCGGGTGGCAAACAGTTCTTTGGCGGCGCTTGGACCACTGACTGTGCGGGTATATCTGTCCAGTGACAGCCAGCTCGATGCCCAGGATATCGCGGTGGGAGAGACAACCACCACCATCAATCCGGGCAGTACTGAGCTCGATTTGAACCTTCTGGTCCCGGCTGAGACCACTCCCGGATCATACATACTGATCGTCTCTGTGGATGATGACGATGAGGTGCTGGAGACTGATGAGACCAACAATATGCACACCTTCCCGCTGCAGGTGATCGAAACGGCCTGTCTGGTGGTCAAGCCCGCCAGCGTGAATTTCGGCACGGTCGTGACCGGAGGCGGCAACCAGGTGAATGTGATGCTGAAAAATGAGGGTGAAGGGCTGTTCGACACACTGGTGATCAGCGATATCTCTTTCAGCGGCGATGCCCTTTTCAATAATATTGAGTTTAACATCATTCCCACAACACCGGTTGAACTGGGGATCAACGAATCCACCTGGCTCTGGCTGTATTTTATGCCGGAAACCGTCGGCACCTATTCCGGCACCATCACCATCACCAGCAACGACCCGAATGCACCGACAACCATAATACTGCTTTCAGGAGTCGCTGTTGAACCGGTGCTGCACACCATTACGGCTACGGCCGGCTCTGGGGGCAGCATTTCACCCCAGGGAGAGGTTGCAGTTCTCGATGGCTCGGACCGCACCTTCAGCATCACACCGGAGGCCTGCTACCATGTCTCGGATGTGGTGGTGGACGGGGCTTCGGTGGGTGCATGTACGAGCTACACAATCGAAAACATCACCGTAGACCACACCATCAGTGCGAGCTTTGCACTGACATACTTTGGTATTACCGCCAGTGCCGGCACTGGCGGCAGCATTTCGCCTTCAGGTTTTGTTCCGGTGGCCTGCGGCGGGGGCCGGACCTTTACCATCACCCCGAATGAGCACTACCACATCGCGAATGTGCTGATAGACGGCGCATCGGTAGGCACGCCTGCGAGCTACACTTTCAGCTCGGTAGATACCGTCCACACCATCCAGGCGGTTTTCGCCAGGGATACATATAACCTGACCATCATACCGAGTGGCACCGGGACGGGCACCACCACGCCAACTGCCGGCATTCATACCTACGATTACGGCACCGTGGTAAATCTCAGTGCGAGCCCGTCGACTAATTCAACCTTTACCGGCTGGAGCGGGGATATTGATATGAGCGGCAACACCGTCACCATGGACGGCAACAAGAGTGTCACGGCAACCTTTACCCTGAAGACCTTTACCATAACCGCTTCGTCCGGCGAAAACGGCACCATCGGTCCGAGCGGCAACACCACGGTCACCTACGGCAGCGACCAGGTCTACACCTTCACCCCGGCGGAGGGCTATGAGGTGGACACGGTCACGGTGGACGGTGAAACTACTACAGTGACAGGAAATACCTACACGTTCATGGATGTTACCGATAACCATACAATCAGTGTGACCTTCAAGGTCCTGGTTAAAGAGACGGCCTGGTCCAAGACCTATGGCCATGCCGACTGGTATACCGAATACCACACCTATGGGCTCGACATCACCGATGACGGCGGCTACGTGTTTGCCGCGCAGAATTCATATAATCTGACTGAAGAATATGGTTATGACTACTGGGTTGTCAGGCTTGGTGCTGATGGAAACATAATATGGGAACAGGGCATTGGCAGCATGGAATCCACTGCAGATGACCAACCCGAGGTGGTGCGCCAGACGTCTGACGGCGGCTTTATCGTGGCGGGAGATTCCTTTTCTTTCCATACCGGAAGCAGCTACTGTGATGCATGGGTGGTAAAGCTTTCGAGCTCCGGAACTATAGAATGGCAGTATACTTATGGCGGTACCAACTACGATGTTGCCTATGACCTTAAAGAAACTTTTAATGACCAGGGTGATTCCACCGGATACTTACTGAGCGGCTATACCAGGTCGTTCGGAGCCGGCGGACGCGATGTCTGGCTGGTAAAGCTCGACACCTCGGGTGCAGTTGTCCAGGAAGTCGCCCTTGGTGGGACCGGGGACGAATACGGCCGGGCTTTTGCTCCTACACCGGATGGCGGCTGCATCGTGGTGGCCGACACCCAGTCATTCGGAGCCGGCGGCCGGGATATCTGGGTTGTAAAGCTGAACAGCACCTGCAGCGTGGAGTGGGAAAAGACCCTCGGCGGAGCAGGGAATGAATACCCTTGTGCAGTAGTATGCGGCGATGATGGCGGGTACGTCGTAGGTGCCTACACCAATTCCTTTGGTGCCGGCGGGAATGATTTCTGGGCATTGAAGCTCGATTCCGGCGGCAACCTTCTGTGGCAATACACGTATGGTGGATCAAATACCGATACCGCCCAGGACCTCGAAAAGACCGATGACGGCGGATACATCATGACCGGCTGGACCTTGTCCTTTGATGTGGATTCCTTTGATTCATGGGTAGTGAAGCTCGATGGTGCAGGTCTCATCCAGTGGCAGAAGAGCTACAATGTCACCTATGATGACGGCACCTCGATCTGGAGCGGGAATGAATGGGGCTATGAAGTGGCTCAGACTGCTGACGGCGGGTATGTGGTTGCCGGAGACAGTGACGCCATGGATGCACGCAACGGCGATGCATGGATATTCAAGGTGGATTCGACCGGCTCTCTCGGCTGCGGTATCGAGACGGATACTGATGCGACTGCTGATGGTACTGCTCCAGTGACGGTCTCAGACACCTCGGGCGAATCTTCTCTGATCACTTCTAGTGCTGTTGTGGGGGCAACCGCGTGTTCGGTATATAACGCCACGCCTGATGTCTCGACCCAGTGTTCGCTGGAGGAGGAGCCGTAAGAGAAGAGGGGCTGCATGGTTCAATAAACTCATATTTCTGGGACGTTGTGCTGCAGGGCAAGGGTAAAATAGTTCATATTATTTGGCAAACTATTACCGCATTGGAGCAACCGCGTTCATTTCAGAAAAGCCAACTGACTGGAATCCTTCATGAGAGCCTTCGGCATACAACTTGCCAGAGAATTTCTGTACCGTTTCTTCTGCACACTACACAACAAGGAGGAGAGATTTTTTATGAAAGCATTACGATGCTGTTTCTGGATCGGAATTTTTTCCATCGTACTGATGACCGGTGCCTGCAAGTTCGGAAACGTCAGCATGACCATCCTGCAGACCTCGGATGTTCATCACCATGCGAGCGGATACGGGCCGTTTCTCGATTACACACCCCTCGATACTGCTGACGAAGACTGCGTCCTGGGCGGATATGCCAGGCTTGGTGCCCTGATCAAGGACATCCGGGCCAAGCAGGCAAGAAAGGGTGTCCCAACCCTGCTCTTCGATTCCGGGGATTTTCTCATGGGAACGGTCTATGACCTCACGGCTGACAATCCCATAGCGATGCAGTTCTTCAGCCAGATGGGCTATAATGCCGTGACCCTGGGCAATCACGAGTTCGACTGGTCGCCCCAAGGCCTGGCCATGCTGCTGATGAATGCCAGGGCGAACGGGTTCAGCGTGCCGGTGGTGGCAACCAACGCAGTAACAGACCCGGACGACCCCGGCGATGACGGCGTGGAGTATCTGTGCGCCACAGGTGCTATCGTGAACAAGACGATCATCGAACTGCCTGGCGGGGGCAAGGTGGGGATCCTCGGGCTCATGGGAGAAGATGCCGATGAGAAGGCCCCGGTTGCACCGCCGGTGACGTTCAACCACGACTATGCCTTCATACAGGGGTGCGTGGATGACCTGAGGAACAATGATGGCGTCCATCTGGTCGTGGTGTTGTCCCACGGCGGTGTTGAGCAAGACGGCACCGGGGACGACGCAGACCTGGCAGCCAATGTCACGGGCATCGACATCATTGCCTCCGGGCATTTCCATACTGCCACCCACGAGGCACAGGTTGCTGGCCCCTCGGAAACCATCATCTTTTCTCCGGGCGAATACGGGGAATATCTCAGCAGGCTGGACATCACCTACAACATCTTTCTGAGAAAGATCGTCAAGTACACGTTCACCCTCATTGAGGTGGATGATACAACCGCAGGTGATCCGGCAACACAGGGCCTGGTTGACGGGTACCATGCCGAAATCAACGCCGACCTGGCAGAAAATCTCGACATTCAGCTGGACAGCCCCATCACGGCGACAACGTTCGACCTGGAAAAAGCCCCGCTGCAGGTATCGGGAATCGGCAGCCTGTGCGCAGATTCTCTCCGCGCTGTTGCCAGCAAACTCGCGTCCTTGAACGGCGGAATCCCCTGCGATGTCAGCATCGTTGCCAGCGGGGTCATCCGCGATGACATCTATCCGGGCAGGAGCGGCGTCGTCACGTTTTCGGACGTGTTTAACATGCTTCCCCTGGGCCTTTCTCCCTACGACCCCTCTGTGCCCGGGTATCCGCTCATGTCGATCTATGCCTCTGCAGCGGACATCTACAAGATCTGTGAAGTCGGGCTCACCTTCGCGCCGATGATGGGATCCGATTATTACCTGAATTTCTCGGGCATAAAGATCGATTATAACCCGGCATATGCCCAGATGCTCCAGGGTGTGCGGGCGGTATATGTATGTCCTGTCGATGACACCTTGAACCTGGCTGAGGGCACCCTCCTCGACCCCGCTGATACCGGGTTATACCATATCGTGGTGGACCTCTACGCGCTGCAGATGCTCAATGTGGTCAACAACTACCTGATACCGGCCGGGATCGCACCTGTCGTGCCCAGGGATGCTGACGGCAATCCCGTTGATTTCTCGAATTTGATCGGGTACCGCATCGATGCCGGCGGCGGTCAGGAGCTCAAGGAATGGATGGCTCCGCTGAAGTATCTGCCCGGCCTGGGGGGGAGTATCCCAGCAGGCGTGTACGGGCCTGGCGGCACGTTCACGCAGCGGGTCAACTTCGTAGCATATTAAAAAGTTCCACAAAAAAAGCAATCAGGGCCTTTCCCCTGCTGACAGGGAGTCAGGAGGGACAAAGGCCCTGATTTTTTTTAAAACCATGCGAGTACTTTGAGGAAATGCGGGTTCACCATCATATTTCTCTGAATTCCCAACTAAGGCATTAACATTTCGACCCATCTCGTGTAAGAAGAATACGAGATGAAAATCTGCTACGAGCCCATAGGGGTAATGCACTGCGAACTGGACAGTGCAGAACAGGCTCCCCGATTCTACAACATATCCGACGTAAAGGGGACCATCGAGATATTTAAACCCTTTGTCGAGGGGCTCGACAGCATCGAGGAGTACGAGCACATCGTGGTGCTGTTTCACTTCCACCTCTCCAAGGGGTATGCGCTCAGACAGACAAGCCCGGCAGGTAAGCTCAAGGGGGTATTCAGCCTGTGTTCTCCCATGCGGCCCAACGGCATCGGCATGTCGATCCTGAGACTCATCAGGGTGGAGCCGCCGTTTCTCTTTGTGAACCATGTGGACATGGTGGACGGTACGCCCATCCTCGATATAAAACCCTATAAACCCTTGGCGGAGAGTCAGTCTTGATGAACAACGCCTCCTCGCGGTTCAATATGGATTGAATTTTTTCGCCTGATATGGTTTTACAGCACTTGATAATTTTAGCTAACTGGGGGTGTGTAGTTGATTTATAATATGATGTTCGCGACGCTCGGCGGACTGGGTCTTTTTCTCTTCGGCATGCATATCATGTCGGATTCCCTCCAGAGGATTGCCGGCGTAAGGCTTCGGCGCATCCTGGAGAGGATCACCACCAACCGGGTGATAGCTGTCCTTGCCGGTACGGCTATTACCGCCATCATCCAGAGCTCCAGCGCCACGACCGTTATGGTTGTCGGCCTGGTCAATGCCGGCCTCATGACGCTGATGCAGGCAGTAGGCGTGGTTATCGGCGCAAACATCGGCACCACCATAACGGCCCAGATCATCGCCTTCAAGCTCACGGATATTGCGCTGCCCCTGATCGGTATCGGTATGTTCACGAAGCTTCTGTGCAAGCGGGAATCGTTCAAGTACTGGGGCGATTTTATCCTCGGCTTCGGATTGTTGTTCTATGGTCTGCTCGTGATGAAAACCGGGGTGATGCCCCTGCGGTCAGCGCCGTGGGTGAGTGAATTCTTTGTCCACTTTTCCACCTCTCCGCTCCCGGGCGTAATCGTGGGGACCCTGGTGACCATGCTCTTCCAGAGCAGTTCGGCCACTGTCGGTCTCGTCATCGCCCTGGCATCGACCGGGGTGGTCGATTTCTACGGGGCGGCGGCGCTCGTACTCGGCGACAATATCGGCACGACCATTACGGCTCAGCTCGCGTCCATCGGCACGAACGTCTCGGCCAAGCGGGTTGCCCGGGCACACCTCCTGTTCAATGTCTTCGGGGTGTGCATCATCCTGCTCATCTTCCCCCTGTTCGTGCGGTTCGTCGATTTCATCACCCCGGGAGATCCTTCACTGGCCGTTAATGGCGGTCTGCCCTACAGCGCGAGGCACATAGCCAACTTCCACACCATCTTCAATGTGACGAACTGCCTCATCTTCCTGCCGCTGATGGAGCTGCTCGCGAAGATATCCACCTTCCTGGTCCCCGGAGAGGAAAGCGTGAGGACCTACCGGCTGGAGTCACTCGGACCGAAGATATTCGAGACCCCGTCATTTGCACTCGATGAGGCGAAGGAGGAAGTGGACTACATGGGCAGAGAGGTGTTCAAGATGTTCGCCCTGTCGGAAAATGCCCTTATCGACAACAAGGGGACGGACAAGATGTTCGGAGACGTCATGGAAAAAGAGGATCTGGTGGACTCCCTCCAGCAGGAGATCAACCACTACCTGACCGATCTGTCCCGTCAGTCCATTACCGAACACCAGTCAAAAGAGATCTTTTCCATGCTCCAGATGGTGAGCAACCTCGAGAGGATCGGAGATCACTGCGAGAGTATTGCAAAGCTCTGTAAGAAGAGGAATGAATTCGGGATCGAATTTTCCTATGAAGGGAGAAACGAGATATCCGAGATCTACCACCACACGCAGGAATATCTCAGGACCATCATCGAGGCGATAAAAGAAACACCCCAGAATCTGATGGATGTGGTACGGGGATTTGAGCCGAAACTGAACGCCATGCGGTGGGAGATGAGGATAAACCACATGGAACGTCTCAAAAAATCCGCCTGCACGGCTGATGCAGGTCTCGTGTATGTCGATATCCTCACCAGTTTCGAAAAGATCGGCGACCATGCATTCAATATCGCAGAATCGCTCTCAGGGCTGAAGTAAGGAGGACACCATGGATTACGATATGCCGCTCTACAGGCCTCCGTCGGAGGGACGGTCGCTCATCTTCCAGATAACGCTGGGCTGTTCGTGGAACAGGTGCCTGTTCTGCGCCATGTACAAGACGAAGCGATACAAGGTGCGGCCCTGGGAGGAGATCGAAAAGGACATCATCGAGATGGCATGGCTGCAGCCGCATGCCAGGAAGATATTTCTCGCAGACGGCGACGTGCTCAGTGTGGATACGGAGTTCCTCATCAGGGTGCTCGACCTGATCAACGAGAAATTTCCCCAGCTCGAGCGTATCAGCTCGTATGCCGGGCCCACGAATCTCATGGCAAAGAGCCTGGACGAGCTCAGGGCGTTTCACGAGCGGGGGCTCGACATCCTCTACCTCGGCATCGAGACGGGCAACGACGAGCTGCTGAAAAAGATCTGCAAGGGGGCAACGGGCAGCGAGATTATCGACGGGTGCAGGAAGGCCATCGATGCGGGGCTGCGCATGTCCACCATCATCCTGCTGGGCCTGGGGGGCGTGGAGGGAAGCTATGCACATGCAAAGGATTCCGCCCGCGTAGTCAATGCCATAGATCCGCAGTTCCTTGCGTGTCTCACCCTCATGCTCGGCCCCTATGCCGAGATATACGAGAAGAAGCTCATGGGCGGGAATTTCAAGATGATCGACAAGAAGCAGACGCTGGTCGAGCTTCGGTGGTTTGTGGAGGATCTCGATCTTTCGAACTGCCGGTTCGGGACAGAGCATGCATCCAACTACCTCCCCTTAAACGGCGATCTGCCGGGGGACAAGGAAAAGATTCTCAATCTCATAGACAAGGCCCTGGGAAACGATCACTCGAGACTGCTGAGGCCGGAGTGGGCGCGTGGTCTGTGATTGACAGTGCCCGTCATAATAATATAACTTCTGAATCTTTCGGAGGTGCAGCGTGGAAATAAAGGCAATACGGGGAATGAACGACATCCTCCCCGACGATATGCCGAAGTGGCATTTTGTGGAACAAACCGCACGGAAGATATTCCGTCTCTACGGGTTTTCCGAATTGAGGTCTCCGATACTGGAGAGGACCGAGGTCTTTTTCCGGGGGATCGGCGATGATACCGACGTGGTCGAGAAACAGATGTATACCTTCACTGACAAGTCAGGGACAGCTGTTGCGCTCAGGCCGGAGGCCACGGCCTCGGTTCTGCGCTCGGTCATCGAGCACGGGCTCCTGAACAGGGAACCCATACAGAAGCTCTACAGCATCGGCCCCATGTTCCGCTATGAGAGGCCCCAGAAGGGAAGATACCGGCAGTTTCACCAGATCAACATCGAGCGGCTGGGAGAAGACGGGCCCCTGTGTGATGCAGAGACGCTTCATATGGCCTATGCCCTGGCCACGTCGCTCGGACTTGCAGGCGTTCGCATGGAGGTGAATTCCCTGGGGTGTGATGACTGCAGGCAGCAGTTCAAGACAGCGCTGAAGGAATTCCTGCGCGAAAAAGAAGAGAAACTCTGCACCGACTGCGCCCGCAGGAAGAACACGAACCCCCTGCGGGTCCTGGATTGCAAGGTGGTCTCCTGCAAGCAGGCCGTCGAGGGCGCCCCGTCGATCGAGGACTTCCTGTGCGAGGCGTGCAGGGTGCATTATCACGAGGTGCTCGCCGCCCTGGATGCCCTTGGAGTGCCGTACGAGAAGAATCCCCGGCTTGTCCGGGGGCTCGACTACTATACCAGGACGACCTTCGAGCTCACCGCCGAAGGACTCGGCTCGCAGAATGCCGTGGCCGGCGGCGGCCGATACGACCATCTCATACAGACGCTCGGCGGACCGGATGTCACGGGGATCGGTTTTGCCTTCGGGATGGAGCGGCTCATCATGCTCCTGCCCGAACAGGTGCAGGATAACAGGGGGTGCTTCGTGGTGGCACAGGGGAACGCCACGGTGCAGCTCACCGCCCTGACGCTCCTGAAGGCACTGAGATCCGTTCAGATCCCAGCCGAGGCCGTCTTCGGGAAGAGCTTCAAGGCGCAGATGCGCAAGGCAGGAAAATCCGGCTACCCCCTGTGTGTCATACTGGGGGAAGAGGAGATCGCACAGTCCATGGTGACCATCAAGAATCTGCAGGATTCGTCACAGGTTCAGGTAGATATGGCGGGATTTGTCGAGAAGGTCAGATCCCTGCTGGATAAATAAGGAGAGAAGCCGTGAGCGCAGGCATTAGAGGATTCAAGCGGACACATTACTGCGGAGAGATACAGCACGCCCCGGTGGGTTCCCGGATAACCCTGACGGGGTGGGTCCAGAGGAGACGGGATCTGGGGGGATTGATCTTCATGGATCTGCGCGACCGTAGCGGCATTGCCCAGGCGGTGTGCAATCCCGAAACACACCCCCAGGCACACGCCGTTGCCCACACTATAAAGTCCGAGTACTGCATTGCCATTATCGGCGAACTCGAGATGAGGCCGGAGACCATGCGCAATCCGGGCATGGCCACAGGGGATTTCGAGGTGATCGTGCACGAAGTGAAGATACTCAACGAGGCACAGACCCCGCCGTTCGTTGTCGAGGACGGGGTCGAGGTGACCGACACCCTCAGGCTGAAGTACCGGTATCTCGACCTGCGCAGGCCGGGTCTGCAGAGGAACATCCTCCTCAGGCACAAGGCCGCATCGAGCGTGAGGAGATATCTCGACGATCACGGGTTTATCGATGTGGAGACCCCGGTCCTGACAAAGAGCACCCCCGAAGGGGCACGAGACTATCTCGTTCCCAGCAGGGTGTTCCCGGGAAAGTGTTTTGCACTGCCCCAGTCACCCCAGCTCTTCAAGCAGCTCCTCATGGTCGCGGGTTTTGACCGCTACTACCAGATCGTCAAGTGTTTCCGTGATGAAGACCTCAGGGCAGACCGGCAGCCCGAATTCACTCAGATCGATATCGAGATGTCCTTCATCGAGATGAACGATATCCTCGAGATGACCGAGGAAATGATTGTAGAGCTCTTCACGGAGACCATCGGGGTCGAGTTGCCGCGGCCGTTCGCGCGCATGAGCTATGATCAGGCCATGGATGAATACGGCACGGACCGGCCCGACACCCGGTTCGGGATGCAGCTGAAAGACCTCTCCGATATCGTGGCCGAGAGCGGTTTTAGGGTGTTCACCTCGACCGTATCCGAAGGTGGCGTGGTCAAGGCCATCAGGATCAAGGGACCGAACGACTTCAGCAGGAAAGACCTCGACGCGCTTAGCGCCGTTGTTGCCGATTTCGGTGCAAAGGGCGTCATGTGGGCCCGCCTCGAAGAGGACGGGTGGAAATCGTCGCTCACCAAGTTTTTGAGCGACGAACAGCGGGCCGCCATCGAGCAGCGGCTCGACATGGCAGTGGGAGACCTGGCCCTGATCATTGCAGACAAGAGGGATGTGGCCAATGCAAGCCTTTCCACGCTGAGGCTGCACCTGGCGCAGCGGCTCGGACTTATTTCCGAGAACACCTACAGCGCGCTGTGGGTCACCGAGTTCCCGCTTCTGGAATGGAGTGACGAGGCCGGCAGGCTCGTATCGGTTCATCACCCGTTTACCGCCCCGAGCGAAGAAGATCTCTCCCTGCTGGAGACCGACCCGGCAAAGGTCAAGTCCCAGGCCTACGACATGGTGATCAACGGGTACGAGGTCGGCGGCGGAAGCGTCCGTATACACACGAGAGATATCCAGCAGCGGGTCTTCAAGGCTATCGGCCTGAGCGAGGACGAGGCGAAGACCAAGTTCGGATTCCTGCTCGAGGCACTGCAGTACGGGGCACCGCCCCATGGCGGAATTGCTTTTGGCTTGGACCGGCTTATTATGATCCTAACCGGTGCATCGAGTATCCGTGACGTGATTGCATTCCCGAAAACCCAGAAGGCATACTGCACCATGACCGATGCCCCCTCTGCCGTCGATGCCGCCCAGCTTGCACAGATTGGAATGAAGTTCTTGAAGGAGGAGTGATGAAGCGGATCAGCCCGATTATTCTCCTGATTATCCTCTTTATGGGAAGTGCCTGCTCTGGGACTCAGGTGCGGGGTGATTCCGCATCCAAGGGCAGCCCACAGGCAGATTCGTTCGAAAAGGGGATCGAATTGGTGAGACAGGGCGTCGATGCCCGGGACAGCGGTGATGAAGGCGAGGCCAGGCAGGCCTTTGCCAAGGCATGCAGGTATTTTGACGAGGCAGACGATGAAAGCCGCATGCTGATGGACAATGCCACGGCACAACTCAAAAAGATCATCACCTTGTCGGGTTTCGAGTATGCACCGAAGAAATCGTTCGAGGTGCTGGTCCTCTACCTCGAGATGCAGAATGCCTACATGGATCATGATGCTCCGACCATGAGAAGACTCGATGAGCAGTTCAGCGCGGCGCAGCAGGAGGTTCTCCAGACAACGGTGCTGGAAAAGCAGAAGCGTCTCGAAGAACTTGGTCAGGAAGTGACGCAAAAGAGCGACGAGATACAGAAGCAGGCCCAAGAGAATATCTTCGAGGTGTATCCGACGATCTATGTGGTAAGGAAAGGCGATACGCTGCCGAGCATAGCGGCCCGGCACGAGATATACAACGACTCCTTCATGTGGCCGCTCGTGTACAAGGCCAACCGGGATCAGATAAAAGACCCGAAGAGCATCTATGTGGGCCAGGATCTCAAGATCCCCCGGGAGATGACCATGGAAGAGATTATCGAGGCGCGCCGGGAGGCCGGTGCCCCTGAACCTGAGAAGATCCCGAAAGACGCGTATATACCCAGAAGGAAAAAATAGTGTGGCGCGATGGGACGATCGCAACGGGATATTCTGTTACACCCCGGAAATTACACCACAGGAGCTCTCCAACGGGCAAATAATAAGTGAGGAAGTGACATGAAACAAGGTACGAAGATTGAATTCAAGGAAGGAAAGTTGCTGGTTCCGGATGATCCCATCATCCCCTATATCGAGGGAGACGGCGTGGGCCCGGACCTCTGGCGCGCCGCAGAGAAGGTGCTGGATGCAGCGGTAGAGAAGGCATACCTCGGAAAGAAAAAGATCGCCTGGAAAGAGGTGCTCGCCGGACAGAAGGCCTATGACAGCGTCGGCTCATACCTGCCCGATGAAACGGTAGAGGCCTTCCGGCACTACATTGTCGGCATCAAGGGACCGCTGACCACGCCGGTGGGCGGCGGGATCCGGTCGCTGAATGTGGCCTTAAGGCAGATACTCGATCTGTTTGCCTGTGTGCGGCCGGTCAAATACTACCAGGGCACCCCGTCGCCGGTGAAAAGACCCGAACTCGTTGATATCACCGTGTTCCGGGAGAACACGGAGGATGTGTATTCAGGCATAGAATGGCCCCAGGGAAGCAGTCATGTGGACAAGGTCATCAGTTTTCTCAACAAGGAGATGAAGACCAACATCCGGACCGATTCAGGCATCGGGATCAAGCCCATATCGATCTTCGGGACAAAACGTCTGGTGAAGATGGCCCTCGAGTATGCGATCGAGAACAACAAAAAGGTGGTGACCCTGGTCCACAAGGGCAACATCATGAAGTTCACCGAGGGTGCATTCAGGGACTGGGGCTACGAGGTCGTGAAAGAGGAATTCTCAGACGTCGCCGTCACCGAGGATGAGCTGTGGAAGACCTATAACGGCAAGCTGCCTGAGGGCAAGATCCTCATCAATGACCGCATCGCCGACTCCATGTTCCAGCAGGCCCTGCTGAGGCCAGATGAATACGATGTCCTGGCCGTTCCGAACCTGATCGGCGATTTCATATCCGATGCCCTGGCTGCCCAGGTGGGCGGACTCGGTATCGCACCGGGGGCGAACATCGGCATCCCCGTGGCCGTGTTCGAGGCGACGCACGGCACGGCGCCGAAATATGCGGGACAGGACAAGGTAAACCCCGGCTCTTTGATCCTCTCGGGTGCCATGATGCTCGATCACCTCGGATGGAAAGAGGCGGCTGGCCTGGTGAGGAAAGGCATCGAACAGGCGATCATGGACAAGCAGGTGACGTATGACCTGGAGCGCCAGATGGAAGGCGCCACCCTGTTGAAGTGTTCGCAGTTCGGCCAGGCAATCATTGACCGGATGGAATAACCCCGGGGTTTGTTTTTTTTGACGGACTGTACAGTGCAGGGGCGGCTTCAGCCGCTCCTGCATGGAACTGGGTCCGGTGCCTGCCAGCAGAATCAGGATTGACTCTTTTCCCCTCAGGAACGGTCACGACTTTTTCTTGGCCAGGAGATACCCGAATGAAAGCCCGAGAACGAAGGTAAGGCTGATCACGATCCACTTCGGACCGGAGAAGATGGTCCAGATGAGGAACTGGAAGGAGGTCTGCTCGAAGTTCTGAAGGATGAAGATGAAGCCGAAGGCCACGGCCAGGCCGATAATGATGAGTTTCGAATTGTCCTTGATTTCACCTAACCCCATTGCAATCTCCACATGCGGATGTCGTCAGGAAATATTGCATGCTCGGGATGGATCTGTCAACAACGTTATGGAAAATCCCCCACGGCAGGACCTCTCCGGAGGGTGGAAGACCGCTCCATGTCCTTGAAGTATCCCGGCAGAGCCTTAGAGCTTGGTGGCAGGGCTGCCTGGGGCTCATGGTAGTATTGTAAGTCAAAATATGGTATTGCATCGGGCTATGGGGAATGTGGAACAGGCCTTTGTGCTTACAGACAGGGATCTTGCCGTGGTAGCCTCCAGTGAACAGGCGGCTGATCTGTCTGAAAAGGGGCATATTGTCCGGGGCGATCATCTCCTTGACCATTTCCCGGGATTGGCAACGTTCGTGATGCCTGATGGGGAAGCCGTGCTCAGGGATGTCCCGGTCAGGGGCTCCAGCGTGGAAGTCCGGGTGATCCCGGCCGGCGAGTTCATCAGCTTCTATCTCTCCGGACACGCCCCAGGGCCGGAGAACAGTGACTTGTCCGCAGAGCTGAAGGTGCTCCGGGAACAGAACAGGCACCTCTTGGGCGTGATCGAGGAGGCACCCATCGGGATCATGTTCATCGACGAGGGGGGTAGGATCGCCTACATGAACAAAAAGCAGGAGGAGAATACCCGCAAGAAGAGAGAAACCCTCCTGAACCGTCCGGTCAAGTCCGTGTATCCGAAGACCTTCGTGAACGCCGAGGTCGTCGAGATGTACGAGAGGCTCCACAGCAAGGATGTGAACCGGATGGAGGTCCTGGTCGATCACTACTATCCGCAGTTTTACAAAAAGGACATGATCATCAAGTTCCTCGGATACCGGGTCGAAGAACTCAACTGGGCGGTCCTGTTCATCGAGGTCGAAGACGAACTGTACCACGAAAAACGCAAGGCGGAAAAGGCCGGCGAGGAGCTGCGTCAGTCGAAGACCTTCCTTGCCCAGGTCCTGGACGCCTCGCCGAACATCGTCATGTCGGTGGACAGCAAGAGGAGGGTCCTCAGTTTCAACAAGACAGCCGAGCGACTCACGGGCTTTTGTGCCTCCCAGGTGTTCAATACCCCGGTAGACCGGTTCTTCCCCCGGGAGGAGCTGCCAAAACTCAACCAGGCCATATCCCATCAGGGCCTGTGGTTCGGTACCATGAACCTCTACCGGTTCGACAAGACCACCTTCCGGATCGAGCTCTACACTGCCAAGGTCAAGGATGAGGCGTCGGGAAAGGATATCGCCACGCTCCTTCTGGGCGTTGATATCGAAGAACAGGAAAAGCTCAGGAAGAATCTCATCCAGTCGCAGAAGATGACCTTTATCGGCGAGCTCGTCAGCGGCCTTGCTCACCAGCTCAACAATCCGCTGGTGGGGGTAATGAATATTGCCGAGGTGCTCCTGCGGAAATGGGATCCTGCGGATGAGAACTATCATCTCTTGAAGATGATACACGAGGCCGGCAAAACCTGTCACGAGACCATCTCCCGCCTGCTGAGCTTTTCAAGAAAGCCTGAGATGAACAAGCGGGTGATGGTTGATATCCGGGAGGTTCTCCGGGCGGGCATGGACTTCGTGACCCGCCACGAGGTCTTCCAGAAGGTCGAACTGTCCCATACGTTTCACGCCGTACCGCTCATCATGGGCGACCCGGTACTCCTCCAGCAGGTGTTCATGAACATCCTCTTCAATGCCGCCCAGGCCGTGGATGGGACGGGCAGGATCGAGGTCACGTGTTCCGGTGTTTACGGGATGGGCAGACAGGTGGAGGTGAATATTGCGGATAACGGACACGGCATAGCCAGGGAGGATATCTCCAAGATCTTCGAGCCGTTCTACACCACCAAGAAGGAGGGGAAGGGTACCGGGATCGGGCTGAGCCTTGTGTACTGGATCGTTCAGGATCATGGCGGACGGATAGAGGTTGAGAGCGAGCTGCAGAAAGGAACGACGTTCACCGTGTACCTGCCTGCAATACTCTGTTGAGGAGACTATGACAAACCACACCCCGAAGGTGCTCATTGTTGACGACGAAGACTATACCAGAGAGTATTTCCGGAACATTCTCGCGGACGATCCCTACCAGCTCGTCTTTGCCAGCGACGGGAAGGAGGCGCTCGATACCTGGTCGGCGCATAATTTCGACCTCATCATCATGGATATCCGCATGCCGCAGGTCAGCGGGATGGAGGCATTGAAAAGGATCAGGTCCTCGGATACCGACACCATGATCATCATGGTATCGGCCTTCGGCGACATGGATTCGGTCATCGACGCCATGAAGCTCGGTGCGAATGATTTCTTCACAAAACCCTTCGGCAGCATAGAGAAGATACGGCTGGACATCCAGAACTGCCTTGACCGCAAGTGGCTCATCAAGGAAAACTACCGGCTCAAAAAGCAGGTGGAAGAAAAAGCCGGGGGCTGCAACATGGTCTATGCGAGCAGGGCGATGGCCAGCGTCGTTGATCTGGCATCGAGGGCTTCCATGCTCGACAGCCCGGTCCTGATTCAGGGGGAATCAGGGACGGGAAAAGAACTCATTGCCAGGTATATCCACAGGAACAGCAGCAGGAGGGCGGAGCCCTTCTTTGCGATAAACTGCGGAGCCCTGTCCGAGACGCTCCTGGAGCCCACGCTCTTTGGCTACGAGAAGGGGGCGTTCACCGGTGCGGACAAGACGACCCTGGGGTATTTCGAGGCTGCAGGAGGGGGAACGATCTTCCTCGACGAGATAACCGAGACATCCCCGCTGTTCCAGGTCAAGCTCCTGAGGGTGCTTCAGGAGGGAGAGATCATGAGGGTCGGCGGGACAAAGGTGATCAAGGTGGACTTCCGGTTCATATCGGCCACCAATAAAGAACTGGCCTCCCTGGTGAAAGAGGGGTCTTTCAGAAAGGACCTCTTCTACCGGATAAACGTGATCAAGGTGGATATGCCCCCCCTGCGGGACAGGCCGGAGGACATTCCGCTCCTGCTGGAACACTTCATGAGCGAGGCGTGTGAAAAAAACGGAGTCGGGACAAAGGAGTTTTCCCCCGCGGCAGTAGCATTTCTGAAGGGCCTGCCCTGGGAGGGCAATGTGCGGGAGATGCAGAACCTTGTGGAGCGGCTTATCGTGCTGTCGGAAAGACGCCTCATCGATGCGGAGGATTTACCCCCGGAATACCTGAAGATGCATGAGATGAGTTCGCAGGAAGCGGATGTGCCGCTCAATTATGACCAGGCCCGGCTCTGCTTCGAAAAGAGCTACCTGAAAAATCTCTTTCTTTGTGCGGAGAGCGATATGAAGAAGGCATCTGAGCTGTCCGGCCTCGACCTCTCCACGCTGTATCGGAAAAAGAACAAGATAATCAATTAGTTTTGCAATTCCGCAAACCAGTGGACACAATGCGAACCCCGCATCCGGGCCACGGTCCGCATCAGGCCGAAGCACCTTTTTGCAATCCTGCAAATAAAAACGCAGTTTCCAAACCTGGTCTATTCGCGAACAGGGTTCATAAACATGGTTAATTAATTGATATAACTGATACTATATGAATTTCATGCGATGCTGGCACATGTTTTGCTGTCATACAATAAGATAATAAACACATCAGATGATAGTTGTTCACTTTGGTTCTGTTGAATGAAAAGTACCTTAAAGGGAGGGTTATCATGGCAATATTCAAGGATACGAAACACCTTTACGAGACACTGGGGGGGTTCTGGAAGGAACTGTATGCGCAGGATGAGTTCAGCAGCACCTTAAAGAAGGCCGACATCCAGATCAAATTCGAGATCTCTGAGCCAAGCGCCACTATCTGGGTCGGACCGGACGGAATCGAGTTTGGCGACCAGCGTCTCAAGGCGGATATCACGATGGCGCTCTCCGGTGACACCGCCCATGCCTTCTGGAAAAAAGATCTCAGTCTCCCCGTGGCCCTTGCCAAGAGGAAGATCAAGTCAAAGGGGAATATCTCGAAGGTCATGAAACTTCTGCCCGTGGTGAAGCCTGCCTACGACCTATACCCCAGCTACATGGCAAAACACGGGCTGTAGCTGAGCGAACGCCTTTTTATCATGGGGCAACACATCAAAGAGAGGGGGGATTACTATGTCCAACAACATGGTTCAGGGACTGTTTTTTGATGAGCTGATCGGTAAGTGCGGATCAATGCCGGACTTTCCGATAGTCACCATTGAAAACGGTGACTATGAAAACGAGGTCGTCACCTATTCGGATTTGTTCGATAATACGTGTAAGCTGACCAAGGCCCTCACCGATGCGGGCATCGGCAAGGGAGACAGATTTTCTCTCGTTATGAGGAACCACCCGGAATTCTTATATGCGCTGTGCGCGGCCTCGGTCATTGGGGCAATTGTCGTTCCCATAGATCCGCGATCCAAAGGCAGCAAGTTGAGTTACCAGATTGCAGATTCAAAATCGAAGGGAGTCCTCTTTACCAATGAATTCATGCCGGAGGTAGAAAAATCATTGTCGGAACTTCCCGGGGTGAAGGTGCTCGGCGTGGTGTACAAGGAGGGGTTCGAGAATCCGGTATCCACGAGATATCCGAGCATCAACGAGATTATCGCCGGACCTGCGGTACATCCCCCTGACAAGCGGAATGACGATTTAAAGTCTCCCCTGGAGATCATCTACACGTCGGGCACTACCGGAGACCCGAAAGGGGTGCTTATCAAGTCGAACCGGATGCCCATGTTCAAACTGCTGGCTCAGTTTGTATGGGCATATACACAAACGGATAAATTATACACCGGCCTGTCTCTCACCCATGGCAATGCTCAGGCGGTTACCCTGGTGCCTTCGCTGATGCTGTCCATTCCCTGCGTCATCAGCAGGAAATTCACCAAGAGCAGGCTCTGGGATATCTGCAGAAAGCACGGCTGCACAACGTTTTCGCTGCTCGGCGGCATGATGATGGGGCTCTACAGCGAGCCGAAAAAAGACAATGATGCCGACAATCCGGTCAGAAAGGTTATCAGCGCCGGAACACCACGCGCCATCTGGGAAGATTTCGAGAGGCGTTTCAACGTGAAAATTCACGAGTGGTATGCTGCCGTGGAGGGAGGCTTCGCGCACAATCCTCCGGGCGGAGGCCCCATAGGATCGTTCGGGAAAACCCTTGAAGGTGTGTTGGAGATGCAGGTGGTGCGTGAAGACGATGGAGAATGTGATGCGCACGAGATCGGAGAGCTCGTGTTCATCCCCAAGGACGGCAAGGCCGAAGTCGAATATGTGGGCAAACAGGATGCCTCCCGGGAGAAGACGCGGGGCGGAATTCTCCGATCCGGCGACATGTGCCACCGGGATGAGAACGGCTGGTACTTCTTTGACTTCAGGAAAGGGGGAGGCCTCAGGCGACAGGGCGATTTCATCCAGCCGGAATTCGTGGAAAAGGCCCTTGCCGACATGGACGAGGTTACCGATGTGTGCGTCTACGGAGTTCCTGCCGAATCCGGGGCCCCCGGAGAGAGCGATATCGTGGCCGCCATAGTCCCGATACCCAATCATAAGATAGATCTCTCGCGGGTCTTCACGGTCTTGTCCTCAACCCTGGAAAAACATGCGGTGCCTTCCTATCTTCAGGTTGTCGACGAGATACCCAAGAGTGCATCGGAAAAAAACCTGGACCGTCTCTTGCGTGACGCATTCAGCAAGGACGCAGAAAACGTCTTCGCCTATGAAGACTATCGTTAAAGAAGAAAAGGAGAGATGTACATGGCATACGATTATCTCGATCTACAGCAGGCAGACGTGGTTGCATATTCGGATGAGCACGATGACCTGAAAAAATCCGTGCGCAAGTTTGCAACAGAGTATCTCCGGCCGGCATCCATCGAGCTCGACAAGATGAGCGCCGTGGATGTTGCCAGGCAGGGCTCCCCCTACTGGGACTGCATGAAGAAGATGCACGAGCTCGGCTATCACACCATATTCATCCCCGAGGAATATGGCGGCATCGGGCTCGATCCGCTGGGGCTCCACATTTTCTTCGAAGAGATGGCGGCGGGGAGCATAGGTCTGGCCGTTGCCTGCGGCGTGGATGTATTCCCCACGTTCTTTGCATCCATGATCCTGGCGGAATACCCGGAACTCGAAAACAGCATCATCAGGCCATACGTGGCCGACCGGGACTGTTCGATGCTCGGCTGCTGGGCGATTACCGAGCCCGAGCATGGCTCGGACATCCTCACCCCGTACCAGGCACATTTTCATAATCCCAGGATCAGCCACCAGCTCGTGGGGAAGAAGGACGGTGACGACTGGATCCTGAATGGGCAGAAGGCTGCATGGGTGTCGAACGGCACGACCGCGAGCCTGGGCCTCGTATTCTTTGGGACAGACTCCTCGCAGGGACTCTCAGGAGGAGGCATCGCCATTGCAGACCTGGACGTCAAGGGCGTGTCCAGGGGAAAGGCACTGGAAAAGATCGGGCAGCGTGATCTCCCCCAGGGAGAGATCTACTTCGATGATGTGCGGGTGACCAAAGACCGGATCGTATGCGATGCCGATGCTTACGAGGAGATGACAGACCTCGTGCTCGGTGCGGCCAATGCCCATATGGCCATCATGTGCCTGGGCGGTGCCCGCTCCGCTTTCGAAGAGACCCTCACGTACTCCAAAGAGAGGATCCAGGGTGGCAAACCGCTGTGCGAACATCAGGATGTGCAGAGGAAGCTCGCCGACATGTTTATCAAGATCGAGGCGAGCAGGCAGCTCTCACGCAACGTGATGAATTACAACCTGTTCAGCTTCCCGCCGCGTACCGGATACTCCATGACCGCAAAGGTGTTCTGCTCGAACATGGCCTTTGAAGTTGCACAGCAGGCTGTTCAAGTATTCGGTGGAAACGGACTTTCCAAGGAATACGTGATCGAGAAGATCTTCAGGGACATCACCTCCACCCGGATCGAGGACGGCTCGAACGAAAGCCTGACGCTTGCGGTCGCCAATGACTTCCTGTTCGGGGAATCTCCCTACTGACGGGGCTAATTCAGCATACAAGGAGCTTGGAAATGGATAACGTATATATCATCGGTGTCGGGATGATCAGGTTCGGCAAGTACCTGGACGGATCGGTGCGGGGCATGGCAGGAGATGCAACCAGGCTCGTGCTCGAAGATGCAGGGTTGACCAAGGAAGATATCGAGGCCGCCTTTGTTGCAAACACCTTCTGGGGGATGTTCGCGAATCAGCACTCCATCAGGGGAGAGGTCATGCTCTGGGATATGGGGCTCAGGGGCATACCCATTGTCAACTGCGAAAATGCGTGCGCGGGTGCCTCGACCGCCCTGCATCTCGGGTATACGGCCATCAGGGCAGGGATGTACGATGTGGTGCTTGCTCTGGGCGCCGAGAAGATCACCCATGAGAACAAGGCACTTTCGCTGGGTGCCTACGCCACCTGCATGGATGTGGAGAATTTCGAGCAGCACATCAACATGTTCATGGAGCTGAACAAAAAACTCGATTTCAAACCGCCCGAGGGAGAGACGGCCCCCGGGGAGGGCAGGAGCATCTTCATGGACGCCTATGCCATGGGAGCCAGGTGGCACATGAAGAACTTCGGGACCACCCAGCGGCAGCTGGCAGTCGTATGCGCAAAGAATCACTGGCACGGATCCATGAATCCGAAGGCGCAGTACCAGGATGACATGAGCGTGGACGAAGTGCTCGCTGCAAAAGCGGTCACCTATCCGCTCACCAGGCCCATGTGTGCGCCGGTGGGGGATGGTGCCGCCGCCGCCATTTTGTGCTCGCAGCGATACCTCAAAAAACTCAACGGCGTGCGGCCGATAAAGATCAGCGCCTCGATCCTCGGCTCGGGTACGGACAGGGATCTGGACGGTGTGGATATCGGCGAGCGTCTGTCCAAGAAGGCCTATGAGACCGCAGGGCTGGGCCCGCAGGACATCGATCTTGCAGAACTGCACGATGCTACGGCCTACGGCGAGCTCCACCAGTGCGAGGCCATGGGATTCTGTGCCCTCGGTGAGGGGGGACCCTTTGCGGAATCCGGGGCCACAAAGATCGGCGGGAAGCTCCCGGTCAATACGAGCGGCGGGCTTGAGTGCCGGGGACACCCGATCGGTGCGTCAGGACTCGCCCAGATACATGAAATGGTGGTCCAGCTCAGGGGCGAGGCGGGCAAACGCCAGGTGGAAGGCGCCCGCATCGGCCTGACCGAAAACGGCGGGGGAAACCTGGGGGTGGAAGAAGCCTCCATGACCATCCATATCCTGGAGAAGGTATAAACGTTGCCGCACGGTCCTGATGCCCGGGTCTGCCTGAAAACCAGGGCCGGGCTCAGGGCCGCTGCCCTCCGGTCCATCCCGGAGACGGCGAATCAGCGGCAACGACACTTGGTATGAAATGAGATGAGAAACCCGGAGGAGGGTGAATCCTTGTGGAGAATACCAGCTTGAAGACCATTTTCATTACCGGCGTGGCCGGGTATTTTGGAGAGAAGTTTATTTCTTTTTTTGATACAAAACCCGAGGTGGAGCGGATCATCGGCATAGACATAAAGCCCCCGAGGAACGGGTCTGCCAAGCTCGAGTTCATCCGGCACGATGTGCGGGAGGACCTCTCGAGCCTCCTGGCGGGAAGGGACATAGACTGCCTCATCCATGGGGCCTATGTCCTCCACCCGATCCACGACGATACCCTCATGGAAGACATCAACATCAACGGCACGAAAAATGTGCTCAATGCCTGTGCCAAGGTTGGGATACGACAGGTTCTGGACTGTTCTTCCACCACGGCCTACGGCTTTCATGAGGATAACCCGGAGGTCCTCACCGAGGAGTGCGAACTCAGGGGCAATGACGACTTCATGTATTCCAAGAACAAGAAGGAGCTCGAGTTCTTCATGAAGGGGTTGCAGGAGGCCAATCCCGACATCTGTCTCACGATCATCAGGCCCTGTTTCGTGGTCGGCCCGGGGTTCGACAATCCCCTTGCCCGGCACCTGCAGAAGAGGCTCGTGTGTCTCGGGACAAGGACCGCTCCGTTTCAGTACATTCACGAGAATGACCTTGTGGAGATTGTATACCTTTTGCTGAAAAAGAGGATGGGGGGCGTATTCAACCTGGCAGCCGACGGGACCATGACCTTTGAGGAAATGGTGAGAATGCTCGGGAATGTGCCGCTGAAAGTCCCGAACCGGCTGCTCGGTTTCATGAACGCTATCTTCTGGAAACTGCGGTTGTCCTTCATCACGGAATTCCCGAGCCCATGCCTGAATATGATGCAGTATAGATGGGTTGCCAGCAACGAAAAGGTAAAGAACCAGCTGGGGTATGAGTTCAAGTACACGACAAGGGAGGCGTTCGAGGATTTTGCCAGGACCGTGCGATAAGCGCCCAGGCATCCTGCGGGAACAAGAAGGAGGTGAGGGTGTCACTGGATTTTAACGGGAAGACCGTACTCATAACCGGCAGCGCCATGGGAATCGGGAAAGGGCTGTCTGCCTGTTTCGCGCAGGAAGGTGCCCATCTCGTGCTTGCGGACCTGCCGTCGCAAAGAGAGCGCCTGGAGACATGGGCTCTGCAGCTGCGTACGTCCTACGGCATCAAGTGCTGGACATTCTATGTGGATCTGACGGATACTGATGGACCTGAACGGTTATATGCCGAGGTCAAGGAGTGTGTTGGAGATGTTCATACCCTGGTCAATAATGCCGGGATATGCTGGTTTGGCAATTTCGATGATATGCCTGAGGACAGGGCGGAAAGGATGATCCTGCTCAACTGTCTTGCCTATGCAAAATTGAGCCGACTGGTTCTGCCGGCAATGATTGAACGTGATTGTGGGGCGATTCTCAATCTGTCATCCATTTCGGCATTTCAGCCGGTCGCCAAGATGGCCCTCTATGCGGCTACAAAGGCCTTCACCCAGAGTTTCAGCGAGGCCATCCGGTGCGAGCTGCCGCTGGGCAGCAGGGTGAAGGTCTCCACGCTGAATCCGCCGTTCACCAGGACCGCGCTCATAGGAGATGCAGGGGTGCCTCTGGATTTTGTCCCGCTGTTGACCTCGTTCATGGATGTCGATGAGGTAGCGAGAACCGGCTTTCACGCATTCAAAAAAGGCAAGGTGCGCTGTGTGCCGGGGATGTTCAACAAGTTCATGTATCTCTTTGTCGTGAAATATGTCCCGGACAGGATCCTGTCCGCACTCACCTGGGTAGTCTGCAAAAGGCTGAGCGATCTTGTGCCGGATCCTGTCATGAAGGTGCTGAGCAAATTTCAAAAACAAGGGGGGTAAGAATATGTCTGAGGCGTTCGAGGGCAGTAAGTTTAAATATCTAAGTGATCCTCCGGTCCTGTCTCGACCATTTTCCGTTGAGATAGACGGCGACAAGTGCATAGGCTGCGGGGTGTGTATCAAGCAGTGTCCCTGCCAGACCATTGAGATGGTGGAGCGGGAAACGGCATCGGCCATGCAGGAGCCGGCATGCCAGCATACGTGCCCGGCAGGGACGAATATCCGTGAATATCTCCGGGTCGTCTCCGAGGGGGGCTCATGGGAGGACGCCTGGAAGATCATTACCGAGACGAACCCCATGCCTGCCGTCACCGGCAGGGTGTGCCCGCATCCCTGTGAGGATTCCTGCAACAGGACAGGGGTGGAGAACGCGGTCAACATCCACAACATCGAGCGAGCTGTGGGCGACTACGGAATCGAGCAGGGGCTTTCGTTGGGGGAACCGGAACAGGTGCTCAAGGAAAAGGTCGCCGTGATCGGTTCAGGCCCCTCAGGGATGTCGTGTGCGTATCAGCTTGCCCGGAAGGGGTACCAGGTAACGGTGTTCGAGTCCAGAGAAAAACCAGGCGGCATGCTGAACCATGCGATCCCCCGCTACCGCCTGCCCGAAGCCGTGGTGGAGCAGGAGCTGAAGAAGATCATCGACCTCGGCATTACCATGAGGTGCAGCACCACCGTGGGCAGGGATATACCCCTGGCTCAACTGAAAAAAGAGTTCAAGGCCCTCTACGTTGCCCTGGGTGCACAGGACAGCACAGCGCTCGGCATCAAGGGCGAAGATGGCGAAAAAATCGTCTCGGGGCTCGCATACCTGAAGTCCATCAGGGAGAACAAGCCCATCAGGATCGGGAAGAAGGTGCTGGTCATCGGTGGCGGCAATACGGCTATCGATGCTGCCCGCTCTGCCCGAAGGGTGGGCAGCGATGTCACCATCCTCTACCGCAGGACCATGGCCGAGATGCCGGCAGGCGCGGCTGAAATAGAGGCGGCCGGAGAGGAGGGTGTGAAAATAGAGTTCCTCTGCGCCCCGGTGGCTGTATCGGGAAACGGCGGAGGGGCAGCGACGTGCCAGAGGATGGAGCTCGGCACGCCGGACACCTCCGGAAGACCTCGACCTGTTCCCGTCAGGGGCAGCGAGTTCGAGGTGACCTTCGACACGCTGATCGCAGCCATCGGCCAGGACATCGGCGCACCAGGCTTCGAGGATCTTCTCGGGACATCCCCCTGGTTCACGGTGGATACCGTGGGACGGACCGCCCAGGCGGGTGTTTTTGCAGGCGGCGATGCGGCGAGTGGACCCGGCCTGGTCTCTGAGGCCATCGGTGCAGGGAGAAGGGCAGCCGTGGCCATCGATGCCTTTATCAGGGGCAAGAAGGCTGTCCTGCCGGAGAAAAAGGAGATCACCTACAAAGACATCCCCCTGTGTGACAGGGCGATGATCGCCAGGATCGAATCCGATGACCTTGCGGTGGAAAAGAGGCTGTCGAACCCCGATGCCGAGGTCGAGCTCCCGCTGAGCCCGGATCAGGTGATCTCAGAGGGGAGGAGATGCCTTTCCTGCGGCATGCAGCAGCCGAAATTCACGGGCATCCAGTATTTCGGAAAGATCTGCATCGCATGCCACAACTGTGAAGCGATCTGTCCGAACGAGGCACTGACATTCCCGCATTATTACAAGGTGGGCAATGGAAGGTTTGCCCATGACTTCGATTACCCCACGGATGCACAGGACGGATATCCGAACCCGTTGAAGAAAGACAAGACCCCAGCCCTGAGCGCCATCGAATCCGAGATAACCGGGGTAGAGAAGATCATATACACCAGGAGATCCACCCGGGTGTACAAGGCCGATCCGGTCCCCAGGGGGATGATCGAGCGGGTGCTCGAGGCCGGCAGGTTTGCGCCGTCTGCCGGGAACTGCCAGGGGTGGAAATTCGTGGTTCTCACCGACAGGGAACTTATGAGCGAGATCAGTGCATCCACGCTCAAGTTCCTGAATCTCTTCACCAAGCTCTACCAGGGGAAGGATCCCCTGAGAACCATGGTGAAGAAGTCGCTGCCCTTTGTAAAGCCCGAAGGCAGCGACCAGCGTCCCATGGTCGCCATGCAGGCGCTCCTGACGCCGAAGTTCGGCGACAAGAAACTGAGTGTATTCTTCGATGCCCCCGCAGCCATTGTTCTGCTTACACACCATCACCACATATCGGATCCCGAACTCGGTATGGGCATCTGCGCGCAGAATATGGTGCTTGCGGCACATTCACTCGGGCTCGGCACGTGTTATGTCGGGTTTGTGGCAACCTCGCTGAACATGGACCCGATAACCAAAAAGAAGTTCAGGTCCAGGCTCGGTATCGAATGGCCCTATGATCATGTGGGTACGGTCCTTACGCTCGGGTATCCGGCGGTGCCGGTCGACAAGCCGGTGGCCCGGGAATTTCCCCGGATACAGTGGGTGGAATAGCGTGCAGCAGGGGCAGTGCATGATGTCACTGCCCCTGCTCCTCCTTGTCCTGTAACAGCCGGGAGAGAACCTCTTCGATGCTGTCAGTGGTAAAGGGTTTTTCGATATAGTCATTCACCCCCACCTCGTGGGCAAGGGCATAGAGTTCCCTGTTCCCGTAGGCGGTGATGAGGATCTTGATGGCATGCGGACACCACCGCTGGATACGCCCGAAAAATTTCAGGCCGTCCATGCCCGGCAGGCGGTAATCCGTCAGGATGATGTCATAGGTGTTCTTTCTGATGGCCTCGATCCCCTCTTCAGCCGTTTCAAAGGCATCGAGAGAACACCCTTCACCTGCAAAGAAGAGGCTCAGGGAATCCCGGATCCACTCGTCATCATCGATGAGCAGGATCTTTAGGTCCTTGAGTTTTACAAAGAGATTGCCCGTTGTTTTCATGACAAGATATCGTCCTTAAGCCGTTGTCCTGACGCCTGTTGGGGCTCGGGTTTGTTGATGAGCTGAATATGCCGTTTCAGGTCCGTGCCATAGTTTTCCAGGGAAAAGGCGAGAGATTCCAGCATAACCTTTGCGTAGAGGGGATTGTATCGGGCCCATTTTCTGTTCTTGTCACAGAACTCGGACCGGCTCAGGGTGAATTCGACCCGGTCGAGGCCTTCGCCGTAACTGCGCTTGTTCTCATGCATTTCTTCGATTTTCTGCCCGTAGCCGGTCTTCCACAGGTCGTCGGCAAGATCGGCAAAAACAGAGGAATACTCATCGAGAGACCGGGTAATCTCCGGGTTTTTGACGAGGGCCTCTGCTCCTTTCTGGGTCGGACGGGCCTTGAACCTCGTGCAGGCGGTTCTCCAGATCTCTGGATTATCAATAAGCATACAGGGCCGCAGCAGGTTGTCGGTATGGGGCTGGTTCATCCGGATAAAGGTGAAAAACGGCGATTGGAGAGCCTCCACCAGGGTACACTGATGGATGTTATGGGTTGCATGATGGGCAAAGATGCACGGCTCAACCTCTCCACGGCTGGTGATGTGTAGCAAACGCCTTCCGCCTGCGATACAGCCATGAACCGTTGGGGCATCGGTCAAGAAATCCATGAGGAACAAGGGATGCCTTTCGCGGTATTCCCTGATAAAGGAACCAATGTCCAGGCGCTGCTGCGGTGTCGGCATGAGGCTGAGGTCAGGGTCTGACCCCTCGGGCATGAACAGGAAATTCCATCCGAACAACATCCCCTGCTTCTCCCAGAAATCCAGGAACTCAGGGGAGGTAAGGGTGTCATAATTTTTCGAGGTGAGCACGAAGGACATGCCGTACATGAGCGAGCGTCTTTTCAGGAGCGATACCGAAGCGAGCATCTGCTCGTATACCCCGTGGCCGAAGAGATCATCGGTGTCCTCCTTCGTGCCGGGAATTCTGAAGACCGGGACCATGTTTTTTTGTTCATGGAGTTGGTCTGCCATATCGGGTGTGATGCAGGTCCCGTTGGTAAATATCAGGAACAGGCAGTCTCTATGGTTTGCGGCAATGCGGGAGAGGTCATCGAAGAGGAGAAAGGGTTCCCCTCCGACGATGGTGTAGAGGTGAACCCCGATTTCCTTGCCCCCCTTGATGATCCTGTCCAGTGCTTTCAGGTCCAGTTCGTTATCAGGTGCAGGCTTGACGTCGGCTGTCTTTCCCCTGGGGGAGAGATTGTTTCTCATGGTCGGGCTGATCAGGATCGTGAAGGGAGGGCAGAACCCGTATTTTTTCTTGAGAAAATGCGCTTTTTCCATCCACTCCAGGACACAGCAGCCGAGGAAGGTTTCCACGAAGCTCTTGAGCTGACCGGGGTCTCTTGACAGGAGCTTCCGGAACGACTGGTTTGTGCCGGGGTGCGCCTGTATCCACCTCATCATTTTCCCGAACGGTCCCTGGGTACTGAACAGGGGATCCAGAGAGGCCAGCATTTTCATCAGGGTCCCCAGGTGATCATCAGGATTCTTCCGGAGAGTGTGGACAATAAAGTCTGCACTCTTGGCCAGCCCTGCCTGTCTGGAGTTGTTCTCCGCAGTGTCTTGTCTCCACATAGTCATTCACCCCTTTCCTGTTGAAACCGGCCTGGATCGATGTTCGTTGCCGGGAAACGGAGGTAGCCCGGCTTTGATTTTCGGCCAGATCATGATCCTATCCTCGTTGCTTGTTCTTCCTGGTACCCGACGATGGTGGCATGCACGATTTTGTCAAAAAAGAGATTCACGTAGGAGAAGAGCTCGGTGGTCTGGTTCAGGGCGTAGCCGTCGTCGAGGGATCTCTTTTCCGTGATGTAGCGGTAGATCTTTTTTTTAATGAGGAAGAGGACCTGGATGACCTCACCGAGGGGGATTCCCTCCTTGGATCTTACCCTGCCGAGACCCGTATAGTAGGCAAAGACGACATTCTTTGAGGTGTTGTTGTGGAGCCAGCTGGAAAGCCGTTTATACACGTTGTAAAGAACCTGGTGCAGCATTTCGTGCAGGATATCTTCCGGAAGATCACGGTAGTGCAGGGTCTCTTCCATGCTTCGAATTTCCGTGTTCAGCTCGTGGATCAGGAGTTCCTCGTTTTTTTCGATGAGCTCCATCAGGTTGTGGTAAAACATCGATGCCCTCCTTGTGCGGTAAGAGAACTGTGCTCTTGAAGCATAGATGGCGCCGGTATGTGCACGGCGGTGTACCGTGCCGTTGATTTCCCCCTCCCCTCCTTGTTTGAGACAGCATAATACATGCCATCAAGGTTCACGGGCGTTTCTTTCCGGGTATATCCTTTAATTAAGAGGACATATCCTGGAAATCGTGTCTGTTCGTGGTCGATGAGGGCAAGCGGGGTGTCGTAGAGGGGGAAAAAGTAGAAAAAACTCTAACTGCATGTAGAAAAATCTCGAATCCTCTGCCTGGCCCGGGTGAGAAAAACAGGATCTTGAGCCAGGCTTTGAATCTATTTCATTGATTATATATTCAATAATTAATTCTGAGCCCAGGGAGCAGATCCTGAGGACCGGAACGAATCGATGGTCTGGTGCATGCTGACCGCAGATCGCCTGCACGTATTGTCCAGGGCAGGTACCAGGCTATACAGTATTTGCTGGAGCGGTTCTTGTGCTGTCCACCGGTACGGATGCCGTTATCGGGATACGGTGAGTATCTCCCCAAGAGAAGTAGAAGATTTTCAACTTTTTCTCTGAGGGGATAGAGAAATCTCTAACTGACATTAGAAGAAAATCTAAAATCGAGCACGGCCCCCGGGATGAGCAGGTGGGCTTCATCAACCGTATGATTCTAAGGCGTTAAATATACCAAAGACAATGCCTGATTCAAATCGTGGCATAGTTCCTGCTCCATATGGAAACCAGGATGCATCACCTGAGACCTCTTGTTTTTATCGTGCCGTTGGAAGGCCCAGGGCGGGAGGATATACACGGCAGTACGTTCTGGCATTTCCTTCAGGATGGTGCCCGGGGGATGAGCATGCCGGCATGCATAAGCCAGTTTTTCCCAGGGGGAGTCGCAGATATATAGTGTGAAAATTCGCTCAAAATGGTATAGGTTGGGGTAGGTTGCGGGGTGACGAGATGACTCAACCAACATTATTCAAAGGCAAGTTGTCAAGGAAGAACAAGCACGAGGAAAACGAATCCATCTACCGTCAGTTTTTCGAAGGTTCTCCGGATGCGCTGTATGTGACGGACGCCGAAGGCGTGATTGTGAACGTGAACAAGGCGTTCATAGAGTTGTTCGGCTACACAAAAGAGGAGATCATCGGCCAAGACATCCGCACCATTTACGTTAGCGATGACGAGAAGACCCGGTTCTGGAAACAGATTAAAAAGGAAGGATCTCTGATTTCCGCCGAGGCCCGACTGGTCCGGAATGACAGGACCGTACTCATCTGTCAGCATTCCTGCTATGTGACTACGGATTCACGGGGGGATAGTGCGGCTTACACGGGCATTGTCCGGGATATTACCGCTGTCAGAAACGATCAGGAGGCGCTACGGAAAAAGACGCGGGAACTCTCCGACAAGGTCAAGGAACTCGATTGTCTCTATGAGATCTCCACGGTCATAGAGAGGAAAGGGCACACCTTTGACGATATCGTCAAGGGCTTCCTGGAAGTCATTCCACGGGCAGTGAACTATTCCGGGATTACCTGTGCCCGCATAACCCTCGACGGGGAGGTTTATACCAGCAGGAACTTTCAGCAGACCCCCTGGCGGATGGCCGTTGATATCATGTCGCGGTGTCATCTCGTGGGTACCCTGGAAATCTTCTACCTTGAAGAGCGTCCGGCAAACCACTACGGCCCGTTTTCCGATGATGAGAAGCGGGTTGCCGAGATGATCTCGTCGAGACTCGGGAGATTGCTCGCCCGCAAACAGGCCGAAGAGATGCTCCGGGAAAGCGAGGAGAGATACCGGAGCCTCTTCGAGGATTCCCATGATGCCATCTATACCACATCGCGAGACGGGATACTGCTGGACGCCAACCAGGCAACCCTGGACCTGTTCGGCTACAGCAGGGAAGAGATGATCGGCATGGATATCCAGCAGCTCTACGTGAACCTCCAGGAGCGGATGAAGTTCCAGACAGAGGTCGAGGAGCAGGGTTCCGTGAGAGACTATGATGTCTGGCTGAAGAAGAAGGATCGCTCCATCATGAACTGTCTTTACACCTCAAGCGTGAGGAGATCAAGAGAAGGAGAGGTCATCGGGTACCACTGCATCGTCAGGGACATCACCGAGCAGCGCCAGGCAGAGGAGGTGCGGCAGGGGCTCATAGAAGAGCTCACCGTAGCCCTGGAGAAGATCAAGACCCTGCGGGGCCTGATCCCTATCTGCGCCACCTGTAAGAAGATCCGCGACGACAGTGGGTACTGGAATCAGCTGGAAGAATATATCGAGGCCCATTCCGATGTGGTGTTCAGCCACGGGCTGTGCCCCCAGTGCCAGAGAAGATTCGAGGAAGACGACTGAGGAGCCTTCTCAGGGAAGTCGACAAGAGATCATGGTGCGGCAGGCTCCCTTTTTATGGGCAGCTCTATGATGAATTGGGCACCGCCCAGCCGGCTTGCGGTTACCCTCAGCACGCCGCCGTGATCCGTAACGATCCTGCGGCAGAGACTCAATCCAATCCCGGTGCTGCCGTCTTTTGTGGTGTAGAACGGATCGAATATCTTGTGTCGTCTGTCCGGGGTAACCCCGGGGCCGGAATCTTCCACGCTCATGATGATGGATTCTCCCCGGGCGAATGAGGATATCCTGATCTTCTTCCCCTCGTCCATATCCTTCATGGCCTCGGCTGCATTGGTTATGAGGTTCAGAATCACCTGCTCTATGAGCTGGGGGTCGGCATAGCACGGCGGGGTGTCCGTGCTGAGGCAGAGCTGAACCTCAACACCGGTCTTGCGCAGGGTGACCGAAGACAGCGCCAGGGCATCTTCGATGGGATCGTTGATGGCGATACGGCTGAACCGGGGTTCGCTCGGTTTGGAAAAATCCATGACCCGCTTGATGACCGATTCGATCTTCAGCGAGGCCGAATGCATCTTTTCGAGAACATCCAGGGCTCTTTCCAGGCCATCTCCCCGCACCAGGATCTTTTCCAGGGCATCGAGGTAGATGTTGATACCTGACAGGGGGTTGCGTATCTCGTGGGCTATGCCGGCAGCAACATGCCCGAGCGACGTCATCCGGTCCTGTACATGGAGGAGCCGTTCCAGTTCCCTGGCCATGGTAACATCCATGATATTGATGAGGATCGCCGGGCTCCCCTGATATTCAATCGGGCTTGCACGACAGTGCAGCCACTTCATGTCATGGAGGTCGTCCCTGTTGCCATGGGGGAAAAACCGCACGACCATGCCGGGGTGCTTTTCTTTTCCCGACAGGAGGTCCCTGTAGAGGGATTTCACCAGCGGGACATCATCGGGATGGATGTGCTCATACACTGAGGGTGCATGGGTTATGGGGAGCGGTCCCAGGAGCCTCTGCTGTTCGGGATTCCGGTAAATGATCTGTTCGTCCTGAATGATGGAGATGCCGGTGAGGGAATACTCCACCAGTTCCCGGAAAAGTTGTTCGCTCTTGGTCAGGGCGTCCTGGGCCTGCCGGTACCCAGTGATATCATGGCCGGCGGAGATGACGGTGGCAGTGGGCAGCCTGAAGTTCGCCCACAGCTGGATGCGTGTGGAGCCGTCTTTGTTGGTAACACGATATTCGCGGAAGTTTCCGTCCGGATTGGTTTTATTCCGCAGGGCCCGCCCGTATTCCCGGGGATCGGGATACAGGATGGCCAGAGAATCATCGAAGGCCAGGAGTTCCTCTTTGCTCCACCCGAGCATTTTTTCACACTGGGTATTCCACAGCAGGCACCGGCCCCGGGCGTCGAAGGCGTCAATCATGATCGGTGCCTTTTCAAAGATCGTCCTGAATTTCTCCTCGCTTTCCCTCAGAGACCGGATCGTCTCTTCCTGCAGGGCAATCTTTTCGGTCAGCTCCTCTAATCGGTTCTCCAGGTCTTTCCGTCTTGGTTTCGGCGCCATGGTCTCAGAACCTCCGCGTCCCAGCTGCTGTATGTCGGACATTCCCATCGTGGTGGTCCGGCGGGTACCCGTTGCGTGTGAACACCGGTTGTTTCATCAGAATATAGCAGATCTCACTCTAGGAATATTTTCCTTATAGGGCAAGGCTTTTTTATTCTGGCAGTTTTTGGGGCAGAGCGATTCGCTGGCGGAAGCAGGATAACGGTGCGGCTGAGCGACATTGATCGAGCGAGCAGCCTCGGTCGAAATTTCAGGGCAGGATGTAGTTTTCCCTTTTCATTTCGGCCTGATTTAGGTAAAAGAGCACTTTTCCTCCCTGGTGGATTACTGCTGGAATATTTGAAAATGCGGTGCTAAGAAGGGGAAAAATTGCTTTAGAGAAGGTGTCACGATGGAACATGCGATTAACAGGGCAAAGATCCTTGTTGAGGCGCTACCCTACATTCGGGATTTCAGGGGAAAGAAGATCGTCATCAAATATGGCGGGCACGCCATGGTGGACCCTGAATTGAAGAGGCTCTTCGCCCAGCAGATCATTCTCTTTCACTATATCGGCATCCATGTGGTCGTGGTGCACGGCGGGGGACCCCAGATATCAACCGTGCTGAACCAGATGGGTATCAAGTCGAGCTTTATCGACGGCAAACGGATCACCGATGCGCGGACCATGGATGTCGTGGAAATGGTGCTCGCCGGCGGTGTGAACAAAGAGATCGTAAGCCTGATCAATTCCGAAGGAGGAAAAGCGGTGGGTCTGTCCGGCAAGGATGGCGGGCTGATCAGTGCACGCAAGCTCTACCTGTCGAGAAAAGACGCACAGGGGAACAAACTCACCGATGTCGATATGGGGCATGTGGGAGAGGTCACCCACATCAATCCCGATATCATCGAGGCAGTGGAAAAGGCCGGCTTTATCGCCGTGATCGCACCGTCCGGTGTGGGCGATGACGGCCTGACCTATAACATCAATGCAGATACCGTTGCTGCGGAAATTGCACGGCACCTCGGGGTCGCCAGGCTCATCATCCTCACGGACGAGAAAGGGGTGCTGGACAAGGATGGGAAATTAATATCGAGCATGCACTGCGGCGAGATCCCGGAGCTCATATCCTCGGGGACCGTGACGGGAGGGATGATTCCCAAGCTGGAGTGCTGCATACGGGCCCTTGACGGAGGGGTGATGAAGGCTCATATCCTCGACGGCAGGATCCCCTATTCGATCCTCCTGGAACTCTTTACGCACTCGGGTATCGGCACGCAGATCATCAAGGAGTAAACGACGTGAGCTATGTAATGGAGACGTATTCCCGGTTGCCGATCAGGCTTGTTCGAGGCAAAGGCTGCCGGGTCTGGGACGACGAGGGAAACGAGTACCTCGACATGATTTCAGGTATTGCCGTATGTAATCTCGGACATGCCCATCCGGCAGTGGTAAGGGCGTTGAGGGATCAGGCGGGCGAGCTGTTCCACTGCTCGAACCTCTACCGCATCCCCCAGCAGGAACTCCTGGCCCGGATGCTTGCCGAGAATGCCTTTGACTCCCGGGCCTTTTTCTGCAACTCCGGTGCCGAGGCGAACGAAGCGGCCATAAAGCTCGCGAGACGATTCTGCAATTCTTCAGGGAAGCGGGGATCTCACATCATCACCTTCGAGGGATCCTTCCATGGCAGAACGCTCGCAACCGTTGCCGCCACCGGCCAGGGAAAGTTCAGGAAGGGGTTTGATCCTATCCCTTCGGGATTTTCCACGGTCCCCTATGGAGACATCGATGCGCTCGAAGCAGCCATTGACGAGAGGGTTGGCGCGGTCATGCTGGAAGCTATCCAGGGCGAAGGGGGCATCAGGATTCCACCCGCAGGGTTCCTGCAGCGGGTCAGGCAGCTCTGCGACGAAAAAGGCCTGCTCATGATCCTCGATGAGGTGCAGACCGGAATGGGCAGGACCGGCAAGCTGTTCGGGTACATGCATGAAGAAGTCGTTCCGGATATCATGACCATGGCAAAGGCCCTGGGCAACGGGTTCCCGGTGGGGGCCATGATCGCAAAGCCCCACGTGGCAGAGGCCTTTACCCCGGGATCGCATGCCTCGACCTTTGGCGGCAACCCCCTGGCCATGGCATCGTCCATTGCAACGCTCAACGTCATGATCGAGGAGCGCATACCGGAAAAGAGCTGTGAGCAGGGACGCTGCTTCGTGGATCGTCTCGGCAGGCTCAAGGCATCTCACCCGGCCATCACGGCCATCAGGGGCAGGGGGCTCATGATCGGTGTCGAATTCGATGCCGACATCGCCACGCTCAATGCCGAAGGTCTGAAAAAGGGCATTCTCCTCAACATCATCCAGGGGCGCATCCTCAGGCTTGCACCCCCGCTCGTGATCACCACTGAGGAGATCGACGAGGCCATCGAAAAGATACATGCCGTTCTTACGGAAAAGGGGTTATGATGGAACACCGGGATTTTCTTTCCATTACCGATCTGTCTCCGGAAGAAATACAGCAGGTCTTCTCCAGTGCACAGGAGCATAAACGCGCTCTGCCGCAGCAGTGTCTGTTGGGCAAATCCGTGGTCCTCATTTTCGAGAAGGCCTCCACCAGGACGCGGATCTCCTTTGAAGTGGGTGTGGCCAGAATGGGGGGGCACCCCATTGTGCTGACCCCCCAGGGTTCACAGATGGGACGGGGAGAGCCTTTGCGTGATACCGCTCGGATCCTGGCCGGATACTGCGACTGTATCGTGATGAGGACCTTCGGCCACGACCGGGTGGAGGAAATGGCACACTTCGCCGATGTCCCGGTGATCAATGCACTGACCGATCTCCTCCATCCGTGCCAGGTCCTTGCCGACTGTTTCACCCTGACGCAGCGTTTCGAAGATCTCGCAGGCAGGAAGGTGGCCTGGATAGGGGACGGCAACAACATGGCGAACTCCTGGATCAATGCCGCCGCAGCACTGGGTTTTGAACTCGCGCTTGCCTGTCCGAAAGGGTACGATCCCGACGAGGCCGTGCTGAGCGCTGCAGTGGAACGCGGCGCGAAGGTGCGTATTGTCAGGGATCCTGCCGAGGCGGCCTCGGGTGCCATTGCCGTAAACACCGATGTCTGGGCAAGCATGGGGCAGGAAGACGAGGCCGGCAGCCGCAAGGGGGTTTTCGAGGCCTTCCAGGTAACGCAGGCACTCATGGACCGGGCCGCACCGGATGCGGTGTTCATGCACTGCCTGCCTGCCCACCGGGGTGAAGAGGTAACGGAAGACGTGCTGGAGGGAAGCGGGTCGATCGTGTGGGAACAGGCACAGAACAGGCTCTATGTACAGGAAGCCATTGTTGAGTTCTTATTAAGACAATAGGGGTGTGACTATCATGAGTGGAAAAAAGGTTGTATTGGCGTATTCGGGCGGTTTGGACACATCGGTAATCCTCAAGTGGCTGCAGGACGAATTCGACTACGAGGTCATCTGCTATGCCGCTGATGTGGGTCAGGCAGAAGAACTCAATGGCCTGGAAGAAAAGGCCAAGAAGACCGGTGCATCGAAGATCTATATCGATGACGTCCGGGAGGAGTTCGTCAGGGACTACGTGTTCCCTGCCTACCGGGCAGACGTGGCATATGAGGGGACCTATCTGCTGGGGACCTCGCTCGCCAGGCCTCTCATTGCAAAGAAGCTCATCGAGATAGCACGTGCCGAAGGTGCCGGAGCCGTGGCGCACGGTGCAACAGGCAAAGGAAACGACCAGGTCCGGTTCGAGCTCACGTTCTGGGCGCTCAATCCCGCCATCAAGGTTATCGCCCCGTGGAAGATGGACGAGTGGAAGCTCACCTCGCGCGAAAAGATGATCGATTACGCGGCAGCCCACGGCATTGACGTGCCGGTCACCAAGGCCAGGCCCTACAGCATGGACCGGAACCTGCTGCACATCAGTTTTGAAGGCGGTATCCTCGAGGATCTCTGGAACGAACCGCAGGAGGATATGTTTGTGCTGTCGTGTTCGCCGGAGAATGCCCCGGACCGTCCAACCTCCGTCGAGATCTCCTTCAGGGACGGAGACCCGGTGGCCATCGACGGCCAGGAGATGAGCCCTGCAGAGCTGCTGGCATCACTCAATGGGCTCGGCGGGAAAAACGGCATCGGCAGGGTGGATATCGTGGAAAACCGTTACGTGGGGATGAAATCCCGCGGGGTATACGAGACGCCGGGGGGGACGATACTCAAGATCGCCCACCGGGGCATCGAGCAGATCACCATGGACCGGGAGGTCATGCACCTGAGGGATGAACTCATGCCGCGCTACGCTGCGCTCATCTACAACGGCTACTGGTTCGCACCGGAACGCCTTGCCCTGCAGAAATTCATCGATGAATCCCAGAGAGGCGTCACCGGTGATGTCAGGGTAAAACTCTACAAGGGCAACTGCAGCATCACCGGGCGCAGGGCCAAGGCTTCGCTCTACAACCCCGAGATCGCGACCTTCGGAGAAGACGAGGTCTACAATCAGAAGGATGCCGCAGGATTCATCCGCCTCAACGCCCTGCGGCTCAAGATGCGCAAGCAGATGGAACCATGAAAGACAAACCGTGGTCAGGCAGGTTCAATCAGGATACCGATGTAGTGGTGGAGGCGTTCACCGAGTCAGTTTCATTCGATAGCCGCCTCTACCGGGAGGATATTCAGGGGAGCATTGCCCACGCGCACATGCTGTGCGCTGCGGGAATCCTCACCGCAGCCGAGGCGGAGGCCATTACCGAAGGGCTTGTCGGGATAGGGGAGGAAATCGAAAACGGGTCCTTTTCGTTTGATCCGGCACTCGAAGATGTCCACATGAACATCGAGGTCGAACTGACCCGTCGGATCGGCGAGGCCGGAAGGAAGCTCCATACGGCGCGCAGCCGCAATGACCAGGTGGCTACCGACTTCAAGCTGTACGTGCGGGAGGAACTCTGCCGGACAGAGGAGTCGCTCAGGCGGCTCATGACCTCCCTCATCGAGAAGGCCCGTGAGCACGTGGACACCATCATCCCGGGCATGACGCACCTCCAGCATGCCCAGCCGGTCTCCCTTGCCCACCACCTGCTTGCCTACGTTGAAATGTTCCTGAGGGACCACAGCCGGATTGTGGATACGAAAAAGCGGCTCAACACCTCACCGCTCGGCAGTGCTGCGCTTGCCGGGACTCCCCATCCTATCGACCGGGAGATGACCGCTGCTGAGCTGGGGTTTGACGGACCGAGCCGGAACTCCATGGATGCGGTGAGTGACCGGGATTTTGCCCTGGAAGCGGTTTTTGATGCGGCCACCATCATGATGCACCTGAGCAGGATGGCAGAGGAGATCATCCTGTGGAATTCCAGCCCGTTTTCCTTCGTGGAGCTTTCTGATGCCTACTGTACCGGCAGTTCCATCATGCCCCAGAAGAAGAACCCGGACGTGGCAGAGCTCGTACGGGGCAAGGTGGGCAGCGTGTACGGAAATCTTGTGGCCCTTCTGACCATGATGAAGGGCCTCCCGCTGGCGTATAACCGGGACATGCAGGAAGACAAGATCCCGGTGATGGAAACCCTCGATACCGTGCGGCAGTGCCTCGAGGTCATGGCGGGGCTCATCGCAGGGCTTCGGGTGAATCAGGAGGCAGTGCGGGAATCTCTGAATAGAGGCTTCATCACGGCAACCGACGTGGCGGACTTCCTCGTGGACAAGGGTGTGTCCTTCAGAGAGGCGCACCGAATCACCGGCGAGCTCATTTCATCGCTCATCGGGCAGGGAAGGACCCTGGGCGAATTGACCCTCGACGAATTCCGCAGCTATGCAAAGGAATTCGATGAGGGGATCTTTACGGTAATCAGGCCGGAGAATTCCGTGGACCGGAGAACGAGCTTCGGCGGCACGGCCCGAAAGAACGTACGCCAGGAGCTGAACCATGCGCAGGAGAGGTTGGCAGGCCTTGAAAACACAGACTAGGGTTGCCCTGGGCTTCGTTCTCATGGTGCTCGTCTGCGCGGGGTGTGGCCGGAAACTGCCGCCGCTGCCACCGGGTGAGCCCGATCCTGTTGAGATCGTATCCATCCGGTTCGTGGATGATGTGGTCGTCGTAGAGGCCAGGTGCAACGCGGCAGGTGCCGTGGTGGTGCTCCTGGGCAAGGCAAAGGGCATATGCCCTGCGTGTACCGATGACCTCCGGAAAAAGGATGAGCTGTCCCTGGGCGAGCCGGGTGTGCTCGTTCTGAAGGATACAGCCCCTGACGATGATTACATGGTCTACCGTCTCGCGTTCGAAAAGGGGACCACTGCCTGGATGACACCGGCACGGATCGTGCGCAGATAGGCAGGGCCCGGAACAGGCATACCTGAGGGGCTGAAAACGCGACGAACCCCGGCTGCCTCGCGCAGAAGAAACGAAGAGGAGACAAGAGAACATGCATGATTTTCAGTACAAACAGGGAACATTCCATTGTGGGGAGGTTCCCTTGGAAGAGATCGCAAAGGAGGTCGGCACACCGTTTTACTGCTACAGCCTGCCGACGCTGGAGCGCCATATCCGCGCCTTTGAAGATCCTCTTCAGGATGTGGACCACCAGACCTGTTTTGCCATGAAGGCAAACTCGTGTCTGGCCATCCTGAACACCATGGCCCGCCAGGGACTCGGTGCCGACGTGGTCTCCGGCGGGGAGCTCTACCGAGCGCTTCATGCAGGCATTCCTGCCCACAAGATCGTGTATTCCGGCGTGGGGAAAACCACTGACGAGATCGACAGGGCAATCCGTGCGGGGATCATGATGTTCAATATCGAGAGCGAGCAGGAGCTCGAGGTGATCAATGCCCGTGCCGGACAACTGGGTAAAAAGGCCCCGATCTCCATCAGGGTCAATCCCGATGTGGACCCCCATACCCACCCTTATATCTCCACAGGTATGCGTGACAACAAGTTCGGGATCGATATCGAGGGCTCCATGGCACAATACGTGAAGGCAAGAGAGATGGAGAACATCGAGATCGTGGGGATCGACTGCCACATCGGGAGCCAGCTCACCGACGTGACCCCCTTTATCGATGCAGTGGAGCGGCTCAAGGTCCTGATTGCCAACCTGGGGAAGCTCGGAATCGAGTTCCGCTATCTCGATCTCGGCGGCGGCCTGGGGATAACGTATTCCAACGAAGAACCCCCGAACCCCAAGGACTATTGCACTGCCATTCTCGAGGCCGTGGGTCCCCTGGGGCTGAAACTCATCTTCGAACCCGGCAGGGTAATCGTGGGTAACGCCGGGATCCTCGTCACCCGGGTCCTCTACCGGAAGGAGACCAAGACCAAGACCTTCATCATCGTGGATGCCGGCATGAACGACCTCATACGGCCGGCGCTCTACGGCGCCTATCACGAGATAACCCCCGTGGAGGAGCACAATGGCGGCACGGAAAAGGCCGACGTGGTGGGGCCTATCTGCGAATCGAGTGATTTCCTTGCAAAGGAGAGAGATCTCCCGAGGTTCGTCAGGGGTGACCTGATCGCAGTCATGTCTGCGGGTGCATACGGCCATACAATGGCCTCCAACTACAATTCCCGGCCCAAGCCGCCCGAGGTTTTGGTGGATCGCACCCGGTTTTATGTGGTATCAAAGAGACAGTCGTATGAAGACCTCATGTCCGGGGAGATCGTACCGGATACAATACGCTAGGCGGAGGTGAAAGATGTTTTCTGGCGCAATAGTAGCGATCGTAACCCCCTTTTGTGACGGGAAGGTCGATGAAAAGGCCTTCAGGGAACTCATCGACTTTCAGATAGCAGGCGGTGTTTCAGGGATCGTACCCTGCGGGACCACCGGGGAGTCCGCGACCCTTTCTCACGCAGAGCACGAGCGGGTCATCGATATCTGTGTTGAAGAGGTGGGGGGAAGAGTGCCGGTCATTGCCGGTACCGGCTCCAATTCCACGAATGAGGCAATCAGGCTCACCAGGCATGCAAAGGATGCCGGTGCAGATGCGGCTCTGCTGATCACCCCGTACTACAACAAGCCGACTCAGAAGGGGCTCTACGAGCACTATGCAGCGGTTGCCGCCGCATGCGATATCCCGCAGATCCTCTACAACGTCCCGGGAAGGACCGGGGTGAACATGGGGATTGAGACCGTCACCGCCCTGGCGAAGATCGACACCATCGTCGGGATAAAAGAGGCGAGCGGCGATCTGGTGAAGTGCTCCTATATCGTGAGGGACACCGATGATGACTTCTGCCTCCTGTCCGGGGAGGATGCCCTGAACCTGCCCATACTGTGCGTAGGGGGAACCGGGGCCATCTCGGTAACGGCAAATGTCATGCCCGGAAAGGTCTCCGGCATGATCAGTGCCTGGAAGAACGGGGATGTCCAGGCGGCACAGGAGATCCACTTCGAGCTGCTCGAGGTCAACGAGGTCATGTTCATCGAGACAAATCCCATACCGGTGAAGACGGCACTGGCGCTCATGGGCAAGGTGAAGGAGGAGTTCAAGCTGCCGCTGTGTGCAATGGCACCGGCGAACAGGGGAAAACTCTCGGCGGTACTGAACAAATACGGGTGCATATAGGGGCCCGTTACCCGAAGGTGGAGGAAGAAACATGATTCATGCCGGGGTTGTGGGCATTGCAGGACGGATGGGCTCACTGATTGCGCGGGGAATCGTCGATGCGGACGACATGGTGCTGGCCGGTGCACTGGAGGCGGGGGGTCATCCCCTGCTCGGCAAGGATGCCGGGATGGTCCTCGGTGCCGGCCCGCTCGATACGGCAATTACCTCCAGGATAGAGGATGCGTTTTGCACCTGCGACATCATAGTCGATTTCACCCTGCCCGTGGTGACCATGGAAACCTTCCGGTATGCGGCTGCCGAAGGCAAAAAGCTCATTATCGGCACTACCGGGTTCAGTGATGATGAGCTCACTGAGATCAGGGGGTGTGCCGGGAAGATCGCGGTTGTCATGGCGCCCAACATGAGTATCGGGGTGAATGTGATGTTCAAGGCGGTCTCCATACTGGCCGGGCTTCTGGGGGAGGACTACGATGTGGAGATCGTCGAGACCCACCACCGGCTCAAGAAGGATGCCCCCTCGGGAACGGCCCTCGGACTCGCCCGGGCCATCGCCGAGGCCAAAGGGGTGGATCTGGCGGATCATGCCCGCTATGAACGCCACGGTATCATCGGGGCCAGACCGGACGGTGAAATCGGTATCCAGACGCTTCGTGCCGGAGACATCGTCGGGGATCACACCGTGCTGTTTGCCGGGAACAACGAGCGTATCGAGATCACCCACCGCGCTCACTCGCGGCAGAATTTCGCCCGGGGCGCACTGCGGGCTGTACGCTGGGTGAGCGACAGAGAACCCGGGCTGTACTCCATGATCGACGTGCTGGGGCTGTGAGATGAAGATAGGCAGGGCTCACACGACAGATGGAAGGATTGTCCAGTATGCGACCGAAGACGAAACAGAGTTCTTCGGGTGGGATCCCCAGACCAGCCGGAAGTTGCAGCCCCTCGAGATCGAGAGGCTCCTTGTCCCGGTTCTTCCCGGCAAGATCGTCGCGGTGGGGCTCAATTACCGGGACCATGCCAGGGAACTCGGCCTCGAGCTCCCGAAGGTGCCGCTGCTGTTCATGAAGCCGTCTACGAGCGTGATCGGTCCGCTTGATGATATCATCTATCCGGCTCAGACCTCGAGGCTCGATTTCGAGGCAGAACTCGCCGTGGTCATAAAAAGGACCTGCAAGGACGTGAAGGCCTCGGCCGCACAAGATGTGATCCTGGGCTACACCTGTCTGAACGACGTTACGGCACGCGACCTTCAGGTTTCGGACGGCCAGTGGACGCGGGCAAAATCGTTCGACACCTTTGCGCCCATCGGTCCGTGGATCGAGACCGGCATCGAGGACCCGCATGCCCTCGCAATCAGCGCCCGCCTCAACGGGGAACTCAGGCAGTCCTCGAACATGGAAAATCTCATCTTCTCTGTCTATGAACTCATCGAGTTCATAACAGGGATCATGACCCTGAACCAGGGCGATGTAATCGCCACGGGCACGCCCTCGGGGATCGGGCCCATGCAGAGAGGTGACGAGATAGTGATAGAGATTGAAGGCATCGGTGTCCTGAAGAACCGGGTTGTGTGATGAGGGGGTACCTCTCTCTGGGGTCCAATCTCGGAGACAGGGAGGCATATCTCGATCAGGCCATGAACGCACTTGGTGCCTGCGGGGTACACATCATCAAGACCTCGAGCGTGTACGAGACAAAACCCTGCGACGTTCCCGACAGGCAGGAGAATTATTACAATCTCGTGGTGTATGTGGAGACGGAGTTGTACCCGGCCGATCTGCTTGCACTGTGTCAGGTGATCGAGAAGGATCTCGGCAGACAAAGACCGTATGTGCATTCCCCCCGAACGATCGATATCGACATCGTCTACCTGGAAGGGATAACCGTGTCGACCGATACCCTGAGCGTACCGCATCCTGCACTTGAGGAGAGGTCCTTTGTCGTTTATCCCCTTTGTGAAATTGCCCCGGATATTGTTTTACCTTCGGGCAGGCCTATAATAGAGGTAAAGAACACCCTGGGAGATGACGACATAGTCAGGATGTGGAAGATCGACCATGGTTGAGACTCAGGAGAAAAAATGGAAGATCCTGATCGCGGACGACAACCGTGACGTCAACGAGGTGGTCAAAAACACCTTGTGCGAATACGGGTTTGAGGTAATCCAGGTATTCAACGGGCAGGAGGCGGTGGATGCCTTTCTGCAGTACAAACCCGATCTGGTATTCCTCGACTACCGCATGCCGAAGCTCGACGGCATCGGTGCGCTCACCCGGATCAAAGAAATGGACGAAAACGCCGCCGTGGTCTTTATCACGGGCGAGGGATCGGAAGATGTCGCGGTAAAGGCCATGAAGGCCGGGGCGAACGACTACATCACGAAGCCCATTTCCCTGCCGGACCTGGTTCACATGGCAAACACGCTCATAAAGGAACATGAAATCCTCGTGGAGAATGTCCGGCTCAAGGCCAGGGGGGATGCCTACAAGGATTACCTGGTAACCATCACCCAGACCATGGGTGAGGCCGTGGTCACCATTGACGGCAAGGGCTCTATCCAGTTCATGAACTCCATGGCCAGGAATTTCTGGGGTGATCTGGATGAGATGAAAAACAAACCCGTGGATGTGATCATCCCGGACCCCTCGGTAGATATCTTTGCCGACATCAAAAAGGCATTTTCCGACGGGATCGATAATTTCGAAAACGAGTATGCCTTCCGCAAGGCAGACGGCAGCATTTTTTCGGGGCTCCTGTCAGCCTCAGCCCTCAAGAGTGAAAAATACGCCGGGGGGATTGTCCTTGTCATACGGGACCTGACTGATATTGAAATGATGAGAAGGCAGATGATCAATGCAGAAAAACTCGCATCCCTGGGCAAGGTGGTGGAGGGCGTTGCGCACGAGATCAGGAACTCGCTCACCTCTCTCGGTGGTTTTTCCAGGAGGCTCAGCAAATCCGTGAGCCCGGACTGCACCGAACAGGTGTATGTTGAGTATATCATTGAGGATGTCAAGAGGCTTGAGGCCATGATCATGGACATCGAGGAATATGTGAACTACACCAAGATCCACCGGCCCGATTTCTCCTCGACGAATATCGAGGATGTCATTGATGAAGCACTCATCAAGACGTTCGGTTCGGGTAGATTCAGCGGTGTGGCCTATGAGGTGAACGTGCCGGAGAACCTCGACACGATCGAGGCCGACCAGAGCTATCTGGTGGAGGCCTTCTGGCATCTGCTCGTGAATGCCTGTGAATCCATGCATGGCAAGGGGAGCGTCGAGATCAACGTGAGTCTGCATCCGCACTATGTGATCATTGACGTCGTGGATACGGGCAAGGGCATACCGGGAGATGAGATAAAGGATATCTTCAACCCCTTCTATACCTCGAAGGTGAGCGGGGCCGGGCTTGGTCTCTCGAAGGTTTATATGATTATCGAGGAACACGGGGGGTATATTACCGTGCAGAGCGCGGTGGGGAAAGGCACGAGAATTCGGGTTCTACTCCCCAGAAAACGTGTGATCAAGGCTGTTCCTCCCCAGAATACCACGGCACCGAAAGGGCGCTGGACCAAAGACTGAATGCGCCGAAGCAGCCGTTGATGGGCATAGACGCTGGTTCTTTACGGTGTGCACAGTCCCCGGTTCCCCCAGGACTGGTCGGGACAAGCGCTGAAACAGCACAGGCGCGAGGCCCGTTCATGCTGAATAAGGTGAGACCGAAGCCTGATCCGGGATCATAAAGATTGAATAAAAACATTATAATGACGATAAGGGCGATATGCATTTTGTCTGCAGGGCACATGATGGCGTTTCACGACACACGAGTATACTCGTGCTGTGTTTTCTTGCCGTCCTTGCCTTCACTGCATCTTCTGCCTGGGCAGATATCTTTGTGAAGCGCCAGTCCGACGGGACGCTGTCTTTCAGCAACTGTCCCAGGGGGGAGGACTGGGATATCTACTATCGGGAGCGAGCCCAGAGGAGAGGGTCGGTGGCGGTGAAAGGGCACTATGAGCAGCTGATAACCGACATTGCCATCGGGCATGGCCTCGACCCGGATGTGATAAAGGGCATAATTCAGGTGGAGTCGGCGTACAATCCCCGGGCGCTGTCCTGCAAAGGGGCGATGGGGCTCATGCAGCTCATGCCGGAGACAGCGCTCGACATGGGGGCCGAAAATCCGTGGGACCCTGTTCAGAACATAACCGCCGGGACCAGGTATTTTTCCCGTCTGCTCAGTCGCTACCAGGGGGATCTGCAAAAGGCCCTGGCTGCATACAATGCAGGACCTACAATCGTAGATGCATACGGGGGAATTCCTCCCTACCAAGAGACCCAAGAGTATGTTAAGAGTGTACTTGCGATTATCAATGGAGGGAGGGAATGATCAGGAATGAATCTGGCAAATGCTTTGACCATATCCCGCATCGTTGTGGTGCCGGTCATTGTCATACTGCTCCTCTGTGACGGCCTCATACCTTCTGTCATCGCAGCAGTCCTGTTTGTTGCTGCAACGATAACCGACTATCTCGATGGCTATTTCGCCAGGAAATACAACATTGAATCCGATCTGGGCAAACTGCTCGACCCTCTGGCCGACAAATTGCTTATCGCGTCGGTCATGATCATGCTCATCCCACTGGACAGGGTGCCGGCATGGATAGCAGCCATCATCATCGGCAGGGAACTCGCTGTTACCGGGCTGAGGAGCATCGCATCGGAAAAGCACATCATCATTGCGGCAAACTGGCTCGGGAAATACAAGACCGCATTCCAGTGTGCAGCACTCATCCCGCTACTTATCCACTACCCGATCTTCGGCATCCAGTTCCAGCTTGCAGGAGAATTCTTCCTGTGGATTGCGCTCTTCTTCTCTGTCTGGTCGGGATATGATTACATCTCCAGCTATGTCAAGCAGACCCTTGCGTGAGGAATAACCAGACAGCTCTGGGAATTCACGACCCACTACCTGCCTGGATTGTCCGTGACCCAGAGATCTCTGTGCCCTCACTTGAGGGTGAAAAAATCGTGGCGGTCCTCCTGGTCTGTTCGGGTGCGCATGGAAAAAATCGCCCAATAAGTAGAATATAGTACCTTCCCTTGAATCGGAGGGCAGGAGGTCTCGGCATGGGAACGAGGTATAACTATAAGGTATTATTGGTTTATCATTGTTGTTATAGAGGGTTGAAGCAAGCAGAGTCCTTGTATCGTACTGCTGTGCCATGATGGGGATTGTGGCATGCCAAGGCACGACTGTGATGTTGCGCGCTGAATAGATGAGAACAGCTGAGAGATCCGAAGGCAGGCAGAGGGCACCTCAAGGCGGCCAAGCTTGTTGCTATTGAAAAAGTTCTCACGAGCAAGTTCGTTTATCTCAGGTTCAATATATTGAAAACCGGCGGGAAAAGGGTGACGGCAGAAATCACCTTGAAACGAGAAATGATACAGTCCATGAGAGGGTCACTATACATGCCCTGAAATCCTTTATGCAGCACACTGGAGGGAATCAAACTTCAGCATTCTTATCAGCAGCAGCGGTTGCAGGTGTGGATTGAATACCATTCCGAGGTGATCGTCTCATGCTGCACAGTTCGGGTTTAAAGACTGTGGGGTTAAGCAGGCAAGAATTGGAGAATAGTTTTCTTCTCTATGTGGCAAAATATTACCCATCGGCAAAATGCCCACCATTTTTAGCAAATAATATAATTGCATGATATAACTAGCCATATGACTTTTTATACAAGTAAGTAGCTGTCAATTGACTAGTATTATTTTGCTGATAAAACCATGTATTCACTGGCACGATCTTTGAATGCCAAAGACCACTGTCATTATTTTCTGATCTTACAAGTCGGAAATGACTTGATGGTATTGAATGTTAAACTAAAATAGGGGGAATCATGGGAAATACAACGAAAGAGCCCGGGCTTGTCTTGATCCACAGCACATCTGAAACAAAGGGACATGTTTCGATTCCCCCGATCATCATGAACAAGATCTATTCTGTGGGCAGCATGAAAAACCTTGAGGATGGGTTGACATTCAACATCAAGAACCCCTTGAAAGACGGTTTGATTATCGGTATATCCGGCATAACCATAAATAGTCAGGAAATCCCGCTGAATACTGTTGCAGTGAAGAATAACGGGACACAACTCAATGCCGACAAAATAAATACGGACCAGCCGCTTCCTTTTCCCATGGGACAGAATGTTGAATTCCACGTGTCTGCAATGGCACTTGCCAAGAACCAGGAACACACAGTCACTATTTCCTGCTATACGGATACTTATGGCATATTGAACCTCGAGGCAAAAGATTCGGTTATCGAGACGAGGACTGTCGGGAGAAAACTGCCATATGACAAACAGAACAACTATGACATGGATATTGTCCGTCAGCGGCAGGCTTTTCTGGAAGAGTATACAGGCGTTCATTTTCATCATATCAAGCAGCACTCCTTTGATCCGGCTCTGACCCAGGGAAACATCGAGAATTTCACCGGCGTAGCACAGATTCCTCTGGGGTTTGCGGGGCCTCTCATGGTCAACGGTGAACATGCCAAGGGGGAATTCTTCATTCCCATGTGCACGAGCGAAGGGACCCTTGTGGCATCGTATAACAGAGGGATGAAGCTCATCAACATGTGCGGCGGCGTAAAGGTCACGGTTGTTGAGGATCGCATGCAGAGGTCACCGGCATTTGCCTTTGACTCTGCACGGGAAGGCAGAGACTTCATGCTGTGGATCGATGAGCACATGGATGAGATACGCACTCACGCCGAATCCGGATCAAGGGTAGCGAAACTGCTGAGTATCGACAGATACATAGCGAGCAGGCTCGTATACCTGAGATTCAACTACTTCACCGGCGATGCAGCAGGACAGAACATGGTAAGCATGTGCACCTATACGGCATGTAACTGGATCCTCTCCCAGATCAATACGGTCAGGCATTTTTATCTGGACGGAAACATATCAACCGACAAGAAGGCATCTTTTATCAACAACCTCAATACCCGCGGCAAAAGAGTGATCGGCGAGATTCTGATCCCTAAAGAGATAATGCTTCAACACATGAGGGTCGACCCTGTGACCCTTGACTATCTGTGCAGGGCCTGCCAGCTCGGTGCCTTTATGGCAGGCGCCTCGAGCAACGGTCTCCATGCTGCCAATGCCCTTGCCGCCATCTTCATGGCAACGGGACAGGACGTGGCAAACGTATCCGAGTCGTCGGCAGGCATGGTCTGTACCGAGGTAACACCGGAAGGCGACCTGTACGGATCATTGACTCTTCCCTCCCTGATCGTTGCGACCTACGGAGGCGGCACCGGCCTGCCAACCCAGCGCGAATGCCTTGAATCGCTTGGTTGTTACGGCCATGGCAATGTCATAAAATTTGCAGAGATAGTCACAGCCGCAGCAACCGCAGGAGAGATCTCCCTGGCAGGAGCGATAGCATCCCTGGACTGGGCCACAAGCCATGAACGCTTTGGCAAGAATCGCTAGAATACAGCGGAGGGAACCATAAAAGAACACAGAGGTAGTCTTTTTATCTCTGACTCCACCGTCGATACAGGCACGACGCCTGGTGATGGCCCCCAAAAATCAATACCAATTATGCGGCTATTTTTTGTTTGTACCAGACTGGAGAGGAATACCCGAGTTCCTGGCGAGGACGTTCGGTCTTGTACTCTGAGATCCAGTCTTCAATAATTCACGTTGCTTCTGCAACGGTCGGGTATGCTTGGAGCCAGATGCATTCTTCCTTCAAGGTTCCCATGAAGTGTTCCCCGTGCACGGGAGAGCGGGCACCGGTATGGGGCACCTCTTTTAGGGAGCCGTTTTAAGGGGTTTCTGCTGCTTATAGAAGGCGGCGGTATCCCTGTGCATGAGGAAGAAGGTCGCCAGGGCGAACAGGAGAATGTTGATCAGGCAGACACCTGTCGGGAGAGTGCTCGCTGTATGGGCAGGGGGTGGAGAGACCAGGGCGTACACATTATTTGCCATCATCAGGATATTGAATATGACACAGAAGATTCTGCCCCAGGGTTTTAACGAGTAGACCACCACACCACACACCAGGGCAAGGGTGATCGGCACAAGAGAGATGGTGGAGGTCATGACGGCCTGGGATAGAATGGAGAAGACCCAGGCGGAAATGGTAAAGACAATGCCGAGGCGGGCACTGAGGGGGAATGATGAAAATTGGACCTTGTTCATACATAACCTCCTAAGACGCTGGTTGGTTCATGGGGTTTATTTTTTCGGGCCGTAGCGATCTTTAATATAGAAAGCAAACCCCTGAGAGATCTCTGTGGTAAGGACTTCTTTCTTTTGATCACGGATGAGAGACATGAGCTCAGTGGGTGTGACTATGCTGATGTCGTCATACGTTTTGACGTCAAGGCGCTCCACATCGGGAATTACCAGAACCGGCTGCGGCATGACGTCGACCTGGTAACCCTTTTTGAGTACGATGTTGACGAGGTGACATAACCGCCACAGGTTTCCGGTCAGCGTCTCTATTGTCCGGCCTCCCTGGAACAGGATGTTGTCCCGAATTTCGAGGTCTCCGCTGCCTTTTGCCTTTTCAATGAGGAAGATCCCTTTGGGAGCAATCACGAGGAATTCAATATGAAAGAGCTCGAATGTGATATTGTGAATAATGTAATGAGAATCGTCCAGTTTCAGCAGTTGCTCTGCGATCATGCTGTCCTGCCGGAGGCTTTCCAGGTAATCCTGCTTGTTGAGCATCAGTTTCCATCCCTTGGGGTTCACCTTGAACGAGACGTATAACATGATTGCAAGGATAATAATGAGAGGTACGGAGGAAGAGGATAACTGTTCGAACCAGTCTTTCGAGAAATCAATCATGAACCCGACAGTCGCTATCATGACAATCGCCATGAAGGCCAGGTGTCTCAGGAGCGACCTGGAGATGTCCTGGGGGGGGAATCCTTCTATATATGCCATATAGATACTATCCTTGAGGAAACGTGCTTTGTCAACGGTATGTATTCTGTGTGGAAGGTTGAGCCCCTCCCGCAGGAGGGGCTCATGGGGCTTAAATAAGATTGAGTATTCGCTTGTATACCATCAGGTTCTACTGTTCGTTCTCCATGATTTCTTTAATATCCTGTGCAATCTTTTCCGGTGAGTCGCAGGGGAAGATAGGCTCTTCAGGTTCGTAGGCTTTCTTCCACTTGCCGCCGGCATAGATCAGGCCTGTGAGGACCAGTGCTGCGCCAAGACCCCATGCCGCGCCTCTGGTTGCGAGGATGGCTCCGGCAACACCGGCAATGCCGAGGTCATTGAATGACCGGGACTTCAGTACGCCGACCCGGACACTGACATAACCCTGGATGAGCATGGTGGATGCCAGACCGACACCGAGGATCGGTTTCACCGTGGAGACGATCGGGGCGAGGAAGTAACCGGTCCAGGTACCCCAGCGGAACGATCCGGCTCCGCCGTTGATGGATTCCATGGCCTTGGGGCCGTGTTTGTAGCGTTCGCATACAACCACCTGCATGGCCGCCCACAGCGGTCCGCACATGGAGATGTCCGGTCCGAGAATGCTCATGATGGTGTTACGTGCGCCGAAGATGATGTGGGATCTGTTCGGGTTGTAGTCGACGTTCTCGTCAGGCCGGTATTTCTGTGCGTCGTTGAGAAGGGCCTGTGACTGGATGACGTCGCCGAACACCACGATATATGCACTGATAACCATGGGAAGACCGGTGAGGAACATCTTCAGCGGAGGCAAGGGGATGGCGCCCATCATGGTGAAGTCTCTGAACAAGGTTGTGAAATCAGGCCTGGTGAAGATATTGGTGTCATACGTGGGCCATGGAAGCTCGCCCAACATAGGCCCCACGAAGATTGCCAGCGCCAGGGCAGGCATCATACCGAGGTTTCCGATGTAGTACAGCAGCTTGTTTTTGCGTCTGAGTTGCTTGAAGCTTTCCGAGAAGAGAATGAGGAAAGCAATGCCGATACAGATAGTGATGGTCCAGGGATTTGAGTCGAAGCTCTTGAGCCCCTCTCCCGGTTTGAACACGAGCATGACCGCTGCGAAACCAGCACCAACAAGGATTGCCGACTGGACCGCGTTCGGGATGATAGCGACAAATTTCTTCGCCAATCCGGTGACGCCGAGGAATATACAGAACAGGCCAAAGGTAAGTTCGAATGCGATCAATGACTGCATACGCTCCACACCCGGTGCAAATGTCTCGCAATATGCGACCAGCAGGGGTATGGCCGGCGTTACCCAGCCCGGTACAACCGGGTCGCCGAACGTGACATGGGCGAGGTAGAGTGTCCCATTCAGAATAACAATGGCCAGGGCTACCTCGAAAGACATTCCGAGCTTGCCCGTAAGCACCGGAATGATGGCGAGACAGACGGTACACATCAGGAGACCCTGAAGGTAGTCTGCAATCTCGAACCGGTAGTGAATCCCTGGCAGCCTGAGAGTTAAAGGCCCCAAGGGAATACCGGGCTGAACCTCTCCGTATTCTCTTTTAATACTCATGATACCCCCTTTTATTATTTTTCATTCGATGCTTGCAGGGACAGTTTCTTTCGCATCGTTGTTGCCGTTACTTCCTGAATATTCTGGCTGCTTCGCGCTCGAGGTTCTCCCGGAAGTCAGGGTGTGCGATGCTGATGAGCGCCTTTGCCCGCTCCGGCACCGATTTGCCGCGCAGGTTGGCAATGCCGTATTCGGTAACGATGTAGTGCACATCGGTGCGGGGAGTGGTCACACTTGCTCCCTCGTCGATATGGGACACAATGCGGGAGGCGGTTCCCTTTGCAGCGGTAGAAGAGAAGGCCAGGATCGAACGCCCACCTTTTGACCACTGTGCGCCCCGGACAAAGTCCAGTTGGCCGCCGCTGCCGCTGAACTGACGATAGCCGATGGTGTCGGATACCACCTGTCCGGTGAAATCCACCTGAATGGCGGAGTTGATGGACACCATGTTGTCGTTTCGGGCGATGATGCTGGGGTTGTTGGTGTAATCCACGGGAAACATCTCTACGATGGGGTTGTTGTGAACGAAGTTGTAGAGTTTCTCGGTGCCCATGAAAAAGGTGGCCACCATCTTGCCATTGTGGAAGTTTTTCTTTTTGCAGTTGATAACTCCCTGATGGAACAGGTCAACGACGCCGTCTGAGAACATCTCGGTGTGGATGCCCAGGTCTCTCTTGTCTTTCAGCGAGGCGAGCACAGCGTCCGGAAGTCCGCCGATTCCCAGCTGCAGGCAGTCGCCGTTTCTGACAAGCTCTCCACAGTTGCGGCCTATGGCTTCGTCCACCGGGTTGATCTTGGCCGGGTGCAGCACGATGGGTTTTGTCTCGGTCTCCACGATGTGGTCGATCTGTGAGACGTGAATGAAAGAATGCCCCAGAGTTCTCGGCATATAGGGGCTGACCTCGGCAATAACCAGTTTGGACTTCTCAGCTGCCGGTTTCGTGTAGTCCACCGATATTCCGAAAGAGCAGTAGCCATGTTCATCGGGGGGTGAGAGAAGGCAAATGGTTACATCAACCGGCAGGGCAGAATCGAACATGGAGGGGATCATGCTGAAATGACATGGGGTGAATTTGGCCCGGCCTTCCTCGATGGCCTTGCGGCTCGTGCCTCCGGCAAAAAAAGAATTGTGTACAAAGTGTCTGGCATTCTCTGGAAGGCAGTACTCGGCCTTGCCCATTGCCACCATGTGAACGATCTCCACATTCTGATAGCTTTCTTTGTTGGCCACTATTGCCCTGAGCAACTCCTGCGGTTCGCCTGTTGCATGACCGTTGACCACGCGATCCCCTGACTTGATGTGACTGACTGCCTCTTCAGCTGTGGTAAGCTTGCTTTTATAGATGTCGTGCCAGTTCATCAGATATCTCCTTTAAGTTCCTTGATCAGTGCTTCTGTATCTTTCTCACTAGTGATGATCCGTATGTGTTTCCCTTCGAAGGCATCTAAGTTTGCACAGGCAGTGTCGCATCCCATGACTGCCAGGATGAAATCGATGCCGGGCTCATCGGGTGAGACGAATTCAATCGTCCCACCCAGTTCCTTTTTAATACGTTTGACCATATCGACCCGATCGTAGCGCGGGGAGCATCCCCCGCAGTACTTCAGGCCTATCTTTAGAATGTTATTCATCCTCCGGGATACCACATAGATGCTTGGCGACGTCCGTCTTTGCTTTCATGTTGATCTGCCGGGCGATCATGATTCGCTGGGCCTGGGGTGAACCTGCTCCGTGCATACTCTCGGTGAGATAGCCTACAGCTGCGGTACCCAAGGTTATGTTTTCGATCAGCCTCAGCATACGCATTCTGTATTCCGTAGGGACATCCGGGTTGGCCTTGTAGTATTTCTCGATCCATTTGCCAATTTCCGGTGAGCGCAGGTCTTCTTCTGACGGTAGTGTCACCATGAGTCCGCCGGCGATATCCTGTGCGAGCCGGGCGATCTCGTAGGGGAAGCGGGTTACGTTCTGCTTGCAGACATTGGCAAGGAGTGTGTTTACGTAGTAGGTGCCGCTAGGTTCTTTGTGACCCTCGGCTGCGCAGGCAATAGAACCGCAGAACAGGGTCTCGTTGAGGTGGTTCATCTCGATGATCTTGTCTTTCACGTGAGATGCCTTGTTGGCCCCGTTGTATACGGCAATGTTCTGGGTGGCGCCGATAAGGACATCACCGACACCGGCTTTGCAGGCGTAACTCTGGCGGTGGTACGATGCGAACTGTTCCACGAGCTGACCGGCAAAATCCCACTCTTTGTACATGAATACTCGATCCCAGGGGACAAAGACATCTTCGAAGACCACCAGTGCTTCGTGGCCGCCGTAGAGCTGGTTGCCGCGATCCAAGGTGCCCTTTTCCAGCTTGCGGGTATCGCATGACTGACGGCCCATGATGTAGATGATTCCCTCGGCATCAGAGGGAAGGGCGAACGAAATGGCATAGTCCTTGTCTTCCTCTCGCATGCTGATGGTGGGCATGATGATGATTTCATGGGAGTTCACCGCGCCGGTCTGGTGGCATTTTGCGCCGCTGACCACGATCCCGTCGGGGCGTTCCTCGACCACGCGCATAAACAGGTCCGGATCTGCCTGCTGGTGCGGCGCCTTGCTGCGGTCACCCTTGGGGTCTGTCATGGCGCCGTCACAGGTGAGGTCGTTTTCCTGTACGAATTCGAGGTATTTCAAAAAGCGCTTGTTATACTCTGTCCCGTACTTCTGGTCGATATCGTAGGTGGTCATGGACAGGGCGTTCATTGCGTCCATGCCCACGCAGCGCTGGAAACAGCAGCCGGTGAGCGATCCGAGCAGCCGGCCCATCTTCGATTTCTTCACGAGATCTTCCGTACTCTGGTGAATACTGGTGAAGCGGTTGATTTTCTTGCCCGTGATATGGGAGGTGGTGGTCATGAGGTCCTCATATTCAGGGTAGTGGGCAAATTCATAGGTGGCGGCCACAGCATTCATGGAGGGGCGTATGATCGGATCGTCCACCGGGTTTTCCACCCGCTTGCCGAACATGTAGACTTTTAAATGTAACTTCCTCAGGCTGTCTTCGTACTGTTGAGCGTTCATCATTGGCATGGGGTTGCTCCTTTCTGTGAGAATATTTCCGGAATGCCCTGTGTAATTCAAGTATGATGCCAACGAGTGTGCAAGATAATATAAATCAAATAAAACAGCATGTTGGAGAGCAAACCAAGGGTATTCTCAAGGGAGGCCGCTGCTAAAAGATGATAAAATAATGCAAGACCGCATCATGGATGAAGGAAGATTCTGTAAGAGGACTGTTCCAAAGATGATTGATTATAAAATAAACCAATCAAATCCATAAAGTAATTGCAATGATGCAAACCTGCATCATGCGGAAGAGGTCAAGGGGGGCTTTGTGTAAATGACTGTGGTCATTAAGAATAAAGGATAAAGATATCATATGATTAACAGCAATAATGCAAAACTGCACCAGTCAGGATAGCGCAGCGTTCATTCAATTGAGCACAATACAATAAATAAAATAAAAAATACGATATATTGGGTAAATTCTAAGGCTCTTTGATCTGTTTGAGCTTGCGGGTGATGGTAGAGGGGTCCATCCCGAGGTGAGGCGCGGCCTGCCGTGCATTGCCGTAGCGCTTTACCGCATCGCGGAGAATGGCGATCTCCATGTTCTGGAGGTACTCTCTGAGGGAGCACCCGAGACACCTGTCGTCAAAATTCCCCGAGGTATGAAATTCTGCCGGGAGGTGGTGCAGGGTAATGATATCGCTGTGGGTGATTACCACCAGCCGCTCGATGAGGTTGACGAGTTCCCTGACATTTCCCGGCCAGGTGTACGAACGCATCCGCTCCAGGGCATCCCGGCTGAAACTTTTTTTCCGCGAGTGTTTGCGGTTGAATTTCTTCAGGTACAGTTCGATCAGCCGGGGTATGTCCTCGCCACGGTCACGAAGGGGGGGGATATAGATGGGTATGACATTGAGACGGTAGTAGAGGTCCTCGCGGAACTTCTGCTCCTTGATGAGCTCCCTGAGGTCCTGATTGGTGGCACACACCACCCGGACATCGACCTTGAGCGGCTTGGTTCCTCCGACCCGGGTGATCTCGAAGCTCTGCAGCACCCTCAGGAGCTTTGACTGCAAGGCAAGGGACATGGATTCCACCTCGTCGAGAAAGATGGTGCCCTTGTGGGCAACCTCGAAGAGTCCCATTTTCCCTTCTCTTTTTGCCCCGGTGAAGGCCCCTCTCTCATAGCCGAACAGTTCACTCTCCAGCAGGGTCTCGGGTAAAGCGCCGCAGTTCAGTTTTACCAGGATACCGTCTTTGTTGCGTCTGGAGCGGGCATGAATCTCTTCTGCCACCCGTTCCTTGCCTACCCCTGTCTCTCCGTAAATGAGGATTGTGGTATCGGTGTCACTTACCCGCTGGACAAGATCGAATACCGATTGCATGCCCTTGGAGGCGATAATGAAGTCGCTCCCCAGGCTCTGCATCTGCTGGAGCTGTTCCTTATAGGCGAGGGTCATCTCGATGGAATGTTCCAGCTGCTTGTGGAGATTGACCAGATCGGTCATGTCGCGGACATTCGTGACCACCATGATGATCTTGTCGTGTTCGTCGAAGATGGGGTTTCCCGTTACCAGGACTTCCTTGCCTGTTTTCAGCTTCTGGGTAAGTGTTACCACGCCGTTTTTTTCAAGCACCTTCAGGGTAACGCTCTCGCTGTAGTACCCATCTCTGACCAGGTCACGCATGTTACGGCCCAGCACCTCCGATGCATTGATGCCGGTGATGATCTCATAAGCCCTGTTGAGCTTGATGGTATTGGCATCTCCGTCTGTGACATAAATGCCATCGTAGGAAGAGTCGATGATGGCCTCCACCTGTTTGTTGAGTTCCTGGAACTCAAAGAGCCGCTGCGAGATATCGTCGAACACATCCATATCCTGAATGATGCTGATTACCCCGACGAAGGCATCCTTCCATATCAGGGGGGTGCGGTTGGCAACAAGTGGCCGGATCCCCTTCTGTATCGGGACACCGATTTGGGGTTCTCGGTTGGCAATGATTTTTTTGAAGTCGATCCAGCGCACCGGGTCGATCTCGGATACGTGCATCGTCTCGGTAGAGATGTCTTTTTGAATGTCGAGAAGTTCTCGTGCCTTGTCATTCATGAAAATGAAATTGCCATCGAGGTCGGTGGCGGTGATGCCAAAGTAGCACGAGTTCAGCAGTGCACTGGCCAGGGTGTCTTGCTGCGAGAGGATTTCTCTGATGAGAATGTCTCTGTCTGCCTTCACGATAGAGGTATTCTTGCACGAAAGCAGGGTATTTTCAATTGCCAATTCGGGCAATCCGGGCAAGGGCCTAACACAATGAAATCAAAACATTAAATGCCTTTACGCGGAAGAACCCCTGTCTCAGGGTTTCACGTGCACGGGCAGATGCCGTCAATGAGCGTAGAAGGGTCCCCCATAACCGGTAGATGTCGGGTATGGTTGAATTCAGATCTTGTCGCTAGTGCTGATGCCCAGGTGGGTATACAGTGGGCAGTATCCCGATGCGGCACTGGAGAGCAGGGCACCGCTTGCGACCAGGGAGAGTGCCGTCACGAGCCGCACCCTGCCGCTTTTTATCAGGACAATAATCAGTGCCGCTGCCACCACGAATCTGCTGATCCTGTCGAGAAAACCGACGTTTGGTTCCATTTCATACCTCCGATTACACAGTAGTCTCTTATTTTCAGCTGAAAGACTGCCGCATGTCAACCACCATTCCAGTACGAGCCGGCGATAAATGCCCTGATTCCCTCCAGGGCCTCCCGCCTGGCACATTTCTCCAGATCGATCAGGACATGATCGATGTCCCTGGACAGGGAGCCAAGAAAATCAGCCAACAGCTCTGAGCGCACCACCAGAATGCTTCGGTGACGGGTTTTCTCCAATGAGGCAAAGATGGGATAGTGCCCTTTTTTTTCCATCTCGAGCGGACCGAATTCATCGAAGACAAAGGGGAGATCCGGCGTTATCTCCTGGAAGTGTGTGTTGACGAGATCGAATACCTGCGGATAAAAATAAAATCGCCCGGTGCTCACCTGTGTCGCAATAGGGCTTGTGGTTGCCATGGGAACGGATCGGTGCTCCGGGAGGATAAGGAGCGAGATCCCGGTAACCGTACCTGCAGAAACCTCCTTGAGGCTCAGAAATCCCTGCACCGGAATATCGAGCCCGATGAACAGTTCCTTGAGCAGGGATGTCTTGCCGCGGCCTTTTTCACCGCTCAGCACGAGCATCATGGCTTGACTCCACCTCCCAATGAGATTTCCTGGGGATATGTTCCGTAAAAGGTTATATAAAAATGACGCGCTTCCTCGCTCATGTCAAACCGTAGCTGGTCCGGGTAGAGGGTATTGGCAAGCCACATGATCCCGAGGATGGATTCCGGCGACGGGAGATCCCAGGCATCGATGTAGGAGGGGAAGGTGTGGATTTGTCTGTTCCTGAGAGCAGTCAGGGTCGAAAGGGCCTTGTCGTTGAGGATCTCCGTGCTGCTGACTCCCTGAAAATAGGGGACCATGACCATGACATCGGGATCCCATGAAACGAGGTGTTCGCGGGATACCCCAACCCAGCCGCCTTTGAGCTCATGAGATACATTTATCCCGCCGGCATATGTGATAATATGATCCTGATAGAAATCCCCCCCGATTGTTGTGAGTGTTCTTGCGCCGATGAGATAGACCTTTTTTTTCGGCGAGATGCCAGATGTCTTTGCCGCTATATAGGCAAGCTTGTCCCGGTAATAGGCGGCAATCTTTCCTGCATGTTCCTGCTGACCCAGGACGTCTGCAATCATGGACAGCCCGGCGAGCATGGCATCGGGGGTTTCCACCTCGAGACAGAAAACAGCTATTCCTGCCTTCTCCAGGCCTTCTACAACCGGGCCGGGCGAGGTGAACACCACATCGGGCTGTAAGCTCAGGATCTCCTCGAGGCTGGAGTGGCGATCGGCAATTCCGGCCTGCGCCAATCCGGGATAGAAGATACGGGTGACCCTTGTGGGCATGGTGGAGACGCCGACGATCTTTCCTGCAGCCCCGAGTACCAGGAGCATCTCGGTTGCGACTCTGTAGGGAGAGGCTATCCTCGTGATATCCTCCGGAACGGATACCCTTCTGCCCGTCATGTCGATGACGTCCCGGGCATGAAGATTCGCTGTTTGCAGGACAATCAGAACCAGTACAGACAAGACCAAGGTGATGCGGTTATTCATGGAAGCACCTCCAGTTTTCGTGATCGTGCAGGGCCGATTCGGGGCATTCTATGGGTGAGAACCTTGGGGCCTGGATAAAGTTGGAAAAGCGCAGTACGTCCAATATAGCCGGAGCAGGGGTTCTTAAGGTTGCAGGTCACAGGTTGTCTCCATTGGTCCTCTTGAGCAGATAGGCAAAAAACGGGGCTCCGATGATTGCAGTTACAATGCCCAGGGGGATCTCCTGCCCGGTTATCATCCTGGCAAGGTCATCAACCACAAGCATGTATGCCGAGCCCATGAGCGCGGAGGCCGGCAGGAGCCGGTCATGGTCCGCGCCGACCATCATCCTGCACAGGTGGGGAACGACGAGGCCTACCCACCCGATAATCCCCGCTATGGCAACTATGGAGGCAGCAATAAGGGTGGAGCACGTAATGATGATGATGTAGAGGACTGATGTATTAATGCCGAGCTCCTTCGCCTCATCCGTGCCGAGCGAGAGGATATTGAACCGCCATCTGAGCATGATCAGAACAATGATGCAGAAGATGATCACCGGTGCAGTTGTCAGCAGGTCGTCTATCTTGACAGATGCCAGGCTCCCCATGAGCCAGAACACGATTGCGGGAAGCTTGGTATAGGTATCTGCAACATACTTGAGCAGCGAGATGAGGGCAGAGAAGAAAGACCCCACCACGACACCTGCGAGGACAAGGGAATAGGTTGAGAGCCTGTCTCCGAGTCGGGCTATAAGGTAGGTGATGGTCACTGCGATCATCCCGAACACAAAGGCGAACAGCTGGATCATCTTTGTATCGCTGAACAGGAGAATGGCCAGGGCGGCGCCGAATCCACCGCCTGAAGATACCCCGAGGATGTAGGGGGAAACCAGGGGATTCCTGAATATTCCCTGGAAGGAGGCCCCGGTGATCCCCAGGCCTGCACCGACGATCATGGCGATCAAGATCCGGGGGAGCCTGACGTGGAAAAGGACGATGTTTTCCAGGTGGGTTGCCTCGTCGATGGAGGAAGAGAGAGGATGTGCCAGCACCGAGAGCACCTCTGAAATGGGGATGCGGTACCTGCCGAGAAACAGCGAAACGAGAAAGATGACCACATTCAAGGCGACCAGGGAACTGAGGTAGTGTCTGAAGGGCTTCATCATTTTCCCAGTACCTGCGTGATCTCATGCCTGTCAGGGGTGTATCCGTAACACGTGCTGTAGAAAGAGACCATCTCCTGGGCCATGTCGAAGCGCACCTCCTTCGGGTAGAGTTTGCTGGCAAGCCACATGATGCCGAGGAGCGACTCGGGCGTGGGGACATCCCACGAGCCGATGAAGTAGGGCGACATGTACACATTGCCTGAGAGTACCGCGCGAAGTCCGGCAAGACGCGGGTCTTTCGTAAAGCTCTCAACACGAGCGGTTCCGTAATTGCCGATGAAGATACAGTCCGGGTTCCATGCCAGCAGGTGCTCGACGGATATGCTGCACCAGCCGCCGCGTGCCTGGTGAGCCACATTGGTCCCTCCGGCATACTCGATGACGAAATTCTGGTAGTAGTCACCGCCGGCAGTACTGAGCATATCCGGTCCGGCAAAGTATACCCGTTTCTTTTCCGGCAGGGTTGAGGTCGTTTCCTCAATAGCATCGAGGTGTCTCCTGTAGAAGTCCACCACCTCTGCTGCACGCTCCTGTCTGTTCATGATCTCTCCCACCAGAACGATGCCCTCCATGAGGGCTTCCGGGGTCTCGAGCTTCAAACAGACAGTCGCTATGCCGGTGTCATGAAAATTGCTGCCCCGGGAATTTCTCATGTGGGTAAAAACCACATCCGGTCTCATCTTGATGATCTCTTCTGCGGAGATGTCTCCGTTCGAGGACTTCCCGGGCCGGTATATCCGGTCTATGGGGGGATAGATCCTGCTCATGACGGGGTTCACATCCATAGCGGAGATTCCCACGAGCGTCTCCTGGGCCCCTACGAGAAAAATGAGCTGGGTAGCGATGGGGTAGATGGCAGTAACCACACGGTTGACCTGCGCGGGGATATGAACCGTGTTACCGGCCATGTCCACTATGAGCCGGTCATTCTTCGTTGTCCCTGATTCTGACGGGTAGAGCATGGCCAGGGCAAAGAGGATGATGACCAGGGCAGGCAAAGCGAAAACGACAATCTTTTTCATGAGGTGAAGTTCCCCCGGCTGAGATGATCCAGGGCCGGCATGACCCCGCGGATGAGATTTTCCTTTCTTATTTCTTCCACATCCACTGCATAGACCTGTTTGATGTTTCTGCTGTTTATCACCTCCTGGGGCGATCCCCTGGAGATGATCCTACCTTGGTGGAGGATCATGACCTCATCGGCATAGTTCAGTGCGTGGTTCGGATCGTGCGTTGCAATGATGGCGAGAAGTCCTTTGTCCCTGACGAGCCGTTTGAGAATCGACAGGACACGGATCTGGTTTCTGAAGTCCAGGTGATTCGTGGGTTCGTCGAGGATCATGATCGGTGTGTTCTGGGCAAGGGCGCGGGCTATGAGGACGAGCTGGCGTTCACCGCCGCTGATCTTGGTATAGAGCTTATCGGACAGGTGTGTAATCCCGGTCTCATGCATGGCCTCCTGCGCGATGGCCTTGTCTTTCTCGGACGGATTCGAGAATGAACCGATATAGGGGGCCCTGCCCATGATCACCATGTTGCTCACCAGGTAGGGAAAAATGATCGTATGTTCCTGCGGCACGACACTCATCAATCGTGCGCATTCCTGTCTGCTCAGGCTCTCAATGGATCTGCCGGCAATGGTAATGCTGCCGGCATCACGGGAAAGGATACCGGAGAGGCATCTGAGAATGGTGGTCTTTCCGGAGCCGTTTCCGCCCATGAGCGCATAGAGCATGCCCTTTCTGAACTGAAACGATATATCGTCAAAGACACGCTTGTCTTTCTCGTAGCAGAAACCGAGATGTTCGACCTCGAGCAGGGGCATGTTCATTTCATGAATCCTGCACGAGGCGGAAGGTGATGGGTATGCTCAGCGTCAGGGTTTCATCTGGCGGGGGAGGGAAGATACAGTGCTCTATCGTCGTGAGCGAGGCCCTGTCGAGAATACCGTAGCCCGATGGATTGGTGATCGAGATGTTGCTTACCTTGCCGGATGCATCAATGGTGAAACGGACGTTGACGGTTCCCTCGAGCCCTCTCCTCCTGGCGCTGCTGGGGTAATAGAGGTTATGGCGAATGATCTCGAGGATCTGCTTCTGGTAGAGGTTCACCATGAGATCTCGATCTACGGCCTGAGGAGCTGCCGGGAGATCCTCCTGTACCGGCTGTGGATCAACAGGGGCTACCTGTTCTTCCACCGGCGGCTGCGGGGGCTCTTCGGGTTCCGGTTCCGGTTTAGGCTTCGGCTTCGGTTTAGGCTTCGGTTTAGGCTTCGGCTTGGGTGGCGGCGGCGGTTCCGGGGCGATGACCTTTTCCTGCGGCTGCTCTTTCTGGACCAGGGTCACCACAACCGGCTGGTACCGGGGTTTCATAATATTCGACGCATCCAGGATCTCGGTGATTGCGAGATGGATGAAGAGCGATAGAATTATGAAGAACAAAAATTTAATGAGATTTTTCATCGGTCACAATCGATATCTTGGTGAGGCCGGTTTTCCTGAGGGTGTCGAGGATTTCTATAAACACCCCGTACGGCCCGTCTTTATCCTCAAGGAGCAGGATATCCCTTCCCGGGGGTATCCTGACTATGTCATCAAGGGTGGCAGGGGAATTGTTGAGGGTAAATGTCCCGTCGCTCGCTATGGCAATGGTGTATGGGTCTGTATGATCCTGGGGCATCGAGGTTTCTGCCTCGGGCAGGGTCAGATCCATGCTGGGCTCGATGTACGATGTTGTCAGCAGGAAAAAGATGAGCAGGAGAAAGACGATATCCACCATGGGCGTGACATCGAGAGAGGAAAACCCATCGCTTTTGGATTTATTGTTTATCCGTATCATTGCCATGCTCGATGATCTCCAGTTCTGCCTGTCGTGCTGTCATCTTGGCGATTCTGCCTACGAGATGCGAAAGATAATGATACATGAAGAAGGTCACGATCGCCACGATGAGACCTTCTGCCGTGGTAAGCAGCGCGACCCAGATACCCGAGGCGAGAATCGCGGGCTTCACCGTGCCCCCCATCTCGGAGACCTGCTTGAAGGCCTGGATCATGCCGAGGACCGTACCGAGCAGTCCCAGCAGGGGCGCTACGGTGGATATCAGCCGAAGGAAGGTGATGCTCGAGGACAGGTGCTCCACCTTGTCTTCTATCCTGTATGCAATCAGCTCCGAAAGCTGCCCTGCAGGCATGCCGGCATGTTCTCGCATCAGGGAAAGGATGGTCTCCATAAAGGCCTTGCCCTGCTTTGAACGGACTCGCTCCCAGTGCAGGGAGATGAATCGTTCCAAAAACAGGGCGAGGGAAATAACGGAGATTCCTGCCAGGATATACCCTACAATGCCACTTTTTTCTAACCACTCCATGTTATACTCCTGATGATATCGACCCCGGGAAGCAGGAATGCCGCCCGGGGCACGTGCTGTACTGTTTTTCGTCGGTGCGCGTTTATAGCTTTGCCGTAGCCTTTATGAAGAATGTTCTCCCGGTGCTCTCATCATAGCTTTCCCAGTAGGTTTTATCAAATGCATTGTAGATCGCGCCGGTTATCTCAAAGTGCTCTGACCGGTACCCGAGATTGAAATCGATGACGGAATACGGATCGTAACCGTCCATACGGTAGTCGTAGATATCGCTGTTGTCATCGTTCATGTACCGGTCTCCAACATAGCGCAGCGTGAGGTTGGAGAATACCGTGCCGTCGTCGTAGTCAAGGCCGATATTGAAGGCATTCTTGGGTATATCGGTGAATTCTTTCCCCTCGATCTGTTCGGCCAGGACAGGATTGTCGACATCGCTGATTCTCGTGTAGGTCTTGGTGAAATTGAAGAAGAGGCCGAGATCGTTGGTGATGGTGAGATCAACCGTGGCCTCATAGCCTCTGGTCCATGCCTCGGCAACATTCTCATACCGGTAATCATTGTTGCCGTCACCGTCGAGGTCCGCAGTATCAACCTGGTAAATCAAGTCGTTGAAGTTGTTTGTGAAGTAGGTGAAGCCGACCTTGACAACAGGAGAAAGTTTCCTGTCGAGACCCAGCTCATAGGATCTTGTCGTTTCGGGGTTGAGATCCGGGTTTGGCAGAGAAGTGCCGCGGCGCCCCCGGGAATACTTGAATGCCTCCCACAGGGTCGGGCCCCTGAAGGCATCACCAGCAGATGCCCTGAATGTGGTATTGGCGTCCGGTCTGTACACCAGGGAAATCTTCGGCGAGACATAGGTCTCGGAGGAGCTTGGCGTGTCTATGGGGAAACCCAGGTCTGCGCTGTTTGTTTCTGCATTGAAGGACTTCCAGGAATCATAGCGGGCGCCGGCGTAGAGGGTGATGGTATCGGTGGCATCGAACTGATCCTGAAGGTAGAAGCCGATGGTCCTTGTGCTCCCTTTTGTCATCTGGTCGTCGTCGGGCTCCGGGGTGCTTCCCTCGTCCACCGATGATACGCGGCCCTGGGTCCAGTCCGTTCCGAGTGTGAGGATGTTTTTGTTCAGGGTGATGTTGGTCTGCAGGCCGGCGTTATAGTGAGAGTTCGGACGTACAGAGTCTCCGGAGTTGTTGTTCCAGATGAAGAGGTCCTTGTAATTGTCTGTCAGGCCTGCATTGAAAAGAATTTCGAGATTTTCGATATCGGCATTGTAGTAGGAGAGCAGATAGTTGTTCGTGGCATGCTCCCGGTATGAAGCAGAGAGGTAGGCGCCGTCGAATGTCTGTGTTGCCTCGGGATCAAGCTTGTAGGTGGCATGGGTGTACTTGAGGTTCAGGTAGGACTCTGCGCTCATGTCCCAGGAGATCCCCGCGGTCAGTGCGTTGCTGCTCGATTCGAGGCGCTGATACCCCTGAATATAGGTGACCCCGCCATCGGCCGTGGGGACCTCGACGGTATTGGTGCCGGGCCGCGAGGTGGTGCTTGTCTCTTCGGGATCATCCATCTTCATGGACCGTGCCACGATGCTGTAGGTGAGATCGCCGAAACTCCCGCCGTGGCCGATGGAGGCGGTTTCGGTCTTGTAGCTTCCCCTGCCGTACGACACCTCGAGCGGGGAGTGATCGGTCTTGGTGATGATATTGATAACACCGCCCATGGCCCCGCCGCCATAGAGTGAAGACGTAGGTCCGCGGACCACCTCGATGCGGTCGATGTTCTCAACAGGGATGCTCCACCAGTGGATATTGCCTTCGTAATTGTTCATCGCCTGTCCATCCAGCAGGACGAGGGTCTGTGAGGCATTGGGCATTCCGCGCAGGTGGATCGGGGCAAAGGAATCGGACAGTCCGAGAACGCCGTCACGTCTCTCGCTGTAGACGCCGGGAAGATTTCGCAGCGCCTCGTCTGCAAACCGGGCATTGGTCTTTTTAATGGTCTCGCTCGTGACGACATCCACGGTTGCCGGTGATTCCTCGATGTTCTGCTGGGTCTTTGTGGCGGTTATCACCACCTCCTGCAGTTGCTGTTGTTCTGCAAGAGCAGCGCTGCCCATGAATAATGACGCAAGTAACAACGTGATGCATAAACGATTCATGGTGATTCCTCCTGTTGGTATAATATTGTATCTCTATAAACATAATAAGGACTGGTCCTGTCAACCTGAAAATCAATTATTTGGGGAGGATGTCTCCAGCAGAGGGGAAGGGAGGCAATCACAGCTCAATAGAGAAGACAAGGAGGTGTTCTGCATCTTGCTGTAATTGCCCTCCCGAATACGGAGGCTCTAGTTTCATCGAGTCCTCTTGGTACCGTGATTAATATGCAACAAATAACATAACAATAATATCCGGTCAATACTAAAATGCACAGACAAGAGAATAAATGGGTTCATGGATTGTTGCTTGCGGGAATAATGCATATGGTGTCACGGATGTGCCCCGACCAAGACCACAAAAGTTGATTGATTTTAAGAAAGTAAAGATGGATCAGCGCTGTAGTTCATCAGGATCAGGGGAGGATCTGCCTGCGATGGGGGATGTTTTTCCGGGAGACGGATTTTTTCCGCGCCGGGCATGGAGGATGAGCTTTGAGGAAAAAATATCTGACCAGGGTGCGGCGACATGCGGGTGCCTGACCGGCAGGAGCTTTTCTTGATGATCTCATGACAAGAGAAAGAGGGGGGGGTGTATTATGCAAACAATAACATATAATTAAAATGAATGATGGCTCAGTTTTTTTGTTGTGCTCTTGCTTCTGTTAGGTTAAAATGGTAGACACGTTAAAAATTATATAACAGGGGGGGCTTTATGAATATAAGTAGGAGGGGTTTCCTGAAGCTTTCAGGTGGGACCCTTGCCGCTGCGGGCATTGGCGCGAGTGTCGGTGTAAGGACTGCATCGGCACAGCCTCTGAAAGTGCGCTACGCCAAAGAGGTGCCCACAATCTGTCCTTACTGTGCGGTCGGATGCGGAATCATCGCCCATGTAAGCAATGGTAAAGTCATCAACACCGAAGGCGATCCGAACCATCCTGTCAACAGGGGATCGTTGTGTTCCAAGGGCAGCGCGCTCTACCAGATACCCAACAACGACAAGAGGCTGGACAAGGTGCTTTACCGGGCCCCTGGTGCTGATTCCTGGACACAGGTGAGCTGGGATTGGGCTCTGGACAAGATCGCCCGCAATGTGAAGACCGCCAGGGACAAGGGATTTGTGAAGACCAACAGCAAGGGCGAGGTCGTCAACCGGGTTGAAAATATCGCGTCGCTCGGCGGGGCAGGTCTCGACAACGAAGAGGTATACTCCCTGGTGAAATTCAAAAGGGCCCTCGGCCTGGTCTATATAGAGCACCAGGCGCGGATTTGACACAGCTCCACCGTCGCCGGTCTGGCGAACTCATTCGGACGTGGGGCAATGACAAATCACTGGATAGATATTCAGTATGCCGATGTCATCATGGTCATCGGGTCCAATGCCGCAGAGAATCACCCGATCTCCTTCAAGTGGGTCAATGAGGCGAGAAACAAGAGAGGGGCGAAACTCATCAGTGTTGATCCCCGGTTTACCCGGACATCAGCAACGGCAGACTACTACGCACGTCTGCGATCGGGCTCCGACATAGCCTTTATCGGGGGCATGATCCATTATGCGCTCGAAAACAACAGGATACAGAAGGACTATGTGGTTAATTATACCAATGCCGCATTCCTGCTGGACCCTGGGTTCAAGGGGCCTGCCGATCTGGATGGCGTCTACTCGGGACTCACCAATGGCAAGTATGACAAGTCCACCTGGAGTTACCAGATGGATGAGAACGGCAATCCCCGGAAAGACCCGACGCTGACGGATCCCAACTGCGTCTTCCAACAGATGAAGAAGCACTATGAGCGCTACGATATGAAGACGGTCTGCAAGGTTACCGGAGGAGATGCCAAGGAGTATGAAGAGATATTCGATCTCTACACCTCTACCTGCAAACCCGAAAAATCTGCTACCATCATGTATGCAATGGGTGCTACGCAGCACACATACGGATCCCAGAACGTGAGGGCCTATGCGGTACTGCAGCTCCTTCTCGGGAACATCGGCGTTGCCGGCGGCGGGATCAACGCACTGCGCGGCGAGAGCAACGTGCAGGGTTCGACAGACCATGCAGCCCTGTTCCATATCCTGCCCGGCTACCTCCAGACCCCGAAGGCATCCCAGCAGACCTATGAAAGGTATCTCACGGAGAGCACTCCGGTCACTAACGACCCCATGAGTGCAAACTGGTGGAGCAACTATCCCAAGTATGCGGCCAGCCTGCTCAAGGCATTCTGGAGAGAAGAGGATCTGGAGACGGCATACAGCTACCTCGGCAAGATCGAAAACGGCAAGAACTACTCCACCATCCCCATCATCGAACAGATGGCAGGCGGCAAGATCAAGGGGCTGTTCTGCTGGGGCCAGAATCCGGCCGTGGGCTGTCCGAGTTCCCGTCTTGTGAGAAGGGCCCTTGCCAAGCTGGACTGGCTGGTGGCAGTGGACCTGTGGGAGACCGAGACGGCAGCGTTCTGGCAGAAGGAAGCTGGCGTGGACCCCGCATACATCAATACAGAGGTGTTCCTCCTTCCGGCAGCTGCATCCATGGAAAAGGAAGGTTCCATATCCAACTCGGGCAGATGGGCGCAGTGGAGGTGGAAGGCCACCAATCCACCGGGCGATGCGCGAGACGACCTCTACATCATGACCGAGCTCTTCTTCAAGGTTCGGGAACTCTACGAGAAGGAAGGCGGGGCATTCCCGGAACCGATTCGCTCTCTGAGCTGGGAGTATGCAACCGCAGGTATGGACGGACATGCCCACCACCCGAACCCACGTGAGGTTGCCAAGGAGATCAACGGATTCTTCCTGAAAGACACGGAAATCAAGGGCACGGTATACAAGGCAGGACAGATGGTGCCGAGCTTTGCATTCCTGCAGGATGACGGATCAACGTGCAGCGGGAACTGGCTCTACTGTAACTCCGTCTCGGACACTGAGAACCGGATGATGCGCCGCGACACCTCCGACCCAACCGGTCTTGGCTTCTACCATAATTGGTCGTGGTGCTGGCCGGTGAACAGGCGGGTCATTTATAACCGTGCGAGCGTTGACATGCAGGGAAGACCCTGGGCGAAAGACAAACCCGTTATCTGGTGGGATGCCCTCAAAAAGACCTGGTTGGGTGATGTTCCCGACGGCGGATGGGCACCGGGCAGCAAATATGCATTCATCATGCTGCCTCACGGACACGCGCGGCTCTTTGCACCGGGTATGGCCGACGGCCCGTTCCCGGAGCACTATGAACCGCTGGAGTCCCAGGTGAGGAATCTCCTTTCCGATCAGCAGGAGTCACCGGTGATCTTCCGCTGGGACAAGGCGGTCAAGGAGCAGGTGTGCGATCCCATGCTCGTAGAGGGTGCTGCAGCCTGTGTGTATGGCAGTCCTGACAAGGACAAGTTCCCTATCGTCTGCACCACCTATCGGGTAACCGAGCACTGGCAGGCCGGACAGATGACCAGATGGCTGCCCTGGCTCGGCGAACTCGTACCGAACATGTTTATCGAGTTGAGCGAGGAGCTGGCGAAAGAGAAAGGCATCCGCAACGGGGCCAAGGTGAGGATTACCTCGATCAGGAACCTGGAGGGTATCGTGGCATACGCCATGGTTACCAAGAGATTCAAACCCTTTGAGGTGGATGGGAAGGTGCTTCATCAGATTGGCATGCTGTGGCACTTCGGATATAAAGGGAGGGTGACCGGAAGCATTGCGAACGACCTCACACCGCTTATCGGAGATGCAAACACCATGATCCCTGAGTACAAGGCATTCCTGGTAGATGTAAACAGGGAGGAGGTGTAAGTCATGGCTGAATATATCAAGCTCATTGATCTGACAAAGTGTACCGGCTGCCGGGCATGCCAGGTGGCCTGCAAACAGTGGAACGAGCTTCCTGCAGAGAATACAGGGTTTACCGGTTCACTCCAGAACCCTGCGGATCTGTCGTATGACACCTGGACGCTCATCAGGTATGACGAATTTGAGAAGGGCTCGGGTGTGAACTGGATCATGCGCCACGATGCATGTATGCACTGCGACTGGCCCGCATGCGTCAAGGCGTGTCCATCGCCCGGCGCACTGGTAAAAACCGATACGGGCGCCGTGGTTCACGATTCGAAATTCTGTATCGGCTGCAAGGCCTGTATCGTCGCCTGTCCGTTCGATATCCCGAGATATTCGAAAAAGGAAGAGAACATCGCAAAATGCACGCTCTGCTACAACAGGATCATTGACGGAAAGGCCCCTGCCTGTGTGACCGCATGTCCCACCGGGACACTGCAGTTCGGACCCAAGGCCGACATGCTGGCGAAGGCCCATGCACAGGCAAAGGCGGTCGGCGGAACCGTGTACCCCAGCAACCCCAACTATGAGACCCATGTGCTCTACATCATGCCGGCAGAGGTCAAGCTCGCCGCACTCCAGCACGTAAACCCGGACCCGAAGATGCCGACCACCATCCTGTGGTGGAAGAACCTGTTCAAGCCCTTTACCCTTATCGGTATGGGCGGTGTAGCCGGCATGGCTGCACTGCACTACTTTATCAAGGGACCGCACAAGGTTGAAGAAAAAGAAGAAGGGGGTGAGGCAGATGGCTAGTACTAAGGAGAAAATGGTGTATGTCACCACCGCCGAAGAGCGGATCATTCACTGGCTGCTGGCAGGGAGCTGTCTGTTTGCCCTGCTCTCCGGCCTGGGCCTGATGTTCCACTCGTGGGAGATCATCCCGACGCTGCTGGGCGGCTACTATGCAACGAAATGGATGCATATCTTCGCCGGCGTCGTGTTTGCCTTTTCACTCGTTGCGGCGAGTATCATGTGGTGGGATCACTGCAAGTTTGTTGCCGATGATGCAAAGTGGGTGGCACAGGCAGGAGGCTATCTCTGGGAGGCACACGACCTGCCGCCGTGCGGCATGTACAATGCCGGCCAGAAGCTCTTCTTCTGGTTCGTATTCGTGTTCGGGATCATCATCGTGCTCTCGGGTCTCGTGATGTTCAACCCGCTTCCCTACAATGTCACCCTTGCCCGGTGGGCATATATGCTCCATGTGATGAGCGTGGTGGTGATCGGTTCATTTTTCGTAATCCACCTCTATCTCGGTACCGTCGGGAACCCCGGAACCGTCCAGATCATGTTCCATGGGTGGGCGACGAGGGCTTACTGCGAGTTTCACAAGGGGAAATGGCTGGCCGAGCGGGAAGCCAAAGGCGAAAAAGCCGAATAAACATGAAACATTAAAAAAGCCAGGGGACATTCGTCCCCTGGCTTTACGTTCCCGAGTAATTTTCCTAACAGATTTTCTACTGCCGCGATTCAGGAATACAATGATATGTCAATGGGTATCCGTTATGCGCACATGAACAGCAATTTGTATTTTATTAGGTAAAGACACAGTCACCATCTCCATCCTGAATAATAATTTCGTTAAAATCTACCTCCTTAAATTTATTGGAGAAGTGATATAATTTGACTCGGTTTATTTTGTACAGAAAGGGTAATCTAATTTTATTGAGATTATTTATGACATCTCTATTGTAAGTCTTAAATATATCGATATTCATTTCACATATCAAAAAGCCTATGAGATAGAGGATAGGGGTCAATGCACTGGGATCACAATACAGGTACGGAATAGTCATGATGTTGTTTTTCACCTTGAGCATAACAAACCCAGTCATCGTATCGTTTATGTCATATACCTTTATATTGAGATAGAGAAACCTCTTGGAGACAGAGGAGAAAAAATATTTTTGGACAGTCTTGTCTGCGACAGGAGATGAGATGATCCACGGGTATTTGATTATCCAATTGAGGTTTTTTGCGTTCCTTGTTGATAATTCATTTCGTCTATGGTCTCTTATAAATTGATCTGTCTGTTCATCCAACTCCGCTATGAATTCTATAGAAGCTGGTTTGTAAGAGGCGTTTTTCTGTCTCCAAAAAAACAGACGAAGATCACCAAACACATTGACCAGCCGATCTACACACTTGAGCACAGGGCTCAGCCAGCTGAGCTTCGGGAATTTTTTTAGGATGAAATACTTGCTGCAACAACGCGCGATAAATTCTATTCCCTCGACTTTTCTCAATGTGGAGATCTTGTTCGATGCCTGATATACATTTTCAGCATCATCTGTGGCGCCCGATGTCGCGAGAGTATGGTGATTTAATACCGTTAGTAATAAGAAACCGCCTGTCCCGGCAAATCGATGATTTGGGTCAACCCACCAGGTAGTTGCCCACGCTATCTTATGTTCAACGTTGTTGAGATGAATCTTGTCAGGTAATACGCCGATATAACCGATTATACTATCCTCATGGTGCGCGACAAATAAAACGATATCATTCCCATCAGCATTTGGATTGTTGATGTACGAGATCACTCGCTGCTTTGTGATGGGGAAGATGTTTTTACTCCACAATGTGCCTTGCTGGAGTTCCTTTTTCAGGTCATTGATCGTGTATTTTACAATCTTCATGTCAGATTCTAATCATTGAGCTGTTTGGGATTATTCATCAGGTCTCGTGTCCAGGTTACCCCCTTGAGTCCAGTATGTAAGACAAAAGAGAGGAGATCACTTTTTGAGATATAATTGTCCCGAATCTCAGAAAGATAACGTCTGAGAAGAACATTCATTGAATCGATAGTTCTGTGACGGTAGATGTTACTCGAATAGTGATCAGCATATTCTATGGTTAACTCGGCCCTAGTCCCTGGGCCAATTTCTGCAATGACAGCGATATGATCGGCATTCTTCTCACAAGACATGATTTCTCCACCAACGATGTTGATTGCCTGTATAGATGCAGGCTCCGGTTCTGTCTTCTTGATGTAGTATGTTTGTTTATTTTCCGAGTCATTGACGATGTGTAATGGATTCGCATACATTTTGACGTCGATATTGCCATCAGGCCTGCTCCTTATGAGGCAGGTCTGTTTTACAATGGCTTCGAGATTTTCCCACCGAATAGAGCTGTCAAGGGTTCGTATCTCTCGAATAAAATCCTCGAGATTTTGATAACCATGCTTGAAATAAGTATGGTGCTCGACGATGAGTAACGATTTTCCAAAAAATAAATCAAAAGCGAAATCCTCAATACTTGCCGGATATCTTCTTAAAAATAATGGAAATTGCGAGTAACGCATAACGATAGGTTCCATGCAGTCTGATAATTTTAACTGGATGTTGTTTTCCCAGGCTATGGCTTCTGTATTCACTGCAGCACAATAAGTATTGTATTTGAGCATTTTCATCGAGTTGTGGGAAAAAATCCCTCTGGGAAATATCATCACCTTTTGATAGGGCACGCCTGTGGTTCTCTCATGTTCGTCCATCCGCTGGGTTGCAAGGGTGATCTTGTGGTTTAATTCACTGAGATCATTGATTGCGAATTCATTATGGGTATGCTGGGAGCCATGGACACATAGAGATAATCTATCCGGCCGTTCAAGAAAAAGGCGGGCTGTGTCCTGGTCGGTTTTTTTATAATTGATGGGGATAAAGGCAATAGTTGCACGGATGTTATGCCGGTCCATTACCTCGAGCAGCGTCCGATAGTTCAAGAAGCCGTACTTTCTCTTGAGCAGAGGATCATCGATGATTAAATTTGCATAGACCTTTTCGGTATGCCAGCATGTATCCCCGAAGACATATTTAAGAAACATTACTTCCGGTACCAGTTGCGAGAAATAATCGCGTATTCTTTTTGGATTTTCGAGCTTCATGTCAATATCGACAATTTGATTATTTGCTACGTAAAAGACGTCACACCTGCATTTCTTGCATTTGACAAAAAATGGATGATCGTCAATGGTAATGAGAGAGATCATATCTTCATGATCATAAATTGCATTAAAGGTAAAATCGTGTTCCCTGTGGATGGGCCCGAACGAAAGACCATGAAAATGCCTGGTAATATAGATATTCTCATTGCTTATCGTGTAGTTTTGTGCGCTACGACTCAGAGGATATACGCTCCTGAGCTTTCCCCCGCTTAAAGAACTTATTGTCCGGGCAGCAGCATCATTCGGGCTAATATTATAGACAAGCACAGAGGCGTTTCTAGAAATGAAAAATTCTTTCAGCTCCTCGATGCCGCCGCTTACATGCACTCTGGAAAGGGCCTTACAGTTTATTACTGCACAGGCATCATCCGCTGCTGGTTGCTCTTGCAGGCGGTTCAGGGCATAGGCAGAATCATCCAGGAAAATGACCTGGGATTTCAATCCAAGAAAAGTAATAATCTTAAGTAGATTCAAGTCATTGCTGTCCAGTTCCTGCAAGCACAGCATAGTAACTTGTGAGGGCATTATTTCTCCTCTCTCTTTTCTCAGGCTTTCAGAGGGATTAAACCATTTTTAAAGTCAGTATAGCTGGTATCCAGTGTGAGGGGGACAGTGACTCGTGCAATGGGTTTTGCAGGAACGCCACCCACTAATGTATAGGGAGGCACATCTCTGGTTACCACGCTACCAGCGGCGAGTGCGGCACCCTCGCCTATGGTGACCGTTTGTCCACCGGCTGCCGCAATGATGCATCCAGAGCCGATCCACGCCTTGCTGCGTATGATAATCTTTCCCGGACCCCTCAGGTGGGCGACTAAAGTCACCCGCAGGGCAATCACCACGTCCTCCTGAATCTCGATACACTCGGGGTATTCGTTTTCTATATAGACTTCCTCGCCGATGAAGACCCTTCCCGATATCTTGACGCCACGCATGCGATGTAAGAAGGGACGTAAGGTAATTGTGCCAGGCGAAAATCTCGCAGCAAGATGGAGGACCCTGTTAACCAGGCCACGTAGCAGAGTCTTGTTTTGCATTCGATACCTCCTCGATCATTTTCGACAGGTTACCCATTCCTGTCTCCAGCAGCCCTGGAAGGGGTGATAACCTCATATGACGATTGTAAGTCACTATGATCTTGACACCTATTTTAAACATGATTACTTTTCACATATAAAGAAGAATAGCAGTCGTGTGTTCGGGTATTAGTTTCATGACATCGGAACAGATTTGTATTTTGCTTGGAAGATATTGTATTTTTCCTCGGGGGCAGCGAAGAGAAGCTTTCTGTTTACGCTGAAGGATCATTGATGTTTTGTTTCACAAACAACTGGCATGAATTGTGCTTATTGTCTCTCATTGAAATAAATCACAACAAGGAAAACGGAGACAACTTATGAAAAAGAATGAAATACACATTAGAGTTAGTATGATTTTAAGTGTAATGATACTATTATTGCTGATTTCAGCCCCAGGTTGGGCAACAACATATTATGTCTCGAACAACGGGAGTGATAGTAGCAGCGGGACATCCACGGGCAGCCCCTGGAAAACCGTTTCTAAAGTTAACGGCGCATCTTTTTCTCCTGGGGATAGCATCCTGTTTGAGCGTGGAGATACATGGAATGAACAACTCAAGCCATCGTCTTCCGGTTCGACTACCGGAGGCTACATCACCTATGGGGCGTATGGAAGCGGAAACAAGCCCATACTGAACGGCAACGGCATCGGGTATATGATATACGATGGGTCCGGGAGGGATTATCTGATCTTTGAAAATCTGGATGTGAGATCTGCCAGCCAGGCAGGCATCTATAACGTTTATGGAAGCACACATTGGTATATCCAGGATTGCATCGTCCATGACATAGGGTCTCTTTCTTCAGAGGTCGGTACCGGATTCTTGAATAGAGGTTCGTATATAACCGTGCGGCGATGCACCTTCTATAATAACGGTCGGCATGGGATGAGCATCTGGAATGACAGCTCATCCGCTCAAACGGATGTAGTATATGAATATAACGATGTTTATAATTTCAACCATACCGGTATTGACATTCAGGCCGGCAGTGGCACCGTCGGCGCTATGAAAAATATCACCATTCGGTATAACAAGATACATGAAGTTGATTCTTGGTCTGCTCCTGCCATGTATGTTGACGGAACCTCCTCCTGCAATGTCAACAATCTGCGGATATATGGGAACATAATGTACAATATAACTGGCAGGGGCATAGTACTGGGTGTTAATTGCAGTCCTGTGTATATCTATAACAACACCTTGTATGACATATCCGATCAGGCATATGCGCTGCGTAACGCTAGTGGCACCGTATATATCCATAACAACATCGGCATGAACTCAGGTACGTATAATCTTCGGGTAGATGACTCTACTAATAAGCATATCGATTATAACTGTTGGTACCAGGGATCGGGGTATTCCAGTACTATCGCTAATGTGAATGGCTCGAGTTACAGCAATTGGACATCATATAAGAACGCCACAGGATTTGATGCTCATTCAATATGGGCAGTGAACCCGAATTTTACCAATGCCTCCTCTGGCGATTTTTCTTTAAGATCTGACTCGGTGTGTGTGAATGCGGGCACGAGCCTTGATGGCACCTATGCAGATGCCCTGGGATCCGGTTCCTCGTGGCCAGGCGGTGTCATCCTGCTTGATCAGAATGCAAATGGCTCTTCCTGGGATATCGGCGCATTTCTCTATGGTTCGGGTTCACAGTCCTCAACACAACCAGACATAGATGTTGTCGCTCCAAATCCTCCAATTGGACTTTCTCTCCGAATGCAGTGATCTATAGCTTACGGTGATCCAACGGGCTCGGCTGAGAGGATATTTCAGCCGAGCCCGGCTATATCTCCCGAATCTAAAGAGGCCTTTTGAAACCGTTGATCTGTTCCTTTACGTAAAGACACTATCTCCTTCTCCATCCTGGAAATTACGGCTCGAGAAATCATAATCTTTTAGTTTGTTAGATATGTAGTAGAGGAGCGACAAGTCTTTCTTGTAGAGGCAAGGGAAATTCAATTCCCTTATTTTATACATAATATCAATGTGGTATGTGACGAATATGTCTATTTTCATTTCAAACATCATAAAGACTATGAGAGACGCGATATCGTTTATGGCTGTTTTATTAAAATAAGCAAAAGGAATATTCATTGTATTATCTTTCACCTTGAACATTATAAAGCCGATCATAGAATCGGTTTCATCAAAGACCTTTACATTGAGATACAAAAATCGCTTAGATATTGAGGAAAAAAAATACCTCGCGCTGGTGTTATCTGCGCGTGGTGCAGACAAGATCCATGGAAACTTGATTATCCAATTGAGTTCCTGTGCTGTCCTTCTCGAGAGCTCTTTCCGGCTCTGTTGTCTGATGAAATGGTCTGTCTGTTCATCTATTTCCGTGATAAATTCGATATGGTCTGTTCGGTACCTGGGTTTGTTTTTTTTCCAGAGGAACAACCTAAGATCAACGAACTTATTCATGATCTTGTCCATAACTTCAAGGGCAGGACGAAGCCTCCTCAGTTTTGGGAATTGTTTTGGGAGGAGAAAACTGCAACAGGATCGTACGATAAAGGCTGTTCCCTCGGATTCTCTCAATGTCGAGAACTTACCTGATGCGTCAGCTACCATTTTGCCGCTTCGTGTAAAGCCCGATGAGCAGATATCATGGTGTTTGAAGGCGGCTAGTAATAACGAACGGCCGATTGTGCTGCCCCTGAGTCGCGGGTCCACCCAAATGGTACTTCCCCATGCTATTTTATATTCAACATCATGCAGGTAAATTTTATCTGGCAATACGCCAAAGTAACCAATAATACTATCATTGTCATATGCCACGAACAAAACAACATCATCCCGGTCTGCCCTGGGATTATGTATGTGTGATAGGGCCCTATGTCTCGTAATGGGCAGCACAGGGGTATTCCAGAAGCTGTTTTGTTGCAGTTTTTCTTTCAAGTCATTCACTGTATATGGTTGTATTTTCATGACAGTTCCACTGCACTGAGGTGATCCTCAACAAGAGGATTACTACTGGTTAATGCGTCACTTACCGTAGCGAGTGTGAGCCCGCTGCGCTTTGATTCTTGTAAAATCAATTGTAACGCATTGACGGTGGTCGTTACATCGCTTGAATGAGAATCATTGTGTCTGCCGTCATGCAATAATATAACTGCACCGGGTTGAAGGTTCTCTTTTACGTGCCTGAAAATCATGTCTGCGGAATTCTGTTCGTAATCTTTCGGATTCACGTTCCAGAAAACAGGCTTCCTTCGGTGCATGAACATATAAAGACAGACTATCAGGTTTAATTTTCCAAATGGCGGCCGGAATAGAATCTGTTTATTCGAATCAGCAAAAATCCTGAGTGATTGCTGTCCCAGAATATGATCTCTCATGGACTGCCCAGGGCTGCATTTCCAGGGATGAGTATGTCGATAGCTGTGCTCGCCGATCTCGTGACCTGCTTTAATGATTCTCTTCATCAGGTGCGGGTATTTTTCTGCATTCATGCCTAATACAAAAAAGGTCGCTTTTGCATTGGCTTTTTTCAATAGATGGAGGATCTCAGGTGTTGATCTGGGATGTGGTCCGTCGTCAAAAGTAAGACAGACCTTTTTGCTGATCTTGATGGCCGAGAGAAATCTTTTTCGCAGAATAATCTTCAAACACCATGGAAATATGATGTACAATGATGAAAGGAAGAAGATAGTAAGGTATGCTTTCCTTAACATTTTCAATAGGTCCGTGCTATATCCGCTCATGCTTCGAAAATCCTGTCGCCTTGCTTGGTTCCTGCTGCTGAGGGGAACGTGCTTGTGCAAGAGATTGTACAAGCATGGTGAGCTCTTTTTTCTGAAGTTCCCACCGGTGACCCTGGTAAACAGCTTTGCCTCTGTCCAGAATCTCTCTGAGGGAATCAGGTCTCTGATACATTTCAAGGATCACCTGTGCAAGGTTCTCTGGATTGCCTGGCGAGAAGAAACAGATCGAATCTTCAGGGAAATAATCCAGTATTCCTCTTGTTCGCGGAGCAATTACCGGCTTGCCCAGACAGAGATATTCGAAAATACGAGTCGGAAAAGCCAGATCCCAGTGTTTGCTCGGTTTATTCGGAACGAGGCCTATGTCTGCGGCTTCGACGGCGGCAACAATTTTTTCCGCAGAGACGTGACCATGATAGTGGACGATCTCTTTCAGATTCAGCTCAGAAACTCGGTTTATAAATTGAGGTACAAAATCCCCGTCGCCATAAACCTCAAAGGTAAGTGATGGTGTTTTGTGACGAATCGTGGCAAGCGCTTCAAGAGCAACACCGATACCGTTTCTTTCAACGATTGTTCCGTGGTACAAGAGTACAAAGCAGTCTTCGTTTCTCTGAGTAATAAGGGGCTTTTGTTTACAGGTATTGCAAAAGATTGATTCCTGTGGTGAGTTCATAATAATGTGTATCTTGGAAGCCGGACAACCTCGAGAGACAAAGAGATCCCGAAAAGCAATATTTGGTGTCAATACGAGATCAGAAAACAAGATACAGAATTTTTCCATAACACGAAGAATGCGAATAACCACATGATCCTCGTCTATGGAATATTTGGCCATAAAGACCTCCGGCATGGGATCATGCAGGTCCAGAATTAACCGGGCACCTAAAATCTTTGGTATCAGTGCACTTATAACTAATATATCAGGCATGTTGTGAACATGCACAAGGGTAAAGGGTTTGCGTATGTGTAATAGGGATATCATGATCGCAGACCGAAGGATAAAATACAAGTATTCGAATAAATAGCGCAACTTGCCGCTGCGTCTGCGTGTTATGGGAAGCCTGTATACTTCCACCCCATGGACAGTCTCTCTCTTGGCCTCTGCCCCTTTTCTGAGGCAGATGACCTCAACCGCCATACCTTCCTCAACAAGAGCCTCTGCCTCTCTGCGTGGCCGGGGATCATCCGGATAATACGAGAACACTATCATACAGACTCGAATCATTTTGTTTTCCAAGGAATGATGTTAAGAAATTCTGCTTTTACCCTGGTTTTTTCCCTTGCCTGAAGATCCCTCACTATGGACTCAGGAAGGATCTGCGATTCACGATGTAGAAAGGCCCAGCAATAACCAGTCGTTCGGAAGATGCTTCCCAATAAGTATGGTTTTTCTTTTATTCGATAAATCATTTTGGCAAGTTGAAAAAAAGGGTGAACACTCAGGATATAGTCAATCTCTCCCTGCCGGAACCTTGTATGAAGGACATTCCTTTGTCCTGCCGCGGTCCTTCGATAATGTAACACGGTACAGTGGGGGAAGGACTCCACGAGCCAGCCTGACCCCAAGGCCTTTATCTCTGCAACCGTATCAATTCCACCTTTGGTAACGGGAATATAACCATCAATGTCTTCAAAACACTTTCTCCTGAACAACTGTATAGCCCCTGGGACACTGCGCGTTGTATTTGCAATACGTTCCCTGAAGATGCCGTCCCTTGGTTCCCAAATCCAACCTCCTGCAATTCCTAATGCTGGATTCCTTGAGAATTCTTCCAGTATACTTTCGAAATAGTCTGAACTAAAGGAAACATCTGCATCAAGATTTCCGATGAACTCATAGTCATCGTCTTTTAAGAGCGAGTATCCCCGGTTGAATGCCCCGACCTTGGATGCGAAATTACGGTTGCTGCTCGAGGCAACAGTTACTAATTCAATGAAGGCATGGCGGGAGGCATACCCCTTCACGATCTCCTCTGTTCGATCCGTAGATCCATCACTAACGATTATCCATTTTCTTGGTTGAATAGTCTGAGAGATTACCGAGGAAATGGTTTTCTCGATATACGCCTCTTCGTTACGGGCTGGTGTAACGAGCACATATGACATAGCTTTATGAAATGACATTTGAAGATGCCTCTTTGAGATTATTGTGCTTGGTTTTAAAATAGTCTCCGCATGTTACCATTATCGTGCTCAGCTTGTTCTTGCAGCTGTCAAACTGCTGAAAAACAGGGGTGTCTATTCCTGTCGAACCGGCGAGTCCTTTTTTGAACTGATACCCCCCGGGATTCCTGTCGGGATTTATGCCGCCGAGATCATACCAGGTGCATCCCTGCATCTTTGCCCATTCCATCATTTTCCAGAATAATAAATGAGAGCCGTTTACTCTGTTTTCGATATCGAATGAGCTCGAGGCTGCAAGGAGGTTGATCGCGATATCTCCAATGGCACTGCAGACAAGGGCTGAGCAGAGATTTCCATTGGACGTGCATACCATCACGTGCATCTTTAATCTCTCAGGTAAATCAGATTGAATCAAACGATAGTCATCAATATCAACATGTTCTACAAATTTTTTTCGGGCATGCATCTGTCTATAAATATCCGAAAAGATATTATATAACTTAAGGTCCTGACCCTGAATGATTTCCAGGCCGTTCTTTTCAGCTTTCTTCAGATTGTTACGCCACTGTCTTTGCGTTGCAGTACGGAGGTACTGTAATGAAGGGCTTAAATTTATGAGGAACGTCCTTCCTGATTTTGAACAGGGAGAACAGGCAAAACCCTCGTCCATCATCACCCCCATGATGTCCCCATAAGAATCATGGGTGGTCGGTGCAAGGATTCTCAGATGCATACGACGCGTGTCGACATATTCGTATTTCAATGCTCGAATCACCTGCTCCAGTATCTCAATACCACTATCATTTCCAGATAAGTGCCATAAAGGCCCGCCAAGCACATAGGCTATTCCAGCAGGCAGCAGAGGTGCTTTCATGATGGTGATCTGAGCGCAGGCGAGGATCGTCCCGTTTCTCTTTAAGAGCAGGTGGCTCAGGTTCTTATCCCCCCAGCGAATAGAACCATACGACCATGTCTGATAGAGGGTCGCATCGGAGAAATTCAAAATGATTTCAGACCACGTGGTTTTGTCAACAGAATCAACATCGATAGTAAAATCCTCAGACAGTACCTTGGCCATGATCCCCCCCTTAAATCCACATCTCGTCTTTGCAACGATAGTTGTTTGAGGTATTTATTTTTAATAAGTTATAAACTTTTCGTTTCATAGAGATTCCCAGGAGAAGCCACTGGTAGGCACCCATAATCTTCAACCAGAATTCCAGCACCCAGTCATCCGGGCTGGCAGTAATCCTGCCCAATAAAAATCCATCCGACCCAGATAGTGGCGATAGCGGCCATGAGCAGAAAACCTTCAGGTACCCGGCCCTCTTGGCAAGAGCCAGCACATTGTTGTTATAGGCTCCATATGGAAGGGAGAGACATGCGATCTGACTGTGCAGGAGTTCCTCCAGGCATTTTTTTGAATCAACGAGTTCTGCCAGGGCTTCCTCTTCATCGAGGAGGGTTAAAAACCGATGTCTAGCAGTATGAGAGCCTATTTGTATGAAGTCTGTCGGGAGTGATAGTAATTGCTCAGGGGTCATGACAGATTCGTTGATAGAGTTACTCTCCTGGTTGGTTATCCACCCTGGTCTTTGCCCCAGATATCCTGTGGGGATAAACAGGGTCGCAGGGATGTTGCGTTTTAACAGTTCAGGAATAGCCTTTTCAACAACGCACTCGAATCCATCATCAAAGGTAAGCGCCACAAAATGTCGTCCTGTATCCAGAGGTATCTCGGCATCGGGAAATATCGTATGATATCTTTTGAGCATATTGATTTGACGTATAAAATTCTGATGCTGCGTGTCACTGATCGAATGGTACGTGAGGATTACGAGGGTTGAGGGTGAGTTCTTGTTGAAAAGCGAGCGAATCAGCAGATAACATCTATAAGATATTAGAAACAAAACAGATATGATTATTTTTAATAAACGATTGATCATGCCGCGATGACCCCCCTTGTCATGAAATAGAGATGTTTGATTGCTATAATCCAGAAGATCCAAAACGCCATTGATTCAAAGCTCCGGCTGCTGGATATGGCGCTTTCAAAAAAGTTTGTCAGCAATAATTGTATCATCATCACCAGGAAAAGCGCCTTGTAGTAATCTCCTGGGAGATAGAGTATTTTCCATATAGGAGGTATAATAATTGCCAGCCATATGAGCAGTCCCATGAATCCCAGGCCAATGGCAACCGACAGGTAGCCGTTGTGTATCGAGCTTTTTGCACTGCCCATCCACAATTGGGATTTATTTGATTGAAAACGCGGATCCTCCCATATTTTTCCCTCGACGGCATATCCGTATCCAAGAAGGGGTCTTTCAATGGCCAGTTCAAGGCTTCCAACCCAGAACTGAGTTCTTCCGGTGAGGTGGGTTATGCTGTTACCTTCAGCCCGCTCAAAGCTTGGGAGTTGACTTTGCACGAGGAAGTATCCGCCAAACAGGACGAAAGCAGCTATCAGGAGGAACGTGAGCTTTTTCTTGAGAACGATTTGCCAGGCGACAAAACCAATGAAAGAAGCAGCGAGAGACGTACGGGATCCGGATAGTACATGCATCAACAACAGCACAGGCAGAAGTGAGATAACGAATATCCTGCCTGGAGTGCCTTGGCGATTATACTCCCACAGCAATATTGGGTACGATATCATACAGAAGCCGCCCAACGTATTGGGATGAGACATAAACCCTTGGAAGCGGCCCGGTGCCTGCCACCACCATGCCCGATCGGGAAACAATACAAGTGTGCTGACATTTAAAATCGTTGCGGAGACGATGATGAAAAAGAAGATATCTATGGTTCTATCCATATAGGATGAGTCTCTCAGCCAAAAGAAAAGTCCCATTAAGAAACAGAAGAATGCGATAAATTCGGTGGAACGGATAAAGGTAAATGTCCGATCGATAGAATAGCTTGTCGATAGTAACGCGTATAATAAAAATATTCCAAAAATAAAAAGAGATCCCGGAATCTTTTCGTCACTGGATGATTTCAAATGGAAGAATTTGAATGCACCGATACTACCGGCAAACAGCACGATGCTCAGTCGAATATAGGTAGAAGGCTCTACAACGGTTGCCCCCAGTACTTCCTCAGGACTCTGCGGAATATTCGTTGCAAAGAGAAAATGAACCCATGGAGAAAGAAGGAGCATAAGTATTACAAGCTCATAGCGTCTCTGAGACCAGAAAAATATAATAATTACTAAGAACAATCCAATGGAACCGATGAGCGATAAAGTCAACATGTCCATATTATGAGTGAAGGGCATAGTGCATACCGGGGTTAGGAAGAGATAACGGATTTCAGCTTGGCTGCAGAATTTTTGAAGATGATCCGTTCCTGCTTGTTGAAGAAGAGGCCATTGTATAACAACACCACGCTTGTTGAAAACATGAGGCCCCAGCCACTGTAAAAGGCAATCTGGCCAAGATTATTCAATAAGAAAATCATGAACAGAAAAACAGAAAACAGCAGTACGATAGCTGATACGCTGTACCATTCTATATGAAGGGACAGTGCCCGTGTGCCGATGAGAAAGAGGGTGAATCCAACTATAAAAAATGAGACATTGGATGCGATGACCGCACCATGCCAGTTCAATGATGGAATAAGCAGATAATTCAACACCAGACAGAACACTGCACAAGCTGTCATGGTCAGGCCGATGATGTGTGTCTTTTCTACAGCACTGAGGAGGGTTTCACTGAAATAGTGGACACCGAGCAGAGCGGTCAGAGGTAATAGCTGCAGGAGTACGTCAAAGGCCTGGGCATATGCAGGGGGTGCGATAACTGGCAGTATGATGTGCGAACCCAGGATGATAATGAAAGACATGAAGGTGATCGAGAGGAGAAAATAGATAAACATTCTAGGAAGCTGATCTTTTATATGCGTGTCTTTCAAGTGGGAAAACACATAAGGCTGAAAGGCCAGTTGAAAAGGCAGAATAACCGTGATTGCAACCAGTTGTGATAATTTAAACCCAAGCGAATACACGGCAACAGTTTCGAGGTCATGGTAATAACTCAAAAAATAGATGCTCGATTCCACCAGAACGGAACCTCCTACCATTGAAAAAACAAGAGGAAAACCGAACCGTACGAGCCGCGGGATCAGGGAGGGTGTAATCCACAGACCATTCTTCATGATCACTTCCAAGGTTATATAGCAGAAGATAATGGTGTGGGTGAGGATATATGCGCTCAGTGCGCCGATGATACCGAGGTGGTACATCCGCAGGGCTATAAAGGTGGTGATAAAGAGCAGGAGTGCCGAAGAGATGCCCACGCTCATGAATTTCATGGCCTGATGACGTGCCCGGTAATAAGACATGACGTGAAGGCTTAAAGACTGTACAAAGGCACCGGTGCAGGTAAGGATTATGAGAACATGAACGGTTTGCGTGTGAAGGACGGCCTGGAAAAAGGGAAGCAGGAAGAACACCGCAAGAGAAGTGATGGATAGCCCCCCCAAGACATTGACCAGGAGTGTTGTTCCCAATAGTGCCCCTATCTGTTTATTATCCAGATACTCCTGGGTAAAACGGATAAGGCTCGTGCGCATTCCAAGGCTCATGAGAATAAGCATTATCTGTATAGTTATCAGTAGGGTTGCCAGTAAGCCATAATCTTTCAATGTGAGACTATGGGCATAGAGAGGAACAAGCAGGAATGAAGCCGCTTTCAGGCCCACATTGCCGATCGCATAAATTGCCGTATTCTTGCCGAATAATATCAGGCTCATGGATTTATCATTCAGATCGAGGGGATCCGGTCAGATCATGGGGTTCATAGAGAGGGGATGTCTTCTCATCATAGTCGAAATCCTGTATCAGGTGTGCGATAAATGAAATATCTTGCCTGGATAACCCGGGAAACATGGGCAGCGACAGTATTTCACGGCAAACCTTCTCGGTGACGGGATAGGCACTGTACGAGAATTGTCGACCCATGTAGGCCCTTTGTTTATGGAGCGGGGTGGGGTAGTGCAGCCCCACATCGACATTGTGGGCTGTGAGATACTCCTTTAACTCATCTCTCCTGGCTGTTCGCAGTATATAGAGATGATACACGCTCTTACACAATGCTGATTCTGCAGGCGTGATCACCTCCTCGAGCTCTTCGAGGAACTCATTATACCACCGGGCAGCCTGCCGTCTCCTGGCTATCCAGTCATCGAGGTATCGCAGCTTCACGCTAAGGATTCCTGCCTGTAGAGTGTCCATCCTGCCGTTATACCCCTCGAGTTCATGACAATATTTCTGTGACTGACCATGATCGCGAAGCATCCTCGCCTTGTGGGCGAGTTCCTCGCTGTTGGTGGTTATCGCCCCTGCCTCGCCACAGGCACCGAGGTTCTTCCCGGGATAAAAGCTGAAGGCAGCGGCCACTCCCATGGAGCCTGCTGTCTCCCATTGTCGGCTCAGGCTCGAATAGTACTGGGCCCCATGGGCCTGACAGGCATCCTCTATGACCTTCAGATTGTATTGACGGGCAAGGTCAGTGATGGGGTCCATATCCGCCATCTGACCATAAAGATGAACCGGGATCACTGCGCTGACAGGCCTTTGGGTGAGGCGGTGTACGGGCATGAGGGTTGCGGCATCCCACACACAGTGTGTTTCCAGATAGTCCCGGAGTTTTTCAGGATCCATATTGTAGGTCTGTTCATTGATATCGACAAAGTCCGGAATGGCACCTGCCTGGGAAATGGCTTCTGTAGTGGCAATAAATGTGTTCGGCACGGTGAGGACGATGCTTTCTCGTTCAATGCCTGAAGCCATCAATGCAAACCGCAGGGCATCTGTTCCACTGCCGACCGCTACGCAGTAATTCACGTTGCAGTACGCAGCAAACTCTCTTTCAAAATTTTCCACCACCGGTCCGCCCACAAATCTGCCGGACAAAAGGATATCGGTGAACAGTTCCACTAATTCTTCCTTGAGTTCACGATGAGGTGTAGCAAGATCGAGGAATGGTATTGTCATGCTCCTCTCCTTTCTGAAAAGTGATTCCTTCCTGATTGCGTTGTTGAAAAAGATAGATTGAACCTGTTTGAAGAGACTGCGGTCAAGTCGTCGCTGATGGTCGTATGCGCAGCCTCTTTCCTTTAGCCAGGCTCCGTGCAGCCGGTTATTTTTTAGGAAATGCCCTCAATATCCTTGCCGGATTTCCGGCAACAATAACGCCTGGGGGGACATCTTTCGTTACCACACTGCCCGCGCCGATGATGGCATTTTCATGGATAGTGAGCCCGCAGAGTATGGTTGCTCCCGACCCGATACTCGCGCCCTGTTTCACCACCGTGGGGATGCACACCCAGTCCGATTCTGTCTGCAAGGTGCCATCGGGATTTGTGGCACAGGGGTAGGAATCATTGATGAAGGTGACATTATGGCCGACAAAGACATTGTCCTCGATTATGACGCCCTCACAGATAAAGGTATGACTGGAGATCTTGCAGTTTTTGCCGATTCGAGAGTTTTTCTGTATCTCGACAAAGGCACCGATCTTCGTGTTTTCGCCGACACTGCAGCCGTACAGGTTGATGAATCTGGATAGTTTTACATCCTTGCCGAGCAGGACATCCGCAGCTATGCAGACATGGCTGGAATCGTTCAGCATGCAGGTATTGACAGGGATTGATGTTTTGACCGATGACATGACAGAACCGGCAGGGGAGTCCTATGTCGCCAGCCTCACCGGCCTTCCTTCATTCCGCAGGGATTCCGTGGAGGCCTCCATCATCTTGACCACCCTCAGGCCGGCGTGCCCGTCATTGATCGGTTTCCTGTCATTGAGGATGCAGTCCACGAAATATTCTGCCTCGACCCTGAGGGCTTCGGTTTCCTGGATCTTGGGAGACCAGATATCTCCCGATCTGTAGCTCACGAGGAGGTTGTATATCCCTTCCCTGTTCATGACCTTCACCCCCTTGTCGTAGACCCTGATCTTCTCGTCGGCATCCAGGTCGTTCCATACCACCATCTTCTTCTCACCGCCTATGAGGGTGGTACGAACCTTCACCGGGGAGAGCCAGTTCACATTAAAATGAGCGATGATGTTGTTGTTGAAAAAGACCGTAAGAAAAGCCACATCTTCCAGCGAATTGCCGAAATGCGGTCTGCCGTTGGCTGATATGGCCTCCGGTTTCTCATCGATGATATAATCCATTATGGAGAGGTCATGGGGTGCCAGATCCCATATCACATTCACGTCGTGCTGAAAAAGCCCCAGATTCACCCTCATGGAATCGTAGTAGTACAAGTCGCCGAGCAACCCCTCATCGATCAATTCCCTGATCTTTCTCACCGCGCCGGTGAAGAGAAAGGTGTGGTCGACCATAATCTTGAGATTCTTTCTCTCCGCGAGTTCAATCAGTTCCTCGGCCTGTGCAACACTGGAGGTGAAGGGTTTTTCCACGAAGATGTGTTTCCCGTTCTCCAGGGCCTTCTTTGCCAGTTCATAATGGGTAAAAACCGGCGTGACGATGGCAACGGCGTCGATTTCCGGGGAAGAGAGTATTTCATGGAAATCCGTGGTCAAATTGATCGCCGGGTAATTCTTTTTCGCACATCTGAGGGCATCGCGGTTTATATCACAGACAAAAATGGATGTTATCAGTTCAACCGCACTGAAATTTCTCACGATATTTGGCCCCCAGTACCCATAACCCACTACGGCAACAGTAAGAACTTTTTGCATTATGTCCCTCCCGCAAATAATTTTGGTATGGATATGTGCGAGCAAAAAGTCTTGACCTCGTTTTTGCTACACGCATGAATAAACTTTTTGATCAGTGACTCAAGTGAGGTGCATCGCGTCCAGTCGGTCCTCAACTCTTCGATATCCGATTCAAAGGCCGGATCCGCAATGCCCGGCTCCAGATCAACGAAGTCGGCCTGGACTTTCTGGTGGGTAATGCCCTCAAACTGGGCAACCACCTGTTCTGTTTTCAAGGGATCAGTAGTGATGAGATATCTCGGGGAATCAGCTGCCAGGGCCGCTTGTATCACAAGATCCACCACGTCATCGATGTAGAGGATAGTGCAGAGGTGGCCCTTGTTTACGATGATTCTCTGATTCTCAAAGGCGCCGGCATACAGTCGACTCATCAGGTGGGAAGGGTTTTCCCCGCAGGAAGCCACGGAGCAGAGCCGAAGATGTACCACAGGCCTGCCGGCTTCGGAAAAGTATGCATCAAAGAAGTGCTCTGCGGCGAGCTTGGCAATACCGTAAGGGGACAGTGGACGGGGTTCGGTTTCAGCGGAAACGGGATTCTCATTGAGGTGACTGAACACCTTCAGGGTCGATATGTTTACAAAGCGCTTGACCGGCTTTTTCACGAGCCATTCCCACAAGGGTACGAGGCAGTGAATATTGCTGTCGATCTCAAAAAGCAACTGCGCGGTGTATGAAAGGCTGCGATCCACCCTCCAGTGGAAATTGATGACATAGTCCGGTGCCATGAGCCGGTTCAGGTCTTCAGTGGTGGTAACCACAAGCGGTTCGCTCCTGGCCTTCCACGGGATACGTTTTGGCTTGGGCGGATAACCCGGCAGTACCAGGGGCAGTACCGTGGCCCCCAGTTCTTCCAGGCGGAGAACCGTCTCGCAGCCCAATCTGCCGGTAGCGCCGGTTACCAGAAATGTCTTTCCTTCCAGCATGGCCTATTCCCAGCCCCTGAGGACCTCCTGCGAGAGCAGTTCTTCGGGCGATTTCGGTAACGATTCAAACCATGCAATCGTCCGGCCCATGCCCTCATTGATGACTGTTTCCGGGGAAAACCCCAACATCTCTTTAAACTTGGTATTATCTCCGAGATGAAACCGCACATCTCCGGGTCTTGGTGCCTCGCTGCGGATAAATACATCCGGTTCAAGATCATAGTACTGACAGATCAGTTCAGCGATGGTTCTGACCGATGTTGCAACCCCGCTGGAAAAATTGATACAGGTTCTCCGGCAGGCAGGATTCTCGGCAACGGCCAGCACTGCCCGGGCAGCGTCTTCGACATAGATGAAATCACGGGTCTGGCTCCCATCACCAAAGATGACCAGGGGCTGTCTGTTCATGGCGCGGACAATCATCTTCGGTATCAATTCTCCGCGGGAACCCTGCCAGTGCGAGTTCGGCCCGTACATGTTGAACGGCCGGATCGTTGTCCACTCGAGCCCGTAGGTCCTGCCGAAGGAGTACACATACATGTCCTGGGCCACCTTGGCCGCGGCATAGGGGGTCTCCGGGTTGAGCGGATGGTCTTCGTCCATTGGGTTGTACAGGGCGGTTCCATACACTTCCGAAGACGAACAATTCAGGAATAACTCGATGCCGTTGCGTCTCGCCACATCCAGGCAGTTCATGGTGCCGTGAACGATCACCTCGTTGACCCGGTGCGGATCCCTGATAGACTCACGCAGCCCCAGTACGGCAAGGTGGATGACGATACTGCACCCGGCAAAGGCCTCTTCAACCTCATCCATGCAGGTAATGTCGCCCTCGATGATGTTCAGCCTGGGATGGGCGGCAACATGCTCTAAATGAAACATCTTTCCGTTCGAGAAATCATCGAGCACAACGACATCATGGTCATGTTCCAGCAACAACCTGACGACATGTGAGCCAAGAAAACCCGCTCCTCCGGTCACGACGATCCTTTTGTTTTTCATTGTCAGTCTATCCCCTTGTGCTCCTTCACCGGTGAATCTGCCGCTGGGAGTTGTCCAGGATCTGGGTCACGATGCTGGGGATGGTGAGCAACAGTATCTTGGTATCCATCCACAGCGATCTGTGGCTCACATAATTGATATCCATGCGGATCATTTCCGTGAAGGTTGTCCTGTTTTTCCCCTGTATTTGCCACAGGCCCGTGAGACCGGGATGGGTATACGCGCGCATGGTCTGCCATTGCTGATAATTCTCAACAGAATAGGGAACATCCGGGCGTGGTCCGACAAGGCTCATTTCGCCTCTGAGCACATTGATCAGTTGCGGTAATTCATCCAGGCAGGATTTGCGCAGTATTTTCCCAAAGGGGATGATCCGGTAGTCGTCATTGTCCAGTTTTTTCAGGGGCTCATCATTCCTGATCAGTTCGAGCACATGATCCTGATGCAGAGACGGATCGGCATCAACACTCATGGTGCGGAATTTCCAGCAGACAAAAGGTGTTCCAAGAAAGCCCACTCTTTTCTGCCTGAAAAAAACCGGACCAGGGGAAACTGTTTTGATCAGCACCGCAATACACAGGAATACCGGAGAGAGGAGAACCAGGCCTGCGAGTGCCCCGGTTATATCAAAAAAGCGTTTCCATGCGGGCAGTTCCGGTTTCAGCAATGATTCCAGCCCGTCCATGTGCGCCCGTGAATTGTGCGGTCCTGTCGAGTCAGGGAAGCTTGCAGACGGGGTCTCTCCCCTGCGGGAGTCATCTTCCTGTTTCCCCCCGAACCAGTGGGACGGATAGGTGTAGATCTTATATGAAGGTGCTGTCTGCTGTCTCTCCACCATGGTACTGAGGTCATGAGCCAATTTCTCAGCACCCTGAAAGGGGGTATCCGGCAGGAGCACTCCGATGCTGTAGTCTTCCTGCAGCCACCCGATTTCTTCGGTTGTGCGGATTCTCTGCCTGAGCACCCGGATAAAATTCATCACTGATTTTTTATCGTTATACAGCTGCCCGGCATAGAGGACTATAACCGAGAATTCACTGCCGTTGCGGTCGCTCCTGGCCCGTTCATGTTCGAGAAGAACCCGGAATTCGGCGCTCGGTCTGATTCCGCAGCCGGCATCCATGTGCCGGAAGCCCCCGGCAGGCTCTGTTTTCTTCCAGAATTTCCAGAGAGTCATCTTCCACATTCCCTTATCACTACCGCTTAAGCGAGGTCGAATACGCCGGTGACGTATCGGCGCACGCAGGTATTGATTGCCTGACTGACCTTTCTATAAAAGGTTGTATGCCCACGCAGGTATGTACATTTTTCTCCTGTTCAATATGACCCCTAGTATTTCGCCGTGAGCAGTTTCTATTCTGGTCTTTGCCGTCTGGGCCACTTCCCATCGCGTTTTCTCGGCCTGTACCACCAGGACGACCCCGTTCATCCTGGAAGCCAGGGCAATAGAATCGATATAGGTGTTGATGGGAGGGGAATCGAACAGAACCCAGTCTGCCTCTGCCTTCATCTGATCAATGAGTGTAGTGAGCACTGCCGATTCAAAAAGCGAGAACGGATTGGAATGGAGAATGCCTGCAGTGATTACCGACAGATTGGAGTGTGACGTCTCTTTCATGACATCCCTGAGCGAACACTCACCCAGGACCAGTTCGACAAAGCCGGTTTTCTTCTCGAGGTTCAGGAAATCGTGGAGGGAGGGGCTTCGGATATTGGCGTCGACCAGGAGAACCTTCTCGTTTCCCTTGGCGATGGTGGTAGCAAAGCCCAGAATGATACTGGACGTCCCTTCTCCTTCCGATGTACTGGAAAATAAGAGGGCCTTTTTCTTTATCTCCGGCAGTGCGATGGAGATCTTATGTTTCATTCGGTGATATTCTTCTTCAATCTGAAACGGGATCTTCAAGGATACCGGCAGGCTAACCTTGGGCTTGGGTTTGATATCAAAAACCTTGATCTCTTCAGGCCTTATCTCCTTTGCCTTCTCCGCTTTCATCAAGGCTTCATATGTCTTTGCCATGCAGTGCCCCCCAATGCGTAGTTAATGAAAATCTCGACGAGATCTTATGTCCGATAGGCTTAGGTCCACTAGTATACAGGAAGGAGTCCCTTCTGCCTCAGGGTTGCGAGGGTTTTGAGACACTCATCCCTTGTTTCGAACGTGCTTACGACCACCCGGTACCAGCTCTCCTTGTCTGAGACCTTCCGCGGTATGATATCGACTTCTTTTCCGATCAGGGAATATTCATAATAGAAGTCCCTGGCATGGAGTAACGAATTGTAGGTTCCGACATGGATCTTGTACGTATTGTCGGGCGATTTAATGATAAGAGAATCATGATTGATCTCAGGGAGATCTATCTGCTGGTTTCTGGAAATACGGTTGACATCCGTGATTTGAGGGTTTGCCATCAGGATGATATCGAGCAGGGTTTCGTTGGACATGCCGTAATAGTGCTGGGCTAGGGAGGATAGGTTATCATCGTCTTTGACCGTGACCGTCCTGAGAATAAGGTAGCCCTGTCCCTGCTTCTCCACGGGCGGGGCAGGTGGCGAGTTGACGGGTCGTACGGTATTTCCGGTGACAGGGGCTTTGCCCTGCAGGGGAGAGGCGGGAATATGCTGGATGGCCGATCCGTTGCTTGCCGGCACCTCGGGGTTTCTGGATTTCAGGTACTCGGTTCCCATGAAAGCAACTGCACCGAATAATAACAGGAGGACCGCCCCTGCGGCAATCATTCTGAAATTAGGAACAAAATAGGTGTTCGCCTCGGATGGTTCCTGGAGGGAGAGAGATCCACTCATGTCGCTGATCACTTCCTTGATTATCTGAGCAGTGATCTTTTTTTTCGAGAGACTATACCCGATGAGGAAGGCGTTTTCGCTGATCACATTTATGTTGCGCGGAATGCCCTTGGAATATCTGCAGATCATGGAGATCGCCTGCGGGGTAAAGACCTTGGAAATGGTGCTTCCCACGTGCTGCAGACGATGCTCGATATACGCCCTGGATTCCTCGAACGTCAGGGGTTTGATCTGACGCCTGATCCCGATACGCTGTTTCAACTGTCTCAGGTCCGGAGAATTCAGCTTTATTTCAAGCTCCGGCTGGCCCACGAGGACCATCTGCAGCAGCTTTGATTTGCAGGTCTCGAGATTTGATAGCATGCGAAGTTCTTCCATCACTTCCTTGGAGAGATTCTGGGCCTCGTCGATGATAACCGCGAGTGTTTCATCACGGTTAAGCTTATGGATCAAATACTCGTTGAGCTTTCGGAGAAGGGAGATCTTGTCTTGATTTGTAACCTTGATATCGAGTTCAAGAAGGATGTTTTCCAGGATTTGTTCGAAGGTCGTATTCGTATGATAGAGAAAGACCGTTTTCTCCTTTTCACTGAGATTGTTCAGCAGGGTGTATATGAGGGTGGTCTTTCCCGTACCCACCTCTCCGGTAATGGAGATAAACCCCCTGCGCTCCCTGATCCCATAGATCATGGATGCCAGGGCCTCTCTGTGCTGTGAGGTCAGGTAGAGGAATTTGGGGTCAGGGGTTAAGTTAAAGGGTTTTTCTGTAAAATGATAGAGTTGTGTATACACGTGACCGTACCTGTGAATAAAGCCTACCTTGGCGGCAGGTGAGCCTCATGAGACAACGTCCATGCGTTCATTCAAATTCGGGAATGGATGCCAGGACCGGTAGATCAAGGTGTTTCTGAACTTCTTCCCGGTTATTGAAGCTGTGCAGGATGTACTCCCGGTAAAGTGCAGCCAGTATACCGGTAAGTCCGCCGAGCACTATGGAAAGGGCAATATTCAGCAACACCTTGGGCTTGATGGGTTCTATAGGTGGAAGAGCCGGTTCAACCACACTGATATTTGCAATCTTTTGCGTATCCATGGCCTGTGAGAGCCTGGCCTCCTCCATATTCTTTACATAGAGCTGATAGGTATCTTCGTTTAAGGTCACCTTGCGTTGCAGGTCTCTTAATCTTATTTCCAATCCCTTGATCCGGTTGAGTTCCAGCTGGTAGGTTTTGAGCTGTGCCGACTGGATCAGTTCTCTTTTACGCAGGGCATTGAGGTTGTGCGTTATGCTCGTGATCGCCTTGTCATGATAGGTCTCTTCTTCGGTTTTCAATAATTTTTGTGCCTTGGCGATCTCTTTCCTGATATTCACCACCGGTATACTCTTTTCCGTGAACCGTCCCAGCAGATTTTCTTCCTCCAGGCGCAGCTCGTTGAGCCTGGTTTTAATTGCACTGATAGTCTGGGGATTGAGCTCGGTTTCTTCACCCATGTTGCTTTCTCTGATGTCGAGTGCTGCATTGCCCCTTAAGGCTTCCATTTTTCCCTCATTTCCCCCTATTTCAGTTCGTGTCCGGGCAAGGTCTGCCTCCAGGGCGGAAATAGTCTGGAGCAGGAGGCTCTTCTGTTCATCGAGTGAGGTGATTTCGTTTTCGCGACAGAAGGCAGAATACTCATCCTCGGATTCTTGTAATTTTGTCTTTAAGATGGAAACCTGCTTGTCAAAAAAATCGTAACCGTGGGTCTTTTTGTAGACATTCAAATGAAGTTCCAGGAACTCGGTGATGAGTTTGTTCACGACCTGGGCAGCAATCATGGGATCGTTATGCTGGAACCTGATATCAATGATATCTGATTTTCGTAATGCCTCAATGCGAAGGTTGTCCATAAAGACAAGAACAGCGTTCATGAAGAGGAGGTTTTCCTTTTCGACAGATTCGGCGTCTCTTGAGAATGGATTGGAAATAAGTGGCTTCTTGTCAATGTCGGGATATATTTTTTTCACTCCCAGGTCGCTGATTACCTTTTCGATGAGGTTGCGTCCTCTGAGTATCTCAACCTCGGAATTGATCCGTTCTTCCCTGGAATAATCAAAGAGCACCGGCTGGTTCTCTCTCATGGTCGGGCTGGTGGGCATGTACACATTTTCCCTGCCGACCTTCACCATGACCTTTGATGTGGCTTCATATACCTTAGGCATCAAAAGAGAGATCACCGTGACAGTCGATACCACCGTGAAAAAGATGAAGAGGACGATATGGTGATATTTGAATACCACCGTGAGGATATCTCTCAGTGATGTACGCACGGCATAGATTTTATCCATTATGAGGTTCCTCCTTCCGATGAGGCTATTTTAGGATAGGTACCGTTTAACCCCGTGGCATTCGGGAATACCGGCGACAGTGTTTTCTGCGCAGCATTGTGTTGGTCAGTGCGTGGGTCTGTTGAGGTGATGATTGTCTAATCGCCGTCAGCAGAATGGAGTTCATAGGTGAAGCCGAGCCCGATGTTGCGTGGAATGAAATTGTAGATGTGTGTCAGGAATTCATCCATCTTTGCCACGGAGGTCTTGGGTACATAGACCATGTCATAGGGCATGAGGGTGTAGGCCTCTTCGGCAAGGGTTCCCATAAGCGCCTGTTCCAGGTCAACTATTCTTATAATGGGCCGATTATCCGGCCCCTTCCTGACAATGATGGTGCTGGAGAGTTTGGCATCGGGCGTGAACCCGCCCGCGTTAAAGACGGCCTGGAGCGCATTGATCCTTCCGACAACAGTGAGAACCTGGGGCGTAGTGACCTCACCCCCCACATATATTCTCTGGCCTTCAAAGGTCTTGACAATAACGGCGATGATGGGCTCTTTGAGCTGCCCCTTGTATTTTTTTGTCAACACATCATCCAGGTCTTTGGGGGTGAGCCCAGCCGCAGCAACCTCATCGACGAGCTGGAGAGAAATCTTGCCATCCGGCCTGATGGTCACATTCTCGTTCAATTCAGGATTATAGAAAAACTTGATATCCAGGTTGTCACCCGGCTGAAGGTAGTAATCAGGCAGCACAGTCTGATTGCCGGCAGAGGGCTCGAGAGGGATCGGTGATACCTCCGGAGTTGCACATCCATGCATGATGATCGGGCCGGTGATGGTAATCCACAGAAACAGTATCCAGTTAAATTTCATGCATAGCCTCCTTCCTCCAATGAAGTTCGAACGGGCGTGCCTCCTGCTCGAGGTCTGGCCGTAAGTTTTATCGGGGTTCCAGGGATATGGACCTTAGTGCATGGTGATCCGGAACGGTGGATTCCTGAAGAATTGTGTATAGAGCTCCGCATCAGAAGGTGATAGGCCCCTTCTCAAAAAAAAGGTTTTCAGCATTGAGGAAGTTTATAATACCAATCAATTCAATCACTTAAATATATCCCTGGAATCTGTAGTGTAAAATCTTATAACGGCCCGGGAACACAACACGTTTAAAGTGCAGAGTGAGAACAAATAAGTTAGGTGCCATTAAACTACATCATTTTATAGTCACAGCATATACTCAAACAAGTGTATCCTCAGTCTCCTCTATCAGGGAATTTTGCCAATTCCCCTGATAATAATTAATAAAAGATAAGCCCCTGTTTGTATTTGTCTAGGGTCAACGGGAAAAATATCATAACCGGATTAGCCTTCATCATCACGTATATTAAGGCCGAGGCCGCCATGGATGTGCAGGATAACCGTCAGTACATACACCTTGTTTTCACTTGGGCGATCAAGGTGAGCGAGATTGGGTTTTCTGATAAGACTATGATGACCGGGGCAGAAGAAAGCTCGACATCTTCAAGAATCTGGGGCGGAAGGTCCATCCCAGTGCTCCGGATCACCCGGGAAGTACCGGTGTGGACAGGGGAGTGGGACATAACCTATTGAATTGTGTGCGGACGCATACTATTAACTCAATAAGAGAGGAGGATTATGACCATGCTGGACAAGATCAGGATCTATACCTTGAGCACCTGCAGCCATTGCAGGGCAACCAAGAAATTCTTGAACGACAATCAGGTGGAGTATGAGTTTACCGACGTGGATCTGCTTCAGGGTGAACAGCGCCAGGGGGCCGTGGAAGAGGTCAAGAGGTTTAATCCGCAGTGCACCTTCCCTACGATCATCATCGGGGACAGGATAATCGTGGGCTATAGGGAAAGCGAGATCAGGGAGGCCCTGGGGTTATGAGGGATGTGGGAAAGCTCTACGAGATGCTCAGGAGGGTCCAGGAGCCCAAAGGGTATTACTTCAACCAGGATCGGGAGAGGGTGTTCGACCTTCTCGATGCCCTCCTGGTCAATAAGGAACGCTACGGCTACATGTCATGTCCGTGCAGGCTGGCTTCTGAAGACAAGGAAAAGGACCGGGACATCATCTGTCCGTGTGTCTACCGGGAGGCTGATGTGGAGGCATACGGGAGCTGCTACTGCAATCTCTACGTCTCGAAGGAGTGGAACGAGGGACAACTCCCCCACGAGTATGTCCCTGAGAGGAGGCCGCCTGTGGACTACCGGTAGCGATACCGGTTCAGCCGTACGGGTAGTAATGGGCCAATAAGCTCGGGACATCGTCCTTATCGGTGTAGGTGAACTCTATGGCCATTCCCGTTGTTGCTGTCCTCACGACGAGCCCCTGAACCCACAGGGATTTTTCAGGCAGTTCTTCAGGGCATATCTTCAGGTTCACATAGGAATCTTTCTCCAGGACGGTGTCTGTCTTCAGGAACATGCCCTGGCTGCTCACGTCGCTGACACAACAATATCGTGCATCTTTGAGTGTGTCGCTATAGGTGATGATTGCATCTACCTTCCTGTGCAAGGTGGTTCTTCTGTTTGCCCGCCGGTTTTTCATGTGTGTGCTCCCCCGCTGGTGTGTGGTCTGACAGAAAACCCATGAAGATGAGCAATTGTGCAAGAAATAAAGCAAGAACGACCAATCTAATGAAATATGTCTGAAATACACCACTACAGTGTCAGGATAACGGCAGAAAGATATCAGCAGGGTAAGGAAAAGTCAAGGGCAGAAGTCGAGGTTCTCCCTCCTGTTCATAGTCTCCTGCTCCGGACGGTCGCCGTCTCTGCAGCTGTCTCCTGTGGTTGTGGGTTGCCGGGAGAACCTGGTGCCCCTTACGGGCAGACCGGTGCCGATCCAGGAGCAAGATCAGCCAGGTAGTCTCGTAGTGTTTGTTTCTGAGCCTCTTCGAGGGGGACGCCTTTTCCCATCATCCTCGTTATCGTGATGTCCCACTGCTCTGCGCTCTTGTTCCCGAGATTGGTGCAGATTCTCTTGGTGTTGTGGCACTTCGTGCACGCCTTCATGACAAGACTCCCCGGATCTCCCTGTCCACCGGCTGGTGTCTGGGAAAAGGCGTTTGAGACACCGATTGCCACAGCGAAAAAGAATATCACCAGAAACAGGCCTATACTGGTTTTCACCGCTCCACCTCCTCAATGGGTATCCTTATAGGATAATGTCCGTGCATCAACTTTCAATAATCTTCTATCAGACTCGTGCGGTGATATCGGCTAGCAGGAAAAGGGATATATGCCAGGGCAGGGTTATTCTGTGATCTGCACCACAAAACAGGTGATAAAGCGGGGGTCGAGGCTCTCCAGATCACGTACCGCGGAGACCTCTTCCTCAAACCTGGCTGTGAGAAGGTTCGATACATCCCTGATGAGGCGATTATCGATGCCCTGGTTGAGACTGCCGAGAAAGACCGGGAGATCGTCTTTGAACGCGGGGGTAAAAACGCGCAGTCCCCGGGAATCGATATGCGTTGTCTCGTGTACGAAGACCTGTAACTCCCTGCTGGACAGGGGTCTGAAACGAGGCTGCTTATCCAGGAAATTGACTGCGAGCGAGGTAAGGAGGATAGTCTCCATATCAAGGTTTGTCCCTGTATTGGTCCCCCTGAGCAGGGCCGGCTCTTCTTTCCACCCGAGTTCGGCCATGATCAGCGCCATGGCCTCGATCCTGTCGATGCTTTCCCTCACCTGCTCAAGCTGCTCAGCGCAGGAGAATTCGGAATCCTTGTACCGGGGTCGTTTCTTCAGGAGGCCGTCAAGGTACTCGCTCAGGCTCTGGGGTATCATGGTCAGGTCGATTTCACGCAGCAGCGACTTCAGTCTCTGCTGCTGCTCGAGTATGAGATTGTATCCGAGAGAGAACAACGTCTCGGCATTGATGTTCTCCACGACGGCAGGCGCGGTGGAATTATGCTCTTTCATGAAAACGGCAAGCCCCAGCGATGCGATCGAGGTGGCCTTGTCGATGCTTGTCTTGAGCTCATTGACCTCGTTGAGCGGCTTGTAATCAGCCATGGTGATTTTGTTGGCCAGATAGATCATCTCGTAGACGAACCGGTCGCGGGTTTCCGGGGAGGTCTCTTCGAGGGTCTTGACGATAAGCCCCCTGTTCTCGGAAAAGTGTTCCCTGTACAGGGCGGGAAGAAAGGTCTTTGCCTCATCGACAACCGGGGTTTTTTCCTTCCTGATGCCCGTGTTGAGGAGCTTATCGGGCTTGATGCGCTGATAGATGCTCATGGCCTCGTCCGGAGGCGGGAAGCCCATTTCCATGAGCCGTAAGGTTCGTCGCTCGTAGATACTCTCCTCCATAGTGCTCTTGAGCTCCCATACAACCCCCTGCATGATGCCGTAATAGATGTTGTGGTGGTTGGTAAACAAGAGGTTCAGCATGTCTTTGAGGAGCTGAATCTTTTCATCCTCCTGGGTGAACCGGAAGTAGTAAATATCATCAACGCTCTCATACCCTTCGTTGAGGAGATCGGAAATGTTTTCGTCGGTAGGCACGACCTGGACCACCTCGATGTAGGACTGAAAGAGGAGGATGACAAGATCCAGGTCGATGACCTCGAGGGCATCCTGGAGGGTTTCGACCGATGCATTGTAGATTTCCCAGAGCCATTCCAGGAGGTTTTCTACGGAGATGCTGTCCTTCTCCCAGCAGTCCATGTCGATGAAGTGGCATATGGTCTCCGGCGGGACGTATTGGAGCAGAATCTGACTGTCTGATCCCCAGCAATCCTTGATGATCAGGTAGGCCTCCTGAGCCGAGAGCTCCTCGAGGATCTCCCTGGTGTAGGGTGAGTCGATAATAGTGCTGGCGCGTTCGGCCGGCGAACACTGGAGCACCTTTGAGAGTTCGTCTTTCAGGGTCAGTGTGGTAGTCATGAGCACTGGTTAACACACTTGTGGAGGCAGTATCAAGTGCCCTCTATTCCGGACCGATGACGATCATGCCGGCCTTTTTTCGTATCCTTGAAGAGAGCGCATCCAGCAGGGAATATGCCGAAGGAACCACGAAGAGGGTGAGCACCATGGCGAAGAGAAGGCCGAATGAAACGGAAACAGCCATGGGTGATCTCATCTCGGCCCCCTCGGAAGTTGACAGTGCCATGGGCAGCATGGCGGTTATCGTGGTGATGGAGGTGATGAGGATGGGACGCAGCCTGATGCCGGCGCCCTGTATGATGGCAGCGGTCTTTTCCATGCCGCTGCTCCTCAATCGGTTTATATAGTCGATCATGACGATGCCGTTATTGACCACGATCCCCATGAGGATGATCAGGCCCATGAATGACGGAACCGAGATGGTTTTCCCCGTGATTGCAAGGCCCCCGACCATTCCGACATAGGCCAGCGGCAGGGTGAACATGACGATGAGCGGCTGGGTGAGCGATTCAAACTGGGCGGCCATGACCATGTAGATGAGCAGTATGGCCACAATGAATGCCTTGCCGAGCTCATGGAACGAGGTCTGCATATCCTCGAAGCTCCCCGAGAGGTCAGAGAAGTACCCCTCGGGCATGCTCGTGGACTTCATGATCTCCTGGATATCCGCGCTGATGCTTCCGAGGTCCCTCCCGAAGGTGGAACCGGTAATGGTCACGACCCGGTTCTGGTTTTTCCTGTTTATGGTGATGGGGCCCACACTCTTTTCCAGGCTGGTCACCTGCCACAGGGGGATGCTGAATCCGAGGGGAGACTGGAGGGTGACATTCTGGAGGTCCTCGATATTCTTCCGGTAGTGTTCCTGGAATCGAACCCTGATGTCGTATTCATCCCCTGCATCGTGATATCGGCTGATGACCTTTCCCAGCATCCCGGTTTCCACGGTGGAGGCTATCTGGGCGACGCCGAACCCCATCTTGGAGGCCTTTTCCCGGTCGACCCTTATATGGAGCTCCGGTTTGCTCTTCTTCAGAGACTTGTCTATATCCTTGAATCCCTCCACGGAACGTAACCGGTTCACGACCTGAGTGCTCAGGGTGTCGAGGGTGTCGAGGTCGGAACCGTACATGTTGATCTCGATGGGGGAACTGCCCGTGCCGAACAGGCTCCCTGAGAGATCTTCGAAGGTATACTCTACGCCCTCGAGCCGGGGAAATCTATCCCGCACCTCGTTGATGATCTGGTCGGAGGATTTTAACCGGTCTTCCTTGTCGTTGAACCGGGCGAAGATCCGCGCCTTGTTGACCCCTGCGGTCATTTCACCCTGGGCAGCCGCATACTTCGCATCCACGGTGATTCCCACCATGCTCCCGCAGGTGATCACTTCCTCCCTGGATAAGAAGAGCTCTTCGAGCTGACGGGAGAGATGATCGGTCTCTGACAGGACCATGCCCTCGGGAAGGGTCAGGTCGACCACTGCGATGGGGAAGTCCTGCTTGGGCATGAATTCCGTTCCGAGAAACGGAGTGAGTATGACGGCCCCGATGAGAAAGAGCAACGCCGAGCCAAGAACGATGCCTCTGTGGTGCAACGCTCTTCCCAGGCAGGTGGAATACCGCTGGCGTAACCAGCCGGTCCAGCCGCGGCTCTCTATCCGCTCGTATTCTCCCTTTCCCTTTTTGAATATGGTGGCGGCAATCGCCGGGATAATGGAGGTGGCGATGAACAGGGACGAGAGCAGTGCGATGCAGACCGTCAATGACAGGGGTCTGGCAAGCTTGCCGGCAATGCTCTGGGAGAGGCTCATGGGGAGGAAGACCGCAACGGTGGTGAGGGTGCTGGCGGTTATGGCGAGCCCCACCTCGGTGGCTCCCGCCACTGCGGCCTCTGCCCGGTTAGCGCCCCCTTCCAGGTACCTGAAGGTGTTTTCTATCACCACGACGGCATTGTCCACGAGCAGACCCACCCCGAGGGCGATGCCTCCGAGCGTCATGATGTTGAAGGTATAGCCGAGGATGTTCATGCCTATGAACGTGGTGACAATGGACAGCGGTATGGCCAGTGCAATCACGATGGTCGGGCGGAAGGAGCGCAGAAAAATGAATACAACGCAGATGGCGATGAGCCCGCCGGCCAGGGCATTCGATCCTGTGGCGGCGATGGATCTGTTGATGACCCTTCCCTGATCCAGGATGAGGTGAAGGGACATATCCTGTGGCATGATCTCTTCAATGGCCTTGAGTTCCGCCTTCACCCGGTTTACCGCCTTGAGGGTGTTCACGCCCGACTGCTTCATGATCGCGATGATTACCGAGGGTTTTCTGTTTGTGCGCTCATAGCCCCTGGTCTCCTTGAAACCGTCTTCGATGGAGGCCACGTCGGAGAGCCTCACCGGTGCATTTTCTTTTGAAACCGCTATGATGGTGTCCCTGATCTCTTCGATGCTCTCGTAGTAGCCGGTCGTCCTGATCAGGTATTCTTTTTTCATGGTCTCGACATGGCCGCCGGAGAGGTTCAGGTTGCCGGTCTGCACGCCGCTGATCACCTGGTCGAGGGATATGCCGGTTGCCTTGAGTTTGAGGGGATCCACCAGGATCTGAATCTCCCGCTCCTTGCCGCCGAAGACAAACACCGAGGCAATGCCTTCGAGCTTCTCGAGCCTCGGCTTCATCACGTCATCGATGTACTGCCTCAGGCGCAGGGTGTTCTCCATGCCGATGACCCCGTACTCGATGATGGGCATATCCGCGACATTGAATTTCAGCACCATGGGCGAATCAGCGTCTTCCGGGAGAAAGTCGGTGATCCAGCTGAGCTTTTCCCGGACATCCTGGGCCGCGAAGTCCAGATTGGTACCCCACTGGAATTCGCAGTAGACGCTCGAGATTCCCTCCACGGTCACGGAGGTGACCTTCTTGATCCCCTCAACCGTGCTCACCGACTCTTCGATGGGCTTGGTGATCAGGGTTTCGATTTCCTCGGAGCCGACCCCTTCATAGGTGGTCACGATGGAAACGTAGGGAAATTCCAGGTCCGGCAGGAGGTCGAGTCCGAGCTCCGAGAGGGAGACGATCCCGAACAGCGTGATGATGAGAACGAGCATGGTGATGGTGATCCGTCTCTTGACGGAGAATTCAGGAATGGTCATGTGCTATTCACCCCGGGCAGGTGCTTCTCCGGTTATCTTCACCCTCATACCGTCTGTGAGCCCTGCGATTCCCTTGATAACCACCCTGTCCCCGGTGGAGACGCCGTGAGTGATCTCAAAGGCCGAATCACCCTCGATGCCAAGCTGCACCAGGGTTTTTTTCACCGTATCGTTATCGAGCTTATAGATGAAATACCCCTCCTCTCCCTGGACGAGTGATGATTTCGGGACAGACAGGGCTGTCTGGCGTGCCTTCTGTATGACCCGTGCCCTGGCCGTCATGCCCGATCGTACGAGGAGGTGGGGATTATCCAGGGTGATGGTAACCCTGAAGGTGCGGCTCATGGGGTCGATGGTGGGATAGATCTTGGTGATGGTTCCGGCAAACGGCTTGTCCGGGATGGCATCGATCGTGATGAGCCCCGTATTCCCCTGTCTCATGAGGCCGAAGATCTCTTCGGGCAGGTCCACCTCGACCTTGACCGTATCCATCTTCATGATGACGAATGCGAGTTGTGAAGGGGCCGTGAGTTCCCCCTCATTGACGAATTTGTCTGTGATGATGCCGGATATGGGGGCAGATACGCTGCATTCCCTGAGGTTTCTCCCTGCTGTTTCCAGGGAAACCGAGGACTGGTCGAGCTGATACCGGACAAGATCCCTGGCGGTAAGGGCATCCTGGTAGGTCTGCTGTGAGACGGACTTCTGGTCGAACAGGGACTTCATCCGTTCAAGATCCCTGGTTGCCCGTTCGAGGGTTGCCTGTGCCTGGTTCTTGACGGCCAGGGTGTTTTCATATGCCTGCTCGTAATCGAAGGGATCGATGAGCATGAGCTGGTCACCCCGGGTCACCGAGCAGCCCTCGTCGACATGGATGGTCTTGATCCGTCCGGAAACCTTGGGCATGATCCGTGCTATATCGCTGGCGGCAACAGTCCCTACAGCGGTATAGGTCTTGGAGATAGGGCCGTCGATCACCTCGTGCACGAACACCTCAGGCGGTGTCGGGGTGACCTGAGCATCCCTGGCAGAGAGTGAATCATCCCTGTTCCCGCAGGATATGAGACTGCAGGAGAAAAAGATCAGCAGCACAACTGGGGAGAGACGCCTCACTCTAAACAGCTCCTACAGGGTTCCCATGGCGGAATGGAGACTGGCAATGGCCTTGGCATAGTCCGACCTGGCGGTGATGTAATTCTTCATGGCCTGATCGAGCAGGGCCTGGGCATCGAGTACATTGGTGGTTGTGGCGACCTGGAGGTTGTAGCGGTCTTTCTGGATCCGCAGGTTTTCTTTTGCCTGATCTATCGCCTTTTCCGCCACGGTTGTCCTCGCGCGGGACTCTTGTGCCGAGAGGAAGGCATTCTTGACCTCGAGGGAAATCTGGTCCTGGAGGCTTTTCAGGAGGTAGCCAAGCTTGCTGCTGACGGTCTTTGCGCTGGAGACATCATAGTAATTGGATCCTCCCTCGAAGATATTCCAGCTCATACCCACTCCCACAGACCATGAATCATCCTCGACATCGGGGTCTTCCCCGATCCTTTCGTACGTGTATGTTGCCGCGATGGAGGGAAGGTACCCCGCCCGGGATATCTTGATCGCCTTGTTGGCATTGTCGATCTGGAGCATGATCGTCTTGATCTCCTGCCTCATCTGCAGTGCCGTTTCAGTAGAGTTGTCAAGGGATTCCACCAGGGTGGCCATGGGTATCTCGGTATCGATGGTCACCGGTTCGGCCAGGCTTCTGCCAAGGAGAAGGTTCAGGCCCGATTCTGCCAGCTTTATGGCATTGTCGGCAATAATGAGGTTCTGCTCGCTCTCGGCGTAGCGCACCTGTGCTTCCAGCAGATCGTTTTTCGGGATCATCCCCTGGTTGTAGAAGGCGTTGGCAACATCGAGGTGCGCCTTGATCGATGAGACGCCGCTTTGGGCAACCTCATAGACCTGGCGGGCCTTTATCACGCCGTAATATGCCTCGATCACCCGTTGTTTCAGTTCCCTGATGACCGTCTGCCGGCCAAGGTCTGCCGCGTAATAGTTGTTCTTCGATATCCGGTAGCTGTTGTACAGCGCACCGCCGGTGAAGAGAGGCTGGGTTGCCTCGATGGTGAATTCGTAGTTTTCTTTCGTGCCAAGGAGGATCTTGCCCATCCCTGAGACGGTCAGGAAAGGTGCTTCATTGAGCCGTGCATACCCGTAATTGAGTGTTACCTCGGGCAGCATCTCGCCGAAGCTGGAACGCTGTTCCATGTCTTTGCCCATGACCTCCTGGTCCTGTGCCTTGATACTCGGGTTGTTTTGTAGTGCCGTGTTAATCGAATCCTGGAGATTCATATACTCGGCAGCGAACGCAGTGCCAGCAAGCACTAACACAATGCCCAGGATACCACATAAGATCCGTCTACTCACTGAAGTTTCCTCCTAATATAACCTGAAAGATCCCCGAGATATAATCTGTGGGGTGTTTGTCGAGAATGCCCAGGAACAGGTTGTCTCCGATTACATGTACCGGCCCCAGTATCATCAATGACATGAGGTCCGGATCATACCGTTGCTCAGCCTTGTTTGCATCGATGAAAATGTTTTTTAGCTGCTCTATGGTTTCCCTCTGAACATCTTTAAAGGCCTCGAAGATCTGGGATTCGAGATCAGGGATAGGCGAGTAGAAGATTTCATAGACAAGCCGATGGAAGGCCGGGTTTTCTTCAATCCACGAGAGGTGATACTCAATGAATGACTTCAGCCGGTCCTGCCAGGGGGCCTTCGCAGCTATAGACGCAGTCATGCCTTTTTTATACAGCCCCACCCCGCGCAGGATCACCTCTGCAAAGAGGTTCTGTTTGCTGGGGAAGAACTGGTAGAGGGTACCCACCCCGAACTCGGCCCGTGAGGCGATCTGGGCCATGGTGGCATTGACGTAGCCTTCTGCTTCAAAAATCTCCCGGGCAGCATCGAGGATGGCCTCGCGGCGCAAGGCGACCTCCCGCTCTTTTCTGCCCGGCAGTTCCGAATTGACGTTCATAGCGAGAACCTCAATTCAAAATATGAATGTCTATTCAAAAAAAGTCAAGGCCGATCAGGTTTGCTCCGGGAAGAGGGCCGGAGAGTGCCTCTCGTTCAGGAGAACATCGGGTGAGGTGGTCGGGTGCGGGGGGATATTCCCGCACCCGAAGTCTACTCCAGTGAGTGAAAGATGAGTCCTGCGGGGATTTTCGGGTAAAAATTCGTAGACTTCTGGGGCATGCGAAGACCTGCCTCGGCGATCTCCATGACCTCGTCTATGGTATTGGGATTGAGCAGGAAAGCGATATCCGCTTTTTCTTTTGACACGAGGGTGAGGGCCTCCTCGGCACTGCTCGTATAGATGATGCGTTGTCCCGCGAGAGCCGAGGTGATGCCCAGTATGGGTTCCAGGACACATTCGTGCAGCACCGTGACATCGAGCTTCTTGAGCAGCGGATGGGTATGCCTCGGGATATACCTGTCGATCTCTGAACTCTCGGAAAGCTTCAGGAGATAATACCGCGGAATACCCTTCACGAAGAGCCCGATCGTTCCCCGCCCGCCTTTCGACAGGGCGGAAAGGAAGCCCTTTCTGTTATCGTAGGGATTCATATTGAAGATTTCCTTGATGCGATACTCCAGGTCCACGAGCCCGACGCCCATACTGTCGGTGATCACCCGGTGGGTCGGCAGGATATGGATTCCCTGGTCCTTGTTGATCAGGTACATCTGAATGTAGTCGAAGCTCTGGTTGCCTTCCTTTTTGCCTGTCGAGGCCCTCATGCGATCCCGGTACGTCCGTGCGGTTTCATAGCGGTGATGTCCGTCGGCAATGAGTATCTTTTTATACTGCATCATCCTGGTGATCTGTTCGATCATGTCCTGGTCATCGATGATCCAGAGCCTGTGAGAATCTTCCGGGGTATCGAACTCCACGCTGGGGGCTGCGAGGCTGGGCCGGAGCTGGGTTTCCACGGTCTTTTTCGGATCCGAATAGATGCCGAAAACCGAGCTGAAGTTCGTGCGCACCTCATTCATGAGGCGCAGGCGATCGAGCTTGGGGCCTTTCTGCGTGTATTCATGGGGCCTGATCGTCTTCTTGTCTCCCTCGTCAAGACGCACGGAGGCAATGAAGCCCTTCCTCGTGAAGGTGCTGTCCTTCAGTCTGTAGGTGTGTTCGTGGTAGTACAGGCAGGGATTTGTATCCTCGATGAGGATTCTCTCGTCGAGCCACTGCCTGAAGAAATCCCGTGCCCTCGTGTAGCGATTGTCATCTTTCGTGTCCTTGGGCAGCTGTTTTCCAAGCACGAGTCTGACTGCATTGTAGGGTGATCGGTTATAGCACTCGTCAAGGGTTTGCTGGCTGATCGCATCGTAGGGGGGGCATAAGGTATTGCCAAGATTCACTAGTTCAGGGTTGAATCGTATACCCTTAAAAGGCCGTATTCTCGGCATTTACCGGCTCCTTTCTTGCTGGTCGTATTCCATTATTGCACAAAAGCTGGTGTATATATGGATTGATTTAAAAATACAACAGCATTTTCAAGCATGGTGCAAATACCGTTAAAAATGTCTCCGGAGAGAAGTATTGTTCGCGGAATCAGTCCGCAAATCCGCCAGGATCCCCCGGGCCTCGGACTTATGGTGCCCAGATGGTTTTCTGCTCGATGCCGTGAGCATGGGGGTACCTGCCATATGGGTGAGCGGATTATCCCCTGAACCTCTTGACGAGATCACGGAGGATCCTCAAGGCCTTCGTGGGAAGCCACCAGGAGCTCAGGGTATTGCCCAGCGCCAGGAGGTGCGCCTCTTCTTCCGTGATGAGCGATGGGGCAAGTCTCTGCTTGACCTTGGCATATCCCATCCAGTCGATGGGTGAGAAAAGCCGTACGAGTGAGGGTGAAAAAGGGATGTAGATGCTCGATGCGAAGTCGATGATATAGGGTTTGCCCGTGTCATCAATACCGTAATTTCTCCGGTTGCGTAAATCGAGATGGATCACACCCCGGGAGTGCATATCCCTGATCAGTTGTTCCAGATCGTGAAAATATTCTTTGCCCGGGGACTGGCTGGTCTCCCTGAGGTTCTGACCGCCCATGAAGCGGGTAATGAGCGTGTACCGGTCGCTCGAGGGCATGAGTTCGGGTATTCCGTGTATGCCCTGGAGTTTCGAATAGATGTACCGTTCCCAGCAGACGAGCAGGCTCCCCGCGGTACGAACCGGAGCTCCCCGTCTCTTGTAGGTCTTCTCTACGAAACGGGTGCCGCCCAGGGAGGCCATGGTGACATCCGGTCCGTAGGCGCGTCTTTTCTTCAGAGCATGTTCCATCATGTCTCGGTCAAGAGTATTTTATTCCGGGAGCGCAGCTACTTGCTCCCGGGCGATTCGTCAATCTTAAACAGTGAAAAGGGCAGCGGGGCCTTGGTCCCCTCTATCACCGCCATACCGTCGATGTGATTTCCGTCGGCGTTCATCACGCCGACCATGTGCGCCTTTAGATTGTCAATGTTCACCGAGCCGGTGTTATCGATGGATATGGTAAGATCGTCGGCAATGGTCCTGTCTCCCGATACGGCAAGGCCATGCGCATCGATGCTGATATCGACGGATCTGGTCTCGCTGGGATAGTGGAGAAAGAGTATCCAGTTGCCGATCAGAGTTTTCTCTCGAGGGCCTTGTTGTGCCGGTTCGGTTATCTGGGCGGTCTTGTCTGCCTTCGCGCCTGATCCGTTTTCCTGGGCTGTGAAAAGAAGACCCTTTCCGAAGTGCACCAGGGGCACGGCAAGGAAAAGAATAGTCAATGCTGGTATAGTGAATTTTTTCATGTCTCAAACACTGTTCGTGACCCATGGCACCGGTTATATTTGTTGTAGTATGCTCTATCATTGCAGTGTCAAATATGCAATGATCGGATTTTCTTTGGTGAAGGCAGGGTAGAACCCATGAAGATAACCGGTAAGGTACGTTGGAATCCCAAGGGGTTTGCCTTTGTGGAGTGCACCGATGGCCGTGGGGAGGATGTCTTTATCCCCGCTGACGGCCTGGGTGGGGCAATGGACGGCGACATCGTGGAGGTCTGGGCGCATAAAGATCCCAAAGGCCCGCGCGGCGACGTGCTCTCAATAGTCCAACGGATGCGTCCGTCCATAAGCGGCAGGTACCGGACCATGAAAAAATGGGGTATTCTTGAGCCGTTCGATCCGTTTCCCTATACCATCGTTATCCCGTACGGACGTCAGGCAGATGCACGCAATGGGGACGTGGTTGTAGCCAGCATAGATCTCCCACAGAAGATTAAAAGAACCAAGACCGTAACCGGCGGCATAGAACGCCGCCTCGATATCCCCGAGGATATCGGCGATGATCTGCGGTTGATTGCGCTCAGGCACGGGATCCCGTGGCGATTTTCCAAAGAGGTGGAAAAAGAGGCGGACAAGGTCTCCCGGATCGATATCTCCGCAGAACTCAAGGTGCGAAGGGACCTGAGGGAACGGACCCTCTTTACCATAGACGGCGTAACGGCAAAGGACTTCGATGATGCCGTGGGCATCGAGCGCCTGGGAGACGGCACCTATGTCATCACGGTTGCCATCGCCGATGTTGCCCATGTGGTACACAAAGGCTCGCATCTGGACCGGGAGGCCCTGAACCGATCGTTCAGCGTATATTTTCCCGAGGCGGCCATCCCCATGCTCCCCGAGGTTCTCTCGAACGGGGTAATGAGCCTGCAGCCCCATGCCGAGAGGCTCGCCCTGGTGGCCGAGATGCACCTCGGTCCCCGGGGCAGGACCATCGGATACGACTGCTATGAGGCTGTTATCTGCTCGCACGCCCGGCTCACCTATGATGAGGTGAACCTGTTCCTCAATGACCGGCAGCAGACATCCCTGATCACCGGGGAGATTGCAGAGGGGCTCGTGATGCTCAACACCATGGCAGGGCAGCTCTATAAGAGGCGGCGGGAAAAAGGCTGCCTTGATTTCGAGATCGCGGAGATCGGGATCTCCCTCGACCGTGCAGGGGATGTAGACAAGATTTACCGAATGCCCCGGGGGCCGGCAGAGAGACTCATCGAGGAGTTCATGCTCTGCGCGAATCATACGGTGTGCCGGTTTCTCGAGGACCATGCCATGCCGGTCCTCTACCGTATTCACGAAAAGCCCAGGCCGGACGATCTCATGGCCTTTGCCCGGACCCTGAGCGATATCGCCATGGATGAAGACGTGGTTTCCGAGCTCACCAGTGCAATCCATACCGGCAAAGATCTCCCCCGGGTGCTGCAGAAGATCACCGGGCTCTATCATGGCAGCCATCTTGAAGGGTTTGTCAATCAGCACATCCTCAGATCCCTCATGCGGGCCCGCTATGCGCATGAGGATCTCGGACACTTCGGCCTTGGGACACGGGGGTATCTGCATTTCACCTCGCCCATCCGGCGATATCCCGATATTATTATCCACCGGCTGGTGAAGACGGTCCTCAGATCAGGAGGCGTGTCGCAAAAAGATCATGGAAGGCTCCTGCGCTACCTGAAGTATATCGGTCCGGATGTCTCGACCAGGGAACAGAAAACCAATGAGGCCATGTACGAGGTTATCAAGCTCAAGACCGCTGCCTACATGATGAGACACGTGGGTGAAGAGTTTGACGGGGTGGTGACGAGCATCCTGTCCTTCGGCATGTTTGTGGAGATCTTCGAACCGCCGGTCGACGGTCTCGTCGGTCTTTCAGACATGGGCAGTGCCCGGATCACCGAGGGCAGGAGCATCAAGATGAGAAAACGGGTCATCTCCATCGGAGATACCGTACGCGTGAGGCTGGTCCGGGTGGACCACATCAAAGGGTATCTGGACTTCAATCTGGTGAAGGCACAGGGGGATGTTTCTGTTTGAGGGCAGAACCTCCCAGATATGCCTCCTGCACCTTCGGGTCCGACTTCAGCTCCGCCGAGGAACCGGCTGTGCTGATCGTGCCGTTTTCCAGGACATAGCCCCGCCGGGCAACGCCCAGGGCCTTATGGGCATTCTGTTCCACGAGCAGGATGGATGTGCCCTGCTGATTGATTTCGCGGATGATGTCGAAGATCTGTTTCACCAGGATGGGTGCCAGTCCGAGGGAGGGTTCGTCCAGCAGCAGGATCCTCGGGGAGCTCATGAGGGCCCTGCCGATGGCGAGCATCTGCTGCTCACCGCCCGAGAGGGTGCCGGCCAGCTGCCGGTTTCGCTCTTTGAGGATCGGAAAGAGGGTGAACACCCGTTCCTTGGCCTCGAGAACCTCTCTTTTCCGGCTGCGCCTGGTATAGGCCCCGAGGTTCAGGTTTTCGTCCACGGTCAGTGTCGGGAATACCCTGCGGCCTTCAGGGGAGAGGGATATGCCCCTGACCACAATCTCATATGCCGGTTTTTTGTTGAGGACCTCTCCGCCGAAGGTAATGGAACCCTTCCGGATGGGCACGAGACCGGATATGGCCTCCATGAGGGTCGATTTCCCGGCCCCGTTGGCACCGAGGACCGTGACAATCTCTCCCTCCTCAAGGGTCAGGCTTACGCCCTTGAGGGCCTGGATTGCTCCATAGGCAATGTGGAGGTTTTCAATGTTCAACAGTGGCGGCATATGCAGCTTCTTCCTCTTCATCGTCCTTGCCGAGGTATGCCTCGATGACGCGCTGGTTGGTGTAGATCTCTTCAGGACGGCCTTCGGCGATCTTTCTCCCCTCGTCCATGACCACTACCCAGTCCGATATGCCCATGACCACGTTCATGTCGTGCTCTATGAGGAGGATCGTGACATCGTCCGTCTCGATGAGTCCGGTGAGAAATTCCATGAGATTCTCTGTCTCGCGCGGATTCAAGCCGCTGCTCGGCTCATCGAGGACGAGCAGATCAGGGTCTGAAGCAAGTGCCCGGGCGATCTCCAGCATGCGTTGCGATCCGTAGGCGATATTCTTGGCAAGGTCGTCGTGGAATTTCCAGAGCTTGACCTGATGGAGGCGCGAGGCCGCGACTTCCTGAATGCGCGTTTCCTCCCTCCGCTGGCCGGATGTCCTGAAAATGGAGGAGAAGAGGCCGGCCTTCCCCCTGCAGTGCTGGCCGGCCATGATATTCTCAAGGCAGGTCATATCCGGAAACAGGCGGATATTCTGAAAGGTCCGGGCAACGCCATAGGAAACAATCTGGTGGGGCTTGTGTCCGGTAATGTCGCGGCCGTTGAAGAACACGTTTCCCACTTCCGGCTTATAGATGCCGCTGACCACATTGAAGACGGTTGTCTTGCCAGCGCCGTTCGGGCCGATAAGGCTCAGGATCTCACCCTTATGGACCCTCAGGTCGACATGGTTGACCGCGGTGAGACCACCGAAGATCTTGGTGAGTCGCTTCGTCTCCAGGACGATGTCTGCCTGCGAGCGTGCCTTCGGATCAGCCATCGTCTCTCCCGGGTGCCCCGAGGATGGAGCGGAATTCCACGGCACCGCGTTTGCGCGGCCAGAAACCGCCGGGACGGAACATCATCATGAGCATCATTGCCGAGCCGAACACGAGCATCCGGTACATGGCAAACGGCCTGAATATCTCGGGGAACAGGCTGATGAAGGCGGCTCCGATGAGCACCCCGGGGATGGAGCCCATGCCGCCGATGAGAACGATGCAGAACATCAGGCACGATTCCCAGAAGGTGAAACTCTCCGGAGAGACACACATGAGCTTGCTCGCATAGACGTTTCCGGCAACACCTGCCAGGGCTGCCCCAAGAACAAAGGCGAGCAGTTTATAGTTTTTGACATCCACCCCGTTTGCACTGGCGGCTGTTTCATCCTCTCGAATATAGTTCCATGCCCGCCCTATGCGGGAGTTCTGGAGCCTGATCAGGCCGAGAATGCTCAAGGCCACGATGATCCAGATGAGATAGTAGAACTCTATGGAAGAATCTATGAAAAGACCCCCTCCCAGGGAGGGGAAGTCGATGCCGAAGACCCCGTTGGGTCCGCCGGTGAGATCGAAGGGATTATTGATGAGTGCGAGCCTGACGATCTCGCCCATCCCGAGGGTTACGATGAGCAGGTAGTCCCCCTGGAGATGAATGACCGGGGAACAGACGATGTAGGCAAAGAGGGCAGCTGCAAGTGCGCTTATGGGCAGCAGGACCAGGATGGGGATGCCGAATTTTGTATTCAGGATGGCCGTGGTATAGGCTCCGATGGCATAAAACCCGGCATGTCCCAGATCGAAGAGTCCGACCTCGCCCAGGACGATGTTGAGGCTCAAGCCCAGCAGGGCATAGATACCGAAGAAAAAGGCGATATCGATAAAATAGTCGCTGGCAAAAAACGGGTATGCCATGAAGGCGCCTATTACAATGAGTATCTGCGCACGTTGCGATGTAGCGATGCTCTTTATGCCGGAGGGCTTTATGCTTTCCATAGGTCTATACTTTTTCGGCCAGTTTCTCGCCCAGGATGCCGGTGGGACGGAAGATGAGCACCAGGATCAGGATCAAGAAGACGAAGACATCCTTCCATGCTGCCGAGATATAGGCCGCGCCGAGCATCTCCAGCACACCCAGGATGAGCCCCCCGAGCATTGCGCCCGGGATGTTGCCGATGCCGCCCAGGACGCTTGCCGTAAAGGCCTTCAGCCCGTAGTTCCACCCCATGGTGAAGCTGATCTGCCGGTAGTACATACCCACCATAATTCCCGTCATGGCACCCAGCGCGGGTCCGAGGGTGAAGACAAAGAAGATGACCTTGTTTATGTTGATCCCCATGAGCGAGGCAGTATCGCGGTCAAGGGCGGTTGCCCTGATTGCCGCTCCGAACGTGGTCTTTTGAACGATGAAATAGAGTGATCCCATGAGGATGAACGACATCAGGAGAATGAGTATCTGGAGCAGGGTGATGTGAATGTCACCCAATTGGAGGTGAACATTGGGGATGAGTTTTGACGGATACGCCTGAAAACGGGGACCCCAGATGACCATGATGGTGTTCTGCAGGAATATGGAGGCACCGAGGGCCGAGACCACCGCAGGAAGCCGGCCGGCAGGGTACACCGGACGGTATGCCAGACGTTCCACGATAAGGCCTACGGCGGCGAGGCTGACTGCAGCCACGGTCATGGCCACGATCAGCCCGCCCCACAGGCCGAAATGACTGGTAATCAATGCAGAACCGAAGACGAGCACGGTATACCCCAGGTAGGAACCCAGGGTGAAAAAGTCCCCATGGGCGAAATTGATCAGTTTCAATACGCCATAGACCATGGAATACCCAAGGGCTATGAGGGCGTAAAAAGAGCCGATCGTGAGCCCGTTGATAAGTTGTTCAAGAATTACGTGCATGCGTCCTCGTGCTGTTCTATCGTCTCATATCGGAGACTACTCTGATACGACAATGTTGCCCTTGTCGTCAACCACATAGAGATAGAACGGGACACCTTCCCGGTCGCCCTGTTCGGTAAACCCGATGGGGCCGGTGATTCCCGGGACGCCGTTGACGTCGTTCCTGAGGTATGCTGCGAGCACTTCCGAGTCCACTGACCCTGTTTTATCGACGGCATAGGCAATGATATTGAGTGCATCCGCCGCATAGATCGGCCATGGGCTCGAAGGTATCTCGCCGAATTTGGCCTTGTATGCAGCGAGGAATTCCTTGGCCTCGGGGTAGGGGAGATCGGAAGGCAGCGGCTCGTTGGTCATAAAGCAGCCCTTGGCGAGGTCAATGCCGGCAATCTTGACGAACTCATCGTTGATGGCTGCATTTCCTCCCACAAACGGGCAGGTGATGCCGATATCCCGGGCCTGGCTCACCAGCAGTGCGGCCTCTGCGTAATAACCGGTGAAGTACCATACTTCGGGTTTTGCCTCCCGCAGGTTTGTGAGCGGAACGTGAAAGTCCTTTTCTCCCGGGGTGATGGCGTCATAGTAGACGATTTCAATGGTACCTGCATCCACCAAGGACTGCAGGGCACCCTTGGTGTCCTCTGCGAGGCCTTTTCCGAAGGCGGTGTTGTCATGCATGATGGCAATGCGCTTCGCAGCGAATTTTTTGGTCACAACGTCGGCAAAGAACCTGCCCTGGGAATCATCCCGGCCGCAGGTGCGGAAGAAGAACTTGAAATCCCTCTGGGTAAGGCGGACAGCGGTTACGCCATAGCCGATATTGACCTTCTTGAACTTCTCGTAGATGTTCGAGGCAGGCTCACACACTGACGAGCCATACGTGGAAACCGATGCCACGACATCCTTCTGTCCCACGAGTTTCTGGGCAGCCAGCGCCCCGGTCTTCGGTTCTCCGGCATCGTCCACCACGCGGAGTTCTATCATCTTTCCGCCCATGATGCCGCCCTTTTTGTTGATGAGCTCTGCAGCGATCTCGCAGGACTGTTTTGCCATCTGTCCTTCATAGGCCCAAGATCCGGTGATGGGTCCCTGAAGACCGATAACCACGGTATTCTTTGCAGCAAAAGCAGTGCCCAGCGAAAAAACGAGCAGCAACACACCCACCATCAGTACATACCTTGAAATCTTCATCTACCTCTCTCCTTTGCGAATTGATTTGCATGCTATGTAAACAGGCTATCATATGGATATCGTTTAGATAACCTGGATGCCTCTGTGCAAGAAAAAAAAGATTCTCCCCCTCATCATCAGCCTTTAACAGGATCATTGAAAAGGCAGTGTTTTTCAATTGTTATGATATAATTCACGGGTGGAGGACCTGTCAAGGACAAAGTAATGGTCAGGAGGGGAAAAACAAGCTGGAAAGGGCATGCCCTCTGCGGCGTATCTCGAGGCAGGGGCCGATCACGGAAGGAGCCCCCTGCCTCGAAAGAACAGGTTTCGTTGAATAATTATGAGGTTATAATTTCAGCCACGCATCGACCTTGTCCGGGTTTTCCTTGATCCAGCGTTTGGCAGAATCGGCCGGATCGGCTCCTTCAGCGTTCCACCCCATGACCTGTCCGATGTCGGCCAGTGTCCAGTGAAAGTTGTCGAGGAAGGCGTATACCTCGGGCATGTCTTTGTCCAGACCGTTGCGGACAATGGTCCGGATCTCCTCTGCGCCGCCGTAGATACCCTTGGGGTCATCCAGGTATTTCAGATCCCACCTGGCGAACTTCCAGTGCGGGGTCCATCCGGTAACCACGACCCACTCCTTGTTTTTGATCTTATCCTTGAGTACCGCGGTCATGATAGCCCCGGAACCTTCCATGAGTTCGAATTTGTCGAGGTTGTATTCCTTGATGGCCAACTCTGTTTTGCTCATGATGCCGGCGCCAGGGTCGATTCCGGTGATCTGGCCTTTGAACTTGTCTGCATAATCATTCATCTGGGCAATGGAATCGATGGTGACATAGGTGGGCACCACGAGTCCGATTCCTGCACCTTCGCAGTTTGTGCCCAGATCAACGACTTTGCCTTTCATCTTTTCCATGTAGTGGGCATGTGTTATCGGCAACCATGCCGTAGTCATCCCGTCGATATCTCCTGTTGCAATGGCCTGATACATGGCTGCAGCGCTGACCGGGGTAATCTCGACTTCATAACCCATCTTATCCTCCAAGACGGCCTTGACAACATTTATGCTTGCCGTGGCGCATGACCATTCAACATATGCAAGCTCGACTTTTCCTTTGCCGGCAAAGGCCCCTGGTGCAAAACCGATGATAAAAAAGATAGCGATAGTCATGATGTAACTGAGTCTCTTCATAGTTCCTCCTTTGTGTGTTTTATATTGTTCCACCTGAGCAGGTCTTGTTTATGCCGCCTTCTGCTGGGCGCCGACCCGCTGCATGATCCGGTCTAAGATGATGGCCACGATGACGATGGCGATTCCCGCTTCGAAACCCTTGTCCGGTTCCAGCCTTTGAATCGCCTTCCAGACTTCTCCTCCAAGCCCCTTTGCACCGATCATCGCCGCGATTACCACCATGGACAGGGCGAGCATGATCGTCTGGTTGATGCCTGCCATGATGGTGGGGGTGGCCATGGGAAGCTGGAGCTTGAACAGCTTCTGGCTTCTCGTGCTCCCAAAGGAGTCTGCGGCCTCCACCAGTTCGACGGGTACCTGCTTGATCCCGAGGCAGGTGAGCCTGATGGCCGGGGGCATGGAGAAGATCACGGTAGAAAAGATCGCACCCACCGGGCCGAGTCCGAAAAAGGGGATGGCCGGAATGAGATAGACAAAGGCCGGCATGGTCTGCATGACGTCGAGGATCGGCATGATGATCTTGAACGATGTCGTGTTCAGGGCGGAGAGGATCCCCAGGGGGAGGCCGATGAGCATGGCGATGAGCGTGGATATCAGGACGAGCGCAATGGTGCTGATTGTTGGTGCCCACAGGCCCATGTTCCAGATCAGGCCGAGTCCGATGAGGGTGAACAGGGCAAGACCTTTCCTCTTGCTGAGAAACCAGGCTATGGCCGAAAAAAAGAGGATGAGAGCCCAGGGAGGGAAAAACATCATAGAGTCAACCAGGAAGCTGATCCCTGTCTCGGTAACCTCGGAAAATGCCTTTGTGGCGAAAGAAAAATGTTCGGTGATCAGCTCTATCACATACTCCAGGGACTTCCCTATCGGGATTTTAAGCTGTTCCATTGTTTGTCACTCCTTCCGAGAGGGCGGCGAGAAGTGTCCCCTTTATGATGACGCCGAGTAAGTGCTCTTCTTCATCCACGACAGCCAGGGGACTGCTGTTGTTTACCAGGAGCGGGAATAGATCGTTGGCCGGGGTTTCAGGTGGAATTTTCTTGATATCTGTCTGCACGATATTTGCGAGGTCCTTGTCGCCGTTTTTCAGTGCGGTGACTGCATCATCAGCAGAGACAATACCCTTGAGCTTGCCCTTGTGCTGGACAAAGAGGCTCGATATGCCTGCCTGTTTCATCTTCCACAGGGCAGTCTTGGGTCCGTCATGGGCATAGCTCGCAACCTCGAGGGGATTCTTCATGATTGTGGAGGCGGTCATAACCTTCGAGATATCAACATCCTCCACAAACCTCTTCACATATTCGTTGGCTGGATTCGTGAGGATTTCTTCGGCGGTCCCTTCCTGAACGATGTACCCGTCCTTCATGAGGATGATCCGGTCACCCAGCTTGAGAGCCTCGTCGAGGTCATGGCTGATGAAGATGATGGTCTTGTGCATCTTCTCCTGCAGTTTCAGGAGCTCATCCTGCATATCCCTGCGGATGAGGGGGTCCAGGGCGCTGAAGGCCTCGTCCATGAGCATGATATCCGGGTCGAGGGCCAGTGCCCTGGCGAGGCCGACCCGTTGCTGCATGCCCCCGCTCAACTGGGCGGGGTAGGAGTTCTCCCATCCCTTGGGCCCCACCTGCTCGGTGGCTGCCTGGGCACGCTGCGCCCGCTCCTGCGCAGGGACCTTGCGGACCTCGAGACCGTATTCCACATTTTTGATTATGTTGCGGCGCGGGAAGAGGGCAAAGTGCTGAAACACCATGCCGAATCGGGTCTGGCGCGTTACGCGAAGCTCTTCTTTCGAAAGCTTTGTGATATCGGTGCCCTCCAGGAGGATCTGTCCGCAGGTCGGTTCGATGAGCCGGTTGAGGCAGCGTACCAGAGTGGATTTGCCGCTGCCCGAGAGACCCATGATGACAAGGATTTCACCCTCGTCAACATGAAACGAGACATCTGCGATGCCAACCCCCTGTCCGGTCTTTTCCAGGATCTCATCCTTGGTCGCCCCTTCCTTGAGGAGCCTGAGGGCCTTTTCCGGATTCGATCCGAAGATTTTGTACAGACTGTTGACGACTATCTTGTGGTCCATTGGTATCATCTCCTTGTGGGTACGTGTGAAACAGTGACCGGAGCACACGACATGATAGAACTGTTCGCTGTGCACCTCACCCTGAAAGGCTTCCCGGCGGTCGCAGGATTCGTCAGAGAAATGTTGCAACCTTACCTGGTACTGTCTCGAGCCGTATTCGAAAGCTCTTGGGGATCATAGCTTTTTCTCCTCCATCATTTCCGCGATTCTCTCGAGCGAGAGGGCAATCGATACCTGCTCCAGTGGAGGGAGATCCGTAATAGCATGAGAAAGTCTGTCCTGGAGCGGCAGCGGTGCACTCGATGCCAGGGAGATGCCTTCTTGGGTGGCTGTGATGAGCACCTTGCGGCGATCCTTGTCCTTTCTCTCTCTCAGGATGAGGTGTTTCTGCTCGAGGCGGTCGACGATGCCTGCCAAGGTGCTCATGCTCAGGCTCACCCGTTTCCCGAGATCGGAGAGTGTGAGTGGTCCGTCGTTCACGATGGAATAGAGGCAGATGAGCTGCGGCCCGGTTATGTGGTGCTCCACCGTGAGTCTGCGCGAGTAGGTATCGACGAAGTGCATGATGCGGCGCAATGCCATGAGGATCCTTAGGTGGCAGTTCTCGACCAGGTTATCTTCGCTGACAGCAGCAATGTCAGTAACCGTAAGCCCCAGCAATGCAGCGGAGAGCTCTGGTGTTGAACTGTCACTGGATTCCTGGTGGAGCGGTTCTTCCGCTGACCTATTTGGTGGAATGTCTGTCGTTTCAGGATCTTTTTTTGTCATCAGGATGTGCCGCCTCATGTGTTTTCTGGTAAGATATAGTTTCTGATCGAAACATTCTAACAAGAAAGGTTCTTACACGAAACAATATGCGGTGTCAAGGATCATGCCCGGGTTCTTCCTTATGAGCCACTGTTTCGAGGGGGAGAGAGGCTGTGCGGACAGCACGGTCCGAACAGGGTCTTATTCGAACTCGCTGCCGGTGAACACGGTTTTTCGGTTCCGGATGAATTCCGGGGAGAGGGTATCATGGTCCCGCTGCCACTGGAGAAACGCGATGGAAAGGATCACACAGATTCCCCCGATGATCTGGAAGGGCTGAAGCCCCTCGCCCACAAACACATAGGCCAGCACTGCTGCGGAGATGGGTTCGAGGGTCGCGGTAATGCTGGCGCGGGTCGATCTGATATGGCTGATGCCGACAAAGTACAGGCCGTAGGGGAGGATCGTGCCGAAGATGACTATGTACAGGATGCCGAGCCATTGGATGGGTGAGTAGCTGCTTGAGAGATACGAGACCGGGGTGTGGATGAAATTCAGGATAACGCCCGCAAACAACAGGGCGTAGCAGTGTACGGTCCATGGGTTGTACCGGTGCATGCCCCGCTCGCCCAGCAGGGAATATGTTGCGAATGCGACAGCCGAGATCAGCCCCCACATGATACCGGTCCTGTTCATTTCTAAGAGCGCGAGATTGTAACCGCCCACGATGAGGTAACAGCCGAGCAGGGACAGCATCAGGGCGATGAGTTTGAATGCCGTGAGCTTCTCTTTCCAGAAACATATCGAATAGAGAGCCACCAGGGATGGGGCCAGGTACTGGAGGAGGATTGCCGCAGCCACCTGGATTCTGCTGATTGCCAGAAAGTACGAGCTCTGACAGAGCGCCATTACGCCGCCGCAGAGCACAAGGAGGTAGCCGATGTCTTTCGGGCGTATCTTGAGCAGGGGCCGGGAAAACAGGGCCAGGGTGATCGCGATGAAGAGCGCCGAGAGGGTGACCCTGATCCGAATGAGGTCAAACGGGGCCATTCCCGAGATGAAGAGGGCTTTTCCCGCTGTGCCGGAAGAGGCCCACAACAGCGCAGCTGTTATGACAGACACATATCCCCTGGTGTTGAGGCCCTGGTGCATGGTGGTACCCTTATAACTGGGAAGCGATTACCATCTTCTGGACAGTGCCGGTGCCGTCAATGGATTTCATGAGCTGTGCGTCCTGGTAGGCCTGCTGTATCACCGAGGCCTCTACGATACCGCGATAGCCGAGAATATCCATGCCGAATGATGCGATCTCTGCAAGGGTCTGGCCGGCATGGAGCTTTGCCATGGAGGCCTCCATGGAGAACGATTGACCGGCATCTATCCGCTCGAGTGCATCGAGGTAGAGCAGCCTCGAGGCGTGAAGCCTGGTGGCATATTCTGCAAGCGGAAGAGATACCCCCTGGAATGAAAAGAGGTCTCTGCCGAACTGATGCCGCTGCTTCGTATAGGATACGACCAGGTCAAAGACCCTGTGTGCCGAACCCGTACAGCTTGCAGCCACAAGGGGCCTGCCCTTGTCGAGTGTCTCCATCAGAAGAAAGTAGCCGCTCCCCTCTTCTCCGAGGAGGCAATCCTTGCCGATGGGGACGTTGTCGAGGGTGACTTCGCCCATGACACTGCCGGTAAATCCGCTTATTCCATAAGGCTCAGAGAGGTTCACTCCGGGAGACTGAGGGTCAACGACAAAGGCGTTGATCCCTGCACGGCCCCTTTCAGGGGAGATGGTTGCGAAGACTATGAGAAAGGAGGCAATGGCGTGATTGATAACGATACTCTTTTTTCCATTGAGGACGTAGCCTTTATCGGTCTTTGTTGCCGTGGTGGTGATGGCGGCGATGTCGGAACCTGCGGTTTCCTCGGTCAGGCAGAATCCGACGGCCAGTCCTTTGCGGGCAATGGGCGAGAGGTACGAATCCTTGAGCGCATCCTGGTACGAACTCTTGACCATCTCGACGCAGTGGGCCGTGGTAATGGGTCCATGGAGGGCCCCTGGCAGGTGGTAGCTCAGGGTTTCATACACCATGCCGGCGCTCGTGTAGTCAAGGCCGCTTCCCCCGTACTGCTGAGGGATCAGGAGTGCGTGATAGCCGCTTCTTGCAAACGCGGCATACGTGGTACGTGCCTGCTCTGTCCTGTCCCCTCTCTGTTCGCTCAAGACAGGGCGGATCTCGTCTGCGAAGAGCTGCGCCGTGCGGATGAGCTCCTGCCGCGCCTCATTCGTTAGAGCCATGGTTTCTCCTCCATTCAAGGAAATTAAGATACTCTGTCAGGGCAGAGAGCTCGTCCTTGTGCAGTCGTGTAATCCTCGAAAGGATCTTCTCGGTTGTCGGGATGGTCTGGTGCGCGCAGCCGGGTGGGGAGATCTCCTCGGTGATGAAGAAATCCAGGTTCTTCCCCAGCAGCCCGGCGATCTGTTCGATCTGGTGAAGGTAGAGCCGGCGTTTTCCGAGTTCATAATTCGAGAGGGCTGCCTGGGTTATGCCGAGCGCCCTGGACAGGTCGACCTGCGTCATGCCGCTCTCTTCCCGGGCCTTCTGAATCTTTCGTCCGATCTCCTTGAATCCCATGTGGTGACAAGCTCCTCTCTCGTGGTGTGTATCATCTTCAAGGTGAAGTGAAAATGCAAGGTGAAATATTCTTGACGGGATATAACAATTAAAGATATATTAACAACATATTGTTATATCAGGAGGGCCGGTATGTTCGACTATATCATGACGGATGAACAGAAACAGCTGAGAGACGAGGCCAGGGCCTTTACGAAATGGGTCCCCAGGGAACTGATCCTGGACATGGATGCGGAAAAGATCCAGTTCCCGCACGACTACCTGCGCGAGGCAGGCAGGAGGAACCTGCTGGGCATCAGGCTGCCGAAAGGATATGGCGGGCGTGGCCTCAGCTGGGTCGATGACGCGATCGTTGCAGAGGAGATCGGGGTTGCCAGTTATTCGCTTGCCTGTCTGTGGGGTGTGGGTGCGGATATCGTGTGCGAGGCCATCATAGAGTTCGGCTGCGAGGAACTCAAGCAGAAGGTCGTGGTGCCGCTTCTCAAGGGAGAGACCTTTGCGGCTGAAGGACTCACCGAGCCCAGGGGCGGATCTGATTTCTTCGGCGCCACCACCTATGCAAAAAAAGACGGCGACGACTGGATCATCAACGGCCAGAAGCGGTTCATTGTCGGTGCCGAGGGGGCGGACTGGTTTCTCGTCTATGCCGTCACAGATCCGGATGCACCGCCTCATAAGCGGATGACCGCATTCATAGTGCCGAGAACGGACGGCGTCGAGACACGATATATCTACGGATTGATGGGCGTTCGGGGCGGGGGTGCGGGAAGGCTCCTGCTGCGCGACGTGCGGGTGCCTGAAAGGTATGCGCTCAACGGTATCAACGGTGGATACGATGTGTTCGTGCACATGATGATCCCCGAGCGGCTCGGCACTGCAGCCATGACCATCGGCTCGGTTCGGCCAGCCGTCGAGATTGCAACCCGCTACAGTGCAAAACGGAAGGCCTTCGGTCTGCCCATTCAGTCCTTCCAGGCTGTGGGCTTCAAGGTGGCGGATTGTGCCCTTCTCCTGGATGCTGCGCGGTCCATGGTATACTCCACCTGCCTTGCCGTGGATTCGAAAAAGGTGCACCCGGGACGGATCAGGCGCATGGTATCCCAGAGCAAGAAGTTCGTCACTGAATCCGCCTGGGAGATTGCGAACAAGTGCATGCAGGTGGTGGGGGGAATAGGCTATACCAATGTCTACCCGCTCGAACGCATTGTGAGGGACATCAGGCTTTCCATGATCTGGGTTGGCTCAAACGAGATCATGCAGCTCATCATCCAGAACGAGTGGTACAAGGAATATTTCAAGGTGCTCTCAAAAGAGGCGGTGCGCGACGTGGAGCAGGACGCGGTGAACGCGGGAGAGGTGGAAGAGAAGGTCTACGAATAGCTGCCCAAGATCCGGGGCTACCGGTATTTGGATCTCCGGCAGGACTCCTCTTCAATACGGGTCGGTTTCTGCACAGTGCTTCGGTTTTTTTTATTGAGCACATTCGACAGAAAGGCGACCTCGAATGGCAGATGGGCATAGGTTGCCGTATGGGTCTCCTGGAATCCCAGATCCTCATACCAGAGTCTTAAGCGGGTATCGGCCGAGATGATGCCGATCTGCACGATCTCGGCTCCGAGGGTGCGGCAGGTCTCGAGAACGTGGTTGACCAGTGCCGTGCCGAATCCTTCTCCCCGGCTTCCCGGCAGGACCCCCAGCCGTTCGAGATAGCACAGTCTGGGTTTTGCATGTTCCAGTGCCACACAGCCGCAGGCTGATCCCCGCGACTCGAGCACATAGTAGTGCACGGCCTTTTCCATTTCCGAGGCAATCCACGCGGGGGTACAGTTTGATGGATGGCGCGGGGCGTTGTGTTCCGTCAGGCCGAATCTCTCGGCAGCATCGGCGAATGAAAGTCGAATGAGCCTGACCAAAAGCTCGATATCCGAGGCGTCTGCTGCTCGTATCTTGTATTCCATGGGTATTGCCCTATACCAAACAGGGGTCTCGGGCAAATATATTCTCTAGTTTCCTCTGATGCGCGCTATGGTTCTCTCAAGGGTCGGGATAATGGCCTGGGCAAAAACGGCATGTCCCTTCTCGTTGGGGAAGCGGACATCGGAGAGTACCAGGTCTCTGGTTTCAAGGTTTATTTCCTGGAGATACCCGGCCCAGTAGGTGTGGACGGGGATCATCTCGCAGCCGAGATCCACGGCGACCTCCCGGATGGCCCGGTAGTACAGGTAGACCGCCTCCATGTCATAGCGGTTGTCGAACGGGTGGGAGGTGGGCAGGAGTATGGCGGGTTGGAATCGCTCTCTGGCGAGCCGCACCATGCGTACCAGGTTCTCCTGGAATTCGGAGCGGTAGACCGGAAAGAAGGCGTCGTCGATGCCGAAGTGGAGCAGCAGGATCTCTGGCCGGTACGGATCGATATCGTCGTAGAACGACCAGATGCCGTCGAAGGAGTTGTCCCTGATGCGGGAACAGTTGCTGAGTTCGATGTGGTGAGCGGCACAGAACTCCGCCAGGATATCCACGTAGCTTCTCTGAACGCCGAAGCCGGCCGATATGCTGCCCCCGCGGACATGCACCCTCATGGCCTGTTCTCTAAGCAGGTATGCAGGGATATACCCGATCCGACGAGGTTCATCTCCTTGTTAACCCGGGGCAAGACCACGGCATCACCCGTTCCGAGGAAATCGGGCCTTGAGCGTGGCGAACACACTTGCCGGCAGTATCCTCAGGCCATGGTGAATCCAGTTCCTTGAAGGGGGCTTGTAGCCGGGATTTTCCCTCATGGTTACAGCTTGTTGCACACAGGCATCCACGCACAGTCCGCAGCCGATGCAATCTGCCTCAGCAAAAAAATGGGTTTTGTCCCTGATGGTATGTGCATGCGTGTTACAGACCTTGACACATCTGCCGCAATTGGTGCACAGGGCAGCATCGACGGCGGCGAGGAAGTGGGGCGGGGCAAGGGAGACGCGTCCTCCATAACGGTTGATGGCCTTCATATAGTGGCAGCAGCAGTCACAGCACGTGCAGATGGCATTGGGGCTCGACGGGGTGACGTTGGCGGACATGAAGACCAGGTTTCTTTCCCACCTTTGACGGACGATATCGTGCATCTCCTCCCTGCTCACGAGGCGGCCGCTGCCGCGCTCCACCGAAGATTGGGCGAAACTGCCGAATACGAGGCAGCCGTCTTGAGGGCCGGATCGCTCACACTCGTGCCCGGCAAACAGGTGTGATTGCCTGCACTGGCAGACGTTGAGGACCCCGAGCTTGTCATGGGAGGCAATCATCTCGGAGATGAGATCGGAATCGACAACCCGGCTCGTGTGCTCGACGGCGCTCTGGACCGGGATATTGCGGATGACGGGTGAAGGGGTGGTGCTGTAGCGGCGGGTATACCCGGTGTCAAAGAGCGAGGTGATGAGCTGGCCGTACCTCCTGTGCCACGGGGAGTCGCTGCCGTCCATGAGCAGGTATTCGAACATGCCCGGAATGATCGGCAGCAGGCTGTATCTCTTCTCCGAGCAGAAGATGACCCGTCTTCGTGCCATGATATCGAGGAGATCTTGTATGTCTTGAATGTTCCGGCGTGCCCTGCGCGCGATCTTTTCAAGGGAGCCGGGCAGATAGAAGGGCAGGTGCCGTGCCAGATCCGCCTCTTCCGGGCTGAAGAGGTGGCAGACCAGCTCTATGAGCTCTTCGCTCATGGGAGGACCGAAGAGCCGCACAGAGGTAAAGATCCGTGCCAGTTCAATCTGTGCAGGATGTGCCTGCGTCATACTGCCGGGATTGTTCACGTGAGACCTCCTTTTGCAGCCGATACACAAACGGTATTTATAGCAAATAATCTATTTTAAGCCTATTTTTTTCGGGAATCCGCGATTCACAGGGCACCCCTGCCATGACCCGACATGGTTATGGCACCCCCGCAGGTCTAACGAGTTGTGCTACGGTACCTCGAGGATGATCTTGACCTCCTTTGAGCTGCCGGAAGCGAGGAGTTCAAAGGATGCCTGTACGTCCGTAAGCGGTATGGTCCTGCCGGCAAGATATCCAACGCTCAGGGTTTTGTCTGCAATACTCTTCATGGCCTGATCGAATTCCTCTATGGTATACCCCAGACCTGCCTTCAGTTCGATCTCCTTGATAATGAGCAGCAGGGTAATAATTGACTGGGGATGAAAGTTGATCCCGGCCAGGACCAGCCTACCCCGGGTTTTCAGAGCTGCCAGCGCGGTGTTGATGCCGGCATCCGAGGCAGAGGTCTCTATGGCGATATCGAAACTGCCCTGGGTGGCCTTCTTCATCTTTGAGATGAGATGGGGATCGCCTGCATCGAAGAGGGCATCTGTATTTAGGAACTCGCCGGCAAATGTCCTGCGGTGTGGATTGCTCTCGCTCAACACTATGGATGAAGCGCCCTGTATTTTCGCCCACGCAGCACAGAGAAGGCCGATCGTCCCTGCTCCTATGACGAGGACGCGGTCTCCGGGCTTTACGCCTGCCTGGTGCGCGACATGGAGCGCGACAGAGGATGGTTCGATCAAACAGGCCTCAATGTCATCGATAGTATCCGGGAGCCTTCTCACCATGTCAGGACGTAATCTCAGATACTGTGCAAATGCCCCGGGGCTGTTGTTGCCCGGAATGGCGCGCGTCAACCCCCGTGAACACAGATTCGGATGACCGGTGGTGCAGGGCGTGCACTCGCCGCAGGGGTCGAGAGGAAGGGCTGTCACGCGATCTCCGGGACAGAGGTCGTTCCTGCTTCCCGGGTCTACTACCCGGCCGCAGAATTCGTGACCGAGAATAAGACCCTGTTTCCCGCACATGTCAAGACCGGTTTTCCAGTAATGCAGATCCGATCCACAGATCCCGCAGGCGCTCACGGAGATGATGACGCCGTGCCCGTCACGAGCCGGGGTATCTGTGTCCATGAGCTCCAGATGCCTTGCTGCGGTGAGTTTCACGGCACGCATCAAAAGCTCTGTTCTTCCTGTTCTTTTGAGCATGGGATCAATCCTTCGCGAATTTTTCGATCCGGCACAACAGGGCTTTTATGGGCACGGAGCCGGTCACCGGGCACAAAGGCTCGTCGTTGGTGATCATGTTGATGTTGAGTCTCTGCCAGCCATCTTTCACACCGTACCAGTACCCGTGCGGGGCGTGTACCACCCCGGGATTGATATCACTGAAATACCGGGCCCTGATCTCCACCCGGCCCCGGGGCGAGGAGAGGTATACCCATTCCCCGTCTTTGACGCCGAGAGATCTGGCGGTTTGCGGGTGGATCTGGAGTTCCGGGTCCGGGGATCGTTTCTTTAAAGAGGCAATGTTGCGGTGAGACGAATGGTAGTACACGATGTTTCTGCCGCCGGTGGTCAGAATCAGGGGATATTCCTTGAAGAGTTCCGGACTGCTTGCCGGTCCCTCGTCCGGCTCCCTGAACTCGGGCAGTGCCGGTATGCCGAGCATGGCGAGGTATTCGGCGCAGAGCTCCACCTTGCCGGACGGGGTGCGGAATTTGCCGTATTTCTCATACCCCCTGTAGGTAAGGGGCGCAGCGGAATGACCTATTTGCTTCAACTCTTCAAAGGTCATGCCGAGGGGTTCGAGCCGGTAGTCCAGGGTTTCACGAACCGAGCCCCAGTAGCCCTCCAGCCCCATTTTCCTGGCAAGATCGCAGATGATCTGTTTCTCGTCCCTGCAGACAGGCACCGGATCGAGGGCCTTTACCTGAGCGAACACGTGGTTCCTCATGAGCAGGTCTTCGATCTCATCACGCTCGGTCCAGTGCGCGGGCGGCAGGATGACATCTGCAAGCTCCGTGGTGGGCGTGTGGTAGTAGTCCACGGCAAAGAGAAAATCGAGCTTGCTCAGCACTGTTCTCACCCTGGCGGAGTTCGGGTATGCGCACACGCTGTTGTTGGCAAAGAGGCCGACAGCCTTGACCGGGTAGGGTGTGCCCGTTTCTATTGCAGGCCAGACCACTTGGGGCGGGCAGGGGATGGGGATGTGGCCGAAGAGCGGAAAGCGCTCGAGCCCCAGCATCTTGCCGGCCTGCTCTCTCGGCAGGTTGAGGTAGGCACTGTAGTCCGGGCCGTAGCACGATCGCTTCTTTGTCGGAGGCACACAGTTGAGGTTGCCCCCCCTGGCCTCGAGATTGCCGGTAATGGCCGAGAGGATGGTGAGCCCCCTGGTGAGGTCAAAGGCATCGTTTGCCTGGCACACGCCCCCCATACCGGGACCGATGCTCGCAGGGCTGCTTCCGGCAAAGGCAATGGCTGCAGACTCGATGTCATCGGCACTCAGCCAGGTGATCTCGGCACAGCGTTTCGGGGTGTAGGAGGAGACGTGCTCTTTGAGCTTGTCAAATCCGGTGGTCCAGTTTTCCACAAACTCGTGATCGTAGAGATTGTTTTGGATGATCACATTGATAAAGCACAGCAGCAGGGCCACGTCGGTCCCCGGTCTGATCTTCAGCCAGTGGTCGGCCTTCTTTGCCAGAGGTGTACCCCGGGGATCCACGACGATGAGTTTTGCCCCGGCTTTCAGGCCCTCTTTGAGGTCATGCAGGTACAGGCCCGGCCAGGACGCCTCGGGATTGTGCGCCCACAGGAGGATGCACGTGCTGTTGGCAAAATCCGGATCCACAAGGCCGAACCCGCAGGTGGCAGCGCTTCCCAGGACGATGGGCCCGCCGCTCATGTTTGACGGGGCCATGAAGTTGGGCGACCCGAAGAGCGTCAGGAACCGGTTGAGGTAGGGGGCCATGCCCCTGGTTGTCCCGGTGCCGAATACCACGGACTCGGCGCCCCATTTCTCCCTGCTGTCAAGCAAACGCTCGGCAATGATATCCAGGGCATTGTCCCACGAGGTCGCGTCAAACCGTGCACCCCCCTTGCCCCCCACCTTTACCAGCGGCGTGGTGATCCTGTCCGGGTGGTAGATCATCTCGGCTGCTGCCCTGCCTTTCGGGCAGGTATAGCCATGGCTGTGGGGGTGGTCCGGGTCACCCTTGACCGTGGTGAGCCTCCCGTCGTTGACCTCGAGAATGACGCCGCACCGGCTGTGACATTCAAAACAGATGCTCCTGGTTCTGGTTGAGCTCATAGTGTACCCTCCGTGAAACTGTTACAATGTTCAGCGGCCATAGTGAGGCACGCAAACTATCCAAGGATGTATTGCATACTGAAATCTAATACAACCGGGTGCTCTCGGGGTTCATTGTCCCTGGCCTTTTCCGGGTTCCCTGCGGCGGTTCGGGTTTGCAGGCAGAAGGGATATGCGCGCACGGTGTCTGCGCGTCTGCTCACAGAGGTAGGATCGATAACGCCGGGCAAGGTCCTCCGGGGTGACCCGTCCGGCCATGACGTCCTGGAGCAGGGTTCGCTGGGTGATGACATGTTCATGCACAGCGATGGTGTTGAAGAAGGCTGCGCTGAACATCACGCGAAACCGCCGCATCGAGTTGGCGAACAACCGCAGGATCGTGCTGCCGGCAAGCTTCACGATCTCGTCCTGGATCTGCACCTCGATCCCTGCCAGTTCCTGGTTGCTTGCACCCTGGTTCAGCAGATCGAGCTGCCGTACAAAAAGCCGGTCGATGGCGGCAAGGTCTGAGGGTGTGGAGCGGATGAGTGCCCCCTTCACGATGGCAGGCATGACGTCAATCCAGTGATCGAGGAGCTCGAGATTGAAGGCGCTGCCGAGATCGATTTCCGGCATGTCGAAGACGGCATCGAGAAAATCAAGGCCGGCATGTTCCCGGTAGTCGAGAACAACGACGCCTGATCCCCGAACGGCACGGACGATATTCCTGCCTGCCAGTTCACCCAGGGCCGATCTGAGAGACGTCCGGTCCACACCGAGCTGCGCCGCAAGGACCCGGTCCGGGGGGAGCCGGTCGCCTGGGTTGAGTTCCCCGAGGAAGATGCGGGCCATGAGGGTCCGGGCAATCCGCCTGGGAAGAGGCATCTCGCCTTGTGTTGGGGCGGTGCTCACAGAGGTGTCTTGGTGGATAGCTTTAACCATATAATTGGATAGTCCAATAAATGCAGGGACGTGTCAAGCAATAACTGCAGGGTCTGATCCCTGAGAGATTGTATCGATCAGAGATCGAATCCCAGGCGGACCATCATGGTGATCATGTCGCCGTCGAGCACCTCATCCTCAAACACATGGTGGTAGCGTACATCGATTCCCAGGTACATGTTGTCTCTCAGGAGGAAGTTCATCCCGGCGCAGCCATAGATGCCCGATTCCCCGTCTGCCTCATCTCTCGGCGTGCCGGGCTGTGCCTCGGGTTCGTACTTGAGATCGATAGAATAGATGCCGAACCCCCCTCCGGCGTAGAGTTCGACATTTTTTCCCACCGCGGTGGAGAATTGAGGGCCGAACGTGAATGAGAGGATCTTGATGGTATAGTCGCCGGGGTCTTCGACCTCGTCATCATGGCTGGAGTAGAAGAGGGCGGCATCCAGGCGCACAGTACTGTTTACCCGGTATCCTCCGAACAAACCCCAGGATATGCCGTCATCAACTTTGTCTGCGGAATCACCGGTCAGCAGGGCCTGGCCGAGCTGGGCACCGATATACCAGTTCTGTGCCGCCGCGATTGCAGGCGAACCCGGCAAAAGCAAGGCACCTACGAGGAGCACCATCACTGCCTTCATCATGTTATCCCCCCTTTGCCTGAAAGAAAAACGGGCTGTGCCACAGGGGATCATAGGGTACCCGGTTCTCGAAGCAGGCAGGACCCGGTCGATGCGAATCAGTTGCTCTGCAAAGGTTTATCATCTTCGGGTCCCGGTTCGAACACAGCCAGGTATGCCTTCTTACTCCCCACCGTCTCCTCCAGCCGGATATCTAGACGGCCCTTGCTCCGCAGCTCTGCTATTCCACGCCCCTTTCGTGTATCGATCCATGCGTACAGTCCCGGTGCGAGTTCCCGGTCTGCCCTTGTTACGGTATAGCGTTTCCCCGATACCATGGGGAAGAGGCCTTCGAGGATCTCGTCTTCTCCCAGGTAAATAATAATGTCATCTCCCCTGGCAGAAGCAAGGGCTTCATGGGTATAGGCGAGGTAGTCCTCTTTGGGCTTCATGTAGCTGAAGTACACGCTCATCGTTGTGGAAAGCCCGATGCATATCAAGAGGACAAGGGGGAGCATGGAGCTTGCCTGGAAGATTACTGTGCGTCTCCAGACAACGAGGAGAAAGGCTGTGGACAGGGCACCCATGATAAGTCCGAGCGTTGTCCTGTCCAGGAATATCCCGGCGAACGGGGCGAAACACCCGGCTACGGCAAGTGCCCAGGTAGCCTTGAAAAGGATCAGTTCCCAGGTCTTTTTTGCTCCGGCCTGCATCCAGTGGGCGATCATGCAGGCCATGACCGGATACAGGGGGGCGAGATATACCGAACGTTTTGTCGAGGAGATGCTCAGGAGGATAAGCGGTGCCATGAACAGGATGGCATACGGGTCTGTCCGGATGTTTTTCACTGAAAAGACAAAAGCAGGGATAAAGACGAGCGTCCAGGGGATGAGGTTCCTGGGCAGGCTCTGCAGGTAATAGAAAAACCCGTGCTGGTGTCCCAGTGCGGCACCCTCGGGGGAACCGAGAAAGCGCATGAGATTGTTTACGACCAGGACCTCCCTCACAAAGGGCCACCCGCCCTGGAAATAGAGTGCAGCAGTCCAGGGGAGCATGGCCAGGCAGAAGAACAATACGATGGTGGCGGGGTTCAGCCCCCGGAGCAGAGTATAATCGCGCCTCAACAGCATGTCTCCTGCGATCATCGCAGCGAGGATGGCCGGCCCGACAAAACCCTTGGCCATGAAGGAAAGCCCGATGGCAGAGCCGAGGATGAGCGCATCCAGGGATGAACCGCTCTGTTTGAGCCTCAGGTAAGCATAGAGGGAAAAAGTCACGGCAAAGGTCAGCGCGCTGTCCACCTGTATCCATCTGGACACCATGAAGAACTGCCAGGAGCTCGCCAGGACCCCCGCAGCAATGAGGCCAGCCATGATGCCGGACCTCCTCCTGACTATGGCAAAGGTGGTACACAGGGTGAGCAGTCCGAATACGACCGATACCAGGCGGTATGAGGCCTCATTCTCCGGGCCGATCACCATGCCGGAAAGCGCACCCGCGGCATAGTAGAGCGGGGGTTTTTCGAGGAACGGCTCCCCGTTGAGACGAGGGACGACAAAGTCCTTCGTGCGTGACATCTCTGCGCTGATGCCTGCCACAAGGGGCTCATCCGGCTTCCAGATGCCGTGGTTGAAGCCGGGCAGCAACGTTAGAGCGATCACGACCACGGTAAGGAATATCCATCCTGAGGGAATGACATATCCGGGCATTTCACCAGTAGTTGATTTCATAGAGAGCCCTCTCAATGATTTTATACTCCTGCTCGGGGAGAGTTATCAATACACAAACCACAGTGTAGTCCATGGTCATTGCCGGTGTCACTGTCGTCCCAGAACCATGAGGACCCACTCCTCATTGCCTGTTATGGCTGTCGGTACCAGGGAAAATCCGGCAAGGGTTTCTAAGAGCTGCCGAGTATCACTGGCGCTGATCATGAACACCAGGCGGTCTCTGGTAGTGTCTGCGAGAAACCGCGAAGAGGCAAGGGTCCCCTGCGGGACAGTTTCATCGTGGAGCAGGTACTTTATTCAGAGCCCTCAACAAATGGCACAGGGCAAGGACAGGATGACGGCGAATGATCCGGGGGCCGGAGTATTTCATCACGCATCGTATCTTTTCCCTCATGACGGGGTTATAGCAATGCACCGGGCACCTGGAGCACACCGGTTTGTTTTTCCACAACGGGCATTTCTCAAGACGGGTGCGCGCATACTCGAGCAGGGTTGTGCACTCCGGGCAGAGCCCGGTTGTGCGGAGGTGGTTATCATGACAGTACAGGGATAGCATGGCTTCAAGGGTACGCCACTCTCGGTTCATGTTCAAAGACATAAGTGCCATTCTACCGTAAGAACATACCAATTGGATACTGCCCAATGCGTGATCAGGTTGTCCCCGTGAGGGGAGCATGCGGCATGTGACAGGCGTGCAGCTCTCTGGCAACCTGGTGTTCGATGTCATTGATGAATCGATGCAGGCTTTCTATGCCGATGAGCGGCATTTTTGAATACGGGAAATTCAGCATGGGGAACGCTGCATAGGCAGTATCGGTTTGCGGGGATGGACACAGGGGCTGCATCTTGTTGTGAACGATACAATGGATGCGGATATCGATGGCACTGAGCTCATCCAGGATGCGCCGGGACTCGGCATGGGACAACTGATCGGAATTCATCACCAGGTGTATCCTGGTGCGGGTCCTGTCTTGAAAGATCTCTTTGACCTCCTGGCATTCATCACGCAGTTCATCGATTTTGAGCAGGATCTTGTCCCGCTCCACCTCTTTGTTCATCATTTTGATCCTGGTGATGAGCTCTTTTTTCCGGATGATTTCCGTGCGGAGGGCCGAGAGCTGCTCTATCCAGATCAAAGACAGCGTTGGCAGGGCAAAAAACTTCAAGGCCAGGGCCGTGGGAGGCATATCGAAGATCAGATAATCGACCCCGGAATACTTTTCCTGGAAATACCTGAAGGCCATGAGCAGGGCATATTCCTCCAGCCCGGGGGAATGACGCAGGACCTTGAAATAGTGGTCCAGATTGAAGGCGCTCAGATACGAGTACGTGTTTCTGACCTGGTGCTGGACATCCTTGAGATATGCCCTGATCCACCGGTCCTGGTCGATCTCGAGTGCCTTGAGCCCCGGCAGGATTTTTGTGGGCCTGTGGGTGAGCTTCATGCCGAAGATGTCGGAGAGATTGTGGGCCGGGTCCAGGGAGACCAGCAGGACATTGCAGGCGTTTTGAGCCAGGAAAACAGCATTGAGCGAAGCCGATGTCGATTTTCCAACACCGCCCTTGCCCATGAAGAACAGGTTTGCGGCATGGCCCATGTTATCCGATCTCCAGTGCCGAAAAGAGTTCTGACAGGGGCTCATGGGCGGTATCAACCTTTTCCATCATGAGGAGAAGTTCTCTTTCCATCACGGGCATCAGGTTCAGCGAGATGTGCACCGGAGGTGAAGGCATGCCCACAAAGGATCCCAGTACCAGGAGGCCGAAGATATGCTCCAGTTCCTCCAGCTCGATCTCGATGGTCTTGACGGCCCGGCCCCGGAATACCTCCGATGTCGTCAGCGCGAATGAAAGCAGTTTTTTTCTCAAGAAATCCGCCATGGATTGAATGCTCATCGTGGCCTTTCCTCACCTGACCCTGAAGATGCGTCGTTCAAAGGCCAGCCTCCTGTTTGAAGGATAGAAATAATAGACAGCGTAGAGGCTCATCAAAACCGACCCCCCGAAGTACAGGTCCGGGAATTCGAACCCATATGCCACCAGGCCCAGGTAGGGGGTGATCAATGCGATCCGGATCAGGTTGCGCTCGAAACGGATCAGTTCGGATGGTGTGGTGCTTGTCCTGATGCGCAGCCGATAGGCAAAAACCGAGCGGTAAAAGACCGGTGCAGCAAGGGCAAAGAGCACGGATAACATGAAGATGACGGCTGCGAAAAGGGGCGGGTACAGGAGGCCCTCCGGGGTGAAAGGTGATAGCTTGCAGGCGGAGATGAGGATGAACAGGATGATGGCCGGGATCAGGAGTAAAAAATAGGTCTTTCTCAGTGTGCCTGTCATAGTCGATCCTTCCCTGAAAGCTCCGGAGGCGGAAGGACCCTGGTTGAAGGATCCTTCCGCCTGGTTTCTCAGATGGGTTCGGTAATATCCTCTGCAGAGAGGTTCCCATTGGTGCTGAAGAACTTGACCAGCCCTTCCACGGCGATCCACAGGGCGATAATCAGGATGATGACGTTGATCACCTGCAGGAGAACATTATTCTGCGTACCGAACTGGCCCTGGTTCAAGACGAGCGCCCAGATGGTCATGACGATCATGAAGACCGCAGGGGCCCCTGCAATGAGCCACTTCAGGCCGCCCTTGCTTTTGAGATACAGCGTAATGACAATGAGTGCCAGTCCCGCCAGCGTCTGATTGACGGCCCCGAAAAGGGGCCAGAGTTTCAAGGCACCGTTTCCGCTGGCACCGGTTGCAAAGGCCAGGATTAACGCTGTTCCCACGGCAATTGCGGTGGCCACGTAGCGGTTGGTGAGAACATGGAGATGCAGGTCGCTGCAGAGCTCGGCAACCACATAGCGCTGGATGCGGGTGGCGGTATCAAGGGTGGTCCCGGCGAAAGACGCCACGAACACGCCCATGATCGTCAGCGCAATTCCCTTTGACAGGCCCAGGGCGGCAATCATATTGGCTGCGCCGTCCACGAAGGCACTGACCTTTGATCCAAGTCCTGCGGCTGCTGCCCAGGATGAGTAATGGGTGGTCCAGGCGGCCACGCCGGTGAGCACCTCTCCGCTCTTGGTGGTGTAGCCCATCCCGATGCCGGCGGAAACCGCTATGATGACCAGGGTGGCAAGGGTCCCTTCCAGCAGCATGGAACCATAGCCGACAAAGAGGGCATCCTGCTCGCTGCGAACCTGTTTGGCCGAGGTCCCGGAGGAGACCAGGGCGTGGAAGCCCGAGATGGCCCCGCAGGCGATGGTGATGAACAGGAACGGCCACATGGTCGGGGCCTGTGCCGGCGCAGACTGTATGGCAGGCGCAACGATTTCAAGCCCGCCGCTCATGGTGGAAACGATCACCCCCAGAATCAGGAGGGTCATGGCCACGACCAGCTGGTGTGAATTGATGAAATCCCGGGGCTGCAGCAGGGTGGTCACGGGCAGGGTCGAGGCAATAAAGGCATAGGTCAAAAGGATGATCGACCACACGCCGGTGGGCGGAATCCCGGCGATAGCGGGCATTTTCAGCGGCACATACGCGCCTATTACCACCGTGATGTACATGACGATGACGGCGATAATCGACCAGAGCATGACGTTGGCGCCTTTTTTATAGATGAGGTAGCCCAGGTAGACGGCAATGGGGATTTCCAGCCAGATAGGGATCACCGATTGTGGATACATGCTGAATATAATGGCGATGACCAGGCCGAATACGGCGATCACGATCCACAGTTCCAGGAACACGATCAGGAAGAAAAAGATCTTGGTGCGGTTGTTGATGTATTTGGCAGTGTATTCCGAGATGGATTTTCCGGAATTGCGCATGGAGATAATGAGCGCGCCGAAATCATGGACAGCCCCCATGATGACACTGCCGAGGAATACCCAGATCAGTGCCGGGACCCATCCCCAGATGATGGCGATGGCCGGTCCGACAATCGGCCCTGTGCCGGCTATGGATGTGAAGTGGTGTCCGAAGATGACCTCTTTTTTTGTGGGGACATAATCGATGCCATCCTCAAATTCGTGGGCCGGGGTCTTGAATGAGGCCGAGAGTTTGAATATCCTGCTGCCGATAAACTCTCCGTAGAACTTATACATGATGATATAGCCGGCGAATGCCAAAACCATGATCAGTAAAGCCTGCATACGTACACCTCCTTGAAATTGAATTGCCTGCCCCTGAAATCTCACATGGTGACAGGTTCCAGCCATGTAAGACCATTGCAGAATTGATTGGATGTTATTCGAAGGAGTTCCGGCTGTGGTGACACAATTCTGCCCTATACCTGTGGTGCCTTCACAGATGAGGGATGCGGGTGTCCTGAAGCAATTCCAACACGTACAGAGAAATACGAATCCCCTGGTTGGCGAGAGATCACGATGTTGAACGGTCATCTCGCGCTGACCACGTATGACCAAGTCTGCCACAGGAAGAGGCAGATGACAAGCATATGTTTGCCTGGAGGGTAGATTATTGTCCAGCCTGTCCGCTTCTTTTGCCAAGGATGAAGTGGTATCTTGATCGCCTTTTGACAACGACTATATAGTGTGTCATGGGAGTCCTTCTTTGAGGTATTGCATGAAGTTTGCGTTTTAACGGATGCCCGTCAAGGAGATAAAACGATGTCATTAGGGACAACACAATCACAGAAGCTGTTCAACATGGTGCTGCAGGTCATCATCAATATCCTCGTGGCCTACATCATCATCGTCATGGTCATAGGCCTTGGGAAGACCCTCTTTGGCATCAGGTCTCTCCTGATATGGGGGCCCATCGGCAGTGCGTTCTCCTCTGTCGTAACAGAGATCCTCACCTTTCTGGTGATCATCGAGCTGTTCAGGAGCTTCATCGCGTATTTCAAGGAACACCGGATCAGACTCAACAACATGATGGACCCTGCAATAATCTTTGTCATCAGAGAGCTCATCGTGAGGCTGTACACGCACGATGAGCTCGAGTGGCAGACCCTCGTGGGGTTCAGTGTCCTCATCCTTTCCCTTGGCACGGTTCGGTCCATGGCCATCCGGTTCAGTCCGGGCGACAGGGGCGATGACGCGGTACCGGGAAAGGCCTGATAAGGGACGGTCCCGCCACGACCGGGGGATTGCTGCAGGCACCCTTCTATCGGCAGCCTTGTGCTGTCATTGCGGCCTAATCCGTGCCGCGAGCAGGGTCCTCGTTGATGGGGCCATCCGGGGTGAAGAGCCAGTGGAAGAATTTCCCCAGGCCCTTCCTGCCGGCTTTGGGGCTCTTGCCTGGCCCGGCCGGGGGTGGTGAGGCTTCGGCTTCGCCGCTTTTCACGGCTGCCGGTGCCCCGGTGTCAGCCCCGGTGCCCAGGGCTCTGCTGCCAGGAAGGTCTTCTTCCTGTTCCAGTCCCTTGATCAGATCATCCGCGCTGATGCTCAGCTGCATGTAATTTTTGCTGAAGGTCACCCTGAGCACCTTTCTGATGCCCGTTTCTTCCCACCGGAACTGATCGGCCCCGAAGGTCTCAAAGGAGTAGGCGAAGGTGGTCTTGCCGAACCAATCGTGGCAGAGCTGACGGAAGGTAAGGAAGTTCCCGCTGTCCCGTCCCGGGGAGCGTCCGGCTTCGACCTCCACCGGTGCCTCGATGATGACCTCGACAAGGTGGTCCCGGTAAGCCCGGTAGGTGATGGAGGTGAGCTGGGCAGCTCCCATGGTGAGAGCCTCTTTGTCCCGGACATAGGAGCAGGAATCTTCTTTACAGGAGGTCTGCCGCATATCCGGGTGGGTGGACAGGGCAGTGCCCCAGGGTATGCCGCGGAATGTCTCGTCGCCGGGTGCCTCTGCGCGGACATCAGGTGCAGAGATCATTACGAATACAAGGGAAAGGAACACCAGTACGCGTGCACTTCTCATGGTATGTTCTCCTGACTGGATTCTTGAACGTTCCATAGCACACCCGCAACGTCTGTGCGTAGTCTTTTTTCCGGGCTCCCTTTCCTGCGGGGGTTTTTCTCGATGCTCCTCATCCAAGGCTCTGTTCCTTAAGGGGATTGTCGTCATGCCGCAAGAATATGCAGCGGGAGACCGCCAGGTTTATCGCTCGGTCTTGAGCGCTGTCGATAGGTGCGCACCAGGGCAAGGTATCGCTTCCCTGGCCGGACCGGGGCATGCTAAAGCACTGGCTTGAGAATCGGGCACGGGGGTGCGTGGTCAGGTGCCTGATGCGGAAAACGAGGGGAGGATACAACATGGAAGAAAGGAACGAAGAGGGGGCCACAGGGCCTCACCTGTTCGCGATGGAGGGCTGGATCAGCACGGCCCCGTTTGAACGGCTTCTCCATATGGAGATTGTCGATGCAGCCGATGGAAGGGCGGTGCTTACCATGCCTTTTCTCGTCGATCTGGCCCAGGGCGCCGGCATCATGCACGGGGGCGCTCTGCTGAGCCTGGCGGATACGGCGGTGGTCATGGCGATAAAAAGCCTCCTGCCGCCCGGGACCCACTTCGGCACCATCTCTGCGGATGCCAGGTTTCTCTATCCGGTCAGGCAGGGCACTGTCATTGCGAAGGCGCAGGTGACCGGTCAACAGGACCGGACCCTCACGGGAGAGGCAACGGTGTTCAATGAAGAAGGAAGGCCGGTTATGGAATTCCTTGCCACCTTCAGGATTGCACGGGACAGTGCCATTCGGCAGATCACCTTCCCCGACGAATGAGGCCTTGATCCGAGGGCTTTTGTTCTTCTTCTCAAGGCCCGGGACTCAGTGGCGGGAAGCCGCCAGACTCCTGTCGTGCCGCCATGGCTACGAGCTTCTGGGGTGAATCACAGGATAATATAGCATGATAAATTTATAGATTGATCTATCTTTAAGGTTGAAAAACCATGAGAATGCATATAATAGTATTGACATACAATAATACAATTACTGGGGAGGGCTCTTTGTCATGATGGACTATGCGTTGCTTCTGCGGACGTTTCTTCTCAGGTCTGCCAAATACTTTGCCAAGAAAGAGATCGTCTCGGTGTATCCCGACAGTGTATTCCGCTACACCTATGGCGACTACTACAAGCGGGTTTGCCAGCTCGCACACGCGCTGAAATCCCTGGGGATAGGGCGCGGCGACCGGGTGGCCAGCGTGGCGCTCAATGATCACCGGCACCTGGAGCTGTACTTCGGTGTGCCGTGCTACGGTGCGGTGCTCCATACCGTGAATTTCCGGCTGCCGCAGAACCACCTGGTCTACATCATCAATCATGCCGAAGACCAGGTCCTCTTTGTGGACGCAGACCTGCTCATATTCGTGGAGCTGGTGAAAGACCAGCTCAAGACGGTCAAGAAGATCGTTGTGCTTTCCCAGACCGGCAAGATGCCGGAAACCAGCCTGGAAAATGTGGTGCTCTATGACGATCTGATCAAGGATTTCCCCGAGGAATACGACTTCCCGATCGACCTGGATGAGAACGCCCCGGCGGTCATGTGCTATACCTCAGCCACCACCGGTGACCCCAAGGGGGTTATGTATTCCCACCGGGCCATCGTGCTCCACAGCTACGCCGTGGCTGTCACCCTGGGCGCCAGTGAAGCAGACTGTATTCTGCATATCGTGCCCATGTTCCATGCCAATGCGTGGTGTGCCCCGTTTGCCGCTGTGGGCGCGGGGTGCAAACAGGTGCTGCCCGGCAGGGAAGTGATCAACATGGAAAAGCTCTGCAGGACGATTGCAGAGGAAAAGGTCACCTTCACGGCAGGTGTGCCCACGATCTGGATGCTGCTGTACGACTATCTGGAAAAAGGCGGCTGGCACGATTTCTCTTCCTTTAAAACTATTGTCAGCGGCGGAGCGGCCCTGCCGAAGAAGCTGCTTATTGAATTCAATGAAAAGTACAACTTCCCCATCAAGCAGGCGTACGGTTCCACAGAGACCACCCCGCTTGCAACCGCAGCAATCCCCAAGAGCTATATGACCGACTGGAGCGACGAGGATCTCTACGATCTGCGTTGCAGTGTCGGCCTGATCGCCCTGGGTCTGGAATTGAAGATCGTCAACGATGCGGGCAATGAGGTGAAGATGGATGGCAAGGAATGGGGGGAGATTTGGCTGAGGGGGCCGTGGATTGCCAACGAGTATTACAAGGACCCCGAGCGCTCGGCACAGACCTTTATTGACGGGTGGTTCCACACCGGCGACGTGGGCACCATCGACGACGAGGGCTATGTCAGGCTCGTGGACAGGACAAAAGATCTGGTCAAGAGCGCGGGCGAATGGATCTCTTCGGTGGACCTGGAAAACACTATCATGTCGCACCCCAAGGTCATGGAGGCGGCGATCATCGGCGTGCCTCACCCCAAGTGGCAGGAACGCCCCCTTGCCTGCGTCACAGCCTCGCCTGGCGAGACAGTGAGTGCGGACGAGCTGAAAGCATTCCTGAAAGACAAGGTCCAGGCAGCGTACTGGATCCCGGATGATTTTATCTTCCTGCCCGAGATCCCCAAGACGAGTGTGGGCAAGTTCAACAAGCGAGAGCTGCGCAGGCTCTACGCAGAAGGCCAGCTGATTTCAAAATCATGATAAGCAGATTCCATCGAGATGAAATGATGCGGTAAAACGCCAGGAGGACCATATGTCGTTATTGGAGAAACATTATACTGATGAGCATCGCCTCTTTCGCGATGCGGTGAGAAGATATTTTGCCAAAGAGGTCACCCCCAAGGCGGACCAGTGGGAAAAGGACGGCATAGTCCCCCGCGAGGCCTGGAAGAAGCTCGGAGAGCAGGGCTTCCTCTGTCCGTGGCTGCCGGAAGAATACGGCGGTGTGGGGGCTGATTTCCTCTACTCGTTCATCCTCACCCAGGAACTGGCCAGGACCAACTGCACCGGATTTTTCTTCCCGCTCCACTCCGATATCATCGTGCCGTATCTCTACAGCTTCGGCAACGAGGAGCAGAAGAAACGGTGGCTTCCGGGGTGCGTAACCGGCGATATCATCACCGCGGTCGCCATGACCGAGCCGGGCACGGGCTCGGATCTGGCCGCCATGCGTACAACAGCTATCAGGCAGGACGACCACTACATCATCAACGGTCAGAAGACGTTCATATCCAACGGCGTCAGCTGTGACCTGGTAATCGTTGCCGCGGTGACGAACCCGAAGGCCTCCTCGCCCTATGAGGGGATGTCGTTGATCGTCGTGGAGGATGGCACCCCTGGGTTCGAGAAAGGGAGAAAGCTCGACAAGATCGGCCTTCACTCGCAGGATACCGCAGAGATGGCCTTTGTGGACTGCAAGGTCCCGGTGGAAAACCTGCTTGGCCAGGAGGGTCTCGGTTTCTACTACCTCATGGAAAAGCTCCAGCAGGAACGGCTCGTCTGTGCCATGGGCTCGCAGGTGGGCGCCGAGGAGGCTCTGCGCATAACCATCGAGTACACCAAGACCAGGGAGGCGTTCGGCAGGCCCATCAGCCGGTTCCAGTACATCTCGTTCGAGCTCGCAAAGATGGCCACCGAGGTGGAGATCGGCAGGGCCTTTCTCGAGAGCTGCCTGATCGACCACCTGGACAAAAAGCTCGACGTGAAGCGGGCCTCCATGGCCAAATACTGGATCTGCGAGATGCTCAACAGGGTGGTCTCTCAGTGTGTCCAGTTCCACGGCGGCTACGGCTACATGGAGGAATACCCCATCGCGCGCATGTTCCGCGATGCCCGGGTCCAGACCATCTATGCCGGGACGTCGGAGATCATGCTGCTCATCATCAGCAGGCAGCTGGGGTTGTAGAGAAGCTGCATGAAGTACCATGGGAATCGGTATGCGTCCGGCCCAGCAGCGCCCGGGCGCCGAGATGAAGAGGTCTCTCAGTGTGGTCAAAGGGGGGGTCCGGGGAGAACGCCGGAAACCCAGGGAGTGTTTCAGCAGGTGCTGGTTGTTATTGTTTCCCCCTGAGGGGATGAGGGTTTCCTATGGCCCTTGGCGGTACTACTTGTAATGTGAGTTCGTTGGAATGGGGTAGGGGGGATGCAAGGTGGGCATGCCCCCCGACAGTTTCAGTCTCGATGACACGTGAGGAGTAATGAACGGGAGCTGGCGCCCTGAAAGTTGCACAGTGCAGGCGGCAAACCCGGATCAACAGGAAGCGGTATGCATCAAAGACACGACATGACATAAAATCTCACCAGACATCTCTGGTACTTTTTACATCTTATAGAACGAAGGAGGGGCTTGATCAGATGGCAAAAAAGGCAGGAGGCAATTCGGTAAGGGTAGCGGTAATCGAGGGATGCAGGACGCCGTTTCTCCGTTCCGGGACCGGGTATTACGATCTCATGGGATGGGAGATCGGCCGGTATGCCGTGAAGGGGCTCATGGTGAAGACAGGGTTATCGCCACAGGAGGTGGACCATGTCCTGATGGGGTGTGTGGCAAATGATATCGCCACGACCAATGTGGCCCGGGAGATTTCGCTTGGGGCAGGGCTGCCCAACGATATTCCGGCACACACCTGTACGGTCGCGTGCATCTCCGCGAACATGGCCGTCACGAACGGGGCCAACCTCATTGCAACGGGCAACGCGGACGTGGTGGTCGCCGGCGGGGTCGAGACCTTTTCCGACCCGGCCATCAAGGTGTCGAAGAGATATCGCCGCTTTATCCTGGATATGACCATGTACAACCGCCCCAAGACCTTTGCCGGGAAGCTCAACCTGCTCAAGAAGATGAGCCCGCTCGACTTTGTCATGCCGGAACGGCCTGCTATCTCGGAATATTCCACCGGGCTTATCATGGGCCAGACCGCTGAGCGCCTGGCAAAACGGCTCGGGATTACCCGGCTCGAACAGGATGAGTATGCCCAGATGTCACACCATCGTGCAGCCAGGGCCCTCGAAGAGGGCAGGCTGGCCAAGGAGATCGTCCCGGTCGTCGTACCGGGCAAGGACAGGGCGGTCACCCTGGACAACGGGCCCCGCAAGGAAACCACCGTGGAGAAGATCGGCAAGCTCAAGGGTGCCTTTGACCGGAAATACGGGACGGTCACCGCGGCAAATTCATCCTTCCTCACCGACGGGGGATCTGCCGTGCTTCTCATGAGCGAGGAGAAGGCCCGCAGCCTGGGACTGAAGCCCAAGGCCTTCATCAGGTCCTTTGCCTATACGGCCCAGGATCTCTTTGACGAGCTTCTGCTCGGCCCGTGTTTTTCCATCCCCAGGGCCCTGGAAAAGGCGGGACTCAAGTTTTCCGATATCGGGGTGTTCGAGATCCACGAGGCCTTTTCTGCGCAGATGATCGGGAATCTCAAGTGCCTGAGCTCCAAGACCTTTGCCCAGGAAAGGCTCGGCCTGTCGCAGGCCGTGGGCGAGATCGATATGGACAAGCTCAACCGCTACGGCGGATCGCTCTCCCTGGGGCATCCCTTCGGTGCTACCGGCGGCAGGCTGATCACCACCTGCTGCAACAGGCTTATCGACGAAGGGCAGCAGTTCGGCATCGTTGCAGGGTGCGCAGCCGGTGCCGTGGGCAACACCATTATCTTTGAAAATGCGAACTAAGACCATACGGAGGCAAGCGCTATGAAATACATGCAGGTGGAAACAACCGGCGATGGCATAATGGCGGTAACCATAGACTGTCCGAAGTCAAGGGTGAACAAGGTGTCCAGCGGTTTGCTCGGAGAGATATCGGACCTGCTCGACAAGATAGAAAAGGATGTGACCCTCAAGGGGCTCGTCATTCTCAGTGCCAAGGATGACAACTTCGTGGTGGGGGCCGATGTGGATGAGCTCAGTGCCATGAAGAAGAAGGAAGAGGTGATCACCTATATTTCCAAGGCGCACGAGGTGCTCGCCCGGATAGAGGCCCTGCCCATACCGGTGGTATCCGTGATCCACGGCAACTGCCTGGGAGGAGGGCTCGAGCTGACGCTCGTGACCGACTACCGCATGGCCTCGAACTCGACCAAGACTGTCATGGGGCTTCCCGAGGTGCAGCTCGGACTCATCCCTGCCGCAGGGGGGACCCAGAGGCTGCCGCGTCTCATCGGGCTGGCCAATGCGTTGCCGCTCATGCTTACCGGAGGGAACGTGAGGCCGAAAAAGGCCCTCAGGCTGGGACTCATCGATGAGATCGTCATGCCCTTCGGCATGAGGGAGGCAGCGTTGAAGAAGGCTGCGGAACTGGCGTCGAACATGGGCATGGTCAAGGCGAAAAAACGCTCTCTCAAGGATGCCGTGATCAATACCTTGCTGGAGAAGACGCCGCAGGGGCGGAATATCGTGTTCTCCAAGGCAAGGGCCCAGGTCATGAGGCAGACACAGGGTCTCTACCCGGCCGCGCTCGCCATCATCTCATCGGTGGAATTCGGACTGAAGCACGGGGTGGAAAGAGGCCTGAAAAACGACATCAGGATCTTTGCCGACCTGGTCATGGACGGCAAGTCAAAGGCGCTCAGGAGCCTGTTCGAGGGGATGACCGCTCTCAAGAAAAACCCACTGGAGAAAAAGGTGAGGCCGGTGGAGAAAATGGCGGTTATCGGGTGCGGACTCATGGGGCACGGCATTGCCTCGGTGTCCACGTCGCTGTGCGATACGATCCTCATGAAGGATGTCTCCCTCGATGCCGCGGCAGCGGGCATGAAAGAGATCTCCAAGGGGCTCGCAAAGCGGGCGAAGTCAGGGGCAATAGCGCCGTTCGACGCCGATGCCCAGTACGGAAAGCTCGTCCCCTGCAATGACTACTCCCTGTTTTCGAAGTGCGGGCTCGTCGTCGAGGCGGTTTTCGAGGATATCGACCTGAAAAGAAAGATCCTCTCCGAGGTGGAGGCGGTCACGGATCAGGACACCATCTTTGCATCGAACACGTCGGCGCTGCCCATATCGCACATTGCTCTCGGGTGCAAACGGCCGGAGAACGTCATCGGCATGCACTACTTCTCCCCGGTGCCGAAGATGCCGCTGCTCGAGATCATCACCACCGAGGCGACCGCTGACTGGGTCGAGGCAACGGCCCTGGAGTTCGGCATCAGGCAGGGGAAGACCTGTATCGTGGTCAAGGACGGGCCCGGATTCTACACCACCCGTATCCTCGTCCCGCTGTTGAACGAGTCCATGGCGCTCGTGGAAGAGGGGGCAGATGCCAAGGAGATCGATACGGCCATGAAGCTCTTCGGGTACCCGGTGGGGCCCATTACCCTCGTGGATGAGCTCGGCATCGATGTGGCGGCGCACGTGGCAAGGGGAGAGATCAAGAAGCTCTTCGAGGCCAGGGGACTCAAGGCCTCTGATGGCTACACCAGGCTGTTCGAGCAGGGGTACAAGGGCAGGAAGAATAAAAAGGGATTCTATCTCTACGATGCGCCCAAAAAGAAAGGGATGTTCTCCTTCGGCAGAAAAAATGGCGGCAGGCCCATAAACACCCATGTCTACGACATCCTCGGCGGTGAGAGAAAATCCTTTGACCGGGGGGAGATTCAGGACCGGCTCAGCCTCGCAATGATCAATGAGGCGGTGCTCTGCCTGCAGGAGGGTATCCTCTCCTGTGCCAGAGACGGAGATATCGGCGCGGTGTTCGGGCTGGGCTTCCCGCCGTTTACCGGGGGTCCGTTCAGGTATGTCGACTCTGTGGGAGCAGCGGCTGTCGTGGACAGGATGAAGCGCCTTGAAGAAACCCGGGGAGCGCTCTACAGGCCTGCAGAACTCCTGGTGGAGATGGCATCGAAGGGGAAGAAGTTCCGGGAAAAGCTGTAGCTCCCACCGGCAGGGGAATACGGGGGTCTGAGGAACCGTGGAAAGGCCCCCGTGACCGGGGAGTATGGCCACGGGGAACGCTGCAGAAAGGTTACGCCTCTGCCCGTGCGATCGCCTTTTTGAGTGACTTCTCGATATAATCGATATGGGTTATCGTGGCATCCCGTGCCGCATCAGTGCTCCTGCTGGCGATGGCCTTGTATATGGCAAAGAGCTGCTGAACGATCTTCCTCGAACTGCCTTCGATGAGGGAGAGCTTGTCCCTGCTGTACGGGAACGCATCTGCAAAGATGCTGTCTATGGATTTTCGCAGATACCCAAAGACCGTATTCTTTGTCGATGCGGCAATGAGGTCGAAGAACTCCGTGTAGAGCCGGGTCCCCTCTCCGGCATTGTGGAGGATATCGTCGACCCCGAGATTCAGTGCCCTTTCGCAGAGATTCTTCATGGCAGCGAGGTCTTTTTTCGTGGCACGGGTGCATGCACAGGAGGCGGCCTCTGAGTCGAGAAAACGCCTCACGCTCAAGAGCTCCCAGATCTTCTGGGGGTCGATGGCGATGAGGTTCCCAATGGGTGATTCCGAATTCTCCTGAGGAATGGTGATAAATTTGCCCCTTCGATCGAGGGACTTGATGAAGCCCCGTGCCTCCAGGAGCTTCATGGCCTCTCTCAGGGAGATCCTGCTGATGCCGAAGAGCTTGGTCATCTTCTGCTCTGAGGGGAGTTTGTCTCCTGGCCTCAACGCGCCCTGTGTTATGAGATCCATGATCTGTTTGGCTACAAGTGTTGGAATCTTTGGTGCTTTTTCTATCCTCGAAATGAGAGGGTTCTTCGCATTCATATCCGACCTCTCAGTACATTATATGATAAACTTATAGTCATATAACTATATATAATACAAAAATAAAGAGGATTGTCCAGGCCTGGAGAGGTGATGCATAGTTTTCCGCCGGCACCGGTTCTTCGGGTGAGAGGAACCCCCTGTATGGTTCGAACCTGCCATGTTCCAGGGGAGAAGCGGCATGAAACGCTCCTTCAGAGGGAGCGGCTCGCTTGAGGTATTGCAGCGTTGTTCATGTTCGGTTATAGTCAGCTCATGTTCAGGAGAGGCTGCAGGAGATGAAGGTCTACACGCGTCTGGAGATTGAAGAGCTCCTTGCCCGGGTACAGGAAAACGAGGAGACTGCAGGGAAATTCTTCGAGGTGGAGATGAGTGTGCTCTCCACGCTCGATTTCCGGGAGTTTTTCGAAGAACTGCTCACCAAGATCAGGGAGAGGTTCAGTGTCCCCTATGTGTGGCTGTCCATGATAGCATCGAGCAAGGCGACCCGGCTCATCCATTCCTTTGCCGCATCACATGTCCTGGGTGCACAGCTCGGTTTCGTGGAGAAAGAGGTTTTCGGGGAGATCCTCAACGGGAGCACAAAGCCCTGCCTGTGCAACGAACATCTTCACCGCTTCAAGCCGCTTCTCCCCGACGCCAGGGGGTATGTGTTCAACTCCATCGCGGTGGTGCCCATCAGCCTCGATGGAGAACCCATGGGGAGCCTGAATTTTGCGGATATCAGGAGCGAGCGGTTTACCCCGGATATCGATACCAGTCTCCTCGAACAGCTCGGGGTGGTGGTTTCCATCTGTCTGTCCAATGTTGCGGCCCACGAGGAGCTCCGCGCGCTGGCATTCAAGGACCCCCTGACCGGGCTCCTGAACCGCAGGGCCATGGAGAGGGCTCTGGAACGGGAGTTCGAACGGGCGAGACGCTACAAGTCGGAGCTGACCCTCGTGTTTGTCGACCTCGACGGGTTCAAGCTCGTAAACGACAGTTTCGGACACGACAGCGGTGACGACCTGCTCGTCCATGTCGCAACCTCTCTCTCGGGACTCAGCAGGGGCAGCGATATCGTTGCCCGGTTTGCCGGGGACGAGTTCATCCTCATCCTCCCCGAGACCGATTGCGGAGAGGCGGAGAGATTCATGAAGCGGATACAGGCATACTTGCTCGAGCATCCTTTTGTGATCCGGGAGAAGTCTATCGCGGTGCAGCTGAGCTTTGGCATCGCGAGTGCCTCGGACGAGGGGATCGATGACATGGCCGCGTTTCTGAAAAAAGCGGATCAGGCCCTCTATGAGGACAAGGCACGCAAAAAGTCCTCAAAATGATCATGGAGGTGCCTTGCGCCAAGGGAGTGTGCCTGCCCCCTCCCCGGAGATTTCCCCGATCCCCCTGAATCTCCGGAAGAAAGAGTTGGGATTGTCCAACGTGCCTCAATAGTATATAGTGTGACAAAACCTCAGAGGGAAATGGCCTGTTGTTGAAGAACAGCACAGTTATTCAGATAATTACCTGAAAGACAAAATACTTTTTTACTATTGAGAGAGGGGTTGTATGGGCGAAAAGATCGGATTTGATAACGAGCGCTATATCACTGAACAGACCAGCTCCATCCTCGAGCGGGTGAGACGGTTCAACAATAAGCTGTACCTCGAATTCGGCGGGAAGCTCCTGTATGACTATCATGCAGCCCGCGTTCTGCCCGGGTATGATCCGAACGTGAAGATGAGGCTCTTGAAGGAGCTCAAGGACAAGGCGGACATCCTGCTGTGTATTTACGCAGGCGATATCGAGAGGAAAAAGATCCGTGCGGATTTCGGCATCACCTATGATTCGGATGCCTTGAAGCTCATCGACGACCTCAAGGGCTGGGACGTCAATGTCCTGGGCGTTGTCATCACCCGGTTTGAAGGCCAGCCCGCTGCAACGCTGTTCAAGAACAAGCTGGAAAGGAGGGGGATCAAGGTATTCAGACACCGCTATACCAAGGGCTATCCCACGGATATAGACCTTATTGTCAGCGATGAGGGGTACGGGGCGAACGACTACATAGAAACGAACAAGCCCCTCGTGATCGTTACCGGTCCGGGGCCGGGCAGCGGCAAACTGGCGACGTGCCTGTCCCAGATGTACCATGACTACAAGCGGGGTATGCAGTCGGGTTATGCCAAGTTCGAGACCTTCCCCATCTGGAACATCCCTCTCAAGCACCCGGCGAACATTGCCTATGAGGCGGCTACCGCCGATATCAGGGATTTCAACCTCATCGACCCCTTTCATCTCGAGGCCTACGGAGAAACTTCCGTCAACTACAACCGCGATGTGGAGGTGTTCCCGGTCCTGCGGAGGATCCTGGAGAAAATCACCCAGACGGATTCCTTCTACAAGTCGCCAACGGACATGGGGGTGAACCGGGCGGGTTTTGCCATCACCGACGATGAAGTGGTGCGGGAAGCCTCGCGCCAGGAGGTGATCAGGCGTTATTTCCGCTACCAGTGTGAATATGCCATGGGGTTTGCCGACAAGGAGACCGTTCAGCGGGTCGAGCTGTTCATCAAGGACTTTAACCTCTCTCCGGAATACCGGCGTGTCGTTGCCCCCGCCAGACAGGCAGCCGTGGATGCCCAGACCTGTGAGGGCAAGGGCAACGATGGCATCTTCTGCGGTGCGGCAATCGAGCTGAAAGACGGCTCCGTCATTACCGGCTGCAACTCCCCGCTGATGCATGCCGCATCGAGCGTTATCCTGCACGCCATCAAGCACCTGGCCGAGATACCTGCCAAGATCGAACTGCTGCCGCGGACCATCACCGAGTCGGTGAGAAACTTCAAGACCGAGATCCTCAATGAAAAGACGGTGAGTCTCGACCTGGAAGAGGCCCTCGTGGCCCTGAGCATCAGCGCCACCTCAAACCCTGCGGCACGGCTGGCGATCGAGAAGGTCAAGGACCTTCGAGGGTGCGAAGTGCACATGACCCATATCCCCACACCCGGTGATGAGGCAGGCCTGAGACGCCTGGGAGTCAATGTGACGAGCGAGCCGAATTTCGCCACGAACAACCTGTATATCTCGTGAGGGAGAAGGATTGATTACAGAATCCAGAAGAAAAGAATAGAGAATCCACGAGCGATCTTCCCGATAGGGGCGGACCAACTCCTGTTCTCTCCTGGATTCTGAATCCGGTCTTGAGTATTTTTTCTTCCGAATACTGAATACTGGATTCCGTCTTTTTCTATTTTTTCTTCTTTTTCGTGTTCAGTGCCTGCTGGAGCTTTTCTCCCAGGGTGCTGACCGACTCGGTCTTGGCGGTGGAGAACTTCCTCCAGTCATCCTCGTCGCGGGAATCGCCAGGGGCTAGGGTGATCCTGCGCTGATCGGCATCGATCTCTTCGATGACAACCATGATGCGCTCGCCCACCTGTTTTTTCTCCAGGGATGCGGGGTCATGAAATCTGCTGATCCTGGATTTCGGCAGAAGGCCCGTGATGCCGGGTTCCAGGGTGATGAAATAGCCGAACTGCTCCTTCTTCTCTATGGCGCCCTCTATGGCCTGATCAACCCGGTATTTTCCCGTAATGTCGATCCAGGGGTCTCCTTCTGCGTCCTTCATGCTCAGAGAGATCCGTTTCTGATTCGTGTCGATCTCTTTGATCATGACGGAGATGGTTTCGCCGGCCGATACGAGGTCCTGGGGTTTGAGCACGCGTTCTTTATAGCTCATCTCGGATATGTGCACCAGACCCTCTACACCGGGTTCGATCTCGACGAAGCAGCCGTAGTCCATGCACCGGGTCACCTTTCCGGTTGTCTTGTCCCCGTACTTAAACCTCTGGGTTACGCTCTCCCACGGGTCGGAACCGACCTGCTTCATGGACAGCGAGAGCTTTTTCTCCCCCTTTGCAGCGTCCTGCTGGATCCCGATCACCTTCACCCTGATGGTGTCACCGGCATGCAGGATTTCTTCGGGGCTTCCCAGTCGCGACCAGCTCATCTCGGATATGTGCACCATGCCTTCCACACCGGGAGACAGCTCGACAAATGCACCATAGGGCATGAGTTTGCTCACCCTGGCCTCGTGGATGTCTCCCACGGACAGGGTTTCATAAAAGGCAGTCCGTGCTTTGAGCTGTTCCTTCTCCAGGAGAGACCGTCTGGAGATCACGATGTTCTTGCCCCCCTCCTCGAGATCCATGAGGAGAAAGTGGAACGTCTGCCCCACGTAGTCCTCGGGGTGTTCCACGTAGACCGTGTCTATCTGGCTTATCGGGCAGAAGGCCCTCCGTTTCATGACCTCTACGTTGAAGCCGCCCTTGCAGACCTCGATGACCTTGCCCTCGATGGGGACGGCATGGTCATAGGCCTCCTGGAGCATGTTCAGCCCGCCGATGCCCGATATGGCACGGGAAAGCTTGATCTCTCCGCCGCGCAGCGACACGACGTATAATTCGACGGTGTCCCCGACGGCATAGGGCAGGGTTCCGTCTTCATCGGCGAGTTCAGCCGTGTCCACGATGCCGTCGATCTTGCGTCCCGTATCCACGAAGATGCTCTCTCGTCCGATGGAGATGATTGTGCCGGTGATCTTGTCGCCTACCTGGATCGCATCCCCTGCATCGGGGGCATAGGAATCCAGGAGATCGGCCATAGAGGTTTTTTCTTCTTCAGTGGTCTTATCGTCGGTTGAATCAGACATGGGTCCTTCTCCTCATAGTATGTATAAGGTTAGGGGATGGTATAGAAAAAAATATGTGGAGTAAAGAACAATTATGCAGGGGGCGGACAACGCACGGGCCAAGGGGTGAAGTCCGGCAGAAAAAAAGGCCCGTTGTTATCAACGGGCCCGGCTCTTTTTAACCTGATGGTGACTTCAGCTTCGGATGAATCCTAAAGTGTCCGGTTGTCGATGACCCGAACAGCCTTGCCCTGGGCGACCGGAATGCTTCCCGGCTCGCACAGGTCCACTTCCGGGGTGATCAGGATCTCGTCCCTGAGCTCGCGTACGATCTTCTGCCGCAGAGATTCCAGGGCCTTGTACTCATCGACAAACATGTTCGGATCGAGCTCGACCTTGACGATCATGTGGTCATTGTGTCCCTTGGTCTCGAGGATGATCTGATAGTTGCGGCCCACGCCCGGAATCCCGATGAGCACGGCTTCTACCTGGATGGGGAAGATGTTTACCCCCTTGAGGATCATCATGTCATCGCTGCGGCCGGTGATGCGCTGCAGCCGCTTGTGGGTTCTTCCGCACGGACACGTGCCCGGGAGGATCGAGGTGAGGTCCTTGGTGCGGTAGCGGATGATGGGCATGGCCTCCCGGTTCAGGGTCGTAATCACGAGCTCTCCCTGCTCGCCGTCGGGCACGGGCTCGAGCGTATCCGGGTTTACGATCTCCACGTAGTAGTTGTCTTCCCAGATGTGCGTGCCGTTCTTCTCCGGACATTCAAAGGCAACGCCGGGGCCGTTCATCTCGGAGAGCCCATAGGAGTTGAAGACATCTATCCCGAAGAAGTCCTCTACCTTTTTCCTCGTCTCCTCGGAGTATGGTTCTGCCCCCATGATGGCAGACTTGAAGTGGGGGAACTCCTTTTTCGGGTCGATGCCCATTGAATCGAGGGTATCGGCAAGGTGCATGGCATAGCTCGGGATCACGTGGATCACGGTGACGTCGAACTCCTTCATGAACTTGAGCTGCCGCTTCGTGTTGCCGGGGCCGGAAGGTATGGTGAGGCACCCGAGCCGTTCGGCACCGTAGTGCAGTCCGAGGCCGCCGGTAAACAGGCCGTATCCGATCATGTTCAGGAACACGTCGTTCTTGCGTACCCCCATCATGTACATGCACCGGGTAACGAGCTCGGTCCACGTGTCGATATCCTTCTTGCTGTGATATACGACCGTCGGTATCCCTGTGGTGCCCGACGATGAGTGGAGCCTGATCACCTCGTCGAGCGATGTGCACACCATGCCGTATGGATAGGCATCGCGGAGATCCTGTTTTGTGGTCAGCGGCAGCTTCTTGATGTCCGACAGGTCGTCAATGGCATAATCCCCAATGCCACGTGCCTTGTAGAAAGGGGATTGTGCTGCCCTTCGTAAGGTATCCTGAAGCCGTTGTAGCTGCAGTCCCTGCAAGTGGTCATAGCTGATACATTCGTTGGTTTTGTCCCAGTACACGGATCGGTCCCCCCTTGTGTGAAATAACAGTTTCTATAGCCCTATCACGTCGGGCCTATACCTGTCAAACCACAGCATGTCCCGGCTTGCATGTTCTGCGGGCAGGGAACCGGAGGGTACACAAACGGCAGAAAACAGGGGGAGCCGGTCTCAGAGACCAGGCAGGAAGGACACCAGCACGGGCATACCATGCCCTGCGCTCATGGAGATAGAATTCTAACCCGGCAGGAGGCACCGGGTGCATGTCTTTAGCAAGAGGCTGCCTTCGCCAGGAATTACTGGGCCTGAGCCGGTGCAGGGGGTGCAGCATTCTGCGGCGAAACAGGTGCCTGATCTGGAGCGGCAGGCAGGGCCGGGGCAGCAGTCTCGGTCTGCTTCTGGGTATCCATGATACTCCGGGACGGTTTTTCAAAGGTAAAGTATCCCAGAGTCAGAGAGGTGAGCATGAAGAAGACCACGAGCACGCGGGTTGCCTTGTTGAGAAAATCGGCCGGACCTGCCGAGCCGAACAGGGCTTGACTCCCCGCCCCTCCGAACACCGCTCCGATATCGGCACCCTTGCCCGACTGCAGGAGTACGGAAATGATCAACAAGACCGATACGATGATATGAACAGCTAACAGAACTCCATACATTTTCTTCTCATCCTTTAAATCGTAGTATTCTCTCGAATGAAGCTGCATCCAGGCTGGCACCGCCGACTAAAGCCCCATCGATATCGGACTGTGCCATGAGCGCATCTATAGTTTCGCCTTTTACACTCCCCCCGTAGAGGATCCGCATTTCAGAGGCTGCCGCAGCCCCGAAAAGCCCGGTCAGCACGGTCCTGATCCACGCATGGACCTCCTGGGCCATCTGGGGTGTCGCGGTCTTGCCGGTACCGATTGCCCAGACCGGTTCATAGGCGATAACGATCGTGTCTGCCTCGGCAGCCCCAATACCTGCAAGGCCCCCTCTCAGCTGGGTATCCACCACATCGAAGGTCTTGCCGGCTTCGCGTTCCTCGAGGGTTTCTCCAACGCAGACGATCGGGATCAATCCACCCCGCAGTGCAGCCAGGAGACGCTTGTTTACCGTTTCATCGGTCTCGCCGAAATACTGCCTGCGCTCGGAATGACCGATGAGGGTATAGTCTGCCCCGCAGCTTTTGAGCATCCCTGCGCTGATTTCCCCGGTGTAGGCGCCCTGGTCTTCCCAGAAGACGTTCTGAGCCCCGATCATGACAGGGGATCCTTCACACGCCTGGGCGAGTGCCTGGATATAGACAACCGGAGGACATATGAGGATATCCCGGTCCGTGACGTCGGAGACCCTCGGCACGAAGTCTTCTGCAAAGGAGCCTGCCTCGTCGAGACTTTTGAACATCTTCCAGTTGCCTGCTATGAGCGGTTTTCTCATGATACGGCCCTATTCCTCGAGGGCTTTCACGCCGGGCAGCACCTTGCCTTCGAGCATCTCCAGGAAGGCCCCGCCTGCGGTGGATACGAAGTCTATCTTATCCTCAGCCCTGGCTTTATGTAGTGCAGCATCTGTATCACCCCCACCCACGATGGTCAATGCCTTTGATGCCGCGATGTTCCTCGTGATCTCCATGGTTCCTGCGGCAAAGGCATCGATCTCGAACACCCCCATGGGACCGTTCCAGACGATGGTATTGCAGTCGGTAAGTGCCTCGGCGAACAGCATAGCGGATGCAGGACCAATATCGAGCCCCATGAGGTCGGAGGGGATCTCCTGGATGGTCCTGGTGAATGCCTCCTGTCCCTCTTTGGGTTCTGCGGCGCAGATGCAGTCGACCGGCAGGTAGAACTTCACCCCCTGAGCCTGAGCCTTTTCCATGATCGTCCTGGCCGTGTCGACGAGGTCATCCTCCACGAGAGATTTCCCGATATTCTGGCCGAGTGCCTTGACAAAGGTAAAGGCCATGCCGCCGCCGATGATGATCTTGTCCACCTTTTCCACCAGGTTCTCCAGGATTTCGAGCTTTCCCGACACCTTTGCCCCGCCCACGACCGCGGCAAAGGGCCTGCTCGGGTTCTCGAGGGCCCTTTTGATGTAGTCCACCTCCCGGATCATGAGAAACCCGGCGGCCTTATCGGCGATATAATCACACACGCCCACGTTTGAGGCATGGGCCCGATGAGCCGTGGCAAAGGCATCATTCACGAAGCAGTCACCGAGTTCGGCAAGCTGCCTGGCAAAATCCGGGTGGTTCTTCTCTTCTCCGATATGAAATCTGAGATTCTCCAGGAGCAGCACGTCACCGGGGTTCAACTCGTCCACCATGGCCTTAACCTGGTCGCCTATGCAGTCGGGCGCCATGTTGACGCTCGTGCCGAGGAGCTCCGAGAGCCTCCGTGCTACCGGTACCAGACTTTTACCCTTCAATACCGCCCCCTTGGGCCGTCCCAGGTGGGACATGAGGATGACCTTCCCCCCCTGTTCCACGATGTACTGGATGGTCGGCAGGGCAGCCTTTATGCGTGCATCATCGGTAATGGAGAACGTTTCGTCGAGCGGTACGTTGAAATCTACCCGGATGAGTACCCGTTTCGATCTCAAGTCCAGATCTTTGACGGACTTAATACCCATAGCGTTTCCTCCTTATGTGGTATATGTTGTCGGTGATAACACCACGCAGCTGTTCAGAGAAAGAGATCATTTTGGAGGTCAAGCACGCCACCTTAAAAAAACGACCTCTTTACAAAGTGACCTATCTCCAAGTAAATATGACTTTGTATATTATCAAGATGTAATATCTGTCAATGGGATTTCGAGATGAACAGGCACAGGCAGCTAGGCCCGAAGGTGATGGATACCCTGGGAGATCAGTTTCGCTCTCTCGTAGCCAATCTGATCAAGGGCAACCGGAAGAGGGCTCATTCCCTTGCAAAGATCGCCCGGGAAGAGATCCCGTCTGCAGGGCTCAGCATCGCCGCCCAGAACCTCATCGAGGAGATGGCCCAGGCCCAGGCAATCAAGAACTCGCTGATCAATGTCCCTTCCATCGTTCCGGGCATCGGCACGTTTCTCTCCGTGTGGCTCATCGGGCTCGAAGACTTCTTTCTCCTGGATCAGAGCGTGACGCTCATCCACGCCCTGTGCATACTTCATGGGGTAGATCAGGACGATTCGCAGGCCATGGAGGATTTTGCCATTCGGATGATCGGGGAGGTGTATGGGATTACCGGTGTGGATAAGGGGGCAAGCCCCGGTGTCATCAGCAAGGACTTCATGACCAAGATGCTTCCGCAGAAGTATCTCGATATGGGGATGAACAGGGGTTTACATAAGATCGCCGCCAGGATACTGCCGATCAAGAGGCGGTCACGACTGCTGCCGATCGGGATCGGCCTTTCGATGTCGGCATACCATGCCTACCATACGATTGTTTCTGTGGGGCAGCTCTCGCTCAAGCAGATGCCCCAGCTCAAGCTGGCGGTAGCCGGAGACAGTTGAGAGGGGGGAGGCCTCGGGCAGATACTCCGGTTAGAGCCGGTAGATCTCCTTGTCCCAGATTTTCACCCAGTTTCTCTTGAGTACCTCGGTTGCTGCCGTGACGTTGTCCACCTCGAGGATAATGATGGGATTGCTTGCCCTGCCAATGTAGGGATACATGGTAATGGCATTGATCTTTGCGTCGCGCAGGGGTTTGAGAACAGCGTTCATGCCGCCGGGGTGATCGGGCATCTCGACAGCAAGCACCTCTGTCTCGAGGTAGCCGATCTCCTCTGAACTCAGGGCGTTCTTCGCCTTCTTGGGATCATCAACGACAATACAGATGGATGATATCTCGGTGGATTCCTGCCCCACAGAGATGGCCCGGATATTGACACCGTGTTTTCCCAGGACATCACTTAAATACGAGAGCTTGCCCGACACGTTTGCGGTCTCTAAACGCAGTTGTTTGATAGCCATGTCCTATGTCTCCTTTGAAAAAAAATCACATCCTACCAGCAAGGCTTCAATGTTCTTCTGCTTGAACTTTGCTTTTGATTTTCCCAGCATCTTCTCCATGTTGTCGAGGATGGTGGACAGCTTGACCTGGCGGGTCCTGGTCACAAAGGCACCGAGCATGACCATGTTCGCGTAGCGTTCTCCGACACTGGCCTTTGCGAGGTCATTGACCGGGATCTCTACCACCTCGATATCACCCCGTACCGGGCGTTCGGTCACGATGGAGGTGTTGATGAAGACCTCACCGCCTGATGCGCTCTGGTTCTGGAGTCTCCCCAGGGAGAGGTTGTCCATGATTACAAGATAGTCCGGGGACGAGGCCACGGGAGATGCGATCTCTTCATCGGATATGGCGATCGTGCAGGAGGTGACACCTCCGCGCATTTCCGCACCGTAGGCGGGCAGATAGGTGACATGGTGACCCTCCAGCATCGCCGCCCAGGCAAAGCACTGGCCCGAGAACAGGATCCCCTGTCCGCCGATGCCGCTCATGACAGTTTTATGGAGCATAACTAAGAGTCCTTCTTCTTTGTTGTGATATCTTTCATCACCCCGAGGGGATATTCCTTTTCCATCTTCTCTTCCAGATAAATAAAGGAATCCTTCGGCGAGACCTTCCAATTGGTGGGGCAGGGAGAGAGGACCTCCACCAGGGAGTACCCGAGCCCGGCCATCTGTACCTCGAAGGCCTTCCGGATAGCCTTTTTCGTTGCCAGTATCTTGGCAGGCGTGGCCACGGAGGTGCGGGTAACATAGGCTGCACCGGGCAGGGTCCCGATGAGATCGGTGATCTTGAGCGGATAGCCCTCAACATCGGGCCTCCTTCCGTACGGTGAGGTGGAGGTCTTCTGTCCCAGCATGGTGGTCGGCGCCATCTGGCCGCCGGTCATGCCGTAGACGGCATTGTTCACGAAGATGCTCGTAATCTTCTCGCCGCGGTTTGCCGCATGCAGGGTTTCGGCCGTGCCGATGGCGGCCATATCCCCGTCGCCCTGGTAGGTGAATATGATCTTGTCCGGACGGGCCCGCTTCATGCCGGTGGCGATGGCGCAGCCCCTGCCATGGGCAGATTCGCAGATGTCTATGTCGAAATAGTTGTAGGCAAGCACCGCGCACCCGGCAGGGGGGATGCCGATGATCCTTCCTTGCAGATCCATCTCGTCGATGAGTTCGCACATCAGCCGGTGGATAATGGAGTGACCGCACCCCGGACAGTAGTGAAAGGGTGCCGGTTTCAAGCACTTCGGCCTGGTGTATATCGTCTTCATCTACAACTCCTTCTGAAGCCAGTACCGTTCGATAATGCGGGCGAGCTCCTGTGGTGCGGGTACGATACCCCCGGGCCGGCCGTAGAATTCACACGGGACTCTTCCCTCCACAGCCAGACGCACGTCATCTATCATCTGCCCGGTACTCATCTCGAATACCAGGAATATCTTGCTTTTTTTCGCCACAGAGATGATTGCCTCATCAGGGAACGGCCAGAGGGTTATGGGGCGAAGCAGTCCCACCTTCAATCCCTGGCTCCTGGCACGTTTGACTGCACCCTTGGCAATCCGTGCCGCGGTTCCATACGCGATGATCGTCATCTTCGCATCGTCCGTCATGAACTCTTCCCACTGGGGCAGCTCCTGTTTCATGAGATCGTACTTGCGCTTGAGCTTCCAGTTGTGCTCTTCCATCTCCCGGACATCGAGGATCAGGGACTTGATGATCCGCGAGGGTCTCCCCTGAGCCCCGTCGAGGATATAGTCCTTCGGTGGAAGATCCTCTGCAGGCCTGATGTATTCATGGGCGATAATGGGCTCCACGATCTGTCCGGTCATGCCGTCTCCGAGTATCATCACCGGGGTCCGGTACTTGTCGGCCACATCGAATGTCTGCATGGTGATATCGTAGAGTTCCTGGACCGAGGCAGGGGCATAGACGGGCATACGGTAATCTCCGTGGCCTCCTCCCCTTGTTGCCTGATAGTAGTCGCCCTGACTCGGGGCAATGTTTCCGAGCCCGGGACCGCCCCTGTTGATATTGACGATAACCGCTGGCAGCTCGAGGGCTGCCATGAACGAGAGCCCTTCCTGCTTGAGGCTGATGCCGGGAGAGGAGGAGCTCGTCATGGCCCGTGCCCCTGTCGCTGCGGCACCGAGCACCATGTTGATGGAGGCTATCTCGCTCTCGCCCTGGAGGAAGACCCCGCCGACCTCTTCCATTCTCCGGGACATATACTCGGGTATCTCATTCTGCGGGGTGATGGGGTATCCGAAGTAACATCTGCATCCTGCCTGCACCGCTGCCTCACTGAGGGCATCGGTACCCTTCATGAGCACCTTTTCATCCACGGTACACCTCTATCGCAACTTCAGGACACATCACGGCGCACAGGGCGCAGCCCCTGCAGGGCTCTTTCACATACTCGGCAGGATGATATCCCTTGTCATTCAGGCTGTCGGAAAGGCATATTGCCTCATCAGGACAAACAGTGATACACAGTTCACAGGCCTTGCATAATCCTTGATCGATCTTAATCTTTCCCTTGGCTGCCATTTTTCCCCGGCCACTCTTTCTTTGATTTGGCTCGTTATGTAACATCAAAACGCATTTCTGTACAGAAAAGATTTCTTAAGGGATTTCAGGAAGATCTCTACAAAGGACGCAATGGTTAGCCCGGTTTTCACGGAGTTCCCTTCAGGTGGATCTGCCGCTTCGCTCCAGGGGAAGACAGCGATGTTTTTTGAGGTCAAGCCCTTGAAATTTCATACACATGCCCTATTAGAAAAACTGAAATAAAACCCATGGAGGTGAATGATATGTTGAGAACAATGAGACCCGGACTTCGATGGGATCCGTGGCGAGAGATGGAAAGGCTGGAGAGCGAAATGGGGAGCCTGTTCTCCGGTCTGAACAGACCCCGGGCTGCGAAATTCCCGCCCATGAACGTCTTTGCCGGCGAAGCAGACGTGGTCATCACGTCCGAGATACCAGGGATCGATCTGGCAGACATCGACCTGTCCTTAACCGGCGACACCCTGACCATCAAGGGGAGCCGCAAGCCGCAGGAGCTTGGGGAGGGTCAGGCCTGGCACCGCAGAGAACGGGGTTCCGGCAGTTTTTACCGGACGATACAGCTTCCGTTCACTGTGGACGGCTCCAAGGTCGAGGCGGATTACACCAAAGGCATCCTCAAGATAAAGCTCCCGCGTGCCGAGGCTGACAAGCCGAGGAAGATCAGCATAAAGACTGCATAACCAGGGGGAGGTGATTGGTATGACAACCGAAAACAAAGAACTGGAAAGAACGAAAGAGGCAGCTGAGAATGTGGTTACCGAGAGGACAAAGAACACGGTGACCTACATCCCGAACGTCGATATTTTAGAGACCGGCGAAGGGCTTGTTATCCTGGCCGACTTGCCGGGTGCCGGGGAGGATGACGTGAACGTCACCCTGGAAAACAACGTGCTCTCTATCGAGGCCCGGGTTTCTAAGGAGACGATGGAAGGATACAAGCCTGCGCATATGGAGTACGGCATCGGCGACTACAGCCGCGCCTTCACCATCAATGAGACCATTGACGGAAGCCGGATAGAGGCAAAGATGAAGGACGGCGTATTGCGCATTGTGCTGCCAAAGGCAGAGTCTGCAAAACCCAAAACAATACCTATCCAGAAGGGATAGCGCAGAGAAGGAGGTGGGACTATGGCAATGAAATACATGGCTCCATTCGGGTGGGGCAGGAGAGGTGTTCCTGCCGGCCAGGGAACCGAGGTACATCCCGTTGACCTGTTCCAGAGGGAGATGAACAGGCTGGTCGATGAATTTTTCAAGGGGTTCGGCATGAGGCCGTTTTCCGAAGACCTGGAATCCCTCGGTTCGTTCAACCCTCAGGTGGACATGTCCGAGGACGACAAAGCTATCCGGGTCACCGCCGAGCTGCCGGGCATGGATGAGAAGGATATCGAGATCAATCTGAGCAAGGATACCCTGACCATCAAGGGCGAGAAGAAGTCGGAGTCGGAGAAGAAGGACGAGGAGTCCTACTACATGGAACGTTCCTTCGGTTCCTTTACCAGGGTGCTCCAGATCCCGGCGGAGGTTGATCCGAACAAGGTCGAGGCTGTATTCAAAAAGGGTGTTCTGAATATCACCCTGCCGAAGCTGGAAAAGGAAAAGAATGCTCAGAAAAAGATCGAGATCAAGAGCGCGTAGAAAAACCGCAACCACCGATTGAGAAAGGGGGCGCCTCGCCCCCTTTTTTTTGTTTCCTGACGAACATCCTTGAATTTACCCGGTCTTGTACCTAGAGATATAGTAGTGGTTGTGAACACAAGGAGGTAGCGTACTACATGGATATAAACAAGTTCACCCAGAAATCACAGGAGGCTCTGCAGGACGCACAGAACATTGCCGTGCGCTTCGGTCATGTGGAGATGGATGTGGAGCACCTGCTCCTGGCAGTGGTGGAGCAGGCCGACGGCCTGGTGCCGAGACTGTTTGCCAAGATGGATGTCCCTCTGGGGCCGTTCACCGTCGAGGTCCACAAGGAACTGGAGCGAAGGCCCAAGGTCTCCGGTCCGGGGGCAGAGGCCGGCAAGGTATATGTCACGCAGCGGTTCAACAGGGTGCTGGTCAAGGCCAAGGACGAGGCCTCCCGCCTCAAGGACGAGTATGTCTCCGTGGAGCACCTGCTCTTTGCCATGATCGACGAGGGCACAGCGAACCCGGCAGGAAAGATCCTGTCGCAGTTCAAGGTTACCAAGGAGCGTGTTCTCGGGGCCCTGACCTCGATCCGGGGCAATCAGCGGGTTACCAGCGACAATCCCGAGACCGCCTACGAGGCGCTCGAGAAATACGGCATCGATCTCGTGGCACAGGCCCAGATGGGAAAGCTCGATCCGGTTATCGGGCGGGATGCCGAGATCAGGAGGGTGATACGGATACTTTCCCGGAAGACCAAGAACAATCCGGTGCTCATCGGAGAACCCGGGGTGGGCAAGACGGCAATCGTCGAAGGGCTGGCCCAGAGGATTGTCCGGGGAGATGTCCCCGAAGGTCTCAAGGACAAGACCATCTTTGCCCTCGATATGGGCTCGCTGGTCGCGGGCGCCAAATTCCGGGGAGAGTTCGAGGAGCGGCTCAAGGCGGTCCTCAGTGAGATAAAGGCGAGCGAGGGGAGAATCCTCCTCTTCATCGACGAACTGCACAACATCGTCGGAGCGGGAAGGGCCGAGGGTTCCATGGATGCCGGCAACATGCTCAAACCCATGCTGGCACGGGGCGAGCTCCACTGTCTCGGGGCAACCACCCTCGATGAATACCGGAAGTACCTGGAAAAGGACAAGGCCCTGGAGCGGCGGTTCCAGCCGGTCATGGTGGATCCGCCCACGGTGGAGGATACCATATCCATCCTGCGGGGCCTCAAGGAGCGTTTCGAGGTGCACCATGGCGTGAAGATTCAGGACAGCTCGCTGGTGGCCTCGGCCGTGCTGTCCAACCGGTATATCACGGACAGATTCCTGCCGGACAAGGCCATCGACCTCGTGGACGAGGCCTGCGCCATGATCAGAACCGAGATCGACTCCATGCCTGCCGAACTCGACGAGGTGACGAGAAAGGTGATGCAGCTCGAGATCGAAGAGGCTGCCCTGAAAAAGGAAAAGGACAAGGCGAGCAAGGTTCGTCTCGACGAGCTCCGCAAGGAGCTTGGGGACCTGAAGGAGCAGGCCGACACCATGCGTGCCCAGTGGGAGGAGGAGAAGGAATCGATCCGCGGGCTCAGCACGCTGCGGGAGGAGATCGAAGAGGTCAAGGTGGAGATCCAGAAGGCGGAGCGGGTCTATGACCTGAACCGGGCCGCCGAACTCAGGCACGGCAGGCTTCCGCACCTCGAGACGCAGCTTCACGATGCCGAACAGGCCGCAGGCAGGCAGGAAAAGCGACTCCTGAGGGAGCAGGTGACCGAGGAAGTCATTGCGGATATCATCTCGCGGTGGACAGGGATCCCGGTATCACGACTCGTGGAGGGGGAAAAGGAAAAGCTCCTGAAGCTCGACGAGATTCTTCACGAGAGGGTCATAGGCCAGGACGAGGCGGTTCAGGCCGTTGCCGATGCCGTTATCCGCGCTCGTTCCGGGATCAAGGACCCTGCGCGGCCGATCGGGTCGTTCATTTTCCTCGGACCCACCGGCGTCGGCAAGACCGAGCTTGCCAAGACCCTGGCACAGGCGCTCTTCGACACGGAAGACAACATGGTCCGCATAGACATGAGCGAGTATATGGAAAAGCACACGGTGTCCCGTCTCATCGGCTCGCCCCCGGGGTACGTCGGGTATGAGGAGGGCGGCCAGCTTACCGAGGCGGTGCGGCGAAAACCCTACTCGGTCGTCCTGTTCGACGAGATCGAGAAGGCACACCACGACGTCTTCAATGTGCTCCTCCAGATCCTCGATGACGGGAGGGTGACGGACTCCCACGGAAGGACCGTGAACTTCAAGAATACCGTGATCATCATGACCTCGAACATCGGGTCGCAGGATCTCGTCGAAGGGCTCAACGATCAGGGCGAGATCACCGTCAGGGCCCGCGATGCCGTGATGGCCGAGATGCGGCTCCACTTCAGGCCCGAGTTCCTCAACAGGGTCGACGAGGTCGTCCTGTTCAAGGCACTGACGCTGGGCGAGATAAAACAGATCGTCGGCCTGCTTATCGAGAACCTCAGGAAGCGGCTCGCTGAGCGGGAGATCGGCATTGTGCTGAGCGACGCGGCTAAGGAGTTCATTGCCCGGGAGGGGTTTGATCCGGTCTATGGTGCGCGTCCGCTGAAGCGGTTCCTGCAGCGGGAACTGGAAACCCGCCTCGGCCGGGCCCTCATCTCGGGTGAGATCATGGACGGGTCCGAGGTGGTCGTGGATCTGAAAGATTCACACCTGGTCTTCAAGGTAGAGCATCCTGCAGGTGGCGACATGGCCGCGCAGCAGGGTGGCTGATCCTGATTTTATAGCCGGGGGGATACTCCCCCCGGTATAAAAAACCTCCAATTTGAGCCAGCTAACATCCTCACACCGTGGGATACAATAGATAGGTATCTTAATTAAGGACACAATCGGTTTTGTCAAGAGGGAGGATCTCTTTACAGCTTTTCCTCGATAAAAGAGTAGATCTTGTTGCGGTACCCATGGGCGTGACAGGACAGGAATGCCTCGATATGGCCGACCCCGTCGAGCAGCATGAGCTCTTTGGGTTCTGCTGAAACCTCGTGCATTCTTATGGAATGTGAATAGGGAACGACCGCATCGTTGGTGCCGTGAATGAAGAGCTTGGGCACCTGGCTTAAGGGGAGGGTCTCCAGGGCGGAGAATCCCTCGTCCGGGACCGTGCACTGCAGTTGGGGATACGCCTGGATAAACAGGTCATGGAAGGAGTAGAGGCCGGCCTCGAGGATCGCCCCCCTGAGGGTGGGGAAATCAGGGAGGATCCTTGCCAGGGTATAGGCCCCCATGGACTGGCCGAATCCGAAGATGGCTTTTCCGTATTTTTCCGGGTTGTCAAAGACGTGAGCGAATACCGTGCGGGCGTCGTCCTGTATCCCCCTGAGCGTGGGGTTTCCCGCAGACCTTCCATAGCCGCTGTAGTCGAAGGTCAGGAGGCTGTAGCCCATATCGAGCAGGAAAATGGCGCCGGTGATGTGCGATGTCATGTTCTCTGCATTGCCATGGAGATGGATGATGGTGGCCTGCCTGGCGTTTGGGGTTTTCGGCCGGACGAGCCAGCAGTTGATCCGGTCGTTCAGGAAGAGGTCTTCCTTGGGATACCCGTGGTCTTGAGGGTCGTAGTACAGGAAATGATCAGGATAGAAGCAGTGTTCTTCGGTAATGACCATGGGGAAAGTATAGTGCATGCGGGGTATTCATGCAAGGGGCGTATTGACCGGTGGTAGGCCTGGTATGCTATAGTAGTCTGCGTGACTGCCGTGGTGACACTACTGTCTGATTTCGGTACGCGCGATGCCTATGTCGCGCAGGTGAAGGCCCGAGTACTGAGCGCCAGACCGGATGTGCAGCTTGTTGATATCACGCATGAAGTCCTTTCCTATTCCATGATTGCCGGCGGCTGGCTCGTATATACCTCGTATGCTTATTTCCCTGCGGGGACAATTCACCTGGCCGTTGTCGATCCCGGCGTCGGGACCGGCCGTGCTGTCATCCTCGTCAGGAAGGCCGGGCATATCTTCATCGGTCCGGACAACGGCCTCTTCTCCTTCCTCTATCCGGCAGACGAGGTCCTGGAGGTGGTCTGGAGACCCCCCGGTCCGATCTCCCCCACCTTTCACGGCCGGGATATCTTTGCCCCCGTGGCAGTGCAGGTGCTCATGAATCCCACGTGCGACGGGCTCGGCACCGTGCTTGAAAATCCCGTGACGATCGAGGTGCACGAGCCCATGGTGGTCCAGATCGACCGCTTCGGGAATATTGTGACCAATATCCCGGGGCCCGGCTTGAGCCCGGGCAGTTCGATGCGTATGGGAAAGGCACGCATCGAAGACCGTGCGCAGACCTATGCCGATATACCCGGGGGCGGACTCGCCATGGTGCTGGGCAGTGCCGGTACCATCGAGGTGGCGATGAACAGGGCTAGTGCCGCCGAGGTCACCGGTGCGTACGTGGGGATGCCGATTCAGCTGGATTTTCCAGGCCCCCATACCTGAGAGATCTTCTGTTGGAAAGGGCATGAAAGTGTTACCCATGTCCTGAACCTGTTCAGGTTTTTTCCTTACACCTTAAACCCTATACCTCGGGCCTGTTTCATTTCAGATCAGGGATAGATCCTCTCTCCGAAGATCATGGTGCCGATCCGCACCATGGTTGCCCCCTCTTCGACGGCGATGAGGTAGGAGTCGCTCATTCCCATGGACAGGTGTTTCATGTCGACATGGGGAATTCTCTCAGCCCTGATTCCGTCGAACAGGGCCTTGGTATTCCTGAAATAGGGCCTGAGGCCCGCGGGGTCGTCCAGGAACGGACCCATGGTCATCAAGCCCTCAATGGCGATGTGCGGCAGCAGGGAGATCCTCTCGATGAGGGCCTTCACGTCCCCGGGCATGACGCCTGCCTTCTGCGGCTCTTGACCGCTGTTGACCTCGATGAGGATGGGCATGACCTTGCCGTGTTTTTCTGCCTGCTTGTCGATGATCTCGGCAAGTTCCACCGAGTCGACGGTCTCGATCATATCGAAGAGCGGGACGACCTGTTTCACCTTGTTTTTCTGTATGTGGCCGATGAAGTGCCAGGTGGCCCTGCTGCCAATCTCCTCGATGACCTCCCTCGACTCCTGGAGGTAGTTCTCACCGACAGCGCTGATCCCGGCATCCAGCGCCTCGAGGATCTCGCCCGCGGTGCGGGTCTTGGCAGCAGCGACGACGAGGACTTCCTCCGGTATCGTGGAGAGAATCCTGCGGACATGGTCTGAGATCGTACCCATGGCGTTATTCTTAATATATTGCCTGGTTTGTCAATACACAATCTCACCCAAACCATGCACCCGGAAAGAAGACGAGCAGCGGGAAGAATCCGGCTTCGCACCACAGCGTGCGCTGGCCATAAAAAAGGCTCGTCTTGTCGGGAAAAATGTGTATAGGATTGAGCCATGAACAAGGTCCTGGCGATCGTGTGTGCGTGCGCGGCATTCAGTATCTTTTCTCCTGCCCGGGAGTTCACGGGGCTTCAGCAGTTCGTCGATCCCGGGGAGCTTGTCTCAGGGAAGGTCCAGGTCTTTGATTATGACGCCGGGAAAAACCGCACATACCGGGTCGGTGCCGTACGGATCGATGCCGCCCCGGCCGTAGTCCGGGGCCTGCTTGAAGACCTGGAGAACCTGGGCAGATCGTTGCCCCATATCGAGTATTACCTCATCAGGCACCGGGTCACGGGCGCACAGGGCAGTGCGAAGGGGGAGATCCTTGTGGAGGGACGGTTTAGCCTGAGCGATTTCCCCGCGCAGTATACCATTGCCCTGGAATCTGATTGGGGGAACCTGTGGAGAAAATGGCGGATCCTGACCCCTGATGAGGTGGAATCCTACAACAGAAAAGGCATCCATGTCTTGCCCACCAGCGGTCTGATCAGAAACCTGGAGGGATTCGAGTACCTTCAATCCGTTGACGGGGGGGCAAAGACCGTTTACTACTATGCCCTGAACCTGACGAGCACCATACCGCTGCCGGAATCCGTCACGAGAACCATTGAGCGTGCCGTGTTTGTGGAGCGATTGTCCCTGATCAAAAAAATGGCGGAATCAGGCCACTGAAATCCGCTGTGTCCCGGGATCGACCCTGCCGCTCATCAAGGGTCAGGCCCCGGTCATGATCCTTTGCCTACAATAGGCAATGAAAGAGGCAGCTGCCGATTCCCATCCTCATGGCCGGTGAATCGTTCGCATGCAGGCCCGCTGTTTTCCGGTCATTCTGAAGAACAAGTTGTGGCAATCGGCACGGCAATTTCCCTATCACCTCCTGATGCCGTAAGGGAAACGGGTGCTGAAAACAGGGCGAAGAGAAGAGGGTGAGCGATAAATTCTGATTGACAGAAACGTGGCGTCCGTGTATGCAGCTACGGAAAACGGTTGCCGATAACCTTCCTATAAGGGATGCTATGTTTGTATATGAAGAGATAGAGAGAAAGAGTATCGTTATCCTGCGGATTCTCAATCAGGCAGGGCAACCCCTGGGAGCCCGCCTGATCGCCCGGAAGATGAAGGACTACGGGGTAAACCTCAGTGAGCGGGCTGTGCGCTACCATCTCCAGTTCATGGACCAGAAGGGACTGACGGACCTTGTGGGGAGGAGAGACGGCAGGGTCATCACGGAAAAAGGCATCGAGGAGCTCAGGAATGCACGGGTGCAGGACAAGGTGGGGTATGCGATCTCCCGTATTGAGATCCTCTCGTACAAGACCACCTTCGACATCACCCGGAAAACAGGCCAGGTACCGGTCAATGTCTCTCTCTTCCCGGCACGGATCTTCCCCGATGCCCTCTCCGCCATGAAGGATGCCTTTGATGAAGGGTTCTGCGTGAGCGATCTCTGCTGTGTGGCAAGAGAAGGCAGATTTATCGGCGACATGCCTGTTCCGGCCGGATTCGTCGGGTTCGCAACGGTATGCAGCATCATATTCAACGGTGTCCTGCTGAAACGTGGTATACCCATGGATTCTCAGTTCGGCGGCATTGTCCAGATGCAGGAGAAAAAGCCCATACGGTTTATCGAGCTCATTCACTATTCCGGCACGTCACTCGATCCATCGGAGGCCTTTATCAGCGCGAAGATGACCGCGGTCAGAGACGTTATTTCCGGGGGTGACGGGAAGATCCTGGCAAACTTCCGCGAGATTGCAGGCATCTGCCGGGAAAGTGTCGGCGAGATCGTGGAGATGCTCGGCAAGGTAGGGATCCGCGGTGTCCTCTCCATGGGCAAGATGGGTGAGCCTGCCTGCCAGGTGCCGGTGGATGTTAACAAGGTCGGCATGGTGCTGATGGGCGGGCTCAATCCGGTCGCATCGGCCCGTGAGAAGGGGATCGAAACCGAGAACTTCGCCATGTCCACGGTGATGGACTACATGGATTTAAAGCCATTCTCTGAGATTTATCGTGAGATGAACGGATGAGCACAATAACAACGATGATAAACTAGAAAGGAGATCATATGCCAATTGTAAACAAAGCGTTGGAGGTGGTAAAAGAGAAAAATCCCAATCAGCCAGCCTTCTTGCAGTCAGTGACCGAGGTCCTGGAATCACTCAGGCCGGTGCTCGAGAAGAACAAGCGGTACCGGGATGCCAATCTGCTCGACAGGATCACCGAGCCGGAACGGGTGATCATATTCCGGGTGCCGTGGCAGGACGATAAGGGCAATGTCCATGTAAACAGAGGGTTCCGCATAGAGTTCAGCAGTGCTATCGGACCCTACAAGGGCGGACTTCGCTTTCATCCCAGCGTCAATCTCGATATCCTGAAGTTCCTGGGGTTTGAACAGATCTTCAAGAACTCCCTGACCACCCTGCCCATGGGCGGGGGAAAAGGCGGATGCGACTTCGATCCCAAGGGAAAGTCCGACAACGAGGTGATGAGATTCTGCCAGTCGTTCATGAATGAGCTGTTCCGTCATATCGGTCCCAACACCGACGTGCCGGCAGGGGATATCGGCGTGGGCGGCCGGGAAATCGGCTACCTCTTCGGGCAGTACAAGCGTCTCAGGAATGAGTTTACCTCGGTATTGACTGGCAAGGCCCTGTGCTACGGCGGCTCTCTGATCCGTCCCGAGGCCACCGGCTATGGGGCTGTCTACTTTGCCCAGGAAATGCTCAAGACCCGCGGGGATTCTCTCGAAGGCAAGATCTGCACCGTATCGGGTTCGGGCAACGTGGCACAGTACACCGTGGAAAAGCTTGCCCAGTTTGGTGCAAAGGCCGTCACCCTGTCCGACTCCAACGGGACGATTTACGACAAGGACGGCATCGATGCTGAAAAGCTCGCATGGGTCATGGAGCTCAAGAACGTGCGTCGCGGCCGCATCAAGGAGTATGCCGAGAAATTCGGCGTGGAATACTACGACGGCAAACGGCCGTGGGGTATCCCCTGCGACTGCGCCTTCCCGTCGGCAACGCAGAACGAGATCACCGGCAAGGATGCGGAGACCCTGCTCAATAACGGGTGCTTCGTGGTATCCGAGGGCGCGAATATGCCGACGGAACCTGCCGGCATTGACCGTTTCATCGAGAAAAATATCCTCTACGGTCCCGGAAAGGCTGCCAATGCAGGCGGCGTTGCCGTCTCCGGCCTCGAGATGAGCCAGAACTCCATGAGGCTTTCCTGGCCGAGTGAAGAGGTGGACGTCCGCCTCCACCAGATCATGCAGAGCATCCACAGCAACTGCTATGAAACCGCTGCAGCGTATGGGCATCCCGGCAATTACGTTATCGGCGCCAATATCGCCGGATTCGTCAAGGTTGCCGATGCCATGCTTTATCAGGGCCTCGTGTAACCCCCTATAGTTCAGGGACGCAACACAACCGATATGCCCGGCCCCTCACGGACATCGAGGGGCCGGGTTTTCTCCGTCTACTGCGGGGACAGCAGCGAGTCCCACGGCTCCGGGACCCTTGCCGGATACCCTGCCCCGGTTCATGTGAGACCGCCGATGGCGGCACCGCCGTGTCCTGCCTATAAAGGAAGCCTCGATCAATGATCGAGTTCGATCCTCGTCCTGCTGATGATCTCCTGTTTCACCGTATCGGGGAGTTCATCGAAGTACGCACAGTACCCGGCCACCCGCACGACTATGCCGGGGTGCTTCCCGGGGTGCGCCCGTGCGTCGGCAAGCACCTCCGGATCAACGACATTGAGCTGCATCTCCATACCGCCCGATGCAAAGAACCCCTCGGTGAGCGCGGTCATGATTTGGAGACCCTTGGGCCCGGCAAGGGTTCCGGCATCGAAACGGAGGTTGAGCGCATACCCGTTGGCTGCCAGGGAGGAGTCCACCCGGGCCACGGAGTTCAGCAGGGCCGTGGGTCCTTGGCGGTCCACCCCGTTGCAGCACCCGAGCGATGCGGCCAGGGGCTCGTTGCTCCTCCTTCCACTCGGCAATGCCCCGGTGCGTTTGCCGAATCCCACGTGGGTCGACGATGAGTAGAATCCCGGGATGTAGGGTCCGCCCCTGGTGTTCGTGTACTTTGCCAGGGCGTCATGGAAGATGTGCGCAGTCAGGTCTGCATACCGGTCAGGAAGATCCTGATCATTGCCAAACTTGGGGGCTGCCCTGAGCTCTGCTCTGAGCATGTCCGCCCCGGTAAAGTCGTTCATCATGGCAGCGATCACCTCGGGGAGGCTGTAGGACTGTTTTCTGAAGACAACCTCGTCGATGGCGGCAAGGGAATCGGCCACATCGGCCACGCCCACGCCCTGGATGCCGCTCGAGTTATACTGCGCCCCTCCGGCTGTCACGTCGCGGCCACTTTCCAGGCACCCTTGACCAGCATGGAGGAAAAAGGCGTGGGATGGAAGTCGCGGTTTGCCTTCTCGATAATCCGGATGTCCGTGATCAGGCGGCTCACCAGGTGATCCACCTGTGCCCTGAAGGCCTCGATGACATCGTCCATGGTCCTCAAGAGAGACGGATCAGGGGTTTTGGCCCCGATCCCGAGCCTTTTGCCAGGTCTTCTGCCCCGATTCAGGGCAAGAATCAGGCACATGGGCAGATTGATCAGTGCCGCATCGGTGGAGCAGAAGCTTCTGCCCGGCATGGTTGGCTCCACGCACCCCACCACCCCGTAATCGCGGGCCTCTTCGATGGTGTATCCATGGGCCGTGAGCGCGGCAATGGTGGCCTCATCATTGAACAGTCCCGGCACGGCGTTCCCTTTGCAGGCCACCTCCACGGCGCGCTTCACGTACTGCTCGGGTGAGACGTGGCTGATCCGGGCCATGTAGTTGGGGTCGCGCAGGCCTGCCAGCTCCATGACGTCGAGGAACAACCAGGTCAGGTCGTTGACCGCATCGTTGCCCTTGCTGTTCACGCCTCCCACCGTGGCTGCCTGGGCTACCAGGTACCCGCCGTGGTACTCGCTTACCCTGCTGGAGAGCAGGAACATGTGCTCGGTGGTCTTGGCTGAGAAGCACAGGAGCAGCTCCAGTGCCCTGTCCCTGCCAATTCTTCCGGCCTCCATGTCAGCTTTGTAGAAAGGATAGAGGTACTGGTCGATCCTGCCGAAGGATATGGCTGAATTCAGCCCCTCGAGGCAGACCGCCATGTGGGTGAGCCACAGCGACTGAAGGGCCTCCTGCAGTGTTTCTGCAGGTTCCAGGGGAACCTTTGCGCAGATGCGCGCGATTTCAAGGAGCTCCTGCTTCCGCACCGGGTCGCTCTCGCCGGCGGCGAGCCGACGTGCCTCGCCGGAGAGTCTGCCCGCGTAGGCGGCAAGGCCCTCGCAGGCGATGAGCGCGGCCGCGTGGAGGTCGCTTCCCTTCTCGTCGATCGTCTCCATGTAACCCTTGATGCCCTGTGTGATCATCCGGTCGTAGCCGGGCAGGAAGTGGCCGATGCCGCCGCTCTCATTGATGAGGTAGGATGAGGCATCCAGCTGCTTCAGCACGTAGCGGCCCAGCTTCGGGTTGTACCATCCGAAGGCCCGGGACACCATGTTCCGGGTGAGCCAGTAGGGCAGCACCTTCACGAGGAGTGTCAGCTTGTCCCGCCAGGGTACGGGGTAGGGGTTGGTTTTCCTCCTGTCCATCCACAGGAGCTCCTCGCTCATGACCGCGCCGGCGAGTTCGGGCTGGATAATGGCTGACTTTCTCTTGCTTCCGACATTTCCGACAATGAGTTCATCATCAAATATGGTAGCGGACTTGTTCTGCAGCAGATAGTTCAGTGCCCTGGCCTTGCGGATCACCATGGGCTCTTTCTTGTTGTCGTGTTTTTTGAAGAATTCGGTGACGAGTTCTGCCCGCTCGGTGCAGAGCATGACCGGGTTCGACAACAGTTCGTTTTTGATCCGGCTGAACCGTGCAGGTGTCTCTGACGATACCGCCATGTCTCTCATGGGTTTTTCTCCTGTTTCACCATCATGGCTGCGCCGGGAAATTCACCACGGGCGTCAGGGCCTCTTCGGGGTAAATCTGGCCGTGCAACGGCGGCATGGAATTGTAGACCCAGTCGATGTCCACCGTGCCCAGAGAGGCACCTCTGCACTTCTCAATCCCGTTAAAGGTCCCGCGCACCAGGACATCTTCCATGTCCATGGTCAGGCCGAAGACGGCAACCCTGCTTCCGGGAGCGATTCTGAGGAGCTCCTCTTTATAGGCAAGGGGTGAAAAAGCAAGCCTCCTGCTGTCGGCGGCCTGACACTGAATGAGCGGAATGAGCGCAGGGAATCCGTCATGATCGATATATGAGATGAAGACGATGGCATCGAGCCTGTTGAACAGGCCCTGTGCCCAGGGTTTCAGGATGCGGTCTTTCACCCCTGTTCTGGCACCTGATTTAACCGCCATAGTAACGAGCGAAGAGAGGATTATTCTTGCCAGGGGAAGGGATTCCCTGCCGTAGGTTTCCTTGAGGTCCATATAGTGCACGGTATGGATACCTAGGTAGGCGTTGTAGCGGAACATGGGTTTGGTATTGAACATCTCATAGTCCGCGCCGTGCTTTACTTCATGTGTCCAGACGGCCTTGCCTCGCCACAGGCTCCTGTCCATGGTCATGATGAGAAATGCCGTCTTCGGGTTTTTTTTGACATGCTCCTTGCTCTTCCCATTGGAGAACTGACCCCAGATGATCTGTTCCGGTGATTTTGCCTGCAGTGCGGTGATGAGCGTGACGTGCGGCTGGCCCTCGGGATTGATCGTTGCGATGAGCCCCACCTTTGCCTCGGGCTCGAATTCCGGCATATCCTTTTCATCAAAGGCAGTAAATATTTTATTCATGAACTTCCCTCCTCTGTACAAACTCCACCATTGACCAGTCCAGCAGATGGCGAACCCTCGTCCTGACCTGCCGGGATCCCCGTAGGACCGCTTGTCTGAACAATTGACGGGTCAACGCCCGAACCTCTGGCAATATCAGCAAAATATTCCAGCTCCTGCTTGCTCATGAGTTTGAAATCCCTGCATGCCCAGTGCAGGCCGAGCCCGTCATACTTGTGCGTGCACAGATTGTTGAACGAGCAGAGCTCCCAGTGAGAGACACTATCGCCGAGCTTGTCAGCGATAAACTCTCCGATACCCAGGATATTGTCTTGTGTCGCGGTATGCCCAGGGATGATGGGGGTGCGGACCCAGAGCTGTGCCGGTCTGGCGCACGTCTTCATTGTCTCTGCAACAAAGACGAGATTGTTCAGGATCCGCTCATTGGTTGCCCCGGTAAAGCGCCTGTGCCTTTCCGGGTCGATCTCTTTGATATCGTACAGGACCAGATCCGCATGTTCGATAACCTTGGCCAGATTCTTCTGCGGGCATTGGCCGCAGGTATCGAGCGCCGTGTGGATTCCTCGCTCCCTGAGTTCTCTGAGGAATGCAGCGGCAAACGGCGCCTGCATGGTGGGTTCTCCCCCGGAGATCGTGATACCGCCACGGGATTTTTCAAAATAAATCCTGTCCTTGAGCACTTCCGAGACCAGCTCGTCGAGAGCCCATTCCTGGCCAAGCGCCTCGAGGGCAGTGGAGGGGCAGGCGTTTGTGCACGAAAGACAACCGGTGCAGAGGCTGCGGTCGATCTGCACGCCGTCGGGCGTGAGGGAAAGCGCTCCCTGTTCACAGGTGTCCAGGCATGTCCTGCAGCCGATGCACCTGCTCTTTACCCAGTGGACCTGCGGGTGTGGTGATATGCTCTCAGGGTTGTGGCACCAGGTGCACTGTAAGGGACAGCCCTTGAAAAAGACCGTGCTCCTGATCCCGGGACCGTCCTCGGTGGAAAGCCTCTGAATCCTCAAGATGAGGGCCTTTGCGGCTTCAGCTGTTGTCGAGTCATTCATGAGAGGCATCCTTTAGAGGCCTTCGTGGCTGATCCGGGCAATAACCTCGTCCTGGAGTTCCTTGCCGATGCTCGTGAAGTAGGCGTTGTACCCGGTTATCCTCACCAGCAGGGACGGGTAGTTCTCGGGATTCTTCTGTGCGTCGCGCAGCATGTCGGCGTCGACCATGTTTATCTGGAGCGACGACCCGCCGTTTTCTATGCAGCCCTTTAAGAAGGCCTTGAATTTATCCCGGTGCTTTTCGTCTCTCAGGAGCGAGGGGCTGATGGTGATGGTGTGGCTCGCACCGTTGGGCAGACAGCTGCAGTACCCGTTCCAGTCGCCGCTTCCGTCTGGCAGCCTTCCGCCAAAGGCCTTGCCCACTGAATTCATATTCGCCGTGGGGCCGTTGATGTCTGCGCCGTTCGAGGGACAGATGGCATTCGAGAGGAACTGCCCCTTGGGCCTGCCATTGGGGCTTGCCGGAAGGATAAAGCCGTCGCCCACCCAGTAGTTCCAGCTGAGCATGCCCGGCCTGAACTGGCGCTTGGTGCTGGCGGTTGTATGCCTCCAGGTCTCATTGCACCAGAGGTCCATAACTTTTCGGGCCATGTCGTCTGCGACATCATCGTCGCGCCCGTATTTCGGTGCCTTGAACCTGGCCTTGGCCTGGAGCACCTCGTTGTCCTGCCAGTTTGCCCTGAGTGCATCGATGAGCTCGGCCATGGTGCACTCGTGATTGTCGAAGACCAGGTATTTGATGGAGAGGAGGGAATCCACGGTAGTGGCAAAGGTGACTGCCTCCAGCGTGGTAAAGTTCAGCTCCGCCCCGCCCTGGGTGATGTCGATCCCCTTTTGAGCACACCCCCTGATCAGGCAGGAGAGGTACGGGGTGGGGCAGAACCTGGCACGGATGGACTCTGATTTCTCATAGAGGTCGACGCACCGTTTGATGATGGCCCTGGTCTGCTGCGCATATGCCTCCCAGAACTCCTGCCAGGCAGCAAACGTTGCCGCATCCCCGGTGTTTGGTCCGTCCTGTTTTATCTTGTCCCTCTTGCCGGTTATAGGGTCAACGAATTCAAGCAGGTCCCTGCCCCCGGTGAGCGCAAGTTCCACGGCCTTGAACAGGTTGAGGTTGTTGTCCACGGTCCCGGACCTGTCATTGCCCACCATGGTGTTCTCCAGGCAGCCCACCGGCGCATAGTCGTGCACGTTGTCCTCGTTGATGAGCTCTTCAACCCCGGCCCTTTTCGCCTCGTGCATCATGCCGGCAATGGAGCGTTCGTCAAAGTTCAGGAGGAAGGGTGATCCCTGGCTGGATGAGATCATGTCCACAACCGTATCCAAAAGTTTTTCAGGAGAACCCTGGTGAAGCCGGACATTGGGTTTGGGCTCCAGGATGGGCGACATCTCGTCGATCACCTCCAGCATGGCATAGGTCAGCTCGTTTGTCATGTCTTTGCCGAGGGCACCCAGGCCGGAGAGCGTTATGAGCTGGCCGTAGCCGGCGGTGATTCCCTGGTTGCCGGTACGGATCATGGCATCATAGACCGTGTTCGCATGCATCCAGAAACACTTCATGAGCTCCTTGCCGAACTCCCGGTCCATGCCTTGACCCAGGGAATATTCCCAATACGGCAGGAGATACTGGTCTATGCGTCCGAAAGAAACCCCGGGGCCCGGATAGTTCTCGTCGCTCATGATGAGCATGTGAGTCATCCACAGGGCCTGAAGGGCCTCCCAGAATGTTTGAGCCGGCTCCCAGGGCACCCGTTTCAGGTTCTGTTCCATCTGCGCAAGTTCGCTCTTACGGGCAGGGTCCTTCTCCTTTGCGGCGAGGTCTGCGCACACATCCGCATACTTTGCGGCGAGCTCTCCCGGCATGGTGGCGGCAGTCATCATGGCCCTGATCTGTGCGCCTTTTGGCCCCCTCTTATCGGAAGTACTCAGGGTTTCATACCGGGCCCTGAGGTCTTCATAGATCCCCTTCCATCCGATTTTCAAAGCCCGCTCGTATCCCGGGATGATGTGCCCGCTCGTTGCCCCTGAATTGCCGTAGCCATGGTCGTGGAACCACTTCATCGAAGCCCTGGCGCCATCTTTCCCGTAGATGAGCCTGTCCCGGGAGCGTGCCTCCTCCCTGGTCCAGCATTTCGATGTCTGGAGGTTGAAGCGGGCACCTGCGATGAGATCGCCGGGCAGGATCTCCTGGGGCACATGGTTCACCATGACCTCTTTTACAAACCAGGCCTTTCTCTCAGGCAGGCTCCTGGACCAGAAGTCGTCCGGCAGGGTGAGAGTGCGGGCCGCCTGGTACATGGAAGACCGGAATGTCTGCATGAAGGCATATGTCTCCGGGACGATGTAGAAGGTCATCTCGTCGAAGATGACATCCCACGGCGTACCGGTTGTCCATGCGGTGAACTCATTGTTCCACACCCGCTTCGAGCCCAGGAAGTAGTAGTCGCGCAGGTACTGTATCCTGGGGGAGAGCCCTCTCGGCTCCTTTACCTGGTAACGGGCCTGTGGCGTTGTTGAAACGCTCATGGTAGCCTCCTGTCATTTGTGCGGGAGAATTGATCTCAGGTGGGTCTCTCCATGGTCGAGGATCTCGCGCATGATTGCTATGGAACGGTCCTGGTCCTTGGCCGAAATGGCCTTCACCAGTTTTTTGTGAAAGTCGAAGGTAGCCGGCACCACGCTGGGGTCTGTGAAGAACAGAGAGGTGAAGTTCATATACACCGGCTTGAACGAGTTGATGAGGAGGGGGTAGATGATGTTTCCCGAGGCAATGCCGATGAGGTGGTGAAATTCGAAGTCTGTCCGGGTAATTTTCTCGAGATCGTCCTTTGAAAGTGCATCCTCACGGTTCAGGATCTGCCGGAATGCCTCGAGGTGCTCAGGTGTCCTGTGGACGGCTGCGAGCCTGGTGGTCTCGATCTCGATGAGGCTTCGTGTCCGGATCAGGCCTTCCAGGATAGCGGGATCGAGCCGCCCTTCCTGATAGTTGATGAGCGAGGTGAGGACGGCGAGAGACCCCTGGGACCTGAAGTCGTTCACCACGGTGCCGACCCGGGGCCGCATGGTAACGAGCCCCTTTGCTGCCAGATCCACGAGCCCTTCATGAACGACAGGCCTGCTGACGCCCAGCTGGAGGGCAAGCTCCCGCTCGGGAGGCAGTTTCTGGCCGATGGCGATCTTTCCGGTGAGGATCAGGTTCTCGAACCGGGAGATGAAGACCTCCTTGAGGCTCTCGGTCTTGAGCGGTTTGAGCATGTCCCTCATGACTCCTCCCTTTGGCAGGTGGTAATACCAGCAGCCACTATACCCCGGGGAGAACCGGCATGCAAGGGAAAAGATGGCATGCCTGAGAGTCGGTTCGATAAAGGCATGATCCCTCCATTGCGTAACAGGGAGATCACAGCGGATCCACGTTACTATTGCCTTTCACTTTTTATTTATAATAGGGTATAGTTACACCTGAGAGTAAATCCGTGAGTGCGTCTTTATGATCGTTTGAGGTTGAACATGGGGAGAAATGGATTTAAGAACCCAATATATGTGAAATATTATACACATAATTGGCAATATTTTACCCATAAAACCTTTTTTTCTTGCAGGCCGAAGTTGTTTCTGGAAGCCTACTTTGTTGAAATACGTGATGAAAACTGAATAATCTCGTATTGCATGGATTTTGCTTTATTTTAAGTGCCATTGTAAAGATGGATAGGGCCTCGATGATATCTCTTTGAAGGGATGATGCGGGGAGACGGATTGGCAGGGCGTAGTACTCAGACAAACAAAAAAGGATAGCTTCCTGTTCTTTTTGGAATGAGATGTTTATGATGATGAAAAGAGCATTTGTGATTTCCCTGTTTGCGGCAATTATCGTTGGTGTATCAGGAATCCCTCTGCATGCCGGACAGATAGTGACCGATGATGTGCGTGTGTGGGCCCGCGAGGCGTTGGCGCAGGAAAAAGGCCTTGAAGCAGAGCCTGCCGGCAACACGCTTGCGGTGCTCTACTTTCACAACAGGTCCGGCAAGGCCTTGCTGAATCCGCTTCAGAAAGGGCTCGCCTTCATGCTCATGACGGATCTTTCCCAGGTGGACGGGCTCGTTCTCGTGGAGCGGGTGAAGCTGCAGGCATTGACAGAGGAAATGGATCTGGGGATCTCCGGACTGGTGGACCCTGAATCGGCGCCGAAGGTAGGGCGGGTGCTGGGTGCCAGATTCCTCGTCGGCGGGGATCTTCAGGGCACGGCAGCTGAACTGGGCATAGCCTCCGATGTGCTGGAGGTGCCTGGCCAGCGGGTCGCGGGCAGCCCTTCGAGCAAGGGAGATCTTCCCGGGATATTTGCAATGGAAAAGGAGCTTCTTTTTGCGATCATCTCCATCCTGAAGATAGAGCTCTCTGAGCAGAAAAAGCTGGAACTGGAAAAACCGTTTACCACGCAGATCGATGCACTGTTCAACCTGATGTATGCGATAGACAGCGCTGACCGGGGTGATTATCTCAAGGCCGAGGCATACTATACTGAGGCGCTCCGGAAGGACCCGGGGCTTAATGCCGCCCAGGACGGACTGCAGGAGCTCAAGGATCTGAATCTGGTCGGATCTCATGACCGGAGCAAGGCCATGGCGGAGTCGTTGGAGGAAAGGACGTCACAGACAAGCCGGTTAACCGATGATTATATCTCACGGAGAAACAGAAACCCCGGCGATAATCTGAAAACCGCAGGACGGATACGGGTGCAGTGGTGAAAAAAAACAATAAGGCCATTGGTGTACTGTATGCTGTTGTATGTGCAAGCCTGTTCCTGATGTGTTCATGCAGCGGCAGCTCCGGCAGTGCGTCAGAAAACGAGGGAACAGGGTCGATCGTATTCTCCCTTCAACTGCCGGCCGAACCTTTTTCCTCAGCAGACGGCAAGGATGTGCAATACAAGGCCGCTTCCATAGACTGCGACAGGCTGGGGATCGTGAGCGTCGAGGCCCAAGTCTACGACGAACATGAAGAGCTGATCGCACAGGGCGGTCCGTGGGACTGCAGCCTCGGTGAAGGGATCATATACGGCATAAAGGCTGGAAACAACAGGACCGTTCTCCTCTTTCTCAGGGATGAAAACCACATAGTGCGCTATACCGGAAACAAGTCGGAAATCAGAGTCATTGCAGGGCAGACAACAGATATAGGGACCATCATCGTTATCGAGGGGGAGGAAGAGGACAACCATGCCCCTGTGCTCACTGGCGGCGGCGTAACCCCTGAGGCAGGAGTTGCACAAGAGACCTTCACCTACTCGGTACATTACCGGGATATAGATGGCCACGCTGCCTCCCAGAGATCCGTCTATATAGACGGCGCACCCTATACCATGAGTCTGACCAGCGGTGCCGGGTATGACGGTACGTATACCTACCGGACCACGCTGCCTGTGGACGATCACACCTACTATTTCGTATTCAACGACGGCTACGGCGGCACCGTCAGGCTGCCCGGTTCCGAGATGTATGCCGGGCCGCGCGTGCGTGCGGTAAACAATGACCCGGTAGCCGGAGACGACCAAGCGAGTGCGGTCCGAGGCGGCAGGGTGGCGGATGGCTTGCTCGACAATGATTATGACCCTGACGATGACGATCTCCTGGTCAATACGACACCGGTAACAGGTCCTGATCACGGCAATGTGGTACTCAACCAGGACGGCACCTTTATCTACACCCATGACGGCAGCGAGACAGCGAGCGACAGCTTCACCTATGAGGTACGTGACGGCTGGGGCGGTTCGGCAACTGCCGTGGTAAGCATTTCCGTGTCACTGGACCCGCAGGACAACCATGCCCCTGTGCTCACTGGCGGCGGCGTAACCCCTGAGGCAGGAGCTGCACAAGAGACCTTCACCTACTCGGTACATTACCGGGATATAGATGGCCACGCTGCCTCCCAGAGATCCGTGTATATAGACGGCGCACCCTATACCATGAGCCTGAGCAGCGGTGCCGGGTATGACGGTACATATACCTACCGGACCACGCTGCCTGTGGACGATCACTCCTACTATTTCGTATTCAACGACGGCTACGGCGGCACCGTCAGGCTGCCCGGTTCCGAGATGTATGCCGGACCGCGCGTGCGTGCGGTAAACAATGACCCGGTGGCCGGGGACGACGAAGCGAGTGCAGTCCGCGGCGGCAGGGTGGCGCATCGCGTGCTCGACAATGATTATGACCCTGACGATGACGATCTCCTGGTCAATACGACACCGGTAACAGGTCCTGATCACGGCAACCTGGTGCTCAACCAGGACGGGACCTTTGTCTACACCCATGACGGCAGCGAGACAGCGAGCGACAGTTTCACCTATGAGGTCGGTGACGGCTGGGGCGGCTCGGCCTTTGCAACGGTGAGCATAACGGTTTCTTTGGACCCGCAGGACAACCATGCCCCGGTGCTCACTGGCGGGATCGTATCTCCGGGCGCGGGCGAGGTAACAGAGTCGTTCACGTATACGGTTTACTACAGTGATGTTGACGGTCATGCAGCACAGGAGAAATTTCTCTACATAGACGGCACACGCTATGACATGGTGCTGCTCGATGGAACTCCCTATGCCGGGACCTATGCCTATGAGACAGACCTGCCGCTTGGTTCCCATGAATACTACTTCACGTTCACAGACGGCTATGGCGGATCGGCCAGCCTGCCCGAGTCAGGGGCATACCAGGGGCCGTGTGTTGTGGCCGTGGCATATTTTGTAGCATCCTCACGGGGAAGCGATGATTATGTCGGGTCTATTGCGTATCCGTTTGCAACGATCGGGCATGCCATCGATGCGGTACAGGGTAGTGGAGACAGCCCGGTTACCATCTTTATCGCTCAGGGCAGCTATGCCGAGAATCTCGTCCTGGATTCCTGGGAATCGCTTTCCGGCGGCTGGCTCGATGATTTCAGCCGGCAGTGGGATTTTGCCGGCAACGGGATCACGCCGGCACCTGAATACGAGACCGTCATTGACGGCGGGCAGGTAGGGAGATGTATTACCGCAGTCTCGGCCGAAGGTGTCAGCCTCAGCGGTGTGACCCTTTTTAACGGCAATGCCGGCGATTATCAAAAAGGCGGCTCTGCACTCTATCTTGGTTCCTGCTCAGCTGATATCGACTTCTGCACCATAGTGAACAACACCACCGTATCGGACAATGATATCCACGGCGGGGCAGTGTATAACGATGAGAGCAGCCCCACATTCTCCCGGTGTCTGTTTGCCGATAATGTAGTAACCGGACCACATATCAAACATGGAGGCGCTCTATATAATTACCGATCGTCTCCGCGCATTGTCGGATGTATTTTCAGGGATAACCACGCCGGGTGCAACATGGGTGCCGGCGGGGCCATCTATAACCTTGAAAGCGACGCCGAGATCGTAGACTCTGTCTTTGCCGGAAACACCACCGGCGGATGCTACAGCTACGGGGCGGGGATATATAATGAATCGAGCGATCCCTTAATTACGAACTGCCTGTTCGTGGGGAATACGGCAACGGGCAGTTGTATCGCACGAGGGGGCGCTGTGTATAATCAATTAAGCAGCCCGAACATGACCAACTGCAGCTTCTCGCTCAATTCGGCATCAAATGCAGACGGGAACAGCAGGGGCGGCGGCATATACAATGATGCAGCCTCTGCACCGGTGATCACCAACTCTATACTCTGGGGAGACACGGCGCGACTGGGCAAGGAAATCTTCAACGAGGACTCCTCGATATGCCGGGTCACCTACTGCGACATCGATCAGGACCTGACCGAGAGCGATATTGTTCACCACAATATTCGTGAAGCCCCGCTCTTTGTCGATGCCTCAGGCGGTGATCTGCACCTCGATGGCGAGTCACCCTGCATCGATGCGGGTACGAATGATGCGCCGTGGCTTTTGGAAACGGATTTCGAGGGAGATCCTCGGATTGTGAATGAACATATCGATATGGGTGCAGATGAATATGTCGATTGAAATGAACAGTGAAGGGAACTCATCCATTATGAGCAGATACCAGGGCAGCCCGTGCAATGTATTAATCAGGCAGATAGCGTTAATCCTGTTTATCGTCTTTTCCGGCGCAGGAGTTGTCTGTGCCTCCGGGAATACCATGTCAAGCGGATTTCACTATGACTGGTGGGATAGTGACGAGGGTGATAAAGGGATGCAGTTGTACCTCCCGATACAGGCCGCCTCAGAGTATCGAGGGGTTTCTTTCGAGGTGCTCACTGCCTATGCATACACCCGGGTCGATCCTTCCGGCGGCTCGAAGCGGTCTTTGAGCGATTTTGTGGACACAAAGGTGAATTTCGCCTATCCCCTCGAGGGAAGATACGGCTGTGATATCGTCTTTGGGCTCGGGTTCAATCTGCCCACCGGTCACACGGACCTGAGCACCAGGGATCTGGTGCTTGTTGTCCCTCCTGATCTCATGTCCATCAACTCCTTCGGGGAGGGGCTGAACATGAATCCCCGAGTCAGCATCGCCAGGCAGTGGGGAAAGCTCGTGGCAGGGATAGGCCTGGGATATGCCTGGCGCGGTGAATATGACTACAGTGACGGTGTCGAGGATTACGACCCGGGCGAGATATTCACCCTGACCGGTGAGGCTGCCTATGAGTTTTCTCCCCAGTGGTATGGTAAGGCCTACGGGGAATATGAATCCTTCAGCAAGGACACCGTCGATGGAGATGATTATTACCAGGAAGGCGATGTAACGCTCATGGGCCTCGGGCTGAGCTATGTCCAGCCTGCATGGGACCTGGGCTTGAGCCTGACCGGCATCTTCAGGGACAAGAGCAAAATACAGCAGGGCACCATCGTGCCCACGGAAGCGAAAAACAGCCATGGCGATGAGTGGATAGCAGCAATTGTATACCGGTATTTTCAGGACAAGGACACCACGGTGAGCACGTCACTGGAATATCTTTCTTTGCAGGAAAACGACTATGATGCGAGCTCCCTGTACTACATCGGCAAGAGGCAGAAGATCACGCTCGGGTGCATGGTAAGCAAGATTTTGAAAAAAGATCTCGAGGCCTCGGCAGAGATAAAGGGATTCATCATGGATGATGAGAAGAACTGGTATCACCCGGGTGAGGACTATAGCTACAGGGGATTTTCGCTGGGGGCTTCGGTAACCAAGGGCTTTTAGATTTCGAAGTAATATTCGGATAGGTATTCTAACATTTTTTAGGATAACTACTTCCTAACTTATTCTTTTTTTATGTTACTTTCTTTGCGTGCACAAGAGAAAGTAACCAAAGAAATGCACCCCGCGAAGCCGCCCTTCGGGTTCGTTCGCTCACTCGGGAAAAATCAGCTCGCAATTAAACTCGCTCCATTTCATTACGCTCAGACAGAATTGCTCGTTTTTCTGATTTTTCCCTCCCTCGCTCACCGGCTTCAAGGGGACCCGGGGTTCAGCGCTGAAATTCACTGTCTGGAAAAGAATTAGCTACCATCAATACCGGTGCACATAACCATGGGAGATATGGATCAGGTCATGTTGCTTAAAAGTAAATAGTCGTCGCAGATATATGCATTTTGTAACATGTCGATCACCGTGGCTGAAAGCCGTCCGTTGGTTTGCCTTGTTGGATTACAATTTGGCTGTCTTCACCTCATGTTTCAAAGCCTTCTTTATCTCTTTCCGATCTTTTGCTGGTAAGCTTTCTCCTGCGCTTTTTTCTCTCTGCGTCACTCCACTCAGACCACGAAGGGAGGTTAAGATAGAGTTGTAGAGTGGCGTCGGCAAGCAAATTGAGTTCTCTCAAATCATAATCGCGCTCACTATAGCGATCGTACAAACCACCTTTATCTTTCCAAGCCTCTCCGATACTATGGGAAAAAAGTTCCATGCCCGTCAACACAATAACATGGCTGCTCACTTTTCTATTCAATCTTTTCCTTCGTTCAGAAAGTGCCAGATTTCGTATCATCTTTACTTCTGATTCCTCTAATGCATTGTTGAGCGTTGCGAAGACCAGCGCAGCTCCAGGAAAAGCAACGGCCAAGTCCTTCATTCGGTCTATGTCCTTGCGTTCGAATTTATTGAAACTCTTACACTCTGCATGAACGATGTAGGTCCCCTTCTTGCGCCATGTAGATGGCTTGTATAGGCAGGTGAAATCTGCCTCTAAACGTTTCCCGTCTTTCTCCGCTATATAACTAAAAAGAGGAGTGACAAAACGATCAAAATCACCACCCAATAGCCTGAGAGTAAGCAGAACCGTAAAAGCTCCTTGGGCAACGGACCCTGCGAAGGGACCATGAGCCCGGTATGTCCATTGAATATTTTTAGGAGACTTCAGTGGTGGTGAGTAGTCAGAGAGACAGAAACGACAGCGTAGTTCATAGTCGAGCTCATTTAGTTGATACCAATTGTAGCGCGTACACACAGGACATTGAACTTTAGCCCCTAACCTCAAGGCGTTTACGGACAGCAATCCTTCCAGAAAGCGTTCAGCATCGTAGAATAGTCCGTCTGACTGGATAACTTGTTTAAGCTTCGCTACGACCGCCTGGTAAGGTTTTCCAGCTTCTTTCTCCAACTCCCCAAGCAACTCTACAACGCCATAGTGGGCGAGTTGCGAAATGCCGTAAACACCGCCGAGCTGCTTCAAAAGCTGTTTTGCGATTCTTCCAGGTCCAGATAAGGATACTTTCCAACCTCGTTCTCGAAACCAATGGGTCATGACTTTCTCAGATCGAGGTAGGTCGAGGAATATCAAATCCCTGTAATTGTGTGCTAAAAAAACAGGGCCAAATTTCGAAAATCGCCAATTGAAGTAACCTAGGTTTCCTATTGCTGAGGACAATTCTCGGCTTCCTTCAGGAAAAACCTCGGCTAGGGGCTCCTTTGATGTGAAAAATCGAAAGCTGAATTCGTTGGCAAATTTAGGTTTGCCTGAGTAATCTTGAAATACGTCGATTTCCGGATCTTGCGACCGCAGCTCCAGTCTCTCCTCGCCCTCAGTGATTCTTCGCTCCTCCTCGTAGGCAAAGGGAAAAGCGATGTCCTCGCCGGGCACGTTGTCGCGCGCCCAGGCATCCCATAAGCGAGGATACCACCACTGAAGTAGGTACTGATCAGGTTTCGGGATATTTAGCGAGTGGCAAAAATCTTTGACCAAATCCTCTGAAAGCGAACGGGACCTCTGGACTGTGGTGTGGTAAAACATTTCAGGATTGTGCCTATAAGGCTGATAATTTTTTTCGATGAAGTTCAAGGCAAATGCCTTTACGCTGGCCATGTTCGCGACCTGGATGGGGATCGGAATCACATTGACGCCTGCAGCTCGCAGATTCCAGTAGTCGATTACGTCTTGGGCACTTGTTGCGTCGCAAACGAACAAAGTGGGGTTGCGAAGAGGTTTTTCCTGTAATGCCCAAGAGCTTAACCTTCGAGGAAATAGGTTAGGTGACTTCAGAATGTCAAGAAGCTTGCTCAGAGTTACTTGGCTTTTTGAAATGCCCGGATGGGTAAGGAAATGCTCGTCGATGATCTTCTGGGCTGTCTTCGGAAGCACGCCAAAGACACTTGCTAAGAAGAGACGGTAGGCTCGCGGTAATTCAAGAAAAATGACCTGGAGATCATCATTTCTCTTGTATTTCAGCTCTTTCTTGATGAAATCATTCAGTAAATCGATCAACCCGATGCCGTATGTGGGGGTTACTGAGTTTTCTAAAGCTCCAATCAATTCATCAGCGTTAATGATGTCTCGATTACCCACCTGAAACACACGATTTGCGCAACTACCAATGGGTACCACCAGATCGGGGTCAAACCCGGTTAAGTATCCTTCAACAATCTCCGAAGGAAGTGGAAGATGCCGAACACGATGAGCCTCCCATTTGACAGGAGTACGACGGTAAACCGGAATTATTGGATTATAACTTCCACCCCAAAGGAAAGTGCTGAGTTCGATAGCGCGGAAAAGCCCCACACGATCTGCGGGATCAACCAGAAATCCCACTCTTAAGGGTCGTACTTTAATGTTTATGTTTCCCGAAGCCACATTCTCTCATCTTTCTGATTATTGAAATGCTCATAAAGCCAGGTGGTAATCCTGGACTAACATATTCAAGGACCCGACGTAGGCATAAGCAGCACAAGCGCATCCCGCGTTGATCTGCTTGCATTTGATCGGCCTTTTAAAAAACCCATTCAGGCGGGGCGAGGGGGGAATCGAACCCCCCGCGCTTACTCCCATATATAAAAGGTGAAAGTCACAGCAACTCATCCGTTCCCCTGTAGGGTTGTAGATCGCCCCAGCAGCGCTCCCCCCGCCACTACACAAATCAATTTGATAGTTGTTCCCATTTTGACCTCCATTCTCGTCTTAATCTCAATAGCTAAGCTCCCAACTATTTGGATTAATAACGATAGGCCCAATATGAACCCAACTAGGAACACATATGATTCGATGTAACTGACACCTATACATGGGCATCCTTTACATAATTCAGATAAATAACTTTATTCTCTTGGGAGTAGATCTTTTGCATTCCGGGATGGAATAGGCAGCCCTTTTTCTTTCAGGTGATCAATAAGACGCTGCTCATAAGGCGGAGCCCAGCCATCCCAGTTACCCTCATAACAAGACATGCAGACAGAAATGTTATAACTCTTAATGTATCTTCCATCATACACATGTGGGCCCATTTGAAATTGCCCATCACAAATAAAACATTTATCCATGAACTTCTTTTCAGACATGTGTCCTCCAATGCCTAAATGCAGAAAGATACTATGCAGATAAAAAGGTTGCATATGGGCTGTTAGCTAAGCAAATGCAGATATAAAACAACAAGCTCATAACACCTTTCAATAAATTCAATTAATCTTAATATTATATCATTATCTGCAAATTAATGTCCATATGTTTCCTCAACGGCATAAAGTAGAAGATTATAGATCCCGTGCCAATATGTTCCATAACCCAAGAATGCACATAATCATTAGAGACCTATTGCCTCTCTTGGTGATATGTTTTGAGAGATCATAGCTGAATAACTCAGCACCAGAACCAATTCCCCCTTGAAGCCGGCGAGGGAGTGCAGGAAAAATCCGAAAGACGAGCAATTTTGTCTGAGCGGAATGAAATGGAGCGAGTTTAATTGCGAGCGGATTTTTCCTGTGCGAGTGAGCGTACTCCGCTGGAAGCGGAGCGGCTTCGCGGGGGTGCATTTCTTTGGTTACTTTCTTTCGTGCAAGCAAAGAAAGTAACATAAATACATATAGATAGAATCAAGCTATCGATTAAATAGGCCCTTTAGTAAAGTGACATAGGTAACACTCTAAAAAAATAGATTTGAAAGAACACCCTCCTATGGGAAATAAAAAAGGGGACCTTGTTGAAAGGCCCCCTTGTGTTCTTCAAATGCTCTACTAAGGTTTATCTACAAATCTTCTTCTACGAAAGGCCCCTATGCCTCCATATTAAACAACCCATTGTGTTCAGAACAACTCCAGTGCCGCACCCCTGGCCGCATCGAGCCAGGCCGATATCCCGGTCTCCGTTGTGGTCTTCTGCGCCGCACGCACGATCTTGCCGGTGCTGACATCCACGAGCCGCAGGTCGATGCGCATGGTCTCGCCGAGCACCTGAAAGGCACCGAACACCATCTGCTGTGCCCCTGCCATCTTTCCGATTCGGAGCCTGGTGTTCTCGTCTGCAAGGTCCGACGATCCGAGGTTCAGCTCCTCGAGCACGAGGAGCAGTTGCTGGCGTTCCACCACCTGGTACGATCCTTTGTCACTGATCGTCTCCATCACCCCGGAGGTGAGGATCTGCCCCAGGGCCTCTCGGGAAGAGTCATCGTAACTCAGATTCTCCAGATCCCAGACAGCGATGGTAGCCGGGCCGGTCTGCGTCGGGGTTGTTGCACACCCTGAAAACAGGATCAGGAAGACCAAGGAGGTCCAGAACAAAGCGCGCTTTGAGAGCATACCCTTATCCCTCAGTGAGCGTCTTGTCGATCTTTTCCACTGCCTTGTCATCACGCTTGAGGGGCCGCTCCTGGTCGATTATCCTGCAGTAGGAAAGGTCCGGTTCAACGATTGTTACCTCGAGCCCGGCAATGTTCTTCGCTGCCTGCTGAAGTTTCTTTCCCTTGTATTCGATGGGCTCCTGTTCTTCGATAACCCCGAATCTGCTGCCCATGACCACCCCCTGGTTTGATCCGAGGTTGATCATGACCTTGTCTCCGGTCACATTCACCACATAGGCCTGCAGGGGGTAGGTCGTCATGACCGTCGTGAGGATTTCCCTGTTGAGCTTGTGAAGATCTTTCTTCAGCGTGGCATCGGTGCTTAATTCCCGGTTGATCACCTTGGGTATGGCCGTTGTTTCCGTATCGATGAGCCGCAGGCTCAACATCGTGCCTTCGGGCATGTGGAGCAGCGAACCGGTTCCGATAACCTTTGCCGCGAGTACCCGTCCGAGGCGGAGCGCGGTTTCCGGGTCAGCCAGTTCCGAGGAACCAAGATTCAGTTCCTCCAGGAGGCGTTCGATAACCACACGTTCAACCACCTGAACCCTGCCCGAGGCATTGAGCTCTTCGGCGAGCTGGGTGGTCATGACGACCGACAGCCCGTCACGTTCACTCAGGCCCCCTGTTTCCTGAAAATCGACAAAGGTCAGTACCATGGGGCGAGACGTCCAGGTATCTGCAGGGGAAGAGGTAAATATCTTGTTCTGCGAGCGATACCGCTCAGAGAGCTCCTTGACCAGTTTGTCTACACGCTCCCTGTTCTTGGAATCGTTTTGCAGGGCCAGCATCTGCGCAGCCCTGGCGGCAAGGGCCGAAGCAAAGACATCGTCTTTATCGAGAGACTGCCCCTTATTGTACATATCCAGGGCCTTGTCCCACTTGCCCTCTTTTTCGTAGGTGACCCCTTTGTTCGCCATGGCCTCAACGTAATACGGGTCTATCTGCACAGCCTGATCGTAGAGATCCCGGGACTGGGAAAAGTCTCCGATGCTGGCATAGAGCCGGCCGAGCTTGTTGTATGCCCCTGCCTTCTGAAAGTCTTCGGCTCCGGGGTTCTCTACAGCCTTGGTATATTCGGCCTGTGCCTCGGCTTTTTTGTTCTGGGCGTAGAGGACATCCCCTTTGACGGTATGGATATAGGCCCTCTCAGGTGCCGCACTCTCCACCGTCGAGGCCATTGCAAGGGCCTTTTCTGATTGGCCTTTTGCTGCATACACGCCTGCAAGGCCTTCCTTGCCGAGGATTTCTCCCTGGCCTTTTTCTTCTGCCAGGGACGCAAATGTCTTTTCAGCCTCGTCCAGCTGGCCTGCCTTCAATGAGGCATACCCTTTGATCATCTTTGCCCTGGCGTCTTTCGGGTCGTTCTTTATCGCTTCATCACTGAGCGCCTGGGCGATGACGATCTGTTTCTGCTGTAGCTTTCGCTCGGCCAGTTTGACGAGCATGACATTTGTCGTCTTGCCGCCGCCCTGGAAATAATCGAGGAGTTCGAGATCTGGACCTAGAATGCAGGTAGTGGGCAGGATGAATTTGGCCTGATAGGTATCACTCACCCCGGCGTCGTCAAGGAGGATCGGGAAGGTGGGTTTTGTTTTCTTGACAAAGTCAGCCACGCTGTCCTGCGGAGAGCGCGTGATGCCCCATACCTTCAGATCAATGGTCTGATATCGCTGTGCCAGGTTGTCCATGGTAAGGAGGCTTTCCTGGCTCGGCCGTGATGTGGCATCAAAAAAGTAGATGATCAGCATAGGCTGGTCTTTCATGGCTGCCAGGTCGTAGGTCGTGCCGTCCATGTCTTTGAGAGAAAAGAGCGGAGCCGGTTCTCCCTCTTTGACCTGTGAATACCCGGTTCCGGCCATGCACACGATGAGAACCAGGATTAAAAGGGTGAATACGTTCTTACAACAATTCATCGTATTTCCTCCTCGCCATTTTTTCATAGGCTCAATGTTATTGAATGAGAACTACCCTTGTTGTTATCTTATAATGAATTTAAGACACTATCCAGACAATAATGGCATGCATGCCGTGACAATGCCTGTTTTCAAGCCGTTTTATTCTGAGGGAACCAATCGTACGGACAGGGGGATCTCACCTTTTTCCTCCAGCGCAAGCTGTGCTTCCCACTCATAGTATTCGGGAAGACTGAGACGAACCTCATGTTTTCCCAAGGGGATATCGAGCTTAAGCGGTGTCTTCCCCCTGAACGAGCCGTCTATGAAAATCTGAGCACCGATGGGTTCGCTCTCCACGTTCAGGGAAGTCAGCTCGACGATCTCCTGCGTGCCTGCGGGTGCAGTCGATTCTTCATGGTGAGTAGAGATATAGAATGCCCCGGCCGAGAAGAGAAGGATGATGAGGGCAAGCCCTGAGATAATGGCTGCATAGGGCGGTTTTTTCGGCACGGCTTCGCGGGCCGCGGCATCGGAATCGAGTTTCTTGAGAAAAGCCCTGTAGGCCGCAGCCATCTCCTCTCCGGTCTGGAAACGCTGCGCGGCATCCTTGTTCAGGCCCTTCATAACCAGGGACGCCAGGGCAGGCGGCATGGAAGGGTTTATCGTGCCCGGGTCTTCAGGGGTGTCCAAGGTGATGGCCCTGAAGATTGCAGCGAGATTCTCTCCCGAATAGGGCCTCTTGCCTGCAGCAAGCTCATAGAGAATAACCCCGAGCGAATAGAGATCGGACCGGCCGTCGAGCTGTTGCCCCATGACCTGTTCCGGCGACATGTAGACCGGGGTTCCCAGGATCTCTCCGGCACGGGTCTGCTGGTTCATGGCCGGATCTTCGATCCGCGCGATGCCGAAGTCGGTCAGTTTCACCTTCCCCTCTGGCGACAGCATGATGTTGGACGGTTTGATATCCCGGTGAACGATCCCCTTTTTATGGGCATAATCGAGGCATTCCGCCAGCTGTACGGCCAGCTCTGCAATCTCGGTGAAGCTCAGGTTCTTTTCACGGATAATATCGTTGAACGGCCTGCCTTCCAAATACTCCATGGCCAGATAGATGGTGTCATGGTCCTGTCCCACATCATAGATCGTGACAATGTTCGGATGGGAAAGGCGGCCGATGGCCATGGCTTCCTTGAGAAATCTCTGAACAAAGTCCTCGCTGGTGACCCGGTCTTCGCGCAGGATCTTGAGTGCAATCGTTCGGTTGATTTGAGGATCCTTGGCCTTGTAGACGACGCCCATGGCACCCTTGCCCAGTTCCTGTAGTATTTCGTAGCGGCCGTAGTTCATTTTTTTATCGATGTCCTTCTGCCTTCTGGATACTGAATTCTGTATTTTCCATTCTGTCTTCTGACTACTGACTCCTGGATTCTATTTTACCATATCCCGCACAAAGGAGATCATGGTTTCACAGGGTATCAGAAAACCCAGGGAATCCGTCCCCTTATGCCGTGCCTTGACCATAGCTACCAGATTCCCGGAGCCGTCGAAAACAGGGCTTCCGCTGCTCCCGGGATATACCTTCATGCTTGCCTGCCACAGAAAATGGTCGTTTACCGATCTGGGTGGACCGTTAATAAACCCCGAGTAGATCGTTCCCCCGAGATTCTCCGGGCACCCGACAGAGTAGACCTTCTGCCCCATTCCCAACAGCCTGATGCCGTCTGCAAGGGAGACAGAGGCATTGAATTGCTGGTTCACATTGATCAGGGCAAGGTCCCGCTCGTAGTCGATCTTGATAAGCGCCCCGCCCAGTTTCAGGCCGTCAAACAGCGTCAATGTCATTGACCTGACGCCCTTGAGGTAATGTGCGGTACAGAGAATCAGGCCGGATGAGTCCACAATGAATCCTGAGAATTGAATGGTATTGTCGTCACCCAGGTCCGCCGTGATGCACACTACAGATTCTATCCTGGCAAGTACCGGGGTGGGGATGGCGGCATTCGATGCCTCCACATCCGCATCAGATCCGTTGTGGTAGGCGGACAGGAAGTTCCATAATGTCTGGACGTGGGTGGGATCGGGGCGGTCGTCACGGGTATAAAAAGCCTGGACCTCGGTGGCAAGGGGAGAATTCTGCCTCAGGAGGATTTCCCAGCTCTCGTTGCCCTTCTGCGCTTTCATTCTGATGAGCCCCGCTTCCATCGCACTGCGATAGACAATAAATCCGGCCTCGGACAGCCAGTCGTTTACGATATCCTCCATCTCCGAGCTGGGGACGGGGTATTTCCCCGTGTTCTCCTGGGCAGAAGCCAGTGCAGCGGTTGCAAGCAGCACGAGGAAAAAAAGGATTGGGGCGGTTATGTACTTCATGATGATTCGATTTGCATCAGGACGACCGTAATATTGTCTTTTCCCCCGCTGTCCTTGGCAAGACCGATCAGAATATCGACGGCCTCAGGAAGGTCAGGGTACCGGGTAAGTGCTTCGAGGATCGTATCATCGGTGACCATATCGGTCAGGCCGTCCGAGCACAGCAGGAATAGATCGCCCGGGTATGTCCTGCCCCGTATCAGGTCAAGGGAAGGGCTCTGAGTCGTACCCACTGCACGCAGGATCACATTCCGCTGGAGATGCTTTGCTGCCTGTTCCCGGGTGATGATCCCCTGGTCAAGCTGCTCCTGCACAAGGGAATGGTCTTTTGTGATCTGTTTCAGCTGGGAGTCCCTCAACCGGTATGTCCTGCTGTCGCCCATGTGGCCCAGCACAAAACCTGCATCGGTAATTGCCAGGAGTTCTGCAGTGCACCCCATTCCCTTGTGAGCGGGATTGCTCTGTATATGCTCAAGGATCCGCTGATTTGCGAGGGTGAAGGCTTGTTGTACCTGGCCGACCCTGTGTTCCTCGGAAAAAGGGCCCGGTTGCGAAAAGATCTCTGTCGCGGTTTCTACAAAGATGCTGCTGGCGATCTCTCCGGCAGCTGCGCCGCCCATCCCGTCGGCGACCGTGCAGAACCCGGCATTGATATCCACAGCAAGGGAATCCTCATTGTTTTTCCGAATGAGCCCGGTATCCGATTTTCCGAAAGTGTGTATACTCAGATCCATATTTTCCTCAATTACCTTGACAGAAGATCGTGCATAATTGTAATTTTGTCCCCATCGAAGGGATCTTAAACGAGAAGTCAGGGGAGAGCTCGATAAATCCTATGAAAGATAAACCCGTCATAGTAGTCCAGCTCATACATATCCAGGGGCCGCTGAAGGGCCAGATCCAGGAAGTTGCCGAAGAGAGCATTTCTATCGGCCGGCATCCTTCCTGCCACGTGCAGTTTCCCAAGGACCTTTCCACCCTGTCGCGCAGACATGCCGAAATCGTGCGGGAAGGCAACCGGTTCAAGCTTGTCGATCAGAGTACGAACGGCACGTTTGTAAACGGCAAGCAGGTAAAAGAGGCCTATCTCAAAGACGGCGACGTCCTGATGTTTTCCGAGGGCGGTCCCAAGGCGAGCTTTCTCACCAGGATTCTGGAAGGTCAGCCTGTGGTGCAACCCGAGAGCCTGGTCGTTCCCGCACCGCCGGAAAGACCTGCTATCCCGGTCCAGAAGCCCGTGGCTGCCGCCCCTGTCCCGGAACCTCCTCAGCCGCCCGTCAGTACCCCTGCAGCTGCAGCCCCTCAACCGCCCAAGGCAGCAGCGGTGTCTATCCAGAAGGTTCAAAAACCGCTTATTGTTCAATATGGCCCCACCTTGAATTCATACAGGGAGCTTCCCGTGACCATCGGATCAGGCCCCGGCAACGACCTTGTTCTCTCTCATCCGGCAATGCTGGACAGCCATGCCCAGATCTTTTTCTCCCAGGACCAGTACTGGATCAAGGACCTCACCGGGAAAAACCTTGTCAGTCTCAACGCTGTGCCCATAAGCCTTCAGGCCCCGCTGAATGCACATGATATTCTGGCACTGAGCCCGCAGGGGCCGCGGTTCACCTTCCTGGGCCAGGGCCGTCTGGCGGAAATCGAAGAGCCTGCCAGGGCACAGGCACAACCCGCGCCGGAGAAAAAGCACGAGGCGCCCGGGCAGGAAGGTGAGCGCAAGTCCAAGGGAATTGGCGCGCTCTATAAGGATATTTTCAAGAAGTAGCATCTACACCTTCACCGGCATTTAAAGAACATATTTTGTACATAGTGAATTAAGACAGCCTCTATCTGAAACATGTTGAGGTCTGTGTTCAGGAGGAGATATGCAGATTCCGTCCATGCCTTTCACTATTGTCGCGTTGGCCCCGTTCACTTCGCTTGATGAGACAGCCTGGAGAAAGGATCCTGTTGTCATAGACGCCGATACCTTCGATACTGTGATGGGCGGGCTGAAACCAACATTCTCTGTCCCGGTTCCCCGGGAGATCTGCCCGGAGGGCCGCCTGGATATTACCTGCACCGGGATGAAAGACTTTCATCCCGACGGCCTTGTCCGGAACAACACGTTTTTAAGAAACCTCCTCGAGGCAAAAAGCTTCATCGAGGACTCTGAACAAGCGGGCATGGCCGTCGGTGAGATAGTCTCAGGCCTTAAAAAATGGCCCGGCCTCCCTTCCCTGACTGTTCCGGTCAAACCCGGTCCTTCGCAGTGCGCTTCATCGAGCGCTCTGGACAATATCCTGAAGATGGTTTCCCTCCCCCAAGACAGTGCTGCCCCTGCGGCAGAGTCTGCCTCGCTTGCTCTCCAGATCGATTCGATTGTGCAGCAGAATCTGCGTCATATCTTTTCTCATGATCGGTTCAGAACCGCAGAGGCAACGTGGCGGGGGTTGCAATTCCTGGTGAAGCAGTCCCGGGCTGAAGCTCCTGTCCATTTTCAGATCGTACCCGTCACTTTAGATACCCTGGAAGAAACCCTCGATGAACTGCAGCCGAAGCTGGTTTCAAATTCCCCGTCTCTCATCATGGTTGATCTTGGCTTTGACATCAGCGCGAGAAGCCTCGAGCTGCTGGAAACGATCGCCTCTTTTTCAGAGACACTGCTGGTACCCTGCCTCGCCTGGATCAAACCCGGGTTTTTCCTTGTCGATACCTGGCAGGAGCTGAACACGCTTCCCTACCTGCCTCACTACATGGATGATATGAACTTTGCCAAGTGGCGCAGTCTTCGGGAAAAGGCACATGCACGATGGCTTTCGCTTACCTGCAACCGGTTCCTCACCCGGTATCCCTATGGCAGCGACAATCCACCCCGCATGACCCGGTTCGAGGAAGAAGACCCCCTGTGGATTGCTCCGGTCTGGGCTGCGGGTGCCCTCATGGTGCAGAGCATCGCCAGGTGCGGCTGGCCCACCCGGTTCAGTGCATGGGGCGAGGTCCGGCTCGAGGATATGGTCATGCACACCGAAGGTGCAACGGGCAAATCCCTGTCCACGGAAATGTATGTTGCCGACGAGCGCCTCGATCAGCTCATACGCTGCGGCATCATGCCGCTTGCAGGCGCCTATAACGCCGACAGTGCGTGTATCCCCCGCGAGACCACGATAGGTGATGCCAGCCTGGGCTATCAGTTGTTTGTCTCCATTATCAGCCGGTTCATTCTGTGGTGCAGGGATCATTTCAGCGGAGATATGTCTGCGCCTGAACTTGAAGACACGCTCAAAAAAGCCTTTTCCCTGTTCTGGCAGCGATCATCACAAGCAGAGCCTGAAGAACTGGAGATTACCGCGACAACGACCGGGGGAGATGAGCGTATAATAGTCAGTCTTTCCATAAAACCATCCCGCAGGGTACTGCCCTCGGGGAGCAGGGTGGATATGGAGTTCTATTGGTGATTGTCACGCCCCGCTACTTCAGAGAGACGACAAATACGTCCGCCTCTTCCTCCTGGGAATACTCCCCAAAGAGGATCGATTCGGGGTATCCCTCCACCTTCACAAAATACGAGCTGTCCGGGCCAAGCTCGTTCTGAACGGCCCAGGCGATATACTCGGTCTGGCCAAGACCAAGCTGCATGTCCTGGATGGGATAATTCAGGGTGGATTTCTCCGGGAGCTGTCCCTTTGCGCCTACTGCCTGAAACGTGATTTTTGCCCCTGCCACACCGAACAGCGCACCGTTCCAGGTGGAGCCTGTTGGCCCGATCTCGAACCACTGGCCGATCTGGGGATTGCCGTAGCAGTCCAGGCGGTATTCTGCGGCAGCCTTTTTCGCAGGGGTATGGACCCTGGCAACGAGCTTGGCTCCGAATGCGGGTTTGTCTGCGGCGAGTATGTCAGCCCCCTGCAACGGGGTGGTAAGCTGCCCGGGAGAAATCGATTCCCCCCCGGAGAGCAGGATCACGATGGGAAAGCCTGGCCCGCGCTGAGACTGAACCGTGAGGGCCAGAAGCGAGAGCCCGTAGCGGATATTCGGCGATGAGAGGGCCTCGGGCGTGGCGAGGATCGTCCACAGGGCAACGTCCTTGTCGAGCATGACATCCCTCGGGCCGATCCATGCCATCTTTTCAAGCTCGTCTGTCCAGAAATGACCCTGCACATCGAGCCCATATCCCTTCAGGGCGGACATGATTCGAGTCACGTTTTCTTCGGATTTCTCCAGGGAGGTAAGCCATACTTTTTTCATAATTTTATCCTTTCTCCGGCAAGGGCCTTTTACGGGGAGACCAGCACCTTTGTCTGGCTCGGTACCACCTGGGTGCCGGCCGGGGCATTGGCGTTCGTCCCGTTGTGGGAGGTCATGGACGTCAGATGCACGCACGGCTGACCTTCGATCTTTACCTTGGAGCTGCCCTTCTTGAACTGCACCTCGCCCATGTTCATGCCCGATACCATGCCGCCGAGGGACCCGGCCTCATCACCCATGGATTTGGGGATCTTGGACTTGAGCGTTACCACCTCCTTGCTCACAAACTTAACCTTTGTGGAGGTGCCGGTGGCCTGCATCAGCATGCCCATATTGGGGTAGGGCACAGGGATTTGTCCCACGGGCGGGGGTGCCGGGGTCTTGCAGACATCGGGCATAGCCATGCACTGCCCCCCTGCCTTGGTCGATCCTGGAAATATGGCTGCCATATCAGGTGCTCCCTTCCTTTTTTAACCTTCAGCCGAGATGGATCTTCTCGGCCCTGATCTTATAATCCTCTTCGGCCTTTACGAATGCCTTGTTGGCTTTGAAGTGGAATGTCTTTTTCACCAGGGTGCGCATCCTGCCGGTCTTGAGCTGGCTCAGCTCTTCCACGCTCTGGAAGAGGTTCTTTGCCTTTTCGATCATGGTCTGCGCTGCTGTCTCGAGCCGTTCGGCAATGAGTATCACATGCCTGATATTCCCCATGAACTTCTTACCGGCATAGGCGGCCTCTTCGATCTGAAGAGCTCCCTTTTGTGCCGAGAGCCTGAACTCGTGGCTGTTCATATCCAGGTGCCGGCCGTGGAAAAGGATATCCCGCCCGGATTGGAAAGAGATGTTCCCGTTTTCCGTGACGAACTCCAGATCGCCCGATGGCATATTCACCCGTGCCTTGCCCGTTGCCTCGTCATATTCGAAGAGCAGCTCCTGCCGTGGAGAGAACACCTTCATGGACTGCTCACCTGGTTTTCCCGATGTCTCGGCACGAGAGCCGCCGCTCAAGGTGATCGTCCTGGGGGGAAGTGCTGCAGTTTTTAACACCCCGATGATGTAGAGTTCGTCGGTGTCTTCTCCTGCTGCAAGCACGGTATCACCCGGGGTGAGTTCATGAGGAGGTGCTATCGCAATGGTTGCCCATGTCCGGGTGTTTCCGGCTGCTGCACGAAGCTGAACCAGCACACGGCCTTCGTTGTCATCCACTTCCAGTACCCGGGCTTCACCCAGGTATCTGGACTCTCTCATCCAGGGATATTTCTCAGCGAGGTTCGACATGGTTTCCTCCAGAATCTGCTTTTTAAGTTTTCGGCGGCGGCGGTGTCCAGTCCTCCGCCTCTGCACGGTCCTTGTCCGTGTACCGGGCGAGGAGCAGGTTGGCCCCTTTGAATTTTGTTCCGGAATCATTGATCCGGTGAAGCGTGGACTGCCTCAGGTTTGCCCCGCTAAAGTCTGCGCCGCTGCAATCGGCATGGGAAAAGGTGCTGTACGGCAGGTGCGCGTTATGGAATCGAGCGGCCAACAGGACCGCATTGTTGAACTCGGCGCGGTCCATTCGCGCGTTTGAAAAATCCGCACCTGGAGCAGAGGCCTTTTCAAACCTGGAAAACCGCAGGTCGGCGCCGGTGAAATTCGTCTTGTTAAGAATACCCTGCGTAAAATCAGCGGTCCTGCACACGCAGTCCGCCAGGCGGGCGCCAGTGAGATCAGCCTTGGTAAGGTTTGCCTGGGTGAGGGTTGCCCGGCTCAGATCGGCCTGCTTCAGGTTGGCTCCGGTGAGGTCCGAGTCGGTAAGATTGCAGAGCGAAAGATCCATGCCCTCAAAGGTGCTTCCTTTCATACTGCACAGGATAAACTCGGTTTTATCGATACTGGTTGTGGTGAAATCAACCCCGTCAAGGTCTGTCTGGAGCAGCTTTGCTCCGCGCAGAACGGCACCCTCCAGCGTGCTTCCATCGAGCTGGCAGTAGTCGAACCGGGCTCCGGTAAAATCCGCGCCGCTCAGGTCCGCCCTGGATGCAAGGGTATCCTTGAGGAGTGCGCCGGTAAGATTCACCTGTTTCATCCTGGCATTCGTAAAGTCGGCATCGCTCAGGTTGCATCCTGCGAGGTTTGCCCCTGTCATCCGTGCCTGGCTGAAATCGGCCTCGCTCAGGTCCATGCCGCTCAAATCAATATTTTCCATGGAGCAGTTAAGGAAGATGTGTCCCATCAGCTCGGTTTCCCGCACGGTCGCCCTGTCCAGATTCGAATCTGAAAATTCGGCGTCAGTGAGAATGCTTGCGGTGAGGTCCGAGCCGGAAATGTCGGACTCTGAAAACCGAGTCTCGCAAAGGTCTGCCCCGGCAAAGGATGAACCGGCTAGCGTTGACTGTGAGAAAACGCAGCCGGTGAGCTCTCCGCCGGAAAAGTCCTTTTCCGGCAGGCTGCAGTTGATAAAGGTGGAGAAGGGCATGCTCCTGGGGATGTTTCTGGTGGAGCTCAGATCGATGTCGGTCATCGTTATGCCGCTGACCTCGGCGTTTTCTAAATCAGATTCAGCAAGTGTGCACTGGTTAAACATTGCTTCCTGGATGAGTGCTGTGGCAAACAGGGCTGCTGTGAGATCTGTGTTCTCGAAGGTGGTCTTTTTGAGCTGGGCCTGCGAAAGATCGACATGAGACAGGGAGCAACCGATAAAATGTGCACTGCTCAGGTCTGAGCCTGAAAGATCCGCATGGTCAAGCACCGCTTCTTCGAATGTTGCATCAGCGAACACGGCATTTTTCAAAACAGCACGGTGCATCCTGCAAGCACCCGGGTCAAAATCTGCCTCGGAAATCCCCAGGTCTTCCAGGCCAATCTCGACGGAATCGGGATTGATCTTTGATGGATCTGTTTTTAGGAGCTCCTGCATCTCGGGCGATAGTTTAATGTCTTTGATATCCCTGGTAAGAACCGGGAATGCCGTGAAGGTTGCCAGGGAAAAGTTGGCACCGGTCAGATCTGCATTATCAAGGAGCGTGTTCATGATCGATGCAGATGAAAGATCAGCCCCCATGAGTTTTCCACCTGTGAGATCCACCTGGTTCAGCGTCACGCCTGAAAGCCGGGCATTTTCCAGGTCGGCACCTTTCAGGAGAGAGTTCATGATCGTTGCACTCTCGAGGTTGACGCCCCTCAAGTCCGCGCCTGTGAGATCGATCCCTATAATGACGGCCCCGGCTAGTGATTGGCCCGATTGTATCCTCTCGAGGATGTCCTCTCTTTTCAGGAGCCTTTTCCCGAAATTCTTGAAATCCTCGATATCGAAGTTGCTGATCAAGTCTTCGAAGTTATCAAAATCCATCATAAGTTAAATGACTCGTTTGTTCCTTGTTACATCATGTTTGTCAGGCCAGTTTCGTCATCTTCACATTGGTTCTTTCCATGACGGTCCCTACTATGATCGCATCGAGAAACTCGGCACCGTACATATTCGAGCCGCTCAGATCGGCCCCGGTTAAGTCGGCCTTTTCAAAGCTTGCCTCAAACAGGTTCATCACCACGAGCCTGGCCTGCTGCAGATCTGCCTTCATGAAGCGGGCATGTTTCATGTCGGCGGCAGCCATGGTTGCCTGCTGAAGGGATGCCCTGGTAAAGTCAGCACCCTGCATCTTCGAAAAGGAAAAATCAGCCCTGTCGAGGATGGCATCCTGCCACATGGACTCGAAGCCGGTTGCCTTGACAAAGGTGCATTTTGAGAAGTTGCCGCCTTCAGAGGCTCGCAGCTCGGTGAGGTCTGCCCCGGTGAAATCCGCATTCATGCAGGTGGCACCTTCGAGGGATGCCGCAGCAAGGGTTGCGCCCCTGAAATCCGCGCCGTTCAATGTGGCGCCAGTAAAATCAGCGCCCGAGAGGTCGCTGCCCGAGAACTTCGCCCCAGAGAGGTCAGCTTCGGCAAAGTAGGCGCCCCGGGCGGTTACTTCCTCCAGCAGGGCATTTATCATCTCAGCCTGTTCAAAGAGTGCTTCACTTAAATTCGCACCGGCAAGCCTGGTTTCGGTTAGCCTTGCGCCGGTGACATCGGCCTCGATGAGCATGGCCTTTTCCAGGTTCGCCCCGGTCAGGTCAGCCCCTGCAAGGAGTGCACGATCAAGCACCGTCCCGGACAGATCCGCGCCACTCAAGTCGGCCCCGGAAAAGTCGAGCTCTTTCAGATCGAGGCCTGTAAGATCAAGGCCGCTCAAATTCTCTCCTGCAAAGGATTCACCACGTGCAGAGCGCTCTGCAACAATCTCACGGGTCAGGGTGGAGAGTCCTTCCTTTTTTTTATGTGCTGTTTCCGGGAGATCGAGCTGCTTTTTTGCCGCTTCAATAACCGGGGTCAGGTCTTCCGGGTCGATCCCCAACTTCGGCATGAGCGCGCCCAGTATACCCATGAAACCTGCAATCTCGGGATCCTGCATGATCGAGAGATCATCAACGCCGAGCTCTTTGAACAGTCTCAATTGTTCGGCCTTTGTCTTGTCATTCGTTAGCGGGAGGTTGTTCACATCGATTCCGGCCTTGGAAAGGGTATCGGACATATGCGCCTTCAGATCCTCCTCCCCAATGGCCGCTATCTTATCAGAATCTTTTTGGGTGATACTCTCGATGATTCTGTCCTGATCCTGCCCTAACTTTTCCCTTTCCGCAGGGGAGAGCCTGTTCAGATCTATGCCGACCTTGGCGAGCAGTGCTGCCGTCTGGACTTCAAGCTGTTTTTTCAGTTCGTCCCCGGGGATCTCCGGCCCGGTTTCTTCGGGGGCCTCAGGTGGCTCTTCCGGTTCGACCTCCCACTGTGTCTCTTCTTCAGCCAGTGCCGTAAGGAAAAGCTCGTGGCAGCGAATCAGAGGTTCGCTCTCCTGATCGAGAGATTCCGACATGACGAACAGGTGCGCAATCTCTTGAGCATAATCTTCAGAGGCTGTCTCCATCACGCCTCGCCAGACCAGCACCAGCTTCTGAGCATCCATGTCTGCCCAGAGCGTGTCGAGCTTCATGGAGACTTCACGGAAATCAGTTCCGTTCCCTCCTGCGCCGCCTTCTCTGTTCACAAAGCAGCGCACCCTGATGCCCGGCAGGAATGACTCGTAGCGCGGGTGCTCCGGATGCAGATTCTCGAAGGAGACAGGTTCATCCCCTCTCAGATAGCCGTCCATCAGCATCCCGGGAGGAGCGGCATTGAAATACGCATAGTTGAAATCCTCGGCGAACCAGGGCCAGCGTTTTTTCAGGTAGCTGCCCGAGTATGACCCCAACCGGGAATATCGCTGTTCCCACATCCTGCCTATGGGGCCGAATCCGGCCGGCTCCGGCCTTTTCCCCGGAGAATCGATCAGGTCTTGAGGGTCTTCGATATTTGGAAGAAGCCATGATTTCCCTTGTTCAGATTCTTCTTTTCCCGCCCCTTTTCCTATGGGGTTTTTCTTGAACCCGACTCCACCAAAGCTGTTTTCGTACCGGAGTTCCATCGTTGCGAACGGCTCGGGCTCTGTGATGGTGCGAATCCCGGCCAAATTTTTCCAGAAACGGTCCCCGAATACATACAGGGTCCTGCTCACCGGCCCGACGCTGAAGGTGACGGGACATGCACTGACGGGTTTCCTTCCCGGGCAGTGGCAGTGACCGGCAAGGAGCAGGTCTGCACAGGGTTTGTAATACGCAAAATCGGATTCATACCGCGGGGCGCCGATCATATCCACATCTTCAGGAAATAACTCGTCACCAGTAGGGGGCAGCTGCTCGTCTGAAGGCCTGGCCTTCTTATCAGGCACAAGGTCGAAGGTCCCCTTGACAATCAGGGTAAGCGAATGCCCGGGAAAGTTGATCCTCCCCGGCAACGGGGCGAACATGAACGGCGTTTTATTTACACTTTCCAAAAAGAAAATACCTCGAATAATTAAGCCATTACTTTTAAATTTTTGCCGGCAATCGAAACATCTGTCGATTTAAATGTTGAATTGCCAATCTGAATCGTTCCCTTTTTCCCTGAGTCCAGTTTTATGGTCCCACCGGCAGGGATAATAAGTTCAATTACCCTTTTCTGGGTTTTGATCTCGGAACTCACCTTGTTTCCCTCTAGTGCACTGAGTGAAACACCTTCTTTATTCAATTCGATTCTGGAATTGTCCTTTGGCGGAGGGACAGGCACAGCGTTTTTCTTTTCTTTAAAAGCAAGCAGGAGGATTGTCGCTATTGCTCCTATCAGAATTGTTAAGGATGTTGTACCTCCGGCAGAAGCTGCATCCACTGTCCCTGTTATTGTGTCTCCTTCGACAAATTCCGGGATACAGGTGCCACCGCTGTATAAAGAGGCAGCGCCAAAATGAATAAGCAAGTTTATCGCGCTCCAGGTCAATCCTTTGCGCCAGGCATTATCGGCTTTTGATTTTCCGTGTTTGCCGTATCTAAGGGCAAGGGAATTCTCTGAGAGGGAGATCAGAGAATTGTTGTCTTTACCCCCTAAGAGATCTGTTTTTAGTTCTGCATCGATAGTGATATTCTTATTGGAATGCTTATTCCAGTCATCCCACCCTGCATCGTATTCCGGACCGATAAAGTTTTCGTATTTCGCTCCGATTCCAAAGTTGAAAAGCAGTCCTCCTAAAAGCACCTCGGTTTTTGCATTTAAGAAATTGCATTCAAGCCCGCTGCTGAGGACATTAAAGGCTGTCTCGGTGCCTAGCTTTACATTCAGACTGTTTCCAATACGTGTTTCGATTGTGTTTCCACAAACATGCTCATATTTATTTCCATTAACGAGTGAAACAGAATCGACATCGACTTTATCAAGAAAATTCCCCCTGCAGGTTGTATCTATATTGTATCCCTCAATATTGATATTCCCTTCATTCTCCCCTCCCTTTGCTTCTGTCATGATATTAATATGCTGGGCACCAGGAGAGAGTGTATTTCCCGTGTTGCCGGTATACAGCTCGATGCCTCCCAGTGTCTGGATCTTGATGCCGTCGCCGGTTTCCTGATCCTCTATATACGTAGGGTCGTTCGGGGTCCCGATCCTGATGAATGAATTCTCCTTGGGGCTCTGCATGATGATCCGTTCGGAGCCTGCTTTGTCCTCGATCCTGATCTTGTTGTCTCCCCCGGTCTTTATCACACTCTCACTCTGGTTCTCTGTATTCACCGGGCTTGCCGTTGCAGGGTTCGGTACGGCAGAGGCGATGATGGGCCGGTCAGGATCGCCGTCTATAAAGGTGAGCAGCACCTCGGTCCCCTTGTGGAGGGGGAAGTGCATGCCGTATTCGGCACCGGCATAGGGCTGGGCCATGCGAACCCAGCGCGAAGCCCTGCCGTCGTTGTTGCCGCTCAGGTCGAACGGCAGGATTATCTTGTAGCGGCCCATTTCATCAAGCTCTGCGTATTTCCCGTCACCTGCGGCATCCACCACGGCGTTCATGGTGCCCTGGATTTTTGGCCTGGGGGTCGTCCGCTCGGGACGGAACTGAATGCCTGCTTCGATGGCGGTGAATCTGTTCGTGTACGTGCGCGTCTGTTCCTTTTCCGTGAGATCCTCTCTGAGGCCGGACAGGAACGATGCAGCCTGGATGCCCTCATGCTCGATGTCCAGGATCAGGTATTTCCGGTTGTATCCCTCCCGGTAGTGTTCGGCCAGTTCAAAGAGGTAGCCGGAAGACAGGTTTGTGGCAGTGCCCTCACCGTGGAACACCGTCGCCCTGCAGGCGATCTCCTCGGCCCTGATCTTTGCTAAAGCACTTCCCTGCTCGGGTTCCTTGAAGTGTTCGCCGTAGAGGTATACATCCCCGCGTCCCTGCGGGTCCACCTCGGCCTCTGCCTTGAGCTCGAGGGAGGGCTTGCGGTAGTTGTAGTCCTTTAAGATGACCTTGTTCGGCAGCATCTTCTGCCTGCTGATAAAGGCCTGGATCAGCTCTTCTTCCGGCACCAGGCCCGAGGGCGGGGCATAGGGGATCACTGCATCGCCCGGTATGTCCTGATGGGCGGTGAAGCTGTCGGTGATGATGAGTTTCTCGTAATCTTCTCTCTGCTCGAAGAAGAAATAGATGCCCTCGCGTTCCATCCAGCGCGAGATGAACTCATAGTCGGTCTCCCGGTACTGGCAGATGTACTCCCACTGGGGATACTCCTTTGTCAGTCTCAGTTCATAGTCCTGGGTGGTGAGCCCGGCCTGTTTCAGGATGTCTTCGATGATGTCCGGAACGGTCGTGGTGAGAAAGAGCTGGTTTTCATGGTACAGGTTTGAAAGCCACAGCCTCGGCACCAGGACGGCCCGGTAGAAGAAATGGTGCTTTACCTCATGGAGCTGCTCGAACTGGGCGAGGATTCCATGGACAGGCAGATCCTGATGATCGCCACGAATGGTCAGGGTCGCCGGGTTCTGCAATATCTCTTTCAGATCGATCTCCGGGTCGTCACTCACCAGGGTGATGTCGAATGAATAGAGCTTCGATATGCCCTCGGTTCCCTTGAAGCGTACGGCCCCGAACGTGTCTTCCGGCAATGCCTTGGAAACGAAAGAGAAATTATTCGCGTTTTCAAAATCCATGATTACGCTCCATCAAATTTGATTTTGAAGGACCCGTCCTTTGCCACATCCAGACGAACCTCGGAGGGAAGACTCCCCTCGCTCATCCGTGAAAGGATCTCCTGTGACATGCGGGGCATGATCGTGCCGCTCATGATGTAATCGATGTTTCTGGCCCCGGTTTCAACCTCGGTGCACCTCGCAGTGATCTGGTCCACGACCTTTGGAGAATAGGTGAGTTTCATCCGGTGGGTCGTCTCGAGGCGCTTGACCATCTTGTTCATCTTCAGTTTTACAATGTCCTTGAGAATATCAGGCGGCAGGGTGAAAAACGGCACCACGTTCATCCGGGCCAGAAGTGCCGGTTTGAAATGGTTGCTCAGGATCGGCCTTATGGCGGCAGCCACCGTCTCGGCATCAGGCCGTTCGTCACCGGTGCACAACTCGGTGATCACGTCGGTTGCCAGATTGCTGGTCAGGAAGATCACCGTGTTCTTGAAATCGATTGCACGCCCTTCGCCGTCCGAGAGGATGCCCTTGTCAAAGACCTGGTAAAAGAGGTTCATGACCTCCAGGTGACCTTTTTCCACCTCGTCCAGCAGGACCACGGAATAGGGGCGCTGGCGCACGGCCTCAGACAGCACTCCCCCTTCTCCGTACCCGACATATCCGGGCGGCGACCCGATGAGGCGGCTCACGGTGTGCTTTTCCTGGAATTCGCTCATATTGATGGTCACCATGAAGTTCTCGCCCCCGAAGAGGAGATCCGCGATGGCCAGGCCGGTCTCGGTCTTGCCCACGCCGCTGGGACCTACCAGCAGGAATACCCCCAGGGGCTGGTTCGGGTCCTTGATGCCGGCTTTTGCTGATTTGAGGACCTGGGTGATCACGCTTATTGCCTCATCCTGGCCCTTGATCCGTTCTTTGAGGTTTCCCTCCAGTCTGATAATGTTCAGTGCGTCGTCGCGCATTACGTTGCCGAGCGGGATGCCGGTCCAGTCCGATACCACCTTGGAGACAACATCCGGATCCACCTCGATCTTTACCAGGGGAGTACCTCCCTGCAATTTTTCCAGCTCAGCCGAGGTCTTTGCGATGAGCGCCTGGAGTTCTTCCTTTTTGGCTCCCTCCGGATTTTCACCGCTGTTCAGCTCAAACAGAGATTTTCTCGTTTCAATAATCTCCCCGGCCAGCTTCTGCTCCTTGAGCCAGCGGTCTTTGAGCACGGCCAGTTCGTCGCTTAAGGTTTTCAGTTCCGCTTCGATCTCCCCGGCACGCTCGGTTTCGATCTCGAGGCCGTGCATCCTGTCACGCTCCAGGGCCTTCTCTTCCCGCTGGAGGGCCTGGATGGAGCGTTCCTTGTCTTCGACCACGTCAGGCTTGGCACTCAGTAGAACCTTTACCCGGGCTGCTGCCGTGTCCAGAAGGTCCACGGCCTTGTCGGGCAGTTGGCGGCCTGATATGTAGCGGCTGGAGAGTGAGGCCGCTGCGACAATGGCGTCGTCACGCACCACGACATTGTGGGCTGCCTCGTATTTGCTCTTGAGTCCCCTCAGGATCAGCACCGCGGTCTCCTCGGACGGCTCGTCCAGCTTGACCAGCTGGAAACGTCGGGCCAGGGCCGCATCCTTTTCAAAATACTTCTTGTATTCAGACCAGGTGGTGGCTGCAACGGTGCGGAGTTCTCCGCGGGCCAGGGCAGGTTTCAAAAGGTTCGCCGCATCGCTCATGCCTGCAGCCCCGCCTGCACCGATCAGGGTGTGTGCCTCGTCGATGAACAGGATGATGGGCTTTTCCGATGCCTTGATCTCATTGATCACCGATTTCAGGCGGTTTTCAAATTCCCCCTTCATGCCGGCACCGGCCTGCAGCAAGCCCATATCGAGGCCGAGGATCGAGACATCGCGCAACAGCTCGGGAACATCCCCCTCCACGACCCTGAGCGCCAGGCCTTCGACAACCGCGGTCTTGCCGACGCCTGCCTCACCCACGACGATCGGGTTGTTTTTGCGCCTGCGGGCGAGGATATCCACCATCTGGCGGATCTCCCGGTCGCGGCCGAATACCGGATCGATCTCGCCGGCTGATGCCTTTGCGGTAAAATCTTCACAGAACCGGCCGATCGCCGTGCCGTCGCCTGCCGGCCTCTCAGAGGGTGCCGGCTCCCGGGCAGTGCCGGGCTCCTCGACCGATCCCTTCACCATCGTGCCGAACTGGGCAATCAGGGTTTCTTTGCTGATGGTCGTCAGGAGATCTACATAGCCTCCTGCGGCAAATTGCGTGGGCTTCTGTAAAAACGCTGCCAGCAGTGCGCCTGAGCGTATACGTTGCGATTCAAAATCAACCGATGCCATGAGCCATGATTCCTGAAACAGCTCCATGAGCAGCGGGGAAAAGACCGGCTTGGAGGCATTGCCGGTGCGGAATTCCTCGATGGTCTGCTCCAGCGCCTTTTTTACCCTGCCGGCCTCTATATCGAAGTGGCGAAAGATCAGAGGAAGGTCGGACTGGGGGTTCTCAAGCAGCTTCACCAGAAAATGTTCAATGGTTACCTCGTAATGGCTTCGTGAAACACACAGCCCTGCAGACCCTTCGAGTGAACTGGTGCAGTAAGAATTAAGGCGGCCTAGTAACGATTTAATATCAACAGTGATCATAATCTCCTCCTGCTATGTCATGATTGAGGGGAAAAGACTGCCCTCATCTCTGCCGGAGCATCACCTGAAAACATCCAGGTGTCCATGCCGAGTGCAGACCATCTGGGTGCGCCAAGACACACCGGAGAAATCTGCACGGATGACAGGATACACTCCACGTCATACGTGAGCGGTTCCGTCAGATAGAAATTCGTTAAGAAGGTGAGCAGCTGGTACTTCTGGGCCCCGGGAAGAAATTCCTGATAGTGGTCCTGCTGCAGGGGGCCTATGTGGATTCGGAATTTGCTCGTTCGATCGAGGATCTCATCACCGAGGAAGCTGTCCTCCCCCAGAGAACACGCGGATATTCCGAGCTGAAATCTCTGTTCCTCCGGAATAGCTGTCATGGCCCCGACACAGGGGATAATTTCCAGGGGAATCCCCCCCAGGGCATCCTTCAGCAGTGTTCTAAGGCCAAGAGAGGATCTCGGATACTGGGTAAGGAGACCGGCGTAGCGGATAAGAGGATACGGCTCGGGAAGGTCTTGCCTGAAGGCCTTCTCTCCGAGACCCACAAGGCAGAAAAGCCTTTCTAAGTACAGGGGGTCTCGCTCCTCGACGACCTTGATGTGCTGGCGATACTTGCTCCAGCACTTGAACAGCAGCAGAAAAAGGCGGTGATTGAAGATATCCAGGAAGTCCCTGGACACTGATTCGTCCGAGGAAGCCTCCTCCATGAGATCTTCGGTGTAGAAGACCGGCAGGGGAGAAGATGTGCCGTAGAGACCTAAGAAGGTGGTGTTTACCAGGAAACGGGGTTCTTCCCCGTCAAGTTCTTCGATGCTGTCCACATCAGCCGGGGGGAAGGCCAGGGAGAGTTTCGGGCGTATCCTGATGTGCCCGGTATCGGTGATGTCGGCATTACTGTAGGCACCGGTTGTACGTTCGAGCTGGCGCAGCAGCCGGATAACCTGGAAAAAGGAAAACCTGCGTCCATGACGCAGAAGGTCGTGCTTCATAGCAGGGGGTGGTCTCCTATCCGTACCGGCCACTGATAGGTGTCACCTCTCGATATCTCCTGCACGACAAAACGGGTGTAGGTATTGATTGATCCATAGGAGGAGAGGAACTCGTCGAGTATGCATCCGAACAGGTAGAGGTCTCCATAGGAGGCGAAATGATCCTGGCGTACTCTCAGTGTTATATCCTGACCTCTCATCATGGCCCCGCCGACAATCCTGGAGGCCGGCGTCGCCTTGACCTCTTCAATGCCTGCTATCCTTTTCTTGATGGCGAGCAGGGCTGAACGGTCTCTCGCAGACGGGAAGGTGTAGAGTTCCAGCAGGGCCTTGAGGTTTTGCGCACTGGCGAGGGACAGGTAGTTGAGAGAAAGATGAGACTGCAGGCGCCACAACAGGTTCGTTCCTAAAGGAGGAAGGACATATGAGGTGGTGGGCCTGATATTCTTGAATTCCACAGATTCAGGAGATGAGCTGGTGGGCACGCAGATATCCCCCGCCCGGAGACTCTCGGGCAGTGTTCCGTTGGTGCACTGCAGTTTCATGGAAAGGGTTTCTTTTTCCGGCAGCTCCTCTCCGGGAGGATATGCCGGAGACAGATACACAGTGAGCGTCTCTTCAACGGGTGATTGTTTTATTATCGTGTGGTAGACCGGATTTTCTTCGGTCCTCGGATTAAAAAGCTCGAAGGGCGCATACACCTTCTGCTCGGCGGTGCCGTGTTTCAATCCCACCACCTTGTCCACAGTGTATACCTGGTAATGAGAGGAATTTGACCCGGTGGGCCGGACCAGATACTCTGTCTTTGTATGATCGAAACGGATCGGATCGGCTTCATGAGGGAAGATGTTTATGACCGGAGTGGCAAAGAGGACAAAACTCTCTGCCTTCACCTTCGGCGGTGTGAAATGGAAATCATCGAGTTCGAAGGTTATGTCGAAGCGTGATCCGTCCCCCCTGTCCCTCCAGTGCTCCAGCCCGGTAAGATCGAAAAAGAGGAATTTTTCCGGCAGAATAAAATATTCCTGCAGGATCCGGTACCCCGGGAACGAGTTTGAGGGATAGGGAATCAGGGTCTCCCTCTCAGAAAAGCCTGCGGGCTTCAGGCTGTCGCTTCGAAGAACACGCTCCAGACCGCCGTCTTTTGGAGACAGTACAATCCTCTTCACATGACTGCGCAGGAGGAGATAGAGATCTGCACAGGCGGTAAACTCCCCCGCAAGGTGAAGGCGGAGCTTGTCTATCTTCCAGTCCGACAGCTTCAGGCCGTTCAGCTCGAGCTGGAGCCTGATGGATGGCGGTTTTCCCGCCTGCTCGACAAAGGAGGCCTTTTTAATGCTTACAGGATGAACCTCGACCTCATAGCAGGTATGAAAGAAACACGAAGTCCCCTCAACGGGCAGCGACCCCAGCTGGATGCCTGCAGGAATCTTCAGGGGTTCCTTGAGCATGGGTTTCGGGCTGAAGGCCACGATGGTGGAGGCGGGGACAGGCCGCAGATAGTGAGGCCAGATCAGCTGGATGAGTTCATGGATAATCTCCGGAAACTCATCATCCAGTTTCTGCCGCAGCTGGGCTGTGAGGAAGGCCACCCCCTCCAGCAGACGCTCCACATCAGGATCCGCCGAGGGCCCGCTTAACATGGAGGCCACTGCCGGATGTGCCTTGGAAAAGTCTGCTCCGAGATCTTTGAGCGAGTCTATCTCGGATTGGAAGTATTTTTTGAACATAGTGGTTTCCTCTTCATGAACCAATCGATCAGCACTAGGATTTTATAGAGACCATGGGGAAAGAGAATTACTGTTTCACCTCTATCTTTCCGTCAGTGCCCACGTGAGATTCGAACTGCACCGGGATCTTTTCATTATCAAGGGCGAGCTGGGCCGCAATCTGAAACCGTAGCGCAAGAACCTCTTCGTCGGGGGGGAGGAAGTGAACGCGGATTGCCTTCAGACGGGGTTCATACTTTTGGATCATCTGTCGGATCGCACGTTCACAGTCCCGTACGGATTCGGGATAATTCCGCAGGGCATCCGTAAAGTCGGGAACCCCGTAGTCTTCGGCAATGGGAACACTGCCCTGCCTGGTATTGAGGATCCGCTGCAAGTGGCTGACCACGGAATCTATGGTCTTTTTCGGGTCCTCCCTGGATCGCTTTGCAGGCTCTTGTTCCCAGGACCGGATGCGTTCAAGGAGTCGTTGTTCCCGCATGGCCGCTCAGAGATACTACTTGGGTACTGCCCAGGAGTCTTCTGATTCGATGCCGTCGGGCTCCCAGGTCCATTTGATCTTCGAATAGGTGAACGATACCTCTTCCATGTGGCGGTAGGGCTCGTTCTCGGGTACAAAGGCGATCGGCATGTAAGGCTTCATGCCTACCACGATCGCGTCTTCCAGGGTATGGGTGAAGTAGTGCTCTTCCGTACCGGTTGGATCGATCCGGTACCACTTTATCACCACAGACTTCATGTGTTCGCCGGTGCACAGCGCCTGGTAGAGCTTCGGCGATGCCTTGTCGTATTCCTTTACGATGGAAAGCGGACCGTGGATCCTCTTCCCGCTGGGGAGACCGCTCTGGGGGTCGCGCGGAATATGCACGTCATGGTCCATCGCATAGACCAGTATTGTTCCTTCTCTCCCTTCCATTATGCAGGAACCGTCAATCTTGCCCTGGTTCTGCCCTTCAACCTCTAAATGACACGGCATTGGCATGGTAACTTCCTCCTTTGATTGTTATAATAGGTAATCTCTTATTCCTTATCGAGTTTCCCCACGAGCGACAGGGTGAAAAAAGCCCCCATGTATTTGAAATGGGGTCTGACCTGGAGACCGACGCGATACCACCCCGGCTCGCCGGCCACATCTTCCACGGTGACCTTTGCCTGGCGCAGCGGTCTGCGGCTTCTCACACCGGGCATGGGATTGTCCATGTCGGCGACATACTGGCGGATCCAGTTGTTCAGCTCGCGATCCAGATCCACCCGTTCCTTCCAGGTGCCGATATTCTCCCGCTGGATCACCTTCAAATAGTGCGCGAGCCGGTTGACGACAAACATGTACGGCAGTTGCAATCCCAGCTTGTAGTTGAGCTCTGCCTCTTTGCCCTCTTTGCTGATGCCGAAGAATTTCGGTTTCTGAACGGAGTTGGCAGAGAAGAACGCGGCATTATCGCTTCCCTTGCGCATGGTGAGCGCGATAAATCCTTCCTCGGCAAGTTCAAACTCCCTGCGTTCCGAGACAAGTATCTCGGTGGGGATTTTGGTCTGTATGGCCCCCATTGCCTCAAACTGGTGGAGCGGCAGGTCTTCGACTGCTCCGCCGCCCTGGGGACCGATAATGTTTGCACACCACCGGTATTTTGCAAAGCTGTCCGTGAGCTTCGAGGCAAAGGCAAAGGCGGTGTTCCCCCACAGATACTGATCGTGACCGTCAGAGACATTCTCCTTGTAGTTAAAGGCCTTTACGGGCTGCGTGTCGGGGCCGTACGGGAGACGCAGGAGAAATCTCGGCAGCGTGAGACCCACATAGCGGGCATCTTCAGACTCTCTGAATGAATTCCACTTGGTGTACTGGGGGCCTTCAAAGACCGATTTGAGGTCCTTGAGCTGCGGCAGGTTGGTGAAATCATCAAGCCCGAAGAACTGGGGCCCTGCAGCTGAAATAAAGGGTGCGTGGGCCATGGCCGCAACGCTGGCGACATTCTGCAAAAGTTTGATGTCCTGGGGGCCCGGTCCGAAATCGTAATTCCCGATCATGGCAGCATAGGGCTGGCCGCCGAACTGACCGTATTCTGCGGTATACACCGTCTTGTACAACCCGGATTTGGGGATCTCCGGTGCGTCTTCAAAATCCTCCAGGAGGTCGTCCTTGCTTACATTGAGAAGCTCCAGTTTGACGTTTTCCCGAAAATCTGTCCGGTCCACCAGGAATCTCAGGGATCGCCAGGCCGATTCGATTTCCTGGACCTTGGGATTGTGGAGAATGGCGTCGAGCTGTCGGCTCAGTTTCTCATCCACCTCCGCAATCATGTCGTCCACAACGGCTTTTGAGATCTTCTCGACTTTGTTGCCGGGTTCTATGAGCTGTGCGATCAGGGCCTCAACGCCCTTTTTCGCGAGTGAATACGAATCATCGCTAGGCTTTAATTTGGTAGCGGTTACTATTTCATCCAGCAGCGAAACCTCCTGGGTGGACTGTTGCTGTTCTGCCTGGACTTGTTCTTTTTCCTCAGCCATGAGAGGCACCTCCTTTCTTATTTTTCAACCCCGAGCTCTTTAAGCAGGAGTTCGCGGGTCTTTTCGTCCTTGATGAGTTCCTGGATCTTTTTCCGGAATTCAGGGATATTACTCAGAGGTCCCTTCAGTGCGGTGAGCGATTCCCTCAACTCGAGAAGGCGGTTCAGTTCGGGCGTGTTCTTCGCAATAGCCTCCGGATTGAAGTCCTTCATGGATTCGAACTTCAAAGAGACCTTCATCTCGTCATCGGCCTTGCCGGAAAGCTTGTTGGGGACCGTGACGTCCAGTTTGATATTGCGTGCCTTTAAGACCTCATCGAAGTTGTCCTTGTCAATGGTTACCGGATCGCGCTCCTCAACTGGCCTGTCATCTCTCTGCCCGGTAAAATCACCCATTACCAGAACCTTGAGCGGGAGTTCCACCTCTTCCTTTGCATCTCCCGTAGCCGGGCGATACACAATGTTTACCCTTTCTTTCGGGGCAACGGTTGCTTCCTTTGCCATGATTTACTGTCCTCCTTTTTCCTGATTTTATTTCTTTACCAGCAGAAGCGCTTGTTTCGGACTGAGTTTCGCGATTCTGTTCAGGGCATCGATTGAGGTGTTCTGGGACACGTCCGATGGATGCATGGAAAAACCCCTCCACACCATACTCAGTGCTCTCAGGGCCAGAGCGGGCTCCCATTCTTCCAGCCGGTACAGCTCGATTGTATGCCGCAGCTCTTCGAGATGGGGCAGGGCCGTCTCAAGTTTTTTTGCACTGAGGAGTATCTCGCTCAGCGCGAGCCGCCAGAGCATCCTCTCCTTTTGAGAAACACTTCTGATCAGTTCTTCCTGGATTGCTTCAACCGCCTCGAGAAGGTTGTTCTTGCCTGCAAGGGTTTTGGCATGGTTGATCTTTTCCGCCATCTCGTCTTCACCCGGGCCGTGGGTGGAGGTTTGCATGGGGGCCGGTTCGATGCCGACACCGGTGCCTCCCAGTGAGATGAGCCTCAGCCAGTCCCTGGTGTTCTGGTCGGCAAAGGGGGTACCGTCAGAGAAGGTCAGGTCGGTGAGCCCTGAAAGCCGGTCCACAAAAAAGGCTGTTTCCTGACATACCGCATCATGCGCGCTGCGGTAGCGGCCACCCATATTCTCAAGGGAGAGTGCCACGAACCGGTTCAGATCGAGACAGAAGATAAACTGGTTCAGCCGGCGTTCTGCCGATTTCAAAAGAGCCTCCCAATCTCCCTTCGCATGCAGGTCATGCAGGATCTTCATGATTTTGGGATCTGGGGGCGGGATACGCGTCTTGTTGTTTTCACTGGGCGGCGTCGCCTCCACAGAAGACCAGGCAGCGGTGCGGGAACATCTGTAGGTCAGTGCATTTTCCGGCGACGTTTCCAGAAAATACGCTGCTACCTTCCGCAGTTCCTGGAGACCCGAGCGAAGAACTCGCCACGCGTCCTTTTCGGATTCTATGCCCTCGGTTCTCTGCGGTGGTTGCGGCTGTTCACTTTTTGGCGCGGGTATGGGCTCTGGTTGAGGTTCTTGTACCTGCTGTTGAATCTCTTTTGCCGGTTCGGGGTTTCCCTCGGCCTTGATCGTAAAACCTTCCAGTGACCGCTTGACGGCACTTATCGAAGGGGAATCTTCGAGGTAACCCTTAAGGAGGGAATCTATTGTGTCGAGGGACTCCAGGCTGTCCTGCATCTGCTCGGGAGAGAAAGCGCCCTTATCGAGCTGTTTGAGTGCAATCTCGGTTTTCTCAACCCACCACTGGATGGCCCCTATGCGGCCCCGCATACGTTTTTTTGACGGGAAGAGATCGTCCCAGAAATGCTCGATTACATCGCGATAGATGTGCACACCCTTGAGAAAGCCCTCGACCCTGGCACAATAGATCTGTGATACCGCCAGATAGCCTGCCACGAGAATGTCCTTTGACTTGTCTTTAAGGATTCCTGATGAGAGGGCGTTTACCTTTTTCCAGTCAACACCGCTCGATGCCGAGGGCGAAGTCAGCTTGTCGATCTCGGCCTGCAGCCTGTCAAACTCTGGTTCGTAGCGGGCATCGGCCCCGGCGGGCTGATCGGGATGAATGGGAGTTGTTCCCAGCGACACCATATCCATGATTTATCTCCTCCTAATTTTCATAGAAAGAACTCCCGGACCACAGCTCTGCAAAATCTGCCGGCTGCAGCGACCTGTTGTAGATTACGAGGCAGCTCCTCTGTGGAATCCCCCCGAGAAATACTGCATTGGGCAAAGGGCTGTTTCCCGGTGGCAGTCCATTGAGCCACCGGGCGGCATCCACACAAGGAGTATCGCCCGCAGTGACATGATGCAGGACACCCTCTTTTTTGGTATGGATTTCAGCATCGTTCAGATAAGCCCTGGTATCTGGATGATCATCGCGCTCGAATGCCTTGTGCGCGGGAAAAGCGGTGTGCACAGGTCGCAGTCTGCTGAGTTCGCCGGTCAGCTCATGTAAGGTTTTAAGACCCTTGAGGAAGAGATCTTCCATGGAGCTCCAGGTTTCTTCAAGGACAACAGGGAGCTCCTTCCAGTTATCTTCCCAGTCTGCAAGATATCCTGTCCCGATAATCAGGCAGGGAAACGGCCTGCCGATACTGTCGTGGCTGTCTCTCACAAGACCGCAGACGAGGTGGCATTTTTTTGTCCCCCTGGCCCAGAACCGCCAGGAGTTCAAGCTGTGATTATCCCCATGTCTCATCATCCCAAAACCGGTTTCAACCCAGGTGCAGAAGGCATTAAAGAGCGGCACATCCGACCCGAGCCGGATAAAATCGCGAGCTACCGGATGTTTGCCGAATGCTGCCCATACCCAGTCCTTGTTTGATCTCAGCGATCCCAGCATGGAGCGATAGTCTCGGGAACATTCCCCGGCCCGGATGCCAGCAGGTTCAATACCGGAGTGCTGCCCACGATCCGGTACTGCACCTTGATATACTGAATTTTCATGCTTCTCAGAGAGGCCTTCTCCCTGGGGAAATCATCCGGAGAAAACGTGTGTTGACCGGATTTGAAATCCTCAAGGAACCTGGCAAAGGCTAAAGACCCCGAGTAGCGTTTTGTCAGGACAAGATTGCCCACCTCTATGGAAAACACAACATCGCCGCAGCTTCCCGGTATCCACTCGAAGACCTTGCGGACCGGATAATTGAGATTCGACAGATTCGTTGTAGTCCCGGCGCACTGAAGTTCGAGATGGGTGGCATGAGGCTTCATGGTTGCCTTGGGGTTCACGTCTGTGGGCAGTCCGGTGATGGTGACGCTATAGCTGGACTGTACACTGCGGGGTCCTTTCGTGAGAAACGTCATGAAGGACTTTTCAAACGGGACGCTTCTTCCCAGGACCTCCTTTGCAAAATAACCCTTGGCCGGAGACCTGCTGATGAAGGCAGAGGCGTCACCTTTTACGAACTGTATTGCATAGCCGTCTTTTTCTAAAAGGATATTGTTCACCGTGAGGGGGTCCGCTACCCCTTTGACCTCCATGAGGACATCCTTTGCCCACAGCGACTGAAGGTGACAGGCCGTCTCCTGGCACGAGTAGGCCCAGAGATAATCAAGAGGGCCTCGCACCACCTTCCAGAACTCCTCGCGTGCAGGCACGCCGCTTGCCTCGATAAGGCTGTTCAGTGCAGAGTGTGCTGCGTGGAATTGAGAGGAGCTGCCCGATGGTTCGTCTTTGAAGGTCAGCGTGGTCAACTCAAAGGCGCCTTTCCGGGAGGCAGTTACCAAAGGGGCAATCTCTTTTATGGCACTGAAGTATTCCAGATATGCCTTTGCCGCAGCGAGCTGTGAATCAAACGGTATGTCATCGGAGGCGGTCCCCACCTTTTTCTGAATCGTATTCTTGAGCTTGGCCCCTTTCTTCGTTGCCTGGGCAAGAACCCCGTCTTTGGCGATATCCAGCTTGGACGCCATGGTTTTCACTGCCTTAAAGTCTTTTATGAGCCGCAGCCAGTTCGGCACATCATCTTTGTCACAAAACGGCTCCAGTTCGTACACCATTTTATCAAGCAGGGCGAGATATGGTCCTTCACCGGCTGCAACCCTCGACGCTGCCTGCATCCATTCATCCTGTCCCTTGAGCCGGTCTGCGCCGTCGGAAAAAGAGAGGCCGAACGTGTGCCATGCCTCGACATAGGCCCTGGCATACCACTGTTCAAAGGCCTGCCGCCCCGGGGAGATCACGAGCGGATCAGCCAGCGCTGATTCCATTTCCTTCAAGAACGTTTCGATCTGATCTCTTCCTGCGCGGGTCAGCGAGGGAGACACGACTGCTTGACCGTCTACGTCCAGGCTTCCACCCCAGAAATCGACCATCTTCACTTTCGGCAGGTCTGATGTCTCATTTACCCAGGCTGCAAGCCAGTTGAGGTTGGTGCTTTTCACGGTCACGATATGGGCCAGCACCTTCTCCAGATCGAGCTTCTCGGAGTTGAGAGTTCCCAGGTCACTCTCCCAGGCAATGCTGTACAGATACAGGGCAGAAAAACTCTGGCTCAGTTCATCCACAAATTCCTGACCGGTCAGACCCGGTTCGAAGGTAGGTTGCGGGAGTTGGGTCAGATCCTGAAGTTCTCCTCCATCGAGCCGGGCTTTCAGCAGGTTGATTCTCCTGACAAGATGGGCCACAGAGACACCGAGCAGCACATCGGGAGTAGCTTCGGAAAAGCCCGACACGCCATCGGTCATACGTTTATCGAATGGTTTTAGCAGTTGCCCTCTGAACTGCGAGGAGCAGGTATTCTTAAGACTGGTTTCCACCTCCTTGCTCTTGCTCAGACCAAGCCTTGGTATCCACCATCCGGCATTATGGCCCTCAACACGGACTGCAGCCTCTCGGAAACGGTCCATAATCCCGACATCGGCCAGCAGTTCACCCTTTAAGACCGGGGGATGAGAGAATTCACGGGAGATTGTTCTCAGGGCAGTCAGGTTCTTTACGAAAGAAAAACTCAGCAGACCGCACAAGGCAATGATCAGTGCCATGCATGCGACGAGCCCCAGGTTTCTCGTGAGCCTGTTCCAGGCGAGAGAGGTTTGGGTGGGTGCAAAGAGATCCCGCTGGCTCGGGAGGATTTTTGCAAAGATGTCGTGGAGGAACAACCCTTTATTGGTTCCCGGCAGGATCTCCCGCTCTTCGATGAGGTTGAGTTCACTCAAGAAATGCGAATAGGGTGTCCCCTCCTGGCGGCCGCTGCTGAAGTAGAGACCTTGAAGGATTGGAGTCTCCTGGTACGGATTTTCCTGGAAGGCCCCCTTCATGAAGGCCTTGAGGCCGGGGCCTACCCGTTCGAATTCTTCCGGGAAAAGCAACAGCGTCGGATCGAGGTCACCTGAGGAGGGTTTATGGAAAAGGAGCAGCCTGATGCTTCTCAGGCGCTGTCCCACCGTAAGGAGCACGCGCTCGGTAAAGGCAACAGGGTCCTTAGAGCCTGCATGGTTGATGGATCCCATGGCCTGTTCGAGATCTTCCTCGGAGAGTTGCTGGGAAAAACTGGTCATTCCCTGAATCAGATCGCACTTGGTTACCAGGACATATACGGGGAATTTGCTTCCCAGAACACGCATCAGCTCATTGATACGCTGCCTGATGGTGCGGCCGTCGTCCTCGAGCACGGAAGACTGGGAGTCGAACAGCTTGTCCGCTGCCAGGGAAATCACCAGCCCGTTTAAGGGTTCCTTCCTGCGATACCTGGCGAGCAGGGAGAGGAATTTCTGCCATTCCTCCTTGTCTCGGCCCTCGTCGACAGGGATGGCATACCTGCCCGCTGCATCAAGGATGATCGCCTGCTCGGAAAACCACCAGTCTATGTTCTTCGTCCCGGAAAGGCCGGAGACGTGGTGAACCTCGGCAAAGGGGGAAGAAAGCCTGGCGCTCGTGATGGCCGTGGTTTTCCCCGAACCGCTCTCGCCGAGGATCAGGTACCAGGGCAGCACATACATCGGATTCCCGTATTTTTTCAGATGCGATGACCTGAGCGTATCCATGGCATCTTTCCAGTTCTGCTGGAGATCCGCTGACGACTGGCGCTCATCCGATTGTAAGGACCGCGCATAGGATTCATCCTGCTCGATGATCTGGCTGACAAAGCGCTGTTCGCGTTTCCTCAGCAGTATCTTCCGGAGAAAGATCAGTGCCACTCCGATACCGAAAAGTCCGAACAGGATAAAGATGCCCACCCACCAGGGCCAGTCTATGACCAGGACGATTCCGAAGATCAGGAGAACGATCAGTATGACCGGGGCGACTATAAGAGCTGCTTTTATCATTTTCGCAATCATGGGTATCCTCAAGGTGCTACGCTTAGGATTGTTTCGCCGATATTATGCAGAATGAACCGGTACAGGATGAAGAGAACAAAGTAGAGCGCCACGGGCAGGCCCAGGCAGGAGATGGTGAACAGCGAAAACCTGGAGGGTTTCCTGTCCGGGGAGGCGGCCTGTGAAGCGGCAGGATATGCCTCGGGAAAGAGCTCCCCTTTCTCTAACGCCGGAATCCCCACGGAGCTTGCCAGGAGAACCTTCAAGTTGGAGGTCTTCAATTGTTCGAGCAGGTATGCGTCGTCAACATTACCGTAACGGCCCTTAAATCCCATTGCCAGGCACAGATAGTACACCTCTCTCACATCATTCTGGTGCGGCCCGATGGCATTGAGACGGTCAAAGAAGAGCTCTCCTGCATTCGTGGTCTGATAGTAGAGGCGCTGAAGGGGCTCCCTCTGCCAGCGGAGTCTGTCGTTCCATGGAGAATTCATGATGGCCTCATCAATCCACGCACACATCGCAAAACGTGCCGAGACATAATCCTCCTCGGCCGCAGTGCCCGGGGATATACTCTGACGGCTCTGGGTCATCAGGCGTTCGATATCCAGGCGTACCTGGTCAAAGCCGGGCTGTTTTTTCGCCACGGTCTTGAGGAAATATACGACATAGGCAATGAGTTCTACGAAACAATCACTTAAGTGCATGATCAACTTCTCCCTACTACCATGAGTTCAACCGATAAATCCTCGGGTGCCGTATCCCAGTACAGTGCCAGGTTTTTCACCTTTTGCACGCTGGTCCACTGATCGTTGTGATGGTCGATCTGAAAGTACAGGGCGCCTGCGCGGCGCGGGAGTTCCTGGGGGGGGGAGGAGAGATGTTTCAGGGCGATGGCCGGAAGGGCCCGCACAATCAGGAGAGGGAGCTGTTCTCTGGAGCTCAGTTTTGCGCCGGTGTCCAGAGAGCTGAGCACTGATCCCTGCTCCTGTTCGGTCTCGATAACCAGATAAAAGCGGTTTTTTCCTTCGAATATCGCAGGCGGGAGTTCAGCGAAATAGTAGGTGCCGTCGTAGTCAAGCTGAAACACATATTCGGGCCCGGCAGTGATCTCGTCTAATAAAGAGGTGATCATACTCTGTGCCCGGGAAAAACATTCTCCGAGATTCTTGTGGTGATATCCCATCCCCGGGGTTTTCTTCTCTGCGGTCTCACCCGTGACCGATATGGTGTTCGAGAAGGAGGAGAGCTCGCCGATCAAAGACCGCAGGTGGCCATAGACCATCCAGGGATGAACCGATTTTTCATCGGTCAGATGAAAGAGCCCGGGGATATAGCGATTGAGCGTTCTCTGGGCGAGCAGATAGACCATGTCACGCGCCCCGAATTCAGCACTATGGATGCCCCGCCCGCGCTTATATTCCTCGAGCTGGTGCCCGCGGGCCGAGACCTGATCCCTGATTTCCCTGACAATCTTCTCGAGCAGGTCAGAGGCGGAGATGGTAAGGCACGGAGGGATGAAGGTCTTGGAAAGTACAATCTCGCTGCCGCTTCTTTCCAGTTGAGCCAGGGGAATGATCTCATAGTCCCCGAAACGGTCCTGTTCGGTTTCCCAGAATATCTTCAGAACATAACTCAGCCTCTTGAGCTGTGCGGATGGCCCGTCCTGGTAGAGATCCCGGACCTCTTCTGGCTCTGCCGGCGCGACGAACCTGGTCGTCACCGCAGAGAGGCCTTCATTGGCGGTAAGAGCGGTCACATTCTCACCGTGATTCGTCCATTTTTTCAGCCCGAGATATATGGTGAAAGGTTTACCGCCCTCCACCCACTCATCTTCAAAATACCGTGATTGGACGAGCGCATTTTCAGGCAGAACCACATAGGTTGCATCGGGGAATATGAATTCTCCGGCCAGGAGTTGAAAGCTCTTTGTGCCTAACGCGGTACGCTGAATTTCCATATTCGCAACTCCCCACATATGGGGGTTGGGATAGCGGTACAGAGGGGTCAGGAGAGATTGGTAATAGCGGTCCGAGAGCTGAAAATGCTGTGGCTGGAGAAAGAGCCCCTGATGCCATAAGAGTTGTCGTTCCATAAAACTATTCTCCCTTGGGTGTTAATATCTGTTGTGGTCCCAGCACAAGGTTGATATCCATCTTCTTGGGAACCGATTTTCTGCTCACCCCCACCTTCTGTGTCGGGATCTTGTAAAAACGAACGATCATGTTCTTGTCGATGGTGTAATACCCGGCTACTATGGCGATATACTTTGCCCCTTCCGCCCGGTCCAGGGTCTCATTGAGCTCCTGACCCGGATGGACGATCAGCCTCTTGGTAACCGCCACACTGGCATCAAAGATGCTGCAGTCCAGGAGTTGGTATATGCCGTCAGGATCGTCTGAGAGTTGATGGAAGGTGTTGGGATCTTTGAGCTGATACACACACACCGACAGGGTGTGCGATGTGCCGTCCTTGAAATTTAATTTCTCATCGGCATTGAGATGGAGAGTTATGGCGTCTTGTTCATACTCCCATCTCGGGGGGGTGCGCGAGGCACAGGAGCAGACAAGGGGAAGGATAAAAGCAAGCAGCATTATGCCGAGGATAAACCTTTTTACCATGATACCACCTCCTTGGTAACCGCTTGTGCAGCCGACGGTTATTTTGGGGCTACAAACTCTAGAGCAGTCTCTGACCAATACTGTCCTGCATACCGTAACGATCCGGGCGGGATACTATTTCACGAATAATTTCTGGCAATTCTTTTCAAACTCCCGCAGGAAATCTTCCATGAATCGGCCTGATTCATACCACTGCTTGAACTGATGAAACGTTTTTTCATACAGATCAAAGGATTCCGCCTTTTTCAAGGGGCCAAACTTCAACGAGCCGCCTGTTTTCGATGATATGTTCTGCGGGTCCAGCTCGGCGAGGATTTTGTCCAATGAGGTGGATGCGGCGATTTTAAAGGCCTGCTGTGTAACGAGGAAGGCCTTCTTGATCTGTCCGAGGTGCTCCTCCAGGGGTTGAGCCGGGCCTTCTCCCTCCAGGTTCTCTCCAATGACGTGTCGAATGGTCTCGTTGCCTGCCGGGCATGTTGCAAACGTAGAGTTGATCACCCCGATGAGCTGGTTGACGATATCGAAGATGGTGTTTAAGGATAACGCCAGACGCTCGAGGACCTCGGGGGAAGAGAGATCTTCCCTGCCTGCGGTTTTGCCCAGGACGAGCCGTACCACACGGTCGACGACTTCCTGTTCCGAATGAACGCTTGCAGGTACCGGGAGGAATCTGGCACCGAGGTCCTGTATCACCGATAGCCGCTGCTCAAGGGGCAGCTCGTTGAGTTCGGCGTCCAGATAGTCTTCAATCGTCCGGGAGGCATCCCGGGGTGAGGATGCATAGAGCTTCGATATCTCTTCGATAAGCGTCTGGGTGGAAGTCACAGCCTATCCTTTGTCAGGCTTGAGGATAATCGTTTCAGCCAGGAAGTCTTCTTCATCGGCACTACCCCCCATGTCGCCACGATCCGGTGTATCCGATGGTTCGCTTTTTGGGAGATTCGGGTTCATGATAACGGTCTGGTCGCCGGCATCGCTGTGGAGAATGACCGTTTCGGCAAGATCGACATCCCGGGCAGGGTCTTGCGGACCCTCGTGTTTGTGAGGGGGCGATGGTTGCTCAGATTCACCGCTATTGAGATCGTTGCCTCCTGCTCTTGTATTGACCGGGTCTGTTCCGGATTCAGGATTCAGGATTACCGTTTCATCCAGATCTTCTTCAAGACCTCCAGGAGTCACGTGCGAGCCTGCATCCGGGGCCGGCTCTTCGGGCTCACCTGTGCCCGGGACATGTTGGCCCGATTGCATCATGATGGTCTCAGTGATGATGTCATCGATTTTCCGCGGAGGTTCCACACGCACTTCATCGCTGGAGAGGATAACGGTCTCCAGTACATCTTCTTCATCTCCGCAGCGTGTGCCGGGGTCTGTATCGGTTGCCTGGAGGATGAGTGTTTCTTCCGGTTCATTCGCAATGGCCGGTTCGGGTTGGGCAGGCTCAGGTGCGCCCCCTGTCAGCACAACCGTTTCGGCAAATTCTTCTTCCCCGGCCTCGGGCTGTGCAGACCATCTTGAGAGAATCTGCCCGAGGATCTCATGAATTGCGTCATTGGCGGGCGGGCCTGCTTTTTCGGCAGCACTTTCCGATCCGGGCTGGAACAGGGTGTTACGGATTTCTCCCCGGAGTTTATCAAATGCCTTCCAGAAATCGCCCTCAGACAACCGGGACTCATCAGAAACAGAGCTCTTGAGCAAAGCCCATCCCAATCCGAGGGCGTCACGCCAGAGGCCGGACCATTTCTCCGGAACGGACTTTCCCTTAGGGGTCCAGAAGATGTTCTCAGGGCTGAACAGGTGGGAATACTCCTCCATCACAGAGGTCTCGGTAAAGGTTGCGGTGAGGGCATCGGTGCGCGTAAGGCCTGTTGCCAGCACGGCAGGTATGTCCCCCGCCTTCAGGGCCTGATTCCCTAAAAGGCCGTGAAACCATACTGTGCCGAGAAAATAGTTTGCTGCCAGCGGAGGTGCACTCGGCAGATGCTTGAGCGGAACCCCGCCGATATCGATCAGGTTCGCCTGAAAATTCCAGAAGAAAGGCAGGAGGTTCTCCTCGTGCGTGAGGCTGATCCAGACCCTGTCGAGGCAGATATTAAAGGGGGTGTTCCGGCAGGATGTGATGCCCGAAAAAACGATACGGGCAAGTTGACCCAGGAAGGATAGTTTCAGGTATAGGATCTCGAGGAAAGACCGTTGGTCCTTATCAAACAGGAACGGGGTTGCTTGTGCTGCCTGAAGGGCAACGGCATCGACAGAGGGAATTCTGCCAAACTGCCTGGTTGCGTTGAGCCGGTCACGGAGTTCCCCGAAGGATGCCCCACAGAGCACGGCAAGAAAGTCAAAGGCATTGATGGAGGCAGACTCAAGGATGAGCAGGTGAAAGGGGTAAAAGGAAAAGGGGATGATCCTGGTGAGTGCCAGATTACGCTGATCGTAACACTCGCCCTTCAGTGGGCACCGGGTGCAGGGGAACTGATCGCTTTCTGCCTCATCCAGGGAGCCGAATCCCGTTATCAGCTGATGAGGATCTTTTATGCATTGCGGATCGGTATGATCAAGGGCAGATGCATAGAAATCCGTACGCCCTTTGTTTTGCAGACAATCCGGACAGTACAGGTAGCGTCTCAGGGATGATGGATATGCCTGAAGCCCGCAGGAGATGAGTAGGTCATCATCTTTGCAGAGCGCAAGAGAAGTGCCGCAGTGCGGGCAGGGGGGATGAAAGAAGATCTCACGGGACCGGCAGTAGAAGAGCGGCTGAAATTGCTGTATCCGGCCGTCTTCACCGACCTGGTCTGCCAGCAGTATAGCGGAGCTGCCCAGGCTGCAGCGCTCGTATGCCTCCTGCCAGCATTGCTCCACCAGCTCATTGTTCAGCCCGGTGCTCTCGTTATTGGCCTGAGGATAGGTGTCTTTGTCGAGCAGGAGAAAAACCCGCTTTATGATACTGCCATGATCGCTTTCAATCCGGGCCTGGATGATGCGCGTAAAGGGACCGGATTCACTTATGATGGCGAAAGGAAAACGCAGCGCTCCACCAGGGGTGGTCTGGTGGGGAGTACGGGAGATATCGAGGCGGGAGATAGCCTTCCCGGGGTTGATATATGGCAGTAATGAAGGCATAACCATAGGATTTTAAAAGCAAATTGCAGTATAAAAACAGGTCAAATTATAAGACAGCTCCGCCATTCAAGGTGAAATCGATGCATAAAAGATTCTTTTTTCAGGCGCGAAGTGATATGCCCCTCTCGTTTAACACAACTACAAAAACTTGAAAATTTTCTATGGTCCATATTGAAGAGTACCTGCCGGAATGTCAAGCTGTTTGTGGCAGTTAGACCCAGTATTGACTGGAATAATAAGGCTTTTTGTTAGTTGTCAACAATGCCTGATCATACAGAAGCTGACTTTTCAGGACAGCCATGTATCTTCTCTGTTCGGGGTTGATAACGAGAGACAACAGCACTCTTGAAGATAGATCCATCAGGGAACAAACGACAGTGCTGCCTTTCCCCCCAAAAATCTAAAGAGACCGATTGAAACGCTAAAATGGTTGCCCTGTGCGGGGACTCGGTGCGCCCCGGTTCGATAAGCCCGGAATTACAGCATGGCCAGGCTGTCCGCCACGGCCATGCCGGCCCGGGTGGGTCTGAGGCGGCCGTCGAAGATCTCGATGAGGCCTGAGGCGCACAGTTCTTTCAGCAGCAGGGCCTTGTCCTCCATGAGGTCGAAGCCGTATTGTCGGCGATACCTTTCCAGGTCGATCCCTTGTTTCGTCCTGAGCCCGAGGAACAGGGCCTCCATGCCCAGCTGTTCGTCATCGAGGGTCTCGGCGTCGTCGATGGGCAGCCTGTCTCCCTCGAGATCCAGCAAGTACCTGTCGAGGGCGCCGTGATTCCACCAGCGGCGCCGGTCTCTGAAGGAATGGGCCGACGGTCCGACACCGAGGTAGGGCGTATGGTCCCAGTACTTCTGGTTGTGCCGGGACGCATGATCCATGTCCATGGCGAAGTTGGAAACCTCGTAATGGATGTATCCCGATTCCTCAAGAAACTCGGACGTCCTCATGAAGAAATCCCGCTGCGTCTCTTCCGGGGGGCGTGAGAATTCCCCTTTTTTGTAGCGGCGCCCGAGCGGTGTTCCATCCTTGATCTCCAGTTCGTAGCAGGACAGGTGGGCAGGGGAAAAGGTCAGGGCCTGACGGAGAGAGGCAAACCACCCCTGAAGGGTCTGGCCCGGCAGGCCGTAGATCAGGTCGATGCCGATATTGGTGAACCCGGCATGCAGGGCATCCTCGAGGGTCCGCAGGGCCTGTTTCCGGTCGTGCCGTCTGCCCAGAAGGAGCAGCTCCTGATCGTCAAGGGACTGGATGCCGATGCTGAGGCGGTTGATACCCAGGCCGTGCACCTCGCCCAGGGCCTCTCGGTCCCAATCGGCCGGGTTGACCTCGATGGTGGTCTCGGCATCGGGCACGATGGTGAAGACCTGGCGGATCGTGTCCATGAGGGCCCCGATCTGGGCTATGGAAAGGAGAGAGGGTGTTCCCCCTCCGAGATATACCGTGTCGAAGGAGGTGAACTCGTCGCGATATGCCTCGAGCTCCTTAAGAAGTGCATCGAGGTAGCGCGGGATGAGGCCGGTGTCCGTGACGGAATAGAAGTCGCAGTATGCACAACGGGACCGGCAGAACGGGATATGGAGGTACAGCCCGGGGACCGGGGCCTCTTCCATGATCGTCAGTCCGTGTCGGACTTCAGGATCGCCAGGAAGGCGCTCTGGGGGATGCTGACCGAGCCGATCATCTTCATGCGCTTCTTTCCCTTCTTCTGCTTTTCAAGGAGCTTTCGTTTGCGGGTGATATCACCACCGTAGCACTTGGCTGTGACGTCTTTACGGAAGGCCGAGATCGTGGAGCGGGAGATGATCTCGCCGCCGATGGCCCCCTGGATGGCAATCTTGAACATCTGCCGGGGGATCTCGTCTCTGAGCCGGTCGCATGCCTGGACACCCCGGGCCCGGGCCCGCTCGCGGTGCACGATCTGGGACAGGGCATCGACCTTCTCGCCGTTGACGAGGATATCCAGGAGCACGAGGTGGCTCTCCCGGTAGTCGATGAGGTCGTAATCGAAGGAACCATAGCCCTGGGTCACGGATTTGAAACGATCGTAGAAATCGAAGATGACCTCGGCCAGGGGCATTTCAAAAGTCAGCTCGGCCCGGCCGGGGCTCGTGTAGCGCAGACTGGAATTGACGCCGCGCTTCTCGATGCACAGGGACATCACGGCACCGAGATAACGGTCCGGCATCATCATGGCAGCGCGTATATAGGGTTCCTCTGACTTTTCGATCGTGGTGATCTCCGGATAGTGGGAGGGATTGTCCACATCGATGACGCTTGAGTTCTTCAGGGTGAACCGGTAGCGGACGCTCGGCACGGTGAGGATGATGGACAGGTCATACTCCCGTTCGAGGCGTTCCTGGACGATGTCGAGGTGCAGGAGGCCGAGGAACCCGCACCGGAAACCCTGTCCCAGGGCGACCGAGGAGTCTTTCTCGTAGATAAAGGCCGCATCGTTGAGCTCGTATTTTTCCAGGGCCACGGCCAGGTCTTCGTAATCATCCGAGGCGATGGGATAGATGGAGGCGAAAACCACCGGCTTGACTTCCTTGAACCCTGGCAGGGGCTTGTCGCAGGGCCGTTCATCCAGGGTGATCGTATCGCCGATACTCACGTCGGAGACCGTCTTCACGCCGGCGATGATGTAGCCGACCTCGCCGGCACTAAGCTGATCCTTCTTCTCGCGCGAGAGGAGGAAATGTCCGACCTCCTCCACACGGTAGGCTGAATCATTGAACATGAACCGGATGATATCGCCGCTCCTGACGGTTCCCTCGAAGATGCGGCAGTGGATAACGGTACCGCGGAAGGAGTCGTAGTGAGCATCGAAAATCAGGGCAGCAAGCGGTGATCGGGCGTCGCCCCTGGGAGGTGGTACCCGGTGGACAACGGCCTCCAGGATTTCATCGATCCCGGTCCCTTCCTTGGCAGAACACTTAAGGTGGGTGTCAGGGTCAAGCCCGAGTTCCGTGTCGATCTGTTCGAGGACCCGGTCAACGTCTGCAGAGGGGAGGTCGATCTTGTTGATGACCGGGATGATTTCAAGATCGTGTTCCATGGCGAGGTAGAGATTGGCAAGGGTCTGGGCCTGAACACCCTGTGCGGCATCGATCAGGAGCAGGACACCCTCACAGGAAGCCAGAGAGCGGGACACCTCATAGGAGAAATCCACATGTCCCGGGGTATCGATGAGGTTCAGGTAATAGAGCTTGCCATCTTCGGCCTGATACGGCAGGGTGATGGCCTGGCTCTTGATCGTAATTCCCCGCTCCCGTTCGATATCCATGTTGTCGAGCATCTGGTCCCGGTAGGTCCGTGCGTTACAGATCCCGGTCTTCTGGATCAGGCGGTCGGCAAGGGTTGACTTGCCATGGTCGATATGGGCAATGATGCTGAAATTACGAATGTTTTCCATATAGTATATTTGTTCCACCTTCTATGTGTAGTGTGTTGAAATCACTCGGAACAGCCCTCTGCACTCTTGAGAGAACACCCGTCCTCATCCAAAATAATATGTCCTGCTGCCCCGGCCTTGTGCCAGGGTCTTCCCGGGACCATCGGTGATCCACAGGGATCGCCGGTACCAGGGGCAATGCCTTTGCGCTCCTGTAAGGATTTCCCTGCCGCCGGTGTGTCTGTTTTGCTGTAGTAAATGCCGCGGGGTTTGTCAATGGCTGCTTCGTCCCGGGCGTCATGCCGGAGGGCGCGGCACCGGAATCGGCTGGAGCGGGGGGCAGGGCTGCAACGGTTGACTACCGCCTCGATACATCGAAAAAAGGCGTGGCCGATGACCGGCAACGCTGCCGTTTCCTCTCCGGCTGGCCGTCGTACCGTCAAGGAGGGATCAGCCCCCTGGTAATAAAGAAAACAGGGTCTGGTAACCAGGTCCCAGGAGTGTTCTTCGAACATCCCGGGCCCGGAGAGTATTCTTATGGAGATCTCCCGGTATCGCCTGCGCTAGCGTCCCTGGGGGGTCAAGATCTTATTCCTGCCAAGGATCAGGGTGATGTTCATCTTCCCCGGGACATTGGTCCGGTGGAGGCCTTTCTTGACCACCGGGATCTTGTAGAAGCGTATGCTGCCGGCTTTGTCCATGCCGGAGTAGCCGGCCACGATGCCGATATATTTCACCCCCACTTCCCGGTCAAGCGTCATGGTCAGCTCCTGATCCGGGTGCACGATCACCCGCCTGGTGCCTGCCACGCTGGGGTCGAAAATACCACACTCGGAAAGCTGAAGCAGGCCGTCCTGCTGGTCGGCGAACCGTTGGAAGGCCTTGGGATCTTTGAGCTGATAGACACACACCGACAGGGTGTGCGCTGCCTCGTCATGCAAGTTGAGCTGTTTGTCCGCCCTGAGATTGATTGTTATGGCGTCGGGCTCATACACCCACCGCGGCGGGTTATGTTTTGCACAAGAGAAGAGCAGGAAAAGACTACAGATTAGCAGGATTGCCACGGAAACAGATCTTTTCATCCTAGAGCCTCCTAACGTCTCACAAGGGATATCGAACTCCTGCAAGAGATCCTCACTGGTGCCACGATTGAGCGATGTGTCGAACCGCTCTTTGATCTCTTCGTGTCCTCAATTATCCGTGCGAAGCAATGATACCCTTTCATCGCAAAAACAAACACCTGGAACCGTGCAGCATCAATGGTGTGATAATTAAACGTGCCTGCCAATATGTCAAGATAATTGTGGCCCCCAGTCGGTGTACCGATAAGCCCCCGGGAGGCTTCGGGGCGGGAAAGAGGGGAGAACGGTCAATATATGACTGCAGCCAGATACCCCACCACCGATGCCTTGTCTCCGGTGATGTGCCCTGAATGGGCATAGTGCAGGATCTTCGAGGTCTTCCTGCCGATGGCCCTGGCGTAAAGCAGTGCTGTCATGATCGGACCTCCACCGCACGCCTCGCACTCACTGCGGTCAAGGTCGCGGCGCAGTCCCGCGGGGTCGAATTCCTCGATCCGTCTGACCACCCTGGAATCCATGTCCTCGGCCTTGGCGGCCGAGTGGAAATGCGATAGATCGGAGCTTGCCACCACGAGAACCTCTCCGGGATCTTCAATCTGTGTTGCAAGGCTATGGGCAAGGGCTTCACACAGGGTAAAGTCCTGCTGACCCATGATGAGCCCGCAGAGTCTGAAGGACTTCACTACGGACTGGAGGAAGGGGAGCTGGATCTCGAGGGCATGTTCTGCGGTGTGGGGACGCCTGTCATCCTGTATGTCCGGTGAGGAGTGCAGGAGCCTGTCGCAGAGATCCTCGTCCACGTCGATGATCCCCAGGGGGGTTTCGAACCCCCCCCTGGCCCAGACCGAAACGAAAGGGAAATAGGTCCGGTGGGAAGGGCTTATTACCACGACCGTGGAATAGTCATGGCCAAAGAGTGTCTTGTAGGCATACGCAGCAACCGGTCCGGAGTACAGGTAGCCGGCATGGGGACTGATGATGGCCGCGGGTTTCTCGGCTATTTCCGGGATGGCCGCATCTTTCAGATAGCGGGAGATGTCGTTCCTGAGGGTGCTGGGGTTATCCGGATACCAGCTGCCCGCAATCACGGGTTTTCGGATCGGACCATTCATCGTGGACCTCCTTTCAGACCAGGGTATGAGGTGTACGGTATAAGGTTTATGAATCAAATGAAAAAAACAGGGCACCTACTACAGGACAGAATAAAAAGATCCGTATCCCGGTTAACCTTGTACCCTGGACCCTGTACCTAATAGAACTAAGTTACGGGAATACCGGGATGGAGTCAAGGCCGTCGGTCTCGGGCAAGCCGAACATGAGATTCATGTTCTGAACTGCCTGGCCCGATGCCCCCTTGGTGAGATTGTCGATGACGCTCACGATGACGGCCCTCGAGGTCGCCTGGTTCCTGGCCAGCCCGATGATGCACCTGTTCGTTGCCCGTACATCCTTTGTGGAAGGGAATCCCTCCTGGAGGACATGGACAAAGGGGCAGTCCTGGTAAAACGTGCTCAGACAGTCCCGCAGGATCTTTTCGTCATGGGTCGTGTGGAAGTAGATCGTGGAGAGCATGCCCCGGGAGATGGGGAGGAGATGGGGGGTGAACTCGATGGTGACCGGAGCTGCAGCGGCAATGGTGAGCTCCTGCTCGATCTCCGGGATGTGCCGGTGGGACCTGCCCACCTTGTAGGCCGAGAAGCTCTCTCCCGACTCGCAGATATGGGTGGACAGGCTCAAGCCCCTGCCGGCACCGGAAACCCCGCTCTTGCTGTCTGCGATGATTCCCGAATGATCGGCAAGACCTTCCCTGAGCAGCGGGACAAGGGGCAGGAGGATGCTCGTGGGGTAGCAGCCTGGATTGGCAACGAGGGATGCCCCGGCAATCTCGCTTCGGTATACCTCGCTGAGGCCATAGACAGCGGCAGCAAGGAGTTCTGCACAGGCGTGCTCGGTATACCATGATGCATAGGTCTGCTCGTCCTTGATCCTGAAGTCTGCGCTGAGATCTATGACCTTGACCGAATCGATGATCTCGGAGATAAACCCCATGCCGGCACCGTGGGGGAGACAGGAGAAGATAACGTCGCAGCGGTTGACAATGGCCTGCGCATCGAATTCCTCGAGCACGAAGTCCGCACTGCCCCGGAGAAATCCGAGCACCTGTGATATACTCTTTCCATTGTATTGACGGGACGAACAGTAGGTGATCCTGGCCCGGGGGTGACGATGCAGAAGCCTTATGAGTTCTGCCCCGGTATACCCGGTAGCACCCAGGATACCTACTGAGAGAGACAACGGTAGTTACCTCTTGGAGAACTGAGGTCTCTTGCGCGCCTTGTGGAGGCCGAACTTTTTCCGCTCAACCATTCTGGGATCACGGGTGAGAAACCCTGCAGCCTTGAGCCTCGAGCGGTATCTTTCGATATCGAACTCGGCCAGCGCCCTGGAAATACCGTGACGGATCGCACCGGCCTGGCCTGAGATGCCGCCGCCCTTGACCGTTGCAAGGATATCGAACTGCCCGGAGGTCTCCGTGATATCAAAGGGCTGCATGGCAGACATCTTCAATGTTTCCCTGTCAAAGTATTCATTCATGGGTTTTCCGTTAACCGTGAACTGCCCTTTTCCGGGAGATAACCACACCCGTGCGGTAGCATTCTTCCTTCTTCCGGTGGCATAAATCCTTTCTGCCATAAATTTCCTCTCTTATAGATTGATCGTTTGAGGCATCTGAGCTTCGTGCGGGTGATGCTCGCCTGCATATACCTTGAGCTTCTTGAACATCGATCTTCCAAGGCTGTTCTTCGGGAGCATCCCTTTGACAGCATGCTTGATGACATCTTCGGGTTTCTTCTCGAGCAGCTGCTTTGCCGTCTGTTCCCTGAGGCCCCCCATGTACCCGCTGTGGTGGTAGTACATCTTCTGATCGAGTTTATTGCCCGTGAGCTTGATCTTGTCTGCATTGACGATCACGACAAAATCGCCGACATCGATGTGAGGGGTATACTCCGGCTTTGTTTTTCCCCGCAGGATGGATGCAACATCGGCTGCAAGCCTTCCAAGAACCTTGTCCGTTGCATCGATGAGTACCCAATTCCTGGAGACTTCACCCTTTTTTGCGCTGAATGAACTCATACACATTACTCCTTAACTACTAAATAGGGCTCGGATATAGCTGATGTAAGGGGTGGCTGTCAAGTGCTGATAAAGAAATCATGCTGCGGGAAGCCATCTTTCTCATAATAGTGAGCCGGAAAGGAAAGTCATTGCCCTTCAGATCCGTCCTTCCTCGATCGCGTGACAGGCAACGAGCCTGCCTGAATCGTGCCGGCACAACCTCGGCACCTCTGCCGTGCACCGTGCAAACACATGCGGGCAGCGTTTGTGGAACACGCAGCCCGGCGGCAGCTCGATGGGGGTGGGGACCTCGCCTTTCAGCTTGATGTGGGCAGCCCTCTTGCTGCCCAGGACCGGGATGGCGCTCAGGAGTGCCTGGGTGTAGGGATGGCGGGGCGCCCTGAAGAGATCGTCTGTCCTGGCGAGTTCGCAGATGGTACCCAGGTACATCACCGCAACGCGGGTGCTGATGTGTTTCACCACGGACATGTCGTGGGTTATGAACAGGTAGGTAAGCCCTCGCATCTCCTGGGCATCCATGAACAGATTGAGGATCTGTGCCTGGATGGATACATCCAGGGCGGAGATGGGTTCGTCTGCCACGATGAATTCAGGCTCCACCATGAGGGCCCTGGCAATGCTGATCCGCTGACGCTGTCCCCCGGAAAACTCATGGGGATACCTCGATGCCCAGCCCGGATCGACCCCCACCTGTTCCATGACCGCGGCCATCTTGTCCTTTGCCTCGGCAAGGGACATGCCGGGATTGTGAAAGAGCATCGGTTCCAGGAGGATCTGTTCCACCTTCATGCGGGGGTTGAGCGATGCATAGGGATCCTGGAAAACCATCTGCATCTTTCGCCGGTACGGGAGCATCTCCCGGGCATTCTTGGTATCGATCCGGTCGCCGGAGTAGATGACCCGGCCACCGTCAACGGGATACAGTCGGAGAACAGCCCTGCCGAGGGTCGATTTGCCGCAGCCGGATTCGCCTACCACGGAAAAGGTTTCTCCCGGGGAGATGGAGAAGCTCACGTCGTTGAGTGCATGGACAATGGTCTTCTTCCGGGTGATGTGCATCTTTTCCAGGCGGAGCTGTTCCAGCAGGCCGCCCGATATATCGAAGTGTTTGATGAGGTTGTGCACCTCGACAAGCGGTGTGGTCACGTTCATAGGTCCCCCCCGGAGAGCTGCTCCATTACGTGACACGCGACCTCCCTCGAGAACTTCTCATAGTACAGGAGTTCGGGGATCTGCTGAGCGCAGACAGCCACTCTCAAGGGGCATCTCGGGTGAAAGGAACACCCGGGAGGTATGCTCATCAGGTTCGGCATCATGCCGGGAATCTGGTTGAGCCGTTTGCCGAGGTGTTCGCTTCCCGGCAGGGCATTGATCAGTCCCTGGGTATAGGGGTGCTTCGGCTGGGATATGATCCGGGTCGTGTCACCCATTTCAACGATCTTGCCTGCATACATGACCGCGATCTTCTGTGTTACCTGGGAAACCACGGCGAGATCATGGGTGATGAGGATGAGCCCGGTTTTCTCGGACTCGCACAGCTCGAGCAGGAGATCGAGTATTTCGGCCTGGATGGTGACATCGAGCGCTGTCGTGGGCTCATCGGCAATAATCAGGGCCGGGTCTGTCAGGAGGGCGATGGCGATGACGATCCGCTGCCTCATCCCGCCGGAAAATTCATGGGGATACTGGATAAGACGTTTTTCCGGAGAGGGGATATGGACCTTCCGCAACTTCTCGAGGGCTATACCGTGTGCCTCTTCGTCGCTGATGTCCCTGTGCGCCTGCAGGGTCTCCACCATCTGGGTCCCTATGGTGAGCACCGGGTTGAGGGTCATCATGGGGTCCTGAAAGATCATGCTGATCCTGTTGCCCCGGATGATCCGCAGCTCCTCTTCGCTCAGGCCGGCCAGGTCCTTGCCCTCGAAGAGGATGCGGCCTGACGAGATGTATCCGGGTTTGCTGATGAGGTCGATGATGGAAAACCCGGTTACGGATTTTCCGGCCCCGCTTTCTCCCACCAGCCCCATGCGTTCGCCTCTGTTGAGCGAGAAGCTCACCCCGTCCACTGCGGTCAGATCGCCGGATCGAAGTGCAAACCTGATAACGACGTCTTGAAGTTCCAGCAGGTGTTCCATGGTCTATCCCTTGTACAACTTCGGGTTGAGGACATCCCTGAGCCAGTCGCCCAGGAGATTGATGACGAGGATGAGCACGATGAGGAAGACCCCGGGGAACAGGGTGATCCACCATGAGCCGGAGAAGATGAATTCAAATCCCGAGTTGATGAGCGAACCGAGCGACGGCCGTGTAACAGGCATGCCGAGACCGAGAAACGACAGGGCGGCCTCGCTCATGATGGCATTGGCCACCTGGACCGTGGAGATCACGAGGACCGGCGAGAGCGTGTTCGGCAGGATATGGCGCCACATGATCCGGTATGCGTTCAGCCCGATAACCCGTGCAGCCTCGATGTACTCTTTCTCTTTTTCCGCCAGGACAGATGCCCGGACGGTCCGCGCATACTGGGGCCATTCCGCAAGGCCGATCACCAACACGAGCAGGGGAACGGCAAACTCCTCGTACATGGAGACACCGAAGGCAGCCTGGAAGATGGCGCCCAAGAAGATCGCCACCATCATGGTGGAAAACGAGAGCTGCACGTCCGCCAGGCGCATGAGGAACGAGTCGACCCTGCCGCCTATATATCCGGAGAGGAGCCCGATGATCACCCCCAGGAAGGCCTGCATGACCACGGCACAGCAGCCGATGATAATGGAGATGCGCATGCCGTAGAGCAGGGTGCTCAAGAGGTCTCGTCCCTGGCTGTCGGTTCCCAGGATGAAATCGGGGGTGCCCCCGCTCATCCACATGGGAGGGGTTTCTGCGTTGAGCACATTGATGGAAGCCCCCTCGTAGGGATTATAGGGTGCAAGTACCGGGGAGAGAAAACTCACCAGTATGAGCAGGCACAGGATGATGAAACAGGGCATGGCCACAGGATCCCTCAGGAAGCTGTAGAGCATGTAGGATTCCCTGATGCGTCTGAGCCGTCCCATTACTTGCTCCCCTGTATTCTCACCATGGGGTTGACGAGGCCGTAGACGATATCCACGAGGGTATTCACCACGACGAATATGACCCCGACCACCATGAGGTATGCCACGAGCAGTGTCGTGTCTGCACGCTCGACAGCCTCGATGAAGAGGAACCCGAGCCCCTGCCACTGAAAGACCGTCTCGGTCAGGATGGTGAAGGCGATCATGGTGCCCAGCTGCACGCCGCCCACGGTGATCACGGGCAGCAGGGTGTTCTTGAAGGCGTGTACGAACCAGATGCGCTTGCGGTGAAGGCCCTTTGCCCAGGCGAACTTGATGTAGTCGGTCTCGAGGACCTCCATCATCTGGGAGCGTATGAGCCGGATGAACAGCGGGAGCATGATGGAGGACAGGGCGATGCTCGGCAGGATCAGGTGTTTCCATCCGTCGAGCGTAAGCAGCCCGGTGCGCCAGGGGCCGATTTGGACGAGCTGGCCCCTCCCGTAGGAGGGGAGCCAGTGAAGCTCCACTGAAAAGATATAGATGAGTATGATGGCGGTGAGAAAGACCGGGATGGACACCCCCACGATGCTCAGCCCCATGATGATCCGGGACAGGATTTTTCTGGGATTGATGGCGCAGTAGATCCCGAGCGGGATGGAGACAAAGATAATGATGATGGAGCTTATGAACACGAGTTCGAGGGTTGCCGGCGCCTTTGCGAGGATGACACTCAGTGCGGGTTTCTTGAAAAAGAACGACATGCCCACGTCGCCATGGACCGCCTTGCCGAGAAACCTCACGTACTGGGTGAGAAACGGGTCGTTAAGCCCCATTTTATCCCGCAGGGCCTCCCGCTCGGCAGTGGAAACCGATATCCCGACGATATCACGGACAGGATCGCCTATCTGGTGCTGTATGGTGAAACACAGAAAGCTGATCACGAGCATCACGAAGATGCCCTGGGCTATCCTTCTTACAGTGAATGCAAACATCTATTCGTTGTCTCGTTGCAGAACAAGGGGCATATACCCGCAGGTATATGCCCCTGTGTCAGAGTCTGTATTCCCTTTACCCACGTTTACTCTATTACCATGTCTCCAAAATACGGGAAATTCATCACGTTGACAATAGGCTCTATGTTGAGGTTCTTCTTGCCGGCCCAGGAGAGGTTCTCCCAGTGGAGCGGAACATAGGCCGCTTCATCGTAGAGGATCTGTTCCACTTCCTGGAGCATGGCGGAGCGCTTGACCTGGTCGGTCTCCGGCTGGCTCGCGAGCACGAGCTCGTCCACCTTGGTGTTGCAGTAATTGCCGCTGTTGTACTGGCCGTAGCCGGTTTCCTTGTTCGGGCACATCACAAGGAACTCCGAGTAGTTGGCAGAATCCTCGGTATCGGGATGCCATCCGATCATCTGGATGTCGGCCACCTGGGCATCGAACTGATCCCAGTACTGGGCTTTCGGCATGGTTTGGAGGTTTACCTTGATATTGATTCTGGCGAGCATGGAAACCACCGCCTCGGCGATCTTCTCGTCGTTGACGTAGCGGTTGTTGGGCGCGATCATGGAACAGGTGAAGCCGTTCTCATAGCCGGCCTCTTTCATGAGCGCCTGTGCCTTTTCCAGGTCATACCGGGGTGTGAGGGTCGCTTTGTATCCGGCGAATCCCTCGGGGGCCTGCTGGCCTGCCGCGGTTGCCGTCCCCTTCATGATGCTCTCCACGATGCCCTCGTTGTTGATGGCATACACGATGGCCAGCCGAACCCGGGCATCCTTGAATTCTGCCCGCCTGTTCTGGTTGAGCTGGAAGGTGATGATGCGGCTTCCGGGCATTGCTATGAGCTGGGAGTTTTCGCTCGTGGCCACCCGTTCGTAATCCTGGGGTGGAACCGGCATGATGAAATCCACATCGCCGGAGAGCAGGGCGGCAACGCGTGTCGCATCGTTCTTGATGGGGGTAAGGATGATCTTGCCCACATTGCCGGGGGAAGCGGTATCCCAGTAGTCCGCGAACTGTTCGAAGACGGTCTCCACTCCCTGCTCGCGCTTGGTTACCATGTATTTGCCGGTCCCGGATTCATGGTTCAGGGCAAAGGAAGGCCCTGTCTTGACAATGGCATCCTTGGGGTTTCCCGTCTCGTCCGTGCCCGTGTAGAATACGCTGTCCATGGGGAAGATATAGGTTGCCATGCTGAGTACGAGCGAATAGGGTTTCTTGGTCACGAGGTCGCAGGTATAGTCATCGATGACATTGACCCCGACAAATGGTTCGAACAGGCCCTTGAAGTCCTGGCTCTTCTTCAGCCGTTCGACGGTCCACTTTACATCCTTTGCCGTCAGGGGATTCCCGGAGTGAAATTTCACCCCCTGGCGCAGGTAGAACCTCATGGTGTTCTCATCGATAAGTTCCCACTTTGTCGCCAGTCTCGGCTCCAGCTGCATATCCTTGGTCCAGCGGATGAGCGGATCAAACACCATATGGGAGTATTGGAGCATGCCCCCGGAAAGCTGTACGTGAGGGTCCAGGGATACCGGATCGGCATCCATGGCCAGTTTCAGGGTCTTTCCCAGGGTCGCTGTTTCTTCTCCCTTTTTTTGTGTCACCATCACAACGATGACGGCTATGATGATTACCCCGACAATAAACCATAAAAACTTTTTCATCCTAATACCTCCTCTTTTTTACAAGCGAGAATGATTCTATGTTATTAGATAAGTACGCTGACATATCGGCAATGTCAAGGTTTAGCAGCCCGGAAACAATGCATAAAGGGCAGATCGGGAGACACGCTGTCGAAGGTACGGGTGTGGTTGCCTACCAGAGGTTTCCTCAGGGCCTGTTTGTGAGGAAGGCCCCTGTAGTCACCAGGAAAACCCCGAGGACGAGGGAGACATCCAGCTCTTCTCCGAGCATGATGCAGGCCAGGATGATGGCGCTGACCGGAACGAAGTTGATGAACACCCCGGATCTCGTCGGCCCGATGGTCTTGATTCCCTCGTAGAACCAGGTGAACCCGATGACCGTGCCGAACAGGGAGAGATAGAGGATGCCCATCCAGGTCGTGAAGGAGTACCGGCAGATGTCCCCCGAGAGGCCCTCGAGACCGGCAGGCAGCAGGAGGAAGGCCGTTCCGAAGAGGGCAGAGTAGGTAACGGCCGCCAGGGGAGAGAGCTCGTGCATGAGCTTCTTGCCGATGAGCGAATAGGAAACCCAGCTGGCTACGCAGCCGAATATGAGCACCTCCCCGTGGCCGAAGGCACCCTGCCAGATCATGGCGGGATCGCCGCGGGTTATGGCAATGATGGCACCGGTGAGGCTCAGAAGGATCCCGGTCACCTTTTTGAGATTGAGCTGTTCCTTGAAGAACAGTGCAGACAAGAGGGCAAGGAATACCGGATTGTTCGCGATGATGACGGAGGCCCTTCCGGCGGGAACGGTCTTCAGCCCTGCCAGGAAAAGGACATTGTACGCAAACACCCCGGTGAGTCCGAGCAGGATCGCGGGGATGATCTGGCTGCGCGTCAGCCTCGGCAGGCCGCCGTCGATCGTCTGGGTGCAGACCAGCAGAAGGGCAGAGGCGAACAGAAACCGGAGAAAGGCCCCTGAAAAAGGCCCGATATCCGCTGCAATGATCCTCCCGGCGATGAATGTGCCGCCCCAGAACACCGCGGTCAGGAGGAGTTTTACATAGATCATTCTTTGGCGTTCTACCAGGATTGGTTTGATGAAAGCAACTGCCGATATTTGTACCGGTTATTGCGACGGGTCAGGCTGACAGGATTGAGGTGGCCTGCAGCCGAAGCAACCCGTGCTATTAAACGAAATCACAGGAATTTGTCTGCAAGCCAGAACAGGGCCATTCCCACGATCACGGTTCCGCCCAGAGAGCGTGTCTTGAGGGCAAACAGAAAGGTGGGGATGGCAACGAGGAATGCCGGCTGCAGGAAGTCAACCCCTCCGGTTTCAGGGTCGATGACGATGGAGGGAAAGATCAGGGCGCTCAGGATGCAGGCAGGGACATAGGTCAGCCATTCCACGAGCCACAGGGGCAGACGCCTGTCTGAAAGGCAAAACAGGGGCAGCCAGCGGGGAATGTAGGTGACCAGACCCATGCCGAGTATGCACAGAAGGTATGCCTCGCTCGTCATGGTTCCCCCGAAGTTCTCTTCTTGTGGAGGTAGCAGCTCTTTATGACCACCCCGGTCGTGGCGGCCAGGACAGACGAGAGGATCACGTAGGAATTGCCGGGTATGGCAAGAAAGAAGATGACGGAGAGGACCCCGGCCACTGCCGAGACAAAGACATAGAGGCGGCCCTTGAGCTGAAACACGAGCAGGCAGAGGAACATGGCAGTGAGGGCATAGTCGATTCCGAAGGCCCCCTCGGGTATGAAGCTGCCTGCATAGCCGCCTAGGATGGTGCTCATCACCCAGAAGAAATTGGCTACATGATTGACCACGAGTGCATGCTTGAGCGACCAGGTCCCCTCTGAGAATTTCCCGAGATTTACGGCAAAACTCTCATCGGTAACCCCGTAGGCGAAGAGTGAGAGCATGGATTTGCGTTCTCCCCTGAGGTGAAGCGTCAGGGAGGAACTCATGAGGATGTGTCTGAGATTGACCATGAAGGTGGTGGCGATCACGGAGAGCACCGATGCGCCGGCGCTTATCATGGATACGGCAATGAACTGGGCCGAGCCGGCAAAAACCACCAGGGACATGAGCGCGATCTGATACACCGCAAACCCTGCCTGCCGTGCGAGGACCCCGAAGGCAAGGCCTATGGCAAGGTATCCCAGGCAGATCGGCCATGCCGCGGCAAAAGCCCGGGGCAGGTACACTCCGGTGGCTGTCGAGTCTGTAGTCATCTTCATCAATGGCACGCATTCCCGGTAATGAGAGATGCTCTAGTTGTATCCGGAGGATATGTCAAGGGCCCAGGGACAGGCCGGTCATGGTTGATGAGAGACCGCAGGAGACTGCCTGCTGGAGTCATGGCAGGGCCGGCAGAGTCGGGATGAGGGTCTTCGGCTGCGGTGGGATCTTTTTGCCGCGATGTCCCCTTTCACGGCAATTTGCTCTCTTGACAGAGAAAATTTTTTAAGGTCATACCAAAGACATGGGAATAGACGCTGTTATCGCTGCGGGAGACGGGAAGGCGGCACGGAAGGTATTCAAGAGAAACAAGGCACTGCTCGACGTTGCGGGTAAACCGATTATCAGGCACATCGTCGAGGTGCTCCTTGCCTGTGACGACATAGACCGCATCGTGGTGGTGGGACCCAAGGCCAAGTTCGAAGAGGTCATCGGCGACCTGGGAGTGGATATCGTCGAACAGAAGAGGAGTCTCGCGGAAAACGGCTGGGAGGGTTTTCTCCAGACCCTGCCCGAGTACCGGCAGACCCCGGAGGTGACCTACGATATCATCAATACCCACCGGGACAAGCATGTGCTGTTCCTTTCCGGCGATATCCCGCTGCTGTCCGTGAGAGAATTGAAAGAGTTCTTGTCCCAGTGCGACATGAGCGGCTACGACTACGTGGCCGGCATTACCTCCGAGGAGATCCTGAAGTTCTTCGGCCCCAGAAAAGGGAGACCGGGGATCAAGATGGCCACCTTCCACACCTGGGACGGGAATTTCAGACAGAACAATCTTCACATGGCGCGGCCTTTCATGCTCATAGAGAGCATCGACCTGGTGCTCAAGGCCTATGAATTCCGGTATCAGAAAGAATTCTACAACATCGTCAAGACCCTCATCGAGATCATCAGGCTCGGTCCGGGCAATATCGGGAAGACGCTGGGCATCTACCTGCTCCTTCAGCTCTCCGCCGGACTGGCCTCCGTGGGAATGGACACCGCGGCACACCTCATAAGCTTTCCGGTGACACTGGAGAGGGTGGAACGGATGCTTTCCAACCTTCTTGGGGCCCGCTGCAAGATCGTTGAGACCACCGTGGGCGGAGCGGCACTGGACGTGGACAACGAGAAGGACTTCATGATCCTCTCGGTCATGTACCGGGACTGGCTCAACCAGATCACCGAAGGTGGTCGCAGCCTGGCGTAGTGAGCCCCCGGGTTCTCCCGGCCACCTTCAAGACGCCGGGAAGCCCTTTGAACCACCTGCAGAACGGGGGGTCCTCTTGTACCTATGCTGTGAGGGAACAGATCACGGCAGGGATCTGCCGGAGGCTATTCTTCGAGATAATCCTCGAAACCCGGGTTGTCCGGGAGGGAAGGACTCGAAGCGGAGATGCCTTTGCTTATCTCCCGATGCTGCTGATCGAGGTAGTCTTCGAACCCCGGGGTGGGTTGGCTGGATACCCCGGCCCGGGGTGCCTGCTCCTGTCTGGGCGCGGTGCCGGATTTATCGTCGAGGTAGTCTTCGAAACCGGAGAGGCTGTCGGGCGGCGGGGCCTGGTTGGCGGCCTGGCATCCCCTGCGTCCCGGATTATCAGGTCTGGAGGCCTGGTGGATATCGAGCATCTTCTCATCCTTGACATAGCTGGTTTCCACCACATCCGAAATCTCGAGCATCTTCTTTACCACGGTCTTTATCTTGATCGTCTCATTCTTGATGCCCTGGAGGCCGTCGCTGACGGATTTGCTCAGGTTGCCGTCCTTTATGAGCATATCCAGCTTGAGGAGGATGGTGGTCAGTGGGGAGTTGATCTCGTGGTTGGCGGCGATGGCGGTCTTGGATACCGCTGCAAGCCGCTGGGATTTTATATTCCTGGTCATGAGCATTGCCCTCTGGATTGCCTGGGCGCCGACCTCTGCTATGGTTCTCAGCATGAGCGTCTTCTGGCTCAGCTCTTCAGGGCTCGCCTGTTCCTGGGGCAGGGCCTCGATAACGCCGATGATTTTGTTTTCAACCTTCAGGGGGGCGTAGACAATAGTCATGCCCTTGGGATAGGTCCCGTTGGTTCGGTCCAGGAGTTCTTTCGTGGCACTTGCCATGCCGCTGCGCGTCTGGGCTGAATTGGTCAGCCAGAACGATTCGGTAACCATGATGCGCAGGTTGTTCAGACGCATGAGGCACCTGGTCTTCCGGCAGTCGAGGATGGTGAGGCTGTTGAGGGTGAGGATATTGGTGATGTCGGAGAGTTTCATGGATGACTGCAGCTGGCTGCTCATCTGGTTCAGGCTCGAGAGTTCAACGGTCCTGCGCTCCAGGGCCATCTTCTTCTGTTCGAGGTCGAGGCTCAGCTTTCCGAGCTGCGCGTTGGCGAACTGCAGGACCTCGAAATAGGTTTTCGGCTCGGCCTTGGGTATCCCCATCTCCTCGCTTATATGGGCGATGCTGTCTTTCAAGGTGATGGAAATATCCTGGATATCCTGGCTGGTCAGATTGAGCTGCTTCAGGAGAGCCGGGTCGACATATCCTCCCTGGGCCTGGCTGAGGCCAAGTCCCAGATGATTGGTGACGATATCGGCCACATGGATGATGGAGCAGAGTTTCTTCGTCAGGTCATCATCGGTTATCCCGGCGAGATTGTGGTGAAAGGCAATGGTCTTGCTGAGCTGGGCCGGGAGATTCCATTTTTCCAGGAGATATTTGCCGATGGTTGCATGATCGATCCCGACGATGCTGTTCTCTACCTCAATGATGTCGGAGGTCGAACGGTTCATGACCGCGAGGACCTCTTCGTATTCCCCGTTGCGGCAGATGAGCTGGTCTGCAACCACCTTCCCGAGGTCATGGAGCAGTCCTGCGATAAAGGCATCCTCGGCAGACGAAGGGAGCACCTTGCTCGCAATGGCCTTGGCACACACCGCGCAGGCGATGCTGTGCTGCCAGAACTTGTAGAAGTCCAGTGCCCGCCGGTCCTTGCCGTTGAAGAGATTGATCACGCTGATGCTCAGGACGATGCTCTTGAGTACATTGAATCCGAGCAGCACCACTGCGCCGCGGATGGTGGAGATCTCCTTTATTCTCCGGTAGAAGGGTGAATTGGCAACCCGGAGCACCTTGAGGGCGAGGGCCTGGTCTTTCTCCACCATTTGCGCAATCTGGCGGGCATTCACCTGCGAGTCGAGGGTCTTCTCCATGATCGTGGTGGCGATGGAGGGGAGCGTAGGGATATCGCCAAGATCATTCAAGAGAGATTCGATCTCTGCCGGGGCAATTCTTTTCATCGATGATCTTATCGTTTAAACCGGTTACAATCTTGAGTCTTAGTATTGAATATGATACTCAATGCTGAATGACTCTTCATCGAGAGGGCACAAGAAGGATTTATGTAGGGGAGGTCCCGGTTGGTGATGGTGCTCCGGTGAGCATTCAGTCCATGACCAACACGTCGACCAGGGATGCGGGGGAAACCCTGTCCCAGATCCGGGCCCTCGAGCAGGCAGGGTGCGATATCGTGCGGGTGAGCATTCCCGACGGGGAATCGCTGGCTGCCTTCGGCGAGATAAAGGCGGGTGCGCACGTACCGGTTATTGCCGATATCCATTTTGACTACCGGCTGGCCATCGGCGCGATAGCTGCCGGAGCCGACGGTATCCGGATCAATCCGGGCAATATCGGGAACAGGCAGAAGGTGCGCCTGGTTGCGCGGGCGGCAATCGATGCGGGCATTCCCATTCGCGTGGGGGTGAACCTCGGATCGGTGAAGAAGACCCTGCTGGAGAAGTACGGCCCCGACAGGGTCGGGGCCCTGGTGGAGAATGCGCGGGAATATGTCGAAACGCTCGAAGACATGGGGGTTCAGGCCATCAAGGTCTCGCTGAAGTCCTCGGATGTCCTGGAAACCGTCGAGTCATACCGGCGATTTGCAGATATTTCCCAGTGGCCGCTGCACCTCGGGGTGACAGAGGCGGGCCCCCTGTTCTCGGGACTCATCAGGTCCTCGGTGGGGATCGGGTCGCTGCTGCTCGAGGGGATCGGAGACACCATACGGATCTCTCTGTCGGCGGATCCGCTCCAGGAAGTCATGGCAGCCAGGGTGCTGCTAGAAAGCATCGGCCTGAGGAAAGAAGGCGTCCGGGTCATTTCCTGCCCTACCTGTGCCCGGGCGAATGCCGATGTGGCCTCCATTGCGACAGAGGTGGAGGATGCACTGAAAGAGGTGCGGCATCACCTGACCGTGGCGATCATGGGATGTGCGGTCAATGGACCGGGTGAGGCGAGGATTGCCGATCTCGGTGTTGCCTGTGACAAAGACGGCGCGATCCTGTTTGCCCATGGAAAACCGCTGAGACGGATACAGACCTCAGAGATTATAGAGAGCCTCATGAGCGAGATAGAAAAGGAGATTGGGAAATGAAGTTTTCATCGATGTTCCTGTACACCATGAAGGAAGTGCCCCGCGAAGCCGAGGTCATAAGCCATAAGCTGATGCTCAGGGCGGGCATGATCAAAAAGCTCGCATCCGGGATCTATTCCTACCTGCCTTACGGACTCAAGGCGCTCAGACGCGTGGAGACGATCATTCGCGAGGAGATGAATGCAGCCGGCGCCCAGGAGGTGCTCCTGCCCGGGGTACAGCCTTCCGAGCTCTGGAAGGAGAGCGGCAGGTGGAACGTGTACGGCAAGGAACTGCTGAGACTCATCGACCGGAAGGGGGGCGAGTTTGCACTGGGCCCGACCCATGAAGAGGTGATCACGGACATCGTGCGCGATCAGATCCACTCCTATAAGGAGCTTCCCGTCAACCTCTACCAGATACAGACGAAGTTCCGGGATGAGATCCGGCCCCGGTTCGGCATCATGCGTGCACGGGAATTCATCATGAAGGATGCCTATTCGTTCGATGCCGACGACCGGGGAGCGGAAAAAAGCTACGAGGCCATGTACCGCGCATACGAAAGGATCTTCAGCCGGTGCGGGCTGAAATTCAAGGCCGTGGAAGCGGACTCGGGACCCATCGGGGGGAACTTCTCCCACGAGTTCATGGTCCTTGCAGAAACGGGCGAGGATGTCATCCTGAGCTGTTCCTCCTGCAAGTATGCCGCAAACCTGGAAAAGGCCGAGATAGCGAAACCGGCCTCGCTTGCATTTCAGGATGCCCCGGCAGGGACGTTCGAACGGGTGCATACCCCCGGGGCCCGTACCGTGGAAGAGGTCTGCGAGTTTCTCGGTGTCGAACCGCGCAATCTCGTCAAGACCCTCATCTACACCTCTGACAAGGGCGTGTTTGCAGCCCTGGTCAGAGGGGATCACGAGGTGAACGAGGCGAAGCTCAGGCGGGTTCTCGGCTGCGATGCCCTGGAACTGGCAGACGAGGCAACGATCGAGAAGCATACCTCGGCCCCCCGGGGTTTTGCCGGGCCGGTCGGCCTGTCGATCCGCATGATCGCCGACAGCGCCCTGATGGAAGCCGGACCCTATGTGGTCGGTGGCAACCTCGAGGATCACCACCTGAAAAACGTGTGGCTTTCCCGGGATGTGGCAGCAGTCACCCTCGACGATATCAGGGATGCCCGGCAGGGAGATCCCTGTCCCCGGTGTGCTGCAGGATCGCTCGAGGCCATACGGGGCATCGAGGTGGGCCATGTATTCAAGCTGGGAACGAAGTATTCCCAGGCCATGAACGCCATGTTTCTCGATGAGAACGGGGTGCTGCAACCCATGATAATGGGCTGCTACGGGATCGGGGTCGGCAGGGTGGTCGCCGCGGCCATCGAGCAGCACGCCGACGAGGCCGGCATGACACTGCCCGTATCCATCGCACCGTACCCGGTCATGGTGCTCCCCATAAACGTTACTGCCGGTGACGTCATGGAGACTGCCACCGCGATCTATAACGAGCTGCAGAGGCAGGGCATAGAAACGATCCTGGATGACCGGGATGTGCGTCCCGGGGTGAAATTCATGGATGCCGACCTTCTCGGGGTCCCGTACCGGATCACGGTGGGGGCGAAGGGGTTGAAGGAGGGCATTGTCGAGGTCAAGGAGCGCTCTACCGGCACTGTCGAGAAGGTGTCCCCGCAGGAGATTGTAGCCTATTGTTCAGCAAGGCTCTCAGGTAGGAATAATTATTGACCGTACGAATCAATGACATACTCGATGAGGTGTCTGCATACATCCCCGATGCAGACATGCGGATCATTGAGAAGGCCTACGTCTTTTCTGCCAGGGTGCACCAGGGACAGACCAGGCTGAGCGGTGAGCCTTACCTCAACCACCCGCTGGAGGTCGCCTATCTCATCGCCCAGATGCAGCTGGATGTCACCGCGGTGACGGCCGCCCTTCTCCACGATGCCATAGAGGACAGCCTTACGAAGGTGGAGGATATCCAGGCGGAATTCGGGGATGAGGTGGCCCTGGTCGTGGATGGCCTCACCAAGATCAGCAAGATCAATTTCCGCTCGGAAGAAGAACAGCAGGCAGAGAATTTCCGCAAGATGATCCTTGCCATGAGCAAGGATCTGAGGATCCTGCTCATCAAGCTTACCGACCGGGTGCACAATATGCGCACCCTGGAATTTCACAGCCGGAACTCCCAGCAGCGGATCGCCCGCGAGACCCTCGATATCTACGCGCCGCTCGCCAACAGGCTCGGGATTCACTGGCTCCAGGTGGAACTCGAGGAACTGAGCCTCAAGTATCTCGACCCCCAGGGGTACAAGACCCTGAAGACCAAGCTCGACACCATCGAGAAGGAAAAGGAGGAAGACCTCAGGAACATCATGGGGCAGATCCAGGCCAAGCTTGTCGAGTCGGGGCTGAAGGCAGAGGTGAAGGGCCGGATAAAGCACATCTACAGTGTGTACCAGAAGCTGAAACGCCAGGGCATCCCCTTCGAGGACGTCTACGATGTCCTGGGAACACGGATTATTCTCAATACCGTGGCGGAATGTTACGAGACGCTGGGCATCATCCATTCCATCTGGAAACCGATCCAGGCGAGAATCAAGGACTTCATTGCCATGCCCAAGGCCAATATGTACCAGTCTCTCCACACAACGGTATTCGGCCCCGGGGGGGAACGGATCGAGATACAGATACGGACCAGGGAGATGGACTATATCGCCAACGAGGGTATTGCCGCCCACTGGCGCTACAAGGACGGGAGCAGGATCAGCGATCAGGACGGGGAGAAGCTCTCCTGGCTCAGGCAGCTCCTCGAGTGGCAGAAGGAACTCAAGGATCCGCGGGAATTTCTCCAGAGCGTCAAGATCGACCTCTATCCGGAAGATGTCTATGTCTTCACGCCCAAAGGCGATGTCAGACGCTTTCCCGTAGGGGCGACCCCGCTGGATTTTGCCTACAGCGTCCATACCCAGCTGGGAAACCAGTGCGTTGGTGCCAAGGTGAACGGAAAGATCGTGCCGCTGCGGTACAAGCTCAACAGCGGGGATGTCATCGAGATTCTCCGGTCGGCAAAACAGCACCCCAGCAAGGACTGGATGCGGATTGCGAAGACATCCAGGGCAAAGACAAAGATCCGCACCTGGCTGAGAACCCAGGAGAACGAACAGAGCATCGCCCTGGGAAGAGAGATCCTCGACAAGAAGATCAAGAACCTGCACCTGCCAAAAGATATCGATTACGAGGAGCTAGCCAGGGACTTTTCGTTCAAGAGTGCGGAGAACCTCTATGCCGCCATCGGGTTCGGACGTCTGTCCGTAAACCAGGTTATTCACAAGATAGCCCCGGAGGAGCAGAAGAAGGTACCCGATGAACCGGTCAAGAAAAAGAAGCAGGATATATCGAGCATTCTCGTCAAGGGAGTGGAGGATCTCCTCGTGCGCTATGCCCGGTGCTGCAGGCCTATCCCCGGCGATAAGGTGGTTGGTTTCATCACCCGGGGCAGGGGGATAACCGTACACCGGTTGAACTGCCCCTATGTCTCCGAGGTCGATGCGCAGCGCCTCGTCCCGGTGGAATGGGATGTGAAAGTGGCCCAGAGCCATGAGATAGAATTTACGGTCGTCTGTGAAGACAAGCCGGGCATGCTCGGCCTCATCACGGCGACCATCGGTGCACGGAACATCAATATCTCAAAAATGAAGGCACATTCCACTGCCACGGGCAACTCGATCTGCATATTCCGGGTAATGATCACGGACCTCTCCGAACTCGATGGCCTTTTTCATGATATCAGGAGGTTGAAGGGTGTGGAAAATATCGAGCGGCAATAGACGCCCCGGCGGAGTCTTGATCTGTCCTGGTTGGATCTTCCCTGCGCGAGGATCGCTATAGTCGAGCCCGGATCTTTCCCAGGAACTCATTCTCGATAACACCCAGGGACAGGCACTCGTGCCACTCACGGGTGACATTCTTGTCATAGGCCTCGATACGGGCGGTTATCCGGACCTTGGTGCTCATGTCGGTTATGGGTGTTATGTGAATGGTCAGCTTGTATCCCACCTGAGACCAGATAGCCATGCGGGGGTCATAAGGTCTGCGGGCGATGCATTCGAGGCCGTGATGGGCCTGCGGGCCTGCGGAGTAATGTACAAACCTCGTGGTGATGAGACCTTTCTCCCTGTCCATGGAATCGACGGAGATCGAATCGTGCCGGAGGGTTTCCAGGGTGGTCTCCCAGACGTTGTCGAAACGGGCGAGATAGAATTCGGTGTCTTGCCTGGGTTTGTCTTCGGGCGTGCCCGCGCAGCCGTACAGTGCGCAGAGGCATACGATCACCATAATATACAAGTGCTTCATGAACGGTCTCCTCAATGCATGGACAAATATAGTGGATCAAACAGGTTAGGTACCATGAACCCCGGCATGCATTCAAGCACAAACATGGATACTGCTGCGGTTGCAGCCTGAAGTGCGCAGAACATCCAGCAGGAGGTATTTCTTCTTGCCCGGGATGCCGACCTCAGGCATCGGCTGGTGAAGGGTATCTCACGGCTATAAAGTTCTCCTCACGAAAGAAAAGGAGAACTCTGTATGCCGAGAGTACTGATTTCTCTGGGGATACTGAGGCGTTAAGCGACGTGTTTTTCGATTCTCCCAGACTTGATGCACTGGGTACAAACCTTGAGTCTCTTGATGCCCTCGGCCGTATCGACTCTCACCTTCTGCAGATTCGGAAGCCAGACCCTTTTTGTCTTGTTCATTGCATGGGAAACGTTATTGCCGGTCTGTGGGCCTTTTCCACATATTTCACACTTTCTTGCCATGTATCGTATGTCTCACTTTCTCGTGATTTTTGTCTTGTTGTGGTGCCGAAGCCGGGATTTGAACCCGGACGGGAGTTACCCACCACCCCCTCAAGATGGCGTGTCTACCAAATTCCACCACTTCGGCAAAGTACTGCATGTTAATAACAACCTAAAATCTGACTGTCAATACTGAAAATAACAATTCATCGTGGCCGGATTGATTATCCAGGCACGTGCGTTATATTATATATGAATAAAAAATTGGTTGACATCAAGCAGTTAAGATAATAATAGGAATGATTATCAATAAACCTACACAGGAGGTACCATATGGCGAAAAGATTGGAGATCTATAAGTGCGAGGTGTGCGGCAACATAGTGGAGGTGCTCCATGAGGGCAAGGGGGAGCTGGTCTGCTGTGGGGAGCCGATGAAGCTGCTCAAGGAGAACACCACGGATGCGGCGAAAGAAAAACACGTGCCGGTCATCGAGAAGACCCCTGATGGATTCAAGGTCAAGGTAGGCAGCGTCAGTCATCCCATGGAGGAGAAGCACTACATAGAATGGATAGAGGTCATTGCCGACGGGAAGGCATACCGCAAGTTCCTCAAGCCCGGTGATGCCCCGGAAGCGGTCTTCTGTATCGACGCGAACGAGATAACAGCGAGGGAATATTGCAACCTCCATGGCCTCTGGAAGGCTTAAGACAGGAAAGGGGAGCATAACATGATCAGTAAGAAGGTCGAGGAGGCATTGAACAGGCAGATCAATGCCGAGCTGTACTCGGCATATCTCTACCTTTCCATGAATGCCTATTTCCTTTCGATCAACCTGGCGGGGTTCGCCAACTGGATGCGCGTGCAGGCACTGGAAGAGACGACCCATGCGGACAAATTCTATGGTTTTCTCAATGACCGGGGCGGGAGGGTGATCCTGGCCCCCATCGAAGGGCCGCCCCATGACTGGTCATCGCCGCTGGCTGCATTCGAAGATGCGTACCGGCACGAGCAGAAGGTGACAGCCATGATCAACGCCCTGATGGATCTCGCCATAGAGGAAAAGGATCATGCAACGGCAAGCATGCTGAGCTGGTTTGTCGATGAGCAGGTGGAAGAGGAGTCGAATGCAGACGGTATCGTCAGACAGCTGAAGCTCGTCGGCGATAACAGTGGCGGCTTGTTCATGCTCGATCGAGAACTTTCCGCCCGTGCCTTCACTCCACCCGCTGCTTCGCCGGAGTGAACAGGGATAGCCTGATCACGGCAACAAGTTGCAGAAACTCCACGCCCCATGATTGAGCGATAGACAAAGGGAGGATACGTATGCTCAAAGGCATCAATGCAGAAGAGATTTTCGAAATGGCGCTCGGCCTCGAGAAGCAGGGGGTAGAGTTCTATACCAGGGCCTCGGAGATCTTTGACGATCCCCTGATCAAAAACATGCTGGCTGGCCTTGCATCGATGGAGGCCGATCATGCACGGATATTCTCTGCCATGAGAGACCGTCTCGTGGGAGATGAGTTCTACAGTGACGGTTTCGACCCGGAACACCTTGCCGCCAGGTACCTGCGGGCAATGACCGCTGGCGCGGTCTTCGAACCCATGGTGCCGCTATCCGGGACGGAAACCCTGGCCGACATCCTGAAAAAAGGCATCGAGGCGGAAAAGAACTCCATCGTGTTCTATACGGGTCTTCGGGGTATAGTCCCTGAGGATCTCGGCAGGGACAAGGTCGATGCCATCATCGAGGAGGAGATGAAACACATCGTACTCTTAAGCGACAGGCTCTCGTCGCTCAAGAGTTGAGGCAAAGGAGAAGGTATGCCAGGAATATACAAAGCGATCAAGGTCAGTGAGCATGTATACTGGGTCGGCGCGGTGGACTGGACCATCCGCGATTTTCACGGCTATACGACAAAGCGGGGAAGCACCTACAATGCCTACCTCGTTGTCGCAGACAAGATCACGCTCATCGATACGGTCAAGGCCCCGTTCAGGCAGGAACTGCTCAGTCGCATAGCCTCGGTGGTGGACCCTTCCCGTATCGACTACATCATTTCCAATCACTCCGAGATGGATCACTCCGGGTGCCTTGCCGATATTATCCGCGAGGTATCGCCCGAGAAGGTCTTTGCATCGGTAATGGGCGCCAAGACCCTGAAGGAGCACTTTGCCATCGAGAGGGAGATTATCCCGCTCAAAGACGGGACCGAGCTCTCCCTGGGGAACATGACGCTTACGTTCATGGAAACGCGCATGCTCCACTGGCCGGACAGCATGTTCAGCTACCTGAAGGAAGACGGGCTCCTCTTCTCGCAGGATGCCTTCGGCATGCACCTGGCCACGGTGGAGCGGTTTGCCGACGAGGTGGAGGAATCGATCCTGAATTATGAGGCGGCGACGTACTATGCCAACATTCTCCTGCCCTACTCGCCGCTGATCCTGAACCTTATCGACAAGGTGGACAGATCCGGACTGGATATCAGGATCATTGCCCCGGATCATGGTCCCCTGTGGCGGAAAGACCTGGGAAAGATCCTCGGGTCCTACGGCACATGGGCTCAGCAGAAACCCACCAGCAAGGCCATTGTCCTGTTCCATACCATGTGGCACAGCACCGAGCTCATGGCGCGGGCCATAGAAGAGGGTCTGATCGCCGGCGGGGCGAGGGTGAAGGTCATGTCCATGGAAGCGTTCCACCGCAGTGACGTGGCCTACGAGGTCCTCGATGCCGGGGCACTGGTGGCAGGATCATCGACGCTCAACAACAACATGCTGCCGGCCATGGCGGATGTGCTCACCTACCTCAAGGGGCTCAAGCCGAAGAACCTGATCGGGGCGGCATTCGGGTCCTATGGCTGGAGCGGGGAAGCGGCATCGCACATACACGAGGTGCTCTCTGCCATGAAGGTCGATCTCGTGGAGGAACCTGTCAAGGCGAAATATGTACCTGATGACGCTGCGCTGGAAACATGTTATGCTCTGGGCAGTAAGATTGCGGAAAAACTCCGGGAGGGAACAGCTGATGAGTGATGTAGTGGACCGCAAGGCCCTGTGGGATATCACCTATGGTTTGTACATCGTGTCCTCGGTGTCGGACACCAGGACGAACGGACAGATTGTGAATTCCGTGATCCAGGTGAGCGCCGAACCGCCTTCGATTGCTCTGAGCATCAACAAGAACAATCTGACTCACCGCTATATCGAGGACAGCGGGGTGCTGGCCGTATCCGTCCTCGAAGAGGATACCCCCATGCCCTTTATCGGCCTGTTCGGCTTCAAGTCGGGCAGGGATGTGGATAAGATGTCCCAGGTTGCCTGCAGAAACGGGGAAACGGGATGCCCCATCGTTACCGACAATGCCCTGTCTTTCATGGAGGGGCGGGTTACCGGCAGCGTCGACTGCGGAACCCATACGATCTTCGTTGCAGAGATCACAAGCTCGGAGGTCCTCAAGAGCGGGACGCCGCTTACCTATGCGTACTACCAGAACGTGAAGAAGGGAACGGCTTCGAAGAACGCCCCAACCTACAAAGGTGACCTGAAGTCTCAGGAGACAGCTCAAGAAAAAATCGTGGAGGGTACCATGAAGAAGTATGTCTGTGGAGTGTGCGGTTATATCTATGACCCCAGTGAGGGAGATCCGGAAGGGAACATTGCCCCTGGAACCCCCTTTGAAGAATTGCCTGATGACTGGACCTGTCCGGTATGCGGTGCCTCAAAGGATGAATTTGCTCCCGAGGACTAGGACGCCAGGACGCCTTCAGGGCGCTGTCCGCCCTGAAGGCGTATATGCAGGGTACGTGACGCTCCTCTCAGTGCCGGCAGATGAAAACCGGGGCAGTGTGTGGTTGCAGCTGAGATGCGAATGAACCGTCGTTCCCGAGGAAGATCAGCGAATGTTCGCCGGGCATTCCTTGAAGAGCTCTACCACAAATACAACCACTACAAGTTTATCCCGCCCGATCCCCTGGAGTTTGTCTGGCGCTATAGCGATCCTCTGGACCGGGAGATCGCCGGCCTGCTGGCATCCTCCCTTGCCTACGGGAGGGTGGCCCAGATAAAGAAGAGCGCTGCAGCCGTGCTCGATGAAATGGGGCCCTCGCCCAGGGCGTTTCTCGAGGACGTATCGCGGGAGCAGCTCCTGAATTTCTTCCACGACTTCAAGCACCGGTTCACCACCCCGTGCGAGCTCACTGATTTCATCCTCGGGATCAAGCGGGTCGTTCAAAGAGACGGTTCCCTGCAGGCCTGTTTCATGAAGGGGCTGAAGGAGGGCCATGGCAGCACGATCGAGGCGCTTGGTCCCTTTGCCCGGGAGTTGAGCCGGGATTTTCCCTGCCAGTACAACAGCCTGCTGCCACAACCGGACAAGAAGAGCGCCTGCAAGAGGCTCCACCTGTTTCTGAGGTGGATGGTACGCCAGGATGAGGTGGATCCCGGGGGATGGACAGGGGTTTCGCCGGCAGCACTGATCGTCCCCCTTGATACGCACATGTTTTCCCTCTGTTCGCGCCTGGACATGACCTGCAGGGCGCAGGCAGACATAAGGACCGCGTGTGAGATAACCGAGGGATTTCGGAGAATCAGTGCGTCAGATCCGGTGAGGTATGACTTTGCCCTGACCCGGCTGGGCATACGCCCGGATGCGGACCATGTACCTGCCGGCGGGCACTATGAATGTCTGTTCGCTGTTTAATATCTGCTCAGGAGGATAGTATGGATGAGAAGACTCGCGATGCCGTGTATCAGGCATACGCCGGAGAATCAAAGGCTGCGCTGCGGCTCAAGGTCTATGCGGAAAAGGCCCAGGAAGAGGGGTATCCCCAGCTTGCAAAGCTCTTCCGGGTGATTTCGTTTTCCGAGGAGCTCCACGGCAAGAGGGCGCTCAAGCTCCTGAAGGAGATCAGGAGCACCGAGGAAAATCTAGCCGACAGTTTCGAGTCCGAGACCAGGGTCGCGGGTGTCGCCTACGATAGTTTCATCAGGTATGCCGAAGAGGCGGGAGACAGGGCTTCGTCGCTGTATTTCAGCCAGTCCCGGGACGTCGAGGAGGTCCATGCCAAACTCTATAAGGAGGCCATGGATCATGTCCTGGAGGAGCGGGAGACGGTCTACTATGTCTGTGATGTCTGCGGCTATGTCTCTGACGGAACCCTGCCCGAAGAGTGTCCGGTGTGCGGGGCGAAGAAAGACCGGTTCGTATCGGTGACGTAGAGAGTACCCCTCCACCTGTTCCAATGCCTGACCATGAAGGCCGGGTTGCCTTCTCGCTCTTCAGCGGCAATGCAGCCGGGACATGGTGGATAAAGAAAACCTACAGTGGGTATGCACGTGAACAAACGGGGTAGCAGCCTTACGGCAACGGAAGACCCCTGTGGCCGGATCAGTCATGCGAGGCAAGGTTATAGGGAGGAAAATCCCTGTTCGACCTGCGGGGGATTCCTCTCAGGAAAGAATGCGACGCTTGAGTATTCTTTCCCAGTAGGATTCGAAGTCCCTGCATGCCTTTTTCAATTCATCGATCCTGTTGATGCCCATGCGTGAAAGTTCTTCGAGTATTTCTCTTCGTGTCAGTGCCATGCTCAACAACCTCACTTATTACCGTGTTTCAGGAAACCTCACTGTAACCGGTCTGCCCTGCGGATTCGCAATCCCGAGGGAAATAAAGGAAACGCGACTGAATAATTCCTCTAGTATCCGAATATAAGCACACTGTCCGCAGGAGGGCTATCGGGGCAAACCTGAAAGATGTATAGGACCGAATCCGCCGGCCATGTAGGAAAAAGCACGGGAGTTGCTGCAGAAAATGGCTGATATCGCTGCAAGGGCTATGGAGCTGAGGGTGTATACGGGGATCTCCTGTGAAGCTGCAGTTTCAGGAGATCGAACAGAAACCCCAGTTCGGCAGTGTCGCCCCTGGTTTCATAGGAGAAGAGCAGCGAGAGAGAGAACCGGGAGAAATCACCATCACGCCGGTAGAAGATGGTGTGCCACAGGATATCCACCAGCTCCGTGTCCTCGGCCTCGGAGCGCTCTCCCCGGGCAAGGGTGAGGAGGGGCTGCCAGGTGCGCTTGTAGGCCTCTGCCTGAAACGGGAGAATCCAGGGGACGTACCACGAGCTCTCGCGTGATGTCGCACTGTGGTGCCACACCGGCCAGCAGGTGACGCTGCGGCGCTCTTCTCCCAGGGGAGAAACCGCATGTGTCGTGTTGCTCAGGATGAGGATGCTCGTCCTGTCCCGGATCAGCTCGCCAGCGCCGTCATAGTTCAGTTCTTTTCTGTACATGGGCCACAGTATTGTTTCCACGCTGTAGGTGGGGGCGATGAGCTTTTTCCGGTACAGGGGGAAGATCCTCGTCTCTTCGTAGCCGCCCGTTGCATATCTCACAAGCGGCCAGGGGGCATCGATACTGGTGTGGCCGGCAGCAGAGTCCCGGTTATAGGTGAACAGCGGCCAGATTACGGAGATGTTCTTGAAGGTATCCCCCCGTGCATAGAGGAACAAGGGCAGGGCAGCGTCCATATTCCTCTGCCCGCGCGTCCTGAGGAATATTGGCCAGAGTACAAAGTCTTTGTGTTCATCAACCGACTTCTCGTAGCCGTAGAGCGGGAAGATCTTGAACGTCCGGTTCCTGCTGTAGCTGAAGATGGGCCAGAGGACGTGATACGTCCTGGTGTCGGTGTGGGCAGTAGACGAGTAGACGGGCCACAGGGCGAACCGGATCTCGTCATAGCCGAACCGATGGTAGAACGTCCCGTACAGGGGGAAGATTCCGCCGTAGCTCCTGTCCTTGTAGCTGCCGTAAAAGAACGGGAACAGGTTGCGGTAGCGCTGGTCTTTCTCGTCCACCGAGGAGTACAGGGGAAAGAAGACCGTCTTGTTTTCGCTGCTCTGACTCAGGGGGTAGAGGATGTCCAGGTGCTGTTCGTCCTGATAATACAAGGGGCGCACGGCCTTCCTCTCCGATGAGAACTCCAGTATCGGGCCTGCCATGGTTGCCGTGTAGGCGTCGTCGCTCGATTCATAAAAAAAGACCGGCGAGAGATTGATCCGTGCAGCCCCTGCGGGCTGCCCCCAGGGCACGCACAGGAGCAGGATGATCAGTGCGGAGAGCCTGGGCCGCATGGGGTCTACCAGATGAGCCCCAGGACAGTTCCCATGACCGTGATCGGCATCTGCTCTTCCAGTCCCTGCGCAGCGAGGTTTGCATTGCGTATGGTTTCTTCGAGGTGCTGGTAGAGCTCTTCATCGACGAGGATGTGCCCCAGGGTTCCCCTGCCTGCGGCAAGCTCGTCGGAGATGAACCGGATATTCTCCGCAATGGCCAGCAGATCGAAGTAGAGGGTGCTGTCACTGAACAGCATGTTGATGGTGCTGTCTTCATTCATCCCGGCGGTGAGCTGCTGGATATTTTCCATGAAGCCGTTCAAGTTGTTGTAGAGAGAGTCGTCGTTGACGAGTTTGCCGATGGTTCCCTGTCCTGCATTGATATGACCGAGGATCTCACCGAGGTCGGCGGATGAGGAGGTCAGATCCTGCGACATTACGGCAAAGTTGTCGGTGATCTCGGCGAGATGAGCAATGGTGGTGGAGAGGTTTTCCCGGTTCTCCGCTACCAGGGCGGAAGAATCCGCAGTGAGCTGGTGGATGTTGGTGAGGATGCTCCGCAGGGTGTCCTCGTCTCCGAAGACCGAATTGAGGGCTCCGGTCAGCTCCGTGAGGTTGCCGGCAAGCTCTCCCAGCTGCATGAGGAGGTGGTCCACGGACGGGGGTACGGTTGTCCTGGCCAGGTTTCCTCCCGGTTCCAGGGTATTGTCTGACACGCCAGGGGTCAGGATTATGATCTTGTCTCCAAGGACGCCTTTGGTGGCAATGGAGGCCACGGAATTTATGGGCAGCGTGATGTCTTCGTTGATGGCAGCGGTGACAACCGCGGAATAGTCCTTGTTGAGGGATATATCCGTGACAGAGCCTACCTGTACACCAGCCAGTTCAAGGGGGGCGTCGTTCTTGAGTCCCTCCACCGAGGAGAATACCATGGTGATGCTGTAGGTCTTTTTCTTGGAAAAGCTCAGTTCTCCGATCTCGACGGACAGGATCACAAAGACGATGACCACCACGACAATAAAGATTCCGACCTTTGCTTCGTTACTCATTTCAACACCCATTCGTCAGGAGAGTGATCCCTCATGAATTATTCAAGCAATTCATCGATCTTATCCTGGATCTCCTCTCTCTTGTTATTCAGTACAGAAGACTTGATATAGTAATCAAGCGCTTCGTCGTCTCTCCCGAGACTCTTGAGGATATCCCCCATATGTTCGTGGATCGTCGGATCGTTGTTCAGGTGTTTGAGGGCCTTTCTCAGATAACCCAGGGCCTCCTGGGCACGGTCTTTCCTGTACAGGACCCATGCCATGGAATCGAGGATAAAGGGGTCTTCCGGCCGCTGGTCCAGGGCCTCCCTGATCATGTCGTAGGCCTCGTCGAGCTTGATGCCCTCGTCAGCCCAGACATACCCGATAAAGTTCAGGGCTACCGGATCGCGGGGGTTCTTGTCGAGGAGCCGTGTCGCTATGTCGAGACCTTCTTCCCTCCTGCCCGCGCTGTCCAGTTCGGTGGCCAGCTGGTAGCCGACCTCGGGGCAGACGTCGGTTTCGGCATAGGTGTCCCATGCGGAAAGGAGGACCTCAAGGGCCTCCGGGGCCTTGCCGCTCTCCTTGAGGATGGTCGATCTCAGGACGGCGACATCGCATCCGAGTCTGCCGTCAGCGGGAATACCGTAGAGTACCTGGAGGGCATCGTCCAACCTGTTGAGCCGGGCGTATGTTATGGCCAGGTAGTAGCTGTCCTCGTCGGTTTTCTCCTCGATCTGTCCAAGGTCTTCCAGAGCCTCGTCAAGAAGGCCCACTTGAATCTTGAGCATGACGATCTTTCTGAGGACCTGGACATGGGGATTCACCTTCATGAGTCTTTCCAGCAGGGAGATGGCCTCGGCATACTGTTTTCTGGAGATCTTCAGCTCGGAAAGCGCAATGAGACCGTCATTCGAGTAGGGGTCGATCTCGAGGAGCTGTTCGAAGACTGCCTGGGCCTGACTGTTTTGCCCCAGGAGCCCGTAGATCTTGCCGAGGTCGAGGTATGCCGGGGTGAATTTCGGGTTTATCTCGATAACCTCACGGAGCGAGGTCTTTGCGCAGTCGAAGTCTTTGGCACCAAGGCATGCCTTGGAGAGCGTGTAGAGGGTCATGCTGTCGTCCTGGCTGCCCAGGAGGCCCTCAAGTATGTCTCGCGCCCCCTGGAAATCAGACACGACGATCTTGAGATTCGCAAGGAACAGGAGCAGTTGCTGGTTGTCGGGATATTTTTCCGCAAGGGTCTCGGTGTCCGCTATCGCCTGTTCCCAGTCTCCCTTGCGGGCATAGATCTTGGTCCGCAGTTCCAGCGCGTCGTCTGCGTAGGAGCCGTCTTCCATGATCCGATCCACTAACTCCAGGGCATTGCCGGACTGGTTCAGGATAAAATAGATCCTGGCCTGGGCGAGCCAGGCAAAGGGATCATCGATCGTCTCGTAGAGTTTCAGTGCCTGCTGCCAGTCGCCCCTGTTTTCGGCATCGCGTGCGAGAAGCGCGTTCAGATACGGATCATTCCGCTGAGGGCCATCAAGGGGCGTCTTTTCCGGGGAGACATGTGCACACCCCGAAGCGACAAGAAACAACGCAATGAAGAGGATAAGCTTAAGAGCTCTTGGCCGAAGCAATCTCGAACATCTCCTTTATCGTGGACTGCGGATCCGTGCTGTTGAATATGCTTGACCCTGCCACGATAACATCGACCCCGTGTGACAGCAACATGCCGAGATTATCCGTTCCGACTCCTCCATCCACCTCAAGGAGGATATCCCTGCCAGCAATCATCTCCTTGGACTCGGAGAACTTCGGGACCACCGCATCGATGAACGATTGTCCGCCAAATCCCGGGTTTACGCTCATGATCAGGACGAGGTCGGTCACGTCAAGACAGTATTCGATCACACTTGGAGGGGTGGAAGGGTTCAGCGATACCCCGGCCTTCACTCCGAGTTCCCGGATTCTCGAGAGGGTCCGATGGAGGTGGGTGCATGCCTCGGCGTGAACCGTTATGCCGTCCGCCCCGGCTTGAGCAAATGCCTCGAGGTAGCGGTCCGGTTCGCTGATCATGAGGTGACAGTCGAGATAGGCGTCGGTTATCTTGCGGAGGTGTTTGACGACAACCGGCCCGATGGTGATGTTGGGCACGAAAATGCCGTCCATCACATCGACATGTATCCACTGGGCACCGGCGGATACGACCTTGTCTATCTCCTGGGCGAGACGGGAAAAGTCAGCGGAGAGAATTGAAGGAGCAAGGATCATGGGCGGCCTCCCGTTCCGAGAACCATGTGAGAATCGTGGAGTCCGCAGGAAAAGGCCCGTGACTCCATCGCCTTTTTGCCTTCCACCTGGACGACATGGGGAAGAATGAACCCCCGAGAACATGCGATCTTGAGGTCCTGGCCGTCTTTGATCAGGGTGCCCTTCGTGAGGTCATGATCCTCTCGGGAGTATGAAGCGGCCAATATTTTCAGGGTCTTTGACCCCATGGAGGTGTAGGCGCACGGCCACGGCACAAAGGCGCGGATCATGTTGTGGATCCGTACCGGGTCGTCCTCCCAGTCGATCTCCCCCTCCTCTTTTTTCAGCATGGGGGCCAGGGTCGCCTGTTCATGGTCCTGGGGTTGTGGTGAGATCGATCCCTGTGCCAGGGATGAGAGGGTCTCCATGAGTTTGCGGGCTCCCAATTCGCTCAGTTTCTTTGAGACAGACAGGGCATCGTCGTTTTCGTCGATGGGGAGGACTGCCTGGAGATATACCGGTCCGGAATCCATGCCGCTGTCGATCTGCATGATGCTCACGCCCGTTTCCGTACAACCGGCCAGGATGGCCCTGTTTATGGGTGCTGCTCCCCGGAAGGAGGGCAGGAGAGAGGCATGAACATTGATGAACCCGAATTCGGGAATGGCGAGCATGTCGGCAGGGATCATCTTGCCGTAGGCAACCACGATGACAGCGTCGAGGTGTGCTTGCTCGAGGGCCTGATAGATCTCTCGATTTTCTCTGAGCCGTTCGGGCTGCAGGACTAAGATGCCCTTTTCCATGGCATACTGTTTCACGGGAGGGGCCTGGAGAAGTCGCCCCCGGCCCTTGGGTTTGTCAGACTGGGTGATAACGCTCACCACCTCATGGTCCTGGGCACCTACCAGGGCCTTGAGGGTCGGCAGTGCAAAGTCCGGGGTGCCCATGAAGGCGAGTCTCATAACTTCCCTTTTTTCCGTTTTTTCAGGTAAATGGAACGTTTCAGGGGCGAGGCATAGTCCAGGATCACTCTCCCGTTGAGGTGGTCGATCTCGTGCTGAAAGATCCTGGCCAGGAAGCCTTCGGCCTCAATGGTGACATCGTTGCCTTCCAGGTCGATCGCCTTTATCACGATCTGCCGTGCGCGGGGAACATCTACGGATATCTCGGGTACGCTCAGGCACATCTCGTTGTCCGTCTCGCTCCCTTCCTGCTCGATGATGACCGGGTTGATGAGCGTGGTCAGATTCCCGGTTTCCTTGTTTGCCGTGGGATCGACGATGATCAGTCGCCTGGGGAAACCCACCTGGGGTGCGGCAAGTCCGACTCCGGGTGCGGAGTACATGAGCTGCTTCATGTCATCGACAAGGGTGATGATTTCTAGGTCGATGTTGTCGATCTCCTGAGCCCTGTTCTTGAGCACCTGATCAGGATACAAGAGTATGTGCTTTCTCGGCATAATGTCCTACCTTAAAACCAAAGTCGTTTATCTGTCAAGGGGCGCTGTTCCTGAGCGGTTTGCCCATATTGTCAAACAGTTCAGGATTTCGGTACGACAGGTATGCGCTGCATTTCTGGTTGTATCTGCAGGTTCTGCATACCTCGATGGCGATTTTCGGTTTGCCCTTGCGTCTGCAGCACTCGATATATGTTCTCATGGTCTTTTATACCCAACTGATTGGAACGCGTTTTCCAGCACCATATCCGGCACGTCGATCCCGGTGAAGATGCTGAAGTTCCGCTTTGTCTGGTGATAGAGCATGGCAAAACCCGGGATGAGATCCAGGTGATGGTCCAATGCCTTCTCCGATAATGCAGTAGGCCGCATGACCGTCTCGAGTATCCGTGCGCTCTTCCGGAGTCTTCGCAGGTCGAGATCAAAGGCGATGTGGTCGACTATGGGTGTTGCCTGGACGACGATGTCAACACCTTCAAGCTCTCCATCGTCAAAGAGCGAGATCCGTTCCGAGGCGAAGATGTCCAGGAGGGCCGAGGCTGCGGCCGGCGATCTGTTCAGAACCGATATCCGGTGTGCCCCGGCAGTCAGGAGGGCATCAACGATGGCCCGTGCCGCACCACCGGCTCCCAGTACAAGGCAGTGCGTTCTCCGGACATCACCGATGGCCTTGAGTGCCCCGATACCGTCGGTATTGTATCCCGCGAGCGTTCCATCTTCGTTCCTGACTACGGTATTTACCGCATGAATGCGCGATGAAACCGGGCAGCAACAGTCGAGGAGGTGCCATGCAGCATGCTTGTGCGGGATGGTGACATTGAACCCGTCGAGGTTCTCCCATGCATGGAATGCCTGCACGGTATCCCCTAGGGCATGGGGCGCGACGTCGTGAGCAAGATAGGCCATATCGAGCCTCAATTCTTCAAAGATGTGGTTGTAGACCGCGGGAGCAACCACATGCGTGGCGGGGTGTGAGAGGATGGTAAAGAGCCTGGTTCTTCCCGTTATCTTCATGTCACCCCGTCTTCGCCCTGATGGTATCTTCGATACGAGAGAGCACCTCACCGGCACTGCCCCGGATAAGAAAGTCGGAAACCCTGCCGGTCAGCGGTGTCGGCTCCCGGTTGATCTCGATGATATGACATCTCTGTTTGGGAATCGGCATGATGCCGAGGCCCCGGTACTGCGGATTCATGCCCTTGGCGATGAGGGGCAGCGATGCGGCGGGTTCCACCTGCGCAGAGGTTCCGATCACGAGCATGAGATCGCAGTCGTCAGCCTCAGTGAAGGATTCTTGCAGTGCCTCCTGAGGGATTGCCTCGCCGAAGAAGACGGCATCGGGTTTGAGGATACCGCCGCAGGGGCATCGCGGGGGAATGTGACCCTCGAACTCGGTCATCACCTGTTGATAGCCGTACCTGTTCGAGCAGCTCATGCATCTGGCCTGGAGCATATTGCCGTGGAACTCGATGACATGGCAGCTGCCGGCCTTCTGGTGGAGATTGTCGATGTTCTGGGTAATCACGGTCTTGATCCTGCCGATCCCCTCCAGGTAGGCCAGAGCCAGATGACCTTTGTTGGGGAGGGCGTCCCAGAGTTTGAATTCTCCGGAGGTATTCATGTCGAGCATGCATCTCCATACCTCACCGGGTTCGGCCAGAAAGCGCTCGATGAAGAACATGGTCGGATCATACCGTTCCCAGATTCCTCCCGGTGACCTGAAGTCCGGCACCCCCGATTCGGTGGATATCCCGGCACCGGTAAGAACAATGGCGTGGTTCGCCTCGAGGATGAACTCGACGGTCTTATCGATGAGGGCAGAATCCATGGTCTATGCTTTACCAGAGCCACGTACGCAGGTCAAGGAATTGGAGTGTGCACAAATGCTTAAAATCATTGGTTCAGAGGAGTTTCTGGCCTCGCCGTGCAGTTATTCGCCCGCGTCCTTTTTCTGCCCGGGGGGGCTGTCTTCGATGGTGAAGAGATCGTTTTTCATGCCGGTATTGAACCGGTAATCGCCGAGACGGATGTCGCTGCTGTTTCCCGTGGCATCTTTCAGGAGGATCCGGCTCAGGTGGTGATCCTCGTCCACCCAGATGGAGATGAAGCCGGTGCCGTTTTTCGGGTGGAGCACGAGGTTTTCGCCGGCGTCTTCTATGTCATAATCCTCATCGATGTCAGCGAGCCCTGAAAAAAAGCCCAGGATGTTCTGCGTGGCGATCTCCCTGGGGATTTCCTGGTTCGTCGTGGTCCCCTTCTCCGGGAGGTGAATGATAACGGTCTGCCCCTTGAGGATGATTACCTGCTTTTCCGGGGTGTACACATCCATACGCACGCCGGTATCCCGTTTGTACGAGACCGTGCCGGTAAAGTGTATCTTCTTGTCCACGATGGTCTGGTGTGTGTCCTGAGAGAACGAGACGATAAAGTCCGGGTACTTGAGGTACTCGTTCTGGACATCTTCAAGGGTGCCGGCAGAGGCTGCCGCGGCACCTGAGAGTAAGAATGAAACGACGATGAGACTACTCTTCCAGTTCCTGTGCATAGGCTTTGACCAAGACCTTTCTGGGTTTTCCTGCCGTATCGGCCGGACCGATGATGCCATCGGTCTCCATCTGTTCGACAATCCGTGCCGCCCTGTTGTAGCCGATCCTGAATCTCCTCTGGATGAGGGATATGGATGCGCTGCCCTTACTCGTGACAAACTCCAGTGCCTCGTCGTAGACCGGGTCATACTCATCGTTGCCATTGGATGAACCCGATTCCTCCCGGGCGAGACTGGCGAACTGATCGTCCAGTCCCTCGACATAGTCCGGCCCCTTCTGCTCCCTGATAAATTCCACCACCCGGTCCAGTTCCTCCTCTGACACGTACGCACCGTGAACCCGGGTGAGATGTGACGTCCCCGGGGAGAGGAAGAGCATGTCGCCCAGCCCCAGGAGCTGATCGGCCCCGGATGAGTCGAGGATCGTCCTCGAATCGATCTTTGAAGAGACCCTGAAGGACATCCGGGACGGGAAGTTCGATTTGATCAGCCCGGTAATGACATCCACCGAGGGCCTCTGGGTCGCAACGATCATATAGATGCCTGCAGCCCGTGCCATCTGTGCGAGGCGGGCAATATGGATTTCAACCTCCCGGTTCACCATCATGAGGTCGGCCATCTCGTCGATGATGATGACGAGCTTCGGCAGGAGACCCGGCGGTTGTTCCTCCCTGTGGAGGGTGGCCAGCGTGGTCGAGGGATTCTTGTTGTCCTTCTTGATCCGTTTATTGTACGTCTCGATTCCCTTCACCCCGAGATTCTTGAACCATTCATAGCGGCCCTCCATTTCGGCGACCGCCCACTTGAGAACCGGCAGGGCCTCTTTCGGGTCGATGACGACCGGATGGAGGAGGTGGGGGATGCCTTCGTAGTGGGAGAGCTCGATGCGCTTCGGATCGATCATGATGAATTTCAGCTCGGACGGATCGTACCGGTAGAGGAGCGAGAGGATCATGGTGTTGAGACCGACGCTCTTGCCCGTGCCTGTTGCACCGGCTATGAGCAGGTGGGGCATCTTTGCCAGGCCGGTGACCACGGGCAGGCCCTCTATGTTTGTCCCCAGCCCGAGGGTAAGCGATCCGGCCGAGGAGATGAACTCTTTGCTCGACAGGATTGTCCGCAGGTACACCATCTCCCTGGTCCTGTTGGGTATCTCGATGCCCACGGCATTCTTTCCGGGTATGGGTGCGACCACCCGGACCGGAGAGGCCTTGAGTGCCATGGCAAGGTCATCTGCGAGGGAGACGATCTTGTTGATCTTGATCCCCGGGGCCGGGGTGAATTCGTACATGGTGATAACCGGGCCGGGCTTGATTTCCAGGATCTCTCCCTCTACGCCGAAATCCTTGAGCTTGGATATGATCAGTGATGCATTGGCCTTGAGCTCCTTGTCCGTAATCACCCGGCTTTTCGACGGGGGTTTGGTGAGCAGGGACAGGGGAGGGAGCTGATAGTCGTTCACGAAGTCGAGGATGGCCTGTCTGGGAACCTCGGAAGGGGGTTTCTCCTCGTGTTCCGCAATCGTGATCTGCGGTTCGGTCCTGTCCTTTTTTGCCTCGGGTTCGGATTGGGGTTTTGTGGCCTTGCCCTTGGACGGTTTGATCTTCGAACGGTTCTCCATCTCGGACCGCTTCTTCCGGAATTCATGGTTTTCTTTTACCGTGGAGGCAAATTCCCTGATGGTCTTGTACGGGGTGGATATGTCGTACCCGATCATGAAACCTGCACAGAGCAGCATGACGAGCAGAACCAGGGACCCCCATTCGTTGAGGTAGGCGAGCAGTGCCCCGCCGATGATACGCCCGATGACCCCTCCCGCCCCCTCAGGCATGGTCTTGGAAAACAGGGCACTTTCCTGGAAAAAGATCCCCAGCAGGCTGATGGCGACGAAGAGGATGATGAAGGTGCTCGAGAATTTGATCCAGCTCGGGAACTGTTTGTTCCTGAAGAACCGGAAGGCATATTCGGCAAGGAACAGCGGGATGATGAAGGCCGTTATCCCGAAGATGATGTAGAGCCCGTCGGCGATGTACGACCCCACTTTCCCCATCCAGTTCCCTATTTCCTTGACGCTCACCGAGTGATGCCAGCCCGGATCGGCTGGATGGTACGATACGAGGGCGAGGAAGAGGAACACGGCAACAAAGCCCATGAATAATCCCAGTACCTGTACCGGGATCGTGTTATCCTGCTCCTGTTTCTTTTTTGCCATGAGAATCCTTTCCTAAAAGCTTAACGCAATATAGGTCAATCCGGCAACCCAGCAGTACACCGAGAAGATGAAGAAGTTATGCCTCTGTAATGTCCATACCAAAAATTTCAGAGAAATCAAACCCACGATAAATGCCGTGACCCCTCCGATGAGGTGGAGCGGGGTCAATGCCTGGGGTTGCCCGCCCCACTCCAGGATCGTTGCCCCGATAATGGCAGGTATGGCGGCGATAAAGGAATAACTTGCCGCCCACGTGCGCTCCATACCGCAGAGAACGCCTGCAAAGATGGTGGAACCGGAGCGTGAAATGCCCGGAATGATGGCAATGGATTGGAAAAGGCCGATGGTTACCGCATCGCGGATACGCATCTCGCCGTAGGTCCGCCCATGGGTTTTTACCCTGTCGGTAAAAAAGGTCAGCACGCCGGTAACGATGAGCATCGCTGCAACGAGCCGGGGCATGGAGAACAGGGACTCGAAGGTGTCTTTGAAGAGGATGCCCACGATACCGGTAATCACGGTGGTGATCATAATGCAGACGACAACGAGCGCCTGCTTCCTTTGATAGCTGCCCGGCAGGATACCCCGCAGAAGAGACAGGAGATCCTTGTGAAAAAACACGATGACCGCCAGGGTGGTGCCGAGATGGACCGAGACATCGAAGAGCATGTCTCCCGTCCAGGTATCTCCGATGAGGCTCTGGATGATGACAAGGTGTCCCGAGCTCGATACCGGCAGAAATTCGGTAAGGCCCTGAACGACTCCGAGAAGAAGGGCGATGAGTGTATCAGACAACTAAATCTCCATAATGATTGGTATTATCATGGGCTTTTTCCCCAATCGGGCTTTCAGCCGTATCCCCAGCCCCTCGCGGAGCCGATTCTGCAGCATCTGGGTGTTGAGCTCTCTGCCCAGGAATGATTCGAGGATGTCGAGCGCGTGGTGTCTGATTTCATCCATGATCTCCTGTTCCATGCTCGCCGGGACAACCCCCTTGCACATGATATCAGGGCCGAGGACGATATCGGACGATCCCGAGTCGATGACCACAAACGCAACGACCAGGCCGCCTTCAGAGATATGACGCCGGTCTCTGAGGACCACGTCCCGGATGTCCCCGGTGAGTTCGCCATCCACGAAGCATTTGCCGTGAGGTGCATCCCCGGTTATCTGCATGCCGTCGTCCCTGATGGTCCATATCTGGCCGGGTTTGGCGAGAACGATCTCGGCATCCAGATCCGGGGCGGCCTCAACCATTTCCGCCAGGGCCTTCATGTGCCGGAGTTCCCCGTGTATCGGCATGACAGTGCGGGGCTTCAGGGTGGAGACGGATTTCAGCAGTTCGCTGTGGGGTGCGTGACCGGTGGCATGAACATCGGCCACATCGGGATAGTATACCTTTGCCCCGAAGTCGATGAGCTTGTCGATGCACCGGGATATGGCGAGTTCGTTGCCGGGTATGATGCGGGCCGATATGATGACGCTGTCCCCGGACTTTACCTTGAACTTGTGCCAGCCCCTTGAAATGAGGGACAGCACGGAGTAGATCTCCCCCTGGGTGCCGGTGCAGATGATCATGACCTTGCTCCGGTCCATGGAGGTGATCTCGTCGGGTTTGATCAGGTCCCGGGGATCCAGTTCCAGGAAGCCGAGATCCGTTGCGATATCGACGACCTGGTTCATGCTTCTGCCGATTATGGTGATCTTTCTCCCGTTCGTGACCGCCAGTTCATAGAGCCTCTGTATGCGTTTTACATGGCTGCTGAAGGTGGATACCACGACAGCCCCGGGGGTATTCTTTATGATGCCGTCTAGGGCAGTGTTTATCCTGGTCTCGTCCGAACATCTGGGATCCACCTCGGCATTGGTGCTCTCGCACATGAACAGCCTCACCTCGCGATCGATGCGGAGGTATTTCTCGGGCATCTCCTTGAAGTCGCCGGAGTGAATGATCAGCCCCTGGGGTGTGAGCATGCTCAGCGAGAAGCATCCCAGTGTCGAATGGAGCACCTCGATGAATTCGATCTCTATGCCGGCGAGTGAAATCTTCTGGCCCGGCTCCACCGGGATGAGATCGATGTTGCCGTTCATGTCGTATTCCCTGAGCTTCCTCTTGACCAGCTCCAAGGTAAAGGGGTGGCTGTATACCGGGATAGGGGCATCCTTGAGCAGGTACGGCAAGGCGCCGATGTGGTCTTCGTGTCCGTGGGTGAGGATGATGCCCTGGAAGGCCTCCTGGTTTTCCTTGATGTAGGAGAAGTCCGGGATAATCTGGTCGATGCCCGTGAGGTTGAACTTGGGGAACATCAGGCCCGCGTCCACGACGATGGAACCGCTGCTCGTTTCGATGACCATGGAATTGAGCCCGAACTCCCGTACGCCGCCAAGGGGAATGATTCTTACATAGCTCACTGCCGGTCTCCTGCAAGGCGCACGATCTGTTCACGTAGTATCTCGGATGCGTGTTCGATGTCGCCCCTGGTCTGGCGGGGTATGGGTATGTGGTCAAAAAACAGGGGCTCACCGATCCGTATCTTCACGGGTGACCGCTCGATGGTGGAGGTCCACCGGGGCATGAGTTCGTATGCGCCGGAAATCCCCACGGGGATAACGGGTTTGCCCAGGGCGAGCACGAGCCGCATGGTGCCGTACTTGAAGGGGAGGAGGCTGTTATCCCAGGTGCGTTCCCCTTCCGGGAATATCCCGAGGACGTGTCCCTGCTGAACAATGCGGATGGCATTTCTGAGGGCCTGAACATCCGTAGTGTAGCGGCGTACGGGGAATGCCCGTGCGCGTTTGAGCGCCCAGGAAAGGAGACGGTTGCGGTACTCGGAATTCTTGGCCATGAACCAGATGTTGCGTCTGGTGAATACCCCGAGGATGATGGAGTCGAGGAACGAGGTGTGGTTCGACAGGAGTACGGCACCGCCGTGTTCGGGCAGGTGCTCAATCCCCGAGATGTCCACCGAGAAGGCGGCCTTGATGATGGGCCTCGCGAGTGAGCGGACCAGGGCAAAAACAGGGCTGTGATCACTCTTGTACCATCTCCTGACCGGTACGTGGAGGGTTTTATGGCCCGGTGCTCTGCCGGGCTTCTCCCTCACAGTGCCCGCCAAGCGCAGCCGCGGATAGAATTCTATGATCCTCTCCGGGCTGTGGTAGCTGACCAGGGCCTTGCGGAGCAGGTCTTCCCATTTCTTCCCCGACTCCTGATCGAAGTCGAAGAACAATGCCCCCTGCTCGCGGGATACCACGATGATGGTGTTCGACTCGATGGTCAGCGAGGTTATCTCCTCAAAGGCTATGGCTATGACCGCCTTCTCCCCGGAGAAGGTGAGCTCGTTCTCCTTGAGGGCGAGTACGCCGGAATCTGCATAAGCTCTTGTATACTGAGATGATATAACTCCCGAAAAACCCTTATAGATCCCGGTGATCGCCTCCCGGGAAAGCCGCACCCGGGAACTCTTCACGAGGATTCCTTCCTGGGGCAGGGGGAGATCGAATGCCTGGACCCGGCCGTACCAGTAGGCGATCGAGTTTCTCTGGCCGTCGATGGATATCTCTGAGCGGGAAAGGATCTCCACCGGCGCATCACAGGATAGACACCGCGAATCTTTCAACCAGTCGAAACCTCCACACAACGGACACCGATAGAGAATTTCAGTTATCATTACTGTAGAGTATAGCCCAGTTTTATGGACTTGTACACCTCTTCCATGGGCGAATGCAGATCCTTGCCCTGTACCGGGATGGATTTCCCGGTCTCAAGGGCAAGGGTGCCGGACGTGAGGCGTTACCGGAGAAGGGCTGCGAGGTCATACCCGGTACAAGGAGTCGACACCGCTCGTGCCCCAAAGGTTCCGGGAAGAGAGATGGGTGCGGGGTTATTCGCCTGCTTCCATCAGGGTATTCATGAGCCCGTCGAGCATGTCTTCCCTGGTGCTGATGGCGGACAGGATCGCCTCGAAGCCTCTTTGTGCCCGCATCATGTCGCAGATTTCCCGGGGGAGATCCACGTTCGAGCTCTCGTGCCCGTCACCGTCCGGCGCACCCGGCGTGGTGGTTCTCGAGGTGATTGCCGAGACCTGACCGGTTGCATCCGCGGCAAGGGTAGTCCTGATGGAGCGATACTCCCGGGTATTGAGGTTTGCCGTATTCGACGAGGCGTTTGCCAGGAGGATTCCGTTGGCTTGGAGCGCAGAAATGAGGTCTGACATAAACTCTCCCTTGCTCATTTATCGGATGCGTGGCTATAATCTTGAGCATGAAGAAGCGCGGGCTGCTCGAGAAGCTCATAATCGCCTACGCGGTGTTTCTCGTCGTGCTGGTGGGGCTCACCGTTGTGCTGGTGTATGTGTCCTCACGGATCAGCAGCATGACCTCGGAGATCTATCTGGTGGATTACCGGAAGAAAGAGATCTCGGATAAACTCATTGAAGACCTCATATCCATGGAAGAGAGCGGCAAACAGTATCTCCTGCTCCGGAAGGACTCGTACAAGGAACTGCTCGAGGAGAAGGAAAAGGATATTGTCAGTGCGTGGGCATACCTGTGCTCGGAGGATATCTGCTACGACGATCAGGAGCGGAAGATCGTCAGCGGGGGTATGCGGGTGTGGCAGAGCTTCATCGATCGGTTCAATGATCAGGCGGCGCAGGTCCCGGACGACAAGGTGGATATCGAGCAGCTCTTCCGGGACAACAGCAAGGACCTGGACACCCTGGTGGGCTTCGCCAGGTATGTAAACGGCAGGGCCATAAAGTCTCTCGACGGGAAGATCGTTTTTCTCAAGGGCCTCGGAGACCAGGTGATGACCTTCACGTGGTGGGCATTGGGGTTGGCGATCAGCATCGGGCTGATCGTTCCGCTGATCATCTACAAGAGCATCACCAAGGATCTTGCCACGATCCGTGCCGGCATCAGACACATCGGTCAGGGCGATTTCTCGTACAAGATTCCGCTGGATTCAAGGGACGAACTGGGGATGCTCGCCGAGTCGTTCAATAAGATGGCCATTCGCCTCAAAGAACTCGACGACATGAAGTCAGAATTCATCTCCATCGTCTCCCACGAGCTCAAGACCCCGCTCACCTCCATGAAAGAGGCCGCCAATCTCCTCATGGAAGGTGTGGGAGGGCCCCTGGATGAAAAGCAGATGAGACTCTTATCCATTATGGAACAGGGCATCAAGAGGCTGCTCAAGATCATTGCAGAGCTTCTGGAAATCTCGAAGCTGGAGAGCGGGATGGTGGAACTGTACCTGGAGCCGCACGATATGAACGACATCGTGGCCGGATTCGTCTCAGAGATCAAGCCCTATGCCGATACCAGGGGCATCGACATCCGGGTGACCTATCTGGACAGGGGGTGCACGGGGGTGATGGACAAAAACAAGATCCTCCAGGTGTTGACAAATCTGACCCATAATGCGATCAAATATTCTCACGAAGGTTCCACCGTGGATGTGAGAATCCGGCAGCCGGACGAAGATATTGTGGTGGAGATCGAAGATTACGGGAAGGGAGTCCCCGAGGAAGATATCCCGCTTATATTCGAGAAATTCTATCAGTCGAAAACAACGAGAGGACACAGCGGGATCGGTCTCGGACTCGCAATCTCCAAGAGCATAGTCGATGCTCACGGGGGGCGGATATATGCAAAGAGCACTGAAGGTAAAGGGAGCGTATTTTCTTTCTCTGTGCCTGTTATGCCTAAGCTTTCTCCTGACGGGATGTGAAGCCAACCTCTTCCTGGGAAAGATGGGTGATGCCGAGGAACAGCTCTCATATGGGAAACCCATAGGGGACGAACTGGAGACAGTACCGCCCATGGTCCCGCCGTCGGTGACGGCACGCCAACGGATAGCGCTCGCTATTGATTCTATCATAGATGGGACTTATAAGTATAAAGATATAAAGAGAACCCTCGCCGATATCAGGCAGGATCCCTTCATACCCCGATACCTGAAGGTGGAGGCAGGATACCTCCTGGTACTCGTGGAAAAGATGGAGCGCATGGACCAGTCCCAGGATAAGGCTGCCAAGAAATATGATGAATGTGCCCGGGAACGGACAGAGATGAAGAAAGAGACGGAAACGTTGAAAGGTGAAATCGAACAGTTGAAGTATAAGCTGCAAAAAATTGAAGAGATTCATATAGATATAGAAAAGAGGCGGGGCCAGCAATGAGCAGGGAACATAAGATTATTGTGTTGGATGATGAGCCCAATATCGTGGAGGTCATTATCACCCGGCTCGAGACCGTGGGCTTTGCCGCACAGGGATTCACCAAGCCGGACAATGCCCTCGATGCCTTGAAGAAGAATGACTTCAGCGTGTTCATCACCGACCTGAAGATGCCGGAGATGGACGGCATGGAGGTGTTGCGGCGTGCCAAACAGATCGATCCCGATATCGAGGTGATCATCTTTACCGCGTATGGCTCCATCGAAGGAGCTGTGCAGGCGATGAAACAGGGGGCGCACGATTATCTGGTAAAACCCTTTGAACCCATCGAGCTGGTCACAAAGATCGAGAGCGCCATAGAAAAACGTGACCTGAAACAGCGGGTGCGCTACCTCGAACAGGAGGTTGAGGACAGGATCGAATACCACATCTATGCGGAGAGCGCGGCGATGAAAAGGGTTCTGTCCCTCGTTCGCCAGGTAGGCAAGTCGGAGGCGAACATCCTGGTCCTGGGAGAATCCGGCACCGGAAAAGAGCTCATCGCAAAGATGCTGCACTATGAGAGCAAGCGCAGAGACAAGAAGTTTGTCATCATGGACTGTGGGGCCACTCCTGCCAACCTGATCGAGGCCGAGCTGTTCGGCTATGCCCGCGGGGCCTTCACCGGCGCTCACAAAGACAAGCGGGGTATCATCGAGGAGGCGGATACCGGGACGCTCTTCCTCGACGAGATCGGCAATATCTCCTCCGAGATGCAGACCCGTCTGCTGAGGGTCCTGGAATCCGGAGACTTCCGGCGGATCGGCGATGTTGACCAGCGGCAGGTGGACATCCGGGTGGTTGCGGCGACAAACGCAGATCTCAAGGCCAAGGTGGAGGAAGGCACCTTCCGGGAGGATCTCTATTACCGGCTCAAGGTTATCACCATCGATCTGCCCCCGCTGAGGGAACGGAAAGAGGACATCGTCGGATTATCCCAGATCTTTGTCTCCGATTTCAGCAGCAAGACCGGCAAAAAGGTCACCGGAATCAGCAAGGATGCCATGAACATGCTCCTGGCATACCATTGGCCCGGCAATGTGCGCGAACTGAAGAACATCATCGAGTCGTCCGTTGTCATGTGCAACACAGACATGATCACGCCCGACGACATACTCCCCTCGGGTATCTTTGACCATGCGGTGAGTAAGAACGTGGAAGGGCTCAACCCCCTGGAGGCGCAGGAGAAGGCCATGGTCATACAGGCCCTGAAAAAGGCGGGGGGGATCCAGAAAGATGCCGCCAATATCCTGGGAATCTCGCGCAGGGTCATGCACTACAAGATCCGGAAATATAATCTCCACACCGAGAAGACTGATATGTAGTCAGGGAATCTCGCCTGCCGGCAACGTTGCCTCGATCGCAATGCACCGTATACAGGGCTCCCCTTTTCAGACGGGGAACGTGCCGATTCCGGTGGACCCGCAAGGGATATTCGCGACAGGTTTATACCTGCTTCTTGCTGAAATACAGGTTTGTCAGTGCCACCGACGAGGTGCACAGGATCAGCAGGAATGAAATGGCATTGATGACCGGGGTGCTGCCGTCCCGAACCTGGAGATACAGGTTGATCGGGAGTGTTGCCTCGGGCCCCACCAGAAACAGGGTGGTGTTGAAGTTTTCGAACGACATGAGGAATGCCACTGCCGCGCCGCTGATGATCGCGGGCCTGAGAAACTTCAGCGTGATATGCCAGATTACCTCGAAACGGTTGGCCCCCAGGTTCATGGCCGCCTCCTCCAGTGTGCGGTCGAATTTCTTCAGGCGGGCCGAGACCACCAGGGTTACCAGGGTGCTGATAAAGGAGAACTGCCCGAGCACCACGAGCCAGAAGCCCGGTCCGAACAGCCGCACATCCAGACCCCACGATTCCTCAAAGAAGATCCCCAGGCTGTTGGAGAACACGAGGATGGAGATGCCGAGGATTACACCTGGTATGACCAGAGGCGCGATCATGAGAAAATACAGGGACTGCTTGAAGCGGAAACTTTCCTGCTCGAACAGGAATGCCCCGCAGGTCCCTACCGTGGTTGAGAGGATGGTGACAAAGAAGGCCACACGGGCACTCACCCAGATGCTGTCCAGGTTGATCCGGTCGTGGAAGATCCCCACCCGTCCCGGAACGTTCGCAAGGAACCAGTCCAGGGTAAAGCCCTTCCAGGGAAGTGCCGGAAACTGTGAATCATTGAACGCCAGGATGCAGGTCACCAGCAGCGGTGCGAACAGAAAGGAAAAGTACAGGATGATATAGAGCTTGAACCCCAGCGTATAGGTCCTTGAATTGGGAAGTGACCGGATCATTTCACCACCTTGCTCAGTTTCTGGTTGGTCAGTTTCAGTCCGACCCAGATGACCAGAGACGACAGAACCAGGAGCAGGAAGCCGAAGGCCGATCCCTGGTTCCAGTTGAAGCTGGCAATGAACTGGTTGTAAATCTGTTCGGTGAACCACAGGGAATTCTTTCCGCCCATGAGGTTGGGGGTGAGGTAATTCCCCAGGGTAAGCATGAACACGACGATGGAACCCGAGACGATGCCGGGAACGGCATGGGGGATGATGATCTTGATGAGGATGCTCCACATGTTGGCGCCCAGGTCGTAGGCGGCTTCTATGAGGCTGTCGTCCAGGCTTTCCAGCACCCCGATGAGCGGGACCACCATGAAGAGCATGGACGTGTAGACCAGTCCCATGATCATGGTGACATCGTTGTAGAGCATCTCCACCGGTCTGTCCAGGATGCCCGTCTTGAGGAGAAAATGATTGATGACGCCGCTTTCCCGCAGCAGGATCATCCACCCGTAGACCCTGACCAGTTCACTGACCCAGAACGGCAGCAGCAGGAGCAGGGTCAGGAATCCCTGGAACCTGGGGGCTGCCACCTTGGTGATGTAGAAGGCAACAGGCAGGGCTATGACAAAGGTCAGGAAGGTCACCAGGATGGAATAGACGGCAGTACGGACAAAGGTCAGCCAGTAGATGGGTTCCCTGAAGAAGAGCATATAGTTCGAAAGGCTCCACATGAGCCTTCCGGAATCGTCTTCGGTCCTGAACGACATGAGCAGCAGGTCGATGTGGGGCAGGACAATGAGCAGGCTCAGCCAGAGCACCACCGGTGTCAGGAAGCATACCAGTGTCCACTGGATATGAAGTTTACCGCTAAAGGCTTTCATCTCTCTCGAAAACAGATACCCGAATCCTTGTCCCACCCGAGTTCAATCTTGTCTCCTTCATCGATGTAGTCGTACTGGCGGTTCTGGGGCAGTGCCACGATCAGCTCCCTGCGGGAATTCAGCGGGCTGACGAGCAGCTGGCTGTTGGCGCCGTCAAAGAGGATCGAGTTGACCACGACATCGAACCGGTTCAGCTCGGTAAGGCCGGGGTCCGGCTGGATGAGCATGGCCTCGGGCCTGAGAAACAGGTCCACCCGCTGGCCTGGCTCCAGCTGTTCTTCGGCCCTTGTCCTGAAGATGAGGCCTTCATCGGTCCTGATCTCATGATACCGCTCCTGGCCCTGGTGAACCGTTCCGGACCAGGCGTTGTTCTGCCCCACGAACCGGGCCACAAAGGGGGTTTGGGGTTTGTTGTAGAGATTCTGCGGCGTGTCGAGCTGTTCGAATGTGCCCTGATTCATCACCGCGACATGATCGGACATCACCAGGGCCTCGGACTGGTCATGGGTGATGTAAATGAAGGTCGTGCCCACCTGGGCCTGCAGTTTTTTCAGCTCCACCTTCATCTGTTCCCGCAGCTTCAGGTCCAGCGCGCCCAGGGGTTCGTCCAGGAGCAGCACGGTGGGATTGAGCACCAGGCACCGGGCAATGGCTACCCGCTGTTTCTGTCCGCCTGAGATCTGGTCGATCTGTTTCTCGCCGAAGCCGGGCAGCTCCACCCGATCGAGGATAGCCCGGACCTTTTTCCTGATATCCGCCTTGTTCTCCCTGCGCCGCTGCAGTCCAAAGGCGATATTCTCCTCGACGGTCATCATGGGGAAGAGGGCAAGCTGCTGGAATATGAGGTTGACCGGGCGCTTGTTGGGGGCGATGCCGGCCATGTCGTTGCCCCGGATATAGATCGTGCCGGCCGTGGGTTCGGTGAACCCGGCGATCATGCGCAGCAGGGTGGTCTTTCCGCAGCCGGAAGGCCCCAGGATGGAAAAGAAGTCCCCCTGGTTGACCTCAAAAGATACGCGCTCCACTGCAGTGAACTCGTCGAATTTTTTTGTTATGTCTATAACCGATAGATCGATCTGCATAATGGTTCCATAACCGGGAAGATGCCCAAAAGTTTTCTTGAAAGAGGTGTGTTGCTCTTTTCAAGAGTAACACACCTCTATTTTCCGATCAATCGGATTGTGTCCTCCGGCAGGATTACCGGGAGGCCTTCACCTTGTCCAGGATCTCCCCCTCGATGGATTCGAGCTTGGCGGGCACCGGGGGATACCACTTGATGTTGTCTATTGCTTCCTGCGGGAAGGACCGCTCGAAATTGCCGCGCACTTCGGGTTCGGCCAGTTTTGTCGCGCCGGCCGATGCCGTCGGGGTCTTCTCCATGTTAATAAAGACCACCGCGTTTTCCGGGCGCAGAATGAAGTTGATCCACTTGTAGGCGGCATCCGGATTCTTGGCCTTGGCCGGGATCGCAAAGGTGTCTATCCATCCGAGGGCGCCGCTCTTCGGGGCAAGAAAATCGATATCGGGATTCTCCGCATGGAGCTTCCAGCCGCCGTTGTCCCAGGCCATGGCTACATAGACCTCCCCGGAGCGCATTGACTGGAGCAGGGCGTCGCCGTTGGTCCAGTAGCTCTGGACCAGGGGTTTGGCATCAATGAGGGTCTGTCCGACCTTCTCCATGAGGGCCTTGTATGCCTTTTCATCCCCATACTTGGCAAAGGGGTCTTCCCCCATGGCAAAGGCCTGGGCGATGAGCGTGGGCCGCTTGAGACGGTAGCTGATTCTTCCCTTGTACTTCTCGCTCAGGAGATCGGAATAGTCCGTGACGTCGGGTGCGTACTTCTTGTTGACGATCAATCCCGATGTCCCCCAGCAGAACGGCACGGCGTAGGACTTGCCGCCCACCAGGGTGTTCTTCTTTACCGCTTCGAGCATGGACGGGATGATCTGGGCGGTATCGATCTTCGTGAAGTCAATGGGCTGGTAGATATTGTATTTTTCCTGGACAGAAGAGATGCGGTCCTGGCTCGGCTGTGCCAGGTCAAAGCCTGCACCGCGCGTGGCACGGAGCTTGGCGATCATCTCCTCGTTGTTCGTGTAGGTCACATTGACGTCGATCCCGGTTTCCTGTTTGAATTTATCCACCAGAACCTTAGGCGCATACCCTTTCCAGGTTAGCAAGGAGAGCTCTTCTGCAGAAGCGACGCCCAGGCCGGCAACCACAAAGACGAAGATCAAAATTGTGGAAATGGTGATTCTCTTCATACGTGATTCCTCCTTCAGTAATAATTAATTAAAATAATAAGAAGATTATAAGGCTTATACAAATAATATTTTATCAATGATTACCGGCAATGCCTCTGCGGCGTTACCGGTACAAACGAGTAAAGGGAGCAGACATTACAAGGGATTGAATCCGTCTTGGCGTTCGCTTCCCGCTTCGTTATTCAACTATGCAGGACACGTCGCCGCACGAGAAGCTGAGGGTTCAGTGCCTGCAGCTTGATGCGGAACAGGGTCCAGGGCTTGTCCAGGGGTTGATGCCGTTGAATCTCAAAGGCAGGGGCTGCTGCCTTAGGGGAGCACGAGGTAGTCGATCCAGTTCCTGAGCTCCTGCTCGCGGATGTCGGCATCCAGGATGTCATCGCCGATATCCAGTTCTTCGCGCAGCTGAGAGGAATCAGGGCTCCTGTACAGGGCATGCATCTTGTCCGCATAGGCCTGGACAGCGTCTGTGCTGGCAAAGATGCCCTCATTCACCAGGGGCTGGGCCCGGGCGGCGATGAGTCGGGCCATCTCGTAGAGGTTGTATTCCGGGTGGTACTGGGTGGCCCAGAATACCCCATTGCCGTGTCTCACCTCCAGGGCCTGCACATGGGTGTGCTCGTTGCAGGCAAGCAGCGTTGCCCCGGCGGGCAGTCCGGTCACCTCGTCGAGGTGCATGACAAAGCCCTTGTACCGTGCCGGCTTGCCCTTGAGGAGGAGAGACTCCCGGCCTGAATCGGTCTGCGCGATGACTCCGGACACGCCCCATTCCCGGCCCCGGGGATTCTTTCTCACCTCTCCGCCCGCGGCAACGGCTGCCATCTGGATGCCCCAGCAGCTGCCGTAGCACGGGATACCTGCCGCGAAGATGGCCTTCATGAACTCGATCTGGCGTGTCACCCGGGGGTCGTCGGTATGATAGATCGTCAGGTCAGAGCCGGTCCAGATGATGCCGTCATAGGATGCAAGGTCTTGCCCTGCGGGCAGCTCTGTCTCGAGATCGGCAATGAAGAGGACATCCACGTGCGCATGCGGTACGTACCGGGACAGGAAATCCCTGTACATGTCGTGGGGATGCCCGACGTTCGAGCGGTCGAAATTCTCCCGGCTCGTCCTGGGGTAGCCGTTGAGTATACCTATTGCGGGATGAGCGTCTCTCGTCATGAAATCCACCTGTTCCTCTGTTTCAGCGCCGGGCGAAGCGTATTACCCGGCTTTGCTCCCTAAGTGTGCCGCCCTCTGCGGAAAATCGGTAATCAGGCCGGCGGCCCCTGCTGCGGCGAACCTCAGCATGTCGTGTTGAGTGTTCACGGTAAAAAGGTTGATGGTGATGCCCTTGTTCACCATGGTGCGGATCTGTTCCTCGGATATCAGGGTGCTCCGTGCGTTATAGGTCTTGAACTCCAGGTCTCCCCAGTCCAGGGGCCCGGACTCGGAATACCCGATGAGCGCCTGGACCTCGATGCCCGAGTCCCGGGCCTGAACCTCTCTGAGCCAGGCGTGCTGGAAGGAGGAGATAATGACCCGGTGCTTGTCTATCTTGAGCCGGTCTATGAGCGCGAGCACCTCCTCCACCACCGGGAAGTTCTCCAGGGGTGCGGGCAGGCGCTTCAGTTCCAGGTTGATGCAGAAGTCCGTGTCCCGGGTAAAGATGAGAGCCTCCTCCACGGTGGGGATCTTCTCGCCCCGGAAGGCGTCGATCTGACGCTGGCTTATGGCTCCTGCCGCTATCTGGCCGAAGGGATCGGCCTTCACAAACCACGACCCGGCATCGAGGGTGCGGATCTCGTCCAAGGTAAACCCGGAGAATGTCCAGGGAGAGCGGAGCGGGAAACGCTCGCACACGTCTGTGGTGCGCTTGAGTGAATCATCGTGCATGAGTATGAGCAAGCCGTCTCGAGTGACCGCCACATCCGTCTCCCACAGGTCGGCTCCGACTTCAAGGGCCGTGCGGGCCGCTGCCATCGTATTCTCCGGGGCAAGGCTGCGCGCCCCCCGGTGTGCAATGTTCAACGACATGGTATCTCACCTCTCCAGTGGCAATGCGTATGCTAGCGCGATGGATTATAGCATACGTATGGTCCTGTCAATCAAAAGCTAGGGGAGCTCGAGGGTCCATTCAAGGCCCAGTTCCATGAGCTTTCCCGTACCGGGATTGCCGGTTTCAGGGTCCCAGCCCATCAGGGCATAGTACCTGTCCAGCATCTCCCCAAAGGCCTGTGCGGTTACGCATCTGCCCTTGGTGGGCCCGTCGGGCAACGGCTCGCTAAGCCTGTGCGGAAGGCGGTCGTCTGTGCGCGTAAATCCCCGCAGGGCATTGAGCTGCCTCATCATGTTCACCCTGCGCTCCCCGACCTTCATGAGCTCCCACAGCGTGCAGCCCCAGCCCGTGGTATACTGGAGAAGGTCTTCGAGTTCGCGGTAGGTGAACAGGTTGCCGCATCCCCAGCAGAACATGCACAGGCAGAGCGTATCGAGGGTGCTGTAGAAATACTGCGAATACACGCTCATGCGGACCTTGTTCAGGTCCGTGGATGCCGGTTCCCCCTTTCCCAGGATGCCAAGGCCCCTGCTCAGGTCACCGGCACCGGCCAGGAGCCAGTCATGCTCGGAAGACATGTGGTCGGCTCCTATGGGACACACCGCATAGATGAGGGCCTGGCTCGGCTTGACCTGGGTCATGTGGGCGGCCAGCCCGTGATTTTTTACATGTATGGCAAAGGGCCTGGTCTTTTCGCCAAAGAACGCGACTGAGGCTTCAAACCCCTCTGCCAGCACATCGCCGATTCCGTGGCGGCGGGCAACCTGGTCGATGAGCCACAGCAGCCCGTCTGCATCGCCGAAGCAGAGCCTGCGGCCATCAACGGCCTCCGGCAGGATCAGGCCGTTGGCCATGGACTCGAAGAGGTACGCTGCCAGGCCGCCCATGGTGATCGTGTCCAGGCCATAGTTGTTGCACAGCTCATTTGCCTTTGCCACCGCCACCGCATCGGTAATATCCAGGTTGGTTCCCAGCAGCCCCAGGGTTTCGAACTCGGGCCCCCCCAGCTGGTCGCTCACCGTATAGGGCTTGTCTGCCTTGACCTTTTTGCGGCACCCCACCACGCATCCGAAGCAGGTGGTGTGGCCCGCGCCTATTTCCGGCTGGAAGGTCTGACCGGACAGGGCCTTGTAGCCTTCATGAAAGCCGCGGGTATAGTTATGGGTGGAGAGGTTTCCCGCCTCGGCCTGGAAGGCGAGTACGCCCGGGGTCCCGTACCTGTTCAGGGTTGTGGGGAACCCGGCGTCCGGCAGTCTCTGCACTGCCAGGCGGGCCAGCTCTTTGAGCCCCGTTGGGTCGGCAAAGGCGATCTTCTTCGTGCCGGTCACCACGAGCGCCCGGAGATTCTTGCTTCCGAAGACAGCCCCCAGGCCGGTCCGGCCGGCGACATCGTGGAGGTCCGACATGAGGCAGGCGAAACGGACCAGCTTTTCGCCCGCAGGCCCGCACTGCAGGATGCTGGATCGCTGGCCTGCAGCCTCTGAAGAGAGAATCCCGTACACGTCAAGTACGCTGCGGCCCCAGAGGTGGCCTGCATCCATGATCTGAACGTCATCATCATGCACGCTCAGGTACGAGGGTGCGGCCGCCCTGCCGGAAATGACGATGGCATCGTAGCCGGCCTTTTTGATCATGGGTCCGAGATCTCCTCCTGCCTGGGCGTCGGCCACGGCCCCTGTTTCCGGAGACAGCGAGGTAAAGCAGCAGCGGCTCAGGCCGCTGACAGGCGTACCGGTCGTAACCCCCGGTGCTATGGTGATGATGTTGCCCTCGGAAAACGCGTCCGTATCAGGGGAGGTCTCCTTCAGCAGGAAATAGGTGCCGAAGGCCCCTCCGCCCATGTAGGTGCGGTAGAATTCCTCTGTGGGCTGTTGGGTGTGTATCCTTCCCGAGGTCAGATCCACCCGCAGGATGGTCCCTGTATAGCCGTTTGACATGATCCTTCTCCTTTGCAGGAAACATGGGTTATGGTTCAGGGCGCAGGGGTGGACCCCTCATGCCACGTGCACCCTGTCCCTTACCCGGGCTTATATGCCTGCCGATAGAGCATGAGCAGGTCATCTTGTGTGCATGGACGCGGATTGGTCAGGTGGCAGCCATCCTCAAAGGCCTTTTCGCTCAGGAGGACAAGCCGGTCCTCTTCAATGCCGGCGTCGGCAAGGCACGCCGGTATGCCGATCCGCTCCATGAGGTCTTCCACTGCCTGAATCGCCAGGTTCGCTGCTTCCAGATCCGTCATGCCCGAGGTATTGATGCCGAAGCACCTGGCAACAGAGGCATACTTCTGCGCCGAGGCCTCTGCATTGAATCTCATGACCGGCACAAGACACAGGGCATTTGCCAGGCCGTGCTGCATGCCGCACACCGCCGAGAGGGCATGCGCAAGGGAATGGGCTGCCCCGAGATCTTTCTGAAAGGCGACAGCCCCCATCATGGCGGCCATCATCATGTAGCCGCGGGCTTCAAGATCGGCGGGCTTCCTTACGGCACGTTCCAGATAGCGGGCCACAAACGCTATGCCTTTTTCGGCAATGGCATCACACATGGGATGGAATTGCTCGACAGTCAGGGCCTCGATGTTGTGGGTCAGGGCATCCATGCCGGTATAGGCGGTCAGCGCCGGAGGCAGCCCGAGGGTAAGCTCGGGGTCGAGGATGGCCATCCTGGGCATCATCAGGGGGTTGCAGACCATGAATTTGCTCTGCCGGGTCGTGGATGTGATGACCGAGCACCTGCCCACCTCGCTCCCGGTGCCCGAGGTGGTGGGGATGGTGATCACCGGCGGCAGGGGGCCTCTGATCTGCTTGTTCCCGCCGGTCTGCACCTCGTAGCGGATAAGCGGTCCCTGGTTCATCGCCAGCACCGGGACAACCTTTGCCACATCGAGGGGGCTTCCGCCGCCGAGCCCGATAACCCCGTCACAGCTGCCCTCGAGGTAAGCGGCGAACGCATTGTCCACATCGGTTTCATAGGGATTTGCCGCGACAGCGGAGAATACGGTGAAGGGTATCCCCGCGTTTCCCAAGATGGCCTCGATTGCAGGGAAGACAGCGGAATTTCTCAGGCCGGGATCGGTAACAATCAGGGGCCTGTGTATGCCGAGGGTGCCCAGATATTCAGGCAGCAGCTTGAGGGCACCCGAGCCGAAAGAGATCTGGGTGGGAAATGAAAACTGGCTGATCGTGTCAAACATGGCTTTCATCCTTTCGTATAATGCGATCCTAAACCATACTCGTCATCCAAACACAATCACATTTGGAGCAGGACAGTGCAAAACATAACTCCATGATAATATAGTTTATTATCATTGTATGAACGAGGCGGGGCCACCGTTTTGTGACTTCATAGACCGTAAAAAAACCTGCCGCCCACTACGTCTAGACAGCCTCATCCAGGACCCTCCTTATGGTTTGTGCAAAAGAAGCCTTGTCGAACGGCTTTTCCAGGTACGCACGGATACCCAGCTGGTGTGCCCTGTCCCTGTCTACATGGTCGCTGAACCCGGTGCACAGGATGATGGGGATATCGGGCCGTAGCTGGAGGATCTTCCGGGATAGGTCTACTCCCGTCAGATTGGGCATGGTCATGTCGGTTATCACCAGATCGAACTGTGCGGGTTGTCTGCGAAAGGTCTCGAAGGCATCCGTGCTCTCGGTCTTGCTCGTCACGATGTAGCCGAGATCCTCGAGCATCTGTTTCTCGATCTGGGCAATGGATGCCTCGTCATCGACCATGAGGATACGCTCTCCTTGACCTCCTGGAAACCCCTCGGTAGAGGCGGGCTCATGAGGCGGTTCGATCCCGGAACAGGGCAGATAGACCGTGAAGGACGATCCCTTGCCGGGCGAGCTGTCAACATGGATGTGCCCCCCCAGGTTTGTCACTATCCCGTGAACCGTTGCCAGCCCGAGACCTGTCCCGCGGGCTTTTTCCCTGGTGGTGAAGAATGGGTCGAAGATCCGCTCTGCGGTCGACTCATCCATTCCCCTGCCGGTATCGCTGACGGACAGCTTCATGTAGGGCCCTTCATGAAGCTGGTGAAATTCCGACGTGAGAGTCGAATCGATCATGGTTCTTTCCAGGGTGACCCTCATGATGCCGCCGGTTTCCTCCATGGCCTGGTACGCGTTTGTGCAGAGGTTCATGATCAGCTGATGAATCTGGGAGGGGTCGGCAATGACCATGCCCGAGTTCCTGTCAACCTGGTCCTCGATTTTTATGGTCGAGGGTATGGAGGAACGCAACAGCTTCAGGGCCTCTGTGAGGATCAGGTGAACCTGTACGGGTTTGTATTCGCCTTCAACCTGTCTGCTGAAGGTGAGGATCTGCTTTACCAGGTCTCTGGCCCGGAAGCTCGCCCTGAGGACCTCCTCGAGGTTTTTATAGGATCCATTTTCGGGGGAAAGGGTATCCTGGGCGAGTTCGGTGTACCCGATGATGGCAGAAAGGATATTGTTGAAATCGTGTGCTATGCCGCCTGCGAGCGTGCCTATGGCCTCCATCTTCTGTGCCTGGCGGAGCTGGGACTCGATCTTCCGGTTCTCGGTGATATCCATGCAGGAAACGAGAACCCTCGAAAGGGTTTTCTCATGACCGGGCGGCACTGACCAGTGAACGATGAGATCCCTTTTCTGCCCGGCGATTGTCTGTTCGACCGTGTCGATTTCCATTTCGGTCTCACCGGAGAGTAGTGCAGAAAGGGCTCTCCGGAAGGCATCATAGGTCTGGGGAATAAAGACTCTGCCGAGGTTCTCCATGAGATCATGTTTTTCCTGTGCACCATGCAGGGACATGGCCGCCTGGTTCACATCGACAATCTTTACCAGCTCCACACACCGGGCAACTACCTCGGGATGCTCTTCCAGGTATGTGGCCAGATTGCCGCCGTATTCCTCAGCCAGGCTGTCCGTGTACGCCTTGACGCGGGAAAAATCCTCTTCCCAGATCGGAACCGGGGTATTTTCAAACAGGCTTCTGAACCGTTCGCCGCTTCTCAGCAGGTCCTCTTCTGCGTGCTTGCGCTGGGTGACATCCCTGAGGAGTGCTATTGCGTTCCACCTGTTTTTTCTTTTTACGTACGAGAGGGAAAGCTCCACGGGAAACTCGGTCCCGTCTTTTTTCCTCCCCTTCGATTCGATCGTTTGTCCCTCAGGCGGGGCTGTCGCCGCAGTGCTGAACAAAAGGCAGGTCTTGATCTGTGATGCCAGGGACTCCTGCGGGGCCAGGGCGAGATGGAGGTCTCTCCCCAGGATCTCTTCGCTGGCATATCCGAACATCTCCTGTGCAGAACTGTTCCAGAAGCTGACATTCCCCTCGTGATCCATCATGATGATGGCATCTTTTGCAGACGAACTGATGGCGCTGAAGCGCTCTTCGCTCTCCCGGAGCGCTTGCTCGGCCTCTTCGCGCTCAACGAGCTCCCGGGAAAGCTGCAGGGTGCTCCTGCGCACCTGTCTCCTGAGGGACCATGACCACAGACCCACGGCGGCGAGCACCACGAGCAGTGCCCCGAACGCGAGGGAGACCCACCGGAACACGACCGGAGGAGATATCCCCCGGTTCTGCAACACCCCGAGCCATGTGTCGTTGATTTCATTGTCCTGGCCGGTCGCCTTGACGATGACCTCGTTCAAGGTAGTGGGCAGCTGACTCTCTCCCGTAAATTCGTAGGGGAATTGGTGCTCGCCGGCATGGACCGTCGCTGCGAGGACAGTTGCGGATGCCACCGCCAGGATGAGTACGAGAAAAATGCGCACGCTTCCTCTCTTCACCATAGGATGGAACAGGGCGGGCCAGAGACCGCGTCTGGCCGATATCCACAATGACAGGTATCGACCACAATAGTTCCTACCTGAATATATAACGCTCAATTCATCAGGTACAATGGTGATGTTGAATCGGCAGGAGGTGCCGTGATTGCCCCTGAGGGCATTCTTTCTTTGAAAGAGCGATGGCGCTGTGGTCAGGCGCGGCAGGAGATGAGAACGGAGGGTCTTCCTGCGCGTTTATTCCTCTTTCTTGTCCATCTTTCGGTACAGCGTCCTGGTGGAGATCCCCAGGAGCTTTGATGCGAGGCCCTTGTCCCCTTTCGTGCGTTTCAGGGTCTCTTCCATGAGGATCCGTTCGACCTCCTCGAGGGGGGTCCCGAGCGGGATGTTGAGGGAGTCTCTGGACATGGCGGTTGCCTTGGTGATGTCCCTGGGGAGATCGTCCGCTCCGATGACCCCGTCCCTGTCGAGCACGACACAACGCTCGATGACGTTCTCCAGTTCGCGCACGTTGCCGGGCCAATCATAATTGAGGAGTATCTCCAGGGCCTTGGACTCGATGCCGGTGAGCGCCTTGTCGTTCTTTTTCGAAAAGCGGTTGATGAAGTGCTGGACAAGGGTGGGGATGTCTTCCCTCCTGTCCGTGAGCCGCGGCAGCTCGATGGTGATGACATTGAGCCGCCAGTAGAGATCCTCGCGGAAAAGCCCCTGCTTGACCATGGCAGCGAGGTTCTTGTTCGTCGCAGCGATAATCCTCGTATCGGTAAACAAGGTCTTGTTGCTCCCGAGCCGTTCAAAGGTACCCTGCTGGAGGATCCGCAGGAGTTTTACCTGGACCGCGGGTGGCACCTCGCCGATCTCATCGAGGAATATGCTCGATTTGTCGGCAACTTCGAAGCGGCCCTCTTTCCTGGCAGCGGCGCCGGTGAACGCACCCTTTTCATAGCCGAACAGTTCACTCTCGATGAGGGTCTCGGGGATTGCTGCACAGTTCACCTTGACCATGGGCCTGGAGCCCCGGGGCGATAACTGGTGGATCATATCGGCAATGACCTCTTTACCCGTTCCTGACTCGCCCAGGATAAGCACTGTAGCCTGGCTCGGTGCCACCTGATGGACGAGATCCACGATGCTTTTCATCCGTGGGCTGGCCGTCTCGATGAGCGGGCCCGATTCAAAGGCCTCGATGCGCTCTTTCATCCTGATGTTGTCCATGGTGAGGATCTGTTTCTCGATGGCCCGGTTGACCGCTTTGAGGATGTCGGCCTTCTTGAAGGGTTTGGTGATGTAGTCGTATGCCCCCTGTTTCATGGAATCCACCGCGGTGTCCACCGAGGCGAACCCGGTGATCATGATGACCTCGGTAAAGGGTGAGATGGATTTCGATACCTTGAGCAGTTCCAGCCCGTCCATGCCGGCCATCCTGATATCGGTAACGAGGAGATCGATACCCCCATGGCGGATGATCTTGAAGGCCTCATCTCCGTTGGATGCCGTGTCAACGGTGAAGCCCTCCTTCTCCAGGATCTTCTTGAGTGATTGACGGATTCCTATCTCATCATCGACAACGAGGATCTTTTTGTTCATGGCGTGAACGGGTCCTTTACCATGGTGGTGAGCATGAGTTTCTGCCGTTTATCATGCACGGTTATTTCCTTAAACAGGGCCTGTCCCTGTACACTGGGTGCATAGACAATATAGGTTCCCGCAGCTATGTCTGCAAGCATGCAGCGGTTTTTTTCATCGAGGCGTGCGTGGTACCGCACGGATGATTTTTTCAGGTCTTCAAGGGAGTTTCTGAAGGTGCTGAGCTGCGCATCCCTGTCTTGGGAGTAGTCACGGTAGGCCTTCTCATAGGCAGCCGAATCCGCCTTCTGCCGAGCCAGTGCCTCTGTGATGGACCGCTGCAGGGGCTGCAGTTGGGCGGTGAAGGCCTCTTCGAAGCCGAGCACCCTGGTCTGATCCTTATAACCCTTTCTCTGTGCGAAGTGCATGTCCATGATCTCGAGAGCGAAACCACCCTGTATCTCGGACTTGATCTGAGAGATCTCCTCTCTGGAGAGTTCCCCGATAAAGAATGAGAAGTCTTCGGGCTCATGCCCCTGGTTCGACAGGGTTTCACCGGGGGCGAGGCCGGATTTGAGGGTCAGAGGATGAATGAACTCGAGGACGAGGGAGGAGGTGGTGGGCAGGGTGACGCCCCCGATCTTGGGTTTGTAGGTGATATCGGTAATGATGCGGTCCGAGTTGTTTTTGACCGCATAGAAAAAGGCGACATCTCCCAGGGCTGAGGACGAGGGTGAGATCTCGGTCTCGGTGGACAGGACGCTCAGGGTGATGGACCCGAGATACTGCTTTCTCAGGGAGGCCAGCATAGCTGTATAGGCCTGTTGTTTCTGCTGTACCGTTTCGCGAGCCCGGTCTCGCTGCGCACTGAGGAGATCGATCCGATATCTGGTGGCGAGTTGCCCGAGCGCAAGATCCATCTGGCCCTGCAGGTGCTTCAGGACAGGGGCGGTGCCGGGCGAAAGGAGGTAGATCTCCGAGGACCCCGGGGGAACTTCGAGATGGAGCCTTGCTGCAGAGATAACGCAGGGAAACAGGAGCATAAGGCATACGATGGAGATGATTGATCTCATAGTCTGTCGACCTCTTTCTTCAATTGTTCGAGACATGAAAGGGTATGGAGAAGATGAAGGTGGAGCCCGTTCCCTTCTGGCTCTCCACATCCACCCATCCGTCATGTGCGTTTGCTATGTACTGAACCAGCGCGAGCCCGAGACCGGTGCCGTTATCCTTGGTGGTGAAATACGGGTCAAATATCCGCCGGGTGTTCTCGGGCGGGATGCCATACCCCGTATCCTTTACCAAGAGTAGGAAATTGTCCTTGATCTCCATGAGGGAAATTACCAGTGTTCCTCCCGACGGCATTGCATCTTCCGCATTTTTGATCAGATTTATCAAAAGCTGTCTGAATTGTCCACGGTCTATCATGATCCTGGGCAATGTATGCGGACACTTGATGGTGGATTCGATGCCCCTCCTGCTCAGTTCCGGAAGCAGCATGGAGAGGACGGAGGAGACCTCTGCCTCTGGATCGAGCGATTGTTTCTTGGGATGCGGCAGCCGCGCATAGGAGAGGTATTCGTCGGTTATCTGGGAGAGACGGTCGATCTCCTTCTGGATTATGTGGAGAAGATCGGTTGCCTCGGTGTTGTCGGTATATTCCTTGAGCTCGTCCTCGAGGAGTTCCGAGTGGAGCAGCACCGAGGTAAGGGGATTGCGGATCTCGTGGGCCACATGGGCTGACATCTGTCCCACGGCGGCAAGTTTCTCTGCCTGGATGAGCTTCTCGGTGAGGGCCTTTGTATCGGTGATATCGACTGCATATTGAACGACGTAGTCCACTTCCCCCTTTGAGCCGAACAGGGGAATGGCGCTGATGTCGAAGAAATATGGCTTGCCCTGGATCTCCATCCTTTTGTCCCGTTCGCTGATGATCTTGCCGGTCTTGAAACACTTTTCCACGATATCCGTGTGACAGAGGCGCTCTCCCTCGGGGAAGTCCACGCAGCAGTGTTTGTCGATGATCTCCCCGCGGGATTTCCCGTAGAGATCGCACAGGCGCTGGTTTGCGTCTGCAATGGTGAAGGCCGAGTCGATCATGGCAAGATAGTGAGGCACGCCGTTGAAGATGGTCTCAAGCCGCTTATGAGCGATCAGCACCCTCTCTGCCCATTTGTTTCTCTCGGATGCGGTGGCCCTGGCCTTGTTGATGCGCAGGAGCACCAGGGTAGCCAGAAAAATGAAGCCGATACTGACCGACCCCAGGATCAGGGTGTTCCGGAAGGTATCGCTCATGAGGTAGATCACTTCACTGTAGGGAGATGTGGCAGCGGTTATCCATCTCCTGTTGAGAAAATGGACCGAGGAGAATGCCAAGAGCTTCTTCGTGGGTACCAGACGAGGATAGTGGGGGAAGATGAATTCATACATCCCGTCGTTCTTGAGCTCCATCCCGTGTCTGATCTCCTCGATCCCGGAGATGCTGAAGCCTCTCTTTTCCAGGTCCAGGATGATGTCGTAGAGGTTGAGACCGATCCATTTCGGGTTCGGATGGTAGAGGATGAGCCCGGTCTCGTCCAGGAGCCATGCATACCCCGATTCAGAGGGTCTGATGGGAGCCACATAGTGCGCCGTGATGTTTGCGAGGTCGATGGCGCAGCCGATGACACCATGGAAGGTCCCGTCGTTCCCGGTAAGCGGGAAGGTGATGATAAAGGTCTCGAAACGATCCGGGATATCCTGGTACTGCTCGCCTCCTACCATGATGATATCCGAGACAAAGGGTACACCCAGTTCCTTTGCCACACGGAAATAGGTCCTGAAGCTGAAGTCCTTCCCCTCCAGTCCGGGCAGGACGGATTCAGGGAAGTGGTGGCGCATGACGCCGGTTGAGTCTTCCCAGAACACGAAGGTGACCTTGTTCTTCAGGGACCGGTATGCATTCTGCAGCGCGACACTGATGGACTTGGGGTCGCCGCCGGCCACGTTGTCTATGTGTGTAGTCAGGTTCAGGATATTGGTGATATCGTTCATGTACTGTTCGATACCCATGGCCGTCTGCTGTGCCAGCAGACCCTGTTCCCGGTTGAACTGCTTTGCCATCTCGCGTTCCACGCTTCGATACGAGTAGAGGGCAAAGAGCACCACAAAGCCGAGCACGATGACGCTGCCCATCCAGATGATGAGCTCCCAGTTCGTCTCTTTGGTCGTGACGGTATGGCGTTTCATCTTCCCGTTCTCATGGTTCTTCATCCAGGCCCGGGAGGTAGAGATCGGTTTCTATCTCCCGGGGCAGCCCTGCCATGCGTGCATGCACCTCTTGTCTGTCCAGGGCGAGCAGCGGGCTGATCTCGACGAGGGTCGTGGGCTTGAGCCGGACCCCGAGCTCTTCGAGCCAGGACCGGTACAGGTCGCTCTGCATGGATCTCGAGCTCTCCAGCGAATCTTCCCCGGTCATATTCTTCACCGGTGCAAATTCTTCCTCTCGCAATACCTCCAGCGTTATGGATGTATCTGCCAGGGGCAGGGCATCAAAGATGAATGTCTCGAATTTTATGCCTTTTTCCTCTGCGGGGTTTCCCTTCTCGTCCAGGGTCGGGATCGTCTTGAGTGCCTTATGAAAAGACAGGCGCAGGTCTCCCCGGGTCAGCGTTTCCACAAAGTCGCGCCTGATGACATGGATAGCTATGGAACCTGCCCAGTGGAGCATAGCCCCCCCTTCGTCCGCAGCATAGCGTATCTCGTCACCCATGTCACTGTACTCGATCACCCGTGTCTTTCCGTCCACGCGTGCTATCACCCCGACCTTTTCTTCAAAGCCCCGTTTCCGTACCACCTTTGATGACATCCGGGCGCCGCTTTCATGGTGCAGCCCGATGAAGAGGGGGTCACAGACCTTCACCAGGGGGTTGTCTACCTGGAAATAGAAGATCTCTTCAATACCTTTTTCGTGCATGATGTCGAGGCAGCCGTTTTTCTGCAGTGCCAGGAAGGTTCCGCCATGACCGTCGGGATTCATGAACAGGCCACCTTCCCGGGAGATCAGGAACTTCCCCTCCGGGGTAACCGACGGCAGCATGCCCTGTACGAAGAAATGCACCTCGTCCGGATCGAGCCCGAAATAGGCATGTTCGGCAAAGAACTCCCTACTCTGGGCATCGTTGATCCGTGACGTCATGATGAACAGCGGGATCGTGGAGCCGTAGTTCCTGCTCAGGGCGAGCACCTTCTGTGCATGCAGGCAGAACAGGCTCTTGTCTCTCACCGGGCTCACCTTCACGACGCCCTTGGGTGCCTCGATGCCGAGGCGGGAGCCCTGTCCCCCCGCTACGACCAGGGCTGCAACCCTGCCCCGGCGCAGGAGGTCCTCCCCCCGGGTACGATACGTGTTCGCCCCTGGAGAAGAAGCAAAAGATGCGGGGATTACCTCGGCGGGGGCCACCTCCTTTTTCGGAGGCTCCTCATAGAGACAGTTGCCGTTCACCAGCTGTTGAATGAGGGGGAAGTCCACGAGCGTGAGGTCTTCTTCAATGCGTTCCCGGGACAGGAAGGGCACCCTGTCTTCAAGAAGTCTTGCGATATGGTTTTGCCCTGCCTCGAGCAGCCTTTTTTCGAGCATCTATGATCTCCTTAATCCTTTTCTCAAACCCTGCCTCTTTTGGGAAATACAATTTCACATCGTCCATAGATTCCGGAAAATAGTTCAGTGCCAGCGCGGCCTCGGGGTCATCGTGGGCATAGATGTAGCCTTTACCGTACCCAAGGTCCTGCATGAGTCGGGTCGGGGCATTCCGCAGGTACAGCGGTACGCCAGGCGTGCCGGTTTTCCTTATCAGGTCCTTCACCCGTTTTTCCATCAGGTATAAGGCGTTGCTCTTGGGTGCGCAGGCCAGATACACCGCTGCCTGGTACAGGGCAAGTTCCCCCTCGGGGGAGCCCAGGGTGGTGAAGGCCTCTTTTGCGCCGATCACGAAGCGCAGGGCATTGGGGTCTGCCATGCCGATGTCTTCGGAGGCGATCCGGATCATCCTGCGCAGCACAAAGAGCCGGTCCTCTCCGGCCTCGAGCATCCTGCCGAGCCAGTATACGCTCGCGTCCGCATCGCCTGCCCGGACACTCTTATGAAAGGCGGATATCAGGTCATAGTGATTTTCACCGGAGCGGTCGTGGTAGAGCGGCCGTTCCAGTATGTCCTGCAGGTCGGCCAGGTCTATCGTTTCCTTTTCAATGGTCGTTACGGCCAGTTCCAGCAGGTTCAGGGCGGCACGCGCATCCCCGTCGGCTGAGTTCGCCATGGCCTGTATGCACTCGTCGGTGAGCGTCTTTCCGAGAGATTTCACGTAGGGGTCATGGGTGATGGCCCTGGAGAGAATCTCCCGGATCTCGGATGCTTCAAGGGCGTGGAATACGATGACCTGCAGCCGGGAGAGCAGTGGCGAGGTGACCGAGAACGAGGGGTTTTCCGTGGTTGCCCCGATCAGGATTATGGAGCCGTTTTCCACGAAGGGAAGCAGTGCGTCCTGCTGCACCCGGTTGAACCGGTGCACCTCATCGATAAACACGACCGGCGGCGTCTGCGCCGATTCCGCCGTGCCGGTCACCTTTCTGATTTCCTGTATCCCGCTGGTGACCGCGCTTATGGCAAAATACGAATCTGGATAGTGCTGTTCGATGATGTGGGCAGCGCTGCTCTTTCCGGTTCCCGGCGGCCCCCACAGCATGACGGACCGTCTCTTGCCCTGCAGGAAATTTTCGACAAAGACCTTTGCCTCTTTCTGGCCGATGAGTTCGTCGATGGCCGAGGGCCGTACGCGGTAGGCAAGTGGTCGCACCTTTTTCTCCATGGAGGTATATATAGCATAAATCCACACCCAGAAAAAATTTATAAAAAAATTCAGGCTGCGGGCTTAAGTAATCCCTTCAACTGACGATAGGGAATAATAGGTTCTTCAAGATTCATTCCCCGTAGAACCTCCTCATATGTTTGCAGGCCGAATAGGGCCTGCATTTTTTTTGTCTTTTTTCTGCATCGCCCCTGGAGTTAACCGGCAGATTTTTCCGGTAAAACCGGCCCGAATCCCATCAGGGCAGGTGTCCCGCATCTGACGGCATTTTCCACGAAGTTTTATCTTTATGATATTGTTCCGTTTTCCATTTGAATGAAGAAGAAATCTTGCCTTGACAAACACCACCAGAGGTTATAGATAGCTCACATGTCGCGGGGTGGAGCAGTCCGGTAGCTCGTTGGGCTCATAACCCAAAGGTCGCAGGTTCAAATCCTGCCCCCGCTACCAATTTTAACCGCATAATTTCAAACAAATCTATCTCATCTCCTGAATACAAATAAAGCCTGATAAAAAGCCCGATCTCCAGCCCTTGATAATAACAATAATGCTATGTGGGGGGTATGAGTTGAGAAAAGGGAGGCCTGGCCGGCATCACCAGCAGTTGAGAGAAGGAACAAAGTCAGAACCCATGCCTAATAGGGAGTGCTGATATGGAAAAGGCCGCCCACGGCATGAAAAAACCGCAAGCGAGCCTCAATAGTGTTTGTGAAAGAAGTGTCCCCTGTGCATTATATTAAATAATGACTTCGTCTTTGCCCTGTCACAAGCCGATCAAAGCATTTACAATGCACTATATCACCTCTTTAAGCCCCCTTAACGAACCTGAGACTGCACAGGAGACATCCACTTTATACAGCAAGATGATACATGTATCAATACTATTTTTTCTTCTGCCTATTTTATATCCTTATGGTACTGCTGGAGCGACTTGAGGGTGTCTTTGCCCTTTCTGATCGCGTCGATACCCCTCGCTGCCGCTATGCCCGCCGACAGGGTTGTGATGTAGGACACCTTGTAGCGAATCGCAGCTTTGCGGATGTAGGAGTCGTCGTGTTCGCTGAGTTTTCCGCTGGGGGTATTGATGATGAGGTCGTACTCGTTGTTTTTTATGCCGTCCACGATGTTGGGCCGTCCCTCGTGGACCTTGAGCACCATCTCAGAGGAGATGCCGTTGTCGGCCAGGAACGCATGGGTGTTTCTGGTGGCCTTGATCTTGAATCCCAGGTCGTCGAACAGACGGGCGACCTCGAGGACAGCAGGCCGTTCCCGCCGGGATACCGTAATGAGCACGGTCCCGTTCTTGGGAAGGATCTGGCCTCCGGCCTCGGACGCCTTGAAGAAGGCCAGGCCGAAGGATTTGGCCATGCCGAGAACCTCTCCGGTGGAGCGCATCTCCGGGCCGAGCAGCGGGTCGACCTCGGGGAACATATTGAAGGGGAACACGGCCTCTTTCACCCCGAAGTGCGGGATGGTGTGCGGGTTGAGGTCGAAGTCATTCAGGGTCTTTCCCAGTATGATCTCGGTGGCGATACGGGCCATGGGGATGTTGCAGACCTTCGAGACCAGGGGCACGGTCCTCGATGCCCTCGGGTTTGCCTCGAGCACGTAGACCGTATCGTTTGCTATGGCATACTGCATGTTCATGAGCCCGACCACGCCGAGCTCGATGGCTATCTTCCTCGTATATTCGTAGATGGTAACGAGGTGTTTGGAGGGAATGCTGATGGGCGGGATCACACAGGCGGAATCGCCGGAATGGATGCCTGCCCGTTCAATGTGCTCCATCACGGCCGGTACGAATGCGCCGGTACCGTCGGATATGGCGTCTGCCTCAGCCTCGATGGCATCTTCAAGAAACTTGTCGATGAGGATAGGCCGCTCGGGTGTTACCCCCACGGCCGCGTCCACGTATTGCCGCAGCATTTCCTCGTCGTGCACCACCTCCATGCCCCGACCGCCCAGGACGTATGACGGCCTGACAATGAGGGGGTACCCGATCCTGTTCGCTACGGCCAGGGCCTGGTCCAGGTTGCTCGCCATCCCGGATTCGGGCATGGGGATGCCGAGTTTTTTCATGATCTTGTCAAAGTTTTCCCGGTCTTCCGCCAGATCGATGGCCGCAGGAGAGGTGCCGAGCACCTTGACCCCGGACCTTTCGAGTTCGCCCGCGATATTGAGCGGTGTCTGGCCGCCGAACTGTACGATCACGCCCAGAGGTTTTTCTTTCTCATAGATGCTGAGCACCTCTTCAACCGTGAGCGGTTCGAAGTAGAGCTTGTTCGAGGTGTCATAGTCTGTGGAAACGGTCTCCGGATTGCAGTTCACCATAATGGACTCGTAGCCCATAGCCTTGATGGAGAATGCCGCGTGTACACAGCAGTAGTCGAACTCGATGCCCTGACCGATCCGGTTGGGCCCCCCTCCGAGCACCATGATCTTGGGGTTGTCGCTGATAGTGACCGTGTCGGGCGCATTGTAGGTGGAGTAGTAGTATTCCGCATCCTCCACGCCGCTGACCGGGACGCGGTCCCAGGTATGGCACGCCTTGAGGGCCATGCGCCGCTTGCGGATGTCGGTCTCCTTGATTCCGAGGAGCTGCGAGAGATACCGGTCGGCAAAACCGTCCTTTTTCGCCTGGATGAGCATCTCGTCCGGCAGGGTCGTGCCCTTGTACGAGATGATCTTCTCTTCCAGGTCCACGAGTTCTTTCATCTGCTCGATGAACCATGGCTTGATGTTGGTCTTGGTGTTCAGGTCTTCTATTGAGGCCCCTTTTCTCAGGGCCTCGTACATGATGAACTGGCGTTCGCTCGTGGGCTCTCCCAGGAGATCGAGGAGCGTTTTCAGGTCTTTCTTGTGGAAATCCTTGGCAAAGCCGAGTCCGTAACGGCCGGTCTCCAGAGACCGGATGGCCTTCTGGAGGGCCTCCTTGTAGGTCTTCCCGATGCTCATGACTTCGCCCACTGCCCGCATCTGGGTTCCGAGCTTGTCCTGGACACCCTTGAACTTTTCAAAGGCCCACCTGGCAAATTTCACGACCACGTAGTCTCCGGACGGTTCGTACTTTTCGAGGGTCCCGGCCTTCCAGTAGGGAATCTCATCGAGGGTGAGACCTGCAGCCAGTTTCGATGAGATCAGGGCGATGGGGAAGCCTGTTGCCTTTGACGCCAGTGCCGAGGAGCGGGATGTCCTCGGGTTTATCTCGATGACCACGACCCTGCCGGTCTTGGGATCGTGGGCGAACTGGACATTGGTTCCGCCGATGACCTCGATGGCCTCGACAATGGCATAGGAATAGTCCTGGAGCTTTTTCTGAAGCTCTTGGCTGATGGTGAGCATGGGGGCGGTGCAGAAGGAGTCCCCGGTATGGACGCCCATGGGGTCCACGTTCTCTATGAAGCAGACCGTGATCATGTTGTTTTTCGCGTCCCGGACAACCTCGAGTTCGAGCTCTTCCCAGCCGAGTACGGATTCCTCCACGAGGACCTGATTGATGAGACTGGCAGCAAGCCCCCTGCTCACAATAGTTTTCAGCTCTTCGACATTGTAGACGAGACCGCCGCCTGTTCCCCCCATGGTGTAGGCCGGGCGGATCACCACGGGATAGCCGAGGTCTGCGGCGATCTTTTCCGCCTCGTCGATCGTGTATGCAGGCTCGCTCTTCGGGATATCGATTCCGAGGCGTTTCATGGTGTCCTTGAATGCGATCCGGTCTTCGCCCCGTTCGATGGCGTCGATGTTCACGCCGATGATCTTGACGCCGAATTTGTCGAGGATGCCTTTGCGGGCAAGATCCGAAGAGAGGTTCAGTCCCGATTGTCCGCCGAGATTCGGGAGAAGGGCGTCGGGGCGTTCCTTTTCAATGATCGCTGCGATGCTGTCGGTATTGAGGGGCTCGATGTAGGTGATGTCGGCTATTTCCGGATCGGTCATGATGGTCGCCGGATTCGAGTTCACCAGGACAATCTCGTACCCCAGTTCTCTGAGCGCCTTGCATGCCTGAGTTCCGGAATAGTCAAACTCGCAAGCCTGCCCGATAACAATAGGCCCTGAGCCGATAATCATTACCTTGTGGATGTCGTCTCTTTTTGGCATATACCTTCCCCCTTAAAAAATGCGCTTGCACTATAGGGAAGCTGCTTGCGCGAGTCAAGCCAAAAGGGTGCAGGCTCGGGGGAAAAGCCCCTTTCTCAATAGTCAGTTAAAGGAAATGATTTCAGTGGTATTCCTCATGGGGCTGCACCCCGGTTCCCGGGGAGCAGTCCTCCGGTGTGAATGGACGCCCGTCAGACACGGCAGTTCTCCGGGAGATATCCTTAAAACAAAAGAAGTGGGAAAAAAGAGAAGCGCTCCTTGAAGAGGATTCTCCTGTCTGAGCGTATGCGCCCAGGTGCACCCGCAGGGGCGCACCTGGACGGGGAAATCAGGTGCAGTGGCCGTGGGGCCCGATCTTCCCGGGAAGTAGGGCTTAGAACCCTTTCTGGGCGATATAGTCTGCCAGATCTGCGATACGGCAGGAATATCCCCACTCGTTATCGTACCAGGTTACCACCTTTGCCATGTTTCCCTGGAGGACGGAGGTGAATTCGAGATCGATGATGGAAGAGTGTTCGTTGCCCTTGAAATCGGTGGAGACGAGGGGTCTGTCCTCGCACGCCATGATCCCCTTGAGCGAGGTTCTCGATGCGCGTATGAGGCGGTTCCTCAGCTCTTCCGTGCTGGTCTCGGTTTTCAGCAGCACAGCGAGATCCACCACGGAAACGGTCGGTGTGGGGACACGGAGCGCGTAGCCGTCCACTTTCCCTTTCAGGTCGGGAATGACCAGGGATAATGCCTTTGCCGCACCGGTAGAGGTGGGGATGATATTCATGGCTGCTGCCCGGGCTCTCCTCAGGTCTTTGTGGGGCATATCGAGGATCCGCTGGTCATTGGTATAGGCATGGACCGTGGTCATCAGCCCCTTTTCGATACCGAATGCCTGGTGGATCACCAGGGCGGGCGGCGCGAGACAGTTCGTGGTACACGATGCATTTGAGATGATGTGGTGTTTTCTGGGATTGTATTTCTTGTGATTGACCCCCATCACCACGGTGATGTCTTCCTGTTTTGCAGGGGCAGTGATGATGACCTTCTTGGCTCCCCCGTAGAGATGGGACGAGGCCTCCGGTCCGGTACGGAACAGCCCGGTACTCTCTATGACGATATCCACGCCCTCATCGTCCCACGGGATTGCGGAAGGGTCCCTGTACGAGAAGCTCTTGATCTTGTGGTCATTGATGATGAACGAGTCGCCCTTGACCTTCACGTCGCCGGTGTAATGACCGTAGTTCGTATCATATAAGAAGAGGTGGGAGTTTGTTTCCACATCGAAGAGATCGTTGACGGCAGCGACCTCGAGGGAGTCGTTGCAGCGTTCCATAATCGCCTTGAGTACCTGGCGCCCTATTCGACCGAAGCCATTGATTCCTAGGCGGACCATTGCATGCCTCCTTTAATTGTCATCGAGACGGTATTTATGGGCTATGAGCAGATCGTAATTGGTCTGAAGTGCCTGGTGGAGCCTGGCCTTTTCCAGCGCCAGCGCACTCAGGTTGGCAACCGCGTCCAGAAACTGGATCTCATAATCCCTGAATTCCCGGATCTTGTCGGTGTAGACCCGGAGAACCCCGATCACCTTGTTCTCGGTCTTGAGCGGCACGACGATGACCGATTTTATCCCCTCTGTCCGGGCGCCGGCACCATACTGGAAGTCGGGATCGGTCTGGGCATTCTTGATCCAGATCAGTTCTCCCCTGAGCGCCTTCTGGTCGAGGCCGCTCTCCTTTATGAGTACCGGACCTTTTCGGATATACCCCTTGGAAAGACCATAGGCCGCCCCCATGATGAGAGACTTTTTCTTGGAATCGAGGAGCCGTATGGATGACGCCTTTACCCCGAGTGCCTCGACCACGGATTTGACGATCTGTTCCAGGACCGTGGTCATATCGAGAGAGGCATTGATTACCCGTGCGACGTCATACAAGGCTATGAAGTAATTCTTTTCTTTATCTTTCATCCACTACCCCCTTACGCGAGTTCGCCCAATTGGGACAAAAACCGTTTCGTACGGATTGTCCGTTCATGAAAACATGCATTCTGTTGCAGTTAATAATCTGACTCCGCCACGAGTCAAGTATCCTTTTCGGATTGTTCAATTATTTTCTTCAATTGTTCTGAAAGATTGAACATGTCCGGGTTCTCCTTGTACCGGGAGTTCCTGCGGCCCTGTGGGCATGACGAGCGGTCACCGGGTGTCCTCGACCGCGATGGGTGCCCCGGCGATATCCTCCAGACGCCGGATGCGTTCCACCAGGGGAGGGTGCGAGTAGTAGAACCAGGCGTATGCGGGGTGGGGGTGGAGGTTGGAAAGATTCTTCCTGGCCAGGTGCTTCAGCGCGGTGGCAAGGGCGAGCGGATCTGCGGTCAGCAGGCAGGCGTAATCGTCTGCCTGTCGTTCGAAATGGCGTGAGAGCATGCTTGGCAGGGGGGAGAGGAAAAAGGCGAAGGGTCTGGCAATGATCGTGAGGAGAAAGAGCCCGGCGTAGATGGTGGTTCCCTGGAAGCCGAAGGTGTCGTAGAGGAGGGGATGGGTTACAAAGGCATATGCCAGATAGAGGATCACGAGAGACAGGCCCATGGACAGGACCAGCTGCTTCCTGATATGCCCCATTTTCCAGTGCCCCAGTTCGTGGGCCAGCACGGCAGCGATCTCGTCGGTGCTGTGGTCTTCTATGAGGGTGTCGAAGAGCACGATGCGTTTTGCCTTGCCTATCCCGGTGAAATAGGCATTGGAATGCGTGCTCCTCTTGCCGGCATCCATTTGGTACAGGCCCTTGACATGGATCCCGCTCCGGCTTGCCAGGGCGGTTATGCGATCCTTGAGCTCACGGTCCTCAATGGGTTCGAACCTGTTGAACAGCGGCGCGATCACGACCGGGTACAGCCAGGTGATCAGGAGCTGAAAACAGATGAAGAAGAGCCACGCCCACAGCCACCACGTGTTCTGGGCATAAAGGATGAGGCTGAAAAAGACCGCGAGAAAGATTCCCATGACGATGGCGGTGATGATGAGGGATTTGAAAAGATCGTTGAACCAGAGCCGCAGCGTCAGCGTGTTGAAGGAGAATCTCTTTTCGATCACGAAATTCCTGTAGAGATCGAAGGGGATCGTGGCAGCGGCCATGAGCACAGAGCAGGCAAAGAAAAAGAGTATGCCGGAGAAAACAAAGGGCAGACTCAATGCGGTTATCCGATCGTTCAGCCAGGGCAGAAATCCGCTCAGGAGGATAACGATAATGAGGAGATCCTCTGCAAGGTTCTCGATGGAACCCAGGCGGCTCGTGGCAATGGTGTACTCGCTCATCCGTGCGAGCGAGGACCGGTCGAGGATGTCCCTGAAACTCTCCGGCACACGATCGCCCACCGATCTCAGGTGCGCGATGTTCAGCCGGTTGAGGAGGAGCCGCACGCCGATATTGAGGGCATACGCCACGAGGAACAGTTCAAGAAGCAGGGTAGCATGTATTGTCGTAACCATATGAGATTTTTACCTTATCAGATAGAGATTAAATATGCCAGCCCCTGTTGAGGGATGATCCCCTGCACTGGTGCTCCTGCCGCCTCCGCGCCGGAGGCGGGCCCCAGGTATCATCGAGCGCTTACCCCCCGTCGGTCTGGGGGAATGCGGAATTGGAATAGAGATACTCCACCTTTTCCTTATGCTTGAGCTCTTCACTGGCAATCTTGCGGAACATCTCCCGGAGCTCTCCCTCGGGATGGAGGTCTGCCAGTGCGGCGTAGAACTTGTAGGAGTTCAGTTCCCGGTGCGCGGCGAGGAGATACACATCCGAGCTTGCCATGCTCTCCTTGACGGGGGGTTGTTCCAGGTGTTCGGCGACCCTGTAGTCCACGGGGTGGTTCATTCTCAGGGCGTTCGCGCCGAAACCCCCTTCCCGGTAGCTGATGAGGAATTGTTTGTGCTTTTTCTCTTCCTCGGCTAACAGCATCAGGGCGTCTTTTGCTGTCTTGTCCCTGAGTCGGGTATGGAGATCCATGTAAAACTCATACGCCTCTTCTTCCCGCTGGATCGCAATATCGATATAGTCTCCGAGTCGTTTTTCTTCCATGATCGTCCTCCTTTCTGACCTTACAGGAATAAATAGCGCCGAGGCGGGAAAAATCAATTTATCCCTGATGGATGCGTTCGAGGATCAAACCGGTACGGCGCAGGGTGCGTGAAGGCCGCGGGCTACATCATGGTGAACAGCCACAACAGGCCCATGAACGGCAGGATCGTCCAGAGCCCATGCACATAGATGATGAAAATGCGGTTGTCGAAGATGACCTGTTCGTTATAGAAATCGATCCCCTTTGCCAGGAAGAACAGGGGCGGAAGGAGTCCATAGGCAAGCGCCGGTGCTATCTTGAGGGGATAGCTCAGAAACAGGACGAGGGCGAGCCCCATGATGGTGTATTCGAGGATGAGGATGGCCTTGTCTTCATTCATGTATCTGGCCAGGCTCATCCTCCCGATGATTGCATCCCGCTCCATATTCTTGAGCCCGATGAGGATTTCCCCTCCCAGGTACTGAGTGGATACATAGGCAATGAGCATGACGATATTCGGGTCGATTGCTGTTCCCACGAGGCTCAGCGGGGTAATGACGGATATGAGGATGAAGATTACCGCACCGTACATGCTCCGGAGATAGTCTCTCACCCCGCCCACATCGATGAGCGGCCGCAGGAGCGAGACCCCGATCACGAGGAGACCGCTGATCAGGCCGCAGGAGATGAGACCGAGAGAAACGGCAATGCCGGTGGAGACGGCCCATACGGGCCACTGGCTCGTTTTGCGGGCCGGGCCGGTCGAGGCGAAGGCGAGGAAGAACACGATGAGCAGAACCGTCCAGTTGTAGGTCTGTCCGCAGAACACGAGCGAGGCCATCGCCACCCCCAGGCTTCCCAGGGAAGAGAGCAGCGGCGTTTCAGCCAGGACATTGAGCAGGACGTGTTCTATCCCGGAGTTGGCGTGCAGGGCCTTGAGGGCATTGATGCACTCTTCTATGACCCAGTGCGGGGTGGATGCACCGGCTATCACAGCCACCTTTGCCGAGTCGTTTATCGTGACACCCTTGAGCTGCTCCGGTGATTCGACCCTGATTACCTCACGGTGTTCCTTAGAGGCAATCTCCGCAAGGCGTTTGGTGTTTGCGGAATTTTCCCCTCCGATAACGATGAAGGTGTCGTGATCCTTTGAGAGGTCCTTGACCTCGTTCTGCCGGTCCACCGTGGAGCGGCAGATCGTATCGGAGATATCGAGGATGTCCGCTTTCTCCCTGAGCACCTGGATAATGTCCTTGTAGATGGAGACATCAAAGGTTGTCTGGGCCACCACGGCGAGCCGTTCTACCTTCCCGAGCCGCCGGGCATCCTCGACATTTTCGACCAGTACCCCCTTGTCTCCTGCGACACCGAGGTGAACGTCCATTTCCGGATGGTTCTTGTCTCCCACGATGACGATGAGGTCGGCACTCTTGGCCGCTTTCCTGATGATGGACTGGACCTTGAGCACCATGGGACAGGCGGCATCTATGACCGTAACCCCCCGTTGTTCGAGGGCCTGTTTCTTGTCCGGGGAGATGCCGTGGGCACGCACGATGGCAATGTCTCCCGGTTTGAGGCGCTTGTCGTTCACATCGTTAATGATGCCGATGCCGCGGCGCTTGAGGGTTTCAATGACCTGGGGATTATGGATGATCTGGCCCAGGGTGTAGATATGTTTGTTCGGATTTTCCTGCCGAACCCGGAAAGTGATGTCGATGGCCCTCCTCACCCCGAAGCAAAAACCGGCAAACCGCGCAATGGTTATCTTCATCGCTCTCCTTTGAAAAGGGCATGGATCAGGTATTCCTGATTGCCCTTGACCCCCTTGACCGGTGACGGAATCGTGCCGCTCACCGTCAGATCGAGGGAGATAAAAAATGCCTCTAAGTCTTCGATGACCTTTTTTGCAACGTTCTCGTCTCTGAGTATACCACCTTTGCCCACCGAATGTCTCCCTGCTTCAAACTGGGGTTTGATGAGTGCGATGATCTGGGCAGCCGGTCCAAGTACCTTGAGGACCGGAGGGACAACGAGTTTGAGCGATATGAACGAGACATCGAAGGTGGCGACATCGCAGGGTTCCGGGATCAGCGCCGGGTCAAGATTCCTCGCGTTGACCCCCTCCAGGCTGATCACCCGCCCGTCATTGGCGAGGCGCCAGTGGAGCTGGGAATGTCCGACATCGACGGCATATACCCTCCTGGCACCGCGCTGGAGCATGAGATCCGTGAATCCGCCCGTGGAGGCGCCGATATCGATGGCCACCTTGCCGGTGAGGTCAACACCAAAGGCATCGAGGGCCGCCTCGAGTTTGCCGCCTGCCCTGCTCACGTAGGCGGGGGCTTCCTTTATGGATATCAGTGCGCCCTCATCAGTGGGCGAGCCTGCCTTGGTTACGGGTTTTCCGTCCACCAGGACACTGCCGGACATGATCAGGCCGAGCGCCTTGGACCTCGTCTCGGCATACCCCTTTTCCACGAGCAATGTGTCCAGACGCATCTTCATAGGAGCTTGAGCACTGCGTTGTGTATCCCCTGCCTGTCAAGGGAGAGGCGCTTCCTGAGGTCATCGAGCGACCCCTGTTCCACAAAGGTATCGGGTATGCCCAGGAGCTGAAATCTCAGCGGGATATCCAGCTCGCCCAGGGTTTCCACCACGGCAGAACCGACGCCGCCCTGTATGCAGCCGTCTTCCACCACGATGAACCGGCCGTTGCAGGACCGCACCACCTCGATGATGGTCTTCGTATCGAGGGGTTTCGCAAAGATCAGATCGACCACGGCGATGTCGTCCAGGTCGCCGACGGCATCGAGCACCGTGTAGCAAAGCGGTCCGACGCAGAAGACAGCAGCCTTTGAGCCCTCCCTGAGGATCTCTGCCTTGCCGGTCTTCAGGCGGGAGCTCTTCACGGGGGACTCGACGATCTTTTCCCTCGGGTAGCGTATGGCCACGGGCCCCTGGATCTTGAGTGCGTATTCGAGCATCTTGGTAAGCATGAGCTGGTCCCTGGGGACCATGACCGTAACATTCGGGATGCTCCTGAAATACGAGAGGTCGAAAACCCCGTGATGGGTCGGTCCGTCGGGACCCACCAGGCCTGCCCGGTCTATGGCAAAGATGACCGGGGCGTTCTGCAGGGCAACATCGTGGATGATCTCGTCATAGCTTCTCTGGAGAAAGGTCGAGTAGATGGCGACCACGGGTTTGAGTCCGAACAGTGCCATCCCGGCAGCCATGGTAACGGCATGACCCTCGGCAATTCCTACATCGTGGAATCGTTCCGGAAAACGGTGGGCAAACGCCTTGAGGCCTGTGCCAGAGGTCATGGCAGCGGTTATGGCAATGATCCGGGGGTCTTTCTTCGCCATGCTGACGAGCTGCTTGCCGAAGACATCGGAATAGGTCAGGGCGGGTGCCTTCGATGGTATGTCGCCGTTTTCGAGGTCAAACTTGCCCACACCGTGGAAATGCTCGGGGTCTTTCATGGCAGGTGTGTACCCCCGGCCCTTCTGGGTGATGAGGTGAAGGAGGATGGGCTCGTGCATCTCGGAGATATTCCTGAAGCTCTCGATGAGGTGGTCGAGGTTGTGCCCGTCGATCGGGCCCACATAGCGGAATCCCATCTCCTCGAAGAGCAGTCCCTCGGTGACGACCCCTTTGACATTGGACTCCACCTGTTTCGCGACCTTGTAGATCGTATCCCCGAACCCCGGGATGCCCTTGAGGATGCCCTTGATGCCCTCCCGGACATCGCGAACCCGTTTCGAGGTCATGATCCTGCTGAGGTAATCTGCAATGGCGCCCACCCGGCTGGATATGAACATCTTGTTGTCATTGAGCACGACGATGAGATTCTGTTTCTTCGTGCCCACGAAATTGAGCCCCTCGAAGGTGAGGCCGTTGGAGAGCGAGCCGTCGCCGATCACGGCGATCACCCGGTTGGAGCACCCTGCCAGGGCCATGGTCTCGCAGATGCCGCTCGCCGCAGGGATGGCGTTTCCGGAATGCCCGGAAATGAAGACATCATAGGGGCTCTCCCCAGGATTGATGAAGGCGCTGAGACCGCCGCGCTGCCGGAGGGTTTCAAACCGGTCTTTTCTGCCGGTGATGATCTTGTGGGCGTACCCCTGATGTCCGACATCCCAGAGGATCTTGTCGTGGGGGGTGTTGAATACATAGTGCATCGCCAGGGTGAACTCCACGGTGCCGAGGCTGGAGGCGAGGTGCCCCCCGGTCTGGCTCACGTGTGCGACGATGAATTCCCTGATCTCCTGGGCAAGGATCTCCAGTTCCGCAACAGAGAGCTTCTTCAAATCCCTTGGTGTCGAGATATTCGGCAGTATGCTCATGGTTTTCACATCACCCGCTGAACCATAGACCGGGCAAGTTCCTCCAATACCGTCGAGTGCTTGTCGCCTATTTGCCCGAGGCATTCGATGGCGCTGCCGGTCATGTGACGCGCCCATGCCCGAGCCTCGTCGATGCCGAGGGCCTTTACGATGGTTGCCTTGTCCTGGAGCAGATCCTTCCCCGAGGTCTTGCCGAGGACCGTGTCCGTGGAGGTTACATCCAGTATGTCGTCGATGGCCTGGAACGCGAGCCCCAGGTAGGTGCCGTACTGCACGAGGGGCCGAATCTTCCCGGGGTCGCCGGTCGCTATCCGTGAACCCGTATACAGGCAGAGCTCGAAGAGGCGGGCTGTCTTCTTCGTGTAGATGTCCTGAATCTGCTCGAGAGAAAGACTCTTCCCCTCGGAAACGACATCCTGGTACTCTCCCTGAACCAGGCCGCTGGTGCCGCAGACGTCGGCAACGGCCTTGAAGAGGTCTACCTTGACATCGATGCTGTAGTCGGCAGAGCCGATCACGGACAGTGCCTGGAATATGAGGGCGTCGCCGGCAAGGATTGCGGTGGCTTCCCCGAATCTCGTGTGGCACGTGGGCTGGCCTCTTCTGAGCGCGTCGTTGTCCAGTGCGGGGAGATCGTCGTGGATGAGGCTGAACGTGTGGATCATCTCGATGGCGAGACCTGCAGGAAGGGTTTCACGGGGGTCTCCACCCAGGGTTTCATGGGCGAGCATGGTCAGGATGGGGCGTATGCGCTTGCCCCCGGCTGTCAGCGAATAGGCAAAGGCGTCGATTATTCCCGAGTCGATACCCAGGCTGTCGAGGTAGGAATGGAGGAAATCGTCAAATACCTTCTTTCTCTCTGCAATTACTGCGCTTATGTCCAATCCAGTTCTCCTGAGAGAGGCAATACCATGTCAGGCCGGATTCTTCAAGGATTGATAGCTGGGATCGTATCTCCGATTCCATGCCTCACGCCTTGAGCCTGTCGTAGAGCATCATGATCGTATTCACGTAGACCTCGCTGTGATTATAGTGCCATACGGCCTTTCTCTTCTTCTCGAGCGCCGCATCCTCCTGCCATCCTGCGCGCTTGAGATAATGAGCTATGCTGGCCATGGCGTCTGCCATGTTGAAGGGGTCTTTTTTCCCGTCACGATCACCGTCCATACCGTATTCCATGAACGAGGAGGGGATGAACTGTCCCGGGCCGAGTGCGCCGGCGAAGGAACCGGAGATATCGAGCGGGTCCCGGCCCAGGCCGTCGGCAAGGACGATGAGCTGGTAGAGCTCGTTGAGCGCCCACTGTGCCTTTTTCCGGGCGCGCTGGACCGTAGCCTCGTCATTGAGTCTCGGGTACTGGCCGCTGTACGTCTTCCGGATGTTATCGAGATAGGCAGGGTCCAGGATGACGGCGAGGTTCGTGTAGGCCACGAACACGGTATAGTTCTCGGGATAGGTGCCCAGCCTCGATTCCACGATGAGTATGGCGGTTATGACCTCGGCGGAGGTGCCGAATCGTTCCACTATGGAGGGGAAAATATGGGCGTTATCCTGGATATACCTCTTGCCCTTGTCGATGTACACCGGGTCGATCTCCATGTACTCCGGCTGTTGGGCGGTGCCCTTCGGGCTTGAATAGAAGAGGTTTTTCATGATGATGCCCGGTTCGACGGAGACCCTCGGGTCATTGAGCAGGTGCTGAACGTGACTCCGCTCGAGCCCTTTTTCCACCAGTGAGTCCTCGATAAATTTCTTCGATGTGTCTGCCTGGGCCTGGATGGGTGTCTGAAGTGCCAAAAGGAGAGTGACGACAAGAAAACAGGTACTAGTACGATTCATGTTAAGATCTCCTTGCCCCAAGGCTGTTGGTACTATCATCTGGATGCATCCGATGAGAGAATACTAACCTCTCTGCGCCGAAGATACAAGGATGATTATCCGGCGGGCGCCCCTTCAGGCAGCAGGGAGAAACCGGAAACAAGGTCCTGCCTCACTGTGGAGGTATCATGAAAGAACCTGGGCAAGAGCCGTCGGCCTGCACGAATGAATCCTCGGCTTGACTTGCTCTCGCTCGCATCATAAAGAGTTCATATATGAAGAGGATTTTGATCGCAAACCGCGGAGAGGTTGTCGTGCGCGTCCTGCGGACAGCCAAAGAGATGGGTATTGAGACCATCGTCGTGTATTCAGAAGCCGACAAGGATATGGAATACCTCAAGTATGCGGATGAGACGGTCCAGATCGGTCCGGCCCAGGCCTCCAAGAGCTATCTGAATATCGATGCGATCATCAGCGCGGCAATTGCCTGGAAGGCAAACGCGGTTCATCCCGGCTATGGCTTCCTGTCCGAGAATGCCTCTCTTGCCGTGGCGTGTGAGGAAAACGGCATCGCCTTTATCGGGCCATCGAGTTCCACGCTACGGACGATCGGGAACAAGTCCCGGACAAAGGAGGTGGCCAAATCCCTCGGAATACCCACCATACCCGGTTCGTATGGGGTCGTCTCGGACATTGACCAGACGATTGTCATGGCAAAGGAACTGGGCATGCCCGTGATATTGAAATCCCTCTACGGCGGCGGCGGCAGGGGGATGAAGGTTGCCTATACCGAAGATCAGCTTCGTTCCCAGTTCGCCAATGTGAGCAGCGAGGCAAATGCTGCCTTCGGCCGCAACGAGGTATACATCGAGCACTACATATCCTGCCCCAGGCACCTCGAGGTGCAGGTGCTGTCAGACGAATACGGCGGCATCCTGGTGCTGGGCGACCGGGAGTGCTCCATACAGAGGCGGCATCAGAAGATCATCGAAGAGGCCCCCATACCGAATATCGAAAAGCCCATCAGGGACAACCTGTGGAAATGGGCCGAGCAGATCATGAAGGCCATCGGATTCAAGGGGCTCGGCACGGTGGAATTCCTGATGGATCAGGGGGGCAACACCTATTTCCTCGAGATAAACGGAAGACTGCAGGTCGAACACCCGGTAACCGAGATGGTCACGGGTATCGATATGGTCAGGGAGCAGATCATGATCGCCGCAGGTTCCCACATAGACGGGGGCAGTGTCCGCATCAGCGGCCATGCGATCGAGTGCAGGCTGAACGCGGAAAATCCTGCAAAGAATTTCATGCCCACCACCGGCACGATCAATTCCCTGCGCCTGCCGGGCGGTCCCGGCACCCGGGTTGATACGCACCTCTTTCCCGGCTGCTGCATAAGCTCCTACTACGATCCCCTGCTCGTGAAGCTCATCGCCCACCACACGACCCGCAATGGGGTGCTCAGGCGGATGACGAGGATGCTCGATGAAACCACCCTGCATGGCATCACCACCAACAAGGACCTGCTGCTCACGCTCTTGAAGAACGAACGGTTCCTCTCCGGCAACGGCGATACCTCGCTCGTCACCCAGCTCATGAGCAAGAAGTAACGGGCTTTCGTAAAAGATACTACCTCTGTGGACCATGGCGCTGGTGTCTTCGGGTGCCGCAGCCGCGGCCCTCAGTCCCTCAGCGGGAAAATATCTTGGTAACCTCGTCGGATACGAATTCCGGCAGCAGCTCATCGTTGCCGTCGGTGACGAGGATCATATCCCGTTCCTGCGTGATCGTGCCGATTATCGCCCCCGGTAGCGAGTGTTTTTCCCAGGCACTGATAATCTTGTGCGCAGCATGCTCCTTGCAGCACACCAGGAGAGAGCCCGAGGCAAGGGCGCCCAGCGGGTCGATGGAAAAGCGGGGGAGGATGGTTTCGGCAAGATCCAGTATGGGGATGCATTCCCGATGAACCCGGATGCCATATCCGCACGCCTGGGCGATCTCGCGCAACCCTGTTGCCAGGCCGCCCTCGGTGGGATCGTGCATGGCCGTGACTCCACCCTGTTCCAGGGCGATACGGGCTTCCTTCAGGACGCTGATGCCCGGGGTGTAGAGGAGGTTGCGTGCCCGAAGAAGGGTTTCGGGATCGAGCTGCGACTCCCGGGACTTTTCGCGGGCGACGATACATGTCCCCTCGATGGGGATGCTCTTCGAGATCAGGACGAGATCCCCGGGTCTGGCGCCCGAGGTTCGGACAACACAATCACCCAGGAGGGTGCCCACCATGAATCCGATGGCAATGGGCCTGTCGATCCCGTGGGTAATCTCCGTATGGCCGCCGGCGAGTGTGATGTCGTACTCGGCGCATGCCCCTCTGAGCTCGGCAAAGAGCGTCTTGACCAGGGATGGTGTGGTGAGGCCCTCGGGCAGGAGGAACGTGACCAGGAGGTATTTCGGGATGCCCCCCATGCAGGCGATGTCGTTGGAATTGATGGTGATGAGGTAGCGGGCTATCTCGTCACTGACAAAGGTGATGGGGTCGGTCTTGAAGAGAAGCGTTTGATCCCCGAATCTGATGGCTGCGGCATCTTCACCGATACCCGGCCCCACCAGGACATTGGGGTCGGTGACGGGTATATCCCCGAGCAGTCTGGCGAGCAGGGAGACAGGGAGCTTGCCCACGGGAAGGATCGGTTCATCCATGGTCCTTGCTCTCTATATATGCATAGGCACTGTGATTGTGGATGCTCTCGAAGTTCTCCGCCTCGACCGAGTACCAGGAAAATTCATCGTGCGCGGACAGGAGTGATGCGACCTGCCTGACGACATCCTCGACAAACATGGGATGGTCGTATGCGTACTCCGTAATGTATTTTTCGTCGGGCCGTTTGAGAATGGGGTATACCTGGCTGGAAGAACAGCCTTCGATGAGTTCGATGAGGTCCTCGAGCCAGAAGAACTTCTCGTAGCGGACCACGGCCGATACGAGACCCCGCTGATTATGCGCCCCGTATTCGCTGATCTCCTTCGAGCAGGGGCACAGGGTCTGGATGGGGACCTTTACCCCCACCTTGAATTCGCGGGACTTGCCCACCATGCCCATGAGACGGCAGGTGTATTCCATCAAACCCACGGAGCCGCTCACCGGGGCGGTCTTCTCGATGAAGTAGGGGAAAGAGATCTCCATGTGGGCGCTTTCGGCCTCGAGGGTGGTCTGTATCTCGTTGAGGATATGCTCGAAATTCTTGATGTGGATATCTTCCTTGTAGGTGTTGAGAATCTCGATGAAGCGGCTCATGTGGGTGCCCTTGAATTCCCTGGGCAGGTCCACATAGAGATTGATGCAGGCCACGGTGTTCTGTTTGCCGCGTTTTTTGTCCGAGACTATGATGGGGTAGGAGATGCCCTTTACCCCGACCTTCTGGATATAGAGGGGATTGTCAGGTCTCTGTTTCTGGACGTCTTTCATGGGTTCATCCTTGCGGGCAATAGGATACGCAGCAGGCGTCGTTTTCCCATACGATGACTTCGGCAAGTTCCACGGGCGCCTTCACCTTTGCGGACAGTGCAGTGAAGATGTGTCGAGCGATATTTTCCGCAGAGGGATTCATCACGGTAAAGGCCGGCAGATCGTTCAGATACTGGTGGTCCATCCCTGCCAGGACCTCCTTGAGGAGTTGTTTGAGCTGCCTGAAATCCATGACAATACCCAGGTGGTCGAGCTCGCAGGATCGTACGATTACCTCGACCTTGTAATTGTGACCGTGAAGTCTCTCGCAATCTCCATCATAGCCGCGGAGCCGGTGTGCCGCGCTGAATGAATCCTTTACCCGTGCCGTAAACATGGCCCCTACATAGTACACAAACAACAGGATTGGCAATATGAGAATGGATATGAATACGGGCGCTGTCTGCTGCGGCCCTCAGCACATGTCGGTGAGGCCACGGAGAGGCTGAGTGTGCCGGAAGAAGGCCTTGTCATCAAAGCGATTTTGATATAACAGATCAACCATGATATCACAGAGAAAAGAGGCAGTAAGCACTCCATGCCGAGTCTAGAGTTCCCGGATACGCACATCCTCAGGCAGCTTGCAGGTGACAGCTGTTCCCATCTGAAGATCATTGAAGACTCTATCGGGGTGAGATGTTCCCTCAAGGGCAATACCATCGAGCTCCAGGGCGAGAGCTTCGACGTCGAGCTTGCCGGGCATGCACTGAAAGACCTCTACAAGCTCGTCAAAGAAGGGTTCCCGCTCTATCCCAATGATGTCTGGTATGCGGTGAGGATGCTTGCAAAGGACCGGAACATCAATCTCGAGGATGTATTCAAAGACAGCATCTACATATCGTCCACAAAAAAGGTGATCGTGCCCAAGAGCGTTCAGCAGAAACGGTATATCGATGAAATGAGGGTGAAGGACATCCTCTTCGGGATCGGGCCTGCGGGAACCGGCAAGACCTATCTTGCCCTTGCCATGGCGGTGTCGTATCTCCTGAAGAAGAAGGTGGAGAGGATCATTCTCACCAGGCCTGCCGTGGAAGCAGGGGAGCGGCTTGGATTTCTCCCCGGGGATCTCCAGGAAAAGGTCAATCCCTACCTGCGTCCCCTCTACGACGCCCTCTATGACATGCTCGAGTACGACCATGTGCTGCGCCTGATCAGCCGTGACCAGATAGAGATCGCACCTCTTGCCTTCATGCGTGGGCGGACGCTCAACGATGCCTTCATCATCCTCGATGAGGCGCAGAACACCACCTCCGAGCAGATGAAGATGTTTCTCACCCGGATCGGGTTCAATTCCAAGGCGCTCATAACCGGCGATGTCACCCAGATCGACCTGCCCACGGGAACCAAGTCGGGCCTTATCGAGGCCTCCCAGATACTCGGCGGCATCGACGAGCTGGGGTTTGTATATTTCTCCGAGGACGATGTGGTGCGGCACAAGGTGGTGGCCAAGATCATCAGGGCGTACGAAAGGGTATCGCGATGATTGTAGTCGATATTCAGGATCTTCAGGATGTCTTCGCGGTGGACGATGACCTCGTGGGGGACTGGGCTCAGCAGGCGCTCACGCTGCTCGGCCTGGAGAATGCCGAGCTCTCGGTGGTGCTGACCGACAATGCCCACATCCGGGAATTGAACCGGACCTATCTTGACCGCGATCACCCCACCAATGTGATCTCTTTTTCCCAGCAGGAGGGTGGTGGCCCTGAGGGCGAGCATCTCGGCGATATCGTCATTTCCGTCGAGCGGGCGCAGGAAGAGGCAGCGGATTCCGGCATGGAAACGATGGAGCGCCTCATGCAGCTCCTGGTTCACGGTATCTGCCACCTGACCGGCTACAACCATGAAGGGGTCTCCCCGGAAGAGGCCCTGGAGATGGAAGAGGCCGAAAAGCATATTCTAGCGCATCTCCAGGGTGCCGGGTAGGGACCAGGCAGGACAATCTGCTGCGGGAATCCGGTGAAAATCCCGCGCCATGTTCGGTTATACCCATGGTGATCTCCCTGCCGCAAAGGCGATGATGAAGACTCACCCGCGGAATAGTTCCTGATAACCCCTCATTGAGCGGGATCCCCCTGTCGGGCCGTCAGCTGACAAAAAAATATATTCACGGCGCTAATATTGACGGAAAAGTGCAGTTTAATGAATTATTATAAATGGTTATACTATCAAAGGCAGAGTATAAAAAGTTCTTGCCATGCCCAAGACCCTTTGCTATAAGGCTGACCTACGGGGCGTAGCGCAGTCTGGCTAGCGCACCTGCCTTGGGAGCAGGGGGTCGGAGGTTCAAATCCTCTCGCCCCGACCAAAGCAGGTTGGTTGGGCGCCTGTAGCTCAGTTGGATAGAGCAACGGACTTCTAATCCGTAGGTCAGAGGTTCGAATCCTCTCAGGCGTACCAGGATATATGGTGAGTGTAGCTCAGATGGTAGAGCACAGGATTGTGGCTCCTGTGGTCGTGGGTTCGATCCCCATCACTCACCCCAAACGCAAGGACGTGCGCCCGTAGCTCAGTTGGATAGAGCGTCGGACTTCGAATCCGCAGGTCGGGCGTTCGAGTCGCCCCGGGCGTACCAAGAAAGATATGGGCCATTAGCTCAACTGGTAGAGCAACTGACTCTTAATCAGTAGGTCCCTGGTTCGAGCCCAGGATGGCCCACCACTCAAGCCAAGGTCGAAAGACCTTGGCTTTTTCTTTTTCTTTCAAGTCCTCCGTGAATAGCTATTGACAACTCCAGGCCGGGATGCCAGATGAATTCAGGAAGTATTTGTTCATTTGTTCAGGTGGTGCATGGCCAGAGAAGACAAGTTGCCCAGGATCTATGAAACCGCGTTGCGGGTCTTTGCCAGATACGGCTACAAGAGGACCCGGGTTGAGGACATCGCCGATGAACTCGGCATGACCAAGGGAAATATCTACCTGTACGCGGATAACAAGAGAGACCTCTATGAAAAGGCGGTGGCTCATGGACTGACGCGGTGGCAGGCCATGGTGGGCAAGGCCGTTGCAAGGCTCGATGACCCCATCGAGCAGTTTATGGTCATGTGCAAGAAGAGCTATGTCTACCTGTCGCGCGATGTGTCGCTCAGGACCGTGCTGATCAACGATCCGTCGATCTTTCCGCTGTCCCGCCGGGAGGACCCTTTTTCCGAGATCAACCGTGCCTCCATGGATCTGCTCCGGAATGTTCTCTCACGGGGGGTCGAGGAAGGAAAGTTTCGTGCAGTGGATGTGGATCACCTTACCGAGCTGCTCTTCTCCATCTATGTCATGTTCATCATCAAGACCTATGTCAAATCAGAGGGGAAATCGTCGCAGAAGATGTTTGAACAGGGTATTGACGTTGTGCTCCACGGTCTCCTGAAGACATAACCCCGGTTCAGCGCCCTCACGCCTGTCCCCGCCTCACAGGGAAGTCTTGACAGCGGTGTACTCCTCTTACATACTGTCTCCGTGTGAAAGAAAGGTATGCCAGGGGCAGGGGAAAAAGGTTCACCCCGCAGACAAAAGTGTCTGTGCAGGGGGAGGATCGTTTTGGCCGGTGATTTTCAGGCAGGGATGTGGTAGCAATGCACCGGGCAGGCAAGGATACGGTTCTGAGAAAGCCGAAGTGGCTCAGTTGCGTGCCATTGTGGGAGATTGGTAGTGATCGTTGAATGGATCAGGCTTCATGAAACGCTTCTCGGGTATCTGGGTGTGATTTCGCTTGTTACCTTTGTCCTGACCATAATACTCATTCCCCTGCTCGTCATACGGATCCCGCCGGATTATTTCCTGTACGATAAGGAGCACCTGAAACAGTTCCACCGGCAGCATCCCTTCGTGCGGGTGCTCACCCTGGTCATGAAAAACATCCTGGGCGTCGTGTTCATCGGTGCAGGGATTGCCATGCTGGTGCTCCCGGGGCAGGGTCTCCTCACCATCCTTATCGGCCTCATGCTGGTCAGTTTTCCGAAAAAACGTGCCCTGGAGTGCCACATTATCCAGAAGGATGGGGTCCTTCGCGCGATAAACTGGATGCGGACAAAGGCCCACCGCAGCCTCCTTCGGCTGCCCGAGGGAGCAGGGGATCACGCTCGATCGAAAGAGACCTCCTGTGCTGCCCAGCGCAATGATGACTGAGCCCAGGCCGTTTTCGCCACTGATGACTTTTATGGATTTAATTTTTTCTGTATTCTGGCGATAAAGAGATGAGAGACGCAGGACGTCTCATTAAAATGAAATGGTAATGAAGACTCCATGAAGACAACGGCAGTAAAACCGATGAAGTGTGAATTCGCCCGCGAGGGACTCCTGTGGGTGGACAAGATCGCAACCGGCGTGGGGATAATTCTCTTTAACCCCAGACAGAAGCTGGCGGCCGGACTGCATGTCCTCAGAGGCCGTTCCGGCGGGATGGCCCCCAAGAACCCCGAATATTTTGCCGATACCGCCCTGGTGTATGTCCTGGACGAATTCAAGAAGAAGGACGCGTTCAACGGGATTTCCATTGCCATTGCCGGTGGCGCCTCCATGCTGTCGTCGTCGGCGAATGAGAATGTCGGAGCGAGCCTCGTGGCAACCGTCAAGGAGATCCTGGCAAGCAATCGTCTTCCCATAAAGGTGGAGAGTGTCGGCGGCACGAAGCTCAGGACCATGATTCTCAATATTGATGAAGGAAAGATAAAAATCTCGTAGAGGTATGCCAAAATAAATGGATGAACAGGAAGGTGTCCGGAGCGCTTTATGAACATACGATGTCCGCATTGTGAGAGAGAGTATACGATTGCCGATGAGCGCCTGAAGGCATACCGGGGTGATATCACGATCCCCTGTCCCGGCTGCAAGGGGAAGATCCCGATCCATCTCGGTGAGCCTGCCTGTGCTCCCGGGCCGGCCCCGACATCTCCTGCAGCACAGCCGGATACCGAAAGTACGCAGTGCCTGAAGGCCAGGATATTCCGGACGCTTACAGACCTGCCGCCCATGCCCCAGGTTGCCCAGAAGGCCAGGAAGGTCCTCTCGGATCCGAATTCGAGTTTTACCGATCTGGCCAGGGTAATAGAAACCGACCAGGGGATCGTGACCCGGGTCCTGAAAATGGCGAACTCGCCCTATTATGGGCTCAGCGGCAATGTCTCGTCGGTCCAGCATGCCTCGGTGGTGCTCGGGTCCAAGACGCTCATGGAGGTGCTCAACCTGGCCTGTTCATCCGAACTCCTGGCCAAGACCCTGCCGGGCTACGATCTCGACACGGGGGATCTGTGGATGCATTCCCTTGCCGTTGCCAATGCCTCCCGGATCATTGCGAAGAAGGTGCATCCATCCCTGGAGCAGGATGCCTTTGCAGCCGGCCTCATCCATGATGTGGGAAAGATCATTCTCGACCCGTATGTCCTGGAGAGGAAGGATGAGTTTCAGGCCTTCGTCCGGGCCGGGAAGGAATCGTTCCTCTCTGCTGAAAAGCAGATCCTCGGGTTCGATCATGCCGAGCTCGCCTCGGAGGTCTGCAAAAGGTGGAAGATCCCGGATCATATCGCCCTGTCCATCCGCTGTCATCACGATCCCACCCCCTCCGGGGGCGACGATCTCTCCTACATCGTGCACATGGCCGATGCGGTCGCGCTCATGAGCGGCATCGGTGCAGGCCTGGACGGCATGCTCTACCGGATTCACGACCACGCAATGGAACACCTCCGCCTCACCCAGGATGATCTCGGTGATATCATGGCGGATGCGGCCTCTTTCGTGGAAAAGACAGCGCTCGGCGTCTAGCAGGCATGGGGGCCTTCATGGCGGCCGAACCCCGGATGGAAGGCGAGGAATGCATCACGGGAATCCCGGCCACGTCGCACGACAGGCGCCACACCCCCTCCAGCCGGCTGCGATCAGGGCTCGAACCCTGTTGCCTTTCTCTCCCGTTGTGCGTATCACCACGATAAGGGGGGAGAAGACCTCTATGAAATCTTTCGAACCGATCAGCCTCGAAAAACAGGGCCCATACCTCGATCGTCTGCAGAAAAGCCGCATCTGCGCCTCTGACTACAGTTTCATCAACCTCTGGGGCTGGGCATTAGAGTATGGCCTGCAATGGTCATGGGAAGATGACCTGGTGTGGATCAGGCAGACCAGGCCCGTCGATGTTCAGTGGGCCCCGGTCGGCCGCTGGGAAGAGATCGACTGGAAAAAGGCTGTTGTGGAAGCGGGCGATGACCCGCTCGAGTTCACGCGAATACCCGAGCCGCTGCTCACCGTCTGGCAGGGGCACTTTCAGCACGGGATTCGTGTGGAGGAAGCCCGGGGGCATTGGGAGTATCTCTACGAGGTGAAAGAGCTCGTGGAACTCAGGGGAAACCGCTTCCATAACAAGAAAAATCTGCTGAACCAGTTTCAGAAGAAGTACGACTTCAGCCTTGTGCCGTTTGGAGCTGACCTGGTGGAAAAGATCCGCCAGATGCAGCGCCAGTGGTGCATCTGGCGGGATTGCGAGTCCTCGGAAACCCTGTCCGCTGAGAACCGGGTGATTGAAAGGGTTTTAAGCAGCTGGGACAGGCTCAAGGGAATGACCGGCGGCGTGATCCTCGTGAACGGAGAGATCGCCGCCTTTACCATTGCAGAGGATTTCTGCGCGGAATCCCTCACGATCCACTTTGAAAAGGGTCTTGGCTCCTATACCGGGATCTACCAGGCCATCAACCAGATGTTCCTCGAGTCCGTGAAGGGATTCACCACGGTCAACCGCCAGCAGGACCTGGATGACGACGGGCTGAGAAAAGCCAAACTTTCATACAATCCAAAGGGGTACATTAAAAAATATCGGGTTTCTCTTAATGCCGGCGACCTCGCATGAGGTTTTCGATTTTTTTACGGTGAGAATTGTAGTAGAATTTTCCCATGAATATCATGTTTTCTCCGACAAACGGAACGGCGGAAATCTCCCGGGCAGCGCTCCGGGAGGTTCTGTCACAGATGCAGCATCCCTTCGGCGCAGGCGATGCAGTCGGGGTGAAGCTCCACTGGGGAGAGTTGGGCAACCACAGCTACCTCCCCCCGGTTTACGCCCGCGAGATCGTGAAATGGCTTCACGACCTGGGGGCGCGGCCCTTTATCTTCGACACGACCGTGCTCTATTCCGGGGGACGGCGCAGGGCCGAGGATTCCCTGAGGACCGCTGCGGAACACGGCTATACCAGGGAGTTTCTCGGCTGTGACGTGGTGATCGCCGACGGCCTCGACGGCAGAGAGGTGGTGGATATCCCGTGCGATCTGAAGCACTTCAAGACGGTGCAGGTTGCTTCGGTCATCGACTCTGCGCAGGGATTCGTCATCTTCTCGCACTTCAAGGGCCACCTGGGCACCGGCTTCGGGGGCGCGATCAAGAACATATCCATGGGGTTTGCCTCCCGGGCGCAAAAGCAGCGCATGCATGCCGATGCCTCGCCGGTGCTGCTCAAGAGACGGTGCACCAGGTGCCGGATCTGTGTCGATGTCTGCCCCACCGGTGCGGCACAGATGAGCGGCGACGAATACCCCGAGTACGACCTGGAAACGTGCATCGGCTGTGCCCAGTGCATTGCCATGTGCCCGGTGATGGCATTGAAGGTCTTCTTCTCGAGCGAAGCCGACGTGTTCCAGGAAAAGGTCGTGGAGACTGCGGCCGCTGTATGGAAACGAATCAGCGGGAGGACCGTCCTGGTCAATGCACTCATCAAGATCAGCGCTGATTGCGACTGCCTGCCCGGAGAACAGGAGATCATAGCCCCTGATGTCGGATTCGTCGGGGGATACCATCCCGTAGACATCGATGCCGAATCCATACGCCGGATGGGAGAAGAACCCCTCACCCGGACAAACCCCCATATCCCCTGGCAGCGGCAGTTTTCCTATGCCGGAGAGATAGGCTTTTAGAAAGGTCGACCTGGGTTGTAAAAAGGGTGGCACCGGTTGGCCGGGGCGCATTGCCGTCCCTGTGAACATACGTTTGGTCCCGGGGAGGCCGGTCACTGCGCAAAGGAGGCAGGAGCATGTCCGCGAAGAATGTCAGGCAGACATCCCGCAGAGGCCGCCTGCTCGTCTGGCTCCTCTTCGCGGCGGTCATCTCCTGGTGGGGCTGCAGCGCACTTTTCCCGGGAGCGGATCGGTCATCGCCGGATCTTTCCATCAGCGCAACCCCCTGGCCTCAGGCAGACAGGCTCTTTCGCTCCGATCGGCACTGGCTTGGCGGAGACGGGGCCTCCTCGGTCGACCTGGGAGATGAGCGGGTGCTGTGGCTCTTCGGCGACAGCTTCATTGCCCCGGGAGAGAACAGGGATCGGCGCAACTCCTCTGTCGTGAGAAACAGCCTCGCCATCCAGCATGGCTATGACCCTGCAGCGGCATCCATCACCTTTTACTGGGGAGGCGGTGACGAACAGCCAGATGCCTTTTTCACCGCTGAGGCCGGCAGCTGGCTGTGGCCGGGCTGCGGGGTGAGGGCAGGCAGCGTTCTCCTGATCTTTCTCATGGAGATACAGCCGGGCAGGAACGAACTCGGGTTTGAACCTGCGGGGTGGACGGTCGTTCTCATAGATAACCCGGACTCGCCCCCCCCGGAATGGCACCTGGCATGGCCGGAGATCCCTCGGAACGATTCCGGGGTCGTGATAGGATCGGCGAGCGCCCTGATCGCGGACGGATATCTCTATGCCTTCGGTGCCCGGTCGCCTGGCCTCGACGTGTACCTGGTGCGGTGGAAGGTGGCTGATGTCGCAAGGGGCGATCTCCTGCAGATGGAGTGGTGGACAGGCAGCCAGGGCAGGTGGGAGGCCGGCGGCGCACCTGCCAAAACACCCACCCCGGTCTTTACCCGGGGACAGATGGAATTCACCGTTCACTACGATGACGCTGCGCGATGCTTTGTCCAGATTCAGACCGTGAGCCTGACGGATCCCCGGCTGGCCTTCCGGAGTGCACCGCGGATCACCGGACCCTGGTCTGCTCCCGAGCCGTTCTATTCGCCTGCAGAAATGGCGGATGCCGAGCTGCTGGTCTATGCCGGCAAGGCACACAAGGGCCTGGCCGGGGCCGACATTGTCCTGACCTATGCGGTCAATTCCCTGAACCCGGAGAGGCTTCTCGGGGGAGACACCATATACTACCCGGTGGTTCTGCAGGGCAGGGTCCTGCAGGAAAGATAGGTGCCCCGTGGAATGCCCGCCGGCAGGGCAGGGAGGGGGGAGCGGGAGGCTCGCGGGGATGGCTCTCGAGCAGCGCCTTGGTGCAGGTGCCCTGTGCCGGGCGATCATCGATGCGCTGATGGCCTTTGAGAAGGTCCAGCGGGCATTTCATCCCCTGCTGATTTCCAGGCTGCACGAGCGGCTCATCCCCCTTGTGGGGCCTCTGGAAAAGGCCTTGTTCGATATCGGCTCCACGGGTGAGACCCTGGACTCCGGCGCCCTGAGGCGCGCCGCTCATCTGATCATCGAGGCCGTGAACCTCTTCGGCCGGTCCGAAGATATCCGGCAGGGGATGGTCAATGCCCTGAGGGCCAGCCGGAAGGTCTGCCGCGCCCAGGAGATGGTCTATCCTCTCAGGAGCGAGTTCCCGCTCATCAACGGGTTTTTTCTGGAACCTCAGGTCCGGGACACGGCGGACAGACTCGATCCCGTGAGAACAGTCAGTGATGATCCGGTCGGCATAGAGCATACCGGTCTCGATGGCGAGATGTATGCCCGGGCAGGTTCTTCGCTCTACGTGCCTGAATCATACGACGGCTCACCCGGCTGGCCGCTTGTGGTTGCGCTTCACGGCGGGTTCGGACACGGCCGGGATTTCCTCTGGACATGGCTGAGGGAGGCCAGGAGCAGGCGGTTCATCCTCCTGGCACCGAATTCGGGCGGGGAGACATGGTCTCTCGGCAGACCGGAAGTGGATCTCGAACCCCTGGTAAGGACGGTTGGTGACCTGGTGAGGCGATACCGGGTGGATGAGGGGCGCATCCTGCTGACCGGGATGTCGGACGGTGCGACCTTTGCCCTCCTGTGCTGCCTGCGCGGACAGACCCCCTTTACCGCGTGTGCGCCCGTATCGGGCGTGCTCGCATCCCCTGACCTTCCCCGGCTGACAGGCCGGCGCATATTCTGGGTTCATGGCGCACACGACTGGATGTTCCCGGCAGAGCGGGCCATACAGGGAAGCCGGGTCCTCAGCGAGGCCGGGGCAGACGTGACGCTGCGGATCATCCAGGACCTCGCCCACGCATATCCCCGGGAGGAGAACGATGCTGTCCTCGCGTGGTTCGATCCCTCTCTGTCTCTGGCCAGGCACTGAAAACACCAAGCAAATCCCCAGGCCCTGGTCCCGGCCAGGAGGTTACTGTTAAAATTCCCGGCTCGATGGTCGATAGGTACATATCGAGGGAAGACATTCATGAGACAGAAGAGCCTGATCCCTGTGCTGCTTTTTTTCGCGCTTGTTGCCGGTTGTGCCACTTCGCAGCAGGTGAGGACCATGGAGGTAACCGGGTATTGCAACTGTTCACAGTGCTGCGGCTGGGAGCGGGGAAGCTGGACGTATCTCAAGCTGGATGTATGGAACAGGTACATAAGTGCCGGCAAGAACGAAGGCGAGCCGTATACCGGCAGGACTGCCAGCGGGACGAAACCCCACACTCCCCACCCGGGGCTCTTTTCCCTGGACAGCGTGCAAAAGCCGTGGATGATTCCGGTGCGCATAGCATTTTTCCCCTGGCTGCTGCTCCCCAGGGACGGCACGCTCGCGGCCGACACGAGGTACTATCCCTTCGGGACCCGCATGTATGTCCCGGGCTATGGGTGGGGCAGTGTGGAAGACCGGGGATCGGCCATAAAAGGGCCGAAACGCCTCGATCTTTATTACGGCTCCCACAGCGATGCCCTGAACTGGGGGCGGCGCAAGGTCGGCGTGCGTATCGAGCAGTAGAGACGATGCGCACCCGTTCAGCACAGGTCATATCGTACGCATACCTGAGCAAAGGCTATCATTTTTCCCTGATTCCCTGTATAACAGGGTATGGCTGACCAACAGTCCATACCTCCCCTCCAGGACGACAGCGGCAGGCGTGCGGTGATGGTACCCGTTATGCACCATCCGGGGCGCCACTGTGCCAGCACCGGGATCTGCAATCTCATGAATTTTCACGGCATCAAGTGGAGTGAGGCCCTGTGCTTCGGCATCGGGGCAGGCCTCGGCATCTGGTACCTCGACCTTGCGGGGCCATCCCCGAGCCGGCTCGTCCATGTGCGCTCGGCAGACATCGAGCAGCAGTTCTTCAGACAGATCGGCTGTGCGTCTGACTGGGAAGAATTCGATGATCCCGAAGAGGCCGAACAGGCGCTGTGCACCAGGCTGGAGCAGGGCCGCCCTGCCATCATCAGGACGGATATATTTCATCTTCCCTACTACGGTTCCAGCACCCATTTCCCCGGGCACGTGATCACCGTATGGGGCTACCATGAAGCCAAGAGGGTCTTTTTCCTCACCGATACCGAACGAGAGGAACTGCTCGAGGTGGGGTTTGAAGACCTTTCCAGTGCGCGCTTTTCCAGCGGGGGATTGTTCGATATGAAGGGGAACATGCTCGCCCCGGGCACACTCCCTGTGCCGGATGATATGCCCGGTCGGGCTTGACGAACAGATGCGCGAACTCGGCCTGGCCTGGCAGGATCTGGCCATGACCCTGAAGGAGGCCTCCGAGGGGACGACAGCGGACTGCAGGGCGGTCTCTGAGCAGCTGCGGGTCGTCTGCGGCAGGGAAGCGGCCTATCATGCAGATGCCCTCTGCCTTGGGTGAATATCACCGGGATCGTGATCGGGCAGGTGTGCGGTGAGCGTTTCGTGAGGCGCGGTGCTCTCTATGAACTATGAACGGATCCAGGTGACCTGTTTGGATGAAACCTCCAGCGAACGCCCGATCTCGTTCGTGTACCGGGGGAGACGCCTTGAGATCGTGGAGATCACCGACCGCTGGTACGAGGGGGGCGGCAGCCTGTGCAGCCCCGGCCTGAACTACTTCAGGGTCCGCACCGATGCGGAGGGTGAGTTCATCCTCCGGTACAACGCGCTGTTCGATGCCTGGGCCCTGCTCATTCCCGATCGTGCTGAGAGATGAGCGTTCGGTTTCAGTTGCAAACACATGCGTAGTCGGTGCTATAAGAGAACTGGTGGCCCGGGGAAGATATTCCAGGCCTGGGAGCGTACTGTATGAAGATAAAGTTTTTCGCGGTCGGCGGCACGATCGACAAGGTGTATTTCGATCAGAAAAGCACCTACAAGGTAGGTGAACCAGGGGTTCATGATATATTGAAAGAGGCGAACGTGACGTTTGAGTACGAGTGCGAGTCCATCATGCACAAGGACAGCCTCGACATGACCAGGAAAGACCGGAAAGTGGTGCATGACCGGATAAAGGCCGATGGGAACCGGTATATCATCGTGACCCACGGCACGGATACCATGGTGGAGACCGCCAGGGTGCTGCAGGCAATCCCGGACAAGGTGATCGTGCTCACCGGCTCCATGCAGCCGGCCCGGTTCAAGGCGAGCGATGCGGAATTCAACATCGGAACGGCCGTGGCTGCGGTTCAGACATTACCCCCCGGGGTCTACATTGCCATGAACGGGCAGATCTTCGAGCCCGGGAAGGTGAAGAAGAACTGGGAGCAAAACCGGTTTGAAGAGATCTGATCACGGTGCCTACAGTGGAGCAGGGTTCTCTGCCGGGATGCCGGCACCCTCAGGGAACAGGGGAATAAGAACGCGTTGACCATCCTGGCGACCATCTTTGCCTCTTCCTTTGTCCTTGCCCTTTCAGGCGCCATGATGCCGGGGCCCCTCCTGAGCATAACCATCAGCGAGACCCCGCGCAGGGGAATCATGACAGGCCCTGTGCTCATTGTCGGACACGCCCTGCTGGAGCTGGCAATGGTTGCAGCGCTCCTGCTCGGCCTGGCACCGTTTCTCAACAGGGACGCAGTCTTTGTCGTGATCGCCTGTGCCGGGGCCGCGATCCTGTTGTGGATGTCCATCGGCATGTTCCGATCGCTCCCCGCGCTGAGGCTTGATCTCGATGTGGAAGGAGCCCCCAGCACAAACCTTGTCATAACCGGTATCCTCCTGAGCCTCGCGAATCCCTACTGGTTCGTCTGGTGGGCAACCGTCGGGCTCGGCTATATCCTGTACTGCAGGGGGTTCGGGCTCCTGGGCGTCAGCGCGTTCTTCGCCGGTCATATCACGGCCGACCTGGCCTGGTACGGGGCTGTCTCGCTGGCCCTGGGCAAGGGGAGCCATCTCCTGAGCGACACGGCCTACCGGGCAATTATCGGGGTGTGTGCCGGCATCCTCGTTGTTTTTGCCTGCGTCTTCGCCTATGCCGGCTTGAACAGGATCATCGGCTGACCGGATCTTCCTCGCTGTTTGTCCATGAACGGGCCGTGTTTTCGTGATGGTGTGTCCCCTTCAGTGGGCGTAGAGGTCCACCCAGCTCAGAAAAGGCCGTGCTCTCTGGATACCGCAGGTGCGGATTCTTATATTATACCTTGTGGTGCCACAAACGGTTTCTTGTGCACAGGAAGGAGGGTCGGCTATGTCGGAACGGGCACGGGCAATGGTGATGGCCTCGTTTGCGGGAGATTCCCTTGCTTTGGGGGTCCACTGGATCTATTCCACGAGAAGGATCGCCGAAGAGTTCGGCCGCGTCGAGACCTTCTTGGAGCCGCAGGCAGATTCGTACCACTCCGCAAAGGACAGGGGCGATTTCACCCACTATGGCGACCAGACCCTGGTCCTGCTGCAGTCGCTTGCCGCCAGGAAGGCCTTTGACCTGGAGGACTTCTCGCTTCGCTGGAAAGGCCTCTTCGAGCATTATCCGGGCTACTATGACGAGGCGACGAAAGGAACGCTGAGCAACTTCTCACGCGGTGATAGCCCTGCAGCATCGGGTTCGTCTTCGGACGATATCGCTGGTGCCGCACGGATCGCCCCGCTCGTGTACTGCCTGGAAACAGATCTGGAAACCCTTGTGCGCTCAGCCAGGACCCAGACAGCCATGACGCACGCAGACCCAGACACGGTGAGGGCGAGCGAATTCTTTGCACGCCTCGCCCAGGAGGTGCTCGGAGGTGCATCTCCCGTGGCCTCGTGCATCGGCATAGCACGGGACCACTTCCTCGAGACCCCCCTGGCAGCCTGGGTCGACGAGGGCCTCGCATCGATCGGCGACGAGAGTGTCGCTGCCATAAAGAGGTTCGGTCAGAGCTGTCACACGCCCTATGCATTCCCCGGGATAATCCATCTCATTGCCCGCTATGAGACCGACCTGAAAGAGGCGCTGGTCCAGGCTGTCATGTCAGGAGGGGATTCCGCTGCCAGGGGCATGCTCGTCGGCATGGTTTTGGGTGCACATCTGGGGATGGATGCCCTGCCCCAGGAGTGGATCTCCTCCATGAAGAAGGCCGGTCAGATCCTGTCCCTGCTGGAAAATCTCGGTTGATCTGTCTGCAGGGATGATTCAGTGAATCATGAAGGGTTGCGACACATGAGGTAGTGCTGGTGAAGGTATGAAGTCCGGACGGGAGCCGATATTTCATGAGAGATGACTACGACCTGACGAAAAGACCCATTCCCGGCCTGATCAGAAAGATCGCCATCCCTGCCAGTGTGGGCTTCTTCTTCAACACCATGTTCAACGTGGTGGATACGTTCTACGGGGGCATGATCTCAACCCAGACCCTGGCAGCCCTGTCCCTGTCCTTTCCCCTCTTTTTCCTGATCATTGCAGTGGGTAGCGGCATCGCCACAGGGGCCACGGCACTGATAGCCAACTCCTACGGGGCGGGGGATCTCCCCGGTGCCAAGATGTTCGCCATACAGGGGATTGCCTTCGGTGTGCTGGTCTCGCTGGGTCTGACCGCCCTGGGAATCCATGCATCCCCGTTTCTGTTCGGGGTCCTCGGCGCAACCGGTGAATATCTCATACAGAGCCTTGTGTACATGAATACGATCTTTACCGGCAGTATCCTGTTCATCGTCAACTACATGCTCAATGCCATACTCAATGCCCTCGGGGACACGAGATCGTTCCGGAACTTCCTTATTTTCGGATTCTTTTTGAACATCGCCCTGGATCCCTGGTTTATCTACGGCGGCCTGTTTCTTCCCCCCATGGGGATCACCGGGATCGCACTGGCCACACTCTTGGTGGAGCTCATCGGGTGCTTGTACCTGGGAATGCGCGTGGCGAAGACAGAGTTGATCTGCGAGAGGTGTTCGCGTGACATCATCCCGAAAACAGGGCCGTTTCGACAGATTGCCTACCAGGGATTTCCTGCGAGCATAAATCTCATGACTGTGGGGCTGGGCATTTTCATCATTACCTATTACATCAGCATCTTCGGCAAAGAGGCGGTGGCAGCATATGGGGTTGCAGTCCGGGTGGAACAGATTATCCTCCTGCCGAGCATCGGTCTGAACATCGCCACCATGGCCATTGTTGCCCAGAACAACGGTGCGGGCCTGTTTGACCGCATCAGACAGACGCTGAACACCGCGCTGAAGTACGGAGGGGTCTGCATGGCGGCAGGCACGGTGATCATGCTGTTCCTCGGTCCCGGGCTCATGGGAATATTCACCAGAGATCCTGAGGTGATTCAGATCGGATCGCACTACCTGTCCATTGCGGCATTCATCCTGTATGCCTACGTGATCCTGTACGTGAGCGTGGCAGCACTGCAGGGCGTGAAGAGACCGGGGTTCCCGCTTGTTATAGGCCTGGCCAGGCAGATTGTCTTTCCCCTTATAGTGTTCTCGCTCCTGGTCCGCATGCTCGATGTGGGTCTGGGAGGCATGTGGTGGGGTATTTTCGGCATAACGTGGTCTGCGGCGGTGATCACGTTTTTCTACACGCAGTATGTTCTGAAGAAAGTCATGCCGCACACCTTTTAGACGAGATCCTCATTCACAAGCACGGTCTTTGCTGGTATTCTCTGGTGCCAAGGAAAAATTGTATGAGGTGCATGTATGAGATCCACGGCAAAGAGGATTTTTGTGGCAGGCGTTGTATTCCTGACAATTGTGTTTATCGGAGTATTTCTCACCATCAATACCCTGGTCCACAAGGGCATCGAGACCATCGGCAGCGGCATCACACAGACAGACCTCAAGGTGGATAGCGTACGGATACTGCTGCTTGCGGGTCATGCCGATATGTCGGGGCTTCTCATCGGTAATCCCACTGGGTACTCGACACCGTACGCCCTGAGTTGTGCAAAGATTGTCATAGATTTCGAGCCGAAATCGGTATTCTCCGATGTTGTCATCATAAAACAGATTCTCATCGAGGAACCCGAAGTGATGTATGAAGGCTCGCTCAGGGGATCCAACATTCAGGCCATCAGGCGGAACATCGAATCATTCTCGCCGGCCGGAGAGGGAGGGAATGAAGCGGCACAGAAAGGGGCCGGGAAAAGGGTCGTGATAGAGAGGCTGCGGATCGGGGACGGGCAGATCCATATCGGTGCGGCTCCCCTTGAGGGTTCAGCAGCAACGATCCAGCTGCCCGAGATCGAGATGAGGGATATCGGCAGAGACACCAACGGGGCGTCACTGTCCGATGCGGCCTCAGTGGTGTTCGATATCTTCTCCCGCGCGGTCTTCTCCACGGTGTCCGCCTCGGACAGGTTCATGCAGGAAGGTGCGAGGATTCTCGGAGATGCGGTTTCAAAGGGTGCGGCCAGGATCAGGGACGGCTTCAGGGGAATCATGGAGGGCAAGCAATAAGCTCTTGTAAATAAATTTGATTTTGATTTAGCTATACTTGATAGCCGATTTATGGCATTTTTTTCTTAGCTGGTTGAATACACAATCGTTGTATATAAATATCGCAGGAGGGCACCATGTTGAATGAGAGAAACGAGGAAGGCATCATCATTGCGGAATTTGACCACGGGAAAGTCAACTCCATTACTCTCGAAACCCTGAGGAAGCTCAAGGGGATCGTGAAGAGGGCCAATGAAGACGCTTCGATCCGGGGAATCATCCTTACCGGGGCAGGCAGGACCTTCTCAGGCGGATTCGATCTCCCCATGTTCCTGGGGTTCAAGGATGTTGAAGAGGTCGCTGCCTTTATCCAGGAGGAGGACGAGATCCTCACCGAGCTCTTCATGTGCAGGAAGCCGGTTGTCTCGGCCATAAACGGCCATGCCGTTGCCGGGGGACTGATCGTTGCGATGGCCTCGGACTACCGCATCGTGAAGAACCACCCGAAGATCAATCTCGGTATGAGCGAGATCAAGATCGGCCTGCCGCTGTCCATTGCCCAGTCGGAGATCATGCGCTTCGGGTTTGACAGCAACAAGAGATTCACAGATGTGATGTATTTCGGCAAGATGGTCAATGTGGAAGCAGCCAAACAGCTCGATCTGGTGGACGAGGTCGTGGAAGAAGCCGAGCTGATGAACAGGGCGAAGAAGATCGTCGCCAAATGGATCGACAATCCGGGCAGGTCGTTCATCAAACTCAAAGAGGGTCTCAGGAAGCCCATCGCGGACAGGATCACCAAGAGGCTTGCGGAAGAGGAGTGGCGTGACAGCCTGAACTGCTTCTTCGACAAGGACGTGCGGGGGTCTCTGGAATTCGTCATGTCCATGATGTAGGGCAGGAAAGCTGGAGCTGCCGATAGTGTCAGGGGGCGGTGCGTGCTGCTCCCTGAACACGCAAAAGGCACGACAGAAAACGGTGATCGGGCAAGGGGCTTGATCGGTCACCAGGCATTCGTACGGCATGATAGAGATTACCGACAGGATCTCTCTGGACGAGAACGACCTCAGCTGGGAATTCGTCCGCTCTTCAGGGCCGGGCGGGCAGAACGTGAACAAGGTGGCAACCGCCGTGCAGCTGCGCTTCGATGCCGCCCATGCCCGGGGCCTCCCTCCGGACGTGCGTACCCGGGTCATGGCCCTGGCAGGCAAACGCCTGACCGCCGACGGGGTGCTCATCATCAATGCCCGGCGCTTCAGAACCCAGGAGAGAAACCGCGGGGATGCCCTCGAGCGCCTCATAGAACTGATTCGGGCTGCAGCGCATCCGCCCAAGAGACGCATCAGCACAAGACCCACGGCTGCATCGAAGGAGCGGAGGATCCGGTCCAAGCAGACCCGGGGCGGGATCAAGGAACGCAGGCGTACCGTCCGGTCCGATCCGGACTAGGGACGCAGCGGTCTTATGCCCCGAACAGGGGGCGCGCCCAGTTCCCAGGAACATGTTGATGGATAGCACTTCAGAGCATATCGAGATAATCAGGGCCCGCAACATCGATGCCTCTGCCGCCTCTTCGATCATGCAGGAGGCTGCCCTGCGGCTCAAGGAGCAGGGCCAGGAGCTGTGGCTCCAGGAAGAACTCGAGCCTGAGCATCTCATAGAACCGATAGCGGCGGGAGAGCTCTACCTGGTCAGGAAAGGGGGCATCCTCGTCGGCACGGTGCTCTTTCAGCTGGAAGACCCGGAGTACTGGCCCGATATGCCCCCGGGTGAGGCTGCGTATGTGCACAAGCTCATCCTGAAGACCGGCGTTGCCGGGACCGGCGCCGGCCGGGAGGTCATCGCCTGGGCCCGGGCCACGGCCCTGGAGTCCGGCAGGACCTTCCTGCGGCTCGACTGCGAGGCGTGCCGCGATCGGCTGTGCGCCTACTATGAGGCCGCCGGGTTCGTCCGGCACAGCGAGCGGCAGGTGGGCAGGCACCGGGTGGCCCGCTACGAGATGAGGCTGAAATAACACGCGCCAGGCGCAGGACCTGCGACGCCGGGTAAGGGGAAGGGTTCATCCTTCACACTTCACCGCAGATAGTGTACCCGCGTGGTCACGCAGCCGGGGCAGCACGGTTTCCCTGCTGCCCCGGCTGTTCTTGTGTGCCTCAGGCCTGATACTGGGCGTCGATGAGGTGCTGGTATTTCTTCAGCACCACCCTGCGTTTCAGTTTCAGGGTCTGGGTCAGGGTGCCGTTCTCCACGGTGAAGTCGTCGCTGAGGAATACGAACTTCCGCGGGATCTCGTATCCCCCGTACTTGCCCTTGAGGGAGGTGAGCACCTCGTTTGTGATGAGCTCCTGGATCTTCTGGTTGTTGGCCAGCTCCTGGTGGTCGGTGGGCAGGTTGTGCTCACGGGCGTATTTTTCCAGTACGAGGAAATCGGGAACGACCAGACAGATATTGTAGGGCTTGTTCTCGCCGTAGATCATGGCGTTTTCAATGTACGGGATGAGCCGGATATCCTCTTCGAGGGCAACGGGAAACACGAACTTTCCGTTTTCCAGCTTGAACTGCTCCTTGATCCTGCCGGTGATGAACAGGAAACCGTCTTTGTCGATCATCCCACGGTCCCCGGTCCTGATGCCGCCGTCTTCGGTCATGACCTCGGCAGTGGCCTGGGGTTTGTTGTGGTAGCCCTTCATGACGTTGGGGCCATAGGCGATGATCTCGCCGTCCGAGGCCCCTTCCTCCACCACGGACCTGTCAATGACGGTTCTTGACTTGTCAATGGGCTTGCCCACGCTGCCGATCTTGTAGGCCGTCGGGCTGTTCATGGTGATGGCAGGGGAGGTCTCGGTCATGCCGTAGCAGTCGTAGATGGGGATTCCCAGGTTGAAGAAGAAGTGCGCGATATTGATATTCATTGCCGCGCTGGCTGTCATGACCCCCCTGAGGCGGCCGCCGAATCCTTGCCGGATCTTCGAGAACACGAGCCGGTCGCCGATAAAACTCTTGAGGTTTGTCACGAGGTCTGCCCCGCCGTTTTGCTCCATCTCCTGTTTCTTCTTCGTACTCTCGACCGCCATGACAAAGAGGGCTTTCTTCAGGCCTCCCGCCTCGTTCATCTTGGCCCAGATGCCGTCATAGATCTTGTTGAATACCCGCGGCACGGCAATGAGGAATGTCGGGCGGATCTTCTGCATATCCGAGGCAAGGGTCTTCACGCTCTCCATGAACCCGAGGGAGGCGCCGAGATTGACGAAGGTATAGAGCTCGGCGGTCTGGGCATAGGAGTGGGCCCAGGGCAGGATGGAAAGCCCCCGGTCCTGGTGGTTGAATTCCGGGTAGATCTTCTGGCCGGCAAGGGAGTTGCTCGTGAAGTTTCCATGGGTGAGCAGAACGCCTTTGGGGTCTCCGGTGGTGCCCGAGGTGTAGATCAGTGCTGCCACCTCGTCCGGGTCCGGCTTGATTGAGGGGACCGGGTTGTCCCTGCCGGTCTTCTCGAGCGCGGCCATGGAGTCTTGGCCCTGGTCCTCGATAATGATGATCTTTTCCAGCGTCTTTATGTCCTGGGAAAAGTCTCTGATCTTTTCATGGATCTCCGGCCGGGACACGAAGAGCACCTTGATGGCGCTGTCGGTGACGATATACTTCCAGATCTGGGGGAGCTCCGCCTCGTACATGGGGACCCACCGAGCCCCCAGGCCGTAGGCCGCAAAGGCTCCTATGGCCCATTCGGTGCGGTTGTTCGCTATGATGCCCACGGCATCTCCCCGGCCGACACCGAGGCTCGCGAGCCCTCCCCGGAGATGGTCCACCCGCGCGCCCACCTCCTTGTAGGTGACCCACTCGTACTCCCCGGCCGCGTTTTTGGTGCCGAACAGGGTGTTGTCAGGATATTTTTCAACGCTGCCTTCCAAGAAATCCACCAGATTATCCGGTTTGTCGAGCTGATACATGATGCCCTCCTGATTCATTCGATGTGATAACGACCATTTTCAGTACATATAGGGGCTCGTGTCAACATGAATTATGAATCATCAATGTTCTGAATGCCGGGAAAACGCATGGGTGCAGTAAATTGTTGTTGAAGAAAATTTGAGAGAGGATCATCCCCCTGTCAGCACGGAGGAAAAACATCCCGTGTGACCCTCTGCCACAGAGGTGTTCCGGCAGGGGCGGTCCCAAAAGGAGAACGAGGTGCTCCCGGACGGATTGGGTTTATCTCTCGGCCGTGCTGTGTTATGGGAAGGGAAGAAATATGCTGCCAGGGGTGGACGTAGAAGATGTCTGAACGGAAGCTCATCGTGCTCGGCACGGCAAGCCAGGTTCCTTCACGGACGAGGAACCAGGGCGGGTACCTCCTGCGTTTCGACGACCAGGGGTTTCTCTTCGATCCGGGTGAGGGCACCCAGCGGCAGATGATCTTTGCCGGCGTCTCGGTCTCCGAGATCACGAAGATATTCATCACCCACTTTCACGGGGATCACTGCCTCGGCCTGGCAGGGATCATCCAGCGCATATCGCTGGACCGGGTGAGGCATACCATCGAGGTCTACTACCCGGCATCGGGGCAGCAATACTTCGAGCACCTGAGAGATTCCACGCTCTACCACTATGCGGCTTGTCTCAGGCAGTGCCCGGTGGCAGGCCCCGGGGTGATCTTCGAGGATGAGACCCTGATCATAGAGGCGCAGCGGCTTGACCATGACGTGGACACCTTCGGGTATCGCGTCGGAGAAAAGGATTCCTACACCGTGATTCCCGAGGAACTGGAGAGGGCAGGGATTCACGGCGAGAACATCAGGAGGCTCAAGGAGACCGGGCGCATGACGCTCGACGGGAAAACCATTGCCATAAGCGAGGTGGGCACCGTGCTTACCGGGCAGAGCTTCGCCTTCGTGATGGACACCCGGGAATGTCCCGGGGCCTATGAACTTGCCCGCAGCGCAGACCTCCTCGTGTGCGAGGCCACCTACCTGTCCGACCTGGAGTCGCTGGCCAGGGACTACGGCCACCTCACGGCTGCCCAGGCAGGGAGGATCGCCCGGGATGCCGGGGCGAAGAAGCTCGTGCTCACCCACTTCTCCCAGCGGTACATCACGGTGGAGGCGCTGGTTCACGAGGCATCACAATTCCATGCCGACGTGGTGGCCGCAGGCGACGGCGAGCATATCCCCCTGCCGAAGCGGAGACGGCCGCTCTGATAAAGCACTTGCCACCTGAGCGGCATACCGGTTCGAAACCCTAGGGCGCGAATCCGCCCTGTTCCTCATCGTCTTCGTCCTGCCCAAACCGCCTCTTGCGCACCATCATCCGCACGTACACCGCCACGGTGAGCAGCGCCGCAGCGACGAACAGGAGCGTGTAGATATTGCCGGCCAGGAACAGGAGGAGCGATGACCACTTTTGCCGGTCCTGCAGCCATGAGCGCTCCAGTTCCTCGCTCGTGATCATGAGCGACATCTCGATGGCCTCTGGTGCGGCATTGTTGTTTTTCATGGCCTCGAGGATGTTGAGGATGGCGTTTCTGCCGTAGTGCTCGATGATGTACTCCACCAGGAGCCTGCTCTGCTCGTAGGCAAGGACAAGGCCCTGCTCGTCGGACGGAAAACTCTTCGAGATCGCATCGAGCCTGTAGAACCTGCCGGAAATCCCTGCCCACCCGAGCAGGGAACCGCTCCTGCCGGTGAGGATCTCTGCTATGCCGTCGCTCGTCCACTGGGCGACCCCCTCGTCGAGCCACTTGGGCAGGGGCACCGTCCTGATCTGGTCGTGGAGCACGAGGTGACACAGCTCGTGCTTGAGCGTGATCCTCAGGGTGAACGGGCCCGTATTCATCCGTGAGTAGTCTATGACGATGAGCTGCCTGTCCGGCAGGGCGTACGCCACATAGGAGCTGTGCCCGGCCATCTGCCGGAACCGCCCGGAATCCCTGATGAGCACAACCGTGGGCCGCAGATCCACCCTCCAGAGCAGGGCCGCCTCCAGCTCGGCCCTGATGCCCGGATACATGCCGATGATGTCCTGTGCGGCAAAGTCCAGGGGGGAGTCAAACAGGACCGTGACCTGGTTCGATTCCATGGTTGCCAGCGGCTGGGCAGGGGTTGGAGGAGCAAGCAGGATGAAGATGAAAAACAATAGGATGGTCTTTATGATGTGGCTCATGAGCCTGTGTATCATAGCATCAGAGTGATAAATCATAAACACCGGATTGTCTGGAGGGTGTTATACCCTGATGTTTTTTTTATGTACTTTCTTTGCGTGCCCAAAGACAATTCGTCAGGACAGACGAATTGGACGCGCTTTAGTCGCGCCTGAAGGGTGAGGGGCATGGATGCCGCGAATCACAATTCGGCAGGACAGCCGAATTGGACGACCGAACGGTCGCCCGCAGGGCGAGGGACATGGATGTCCCGAGTCACAATTCGTTAGGACAGCCGAATTGGACGACCGAACGGTCGCCCGCAGGGCGAAGGCCATGGATGGCCTGAGTCAAACTACCAAAGAAATACACCCCCACGAAGCCGCTCCGCCGCGGCGGATACGTTCGCTCACTCAGGAAAAATCAGCTCGCACTTAAACTCGCACAGCTGCGCTGCGCTCAGACAGAATTGCTCGTTTTTCTGATTTTTCCCTCCCTCGCTCACCGGTTTCAAGGGGGGAATTGCGGCTGGTGCTACGTTATTCAACTATGATCTCAAAGCATATCGTTATGTGAGAGGATAGATATCCAGAGATTATGTGCATTATCAGGCGAGATCACATAGTGATACATTAGCTATAATCAAAAAGACTGTTTCAAAATCCAGAGTTCGTGCCAAACTCACTACACTGTGAACAAAAGGTTATTAATACAAATCTACGTTAAAGATCTTAACAGAATGTGGGGGAAAATCTGCTAGTCAGATTACACTGAAGACATTCAAGACCATCTCCATACCAGAAAGGAAGTCAATGAGATACTTTGTAATCAAAGTTCTTTCCCGCAATGTGGACAAATTTGCTTAGGCTCCTTGTTTTTTTGAATTGCCTCTATAAACCCGGCTCCCAGAATCCCTGTTGGTAAGGCAAACATACCGACCCCCAAGATGGCGATGATGCTTGCGCACAACTTGCCCAGAAGGGTTATAGGATAAATATCCCCATAACCAACAGTCGTAAGTGTAGCAACAGACCACCACATTGCTGCCGGAATACTTGAGAAAGCATTCGGCTGTACTTTATTCTCACAACAAAATAACAGGCTGGAGGACACAACCAAGAGGAGACCCATCAGAACCGACACTAGAACCAATTCCTCTTTTTTTGACAGGAAGACTTGTTTGATGAGATTAAAAGATGCGTAGTATCGACTGACCTTAGTAATACGGAGAATCCGCAGGAGCCGAATAACTCGGAGAGATAGAAGATCAATTCCGAGGAAAGGAAGGTAGAACGGCAAGATGGCGATAAGGTCAATAAGCAACATTGGCTGAAAGAAAAGACGAATGCGGCCACGAACTCGACCGTTGAATCTGTGATCAACCGTGCATGACCACAGCCGGGCGACGTATTCCAGAGTGAATACAGCAACTGATATAATCTCAAATACATTCAGGAATGTGCCATAGCTTTCCTTAACAGATGGAACCGAGTCGATTATCACAACAATGACGTTGAGAAAGATCAGTGTTAGGATACTGATATCTATCGCCCTACTTGCTATATCGCCTGGCTTCGCAGCTCCAAAAATCTCCCATGTGCGTTTGCGTATATTCATGCAGATCTCTCTACTAAATAATTTCCCAACAACAGATCAATTAATCGGGCTGTGTAAATTGGAGCATCGGTTTTGAGAAAAACTGGCTGGGATGAAGTTGTCTTCGATATTTCGATAATTCCTTCATCTATGTCGACATCAAGATCGGCTATATCTGTGTATCGGATATTGGTCGTACCTTCTCCCACGACGAAAATACGATTGTCAGTAACCACCATAGTTCCATCGCGCTGAACGGTATATTCGTATCCTGATAGTGATGTCTTGGATTTCTTTCTCTTAAGTACTCTGGCCGAGCACTGGTAGTATGCTTTCTCGTTCTTTTGCGTTCGGACGGCCAACTTATCAAATGGAATTGGCTCAAGCGGAAGGCTGAGTTCCTGAGTGTCAATAATCTCGTGTACAATCTTCAATTCATGCTGGACCTCGTTCTGGGGTATCCCCAATCCTGAGATGAGATTGCTTAGGGTATCAAGTTCGTCCTTTGTTATTTCTCGATCCTGAATCGCTTCAAGATAGGCCGCTGAGAAAATATCTTTCTTTGTCTTCGAACGTAACTCAGGACTGATCCTCAATGCTTGCTCGGCAGCGCATATAGTCGAAGATTCATCTTCTGTTATGAAACCATCATCAAGCACCTTGTCGAGAATAGCTTGATAAACATCAGTCTCGATTTGCTCGATCTCCCTCATAATGTTTTCGCTCTTGGGTAACTTCATTTGCAATTGACTTAACGATGCAAGCGCTGAGACACTTGGTGGGGACTTGGACATAACAAATATGCTGTCAAGGCTCTTATTGTATTCCGAGACGAATTTCTTTCTCTGGAAACGAACCAACCAACGCACGGCAAGAAGACCCAAAGCAACCATAATCCCAACAACTATCACGACAGGGTTTTCGGTCAGCCATAATAAAAGCCAAACGCCAAACACGATGGCAAATACGGCTAGTACAAACTTTACTAAGCCCTCGGGGCCTGCATTAGATTGGCTTGTCCTCGATCCACCAGATGGCAGGTATTGTCGGTAGTAGAGACCCTGCCGTCCTGCGTGAACATAAGTTCCGCTAGGCCCGACACCAAATCGAGCACCTTTTACGCCTGCAGATATGCCAAGGCCGCTCTTCGATAAGTTGAAGCGAACAGGGCCAGCGCGGAAACCTTTTCTCAGGTAAAGACCCATTTTCTCTATTGTCCCTCTATAACACTTAATATGCCTAATTCCTTAAAGATAAGATAACAGGGCAATTAAGAAACAACTATATTACATTTTCTTATATTGTATGTGACATGCGCATCAGAAGCATTTAAGATATATCATACTTAATGTAGCATGCAATAATTTTATAGATCAAATCCTAGTGATGAGACAAATTCCGGGAGACTAGGTTAATCGGCGGCGGATTCACATTAAAGTCAATATATCTCAAAAAAAAGGAACCGATTTGTTTTTACCCCTTGTGAACATATCCTTTGATTATAATAACAAACCAACAAGCCAATCGAAGTATACATAACTATAAGATCTCATCTCTTCAGCCGGATTGAATATACCTGTCATAACTACGTTTTTTCTTTAATCTCTGAAATTCTAATATCTCAGATAGAAATCTGTAGAAGTCACAGCCTCCTGTCCAGATCAGCAAGGAGATCTAAGCTTCACCGTACAATGATAGCACTCGTATATGGCCGGTTTATCGATTGACTTTCCCCAGGGTGGGGTTATCTTTTTATTTGTTAATCTTTATGGATGTATTCTTTGAGTGTTTGTCCCTGAAATGATCCTTTCTTTGCTTTTTACATGCACGTTCCTTCGAAGAAGAATTTTGTAGAGGAGTTTTATTTTACCACTACTGAAGAGAAAGGAGGTGAAACCGGGCTGGTTCCATTGAGTTGGCAATGGGGATCAGTCTTTCAGCAAATAATTGGGACATGAAAAAAACGAATAAAATCAATTGGGAGGTAAATTATGCACAGGAAAGTCGTAATGATCGTCTCAGGCCTTTTTTGGGTGATCATCGTGGCAGCTTTTCTGGCACCTCCGGCAGGCAATTCATTCTGGTACAGCGACCTCGATAAGATCACTGAATATTGTGATGAAGATACAGCACAGAACCTGCACAACTATCTGCTTGAAGAAGTTCTGCCGGACCTGGATCGGAACCTGGAGTTGCTGGACAACAGGGAAGGGGACAACGGTGTAACGGTCTACAAGAAAGGGAGAGCCTGGGAAGGGTACACATTGCTGAGTTCCATCAGGGGACACAAATCTGACAAGAAGCCGCCGGCAGGCGTGGCGGATTTAGGCTTGTGCGGGGTAATCCTCATCGACATGGAGGGGAACATAGTCAATGATTGGCCTCTCCTGGCTGTGCCTGCCAAGATGCTGCCGGGAGGTCATATTCTGGGTATGGCAATTACACCGGCGAACGGCCCCCCGGTAAACGGTATCCAGACCCTGATGCAGATGGATTGGTATGGAAATGAAGTATGGCGATGGAGCGGGCCTCCCGGTGTGATAGGCGGGGCGAGGGTTCACCATGACTTCCAGAGAGAAGGCAATCCTGTGGGCTACTACGTCCCCGGTCAGAATTCATTGGTGAATTCAGGAAAGACATTGGTCCTGTCAATGGCAGGCAGTCCCCCGGCTGGGACCGTCTCGGCCCCGGGCATCAGTAATTTCCTCTTGCAGGAGGAGGCCATTTATGAGGTCGCGGCGGACGGGGCTGTGCTGTGGTCGTGGATTCCCTCGGAGCATTTTGACCAGATGGGATTTGACGAGGCAGCTAAAGATGCAATAATGACTGTCAGGGTGATGGGCATAGGCGGCGTTGCGGGTGATCCAAACGGCCCCACCGACTGGCAGCACATCAACTCGACATCCTATCTCGGGCCGAATGAGTGGTATGCCAACGGCGATCTCCGCTTTCACCCGGACAATATCATCTATGATTCCCGCACTGCCAATTATATTGCCATCATAGCCAGACACGACAATCCTGGAAAGTGGGTGGCGGGCGATATCGTCTGGCGGGTAGGGCCGCATTACTCACAGGGGTATAACGAGAGCAGGATCGGTCAGATTATCGGACCCCACATGGCTCATATGATTCCGCGACATCTTCCCGGCGCGGGAAACATTCTGGTGTTTGATAATGGGGGCGTTGCCGGGTACGGTTCCCTGTTGCCGGGGATGCCGGGCACCTATCCTGCCACGTTCAGAGATTATTCACGGATTATCGAGTTCGACCCGATCACCTTCAAGACAGTTTGGGAGTACACGTGTCCGGAGAAGCGTACCCTAAGGAACAGGGCCATGGAACGGAAGTTCTACAGCCGGCTTATCAGCGGTGCGCAGCGGCTTCCCAACGGGAATACCCTCATTACGGAGGGCGCCTATGGACGGGTCTTTGAGGTGAGTCGGCGAGGAGAGATCGTCTGGGAATATATCCACAAGGAGGAGTATGCCGACGGGCAGGGACCTGTCTTGGGATTTCTTCCCAACACCGCTATTTATCGTGCATACCGGGTCCCCAAACAGTGGGTTCCGCGCACTAAAGAGTACAAGTAGGGGTCGTGAACCACGTGAAGCAGGCAGGCTCGGGAATGACCCTGCCTGCTTCACGTTCAGATACTCAGAGGGTCATTGCTCTAACAGGTATAGAGCACCCCATGGAGAAGTGGGATTCAGGCCGTCCCTGGACTTCACCCTTCAGTCGCGAGCAAAGAAGCTCATGCCTGTAAGAACCTCTCCACAGGCCTTCTGATGGAAACCGGATCAGGGTAGGAATCCAGATACCCTACCCGCAGGATGAACTGCGGTTTAATGGCTGACCTGTGGAGCGATGTGTATTGATCCCGCCACTGCTTCTCCTCCAGGATCTGGGTCATGGGGTGTATGGCGATGCCCATTTCTCGAACCATGAGCGCCATCCTTTCAAAGCGCCTGCCGGTCTCGATGAGATCCGCCACGGTGTTCCCTTCACTCATGATGATAATCCATCCAGCCCCTTCTTGTGCCATGGCAGCATAGAGATCAATACCCTGATTCCTGAAGGACGCACCCATCACGTCTTCATTATTCATGAAGGTCCGCACATACCAGCCGGCAAAGCCCGTAATCTCCATGCTTTCGGTAGTCAATCCATAGCCGTATTTCAGGGCATCGGATTTGCTCAGACGTATGCAGTTTGCAAGCTCTCTCTGGGCGTCATCCCTGAAGGTCTGATATCTGAAGGCTTCTGCCGTCCAGTCTGCCAGGCACTTCACATGTCTGGACTCCTGATTGAAATAGAAGATATGACCGGGCCAGACTGCGGTCAATGTATCTGCATGGTCTGCTGACAATGGCCTGTTCTGAAAACCTTTTTTCACGGTCCTGCGTGAGTTGATTCTGCTGATGGGAAAGTCTGAGGGCGTTGTCTTCGTAAGGGTGAGTTTCACGAGATTTTCATCCGTAGCGCTTGTTCCGATCACTTCCACCCGAGCATCATACCCAAAAGATGAAGCTGCCGAGCAGAGGTTTTCCACAAAGGCGCCGATGGACAGCATGGATTCGCGGTTCTCCGGATCAACGGCAGGGAGCAGACGGGCCTTGTCTATGCCTATAACATATTCATAGGGATTGATCCTTTTGACAAACCATGGCTGCATGTTATGCCCGCTCGGCGCAAGCGATGCCAGAAAAAGGATATCCGCCATAGCCGGTTCAAGGCCTTCGATCTTGGCAGCCTTGCCCCTGCGGGGTTCGAAGTCTGAACGCGTGACACCGGCACAGGCCCCGAGTATAGGCGACATGCCGACTAACAATGCACCGCTTCCTGCCATTTTCAAAAACTCTCTCTTGCTCGTTGTCATGACGTCCTCCTTACTCTTTAAAGATTGAAATCCGCCCCGACACCGATGGCCATGTACAGCTCACCCTGTCGGTTCCGGTCCTGGATATTTATCCCTATCTGCGAATAAATTCGTGGCTTGTTCATGCCCCGGAACGTGTCGGCAGGAACCCAGTAGACTTGACCGCCTACACGTTGCCGCGTTATATCGGCATCCACGGCATGGGTTATCTCATAGTACGGCCCGGCATAAAGAACCGCGGCGCCGGGTCCCTTCCATGAAGGTACGAGAAATTGAGTCCGGTTGGCAAGCACAGAGTCGCCGTCCTTTACGAGCGTGTCGTATTCCCAATCCAGAAAATATGGACCATCTCCGCTGAAACGGTAATATGCCAGGTCGGTCTGGTTCATGATGAGTATGGGACCAGCCTTTCCATAGAAGGTTGGCTGGAGGAGCACACGATGCCCTGTAGCCTTCTCTTCGGTTCCCTCACGGTCTTCAATCTCATGCCTTCCGAATTTGGCATCAGCATCCGGGAATGAGAGCAACCCGGCGTTTGTCCCGAAGAAACGGTAGAGGTCATATTTCAGACGCAGGTTGAAAAAGATCGCAGGCTGCCATTCCCCTTGGAGCGATCCCTTGGCATATGCAGGGTTTACTCCCAGGCCGAAACCGGTCTGGGTATATCGTGCAGGCACACCCTCCTCTGCCGTCTCCTGGACCCATCTCTGGTAACCGCCGGCCACGAGCATCATGCCGTCCGGGTTCCTCAGCGCAGCGAGATCGGCCGTCAGTGTGGTTTGAATCTGAGAGGGGGGTGCAGCGGGATTGTCTTCACTTGTGGATGCAAACGCAGGCCATACACAGGCTGTCTCCATGTACAGAAATATGCACAGGCACACGAGAGAAAATACCTTCAATGTCTTTGTTGTTAATCCCGAATCATTCATAGTTGTTCTCCTTTGTTAGTCACCTCTTAGTGACTTCATTGTCAAAAAAAATTACCCCTTGCTCGTGGAGGAGATCAGGCATTGCCTGCAGATCATAGTGATCGCTTCCTCAATACGCTCCCAACCCTTGTCGCTTCGGATGTCCACCGTGTTGTAGACCTGGGTATCCCTGCTGCGCAGAACCAGATAGCTGACCGCTGCCGAGAGCAGGGTGGTGATGGCAGCAATATCTGCATCTGCATCGTCAAATTTCGCACCAAGCTCCTTGAACAGCCGTATCGCCATGTCTTCCCTCACCCTCCTGAGCTCTTCGGTGAGCTCATTCTGCTCCACCATCTCCCAGGCCATGATCTCGATCGTGACAGGCCGACGCCTGAGCGCTCTTGAGAAGTTGATCAACACGGTGGGGATGATTTCGACTACAGGCATGGACAAGAGGGTCTCGATGTCACCGCCCAAAAACTCGGATATCGAGGGCCAGAACTCCTCGGATTCACCGAAGGCCCTCAATAGTTCGGGCATGCCGCCGAAGTAGCGATAGATGAGTACCTTGTCGATGCCCGCCTCCTTGGCCACCGCATTGATTCCCAGTGCCATGAATCCTTCCCGGGCGAGCAGCGAACCCACAGCCCTGATAATACCTTCCCGTGTGGCAACACGATCTCGGCTGCGGACAACCTTATCTGTGTGTGCCGCATTGTTTGATCTCTTTTTCATCTTCGTTGTCATATGTCACCCTAAGGTGACTCTTTATCACCGCATGGTGACATTGTCAACATAAATAGTTTGCATTTATTTTTATGTCCTGGGGGCCTGGCCAGACAGCCATCCGGCGGAATTAATTAAGCCGTGAGTGATCCGGACCTTAGAGGGGACGTTTTTTATTTTTTACTCAACGTGATTATAGATCACTGCGGTAACTGTGGCTTCTATTGATCCCCTGGAATGTTGAAATCTTCGAAAGAGATCTGTAGTAATGACGTCCTGTGTCCGGAGGAGAGACTGCGGCACGAAAGCTCCAGGCGCTACCATGCCTGTATCGGAGATACTATCTTGCTGGATTGTGCACCGTGTCATTTTCATAGAGGATATTGTTCCTGGAGAACATTTCCTGCCATCCCCGGGGTGAACCGGCGAAGAACTGAGCATCCTCGTAGTTAACGGTCTCGTCCCATGCTATATAGCCCTTTGTGCGCCCAACCATGGGGAATACGGGACAGTTCGTAACCAATAAACTTATCTGAGATGTAGGGAACAAGTTCTCCAGCAGACTGTAGAGTTGTTCAAAGGTGTTTTTGTCCATGGGGGTTGGGTCCGGGTCAAGGTGCGGAATATTGCCATCGCGATTTCTTACAAATAAAACCCTTTTGTTTTCCGGGTCCTTGAAGAATCTTTCCACGAGCATGGCATACTTCTGCTTCAACAGGGGTATCTGCTGGTCTATACAGTCATCGATGATCTTGTCATCCTGCGTCTTTTTAAAATCATGGTGGTAGAGCAGATTATAATATGTATCCCTTACGGTAAGCAGGTCGTGTGATACTTCCAGGTTGTTTATATTGAAGAGGTCATGAAACCTGTTTTCCAACAGTTTCCTCAGTGCCTGAAAGGGTGTGATCCACCAGTCGAACGGATAGGCCCGTTCGATACCGAAGTAGTCGCGAATGTTCCAGGTCAACTCACAGTTACAGCCAAGACTTATTATTGTATCGAATGTATTCACTTTTTCAGGTGATTTGAATTGATGCAACAAACGGTTCATAATCAGCCTCATTATAATCAAAGTCCCGAATATCGATTAATGGATATGCCATACAGGCATTTATTTATCAAGGCGCTGGTAATCAAGAACCATTCACTAAGATAAAAGTGATGATTTCTGCGATACCTGCGTAACCTCCGGAGAAGGGCTGTTTCAAGGATCTGGAATGGCTTTCTCATGGAAGCCGGTGCGCGAGAGAGGGAAAAAAACGTAAAAACGATCACTTCTGCCTGAGTGGAGTGAAACGGAGCGAGTTCATCGCGAGCCCCGGACTCGCCGTGGCGGGTCATATCCGATATGAACCGTGCAGGAGCGGGTTAAACCGCGAGCGGGGCCAGGTATGCTCCCGCCGTCGCTCCTGAAGGGGCTTCTACAGAAAAGGACCAAGGGCTGGTATTCACGCTGTGATCATCTCTGAGTTCAGAATCCGGTTCTATTTCTGCTCCGCAACCGTGGTCTGCTTGTTCCGGTAGTTTGCCAGCCGCTTGGTTATGGCCGCAGCCTTCTGGGTATCCATGTAGGAGAGGATGCCGCCGGCGATGTCGCCCTTCATGTTGAGGAACACCTCCACCGCGACATCGAGGTCCAGCTGGTTCATGAGACTCGCTGCGGCGTTTGGCTTCATGGACGAGTAGATCTTCACGAGGTGCCTGATCCGCTCGTCGCTCAGCTGCCGGTAGGAGTCCACTTCGGCCTGGATGGAGGCCTCGAGGGCCTGGAGCTTCTTGATCTTTTCCTCGACCTTGACCTCGAGTTCCTTCAGTTCCTGCTCCCTGAGGGTGAGCTGTTCCTGGCGCTGTCTGAGCATCTCCCACTGGTCCTGGGGGTCCTGGCTCTGGGCGGTCTCCTGCGGGACCGGCGCCTGCACCTGGGTTTCTTCCTCCTGGGCTGCGGAAATGGGATTGACGGAAATGTAGAACCCAAGAAAGACAATGTTGATGATCAGTGCTATGAGGAGGATCTTCTTCCCGTTCATCTGCTTCCTCCGTGACGTAAGATTGCCATCTCATCGATAAAACGCATCTCTGTTTTCCTCTGCTCCATGTCGTAGCGCTCCAGATCTATCTCTCTCAAACGTTGTATGGCCTTGTGCTCCCGCTTTGCGCCGATCATCTCGAGCCGCCTTAAATCGAGCTGCTTGAGGGCGGCGGCAAGATTGGTGTCGAGCTGCCTGATAGTCCCCTCCAGGAAGGCGAGGTAGTCGTGGTACTGTTTGAGCTGGGAAGCTGCCATGCCTTTTTTCATCCTGCGCCTGAGCTCGTCCTGGAGATTGTTCTTTTCCCCGAGCCGCAGATTTTTCAGGTTCTCGAGATTGAAGTAGTGCCGCTGGGCCAGGGAGAATGCCTGCTGGGCCATGTTCTCTTTTATCTTGCGTACCTTCAGGAGTGTCTCGAACCGGAATCTGAAGCCCATCTCTCATCACCCGCTGGTGCCGTTATTCAGGATCTGCCTCATCCGGCCCAGGGAGTCTTCCAGGGTCACCCTGGTATCCATTCCCTGCCTGAGGAAGGCGCTGATCGGTTTGCTGTGCTGTATCGCCACGTCTATGGCCGGATTGTTGCCCGAGACGTATGCGCCGATGTTGATGAGGTCCTTTGCATCCTCGTAGACGGCAGAGAGTTCGAGGATCTTTCTTGCACAGTCGAGGTGCTCGCTGTCGACGATGTCGTTCATTACCCTGCTCACGCTGCTCAGGATGTTGATCGCCGGGTAGTGGTTTTTTGTCGCGAGCTCCCGGGACAGGACGATGTGTCCGTCCACGATGGAGCGGACACTGTCGGCCACCGGTTCGTTGAAGTCATCTCCCTCCACCAGCACGGTGTACAGGCCGGTGATGCTGCCCTCGGAAGCCGTGTTGCCAGCCCGTTCCAGGAGCTTGGGCAGCTTGGCGAAGCACGAGGGGGTATAGCCCTTGGTGGTGGGCGGCTCGCCCACTGCAAGGCCGATCTCCCGCATGGACATGGCAAAGCGGGTCACCGAATCCATCATGAGCAGCACGTCCTGGCCCTGGTCCCGGAAGTATTCCGCAATGGTGGTGGCCAGATAGGCGCCGCGGATCCTGATGAGCGCCGGCTGATCCGATATGGCGGCAACGACGACGGAACGCTTGAGGCCCTCTTCCCCGAGGTCCTTTTCAATGAACTCCTTGACCTCCCGTCCGCGTTCGCCGATGAGCGCGATCACGTTCACATCGGCCTTGGTGTGGCGGGCCATCATGCCCAGCAGGACGCTCTTGCCCACGCCCGATCCTGCCATGATCGCCATCCGCTGGCCCTTGCCCACGGTCATCATGCCGTTGATGGCGGCGATTCCCAGGTCCAGCGGTTCTCTGATCCGTTTCTTCTTCAGGGGATTGGTATGGTTGCCGTACAGGGGCATGTCCTGGTCGAGCAGGAGCGGGCCCTTGCCGTCCAGCGGATTTCCCATGCCGTCGATCACCCGCCCCAGGAGACTGGTGCCCACCCTGGCGACCGGGTCGGATTTCCTGGCGACAATGGTGCTGCCGGGTCCGATGCCGTCGAGGTCACCCAGGGGCATGAGCAGCACCCGTTTGTCCCTGAACCCCACGACCTCTGCCATGATGGAGCTCTTCATCCCCCGGGAGTAGATCTCGCACATGCCGCCCATGGTGCTGCCCGGTCCGTGCCCTTCCACCACCAGTCCGATGATGTTGGTGACCTTGCCGCGAACCTGGATGGGTTCGATCTCTTTGAGAGGGGTGATGAATTTCTTCAGGTCAGTCATTTCCTAAGAGCATGTCCTTCATGTGATCGATCTGCGACCTGATGGTAGCGTCTATTTCACCGAACTCGGTATGGATAACGATTCCGCCGCGGTCAATGGCGGCATCCTCCGCGACCTGGATCGACTTTTTCCCGGAGAGCTTTCTGCCCAGGATATTCTCGATCTCCCGGATGTATTCGAAATCGGAGGGATGGAGCCGCAGGCGGATCTCATCGGTCTCGGTCAGGTGGTCTGCCGCCGAGCGGACAGTCTCCAGTATGATGTCCGGCGAGAGTTGAATTGAGCGGTGGATGATCTTCTCGGTGATGAGGAGGATGATCTCCATGAGCTGGTCCTGGTGCGTCTCGATGATGGATTTTCTCATGGAGGTGAGTTCATCGAGTGCATTCCTGAAGGTGTCGAAGAGGGGCTCGATCTTCTTGACGGCCATCTTCCGGCCCTCTGCCTGGCCTTTGTCCATGCCGGAATTGTAGGCCTCCATCTCGATGGCCTCTTTCCGGCTTTTTGCCTCACGGATGAGTGCCTCGGCCTCCTTGCGGGCCTCCTCGAGCTTGGTGGGCTTTCCCCGCGACCCCATGTCCTGTATGTCGTAGGAGGTGATGGTGCAGCCGTTGGCCTGCTTGTCCTTGAGTATGTTAGACGAGGACATCCTCTCCACCCTTTCCGCCTATGACAATCTTGCCAGCCGTCTCGAGCTTTCTGACCACCCGTACGATGGTCTGCTGGGCGTTCTCCACGTCGGAGAGCTTCACCGGGCCCATGGCCTCCATATCGTCCACGAGCATCTCGGAGGCACGCGACGACATGTTCCTCAGCACGAGATCCTTCAGGCTTTCGGTCGCAGTCTTGAGTGCCAGCGCCAGGTCTTCGTTCGTGATCTCCTTGAGGATGGTCTGGATGCCGCGGTTGTCGATATGGACGATATCCTCGAAGACGAACATCTTCTGCCTGATCCCCTCGGCAAGATCCGCATCCATCTCCTCCAAGGTGGCGAAGATGTTGTTTTCCGTTGTATGATCCATCTGGTTCATGATTTCAGCCACGGTTTCCACGCCGCCGAGTTTCTTGCTCTCGGTAGACCCCATGGCCTCGATCTCTTTCTTGAGGACGTTGTCGATATCCTCGATGACCCCGGAGGGGACCATGCCGAGATTGGCCATGCGGTAGATGATCTCGGGCTGGAGCTTCTCGGGAAGCTCCTTTATGATCTGGGCGGTCTTCAGATAATCCAGGTGTGCCAGTACCAGGGCGATGGTCTGCGGGTGCTCGCCCTTGAGATAGTCCACCAGAAGGAAGGGGTCGACCCTCCTGAGCGCGGAGAATGCCGCGGTATCGGTTGCCTGGGTAATGGATTCGATAATGGGTTTTGCCTTTTCCGACCCGAGCGCGCCCACCAGGGCCTCCCGGAGATGGTCCATTCCCTTTCCGGTGATCCCGCTGACCTCCGAGCTCATCTGTTGAAACTCGTCCATGATTTCCTGGACCGCATCCACCGGGATGGTGACATCTTCGAGGCTCGCCATGCGTTTTCCGAGCAGCTTGATCTCGTAGTCGGTCAGCCCCCTGAAGACTTCCCGGGAGAATTCATCACCCATGGCCATGAGAAAGATGGCAGCCTTCTGGGGGCCATCGATTTTCTTGAGCTTTGCCATTATACATTCTCCTGCAACCAGGATTTCACGACAGCAGTGGCGGTGTCCATATCATCCCTCGAGACCTTCTCGATCATCTTGCGCTTTCCTTTGACGAGCTGTTTCATCTCATCGCTCTTTGCCATGACCTCAATCCGGGGTATCTCTTCGGTCTCGATCCGGTCAAGTTCTTCACTCCCGGCAAGGGCCTTGTGTTTCTCGGATACCTTTTCAACGACCCTGGCCGACTTGAACAGCCAGCGCAGCAGCGGCCGTATCGCGAAGAAGAGAATAAGCAGCGTGATGAGCAGCAGGATGAGGGGTTTCACGATCGTAATGATGAACTCCCTCTTGCTGGCCTGCTCGGACAGCGCGGCCATATCCGTATCTTCCTGTGCAAAGGGCATGCAGGACACCGAGATCGTGTCTTCACGGTCACCGCTGTATCCCACGGCGTGTTTCACCGCGTTTTCTATGCCGGTGAGCTCTTCGGCCTGCCTCGGGACAAACACCCGGGCCCCCTTGTCATCGGTCTTGTAGTTTCCGTCCACAACCACCGAGATGGTCAGCCGGGTGATATTCCCCGGGGACTTGATGCGTTCGGTCTGGTTCCGGCCGATCTCATAGTTGCGGACGATGTTGGAGCCCCCCGAACTGGCATTGGCCGGGATGCTGCCAGGTCCGCCCCTGCCGGTGGGGAGATTGGACTCGGCGCCCGCAATGCCGCCCGTTACCTTGTCCCCTGCGGTGAATTCATTCTTCAATTCCTCGCTCCTGACCACCTGCAGTTCGGGATCATAGGAGTCCTCGACACTCTTTACCATATCCATGTTGATGTCGGCACTCACTTTCACGATAGCGGCGGCAGGGCCGACGATCTTTTCCAGAAGATCCTGCGCCCGCGACTGGAGCAGGTTCTCGATCCCGTGTTTCACATCGAGGTAGTTGTTCGCCAGGGATATGGCCTGCGACTCGTCCCGGCCCTCGTAGAGGACCTTGCCCCGGATGTCCACGATGCTGATGTTCTCCGGGTCCAGGCCCCGGACAGATTTTGCGACGAGGTACACGATTCCCTGTACCTGGCCCGGGTTTATCTTCTGTCCCTGCCGGGGTTTGATGACAATGGACGCCTTGGCGGGTTTTTCATCCTCGATGAAGATGCTCTCCTTGGGCATGGCGATATGGACCCTGGCATAGTCTACTTCCTCCAGGGCCATGATGGTGTTGGCGAGCTCGTTCTGCAGGGCCCGCTGGTAGTTGATCTTCTGCACGAATTCCGAGGTGGAGAATCCGGTCTCGTCAAAGAGGGCAAATCCCTTTCCCACCCCGCCCTTGGGCAGTCCCTGGGAGGCGAGGTTGAGCCTGATCTCGTACACGTTTTCCTCGGGGATCATGATGGCCGTACCGCCCTTGACCAGCTTGTAGGGGATGCGGTTGTCCTTGAGGTTCTGGATGATGAGCGACGCGTCGGCATCGTCCAGGTCGGTGAACAGATACTGGTACTTGGGGGCAAGGGTCCACATGAGGGTGACGATGATCACGGCAGCTGCCAGGGCGGTCACGCTCAGGAGGGCAAACACCTGGCCCATGCTCATGCCCGAGAGCCTCTTTTTCATCTGGGTGAAGAAATCGGAGGCCATCATCTCAGTTGCATCAGCTGCTTGTAGCCATCAACGAGCTTGTTCGTGGCCGAAATGAGCAGTCGCAGAGTTATATCTGCCTTTTGCATGGTGATCATGGTCTCGTGGATATTCGCCGACTTTCCCTGCACCAGGTCTACAGCGGCCCTGTCGGATTCCTTGAGTTTCTCGTTTGTCGCTGCCAGGGCCTCCTTGAGGGTGTCGACAAAATCCGTCGAGCTTCCCCTGCCAACGTTCTTCTCCCCCGGGTTTGTGCCGAGCCGGGTGAAATCTGAGGGATCAATGCGCATCATTACCTCCCGATCGACAAGGCCTTGAGTGCCATGTCCTTTTGTGCCTTGACAGCCGTTGTATTGGCCTCGAATGCCCGAGTCGCACCGACCATATTCACCATCTCCTCCATGATGTTGACATTGGGCATGGTTACATAGCCGTTCTCGTCCGCATCAGGGTTGTCGGGCTCGTATATGCGGGTGCCTTCTCCGTCAGAGTTTACAATCTGCTGGACTACCACGCTGGAAAGCTCGTTTTCGAACTGGTTCTCCCGGAACACCACATCCTTGCGCTTATAGGGTCCGCCCTCGGCGGTCCTGGTCGTGTGGGCATTTGCGATGTTGGACGAAATGACGTTCATCCTCGTCCTCTGTGCCCGCATCCCGCTGGCGCTGATATCCATTGCCGTAAACAGGTCCATTACTGAATACCCCTTATGGCGTCTTTCAACGCCTGAATCTTGCCCTGAACGATATCCGCGGAGGCACTGTAGAGGAGCTGGTTCTGCGCGAGTTTCATCATCTCCCGGTCGATGTCCACGGTGTTGGCGTCGTTGCCGATGCTGGAGAAGGGATCGTCCCTGACCGTGAAGTTCTCGGAGGTGCCCGCGGTCTGGGAGATGTGCGTGGGACTCGTGGCGGTCATCTTCAGCTGTCCCTCGAGCTCCTTGGCAAACGCCGTTTCCTTTGCCTTGAACCCGGGGGTGTCGATATTGGCTATATTGCTGGAGATAATTCCCTGCCTGAAGAGCCGATAGTTCATCACCGAGGTGAGCTCGGTCAAGGCTTTTCCAAATATTCCTGCCATACCTTCCTCCTTGATCATGAGTAAGCAATACTCGTACCAATGAAGAAACCCTGGATTTATGCGGGTTCGTATGACGGTTTGTCAGATGTTTTGACTTATACGCCGTCGGAAAATTGACCTTCTGACGTATACTCGTTGAGTTTGTTCCTGAGCGTGCGGATGCTTATACCGAGCATGGTCGCAGCCTTCGTGCGATTTCCGTCGACCCGGTCCAGGGTCGAGAAAATGAGGTTCTTCTCCATGGCATGGATGGTCGTTCCCGCTGCCGGGGCCGCCTCGGGCGCTGCAGGCATGTCCATCCCGAACATGATGTACTCGGGTGCTATCTCTGCACCCTCGGTGAGGATCATGGACCGTTCGATCACGTTTTCAAGCTCCCTGACATTGCCGGGCCAGGAGTAGTCGCGCAGGGCATCTTTTGCCTCCTGGGTCAGGAGTTTCTTCTCCATGTTCTCCCGACGGGCGATCTTCTCGATGAAGTGCAGACTGAGCGGGACGATGTCGCCTCTCCTTGCCCGTAGCGGCGGGACGCGGATGGGGATGACATTGAGCCGGAAATAGAGGTCGTTCCTGAAACGGCCATCCCGGATCTCTTCCTCGATAACCCGGTTGGTCGTGGCGACCACCCTGAAGTCCACGGAGATGGTTGACGATGAGCCCACCCGGTCGATCTGTTTTTCCTGGAGCACGCGGAGTAGCTTTGCCTGGAGACCGAGGCTGATTTCCGAGATCTCGTCTAGGAGGATGGTGCCGCCGTTGGCGAGTTCGAATTTGCCCATCCGGGTAGCATAGGCACCGGTAAAGGCACCCTTGTCATACCCGAAGAGCTCGCTTTCCAAAAGCGTGTCGGGTATGGCTGCGAGGTTGATCCCCACGTAGGGCCCTGCGCATCTCTTGCTGTGCCTGTGCAGGTGCCGTGCGATGACCTCCTTGCCGGTGCCGGACTCCCCCTGGATGAATACCGGTGCCTGGGTCGGTGCCACCCTGTGGATGATCTCCAGGATCTTTTTCATGCCGGCATCTTCGGTTATGAACGCCCCGTTCGCAAAGGGTTCCTGCTTCCTGGGGGCGTGCAGCAGCGCCGTGAGTATCTCTTTGATTTCGTTGGCCTTGAAAGGCTTTTTGAGATAATGCGAAGCCCCGACGCGCAGACAATCCCCTCCGGAGCCCTCACCGATGGCGACAATCTCGATGGTTGGGTATACCTGCTTGGTCCCCTCGATCACATCGGTAAAATCATCGGATATGATGGCTATTCCATGGGGTTTGGGATCGATGGCGCCGAGAAATTTGTCTTTGCTGGTAAAGGGGTGGGGTACCTGTCCCATTTCGCCTATGAGGTCGGAGAGGATATCAACGGTGGACTTGTCCTGGTCGAGTATGGCTATCGGCATGGCAGGCTAATTTCCCCCAAATCTGTTCTTGAGCATGTTGTAATCATTGATGTCGGCATGCAGATCCAGCTCTTTCTGAGAAGTGATCGCTGCATTGAGAAGGACGGTGTCGGTGGTGCCCTGGATGACCTCTGCCAGGAGTGTGCGGGCCCCTCCGGCGTCTCCCAGAGACTGACCGATCTGTGCCAGGTGATACAGTGCCCAGTACCGGTACGGAGACTGGGGATAGGCGGCGATCATTTCATCGAGGAGTTCCTCTGCCTGGCGCAGGTCCCCCGAGGCAATGAGCTGTTTCGCCCGCGAGTAGAGGGCCTGCTCGACAATGGGGGAAACCGTCGTGGCACCGGCGGCAATGATCTCCTCGAGCGTCGCGATCTCCTTGTCCGTTCTGCCCAGCCTCTTATAGATGTCCGCCAGCATGGCCAGGGCAACGAGGGATGTATCATCCCCCCTGGACGTGAGGGGTTCCAGATACCCTATGGCCTCCTCGAGGGCATTCATGTGATAGAGGAGTTCCCCCCGTGTATCCCTCATGGAGGCGGCCTCTGCACCTTCGGGATAGGATTCGAGATAGCGGGTATTCCACAGGAGGGCCCCTGCGTAGTCGGCCTGCCGGTAATCCATGGTGAAGAGAATGGCCAATGCCTGCTCCCTTCTCCCCGATTCACCTTCTGTGCACGTGACGAGCAGGGGACGAGCCTGGTCCTGGTAGCCGACCCGGTAGAGGGCGTCGCCCAGGATGAACAGGGAATCACTGTCCCTGATATCCGTCATGAAACTGTCCTGGTACTGGGTGTACAGGTCATATATGGCGTCGTAGTGTTCTTCCCCAGAGAGGGTCTTGAGCCGGGATACGATGGTCTTTTCACCCTCGGCCTGGGCATACTGGTGGATGGGGTCGTCTTTCTTCGTGTCGAGCCAGGCCCGGTAGTATGCATCCAGGGCATTGTCCCAATCGCCCTTTCGGGAAAAGGTCTGGGCAATCCGGATCCTTACAAGGGCGCCCAGGGGCCCCTCCTGATATTCCTCGGTGGTCTTGAGGCTCTCGTAGATATCCATGATCTCGTAGAACGCCTTGTCCGAGAGGTCGCCGTTTTCGGCAAGATCCTGCTCCAGTTTAATCCGCGCGGTCCTCAGTTTCGCTATGATGCCGCTGTCGCTCCTCGGCGCGATATTCTCGACCTCGGCAAATACACCTATGGCCTGGTCAGGCTGGCCGAGCTGATACAGGCAGTCTCCCAGTTTCAACAGATTCATTGCCTTATTGGCGGGGTTGCCGAGATTGATGGCCAGGAGGATATACTCCCTGGCGCCGGCATAATCATTGAGCCGGTAGGATGCCTCGGCAATGCGGGAATAGATATCCGGGTCATAGCTGAAGAGGGAAGGGTCTTCCTCAAGGGCCTGCCGGTACAACCGCAGAGCCTTTTCATGGGCATTGAGGCCGAGGTAGGTGTCCCCTGCAGTGAGGAAATAATACCCCCGGTCGGTGCCGGAGAGGGTATCCGGATTAAAGATGCTCCTCATGCGCTTGTCCTGTACGAAGGCATCTTCAAACAGGCCTTTTTTGTTCATCACGTCGATTTCCTGGATATGGGCCCTAGCAGCGATGTCGTCGGAGGTGGATTCCTTGAGGAAGCGGATGTAGTTGGCTGCCTCGGTATACATGTTCGAGCGGAGAAGCATGCCGGTGTATTCGAGCATGGCGAGCTCTCTGGCCGGCCCGGGCGTCATGGCCTGTATGCCGTCGCTCATGAATTTCATCGCATCCAGGCTCATGCTCTCCATGCGGTATGGATACGATATCCTCCAGTATGCCCTGCCCAGCAGCACGCTCTCTTCCGGATCGAGGCTGTCCTTATAGCGATCCAGGCTGTGGATTGCCGACGCGATATCTCCGTCGTCGAACGAGCTGCGTGCCATGGAATACATCCTGGATCTGCTCAATTGCTCCGTCGTGGTGATTTCCAGGATGATCTTGTTGTTGATTTCATCGGTCGTTACCTCGAGGGATGCGCGCTCCTGGGCAAGGGAGAAGATTAGGCCCACGCCCTTTTGTGTTTTTATGGTCCCCGAGTATTCTATATAGGGGGTTCGCGCGAGCTCCTTGTCCATGTCCGCGCAGCGTATATTTCCGTCGAAGAGGAAGTAAACCCGCTTGTCCTGGTTGTAGCGTATCTCGGGCCACAACTCGGGGTTTATGGAGAACGTCAGGGTAATGCCGTTGTCATGGGGGCTGGTCTCGATGTGCTCGATGGGGCAGGTGTCCTGCGGCAGGTCGTCTCTGTCCGCAAGGTCGATGATGAAGCGTGGAGGTCTCTCCAGTGTGGTGGTCGTATAGGAAAAGGGTTTCTTCAGGAATATGGAGGCGGTTTTCCCGTCAAAGAGGAGGTGCTGGATAATGAAGGTCTCGGAAACCGAGGTGGGTTCCCCGACTATGTCGGGAAATTTGACGATCAGTGTCTGGTCGTCCGGTACGATCACCGGTGCCACGGGCCTGTCCAGATCGAAGACGACCCGGGCCCTCCCGGGGGCGCCTCCCACCTGGAGAGAGCCTGCCCAGGCCGGATGAGCCACGATGGCGCACATCAGCAGCGCAGGCAGATACCGTATCCAGCGCCACGCTCTCATGATTTTCTGGTCGTGTAATTTTTTCACCACGGGGAATAATACAACTTTCATGCCATCGGATGGCGCTGGGGGGTGAATTTGCAGCGTCGAGAGGGGGGACGCTGTTGCTAGCCCAGGTTTACCTCGGTGGGTTTTTCGAGTTTCTGTTTCTTTATCTTCTCCACCAGGGTGGTCCGATTCACGTGGAGAAGCTTTGCCGCACGGTTTTTCACCCAGTTGCTCTTGTTGAGGGCCTGGACGATGATGCTCTTCTCGAACTCGTTCACCGCGGTGGACAGATCGATGCCGGTTTCCGGCAGGTCGATGAGGGGAACGGCAGAAGAGGCTGCCGCGGATCCGGACAACAGCTTGTCGGGCAGGTCGCTCAGCTCGACCTCGGCGCCTTCGCACAGCACCACCATGCGCTCGACGATATTTTCCAGTTCCCGGACGTTGCCCGGCCAGGAGTAATTCATGACAACGGCCAGGGCCTTCTTGCCGAAGCCGGTGAGGACAGAGGCCCCGTCAGGGTTGTACTTGTGGAGGAAATGTTTCACGAGCAGGGGGATGTCCTCTCTCCGGTCTCTGAGCGGGGGGAGGTTGATGGGGATGACGTTGAGCCGGTAGTAGAGGTCTTCCCGGAATCTTCCTGCCGTCACTTCCTCATCGAGATTCCTGTTCGTTGCTGCAATGATGCGCACATCGGCCTTGATGGATTTGACGCCGCCGACCCGTTCGAACTCCCGTTCCTGGATGACGCGCAGGAGTTTCACCTGGAGGTTCGGGCTCATCTCCGAGACCTCGTCGAGGAAGATGCTCCCCCCGGAGGCGAGCTCGAAGCGGCCGATCCTGGTCCTGAATGCGCCGGTGAATGCGCCCTTCTCATGACCGAAGAGCTCGCTCTCGAGGAGCTCCTCGGGGATGGCCCCGCAATTGACCGGGACAAAGGCATTGGTTGCGCGGTGAGAGTTGTAGTGCAGGGCGCGGGCAACGAGTTCCTTGCCGGTGCCGGATTCTCCCAGGATCAGGACCGTGGAGTCGGTGCACGCGACCTTGTCGATCATGCCGAAGACCCGCTGCATCCTGTCAGAGTTTCCGATGATATTCTCGAACTTATACCGGGCCTTGAGCTGCTGTTTGAGGTAGGTGTTTTCCTCCTGCAGCGCCAGGTGTTCGAGGGCCTTGGTCACGACAACCTTGATCTCATCGGCCTTGAAGGGTTTCGTGATATAGTCGAATGCCCCGAGCCTCATCGCATCCACTGCGGTCTTTACCGACCCATAGCCGGTGTAAATGATCCCGATACAGTTCAGCTTGTTCTCCACGAGGTAGCGTATGACCCCGAGCCCGTCGATTTCGGGCATCTGGAGGTCGGTGAGCACGACGTGGAACATGTCCTGGGAGAGCTTGGTGATGGCATCCCTGCCATCGACGGCACTCGTTACCGCATAGTCTTCTTCCGAGAGTATCTCAGAGAGGTATTCTCTATTCTGGATCTCGTCATCGACGATTAGAATATTATGGCTGCCCATACAAGTCCTGTCTCGGGAATGCACTGTAAAGCATTTTCATGCACGCGTCAATATCTGGACGTTCTGATGCTGTAAAAAAGAGGATTGAAAGGCGTTACGATTCGTTGTTTACCCGATCCCTCATATCTTTCCCGGACTTAAAGAAGGGGAGTGTCTTGGAATCGACCTTAATCTTCTCACCGCTCTTGGGATTTCTGCCGACATAGGGTCGATAGTCTCTCATAACAAAGCTGCCAAACCCCCGTATTTCCACGCGGCGGCTGTCTTTCATTGCTGTTATCATGGAGTTCAGGATCGTGTTGACCATGGATTCGGCTTTCTTTGGATGGAGAGCCATACGCATTGAGAGTTCTTCTATCAGTTCCGATTTGTTCATATGTCCCCTCCTGTAATGGGTATACACAATTAAATATAAGGAGTTGTGTAGACGTGTCAAGTTTATTTTAGGATTTTAATATCTTATGGAGATCGGACAGCTCTGCCGGGGTCAGTTCCCGGACACCTCCCGGGGGGAGATTCCTGAGCTGGACAGGCCCCACCGAGATCCTCCTGATGGACGCTACTTCCAGTCCCACGGCCTGGGCCATCCGCTTGATCTGGTTCTTGAGGCCCTGTCTCAGCGTGATCTCAAGGGTAGATCCTGAGCTGTTATCAAGGAGTTGAACTGCCTGTGCAGGCCTCGTCTTCCGGCCGTCCAGATAAACCCCGCTGCGCATGCGCGCGAGTTGCTCCTCGGCTGCTCGGGGTATGACCCGGACGATGTAGGTCTTGGGGAGGTCGAAAGACGGGTGATGGATCTTGTGTGCCAAATCTCCGTCGTTCGTCAGAAGGATAAGCCCTTCAGCGTCAAAATCAAGTCTACCCACCGGAAATACCCCGGCATACCGGGCGGGGATGAGGTCCTTTATGCAGTCTCTGCCCTGGGGGTCGTCCATGGTGGTGACAACGAACCTGGGCTTGTTCATGGCGAGGTATAGCACCTTCTGGGTGGATACCGGTTTCCCGTCGACGGTGACCTCGTCGGCGGGTATATTCACCTCGTCCCCGAGACAGGCTGTCCTGGCATTGATGGTAACGCGGCCGGAGCGTATGAGTTCGTCGGCCCTGCGCCTCGATATGGCCCCAGTGGATGCGATGAATTTGTTGATGCGGATCTTTGGCATGGGGACCTGTATATACCAAAAACGGTTGCCTTGTCCATCGGCGCTGCCGGTGCCTGAAGCAGTGTCTCCGGGCAGGTCTCCTAGTGGTGGCTCAGCAGCCGCCTGCAGACTTCGCAGGCTTCCCGGCAGTAAGGCCGGGTGTCGGTGTACACGATGAAGCTTGCCGTATCATCGATTTCATAGCGCTCCATGCATTCCCGGCAGATCAGCCTGCCGATATTGTCAAGGCAGCCGAGCACGTGCTGCGGGTGTCTGCCCGGCAGTACTTGCTGCGACCTGATCTCGCTGATCATGCCGAACGCCCCGCACTGAGGGCACACGTAGCCGTCATCGGCACTCCAGAAGGTATTCCTGCAGGAGAGGTTCGAACAGTAGTACGTGGCAATCCTTTTGTTGTATTTTTCAAAGAGCGCATTGATAATATCCTGGTAGCTGCCTTTATCGATTCCCCCCCGCTGGTTTTTGTGTGTGCATGAATGGTCGGTGCACCCGGGTTTCGTACACCTCCCGGTGCCTGCATCTTCTCTCGTCTTCTCTTTCAGTGGCTGCTTTTTTTTCATACCTGCATCTCCTTTCACACGAGAGGCTCTGGTTTCATATACCTATACAGTAAGGTTTGCGGTAATACTTTTCAATGACGGGTGGCCTTTCCGCCATCCCCGGGCCCCCACAGGCATGAAAAACCTTGAGCCGGAAGGCGGGGATGGCTTCACCTCTCCTCGAGACAGAAGGGGATCTTTCCGCCGAGGCCAACCCCTTCGAGGGTGATGCGTGTCGTATACACGAGGATTTCGACCCCGGCGGCATGTGCCTTCCTGAGTTCACGGGCATACCCGGGATCGATGTGTCCGGCCGGTGCGAAGCTGCTGCCGTCGGTTCGCTGGACGAGGTAGAACATGACACAGCGGCGGGAGGATTTCACCTCGCGCTGAAGCTCGACGAGGTGCTTGAATCCCCGCTGGGTGACGGCGTCGGGGAACATGACCAACCCGTTTTCCACAAGCGTGCAGCTCTTGACCTCCACGAGGCAGGGTGTGTGGCCCTCTCCCATAAGGAGCAGGTCTATCCGGGAATTCTCTCCGTAGGGTATTTCGCTGCGGATGCTCTGGTAGGTGGAGAGTTCCGGGATGAGCCCCTCCTGCAGGGCCTTTTTCACCAGGCGGTTGGCCATGAGCGTGTTTACCACCACGAGGGACCCGGGCATCTCGATCATCTCGAAGGTGTGGGGAAAATTCCTCTTCGGGTTGGGTGAGCGGGAGAGGTACACCCTCCTTCCCGGCTCCAGGCATCCGCGCATGCTGCCCGAGTTGGGGCAGTGAGCCGTGACGGGCTTCCCGTTATCCAGGTGTACATCCACGAGAAAGCGCTGGTAGCGCCTGATGAGCCTGCCGGGGGTGAGTTCCGGCCAGGTGATGAGCGACTCTGACATACAGAAGCCTGTAGCGCGAAACTGCCGAAAGGTCCACACCGGAGGGTATCTTTCCCTGGTCAGGCTCTGCGTGGAGTCTTTCGCAGCCGGTGTATGACTGTCAGATCCTGGCGGGTATCACTGAATCCCTGCCGGTGATGAATCCGAGGCAGCGGGTATCATTTTGACACCGGGAAGGTCTTTCCTGTATAAGACCGGCATGATGAATACGATGAACAGCATGGTTCAGCAGGTTGTGCTTCTCGTGGTACCGGTGCTCTTTTCCATAACCGTCCATGAGGTCTGCCACGGGTACGCGGCATTCCTCCTGGGCGATCCCACCGCAAAGAATGCCGGGAGGCTGACGCTCAATCCCATCAAGCATATCGATGTCGTGGGATTGCTCGTGCTGTTCATCACCCGCATGATCGGCTGGGCAAAACCGGTGCCGGTGGATCCGAGGTATTTCAGGAATCCCAGGAAGGACATGATGTGGGTCTCCCTGGCCGGGCCGGCTTCCAACCTCGTGCTTGCAGTCCTCTTCGCCCTGGTCCTCAAGGTCTTCGGCGGCGTGCTCTCGGCATCGTATCTGTATCCCCTGGCGTACATGGTACAGATAACTGTCATGATCAACGTCGGGCTCGCCATCTTCAACCTCATCCCCATCCCCCCGCTCGACGGCAGTCACATCCTCGAGGGTCTGCTCCCCTATGACATGGCTGCGGCGTACTCGAGGCTGATCGCCCCCTATGGGTTCATCATTCTCCTGGTGCTCATCTTCACGAGGGTGGTGGATTACCTGGTGTTTCCCATCATCAGGGCCATAGTGAACATACTGCTGAGCATGTAGCAGAGGAGACATATGGAGCCAAAACGCATCGTATCGGGAATCAGGCCAACGGGCGATCTTCACCTGGGCCACTACCTGGGGGTGCTGAAAAACTGGGTTGCCCTGCAGGACGAGTACCAGTGTTTTTATTTCGTTGCCGACTGGCATGCCCTCACGAGCGAATACCGCGATCCATCCATCATCGAGCAGAGCGGCCGGGATATGGTCGTCACATGGCTGGGTGTGGGGATCGACCCGGAGAAGTCGGTCATCTTCAGGCAGTCCGACATCAAGACCCATGCCGAGCTCTTTCTGCTCCTGTCCATGATCACGCCGCTGTCCTGGCTTGAGAGGAATCCAACATATAAGGAACTCAGGGAGGAGCTCAAGGAAAAGGACCTGGGGACCTTCGGCTTCCTGGGCTATCCCGTACTCCAGGCCGCTGACATCGTCATCTATCACGCCGACAAGGTACCCATCGGTGAAGACCAGCTTCCCCACCTGGAACTCGCCCGCGAGATCGTCAGGAGGTTCAATTTCATCTATGGCGAGGCGATCCTCACGGAACCCAAGGAGATCCTTACCGAGGCGCCCAAGGTTGCCGGCCTGGACGGGAGAAAGATGTCCAAATCCTACAAGAATGCCATCTTCATCTACGAGACCCAGGAGAGCCTGAAGGAAAAGGTGATGCAGATGCTCACCGACATCAAGCGCCAGCGGAGGAAGGACCCCGGGGAGCCCAAGGACTGCAACCTCTACCCGCTCCACGAGCAGTACACCCAGGAGGCAAAGAGGCAAAAGATCCAGGCAGGGTGCCGGGACGCAAGCCTCGGATGTGTTGACTGCAAGCATATCCTCCTGGAGAACCTGCTCGGGGAATTCAGCCCTGTCTGGGAGAAGATAGATTATTACCGGGGGCACATGTCTCTGGTGGATGAGATCCTGACCGAGGGGTGTGCGAAGGCCACGAGGGAGTCGGACAAGACCATGGAAAAGGTGCGCAGCGCGATGCGTCTGGCCAGGCAGGGGTGAGATGATCCAGGGGCAGGCACATGACATGAACAGGGAGTTCGTGCTCCGTCTGCCTGCCTTCGAGGGGCCCCTGGACCTCCTGCTCTACCTCATCGAAAAGAACCGGTTCACCCTGGAAAACCTCGAGGTCTGTCCCATCATCGACCAGTACCTTTCACATATCGAGACGTTGCGGTCCCTCGATGTATCGCTGGCAGGCGAATTCCTCGACATGGCATCCTACCTGATCTGGCTCAAGTCGTGCCTGCTTTTGCCTGCCAGGGGCAGTGAGGATGAAGAATCGGGGTTCAATCCGGCCCGTGAACTCCAGGAAATGCTCATGGCCTATCGGGCCATCAAGCAGGCGTCCCGCGATCTGTCCAACAGGCCCATGCTCTTCAGGGACAAGTTCCTCAAGGGGAGTTCAAGCAAGGAGCGGAGCCTGTATGTCCTGAGCATGGGGGCCCTCATGCAGGCGATCAATGCCATCAAGTCACGCACCAGGAAGTATGTCATGAGCGTGGCGGCCATACAGTACAGCATCGAGGACATGATGGCGCGGATACAGAACCTCCTCAGGGCAAAGGAGCGCGTGGCGCTCGGCGATGTGACCGCAAGCGGGGATAGGATGGAGATGGTCGGGGCGTTCCTGGCCGGCCTGGAGCTGTCAAAGGCATCGGTGGTGCGGTTGATTCAGCGGCAGTTGTTCTCCATCATCTATATTGTCCGCAGGTAGCAGCCCGAGAGGAAAGCACAAGACAAGGCCGTCACGCGTAACGGGGGAGATGCCATGAATTCTAAGGAGATTGTAGAGTCGCTCATTTTTTCCATGAGCGGTTCTCTTGCCGTCAAAGATATCCTCAAGGTGATGCCGGAGCTGTCGGAAGAGACCCTGGAACAGCTGGTGGCGGAACTGAACGCGCTGTACGAGGAGTCGGGCAGGAGTTTTCGTATCGAACGGGCCTCTGAGGGCTATATGTTCGTGACCAGGCAGGAATACTCCCCCTATATCAAGGCGCTGCACGAACCTTCACGGCTGTCCAATGCCGCTATGGAGGTGCTGGCGGTGATCGCCTACAAGGGACCCTGTACGAAACAGGTCATCGACGGCATCAGGGGGGTGGACTCGTCGTCTTCCCTGAAAAGTCTCCTGAATCATCAGCTGATCGACATCAAGTCGGGCAAGCCCATGGCCTACTACACGACCACGCGTTTCCTGGAGTTCTTCGGCCTGAAGTCGCTGGCCGACCTCCCGGACATCTCCCAGTATGAGGAGATCTTCAGCGGCGAGTGATGCCCGCCGGCATGAACCGGCCGGATTCCCTGGCCGCGAGCCTTCTCAATGAGCATGAGCGCAGTCGCTCATGTCGCCGCCAAGTTTTGACAGGGCATGCGGCAGGGCAGGCAGGATGCTTCCCAGGCAGTCTTTCACGCCCCCCGGGCTCCCGGGGAGATTGACGATCATGGTCTGCTTCCTCACACCGACAACGGCCCGGGAGATCATGGCATGGGGGGTCTTCTCGAGGCTCTTCATCCGCATGACCTCTTCCATGCCGGGTATCCGTTTGTCGATGACGCCCAGCGTTGCCTCGGGGGTGATGTCCCGGGGTGAGAGCCCGGTGCCCCCGGTAGTGACGATGAGGTCGAGGCCGAGTTCGTCGGTCCAGGAGATCAGCCGCTGCTGAAGGATGTCTGCCTCGTCGGGGATGATCTCGTACATCCTCGTTTCAATACCGTGTTCTTTGAGCAGGTCCTGTATGATCACGCCGCTAATATCTTCCCGTTGTCCTTTCGAACCCTTGTCGGACAGGGTCAGTACCCCGGCTTTCTTCATCTCTTCACCTCTTTCAATCGCTGCTGGGCGGAAACAACAATGGGCCGCGGTACGGCCCTGCTCCGTGCCAGCTGGGCGAGATCCCGCTGGCCCAGGAAGGAGATCTGCCTCAGCGCAATGGTCAGCGGGGTCTTGGGATTGGTCACCAGCGCGAGTTTGATCTGGTAGTTCCTCATCCATTCGCGGTTTGTGGCGATATGCCTGATGACCTCATCGTTTATCTGTCTGTTGCCTGCAATCATGAGGACCTCACCTTCGGTGATCTTGGGCGAGGAGATGACTGCAAGCTGAACCTGTTTGTTCGTGTCCCGCATGAGGATGGATCTGGCCTCTTTGCCGGCTTTCCGGGCCAGATCCAGCTTTTCGGACACACTCATGCTCTGAATCTTCTGGAACAGGCTCGCAGTGGAATCTGGACCGTCATTTTGCATCTTTTGCTGCTTTTACTTCCTCCACGAGTTTTTCCTGGATGTTGTAGGGAACCGGATCCATACGTGCGAAGCTCATGGTGTAGGTTCCCCGTGCAGAGGTAATGGAGGTGAGCGTCGGTGCATAGGTGAGGATCTCCGCGAGGGGCACCTGGGCCTTGAGTTCCTGGTACTTGCCCCGGGCGTTCATGCCTTCGATCTTGGCCCTCCTGCTGTTGAGGTCGCCCATGACGTCGCCCATGCAGTCTTCCGGGACCACGACGGTGATGTCCATGATGGGCTCGAGCAGGATGGGTCTGCACTCGTCCAGGGCCTTCTTCATAGCCAGTGAGCCTGCTATCTTGAATGCCATTTCCGAGGAGTCGACATCGTGGTACGATCCGAAGTACAGGCTCACCCGGACATCCACCACGGGGTTGCCCGTGAGCGGGCCGCTGGCCATGGCGTCGATAACGCCCTTCTCGACTGCAGGGATGTATGTTTTTGGGATTACCCCCCCGACGATGCTGTTGACGAATTCGAAGCCCTTTCCGCGCTCCAGGGGTTCCACCTCGATCCATGCATCGCCGTACTGCCCGTGGCCGCCGGTCTGCTTCTTGTGCTTGCCCTGCACCTTGGCAGAGGCGGTGATGGTTTCCTTGTAGGGGACCCTCGGGGTCTTGAGCTCTACCTCGACCCCGAACCTTCTCTTGAGCCGGTCGACCGCGATCTCGATGTGGAGCTGTCCGAGGCCCGAGAGGATAAATTCCCCGGTCTGATCGTCACGGTAGACCTTCAGGACAGGGTCTTCGTCCATGAGCTTCTGAAATGCCGGGAGGATCTTTTCGACATCGGCCTTGGTTTTCGGGCTGACAGCCATGTTCATGATGGTTTCGGGGAAGGCGGGATTCTGCAGCGTGAAGTTCAACGATTCACCCAGGAGGGTATCTCCTGTCTTGGTTTCCTTGAGCTTTGCAACGGCAAAGATATCACCCGGGCCCACCTGCTCGATGGGTTTCTGTGCCTTGCCTTCCAGCAGGAAGATGGAGCCGATCCGTTCTTTCACGCCCCGGGAGGCATTGACGAAGTTCGAATCCGGGGTGAGGGTTCCGGAAAAGCACCGGATGATGCTGAGTGCTCCCGTATAGGGGTCGCTCATGGTCTTGAAGACGTAGCCGCAGAAGATCTCATCTTCCTCGGGTTTGATTTCGCGGGTCTTGCCGTCTTTGCTCTTGAGCACGGGCATTTCGCGGTCTTTCGGGCTCAGGCAGGAAGCGTTGATGAAATCCATGAGCGGCTGCACACCCATGTTCAGCAGTGCAGAGCCGGCGAAGACGGGAAGGAATTGGCCCTTTGCCAGGCCTGCAGCCAGTGCGGAGGCAAGTTCATCGGAACTGAGCGTTTCACCCTCGAGGTATTTTTCCATGAGGGTATCGTCAACCTCGGCAAGGTCTTCCACTACCTTGCTGTAAACCTCTTCCATGCTGTCGAGCATGTCGGCCGGGACATCTGCCTCGGTGAACGAGCCGGATCCGTCTTTTTCATAGAGGTAGGCCTTTTTCTTCAGGACGTCTATGACGCCTTTGAAGCTGTCTTCCGCGCCGATGGGCATGGTCAGGACGAGGGGTTTTATCTCGAAGATCTCTAAGATGTCTGTAAGTACCTGATCAAAGTCGGCCCGCTCCCGGTCCATCTTGTTCACAAAGCACAGCCGTGCGAGTCCCTCGGCGCTGGCCTTTGACCAGAGATTTTCGGAATGGGGTTTTATGGAGTCTATGGCATCGATGACGAACAGGGCATTGTCACAGGATTTCAGGCCGAGAATGGCCTCCGAAGAAAAATTGTTGTCTCCGGGTGTGTCCACGAAGAAGACCCCGGTATTCTTCCACTTATAATTATGCAGTGCGCTGAAAACAGACGACTGCCGTTTCAGCTCTTCAGGCTCGAAATCCAGGACAGAATTCCCGTCGAGCACCTTACCCAGTCTGGTGGTTGCCTTTGCGTTGAACAGGAATGCCTCGGCCAGTGATGTCTTTCCCGATCCGGATTGAGATAGAATGATTACGTCCCTTAGATTCTCCGTATGATATCTCCTCATCTGTCCTCCCTTTGATTACCTGTTTCTAGAGCATAGGCTATTATCTGAAAATAGGGGACCAAGTCAAGCAATTGCTGAGGTATCCAAGGCGAGTATTTATGCCGATAAACGGTGCATGGGCGTGCCTGTGACCGCCATGGGCAGGAAGATGTTACCCCCCCTGATACGCACCGGAATCGGGGGGTGTCGTATCCGGCCATGCCCTGCATGCCCGGAGCCGGTGGGTGCAGTGCGGGCGCGGTGGAAAACCGGCATTCGATGGCTGCCTGCCGGTATAGGAAGCGGGAGCATGTCAGGATTGCCCCATGATGGTACTTGGTATATGATGGGTTCCCATGTGGAAGGATATCCTCGGTCATACCAGCCAGAAAGAGCTCCTGAAGGGCTACCTTGCAATGGATAAGGTGCCGCATGCATTCCTGTTTTCCGGTCCCATGGGGCTCGGGAAAACAAGGGTGGCCATTGAATTCTTCAAGGCGCTCAACTGTCTGGAGCGGCCCGGCGATCCGTGCGATGCCTGCAGAAACTGCGTGAAGGCGAACAGCCTCTCACACCCCGACCTCGTCATGCTCGGGGCGGATGAGGGCTGGATACAGGTGAAAGAGGTGAGGGCCGTGATCGGTGATATCGCGCTCAAGCCTTTCGAGGCCAGAACGAGGGTCATCATCATGGAACCGGCGGAACGGCTGAACAAGGCAAGCGCGAATGCCATCCTCAAGACCCTGGAGGAACCGCCGCAGGGGACGGCGATCATCCTCGTCAGCCATAAACCGACCCTGCTGCTGCCTACCATTGTCTCGCGGTGCCAGATCATCAGGTTTACCCCGCTCGATACCTCCGAGATCACCGGTTCGTGTGTCGATCCAGCACTGCTGAGGCTTGCCGCGGGCTCCATCGGGGCCCTGCCGAATCTCGACGGGGAGGATAGTGCCTACATCAGGGGCGAGATGGTCAACATCGTTCAGGGAGGCGATCCCTTTGACCTCCTGGGCAGGTACTTTTCCGGGGCAAATGCGTCAAAGGATGCAGCAGCGACCGTTCTGATCGTTGCGGAGTCCATCCTCAGGGATATCCTCGTGCTGTACAACGGGGGAGATCAGATAATCAGTGAAGAGCTGAGGGCCTTTCCCGTACGGCAGATGAGTCTGGCTGGCATCGAGGACATAGCACGCTGCATCCATGAGACCAGGCGGGGTATGGACGAGAACATCACGCTCAAGGTCGCCATGGCCGAACTGCTCATCATGCTCAGGGACTCTGCTGTCGCCTGATCCTGCATGTTCACCTCGGGGCAGAGACGTGGCCGGATGAGGCTACAGCGGCCGGTTCCATTTCGATTTCCGGGGTCTTTTCCTCAGGAGGACATACAGTGCCCCGGTTCCCCCATCGCAGGGACGGGCCGAACAGAAGGCAAGGACGAGGTGGGAAAGGCTGCCCCTGGTGAGCCAGCGGACAACGTGCTCTTTGAGGACCGGTCCCTGGCTCGAGGTGAGACCGCGGCCATGAATGACGAGGAGGCCCCGGTACCCCATGGCATGGGCGTTTGAGAGAAAAGAACTCAGCGCTGATTGCGCCTCTGATATGATGTGTCCGTGGAGGTCTAAGTGGGCCTGGATGGACATCTCGCCGGCCTTGAGCTTTTTGAGTACGGCATGGTCCAGCGTCACGACATGTCCTTCCAGGTATTCTCCCGTGCAGGTGACATCAAAGCGAGCCTTGCCGTCCACGAGTGCCTGCAGGGTCTGCACGACCTCGTTGTCCTGGTGGCGGATGGTTTCCCTGATGGACTCTACAATGCTCCCGGCATCAACGGGCTCAGGGACGATGCAGTCGCTCTCGATGGGCCGTACCCCGTCCATGGCGTGCAGAAACAGCTCTGTATTGTTCGCCGGTGGTTTCTTCTTCGCCGGGGTCTGCGCCGGAGGCGGTTGCTTCTCCGTGCGCTCTTTCTTTATCGCGATGCCCTTGAGTTTCGAAAAGGGTCTGTGGAAAGGTTCATCCGATTTTGCCATATATCCTTCATAACAAAAAAAAGAGGCCCACTCAACAAGAGGTGGTAGTGGGCCCAAAAAGGAGGTCTATAGCCCTTGAAAGATATGCTATAGGCTATATACCTTATATCGGGGCGCACTTTTATATGTCAAATACAATTATCTTATGATATGCTTAAAGAAAAGTAAATTAATACAAGGTGTTTTATGAATATACATCAGGTTCACATCTTCAATATCGCAGCAAAGACACTGAGTATTACCAAGACGGCCAAGAAGATGCACCTCTCGCAACCGTCGGTCAGTATCCAGATAAAAGATCTCGAAGACTCTCTGAACGTCAAGCTCTTCGAGCGTATAAACCGGAAGATCACCCTGACCGATGCCGGCAAGGTGTTCTATTCCTATTCGGAAAAGCTGCTGAATCTCATCGATGAAATCAATGCCGTCATGAATGAGTTCAGCTCCGGAGACGTGGGCAAGCTCGTGCTGGGCACGTCGAACACGATCGGCATCTACGTGCTGCCAAAATACCTCGGGCTCTTCAAGGAGCTCTACCCCAAGGCCGAGATCTCCCTGATGATCCTCAACCGGCAGGAGGCCCTGGAACAGTGCATTTCCGGGGAGCTCGATTTTGCCTTTCTCCAGGACCCGCCGAAACACCCGGACCTCAATGCCGAGTTTTACATGAAGGACGAACTGGTGATCGTCTGTTCCCCGAAACACCGGTGGGCAGGCAGGGACCATCTCACCATCAAGATGCTGGTCTCCGAACCGGAGCAGATCATCTTGAGGGAGGAGGGATCGGGCACCAGGGGGCTGATCGAATATGTTCTCAAGCGGTACGGGATCGAGCGCAGGGTTACCATGGAGATGAGCTCTTCGGAGGGAATCAAGCGGGCTGTCGAGGCGAATCTGGGGGTTGCGGTACTCTCCAAGAATGTCATCAAGACCGAGCTGAGAAACAAGAGTCTCGTGGCCATTGATATCAAGGATCTCAACACCAAGAGGGATTTTTATCTCGTGCACAACAAGAAGCGAAAGTTCATGCCGCTCATGGAAAAGTTCTATGAATTCATTCTGGAAAAGCGCTCGGAGCTGGAAGGCCTGAACCAGGGGCCGATCGAATAAGGCCTGTTACTGCTCGGAGACGTTTTCCACGTGTACGGTCCTGATGGGGAAGGGTATCACGATGTTTTCCCGGTTGAATCTCCGGTGCAGCCTCTTGATGAACTCGTGTTTTACCAGGTACATGTTCGCTACTTCCCCGGCCCGCATGATGACCGTCAGGTCGATGCTGAAATCGTTGAAGGTGTGATACCTGATCAGGGGCTCGTATGAGGTGATCCCCGCGACGTCCCGCATCGTCTCCCGTGCCACTTCCGCAGCCACCCGCTCCACCTGGTCGAGGTCGCTGTCATAGCTGACCCCGACCTGGACCTTCACGGCGATCTCCTTCTGGGGGAGATAATAGTTCGTGATGACCGCATCGGCGAGCTTGGAATTCGGGATGAGGACGGTATTGTTGGCAAAGGTGCGGATGCTCGTGTTCCGCCACGTGATATCGCTTACATAACCCTCGTCGCCGTTGTCGAGCTTCACGAAGTCGCCTGGTTTGAGCTGGTTTGAGGCGATGATCTGTATGCCGGAAAACAGGTTGGCCAGGGTACCCTGCAGGGCCAGGGCAACGGCAAGGCCGCCGACACCGAGGGTGGTGAGGACCGGCGTGATGGAGATGTCGAGCGACTGGAGGATCATGAGGGCGCCCACGATGAAGACGACCCATTTGGAGAAGCTTACCAGGAGAGAGGTGGAGTGGGACTCGTCCGGGGTCTTTCCCAGGTAAACCCTGATCATCTCGGAGCATATCCGGGAAACGACCAAGGTGGCAGTGGCTATGGCCAGGATCAGCAGCGTTTTGCCCACATTGTTCCTGATGACCGGCGCGATCTCCAGGATGTGATTCGCGAGAAAGAGCCCGGCCAGTACGGACCACGGGAGGATCATCCCGGAGACGGCCTCGACGAGGATATCATCCCATTTCCACGAGGTCTTCAGGGCGAAGGTGCGCAGCGAGGACATGACCCATCGGCGGACAATGAGCCCCGCAAGCCAGAAGACAAACATCACCCCGGCAAAGATGGCCAGATCCTGCACAATCTGTGTATCAATCCTCATGCATCACCCCGGTCTTGAACTAGCACAGAAACAGGCCATGGGCAAAGCCTTTTTGGCGATGATAATATGATAAGACGACGTCAATAACATTAACATATTCAATGCGTTATGAACATCAAAAAAATACTATCTTTTCTTGACAGTCCCGGGGCAGGATGATATGAATCACCATTCAGAATCTTTTCGAGGAGCACATATGCTGGAAATCAGATTGCATGGTAGAGGCGGACAGGGAGCGGTCACCTCGGCAGAGCTGGTGGCTATTGCAGCGATAAACAAAGGCAATTTCGCTCAGGCTTTCCCCAGCTTCGGCCCTGAGCGCCGGGGCGCGCCGGTGGTTGCCTTCTGCAGGGTTGACGACAAGAAGATCAACATCCGGGCAAAGGTCTATCATCCTGATGTGGTCATTGTCCTGGACCCCGGGCTTCTGACCCTTATCGACCCCACCGAAGGCATGAATGAGAATGGAATCCTGATCCTGAACACGAAGAAGGCCCCCGGGGATATAGCTGCGCTGGCCGGGAAGTCTGTCCGGGTGGTCACGGTGGATGCGAATACGATTGCACTGGAGGAGTTGGGACGACCCATCGTGAACACGACCATGCTGGGGGCCTTTATCAGGGCAACCGGTCTGATCGATATCGAGGATATCAGGGAGCCGCTCATGGAACGATTTGGTTCCAAGCTCGGATCTCGGAATATGAAGGCCCTTGAGCGGGCGTATAACGAGGTTTTCATTAAGGAGTAGAACCATGGCAAAACCTATGGAACAGATAAAATGGCAGGAGCTGGAAGTCGGGTCCGTGGTCGTGGAGGTGGGCAACGCCCTGGAGTACGAGACAGGAACCTGGCGGTCGGAAAAACCGGTCGTCAACAAGACGCAGTGCATCAAGTGCGGGGTGTGCTGGCTGTTCTGCCCGGATGCCTGTATCGTGAAGGCCCCGGAGGGACATTTCGAGGCGAATCTCACCTACTGCAAGGGGTGCGGTATCTGTGCCAAGGAGTGTCCGGTCGGCTGTATCACCATGACGGGCGAGGAGGAATGATAAATGGCTAAGGTACGAAAGGGTATAGAAGTTTCCATTGCCATGGCAGACGCCGTCGCGCAGGCCAATGTGGATGTCATAGCTGCCTATCCCATTACGCCACAGACACATATCGTCGAACACCTCGCGGAGATCGTAGCAAATGGCGAGCTCGATGCGGAATTTGTCCCGGTGGACAGCGAGCATTCCGCCATGAGCGTATGCTGCGGGTCTGCGGCGGTAGGTGCACGGACCTTCACCTCGACGAGTTCCCAGGGGCTCGCGCTCATGGCCGAGATATTCATCATCTCCGCTGCCATGAGGCTCCCCATCGTGATGGCGCTGGCGAACAGATCGCTGTCCAGTCCGCTTTCCATCTGGAACGACCACACGGACACCATGCTGGTGAGGGATGCGGGGTGGATCCATATCTTCGTGGAGAACGGGCAGGAATCCTACGACAACATCTTCACGGCTTTCAGGATTGCAGAAGACCCGGAGGTCATGCTCCCGGTTGCGGTGAACTTCGACGGGTTCATCCTCACCCACATGATCGAACCCATCGAGTATGAGGATGATGAGACCATTGCGGCATATCTGCCCAAGTTCCAGATGAAGAATACCCTGCATCCGGATCATCCGGTCTCCATGGGCTGTTTCGGCATGCCGGAGATCTATACGGAGGCACAGATGCAGCGTGAGAGCGCGATCCGGGAGTCCTACCCGGTGATCCTGAAGGCATGGGACGAGTGGGGCAAGCTCACCGGGAGACACTATCGTCCCGTGGAGACCTATCGGACCGAAGATGCCGATTACTGCATCGTGACCATGGGTTCCTACGGAGAAACCGCCATGGAAGTGGTCGATTCCCTCAGGCAGGAAGGTGAAAAGGTGGGCGTGGTAAAGATCCGTCTGTGGCGGCCGTTCCCGAATGAAGAGTTCTGCAGGGCCGTCCTGGGGAAGAAATCGCTCGTCGTTCTGGACAGGGCCATCAGCTTTGGCGGACCTGGCGGGCCGGTTGCATCCGAGCTGCGCTCGGCGCTGTATCAGAAAGAGGGTGCCCCCGTGATCGTGAACACGGTGGCCGGACTGGCGGGCAGAGACGTGTCCCGCAATGATTTCAGAAAGATCATCCTGGAAGGCAAGGCCAAGGCGCAGCGGGGTGAGACCGAAGGGTTCGACCTCTACGGCCTGAGAGGATAAGGAGTAAGCTATGGATAGATTCTCGGTTTTTTCTTCGAGACTTGTCGATAAGTCAGAGAATTTCACCTCGGGACACCGGGCCTGTCAGGGATGTGCCGAAGCCCTGGCCGTTCGCCACGTGATGAAGGCCCTGGGCAGGGACACCATTGTTGCCATGTCCACGGGCTGCATGGAGATCATTTCTTCTCCGCTGCCGCTGACCGCATGGAAGGTCCCGTGGATCCACAATGCCTTTGAGAACTCCGCGGCAGTCATCTCCGGGTGCGAGGCAGGCATGAAGGCCATGATGAGGAAAGGCATTATCCCTCAAAAGAAGATCAACTTCGTGGCCATGGGCGGTGACGGGGCAACTGCCGATATCGGCATGGGACCGTTGTCCGGAGCCCTGGAGCGCGGACACGACATGGTCTATATCTGCTACGACAACGAGGCCTATATGAATACGGGCATCCAGCGTTCCAGTTCCACGCCCTTCGGTGCAAGCACCACGACATCCCCGGCAGGAAAGGACAGCATGGGGCAGCACACCCAGAAGAAGAACATGCCCCAGATCGCGGTGGCACACGATATCCCCTATGTGGCAACTGCCTGTCCGAGCTTTCCCTTCGATCTCATCGAGAAGGTCAAGAAGGCAGCCGAGATGCCCGGCGCTGCATATGTCCATATCCTGTCCGTCTGTCCGACCGGGTGGAGGATACAGCCGCAGGACGCCATCAAATACGGCCGGCTCGCCATTGATTCCTGCGTATTCCCGCTCTATGAGGTGGTAAATGGGGAGTACCGGCTCACCTACACCCCCTACCGGAAGCTCCCGGTTACGGAATACCTCAAGGGCCAGGGCAGATTCAGACACCTGACCGATAAGGAAATTCAGCTGATACAGGACAAGGTCGATCGTGATTATCAAAAGATCTTAAAGCGTTGTGAAGAGGGCAGGTAAGATGGCAGTAGATACGAAAAAGGTTGACGAAATCATTGCAGGTTATGAGAAATCCGAGGAATCTCTGTTGGCAATACTGCAGGACTTTCAACGGGAGTTCAATTACGTTCCGGAAGAAGGCATGGAAAAGTTGAGCGAACTCTTTGGCGTCCCTGCCAGCAAGATCTATGCGATGGGGACCTTTTACAAGGCCCTCTCCCTGGAGCCTACGGGCAGGCATACCTGCAAGGTGTGTACCGGTACGGCATGCCACCTCAAGGGCGCTTCCAACGTGGTGGATGTCATCGGGAGACAGTTGAAGATTCGGCCCGGGGAGACGACCAAGGACATGCGGTTTACGCTGCAGACCGTGAACTGTGTGGGTGCGTGCGCACTGGCCCCGGTTGTCGTGGTTGATGACAAGGATTATTACGAGGGAGCTTCTCCTCAGAACATTCTCAAGAATCTCAAGAATTATAAATAAGGTTTGGGAAGGTTGACTATCATGGAGAGCAGAAAATTAAATTCGGTTGATGAGTTTAATGAGTATAGAGCGAAGATCCTCAATTCTCACAAGGGCGATTACCCGGTCATCTACGTATGCGGTGGTACCCCGTGTCTTGCAAAAGGCAGCAGGGCTGTTGCGGAGGCCTTCAGGAAAGAGATCGAAGCACAGGGGCTCGAGTGCAGGGTTGAATTGAGCCTGAAGATTACCGGATGCCAGGGGTTCTGCAGCAAGGGCCCGGTGGTCAGTTTCGGGGACGATATCGTATATATGGAAGTGAAGCCAAAGCACGTGCCGGAGATCATCGAGAAGACGGTGAAGCGGGGCGAGATCATCGAGGCGCTCGGGTACAAGGATCCCGCAACGGGCAAGAAGGCCGCCACCTTTGATGGTATCCCCTTCTATTCGCACCAGAAGCAGCTGATCCTGGGCGACCTGCGGAAGCTCGATCCCTTTGAAATAGACGATTACATTGCCAGGGGTGGCTATGCTTCCCTGGATAGGGCCTTCTCGATGGATCCGGATGCAATCATAGACACGATCGAGGCATCGGGTCTCAGGGGCCGCGGCGGCGGCGGATTCCCCGCCGGGAGGAAGTGGCGGTCGTGCCGGAACATCGAGACCGAGACACGCTATGTGCTGTGCAATGGAGACGAGGGAGATCCCGGTGCCTTCATGGACAGATCGATCATGGAGGGCAACCCGCATGCCGTGATCGAGGGGATGATCATTGGCGCCCGGGCTGTCGGGGCTCATAAGGGGTATGCCTATATCAGGGATGAGTATCCCCTTGCCGTGGAGGCCATGAAGAAGGCGGTGGTGGATGCAACCGCCCTGGGTATTCTCGGGAAAAACATCCTGGGGTCAGGATTCGATTTCGAGGTAAAGATCACCCGTGGCGGCGGGGCCTTCGTGTGCGGAGAATCCTCGGCACTCATGAGGTCCGTGGAGGGAAAGGTCGGAGAACCGCGGGCCAAGTATATACGCTCGGTGGAAAAGGGGCTCTATGAGCAGCCGACCGTCCTGAACAATGTGGAGACATGGGCGAATGTGCCGCTGATCATCAACAATGGTGTGCAGTGGTACCGGCAGACCGGTACCGACGGTTCGCCCGGGACAAAGGTCTTCTCGCTGGCCGGCAAGGTGGAGAATACCGGTCTGGTGGAGGTCCCCATGGGGATTACCATCAGGGAACTGGTGGAGGATATCGGCGGCGGCGTACTCGGGGGCAAGCGGTTCAAGGCAGTGCAGACCGGCGGCCCATCCGGCGGGTGTATCCCTCAGTCCAAGATGGACCTCCCCATCGACTTCGACAGTCTCACCGATGCGGGGTCCATGATGGGTTCAGGCGGCATCATCGTCATGGACGAGGAGACCTGCATGGTCGACGTGGCCAAATACTTCATCTCGTTCCTGGTCGAGGAATCCTGCGGGAAGTGCGCCCCGTGCAGAGACGGGCTCCCGAGGATGCTCCGGATCCTCACGGATATCACGGAAGGAAAAGGAAAAGAGGGCGATATCGAGGTGCTGGAGGAGCTGTGTGATGTCCTCTCATACGGCGCCCTGTGCGGGCTCGGAACCTCAGCGCCCAATCCTGTTCTCTCGACGATCAGGTACTTCAGGGACGAGTACGAGGCGCATATCCGGGACAAGAGGTGTCCGGGTCATGTCTGCAAAAGTTTCATCACCTACCGTATCGATGCGGACGCCTGTACCGGATGTACCCTGTGTGCCAAACAGTGTCCGCAGAAGTGCATCAGCGGGGAGAAAAAACAGACCCATGTCATCGATCAGGACAAGTGCATCAAATGCAATGTGTGCAGAGAAGTGTGTAAGTTTGATGCCGTAAGGGTTGAATAAGGATAATGCCATGGAAAATATCAAGATAGTAATAGACGGGAAAGAGGTTGAGGCCATCAGGGACCAGAGCGTCCTCGATGTTGCCCGAGAAAATGGCATTTATATCCCTGCACTGTGTTACCATCCGGAGGTAGAAGCGAGCGGCGGATCATGCCGGGTTTGTCTCGTTGAGGCACACCAGAACGGTCGCATGAGACTCGTGACCTCCTGCAACTACCCTGCCAGAGAGGGCCTGGAGATCAAGACGGATACGGACCTGGTGAGGCGCATACGCAAAGGCGTGGTGGAACTCCTCCTGTCCCGTGTTCCCGACTCGGACGTGATCCGGGAACTTGCCACGAGAGACGGCATCGAAGATACGAGGTTTTTCAAGGACGAGGGGGACAACTACCGCTATAAATGCATCGCCTGCTCCCTGTGCACCCTGGTGTGTGAAGAGGTGGTTGGGGTCAGCGCGATTTCCATGTTGAACCGCGGGTATGAAAAGGAGCCTGGAACGCCGTACCATAAGGCCTCCCAGGCATGTATCGGGTGCGGTGCCTGTGCGTATGCATGTCCGACGCAGGCCATAGCGATGACCGACGAAGGGGCTCTCAGGAAGATCTGGGGCAGGGAATTTTCCATGGTCTCGTGCAGTGTATGCGGGAAGCCCTATATCCCCGAGGCCCAGGTTGACTGGATCGTCAAGACAACAGGAAAAGAGAGATCGTTCTTCGATAAGTGCCCGGATCACCGATAGGGTGTTTCTCTGCGGCGCATGATTCCTGTTGCTCTGTCCGGGAGACCTCGCGAGACCACTCACCGGACCACCCATGCGGGGACATGACCGCCGGGTTTCATCCCGGAGGGTGGTGTTCCCGTGGTTTTGCGTTTCCCAGCCGGCAGGTATCCCATTGCGGCATCTGTCGCGGAGATCCCCCCGGAACTCCCTTGGGAAATCCCACGTCCTGCACCCTGCTGCCATAGCCCCCTGTACCGGGGGCTCGATATGGTTGACAGGATGTGCCGATATCCGATAGCATAGACATCCTTTCAGGGTGTAGGAGACTATAGCATGCTAGAATTGATTTCAGGCGGGTTCAAGAAGGCCCAGGATCTGCTCCAGGGCAAGACCGTTATCCAGGAAAAACACATCGAGGAAGCCGTCAAGCAGATACGGATATCCCTGCTCGAGGCCGATGTGGAGTTCCACGTCGTGAAGTCTTTCATAGACCGGGTCAAGGAAAAGGCCGTCGGGGAGATCGTTCAGACGAGGGTGTCCCACGGCGGGAAAAAACTGCGCGCATCCCCGGATCAGCACTTTGTCAAGATCTGCTATGACGAGCTCACCAGCCTCATGGGGCCTGTCGACACCTCTATCACCTACGGGCCCCGCTCCGTGACGGCCATCATGATGGTGGGCCTGCAGGGCAGCGGTAAGACCACGACCACCGCGAAGCTCGCCCGGTTCATCCAGAAGCAGGGCAGGAAACCCATGCTCGTGGCTGCGGATGTCTACCGTCCTGCTGCAATCGACCAGCTCAAGGTGCTGGGCAAACGCCTCGATCTGCCGGTCTTCTTCGCGCCGGGCAAGACCCCGCCGCAGATCTGCCGGGATTCGCTCGAGGCTGCACAGTTCAAGGGGTACGACGTCGTCCTGTTCGATACCGCGGGACGCACCATCCTCGACGACACCCTCATGACCGAGCTCGAGGACATCAAATCGCTGACCAGGCCTGAAAACATCCTGCTGGTCGTGGATGCGATGATCGGGCAGGAATCGGTCAACGTGGCCAGGGAGTTCGATCGCCGGCTCGACCTCTCGGGGTTCATCCTCACGAAACTCGACGGTGATGCCCGGGGCGGGGCGGCGCTCTCCATAAAGGAGGTCGCGAAGAAACCCATAAAGTTCCTCGGGATGGGAGAATCTCTGGATCGCCTCGAAGAATTCCGGCCGGAGGGTCTTGCCTCCAGGATACTCGGCCAAGGCGATATCGTCGGGCTCGTTAAGGATTTCGAAGAGGTCGTGGACGAGAAAAAGGCTGAAGAGGACGCGGAAAAACTCCTGAGGGGAGATTTCACGTATAACGATTTCCTCAAGCAGCTCAAGATCATGAAGAAGATGGGTTCACTCACCGATATCATCGGGAAATTGCCGCTCGGACAGCTCGGGATTCCGCAGGGTGTCCAGGTCGATGATCGCGAACTGGTGCGGGTGGAGTCCATCATCAACTCCATGACGAGATTCGAGCGGGAAAATCCGGACTGCATGAACGAGAGCCGTATTGTCCGTATTTCCGCGGGGAGCGGACATCCGAAGAACAAGGTCATCGAGCTCATCGGCAGATTCAATACCATGAGGAAGCTCATGCGCAGCCTGGGGTCAGGCAAGAAGAAGGCCCTGGGGAAACTGGGGCTCAATCCCAATATGAGCGGCATGTTCGACGAGAATATGCCGAAACAGCCCAAGAGAGACCTTGTGGACCTCAAGAAACGAAAGGATAAGAAGAAGCTGGCAAAGAAGGCAAAGAAAAAGAATCGTTAATTAAATTCCCTCATCAAGGGAGTGTTATGATCAAGAAGGAACTGATTGTTTTCAGGAGGATTAACGAGGCCATATCCTATGCCCCGGATGTGGAGGCAGTGGCCGGTTCTATTCTGGATATCGTGATCGACGAGACGATTGCGGAGAATGCCTCCATCATGATGCCCTCACCCGACGGATCGCAGCTCGAGATAAAGGCGGCCAAGGGAATTCTGGACAAGATCTCCCGGTATTCAGAGACGTCTCTCGGCCAGACCTTCCCCATAGGAGAGGGTATCGCGGGAACGGTGGCACTCAGCAGAGAACCGATCATCATTCACGATACATCGAGCGATCTGCTCTACAAGAACCGGAAGAACAACGTCACGATCGGATCAATGCTCAGCATGCCGCTCATCTACGGCAAAGACGAGCTGGTGGGGGTATTGAACCTGAGCCATTCCAGGCCGGGGGCCTTCAATCCCGATGACCTGAATCTGGTGAACATACTCCTGAGACCCTCTGCCCTTGCCCTGAGAAATGCGAGAGTCATGCGGGACGTGGAAGAGATCAATTCCATGCTCAAGGCCGAGCTCTCCATGACCGACAAGGCCCTGGGCGAATTCGGAAAGAACATATTCAGGGTGTTCACCTGTATGTCCACAGGGGTCTTCACCACCGATCCGGCAGGGATCATCACCACCATAAACAAGAAGGCCTCGGACCTTCTCGGGGTCAGTGCCGGGGAGAATATAGCCGCACTCGCCGGGGAAGATGTTTTGCGGGAGCTGGGCCCGGACATGGATGAACTCTCCATGGACGTGGAGGTGCGGGGTAGGATACTCACCCTCGAGCTCTCGGCGCTTCCCATGAAGCCGCTGTGGCAGGTTCTCGTGTGTGTCAGGGATGTGACGCTGGAGCGATTCAAAGAGAGAGAACTGGTCAGGGTGAAGGACCAGTACAAGGATATGGTCGAGAAGGCCATCGATGCCGTCTATATCATCAGGGGGGGGCGTTTTCTGCTCACGAACAAGAAATTCCAGGAGATGTTCGGATATGAACCCGATGAGATCGTCAACAGACACTTCCGGCATATGCTCACGAGGGGATCGATAAAGGGCCTCGCCGGTGCGCTCAGAAACCAGAAGGGCAATATATTCATCCCCAACCTCGAACTGCAGGCCGTGAAGAAAGACGGGCAGAGGATCTTTCTCGAGATCAGTATCGGCAGACTGATCATCGAGAACGACCAGTGCTATGTCGGCGTAGTCCGCGACATAACGAGCAAGAAAGAACTGCTCGCCCTCAAGACGAGGTTTCTCCATGTCGCGTCTCATGAGATACGTGTTCCCCTGACCGTGATCCGCGGGTATGCGAGGATGCTTTCACGGGATACGCAGCAGTCGTTGTCTGTGAATCAGCTGGAGAGTATCCAGGAGATTGAAACCCAGTGTAAAAAACTCCTCCACTTCAGCAATTCGCTGCTTGATTTTGCCAAGATAAATTCCGAAAAGATCTCATTGTACAAACAGCAGGTAAACAGCGCTGATTACATACGGGGTATCGCGAGGAACATGCAGATAAGCGCGAAAGACAAGGGTGTGCGGATCATAGTGGAAGATACCGATCAGGTCTGCGATCTGTACATTGATCCGCTCAGATTCGAACAGGCCATGTGCAATCTGCTCGATAACGCGGTCAAACATTCTCCTGAAGGCGGCGAGGTACGGATAACCCTTTCCCGGGCAGTGCCGGAGGGCGATGCCATCAACAAGATCCTGAACCAGGAAAGCGTGATGATAGCCTTTCGCGATCAGGGACCGGGTATCAGAGCCGAGGAGGCCAGAGACCTGTTCAGTGATTTTTTTGTCGGGGTCAACGGAAGGGCAAAAGGGGGAATCGGTCTGGGACTGGCCATCACCAAGGAGATTATCCATGCCCATGGAGGGCAGGTGGAAGCCCGGCCGTCGGAAGGCGGGGGGCATTTTGTCGTCACAATACCCTTGAATAGCTAACTTGTTTAAGGTATTTAAACTATCAATTGCTGATTGGCTTGGATGACTATGATCGATAAAATTAAAATCTTAGTTGTTGATGATGATGACAGTATTCGGAGATACATAGCAAAGCTTCTTACTCAGGGAGGATATGACGTCACGACCATATCCAACGGGAAAGACGCCGTGAATGCCCTGCGTACCGGCAACGAGGTTTCCCTCGTGATCCTTGACATTCTCATGCCCGAGATGGACGGTCTGGAGACCCTGAGCGAGATCCGGAAGCTCTCCAAGGACCTGCCCATCCTGATGCTCTCCGCCCTGGGGCAGACCAATATCATTGTCAAGGCCATGAAGGCAGGCGCCACGGACTATCTCGTCAAACCCTTTGAAGAGGAAGAACTGGAGCTTGCCATTACCAAGTCACTGGAAAAGAAGAAGCTCCTCACCGAGATCTCCAGCCTGAAGAAGCAGCTCAGGATCGACGAACTCCGAGGGGAGTTTATCTATAACAGCCAGAAGATGCAGCGGGTCAAGGACCTCATCGACCAGGTTGCTGAAACGGATGTGAGCGTTCTCATCGAGGGCGAGAGCGGAACCGGCAAGGAACTGGTGGCACGGGCGCTCCACTACAGATCAAGTATGAGGGACAAGCCCTTTGTCAAGGTCAACTGCGCGGCTCTGCCCCACGAACTCCTCGAATCAGAGCTGTTCGGGTATGAACGGGGTGCGTTCACCGGTGCATACAAGGCCAAGGCCGGGAAATTCGAGCTGGCCAATAACGGCACCATATTTCTGGACGAGATCGGCGAGATGGACCTGGGACTCCAGTCCAAGCTCCTCCAGGTTCTCCAGGAAGGGTCATTCTCCCGTCTCGGCGGGAAACTCGATGTGAAGGTCAATGTGCGGGTCATTACCGCCACGAACAGGGATATCCGCAAGGCCGTGGAGCAGGGAACTTTCCGGGAGGATATCTATTACCGCCTCAATGTGGTCAACATCCGCATCCCCCCCCTGTCCGAGCGGACCGAAGACATCACCTATCTCTTCGAGTACTTCCTGGATGCCTATAACGAGAAGTACGGCAAGAATATTGTCGTTGACAAGGTAGATCTCTACCCCCTGCTCCTGAGATTTCCATGGCCGGGGAACGTCCGTGAGTTGAAAAACCAGGTGAAAAGGCTGGTGATCCTGGGAGATATCAACGACATGATACGATATCTCAAGGACGGCGGTTCGTTCACGCCTGAACGGCAGATCAAGGATACCCGGCAGGAAACCCTCGAGGTGGCTTCCGACCCGGCGGAGATCCTGCCGCTGAAACTTGCGGCAAAGGAGGCCTCTGTCAAGGCGGAAAGGGACATGATCCTCCGGGCGCTCAGGGGGACCAACTGGAACAAGAAAAAGGCTGCGCAGATGCTTCAAATAAGCTATAAGGCTCTCCTGTACAAGATCAAGGAGTGCGGCATAGAAAAATGATGAAGGACGTGCGGATGAAGAACCTACTCGTGGTGCTGGTGTGTTGTCTGATCCCGGCTAGTATCTCCGCCCAGGAGGTTGGGTATCTCATCGGGCCTTCCGATCTTCTGGAGATATCCGTGTGGGGAGAGGAAAGCCTCTCGCGGCAGGTCGTTGTGAGAACCGATGGATACATCTCTCTGCCGCTGGTGGGTGATATCCTCTCTGCGGGCAAGAACCCGGCTCAGCTGCAGAAAGACCTGGAAGCTTTTCTCGCAAAATACATCAAGGACCCTCACTGTGCCGTCATCGTTGTCGAACCGAGAAGCAAGCGGTTTTATATCGAAGGCCAGGTGAATGCGCCCGGCGAATACATACTCGACCGGGACATGCTCCTCACCCAGGTCATACCAAGGGCCGGCGGTTTTACCGAATGGGCCAACAAGGATGACATCGTGGTCCTGCGGTATGAAGGCGGCGAACAGACACGGCTGCAGGCGAACTACTCCAAGATCATCAAGGGCAAACAGGAAGATGTGTTCATCAGGCCCGGAGACACCATTATAATACCGTGAGGAATAAGGTATTCAAGGCCCTTTTCTGTCTCTGCGCCGGTATCGTTGTCCACGGCGCGGTCTATGCCGCCACCTATGAACTGCATCCCGGGGTTTATTCCTCATACGAGTATTCGGATAACTATTTCGGCACGGCCCACGATGTGGAGTCGGAGAACATCTACGAGATCGGACCATCGCTCGATTTCTCCGTGGCCACACCTACGCTGAGCTGGGAGAATTCAGGCTATCTGGCAAAAAGATACCACAAGAACTTCGACGAGGAAGACTCCACCGAGGCGACCTTCGAGAGTCATGCGGCTGCATCGTCCGTACGGCATACGCTCGATCTTACCTATGCCTACACACAGACCAGCAGGAGAGAGAGCCTCGAGGATCCCATCGGAACCACCCGGATTCACAGCGGTGCGGTGGGATACAGCAGAACATTGAGCCAGACCACTGCCCTGAACCTGGGATACTCCCTCACCGATGAGAACAACCCCTTTCCCGATGAAGATCTCATGTCCCAGGGACCCACGGCCAGCCTCACGCATCAGTTGACGCCGAGGCAGACCCTGAGCCTTGCCTACGGATACATGTACCACGATTATGAAATCAGCGACAACACCTGGGTATCCACCTCTGATGCTCACTGGGGATATATGGTCACCCCCTCGCTGGAGCTCGGCACCGGGGTTACCTATGAGCACGAAGACCGGGGGAGGCTGCCGAGCGAGGACATCTACACGGCCAGACTCACGGCAGGGTATGCGGTCACCCGGCATACGGCCCTGGATGTAAGCGGCGGTTACAGCTGGCTGGTCATGGAGCAGGAAGACCGGCAGGGTACGTACACCCTGGACGCCGGGCTCACGACCGAGACGCTCTACGATGTGTTTTCTCTGTCGGTATCGAAGGGCTATACCGCGGAATTCACCACCGACCGGTACGGTACGTATGATACGAAGTCAGCCTCACTCTCGTGGGAGAGGACCCTTGCACGGACGTTGCGGTCATCTGCATCGGCCACCTATGACGACCGAAAACCCACGTCGGACACATTGGCCGAGGAAGAACAAGACTTTGTCGGGCGGGTTTCCCTTGCCTGGGATCCGATCACCTATATTTCCGCTACGGCCTCGTACGAGCACCTCTACCATGCGTACGAGATTTCAGATACGGAGCGGGAAAACCGATACCGGATTATCATAGAGGGGCGATATTGACTGATCAGACAAGACACATAGATATCCAGGACATTATCGACGCACTGGTCAAGCAGTGGTACTGGGTCACCATCCCGTTGTTTTTCTTCCTGATCCTGGGTGCATGGATCTATGTGGTGGTACCCAGGACATACGAGGCGTCAACCCTCATCCTGGTTCAACCGCAGGAGATCCCGTCGGCCTATGTCGAGGCCACGGTGAGTTCGGGCATCGAGGAGCGGGTGAGGACCCTCTCCCAGGAGGTGATGTCCCGGTCGAATCTCGAGAATATCATCCGGGAGATGGATCTCTTCAAGGCGGAAAGAGATCGGGGCGATTCCATGGATATCCTGGTGGCAGCCCTGCGCAAGCGCATCGTGGTGAATACCGAAGGCGGCCGGAGAGGCCAGACGAGCTCTTTTACCATTTCCTTCAGGGGACGTGACCCCCAGGAGGTATCGGATGTGGCGAACAGGCTCGCCTCGTTCTTTATTGAATCTCACCTGAAGCTGAGGGCAAAACAGGCTGCTCAGACTACCCTGTTTCTGGAAAAGCAGCTCGACGATCTCAAGACCCTTCTCCAGGAGCAGGAGGTGCAGGTGGAGGGCTACCGGAACAGGTACATGGGAGAGCTGCCCGAGCAGTTGACGAGCAACATCTCCACCATATCCGGCCTCCAGCTGCGCGTAGAATCCATCCAGACCTCCCTTGCCGATGCCATGAACCGGAGACTGGTGATCCAGCGGCAGCTTTCCCAGATTGAGACCGAACAGCCGGGTGCCACGCTATCGCAGCGGGGGCAGCGGATAGCGGAGCTCAGGGGGCAGCTCGAGGAAATCAGCTCGAGATATACGCCCGAGCACCCGCTGGTCAAACAGCTGCAGGGACAGATCAAGGATCTCGAGAATCAGGGCGGCGAAGATGGCACCGGGAGTACTGATCCTCAGGTGGTGGAACTCAGGAACCAGCTGTCCACCATAAACGTTGAGATCGAGGGGCTCAAGAACGATTCGGATCGGCTCAAGGAAAAGGTGGACTACTACCAGCAGCGGGTGGAGAACACACCGAAGCGGGAGCAGGAACTCGCCGGGCTGACCAGGGACTACAACATCACCCAGCAGAACTACCAGCGCCTCCTGGACAGGCTCTATGAGGCAAAACGCGCCGAGAGCATGGAAAAGAGGCAGCAGGGTGAGCAATTCAGGGTGCTCGATTATGCCCAGCCGCCCCAGATACCCGTGAGCCCCAACAGGAACCGGATGGCCATCATCTTTCTCGCCCTCGGGCTCGCTGCGGGCACCGGCATCATCTTCCTCCTCGAGATGCTCGATACAACAGTCAAGGGGATCAAGCAGCTGGAAAAGTGGAGCGGCAGCATCCCCTGCATTTCTGCCGTGCCGCTGGCGTTGACCGAGACTGACAAGCGCAGGAGAAAATTCAAGACCATGGCGTATGTCACGGTCAATCTCTGCCTTGTTATCGCCGGCATACTCATCGTGGGCTATTCGCACGCGCACAATATCATGGTGGATCTGCCCATAGCACTCCCGTTTTAAAGGCTTTTAAAAATGTATAGAGAATTCTTCGGTCTGACATTAAAACCCTTTTCCATAACCCCGGACCCGCGGTTTCTCTACATGAGTCCCGGGCACAAGGAGGCGCTTGCACACCTTCTCTACGGGATCAAGGAGGCGAGCGGGTTTGTGGTCATAACCGGGGAGGTGGGCACGGGAAAGACCACCATTCTCAATGCCTTTCTCCTGAAACTGCCGCCACGCATGCCCAAGGTGGTGATCAAGAACCCCCACATCAGGCCGGAAAACCTCTATTTTCTCCTGGGCGAAGCCATCGGTATGCCAGAGGAGAAGCGTTCCAGGGATTATGTCCATGACTTTGAGGAGCGGCTCAAGGCAACCGGCGGGGCAGTTCTGATCGTCGATGAATCGCAGGGACTGTCTATCGAGATGCTCGAGGAGATCAGGCTCCTTTCAAACCTCGAGACCACGAACGAAAAGCTCGTTCAGATCATGCTCCTGGGGCAGCAGGAACTCAACGAGAAGCTCAAGAGCCCTCACCTTCGGCAGCTCAAACAGCGCATAGGGCTCAAGTATCACATACCGCCCCTGGACAGCAACGAGACGCGGGACTATATCGATCACCGGCTCCGGGTGGCAGGATACGAACCCAAGGAGAAGCCGATCTTTACGGTATCGGCGCTGGCAGAGATCTACCGGTACAGCAAGGGGTTTCCGCGCCTCATCAATATCATCTGCGACAATCTCCTGCTCTCGGCCTATACCGAGAATACCAGGCAGATCAATGCGCAGCTGGTGAGAAAGGTCGGGTCTGATCTCGAAAACACCTACGCGAAGTCTTCGGCGAACCGGCCGTCTTTGTTCAAGGGATCAAAGACAGCCATTTTGCGGGTTGTCGTGAAGATCGCTGCGGCTGCGGTAATCTGCCTCATCGTTGCCACGGCAGGGTGGACACTGTACTCCCGCGGGAAATCAACTTCCCCCGATTCTCGTGCAGCAGCGACCCATGCCGCTCCTGCCGTGCCCGCCAGAGGCCCGGTCCAGGCGGTTGAAACGGCCGGTACCGGAATTCGCGAGGAACCTGCCCGGGCTGCCGTGACGGAGGTTCCTGTCCGGAAGAACATCACGCTGCAGGAGGACGACTCCGGCCGGAATGAGCCGCCCATCCCCCCGAGTCTGACTCAACCACAGCAGGCAGGGGGAACAGTCGTTACCGTCAATGTCGGCGATACCATTGCAGAGCTCGCTGCAGGTCATTATGGGCGGGTGGATGCCGGGATACTGCAGTCCATAAAAGAGGCAAATCCCGGGATGGAGAACATTGACCTGATATATGAAGGCCAGCAGATCCTCATGCCGGATGTGAAGTCCGGGCCGCGGGTGCTCTACAGTGTGAGTGTCGCCTCGTACCACTCGGTTACCGAGGCAAAGGCGGTCTTTCTGGATCTCCTCAACAAGGGATTCGACGCGACGATTTATCCATACATTGACGGACAGGACAATACCTGGTACCGGATCACCGTCGGGACGTTCAACTCCAAGCCCGATGCCATCGGCTACGCAACGCAGCTCAAAGGCAAAGGATTTTTCTATGCAAAACCGGTCAAGATCAGCATGGAGGACTAGCGGGTGAAACTCTCAAAGGCAATGGAAAAGCAGGATCAGGGTCTCATGAAACAGGCCGGTATGACCGGACGCCTCGACGATCACCTCTATATGTACCACATGCCCTACTCCTACACGGCAGAGCAGATCCGGAAGCTGAGGACATACCTGTTTCACATGCCGGACAAGAGCGTTCCCCGGGTGATCATGATTACGAGCGCACTGCCCGGAGAAGGGAAGTCCCTCATTGCGTCCAACCTGGCCATTGCCATTGCAAAGGGCGACGACCAGTATGTCCTGCTGGTGGAATGCGACCTGAGAAAACCCTCCCTGCACAATTTATTCAAGTACCCCCCTTCGAAGGGGGTGAGCGAGATCATACAGGGCACTGCCCGGATAGAAGACTGCCTTATCAAGACACCCATCGACAAGCTCACCATCCTGCCTTCCGCGCAGGAGGCCCCGGCCAATCCGTCTGAGCTGCTGGAATCCAAGAAGATGAGTTCCCTCATCAAGGAACTGAGCGAACGCTACTCCGACCGGTTCCTCATAATCGATACCTCTCCCATCCAGGCCACGGTGGACCCGAAGATCATTGCCGACCAGGTAGAGGCAATCGTCATGGTCGCCAGGTACCGGTATACCAAGGAGTCCGATTTCAAGATGGCGCTGGAGGGCCTTCCCAAGGACAAGATCGTCGGCACCGTGCTCAATGCGCTGGACGAGCTCCCGGCCAGGAAATACAAATACAGCAAGTACAACTATCACAAGTACTATTGACCGCAGGGTCCCTGCGAGGCGGACCTGCCCACCAGGGGCGTGAAGATATTGTCTTGACTCCTGCGGGTATGCTATATTTCTATCATGCCCGGTTCTCTAATCACCCACATCTTTCCCGGCAGGTGTCTTGTCTGCGGGGCAGGGGATCAGGTTCATCTTGGCCTGTGCGCGCTGTGCAGGTCGCAGATCAGGGCCGTACCCGAACCCGTCTGTGCGGTATGCGGAAGCCCTATCCCTTTTCCGGGGATATGCCTGTCGTGCCAGTCCGGAAGGCCTCCCTTTGACAGGATGCTCTCTGCTGGGATCTTCGATGGTCTCCTCAAGGATATCATTCACGCCTTCAAGTACCACAGGGCCACGGCCTTCAGGAAACCCCTTGCAGGGCTCGCATTCGACATGCTCGAGCATGCCGGGATCTCTGCGGACATGATCACCTTTGTTCCCCTGCACTGGACGAGGATGATCAGCAGGGGATACAACCAGGCAGCACTCATTGCCCGTGAATTGTCTGGATATATGGGCATAGATATGAGATATGATGTGATACGAAAGATCCGCAGGACCATCCCCCAGGTGGGGTTGAAGAGGTCGGACCGCATAGGCAATCTTCGAGGGGTATTCAGATCCTGCGGGGTCAGCGACAAATCTGTTCTGGTTGTAGATGATGTAATAACAACTACACAGACAGCACGGGAAGTATCCAGGTCGCTCAAGAGGGCAGGTGCTTCATATGTTGTTTTCGTCAGTGTCGGGAGGATTATCAGATGACGCCGAACAGGACGCATTCAAAGAAAGAGCCCAAATATCTGGAAGATATCACGTATACCATGAGCCCGGATCCCCTGGCCGGGAAAAAGGACCTGTTCGTTTCCAGTCGTTTCCTCGGGGTTTACGACGAGGAGCAGATCAGGAAGAAGCTCGAGAAGGTCGGCATCATCGGGATCCTCCACCGGAAAGGATACCGCAACCTCGTCATCTCCATCTCAAAAACGGATAATTACACCTCGAGGCTCTATGTCAATTATGATTCTCCGGATAAAGAGACCAGGCTTATCGAGCTCATCGTTCGGGAAGGCATCTTCAGGCCGAGAGAGTGCTTCGTGGATGGGCTCGACTTCCAGGAGGGGCTGTCCATGCTCCTCATCGAGTGGCTCGCGCTCCAGGACCCCAGGGCGGAGTTCACCCCTGCCAAACCGAGGCTGCCGGGCCAGCAGTATCCAGGTCTCGGGGGACTCAAGAACATGCAGGGCATGCTCTATTCCTTCGGGAAATCCCTGGGAAAGGATGCCATCATAGACATCCCGGAGTTCTATCATGCCGCTGTGATATATTCCCGCATGTATTCGGAGATATACTCTCATATGTATGCGTTCTATTCCCCTGTAGACGCCGGGCATCTCGAGGCCATGATCAGGGATTTTCATGACCAGCCCCTTGCCAGGGTCTCGTTTGCCATAACCTTTGACTGCCTGCTCAATGCAAAGAGTGGTGATATCATGCACTGGAGACCCTCGGAACAGATATACCCCATCTCGAACAGATTGAAGCGCTATGTGGAACACCGTGGGTATCACGCACTGGTGGAGAAAACCATGAACGAGACCAGCTTCGTCATGGACTGGGAGAAATTCGCGCACCTGAATGAACAGGGGATCATGGATGAAGTATAGATTCGGCATCATCGGCCTGGGCAGGGTGGGCAGTGCAATGGCCACGCTGCTGAAAGAGGCCGGACACACACCGGTATGGGCGGTTTCGTCGCACAAGGGCGGGACGGACCTCCGGGTCTTCTCCGCTGTACCGGATGAGGCCGCAGCGGCCGAGGCGGTCCTTATCGCGGTTCCCGACAGCGCCATCTCGGCCGTGGCGGAAACGATTGCCTCGAGATGGGGCGCCTCCTGCAGGGGGATCGCCTTCTTCCACTTCAGCGGGCTGCTGTCCTCCGAGCAGCTCTCCGGCATTGCCCGGCTCGGCGGTGAGACAGCGAGCCTGCACCCCCTCCAGACCATCATGGATATCACCCAGGCTCACGGTGCACTACAGGAGAGCTTTTTCACCGTGGAGGGGTCGGAACGCGCGGTCGAGATCGCGCAAGAGCTGGTATCCTCCATGGGCTCCCGGTTGATGACCATAGCGAAACAGGACAAGATCACCTACCACAGTGCGGCCGTGATCGCCTCGAATTATCTGGTATGCCTGGTTTCCCAGGCTGCACAGCTCATGGATACCATAGGACTCTCCCTGGAACACCTCATGCCGCTTGTCAGGGGCACGGTCTCGAATCTCGAGAAATACGGACAAGCGGCACTTACCGGGCCCGTGCAGCGGGGCGACTGGCCTACGGTCAGGGCCCACATGACCCTGCTCGAAGAGCAATTCCCCGACATCGCGCCTTCCTACCGTGAGCTGGGCCTGTATGCCGCACGGCTGGCCGGACGTAGGTGGCCGGCGGATATCGCGGCACCGGGGAAGGTCCAGGAGAGGGATGCCCTGGTGAACAGGGCCGCCACCCTGAGGGAACGGGGCATGAAGGTGGTCTTCACGAACGGCTGTTTCGACATAATCCACGAAGGCCATGTCTCATACCTGAGGCAGGCGAGGACCCTCGGGGACGCCCTGGTGGTGGGGCTCAATTCGGATGCCTCGGTGACGAGGCTCAAGGGCCAGGGCAGGCCCATCAACGACCAGGCCGCACGCGCTGCCGTGCTTGCCGGTCTGGCATGCGTCGATCATGTCTGTGTTTTTGACGAAGACACCCCGTATGAGCTCATAGAGAAGATTCGACCCGATGTGCTCGTAAAGGGGGGTGACTGGAAGCGCGAGGATATCGTGGGCAGCGATGTCGTGCTCTCAAACGGCGGCGAGGTGTATTCGCTGGACTTCAGACCGGGCTACTCCACCACCGGTATCATCCGGAAAATCAAGGGCGACTAGATCCTGCTGTGCAAGCTGCCGCCGGCAGTGCCGGAGATGTTTCCGTTGATATTGCCCAGACGGTCTGCTATAGGTCTGAAGATGAATGCGGAGTTTGAAAAGCAGCTCAGAGAGATCCTGTGCAGCTCGACATCCTATACCAGCCAGATAGGCGAGTATATCCTGGAATCAGGGGGGAAACGCCTCAGGCCGAAACTGGTGCAGCTCATAGGTGCGGCCGTGGGACTCTCCGGAGAGACGATCCTCCCGCTTGCCTACACGGTCGAGCTCATGCACACCGCCAGCCTCCTCCATGACGATGTGGTGGATGGAACCGAGATACGCCGCGCGAAACCGACTGCCAACCAGATTTTTGGCGACAAGCCTGCACTGCTGGCCGGGGATTTCATCTCCGCTTCCGCCATGGAGACCATGTGCAATCTGGGGAATCTCGAGGTCGTGACGGCAATGGTCCGGACGATCAAGATGATGGCCGAGGGCGAGCTCAAAGAACTGGAATACGCACAGACGTTCCACGACAGGCTCGACGTCTACCTCGATATCATCTACCTCAAGACTGCAACGCTCTTCGAATACTGCGCTTATGCCCCGGGGGTTCTCGCCGG
>JAHDOV010000003.1 GCA_018434685.1 Deltaproteobacteria bacterium
GAAATCCTTCTCGAGCGATACCATGGGATCCTTCTTGTCGATGGGGCACGTATACCCCTGGGTGAAGCAGGTGAATCCGATGATCTTTCCCGTGATGGTTTTCATCTCAGCGTGTGCCGAAAAAGGCAGCAACAGGATGCATAATCCCAACAGGAACCCTATGAAAAGATTTTTACCTCTGTTTTCCATAATCATCCCTCCCTTGTAAGTAATGGTGCTAACTTCTTGTTATGACCTTCCAATATTTTTTTTATTATAATCGCTAAAATGAGAAATGTAATAGAGAGGGGGCATTTTGTCGGCAGCCCTGAGGGTATGGCTTTAAAATTATTCACGTATGTATTTTTTGAATGATTGATTCCGTGGCAGGCTCGGAACTATCGGGGTCTGCCGGATGCCGGCGGCCCGGGACGGTCGAGTTGACGCTGGGCAGCAACGGCCTGAAAGGCAGGTCCGCTTTGAGACCTTTTTCGAGATACCTGTCCGGAATTTCGTGGTGTTTTGGCTTGCCCCCATAGCCCGAGAATAGTATTGTTGCAGGGGTATGGATTACTCGGTTGTGGGGATCTCGGGCAGCCCGGTCGCGGGCGGAAATGCAGAAACGTTTCTGAGGCACCTGCTGGGCGAGGCCTCGAAAAGTGGTGCGAAGACAGAGGCCCTCCACCTTGCGGACTGCACGGTGGCAGACTGCATCCACTGCAACTTCTGCCTGAACAGACAGAAGCCCGGGAGATATTGCTCCATAACCGATGATGCCCAGGAGATCTTCGAGAAGCTGGAATCGGCGGATATCATCGTGCTGTGCAGCCCGGTCTACTTTATGCGGACGAGTGCCTCCATGGCCGCCCTCATCGACAGGCTGAGGGTGTTCATGTACGGAAACCTCACCGGCGGCAGGCTCAGGAATAAGATCGGCGTCTCTGCTGGGGTCTCGTGGCTGCGCAATGCGGGGCTGGAAACGACCCACCTCTGCCACATTCTCGCCTTCATGACCCTGGAGATGATCCCGGTCGGCACCCACTCATCCATAAGTCCGCTCGGTGCCTCTGCTGTTTCGAGCACGCAGGGCTCCGGGATTTTTGAACCGGACACCCGGCTCGGGGTGGAAGGGGACGATGCCGGGCTCAGGTCCGCAGCCGCCATAATGGAGCGGGCCCTTGAACTGGCAGGACACTTCAGGGGTGCATCATGAAAAAAATCGGGCTGTTAGGGACGAGGTTCACCATGGAGGCGGATTTCTACCAAAGGCCCTTCGAGGCCGGCAAAATGCAGGTGGTCGTGCCCGACGAGGCCGAACGCATCCTCATCCACGAGCGGCTCTTTTCCGAAATCGAGCTGGGCATCATCAAGGACTCCACCCGGCAGGAACTCCTGGGTATCGTGAAGCGGATGATCGAGACAGAAGGCATAGACTCCCTGGTCCTTGGCTGTACGGAACTGCCGTTGATCCTCATGAAAGACGAATTCGGCATACCGTTTTTGAATACCTCGGCCATCCACATCGACAGTATCGTCCGGTATGCCCTGGGGGATTGAGGGGCAGATCCTGCCGTGATCATCCCGGACGCATGAACCTGTTCACCGCAGAAGGAATAAAAAATCACAGGAGGACACTCATGAAATCATTCAGAAAAGAACTCTGGTTTAACACAAATAACCGGGTGGAGTTTGTCAATATCACCCCGCAGGTACAGCAGTGCCTGCGGGAAAGCGGGGTACAGGAAGGCCTGGTACTCGTCAACGCCATGCACATCACGGCCAGTGTGTTCATCAACGACGACGAGAGCGGCCTGCACCACGATTACAAGGTCTGGCTGGAAAAGCTGGCCCCGCACGAGCCCGTATCGAACTATCACCACAATGTCGGAGAGGACAACGCCGACGGGCACATGAAGCGCCAGATCATGGGCAGGGAGGTGGTCGTTGCCATCACCGGCGGCCGGCTCGACTTCGGCCCCTGGGAGCAGATCTTCTACGGAGAATTCGACGGCAGGAGAAAAAAGCGGGTGCTCGTGAAGATCATCGGGGAATAGGGAACCCTGCAGCTGCCCTGTTGGTTCTTGAGTACCTGCTTGTTATTATTATACCATAGGCTATCTGCAGGAGTGCCTGCAATGAAATGATAACAACCCATGTACGGGTTTTGTGAGGAGGAGATCGTCTCTATGAATACATGCCGTTTCATCACTGCAGGGGCAGTCCTGGCAGTTGTGATTGTACTGGCAGGCACATCAGAAGCCTGTGCCGGGAACAGGGCAGGGGCCTTCAATATTACCCCGTTTATGGGGTGGTACAGCCTTGACAACAGTCTGCCCTACGATGACGGATTGACGTGGGGTGTCGGGCTCGGGCTGAACTTTACAAAAAAGCTCGGCGCAGAATTCACCTTTAACTCTGTTGATTCAGAAGAACAGGGGTATGACACGGATGTCTTCCTCTACCGGTTCGACCTGCTCTACCACCTGACCGGCATCGCTGCGGACAAGATCGTACCCTATGTTGCGGCAGGCTTCGGAATGGCCACGTATGAAACCAACCACCTCGGTTTCAGCGAAGAGATGGACTTCATTCTCGACACCGGGGCCGGCCTGAAGGTGTTCCTCTCGAAATACGTTGCCCTCAGGGGCGATTTGAGGCTGATCAATTACCGACTGTGGGGTGACGACGCCTACAACAACGTGCTCTATACCGCAGGCCTAACCTTCGAGCTTGGCGGGGAGGAACGGGAACCGCCGGTCCTCACGCTGGTGGGAGAGGAACTCTGTCCCCCTGCACCCGAAGGCTGCCTTGAAAAGGACTGGTGCACGAAAGACCGCGACAGAGACGGGGTGCCCGACTGTATTGACCAATGCCCCGATACCCCGGCCGGCTGTCCGGTTGATAAGGAGGGCTGCCCGCTCGATTCGGACAGGGACGGTGTACCGGACTGCATGGACCGATGCCCTGGCACCCCGGAGGGAGCGACTGTGGACTCTGAGGGCTGCCTTAAGGATATTGAAAAGGGCTTTCTTGTCTCGTGGAACATCCTCTTCGATTTCGGCAGTGCAGAGCTCAGGCCCGAGTCATTCCCGACCCTCGACGAGGTGGCTGCATACCTGAAGGCCTATCCCGGCGCAAGGATGGAGATCCAGGGGCATACCGATGACAGCGGACCGGCTGAATACAACATACTGCTCTCATCGGAGCGGGCCGAATCGGTGAAAAGATACCTCGTGGAAAACGGGGTGCCGCAGGACAGGATCGAGACCAGAGGCTATGGACTGACGGTTCCCATCGTGCCGAATGACACGCCTGAAAACAGGGCAATGAACAGAAGGGTCGAGTTCAGGTTAATCCGGTGAACCCGGTCCATGGTAAGGGATTGCTACGGAGTGATCGTATCGAACGGGATCACGCCTTCCCTCAGGCATACGGGCGGCCAGACGGTCAGGTCGATGAGGGTGGACGGTTTTCCTCCCGGCGTTTGGCCGCCATCGAGCACCCCGTCTATGGCCAGGGCATAGGCGAGCACCTCTTCGACTGTCCGGGCAGGGGTGCTGCCCGAGATATTGGCAGAGGTGGAGGTGATGGGGCCGACATCCCCGGTCAGGGCAAGTGCCAGGGGGTGAGGCGAGATGCGTACGGCAACACTGCCCTGTGGCGCGAGGATCGGATCGAGACCCGGTTGCGCCCGGAGAACAACACTCAGTGCCCCCGGCCAGAAGCGATCCAGCAAGGCCCTGCTCCGGTCATCGATAACGGCAACGGATGCCACCATCTCCATGTCGCATGCGAGGATGATCATGCCCTTGGCGGCATCCCTGCCCTTGCATTCAATGATCCGCGCCGTGGCGTGCCGGTCCATAATACGTGCGCCGAGGCCGTAGAACGTCTCGGTGGGATAGGCCACGACAGCGCCGCAAGTGATTTTCAGCAGGGATGCAATCCTGGATACATCCGATGTAACGAGCATCTCTACAGCTTCTTTATGCTCTCGTCAGCCTCAAGAACGGTGGTTTTCATGTCCTGCCGGTACTGTTCGAGCCGGGCGTTGAGAGAATCGTCTGCAAGCGAGAGTATCTCCACGGCGAGCAGTGCCGCATTCTTTGCACCTGCCTTGCCGACCCCCATGGTGGCAACCGGTATGCCCGGAGGCATCTGCACCATGGAGAACAGGGCATCGATGCCCTGGAGCGACGCGTCCAGGGGGACGCCGATCACCGGCAGCGTGGTGTAGGCAGAGATCACTCCTGCCAGGTGGGCTGCCATGCCTGCTCCGGCAATGATGATGGAAAAGCCCGAGGCCTTTGCCGACTTGCTGAAGGCGGCAACCTCGTCGGGGGTCCTGTGGGCAGAGAGTATGCGCATCTCGTAGGCTATGCCGAACTGCCGGAGAATGCCCGAGCATTCCTCCATGATCGAGAGATCCGACTTGCTCCCCATGACAATGGCTACCCTCATGACAACCTCCTCAAGGCCTTATGGCCGATATCACTCCTATAGTGCATGCCGTCGAACGAGATGAGGGAGACAGCCCGGTATGCCTTGTCTATCGTTGTTCTCAGGTCGGAGCCGAGGGCGGTGACCCCGAGGACCCTGCCGCCCGAGGTGACGATGGAATTTCCCTGGATCCGTGTTCCCGCGTGAAAGACCTTGACCCCGTCAATGGCATCGGCCTTGTCGATGCCGGTGATGGGCTTGCCCTTTTCATACGAGCCCGGGTATCCGCCTGAGGCGAGCACCACGCACACGCCCGGCCCCTGCTCCCATTCGAGCTTCAGGTCTTTTATGCTGCTGCCGTGAGCAACCTCCATGAGCAGCGGAACGATATCGCTCTTGAGTCTCATGAGCAGCGGTTGTGTCTCGGGGTCACCCAGGCGCACGTTGAATTCGAGCACCTTGGGGCCGTCGCTGGTTATCATGAGACCGGCATAGAGCACCCCGCGATAGGTGATCCCCTGTTTCCTGAGGCCGGCGACCAGCGGATAGAGGATGGTGTCGAGTACGCTCTCGGAGGTTTCTCTGTCGAGCACGGGTGCCGGAGAGTAGGCCCCCATGCCGCCCGTATTGGGCCCTTCATCGTTGTCTAACGCAGGCTTGTGGTCCTGTGACGAGGCAAGGGGAACGATGTTTTTGCCGTCGCAGATGGCGATGAACGATGCCTCCTCGCCGATGAGCCGCTCTTCGAGAACGACCGAGCTGCCGGCATCGCCGAATTCGCGCTTGACCATGATATCCTCGACGGCACGGACTGCCTCGTCCCTGGTCGATGTGACGATGACCCCCTTGCCGGCTGCAAGTCCGTCAGCCTTGACCACGAGCGGGTAGCCGGCCTGGTCGATGAACGTTTTCGCCAGGCCTGCATCCGTGAAGGTCTTGAAGCGTGCGGTGGGGATGGAGCAGTTCTCCATCGCGGTCTTCGCGAAGATCTTGGACCCCTCCAGGGCGGCGGCACGGCTGTCCGGACCGAATACGGGGAGTTTCTCTGCCGTGAATGCATCCACGATGCCTGCCACGAGCGGTGCCTCGGGGCCAACGACCGTGAGATCGATGCTGTTGTCTCTGACGAATCGTACAAGCGAGCGTATATCGTCTCCTGCAATATCGATGCAGATGGCATCGCCTGCAATGCCGCCGTTGCCCGGGGCGCAGAAGACCTCGTCAACTGCGGAACTCCGGGCGATCTTCCAACACAGGGTATGCTCTCTTCCTCCCGAACCGATGACGAGAACCTTCATCGCCGGCACCTAGTGTCTGAAGTGACGCATGCCGGTAAAGATCATGGCCATGTTGTGCTCGTTCGCAGCGTCGATAACCTCCTGATCCCGTACGGAACCGCCCGGCTGTACCACCGCGGTGGCTCCTGCCTTTGCGGCCTCGTCAATGCCGTCACTGAACGGGAAAAATGCGTCCGACGCGATAACCGAACCCTTCAGCGAGAGGCCTGCGTTGCCTGCCTTCATGATGGCGATCTTGGAGGAATCCACCCTGCTCATCTGCCCCGCACCCACGCCGAGGACCTGGTCCTTGTTGGCATAGACAATGGCATTGGATTTGACGAATTTCACGATCTTCCAGGCAAACTTGAGCGCCTCCATCTCTTCAGGGGTTGGCGAGCGTTTTGTCACCACCTGGGCCGTACCAAGGTCGACATCACCGAGATCCCGATCCTGCAGCAGGAGCCCGCCGGTGACCCGCCTGGTCGAGGCGAGCTGCTTCTTTGCCGATCTGCCCAGGGTAATTTCGGGAACCTTCAGCAGCCGGATATTCTTTTTCTTGGTGAGGATTTCGAGGGCCTCGGGCGTGTAATCCGGGGCAATGACCACCTCGGTGAAGACATCGCCGATGGCCTGGGCAGTCTGAGCATCGAGGGGCCTGTTCAGACCCACGATACCACCGAATGCCGATGTCGAATCAACGGCGAATGCCTGCTTGTAGGCGTCTGCAAGGGATGACTCCGACTGTGCGGCGCCGCAGGGGTTCGAATGTTTCAGGATCACGCATGCGGGTTTGTCGAATTCCATGATGAGGTCGAGCGCCGCATCGGAATCCATGATATTGTTGTAGGAGAGCTCTTTGCCCCAGAGCTGCTCGGCAGTGGCGATGGACGGCTGGTCGATGGCCAGTTCGGTGTAGAAGGCCGCCTTCTGGTGCGGGTTCTCCCCATAGCGCATGATCTGCCTGCGCTTGTACTGGGCGGTGTAGGTCAGGGGGAATTCGCCTTCTTCCACATCGATGCCCTGCAGGTAGTTGGAGATCGCGGCATCGTATCTGGCAGTGAGCGAGAATGCGTTGCGGGCGAGCTCGAAATTGGTTTTGGCGCTCACCGACCCTCCCGAGGCCTTCATCTCTTCTATGATACGGGGGTAATCTGCCGGGTCCGTGACCACGGAGACATAGGGGTAATTCTTGGAGGCAGCACGCACCATGGCCGGTCCGCCGATGTCGATATTTTCGATGGCCTCCTCGAGGGGTGCCCCTTTTGCGATGGTATCTTCAAAGCGGTAGAGGTTCACCACGAGCATGTCGATGGGCTTGATGCCCTCCTTCTTCATGGACTCCACGTGGCCTGCGTTGTCCCTGATTGCCAGGAAACCACCGTGAACCTTGGGGTGCAGGGTCTTGAGGCGGCCGTCCATCATCTCGGGAAAGCCGGTGTAATCTGAGATATCCACAACGGGAATGCCGTTTTCCTTCAGAACGCGTGCCGTACCTCCGGTGGATATGATCTCCACCCCGAAGGCTGCCAGCTCCTTGATAAATGCAACGAGCCCCCCCTTATCGGTAACACTGACCAATGCCCTTTCAATTTTTGGCATATACACTCCTTTCCTAAAAATTATGAGATACGAGAAGATGATGGGAGGAGCTAGTTGTTGCTCGCCCCTTTAAACCCCACTCTTTGAATATAATACCATGTTAACAGAGGAACAATTCTCTCAAACAGCCCGGTATTGAGATACCCGATGTGCTCCACGTGGTTCTTCACTTCCGCCTCTGAAATGTCGCCGGAGATCATCCCGTCGCGAAGGCAGTGAATCCTCTGATGGAGGCGGTTTTTCATGGACTGGTCTTCCACGTAGACCGATACGTACCGGCTCATCTCGGCGAACATGCTTTCCATGTCCATGAGCCCGGGCGAGCTTGTGTGCTCGGATTCAAGTTCGTCGATGAGCGAGATGAGGAACGACTTTGCATCCTCAAGGCCTAACCGGTAGGTGTCTTCGATCACGATTTCCTTGCAATCTTCCACAAACGTGGTGCAGAATTCGATACTGCAGAAATCTTTCACATAGGTGTGATCTTCCCCAAGGACCTGGATGAGAATCGAATCGGCCTTGTCTTTCCAGTCGAGGGTCGATTCGTAGTCTGCATTGTCTGTCAACAGGTCAGTGACCTCATCGAGCAGATCCTGAAGGAGGACCATATAATTATGGATGCCGCGAAGTATGTTCATGTCACGGTATAATACACAGCAAAAAGGCAGATGGTCAAGCCTGTTCATAAAGATGCGTTTGTGATAGCATGGTTTGTATGTGCAGTGGAAGGATCGAAGAAATTCTCGGAGATGAGACTGAATTCAAGAGGCATATCGAGCAGATCCTGGCACACAGGACGAGACGGAGTATTCCCAAGGGCGGCCTGCGTGAAGCGGCCGTCCTGATCCCTGTCTGCTGGAAAGACGGCGAGCCCGGTATAATCGTCACCATGAGATCCATGAATGTGGAGCACCACAAGGGAGAGATATCATTTCCCGGCGGGAGGGCGGAGCCTGACGACGACGGGATCATCCAGACTGCGTTGCGTGAGGCGCACGAGGAGATCGGCCTCGCCCCGGGAGATGTCGATGTGCTCGGAGTGCTGGACGACCACATCTCCATAATGGGGTTTCACATAACCCCTGTGGTGGGGATCGTCCCGTTTCCGTATGAATTTGTCATCAACACCGAATCCGAAATCCTGCTCTATGTGCCGCTTAGGCAGGCGCTGATGGAGACGGAATGGATGGCGGAGAAAACCACGTTCATGGGCCGTGATATCAACATATACTACCTGGCCATCGACGGCGGGGTGGTCTGGGGGGCAACGGGAAGGATGCTGAAACATCTCGTGGATCTCATCGCCGGGAAGACCATCGCCTTTTCCGGGCTGTCCGATGATGCGCGTTCCTGGGTGCAGGGGGTCATATCAAAACAGGATGACTACCGCCTGGAGCGGTAGCCGGACGAAGGCACAGGCAGTCCTTGCCCTGTCCGTGTGCCCGGCCGATCCGACCCCGGGGCAACGGCTTTCCTCCGGTGCTACCCGATGAGCGGTTTTTCCCCGGTCAGCAGCTCATAAGCAGCCAGATATTTCTCCGAGGTCTTCTGGATGATCTCGCCGGGCAGACTCGGTCCCGGTGCGGTCTTGTTCCAGTCGAGGGTCTCGAGGTAATCCCTGACGAACTGCTTGTCAAAACTGGGCTGAGCACCACCGGGGCGGTATCCGTCCCTGGGCCAGAAACGCGAAGAATCCGGTGTCAGGGCCTCGTCGATGATGATGAGCTCGTCGCCGATGAGGCCGAACTCGAATTTCGTGTCTGCGATGATGATGCCTTTTTCCCACGCATGTTCTGCGGCCATGGTGTAGATCCCGATCGATATGGAGCGTACCCGCTCGATGAGGTCCCTGCCGACGAGCTGTGCAGCCCGTTCGAAGTCGATATTTTCGTCGTGTTCTCCCAGTTCGGCCTTGGTGGACGGGGTGAAGATGGGAGAAGGGAGTTTCTGTGACTCCTTGAGGTTCGCCGGAAGTCTGATGCCGGAGATGGCCCCGGTCTTGAGGTATTCCTTCCACCCCGACCCGGATATATAGCCTCGCACGATACACTCCACCGGAAGGGGGCGGGCCCTCTTGACGAGGATTGACCTTCCCTCGAGCCGTTTGTCGCCGGTAAAGGGCGCAGGGTACTCTCGCACATCCGAGCTCACCACGTGATTGGCAATGAGCGGTGATGCCTTGTCGAACCAGAACAGCGAGAGCTGGTTGAGCACATGCCCCTTGGCCGGGATAGGGTCGGGGAGGACCACATCAAAGGCGCTCAGCCTGTCGGTGGTTACGATGAGCAGGTGTTCGTCATCCACGTGGAATATCTCGCGAACCTTACCGCTGCTGAGTTTTTTTCCCGAGGGGATCGTATAATCGACAAGGATTCCCATGTGTTCTCCTTTGATAGAGGTAAGCCGCAAGAATGCCAAAAAAGTATTGAAAAAGTCAAGAGGCTATTATACATTGGCTGCCTTTAATACACGATAAAAACAAGCTGTCTCTGTTCAGGCGAATGAGCAGGTTGAAGATAACGAGGCGACGATGTCGGAAGTTACTATGCCCGAGGTACAAGGGAACCTGGTATACAAGTGCATTGGCTGTGGACAGACCTATGATATTTATGAGTTTGTCTATACCTGCCCGCAGTGCGGGTCGCTGTTGAAGATAGAAAACACCCTCTTCGGCGAACTCCTGAAGACCCCGCCGGATACGTGGAAACAAATCTTCGATTCGAGGAGAAACACCACACTCGGCGAACTTTCGGGGATCTTCAGGTTCCATGAGCTGATCCTGCCCATTATTCCCCTGGAGGACATCATCTACCTGGGAGAAGGTCAGACGCCCATCGTCAGGGCCAATCCGGAGCTGAGCGCATGGGTCGGTGCCCCGTTCTTCGTGAAGAACGACGGGCTCAACCCCTCGGCGAGCTTCAAGGACCGGGGCATGGCATCGGCGATCAGCTTCCTGAACCACGCCATCCGGGTCAAGAATCTTGACAGTGTCCTGGGGATCTGCGCATCCACCGGGGACACCTCTGCTGCAGCTGCGCTCTACCTGAGCTACCTGCCGAAATCCAAGGTGAGTGCAGTGGTTCTCCTGCCGCAGGGCAAGGTCACCTCGCAGCAGCTTTCTCAGCCCCTGGGATCGGGGGCCCAGGTCATCGAGATGCCCGGCGTCTTTGACGACTGCATGCGGGTGGTGGAGGAACTGGCACAGAACTATCATGTCTTTCTCCTGAACTCCAAGAACCCGGTGCGCATCCTGGGACAGAAATCCTATGCCTATGAGATTGCCCAGCAGCTCGGCTGGGACACCGGCGACTTGGTGGTCGTGGTTCCCATCGGTAATGCCGGCAATATCACGGCAATCATGGAGGGGTTCCTCGACCTCAAGAAGCTGGGCATCGTAGGTGAGCTCCCGACTATTCTCGGGGTACAGAGCCATCATGCGGACCCGGTCTCGCGGTGGCGGTCAACCGGTGATTACCGGCCCATGAAGGTGAGCCCGTCGGTTGCCCAGGCGGCAATGATCGGGGACCCGGTATCGTTCCCCAAGGTCAGGCAGCTCGTCGAAGAATTTTACGATGACCGCTTCCATGTCGTTTCCGTGACCGAGTCGGAGATCATGGAGGGTATGCTCACGGCAAACCGCCACGGGCACGTGGTGTGCACCCAGGGCGGGGAGTCCGTTGCAGGATTGAAGAAGGCACTGGCAGAGCGCCGCATCCCGGCCGATCATCGATTCGTGCTCGATTCCACCTCTCACCAGCTCAAGTTCGCTTCTTTCCAGCAGCGGTACTTTAATGATTCATTCGATCAGGAATACGGCATCCATACGAGGGAAGAGCTGAAGAACAATCCCACCACCCTGGAGGCGAGTGCGCAGAAGATTGCTCAGTTCCTGGGGCTTGCGAAAAGGGATTGACCTCATGCTGGCATCGGTATTCTGGAAACACCTGAAGACCTACCTGATCACCGGTGCCCTGGTCATGATCCCGCTTTTCATCTCCTTTTATATCATCTTCGCCCTGGTCAGGTTTGTGGCGCGGAACGTGGGCTTCGGTCACGGGCTTCTCGCGGATGTCCTCGGCCTCGTCATCACGCTGGTCCTCGTATACGTCGTGGGGTTCGTCACCCAGCAGGCCATCGGCACCAAGGTGATGGCCTGGGTTGCCGGGATCATGAAACGGATACCGATTGCCGGAACCATCTATACGGCGACGAAGCAGATCATGGAATCGCTCATGCTGAAAAAATCGCTGGCGTTCCGCAAGGCAGTAATAGTAGAGTATCCCCGCAAGGGAATTTATTCGGTCGCCTTCGTGACCAAGGAGGGGCATAAAAGTGCGTTCGTCCCGGATAAGGAGCTTATGGTTCACGTGTTTTTGCCAACCACGCCCAATCCTACGTCCGGTTATTTTCTCATTGTGCCAGAAAGCAGTGTCATACCTTTGGATATACCCGTTGAAGAGGCATTCAAGCTCATCATCTCTGGAGGTATTGTTTCATATGATGCGAATAAAGAAACCAGGAGGAACGATTAATGGGTGACAGAAACTTTTTGTTTTCATCTGAGTCAGTGACAGAAGGACATCCGGACAAGGTAGCGGATCATATTTCAGATGCAGTTCTCGACGATATCATTGCAAACGATACGAGTGCACATGTCGCATGCGAGACCTTGGTAACCACTGGCCTTGTTATTGTCTCTGGAGAGATTACCACAACCCATCACATCGATGTTCAGCGTGTGGTCCGACAGACAATAAAGGAGATCGGCTATACCGAGGCGATCATGGGATTCAGCTGGAATACCTGCGGCGTAATGGTCGTGCTCGACCGGCAGTCCCCGGACATCAACCAGGGAGTGCAGGAAGGCGAGGGACTCTTCGTCGAGCAGGGCGCCGGTGATCAGGGCATGATGTTCGGGTTTGCCTGCGATGAGACGGATGTGCTCATGCCTGCCCCCATCTACTATGCCCACCAGCTGACCCAGGCACTGACCGATACGCGCAAGTCCGGTCTTCTCGAGTTTCTGCGCCCGGATGGTAAGTCCCAGGTGACGGTGCAGTATGAGAACGGAAGGCCCAAGAGGATCGACGGTGTCGTCATTGCTGCCCAGCACGATGAGGACGTTGATTACAACACCATCAAGGAAGGCATCATGGAGGAGGTCATCAAGAAGCAGATACCCGCCGAACTCCTGGATAACAAGACAAAGTACTATATCAATGCCACCGGACGCTTCGTGCTCGGAGGTCCCCATGCGGATTGCGGGCTGACCGGCAGAAAGATCATCGTGGATACCTATGGCGGGTTCGCCAGCCACGGCGGCGGGGCATTCTCCGGGAAAGACCCGTCCAAGGTGGACCGTTCGGCCGCCTATATGAGCCGGTACATTGCAAAGAATATCGTTGCAGCCGGCCTGTCCACGCGGTGCACCGTCCAGCTGGCATACGCAATCGGCGTTGCCGAGCCTGTTTCCGTCATGATCGATACCCAGGGAACCGGGGTAATCTCTGACGAGAAGCTGGGCTCCCTGGTCCGGGAAATCTTCCCGCTCAAGCCCAAGGGAATCATCGAAAAGCTCGACCTCCTGCGCCCGATCTTCAAGAAGACCGCCGGTTATGGTCACTTCGGCAGAGAATTGCCGGAGTTTCTCTGGGAAAAGACCGATATGGTCGACATATTAAAGGAAAAGGCAGGGATATAATGGCAGAACGCGTAGCAAGGCTGGATGAGTTCCAGTTGACGGATTATACGGGGTTGCCTCACAAGGTTGCCGACCCCTCGCTGGCGGACTTCGGCCGCAAGGAGATCGAGGTCTCCGAGCACGAGATGCCGGGCCTCATGGCGGTGAGGGAAAAGTATGCCGCGGCTCGGCCCTTGAGCGGTGCACGGATTACCGGCTCGCTGCACATGACCATACAGACGGCAGTGCTCATAGAAACCCTCAAGGCCCTGGGTGCCGATGTGCGGTGGGCATCGTGCAACATCTTCTCGACCCAGGATCATGCCGCAGCCGCAATAGCTGCAGGCGGGACCCCTGTGTATGCCTGGAAAGGCGAGTCCCTCGAGGATTACTGGATGTGCACGCTGGCCGCACTGAGCTTCCCCGGAGGGAAAGGGCCGAACCTCATCGTTGACGATGGTGGTGATGCCACGCTCATGATACACCGGGGATATCAGGCAGAAGAAAATCCGGCCTTGCTCGACGCGCCTGCAGCCAACAAGGAACTGGCTATCATCAACGCTGTTCTCAAGAAAAAATACGGAGAAGATCCCACCTTCTGGCACCGGATGGTCAAGGATATCAAAGGGGTGTCGGAAGAGACCACAACAGGTGTACACCGGCTCTACCAGATGATGGAGAACAGGAGCCTGCTCTTTGCGGCCATAAACGTGAACGACTCGGTCACCAAGAGCAAGTTCGACAACCTCTACGGGTGCCGGGAGTCCCTGGCCGACGGGATCAAGCGGGCAACCGATGTCATGGTTGCCGGGAAGGTCGTGTGCGTGTGCGGGTACGGGGATGTCGGCAAAGGCTGTGCCCAGTCCATGCGCGGCTTCGGTGCGCGGGTTATCGTCACCGAGATCGATCCCATCTGCGCCCTGCAGGCCGCCATGGAGGGATTCGAGGTGAAAACCGTGGAAGGCTGTCTGGGAGAAGCCAACATCTTTGTTACTACCACGGGAAACTGCAGGATCATCCGCATCGAGCACATGGAAAAAATGATCGACCAGGCAATCGTGTGCAACATCGGCCATTTCGACAACGAGATCGAGGTGGACAAACTCGAGGTTTACCCCGGAATCAGAAGAACGAACATCAAGCCCCAGGTGGACAAGTACACCTTCCCCGACGGTCACAGCATCTACCTGCTCGCCGAAGGGAGGCTCGTGAACCTCGGCTGCGCCACCGGGCACCCGTCGTTCGTCATGTCCAGCTCGTTCACCAACCAGGTGCTCGCTCAGCTGGACCTCTGGGAAAATCCGAGGGAGATCAGCGTTACCACGCTGCCGAAGATGCTCGATGAAGAGGTTGCCAGACTGCACCTCGGGAAACTTGGCGTCCACATGACCCGGTTGACCCAGGAGCAGGCGGATTACATCGGGGTCAAGGTAGAGGGACCGTACAAGGCGGAAAACTACCGGTACTGATCAACAGCAGGTACAAGGTATAAGATTCAGGGTGCAGGGTTGAGGAAGGTTGTTTTCCTCAGACCCTGCCTCTTTTTTATAGGTGCCTGTCGAGCCATTCGTGCAGGTCTTTCAGAACCAATGCCCTGTCTTGCGGGAGTTCGTTGTAGACCTCGTGCTTGTAGCCCTCATAGCATCTGATGGCTTTGTCCTCAGATCCGACCAGATCATAGAGCCGTTTCTGTCCTGAAAGAGCCGTGTCGAGGGACCCATACTGGATAAGTACCGGAATCTTGATCTTCCCGGCATTGTTTGCCCCGATAGTGGTATAGGTGTTCATCTGCTCCGCAAGCCGCGGTGTGATCACGTTGTACACGAGCGGGTCGCTGGTATAGGCCTGTACCACATCGGGGTCTCTGGATATGAACTCGGGCGGCAGCGGCGATTTCACCTGGATGCCGGGCAGTATTTTCGAGAGTATCTTTGTGAGGAATATGAGGGCAGCACTGATCTCTGTGCCGGGCCCCGATCCGGTGCCTGAAAGGACCAGCCCTTTGATGTCGTCGGGGAACTGTTCCACGAAGTTCATGGCAATGAGGCTGCCCATGGAGTGGCCGAGGATGAAGGAGGGGATGCCGGGCAATCTTCTCTTGATCACCTCGTTCCGGAACAGATTCTCATCGTCGATGAATTCCTGGAAACTTCTGACATGGCCGCGTTTCCCGTCGCTCCTGCCGTGGCCCCGGTGGTCGTTGCCAAAGACGGCATAACCGGCCGGGACAAGTTCTTCGATAACGGTTTCATACCTGCCGATGTGCTCCGCGTATCCGTGTATGATGTGTACAACCGCCTTTGGCGTGGCTTTGGGAAGCCATGCCTTCCAGTAGAGAGAACACCCGTCTGTGGTCGTCAATTTTCCGTCAAGCGTATCCATGGAACCCCCCTTTGCATAGGAAATAACATACAGTGGTACGAATAATGTCATAAACCGGGTTTGAGGACAACCGGTTATTGCTCCGGGGTGAGACGGGCAGCTCAAGGGCCCAAAAGGAACACATGAGATGTTTTGTTGACAGAAGAGCCTATAAGGGTTATAAGAATGAATGCTCATTCATAACAGGAGTGCAAAGACAATTCACGTAAGGAGGGTAATATGGCAAGTCAATGGGTAGATGAGAGGGATATTAAGTTTTTATTGCATGAAGTATTTAATATTGGGGAGCTCCTTGGCAAGGCACCGTTTGAAGATCATGATGTAGACATGGTGAACATGGTTATTGCCGAGGCTGCAAAGCTTACGGAAAACGAGATTGCCCCCACGTATCCCGACGAAGTTCAGGGGAAACCGGTAGAGGTTAAATTCGAAAATGGCAAGGTAAAGGTTCCCGAGGCATACCACAGATTATACAAGCTCTACTGCGAAGGCGGATGGCTGACCACTTCCGAGGGGTACGAGGTTGGCGGTCAGGGGTTGCCCTTTACCGTAAGTGCTGCATGTGCAAACATGTTCCTGTCCGGCAACCAGGCCTTCCTGATGTATCCCGGGCTGAGCCATGGTGCGGCAAGGCTTATGGAAGATTTCTTCCACCATGAGTACAGAGATCTCCTCTTGGAGAAGATGTACACCGGTCAGTGGGCAGGCACCATGTGTCTGACCGAGCCGGGCGCCGGTTCAGATGTTGGCGCTTTAAAGACTACCGCAAAGAGAAACGACGACGGAACATTCTCCATCACCGGCACCAAGTGCTTTATCTCTTCCGGTGATCATGACCTCACCGAAAACATCATCCACCCGGTTCTTGCAAGAATCGTCGGTGATCCTCCAGGAACAAAGGGTATCTCCATCTTCATGGTGCCCAAGATCAGATTCAATGCAGACGGCAGCCTCGGCGAGCCCAATGACATGGCTACCGGAAACATCGAGCACAAGATGGGTATCCACGGCAATGCCACCTGTACGCTCAATTTCGGTGAAAACGGCAAGTGCATCGGCTACCTCATGGGCGAAGAGCGCGAAGGCATGAAGATCATGTTCCAGATGATGAACGAAGAACGCCAGGGCGTTGGCATGATGGGCGTCTCTCTTGCCGGGGCAGCATACCAGCATGCACTGGCCTATGCAAAAGAGAGGCTCCAGGGCGCAAACATCATGCAGATGAATGATCCCAATGCTCCGCAGGCCCCGATTATTCAGCATCCGGATGTCAGAAGGATGCTGCTCAGGATGAAATCCATCACCGAGGGCATCAGGGCACTGACCTACTATGTTTACTACTGCATGGACAGAAAGAAAGTCGCTGCCAGTGATGATGAGCTCTTCAAGTGGACCGGTATGATCGAGGTTCTCACACCGCTCGTCAAGTCCTTCAGCACCGACATGGGCGATGAGGTTACCAAGCTCGCTATCCAGACCTATGGCGGCTACGGCTTCTGCAGAGAATACCCGGTCGAGCAGATGGCACGTGACAACAAGATCAACACCATCTACGAAGGCACCAACGGCATCCAGGCCCTTGACCTGCTTGGCAGGAAGCTCGGCGCCAAAAAGGGCATGTACTTCATGAATCTTTTGGGCGAGACCCAGGCAGAGATCGGCAAGGCCAAGAACAACGACAACCTCAAAGAAGAGGCCGCCATTGTCGAGACAGCCCTGAACAAGTGTGCAGAGGCAGCCATGACCTTCAGCTCGCTCATCAGGAGCAACCCGTTCATTCCGCTCATCGGTGCATACGATTTCCTCAACTGCCTGTCAGAGGCACTGGTCGGCTGGTTCCACATCTGGATGGCAAATATTGCCACCGAAAAACTTGCGAGTGCAACCCTTGATAAGGAAAAGGCATTCTACACCGGAAAGATCGAAGGCGCCAAATTCTACATCAACAGAACAACCGCTGTTGTTCCTGCAAAACTTGCAACACTGACCAAGGACGAGATCAGCGCCATCAGAATTCCTGATGATGCCTTTCTAGTCTAAGGACGGTATTTACCAGCGCATAAAAGCGGGGAACGAATCGTTCCCCGCTTTTTTTTGTGCAGGGTGGTCACGGAAACATCTCCCCACAGGTGAACTTCCAGACCTGTTGCAGGGCAGTACGTCATCATTTCACGACCCCAAGGTGCCCTGAAAAGGTTTTACAGAACATTTTCAGGGGGGCAGACTCAACTGCTCAAATCAAAACGTCTGCCGGATTACCTGTCTCCCCGGTACACCCCGGGGTATTCGATCGATGAAAGGGCCTGGCCGCTCCTCTTGAGCTCCCCGGAGGTAATTCGTGCGATGAACAGGGTGTGGTCGCCGGCATCAATGATACGCTCCACCGCGCAGTCGAGATACCCGAGTGCTTCATTCAACACCGGGTGGCCCTGGAGGGAGAGTTCATAGTCGATGTTGTCGAACTTGTGTTGCCAGTCCGGGATCTTGAAATGCTTCACCAGGGAGATGAGGTTTTTGGGCAGTAGGTTTATGCCGAACCTGCCGCTCTGACGGATCTGAGAGTGAGACAGTCTGTTGGTCCTGATGGCAAGGGCAACCAGCGGAGGATCGTGGGACACCTGAGTGAGCCACGATGCAATCATGCCGTTATACCCGCCGTCAGCGGAAATGGTTACCAGGTATATGCCGTAGTGAAATCTGTCGAGCACGTCCTGCCAGGATCGTTCCATAGATAAAGCTCCTTTCTTCTCAGTATAGGGCTTTCTTCGAATGAAGGAAAGGTTGTTTGGTGTTCAGAGATCTTGATTTCACGGTCCAGGTCATTTACCTTAACTCAATAGTTCTATCCCGAGATCGATGACGGGGCGGCCTCCGGGGGAGAAAATGAGGGACAAGGAGAAAGATCGCAGCAAAGATAGCGTGCGAGATGGTGGAAGGGACAGGAATCAATGTCGATGAGTGGGTGGAGCTGCCGGTCAGGAACGCGGCAGAACTCACCACCTGGGATATGAAATGTGTATCGCATGGTTTACGGAGCTGAATCCCGTATGGCAGGCCTTTGTGGCAACGTGCTTCACGTGGTCTATCACCGCACTGGGCGCAAGCGTTGTCTTTGTCTTTAAAGAGGTGAACAGGAAGGTTCTGGATGGCATGCTGGGCTTTGCCGCCGGGGTAATGATAGCGGCGAGCTTCTGGTCACTGCTTGCTCCGGCCATAGAGATGGCCCGGGAGTCGGCACTGCCGGCATGGCTTCCCGCCACCATAGGGTTCCTGTTCGGCGGGGTGTTTCTCTGGGGAATCGACCAGGTGCTTCCCCATCTCCATGTGGGTTTTCCCATGGACGAGGCTGAAGGGATCAAGACCGATTGGCAGCGGAGCACCCTGCTGGTACTGGCCATAACCCTGCACAATATCCCCGAGGGACTGGCTGTGGGGGTTGCCTTCGGCGCGCTGAGCGCCGGGCTGCCGTCTGCATCGCTGGCAGGGGCCGTGGCGCTGGCCCTTGGAATCGGGATTCAGAACTTCCCGGAAGGCACCGCGGTAGCGGCTCCGTTACGGAGAGAAGGGATGGGCAGGCTCAGGAGCTTCTGGTATGGGCAGCTCTCCGCTGTCGTCGAGCCGATGGCAGGGGTCCTGGGCGCCTTTGCCGTGACCTCGATGAGGGCCATCCTGCCCTATGCCCTTGCCTTTGCCGCCGGTGCGATGATCTACGTGGTGGTGGAAGAGCTGATCCCGGAGTCTCAGCTGGAGAAGAATACCCATATCGCAACCATCGGTGCAATGCTGGGGTTTGCGGTCATGATGATGCTGGACGTAGGGCTCGGCTAGGACGTCGATTCCGATCGGGGCAGAGGGGTCTTACACACCCCTGAGCCCGAGTTTGCCCCGGCCGAGAAGATCGTGCAGGTGCACCACCCCGACATAGTGATCGGAGTCGTTGGTCACGATCAGGGAGGTTATCTGGTATCGTTCCATCACCTCGAGGGCATCGAGGGCGAGCTTGTCGCCAGAGATCCGTTTCGGATTGAGGGACATGATGTCCGAGGCACACAGTCCCTGGAGATTGTCGCCTCGCTTGAGAAGAACCCGTCGAAGGTCGCCGTCGGTCACGATGCCGTCAATGCGGTCGGGGGCTCCCACCAGGGTGAATCCGAGCGATTTCTTCGTCATCTCCGCCACTACCTCGCCGAGCGGGGTCCCCGGGGCTACCAGGGGGATTCTCTCCCCGGTGATCATGACCTGGGATATCCTGGACATGAGCTGTTTGCCGAGTTCGCCGGCAGGGTGAATCATCTTGAAATCGTCGCGGTTGAAGCCCTTTATGTGGGAGAGCACCACTGCGAGGGCATCTCCCAGCGCGAGCTGGGCCGTGGTGGATGCCGTCGGGGCGAGGCCGAGGTTGCCCGCCTCGCGCTCCACCGTGCACTTCAGGACGATGTCGGAACCTTTGGCGAGCGGAGAGGGGTCACAGCCCGTGATTGCGATAATCGGGATGCCGAGACTCTTCAGGGGAGGGAGGAGATCACAGATCTCTTTTGTCTTTCCGCTGTTGGAAAGAACGATGGCAGCGTCCTGGGGCATGATGGTCCCAAGGTCTCCGTGAAGTCCGTCCACCGGGTGCATGAACACGGCCGGGGTGCCGATGCTTACCATGGTGGACGCGATTTTCTTGGCGATTATCCCGGATTTTCCGATGCCGGTGAGGATCACCTTTCCCTTGAGGTCTGCTATGATATGCACGGCACGGACAAAGGATTCATCGATCTGGGAGACGATGCCCTCCAGGCCGGCAATCTCGGTGCGGACCGCATCTTTTCCCATAGCGATAATCTCATGAGTGTTCATACGATTCTCCCGATCAGATCGTACTCTATGGAATCTATAATCTCAACATCATAAAACGACCCAAAATTGGCGGTCCCCTCATTGATGATCACGTGCCCGTCGACATCCGGGGCCTGGAAGGACGCCCTGCCCTTGAGCAGAAGATCGGTCTCCGGGTGAAAGCCCTCCACGAGGACCGGGATCCTGGTTCTAAGGAGCGTGCGCAGTCTCTTCCTCGATATCTCCTGCTGGCGTGCCATGATCCGCTCTTTTCGCCCGGTCTTGACCTTCTCGCCAAGACGATCCTCCATCTGGCAGCTCCTGGTTCCTTCTTCGGCGGAATAGGTGAAGACCCCGAGGTGATCGATATAACCCTGAGAGATAAAATCTTCAAGCTCAGCAAAGGCCTGCTCGTCTTCCCCGGGGTGTCCGACCATGATGGTGGATCGTATCCAGATATTCTCTGTCATCGATCTCAGGAGATCGATGGCCCTTCGGACGGCTTCAGCGCCGCCTTTTCGGCCCATTGCCCGAAGCACCTTGTCCGAGACGTGCTGTACGGGGAGATCGATATAGGGACATACCTTCGGGTTGTCTCCGATAACCCTGAGAAGGGCTTCGCTCAGGGAGTCCGGGTGCATGTACATGATCCGGATCCACTCGATGCCATCGATCGGTGAAATCCGTTCAATGAGATCGGCAAGACCTTCCCTGTGCCCCAGGTCCTTTCCGTAGCTGCCGAGATCCTGCGCAATGAGAATGATCTCCTTCACGCCGCCGGCTGCGAGCGTGCTGCATTCGTCGATGATGTCGCGGGGCTGCTTGCTGACGAGCTCCCCCCTGATGGATGGGATGAGGCAGTAGTGGCAGTGGTTCGAACACCCCTCGCTTACCTTGAGGTAGGCGAAGGGTCCGGTCGTTACGAAGGAGCGCTTCACGACACCGCCGAAGAGGGGAGAGAGGTACTTTTCCCCCTGGCTGAGGGCGGCGGGAAGCCCCTGGTACGTTCCCGGCCCGGCAAAGAGGGCAACCTCGGGCAGCTCTGTGACGAGGTCCCGGCCGTATCTGCTCACCAGACATCCGGTACAGAGCACCTCTTTGCCCTGGTCCAGCAGCTCGAGGATGGTCTGGATCGATTCCTCAACCGCCGAGGTGAGGAAGCTGCAGGTGTTGACAATGACACAATCCGCATAGGCAGGATCGGCTTCGAGGCTGTAGCCGGAATTCATCAAGGTCTCACAGATGAATTCCGAATCTACAAGATTCTTATGGCAGCCGAGACTGACGATCGAGAAGCGTTTCATGGGGGTATCAGTCAAAGGCGGCCTGTTTGGGAATAACGACGATACCGCCGTCGGAGATGTCGTATTTTTTACGGTCTTCCTCGATATCATAGCCGATCACGGTATTGGGCGGTACGGTCACATACTTGTCGATGATGGTGTTTTTTATCATGCAGTTCCTGCCGATCTCCACCCCCTCCAGGAGTATGGAATCGCAGATCTCGGCATAGCTGTTCACCCTGACATTGGGGGATATGATGGAGCGTTCCACCTTTCCACCCGATACGATGGCGCCATCGCATACGATGGAGTCCAGCACCAGCCCGATGCGTTTGCCATCCTCTCCGCCGGAAAAGACCATCTTGGCAGGGGGATAGGGGCTGTATACCGTGTGGATGGGCCAGGAGAAATCATAGAGGTTGCATTGCGGGGTTACCGAGACGAGATCCATGTGGGCCTCGTAATAGGCGTCGAGGGTGCCGATGTCCCGCCAGTACGCATTCCCCATCACCCCCTTGAAGGGATAGACGATGACCTTGCCGCCGCTCTTGACCATGCGGGGGATGATATCCTTGCCGAAATCGTGGGAGCTCGTTTTGAGCTTTGCGTCTTCTATGAGCCTCTTGATCAGGACCTTGGTGGTGAACACATAGATTCCCATGGAAACCAGTACCTTGGAGGGGTCCCCTGGGAAGGTGTAGGGGTTTTCTTTGGGTTTTTCCTGGAACCCCTCGACGGACATGTCCTTGTTTGCCTTGACAATGCCGAACTGACTGGCGGTGGTCACCGGCATGGACACGACGCCGATGGTGATGTCGGCCTTGTTCTTTTTATGACACTCGATCATATCGAGATAGTTCATCTGATAGATATGGTCGCCCGAGAGGATGAGCGTGTAAGGCGGCATATCCTGCTGGAGGGTATAGATATTCTGGAACACCGCATCGGCCGTTCCCTCGTACCAGCTGTTTCCGATCCGCTGCTGTGCGGGGATGTTGTAGATGAACTCCCCGAGCGGGTAGGAGAAAAAGGAGAGCCACCCCCGCTGAATGTGCCTGTTGAGGGAATGAGACTTGTACTGCGAGAGGACATAGATCCTTCTCATGCCGGAATTGACGCAGTTCGACAGGGTGAAGTCGATAATGCGGTACATCCCCCCAAAGGGGACAGCCGGTTTTGCCCGGTCCTTGGTCAGCGGGTAGAGACGCTCGCCCTTTCCTCCGGCAAGGATAATCGTTTCAACATCACGAGGAACGTACATTATTTCCCAATCAATTCTCTGATTACATCCTTGAGCCTGGTCAGATCGTGTGATTTTTCCACATACGCATCTGCGGCCATAACCATAACATCATTTTTATAACTGGAATATGCCGTGTGTATGATAACCGGCGTATTCTGCCGGGATTTCAGTATATGTCCCATGGTTTCAAATCCATCCATCTTCGGCATACGCAAGTCGAGTATGATGAGGTCGGGTTTCTGTTCATCCTTTTTTTTAAGGATGGACAGGGCTTCTTTACCGTTAGAAGCCACAGATATCTGATACCCGTCGTCGTTGAGTTCTTCCTGAAGGAGCCTTTGGACGTTTTTGTCGTCTTCTACCAGAAGGATCCTCTTCATGGTTTTGTATAATACACTCTGATCCGGGGCAAGTCAAACCTTGGGGGTGAAGTTTTTTTACAAAAATAACCCGCGGAACACCGCCTCAGTTTTTAACGGGTTTCGTTGCCAAGGAGATCCGTTCGTGCTTGGATTGCCTGAGTTCGTCGAGCACCTGAATTACCCGGAAATAGGGGATATCCCTGTAGGCCAGGACGACGATATCCTGATCGAAGGGGAGCGTGGACAGGGACTCCTGCATGGCGGCCTGGCCGTCGATCAGGAGTTGCTCCGGCAGGATGACCACGCTTATGGCCTTCTTGGCCAGGGATTCTCCGCTCTTTGACTCGGGCAGGAGCACCTCGCTGATATTCAGGGGGGAGCCGAGCGAGAGCATGAAGAATATGAGGAGCAGGAATACCACGTCCACGAGCGGGGTGATATCAATGGCCGAGATATTCTTGTCTCGTTTTCGCCTGAACTTCATCGTTTTCGCCCTTCAGATATTCCAGTATCCTGGCTGAGGTTTTTTCCATTTCCATGAGCAGGTAATCGCTCCTGGCAATAAAGAATCGGTAGCAGATGTATACCGGGATGCCAATGGACAGCCCCGTGGCAGTGGTGATGAGTGCTTCGGATATGCCGGCAGAGAGCATCTGGCTGACCGGTCCCTCGCTCCCCACCGCATGAAACGAGGTTATCATTCCCGAGACCGTTCCCAAAAGCCCGAGCAGCGGAGATATGGTGGCGATGATGCCCAGCACCTCGATATACCGTTCGATGGCATACGCCTCGGTTGCGCCGGCCTCCTCCATGTAGTCCTTGATGATTTCCCTGCGCATCCCTGCATTCTTTATGGCGACCATGATCACCGGGCATATGGGGGAAGAATTTCGCCTGATGAGCTTCTCGATATCATCGAGTCTGCCCATGCGGGTCAGCCGTTCCACCTCTTCCACGAGATCCGTGGGTATGATCTTGTTCTGGCGCAGGGCGAAGAGGCGCTCGATGATGATGGCCAGGGCGATGATCGAACATGCGAGCAATGGCCACATCATCGGACCGCCCTTGATAAAAAGTTCCCAAAACGTCATGGTATCCCCCCGAAAAGAGTATACATCCGATGAGCCTTATCCCATAAATACCGCAATTATTCAACTTGATACGAAGATTGCAAAGATATCCTTGAAATATGGCGTGTAAGATTGCTAACATGGTACAGATGGAAAACTCAGAAAATACGAAAAAACTGGTTTTTGTGCGATTTCCCACAATTCCTACCCCCTATATCTTTGACGCCCAGGACCTTGATCTCAGGGCCGGGGATATGGTCGTTGTGAATACCGAGGCAGGACAATCCATAGCAAAGGTCGTGTCCTACGCCACACAAGAGGCAGCCAAAGGGCTCCAGGAGATAAAACCCGTCGTGAGAAAGCTCACCGATGAAGACCGGGAGAAGTGTGAGCAGATCAGGACCAGGGAAGCGGAGTGTTTCCGGTTCTGCCAGGAGCGTATCGGCGCCCGGAATCTGCCCATGAAGCTCACCAGGGTTGAGCAGATTTTTGACGGGAACAAGATCACCTTTTATTTCGTTGCCGAAGGCCGGGTCGATTTCAGGGACCTGCTGAAAGATCTCGTGGAAAAGTATCGGACGAGAATCGAGCTGCGCCAGGTGGGCACCCGCCAGGAGGCGGCAATGCTCGGCGGGATCGGGAGTTGCGGACGGGAGCTGTGCTGTGGAACGTACCTCACGAATTTCCAGCGGATCTCGGTAAAGATGGCCAAGAACCAGAACATGACCCTGAATCCTTCGAAGATCTCGGGATTGTGCGGGAAGCTCAAGTGCTGTCTTGCCTACGAGAAAGATGCCTATGCCAATCTCATCGACAATCTGCCGAAACCCGGGAAAAGGGTCTTCCTCGAACAGGGAGAGGCCATGGTGGTGAGCATCAATGTCATCGACCAGAGTTTCGTGGCAAAACTTGCGGATAGGCGTTTTATTAAGGGGATGGTTTCTGATATATTGTCGCAGGAGCAGTATCTTCGGCTGGGAGAGCAGAAGGCGGCCGAAAGGGTGACGGAGTCGGCGAAACCAAAGGAGCCCGCCCCGGAGACTCCACCGGCAGGCAAGGGCGACGAGAAGACTGCGAACAAGCCCAGGGGAAAGAGAAGACGATCATCGAGACACAGGAATTCGAAACAGAAAAGGAGCGATCCCACATGAGCAAATACTTTTACGTGACCACCCCGATCTACTATGTGAATGCGAAACCCCACCTCGGACATGTATATACGACGGTCATTGCCGATGTAATGGCGCGGTACAATAAGCTGCTCGGAAAGCAGGTGTTTTTCCTGACCGGGACCGACGAGCACGGGGACAAGATCATGGAAACCGCGACCAAGCTAGGGACCACTCCCGCGGATCTTGCAGACGAGAACAGCGCCAGGTTCAGGGCGCTCTGGCCTGAGGTATCGGTGGAGAATGACCGGTTCATCCGCACCACAGAACCGGATCATGTCAAGACCGTTCAGGGCATACTCCAGAGCGTGTACGACAAGGGAGACATCTACTTCGGCGAGTATGGCGGGCATTACTGTGTCGGCTGCGAGCGCTTCTTCACCGAGACCGAGATGGTCGACGGCAAGTGCCCGATTCACGAAACCGAACTCATATTCAGGCAGGAGCAGAACTACTTTTTCAAGATGGAAAAATACCGGCCCTGGCTTATCGAGCATATCAGGTCGAACCCGGATTTCATCAGGCCCGAGCGGTACAAGAACGAGGTGCTGGGGATGCTGAGGGAACCCCTGGACGACCTCTGTATCTCCAGGCCGAAAAAACGGCTCTCCTGGGGAATCGAGCTCCCGTTCGACAAGGATTATGTGTGCTACGTCTGGTTCGACGCCCTCATCAACTATCTCACCGGCATAGGCTATCCGGACGGGGAACGTTTCAACGAATTCTGGGGTGCGACGCAGCACCTCGTGGGAAAGGACATCCTGAAACCCCACGCCGTGTACTGGCCCACCATGCTCAAGGCCACCGGGGTGGAACCGTATCAGCACCTGAATGTCCACGGATTCTGGAATGTCGATGCATCCAAGATGTCGAAGAGCCTGGGAAATGTGGTGGATCCCCTCGATATGAAGGAAAAGTACGGGATCGATGCCTTCCGGTATTTCCTCGTGCGGGAGATGGTCTTCGGGCTCGACTCCAATTTCTCGGAAGAGGCCCTCATCGAGCGATACAACGCTGATCTCGCCAATGATCTCGGCAACCTGGTGAGCAGGAGCACCAAGATGGTGGCGAAATATTTCGATGGCGTCCTGCCGGCACCGGTCGGAGAACTCCGGGAGGAAGACACTGAACTGAGAGATCTTGCCGGCCGGGTCGTGAACGATTACCGGTCCAGGATGGAAAACCTCGAGATGCACAGCGCCATGGCGTCGGTGTGGACGCTCATTTCAGGATTGAACAAGTATATCGATCACTCTGCGCCGTGGAACCTTGCGAAGACAGATACCGAAAGACTGGGCCTGGTCATGTACCACATCATGGAGGGAATCCGGTATGTCGCGGAGTTGATCTTCCCGGTCATGCCCGACACCTCCAGGACCATCCTGAAGATAGTGGGCGTGCAGGGAGGAGAGACGACGAAGGCCCTCGACTCGTTCGGGGAACTCACCCCGGGAGCAAAGATAACACCCGCTCAGGCGCTGTTCCCGAGAGTCGAACGGATGGTCAAGGCCGAGGAGGAGCCCGAGGTGGTCGACGAGGCAAACCTTATCGATATCTCTGACTTTGCCCGTGTCGAATTGAAGGTGGGCAAAATCCTCGAGGCCTCTCGGGTGGAGAAATCCGATAAGCTCGTGGTGCTCAAGGTGGATGTGGGCAGACAGATACAGATTGCCGCCGGTATTGCCAAATCGTATACGCCCGAAGAACTTACCGGCAAGTATATCGCCGTGGTGACGAATCTGAAACCCGCCAAGCTCATGGGTATAGCCTCGCAGGGGATGCTCCTGGCCACCGATACGCCCGACGGCAGGCTTTCCCTGGTAACTTTCGACCGGCCGCCATCGGCAGGTTCGAGAATACGCTGATTGGCTGAGGGGGTACGATGCAGCGGGTGCCGATCCATCTGGTACAGCCGGGGATGATCCTGGCAAGACCAGTCATCAATGAAAAGGGGATGCCCCTGTGTGCAGAGGGTACGGAGCTGAACGCCACCATTATCGATCGGCTCAAGAAGATGGGGATTGACATGCTCACCCTCAAGGGGCACCCGGTGGACCTCGGCAGGGATGAAAAGACGAGCGAGGAAAAGGTGCGGGAGATGATGGCGCGGTTCGACCGGGTAACCGGGGAACCGGTTATGGACAAGCTCAAGGAGGCTATCGCAGCGGCCATGGCCGCGGATGACCTGGAAGAGGAAGAGCCGCAGGGAGAGCACCCATGAGCAGGGCCGAGCAGCTCAAGGCAATCACAAAACGGATACAGAGCCTTCCCTCCCTTCCGCAGGTGGTCCAGAAACTGACCACCATGGTGGAGAGTCCCGACGTCACGGCAAAGGAGATGGGCAGACTCATATCGTCGGATCAGGTCTTGAGCGCAAAGGTCTTAAAGCTCGTCAACTCCCCGTTCTATGGTTTTCCGGGACGAATATCATCCATCAGCCATGCCATCATCCTCCTGGGATTCAACGTGATCAAGGGGGTGGTCCTTTCCGCATCGGTATTCGATCTCATGGAGAGATCCATGGTGGGACTCTGGGAGCACTCCCTGGGCACAGCCATCGTTTCCGGAACCATCAGCCGCACGCTCAAGATGAGCGAACCCGAAGAGATTTCGACTGCAGCACTGCTGCACGATATCGGCAAGGTCCTCATCCGGGTGTCCCTGAGCGGGGATTACGACAGGATCGACTCCCTGGTCCGGGGCACGGGGTGTTCGTTCAGGGAGGCGGAACTGGAGGTGCTCGGCGTAGATCACGCAGAGATCGGCTCCTGGCTCGCTGAAGAATGGAGCCTCCCGGAACGGCTCTCCATTCCCATATCCTTTCATCACGACCCGGCCAGTGCAATCAAGCTCAAGGAACGGGTTGCCGTGGTCCATATTGCCGACAGCATCGTTCGGGCATACGGGGTGGGAAACGCCGGTGATCAATGGGTGAGCCATATTTCGCCGGCAGCCTGGGAATTTATCGGTATGGATACGGTTGATCTTGTCCCGCTCATGAGACAGATCATGACCGATCTGGAAGAAGTGGATAACAGACAATTATCGGTCTAGGGGGTGAAGTATTGAAGGCAGTCCTCGTCACGGGAGATCATATCGATGAACAGATGGTGTCTGTTTTCTCCGAGGTCTTCGATTCGGTACAGGTCATCCAGGGCAGGGAGGATATCGTCTCGCTCATCTACATGGATCCGCCCGATGTTATCCTCATGGACCGTTCGTACCTGCTCGAACATGACAGCCGCGTTGTCCAGGAATTCAGGAGCAATACCATCTACGGCCACCTGCCCATAGTTGGGATCTATGCGGAAGAGGATCTCCCGGCCATAGCCCTGGGCGATGTTCCCCTCGATGATTTTATCCTCTCGACAGACAGCGATCAAGCCATCAAGACGCGGCTGGGGTTTATTTCACAACGTTCGGGCAGGGAGCAGGATACCAATCCGCTCACGAGACTGCCCGGCAATGAATCCATTATCCGCACGATCCAGGAGATGCTCGATGCGGGCAGCGAGATAGCCATTGCCTGGGGGGATATCGACCATTTCAAGCCGTACAACGACCGGTACGGCTTTTCACGGGGCGACGAGGTGCTCCTGGCAACCGCCCGGATCATCACCAATTCGGTCAGAGAGATACAGTGCGGGGGGACCTTCGTAGGACATGTGGGGGGTGATGATTTCGTGTTTATCTGCCCCATTGGAAGCATCCGGGCACTGTGCGAGGAGATCATTTCACGCTTCGATATGGTGATCAGGAATTTTTACAATGACGAGGACCTGGAGCAGGGCGGCATCATTTCCACGGGCAGAGGCGGCGAAACCAGGAAGTTCCCGGTCATGAGCATATCGCTTGCCGTGGTCTTGAATGAGGCGGGCCGCTACCGGCACTACGGGCATGCATCGCAGGATGCCTCGGAGATCAAGCGCTACGTAAAGGGAATCGAGGGCAGCAACTACATGATAGACAGAAGGGGAAAGAAGAAGTGATATCAAGATACACCAGAAAAGAGATGGAACGGATCTGGTCCGATGAAAACAGGTACCAGAAATGGCTCGATGTCGAAGTGGCGGCCTGCGGGGCCTGGGCGCTCCTCGGCAAGATCCCGGCGGCGAGCATCGAAAATATCCGGAGGAATGCCCGGTTCACCGTGGAGCGCATCGATGAGATCGAGGCGGTAACCAGGCATGATGTCATTGCCTTTGTCTCCTGCGTCGGCGAGTATGTGGGGGATGACGCCCGGTACATCCACATGGGCCTCACCTCCTCCGATGTGCTGGATACGGCGTATGCCCTCCTGCTGCGGGAGAGCAGCGTCATCATCCTCGACGATATCAGGGCGCTCATGACCTCGCTCAGGGAAAAGGCGCTCCAGTACAAATACACGCCCGAGATGGGGAGATCTCACGGGATTCATGCGGAACCGATCACCTTCGGGCTGAAATTCGCGCTGTGGTATGCCGAGATGGAGCGGAACCTGAAGCGGATGGAAGACGCCATGGACGTGATCTCCTACGGCAAGATATCCGGTGCCGTGGGGACCTTTGCGAATGTCCCCCCCGAGGTGGAGGAATACGTATGCAGCACGCTCGGGCTCAAGCCTGCCCCCATCAGCACGCAGGTACTCCAGCGGGATCGGCATGCGCAATTCTTCACGACGCTGGCAATCATCGGTGCGACGCTCGAAAAGATCGCCACCGAAGTGCGGCACCTCCAGCGCACCGAGGTGCTCGAGGCCATGGAGCCGTTCGGGAAAGGTCAGAAGGGCTCATCGGCCATGCCGCACAAGAAGAACCCCATTCTCTCGGAAAATATCACGGGCATGGCGCGGCTCCTGAGGGGCTATAGCCTCTCGGCGATGGAGAACGTGGCGCTCTGGCACGAGAGGGATATCAGCCATTCGAGCGTCGAGCGGGTAATCGGTCCCGACGCCACGACGATCCTCGATTTTTCGCTCAAGAGAATGCAGTCAGTCATAGACGGCCTAGTCGTCTATCCCGAGAATATGGAGAGAAACATCAATCTCACCAAAGGATTGTGGCACTCCCAGGCCGTGCTCCTGGCGCTGGTAGAAAAGGGCATCGCCAGAGACGAGGCGTATCGGTGGGTACAGCGCAATGCCCTCGAGGTATGGGAAAACAAGGGAGATTTTCAGGCCCTCCTCAAAGAAGACGAGGATGTCGTCACGGTCCTCGGCCAGGAGGGGCTTGAGAAGGTCTTTGACATCTCCCACCATCTTTCCTATGTAGACGTAATTTTTGAAAGGGTTTTTCATGAATAAGATCGATGAACTCAGAGAACTTATCAAAAAGGATGCAGTAAAGCACGGTAAATTTATCCTCGCCTCGGGCCGGGAGTCGGATCTCTATGTGGACCTGCGCAAGGTGACGCTCAACCCCAAGGGGGCGTTCCTCATTGGGTCCATCATTGTTGATATGATAAAGGAACGGCCTGTGGATGCTATCGGCGGGATGTCTCTCGGTGCAGATCCCATAGCCGTTGCCTCGAGCCTGATCGCATACCAGGCAGGCCGCACCATCAACGCGTTTCTCGTACGGAAGGGCAAGAAGGACCACGGTACGAAAAACATGATCGAAGGCCCCTTTGCTGCAGGACAGCGGGTCGTGGTCGTGGAGGATGTCATGACAACCGGCTCCAGCACCATCACGGCAATAGAGCACATCGAGGAGGCGGGCATGGTGGTCGAAATGGTCATCGGGGTTTTGGACCGGTCCGAGGGGGGGCGCGAGGCCATTGAAAGGCTCGGCTACGAGGTCCATGCCATATTAGAACGAAAAGACCTGTGAGGTGTGATGACCAGGCAGGGATCAGGTAACCGCACCTTCATCGAAGACATCTCCTGGTGGTTGCCCGTGGGGAGGCATGCATGAAGAAGCGAGAGGCGTACCAGATCATCATCATGCGACCGACCGGGGAAAGACCGGTGATGACCCTGCGGGCATTCTGGGTCAGGCTGCTCATCGGATTCATCGCGGCCTTGTGTTTCTGCCTGGTTGCGGCTGGTGTCTGGCTCGTCGATACCCGCCTGACAGTCCGTGAGCAGGGCCGGATAATCGCCATGCAGTCAGGAGAGCTCAGGGACGCCAATATTCTCCTGACCCAGAAGGACGAGGAGATCATATCGCTGAAAACGAAGATCAGCATGACCATAACCCACAACGCCCCGCCGGTTCTCGAGACAAAGCCCGTGCCCGAGTTGCACCCGCCCATCGTGGAGATCAGCGAGGTCGCTCTGTCGGGTGGCCGCCTGACCTGCAGGATCGCGAACCTTAAGGCGCAAGACTCAGGGGTTGCGCAGGGATACTTTTTTGCGGTATTCAAGGCCGGGCAGGAGTATGCGTGTTACCCATCCGCAACGCTCAGCGAGGGGATGCCTGATGTGAAAAAAATGGGGCAGCAGTTCTCGATCAAGAACTATAAGCCCATGAGCATCGAGATTCCCTCTTCCACCAGGGACTGGAAGTCTGTGACCTTCTATGTCTTTGACGACGAAGAGAAGATGCGGCTTGCCATGCCCGTCAGGCGCGAACAGATCCAGTAGGAGCAAAGACCAATAGCCATCAGTCCCTCCTGATTGATGTAAAGGAATGAAGGTATGTATTTCCTGGCAATTGAGACCTCATGTGACGAAACGGCCGCGGCAGTGGTGACCGAGAGGGGAGAAATTCTCTCGAATGTCGTGGCGAGCCAGATCGCGGACCACGCCGTATTCGGCGGGGTGGTGCCGGAGATCGCCTCGAGGCGGCATGTCGAGCTCATAGGGCCGGTGGTGACCGAGGCCCTGGCAGAAGCGGGCATAAAGCGCCACGGCCTCGGGGGAATCGCCGTAACCCAGGGCCCCGGGCTGGTGGGGGCCCTGCTCGTGGGGATCTCCTTTGCGAAGGCGCTCGCGTGGGGATTGAACATACCGCTGTGCGGGATAAACCACCTGGAGGGGCACCTCTGCGCCGCAACGATCGGCCACGAGGTCAGATATCCCCATATCGGCATGGTGGTATCCGGCGGACATACCTCGCTCTACCGGATCGATTCACCCGAGGAGATCGTGCAGATCGGGCAGACCCTCGATGATGCGGCAGGAGAGGCGTTTGACAAGGTGGCCAAGCTGTTGGGGCTGGGTTATCCCGGTGGGGTTGTTATCGAGAGGATCTCCAAGGGTGTGGATCACCATGAAATCGAACTCCCCCGTCCCATGATGAATGACGAGGGCTACGATTTCAGCTTCTCCGGGCTGAAGACCGCCGTGCTCAACCGCGTTATCAGGGAGGAGGTCTTCCCCGATATGGATCTGAGGTTTTCAGGACTGCCCGGGGGAAAGACCCCTGCTCCAGGCAAGGAAGACCTTGTTCTCAAGATCGCTGCTGCATTCCAGGAGGCAGTGGTCGACGTGCTCGTTGCCAAGGCAATAAAGGCGGTGAAGGATCACCAAAGGGACCTCCTCGTGGTGGCAGGCGGGGTGGCGAGCAATACGGCACTGAGGACGAGGCTCCAGGCAAGGGCCGAGGAAGAGGGGATCGATCTGGTCATCCCCGAGAGGAAATACTGCACCGACAATGCAGCCATGATCGGCATGGCGAGTATCAGACACTTCCGGCAGGGCCGGTATGCGCCGCTCGACATGAACGCCCTGTCGAGGTGGTATTCGATTACAAAAAACCAGGACTGAGAACCGAGGCATCCCCCCGGGGAACTACCCGGATACCGGGGAAAAACGGGATACGAGGAATGAGATCATGATGGCAAAACGTTCGCTCGGGCAGAACTTTCTCCAGAACCCCGGCATCGTGAGGAAGATCGCCGAGTTTGCCGACCTGGTGCCGGGAGACCGTGTGCTCGAGATCGGCCCCGGGCGAGGGATCCTCACCAGGGAGATCGTCGGAACGGTGTCGAGCATGATCGCCATCGAAAAGGACGATCAGCTCTTTGATGAACTCCGGGAGATGTTTCACGATGAGGACCGGCTCACGCTCGTTCACGGGGATATCCTGGAGTACGATCTTTCCCGGCTGATCGTGCCCGGAACCAAGATCGTCGCAAACCTGCCGTACAATATCGCCTCGCAGCTGATCATCCGCCTCACCGATTATGCCGACCGGCTCTCATCGATCGTGGTCATGGTGCAACGGGAGGTCGCTGAGAGAATCTGCTCGCGCACCGGGGAGAAGGAGTATTCCGCCCTTTCGGTCCTGGTCTCGGCTGCCTTCGATACCATGGCGGGCTTCACCGTGGGGCCGAACAATTTCATCCCCCGTCCCAAGGTGGATTCGCAGGTGATCAAGCTGCTCCCCGCGGATGACCCTGTTCCGGGCGGACAGCGGGCCATGTTCAAAAGGGTGGTGTTCCAGGCCTTCAGCCAGCGCAGGAAGATGCTCAGAAACTCGCTGCTGGGCCTTGCCGGTATGGAGAGAGGGCTTCTGGACGATCTTGCCCGCGAGGCACAGATCGATCTGATCAAGCGTCCCCAGGATCTTTCCCCCCATGACTACCGCCGCCTGAGCATCTCCTACCAGCGATTCCAGGACCGCCGATAACCGGACACGGACGGGTTACCGGAGAGTAACCAGGATTACAAACCGATGGTAATCTCAGTTACAAGCCGGTAACCGGTGTAACCGCCGAAATTTAGTCGCCCAGCCTTTATAATTCATCAACATACTGAAAACACTTAATAAATTATAATTTTAAGACGTGTCACATATTTGGCACCAGCCTTGCCTTATAGACCCCCAGATCGGAACAACGATCTGGGGGGTATAGGGTGAAAGACTTTAGAGCAACGCTTATCGGACTCGTGGTATTCAGTCTCGTCAGTGTACCGGCATTTCCGGCCGAGTATAAACCCGACGAGGTCATTGTGAAGTTCAAATCGGATCATCCCCTGACTGCTTCCATGGTGAGAGGTGACGAGAACCGGGCCATGACCGTTGCCGTGGACGACGCCCAGGAGGCAATCCGGACGCTCGAGACCATGGAGGGTGTAGAGTATGTCGAGCCCAACTATGTGATCGAGGCGGAGAGCATACCCAATGACTGGCCGTATGAAAACAGCGAGTGGGAAGATACCGGTCTGCCCGGGGCCTGGGATCTCGTCGAGGAAGCCGGTCCCGGTTCCCAGGTGATTGTCGCGGTCATCGATTCCGGGGTCGATCTCGATCATCCGGAACTCGAGGACATCCTGATCTCGGGATACGATTTCGCGAACAACGATGCCGTCCCCGAGGATGACACCGGGCATGGCACCAGGGTCTGCGGCATACTCGGTGCCCTGGGAGATAATCTCTCAGGCATCGCGGGGGTCGCCTGGAACTGCGATATCGTTATCATGCCCCTGAAGTTCATGAAGAATAACGACGGCAAGACAACGGGGAGTCTCTCCGATGCCATCGACGCCATCTACTATGCCGTTGATCACGGGGCGGATGTCATAAATGCGAGCTGGGGCTTCTACTCCTACTCCGGGTCGCTGGAGGAGGCAGTCCGCTACGCCCGCGACCATGGGGTATTGTTCATTGCCTCTGCCGGCAATAAAGCCCAGGACAACGACACGAACGACCACTACCCGTCGAATTACCCGTTGGACAACATCATCGCCGTAGCCGCCATGAACCGCTACAATGATCTCGCGTCGTTCTCGAACTATGGAGAGAACAGCGTGGATATCGCCGCACCGGGCGACGGCCTCAAAACCACGGATCTTGGGGGAGGCTATGCGAGCTGGGTATCGGGAACCTCGTTTGCGACCCCTTTTGTCACCGGGGTTGCAGCCATGATGATCTCGCAGTTTCCGGATCTGGACTATCTTTCGGTTCGGGTTGCCCTGCTCGATGCCGCGGTGCTCGATGCGGGTTACAGCGAGAGGCTCCTTGAGAGCGGCGGGTGTGTAAATGCATACAATGCACTCCTGGCAGAGGAAGACGCGGATGTCTTTTCCAGGGCCTCGAGTGCTTCGGCCCAGTCTGATCCCACAGGGACAGGTTCTCAGGTCAGTGGCGAATCAGGAGGAGGCGGGGGCGGCTGCATGATCGAAAGCACGAGAAATGCAGGCAATGCCGCCGGTATGGTCATCTCCCTTATGTTGATAGTCTTGTTCCCCATGTTGCGCGCGAAACATCGGGAATAACCTATACCCCTGCCCCCCCTTTCACCAAGGGGGGGCAAACCCCATATTTTTTTTATCAGACAGCCTCGATCGCCATTGCCATGCCCTGACCGCCGCCTATACACAGTGTGGCAAGGCCGAGTTCGACCCCGCGTCGCTTCATCTCGTTGGCCAGTGCGACGATAATCCGTGCGCCGGAGCACCCGATGGGGTGGCCGATGGAAATGCCCGAGCCGTTCACGTTGGTGATGTCCCATGCCATACCGAGTTCCCTCATGCAGGCAATGGCCTGGGATGAAAAGGCCTCATTGAGCTCAATGAGGCCGTAATCCTTGATGCTGGTCCCGGTGATCCGGAAGAGCTTCCTCGTTGCCGGGATCGGGCCGAGACCCATATAGGCAGGATCAACTCCGCCTGATGCATAGCCCTTGATCCTTACGATCGGGGTAAGGCCGAGCTCTTTTGCCCTGTCTTCGCTCATGAGCAGGCATGCGGCAGCGGCATCGTTGATCCCCGAGGCATTTCCTGCCGTGACTGTCCCGTCTTTCTTGAAGGCGGGTTTGAGCTTCGCCATCTTTTCGATGGAGGTGTCCATGGGGCGCTCATCGGTATCGAATATGACCGGGTCGCCCTTTTTCTGGGGGATGACAACCGGGACGATCTCGTCTCTCAATATGCCTTTGCTGATGGCTGCCCGGGCACGAAGGTGACTCTCGTAGGCGAGTTTGTCCTGTTCTTCCCTCGATATGCCGTATTTCTCGGCAATATTCTCAGCAGTGATGCCCATGTGGTAACCGTAGAAGATCTCGTAGAGACCGTCGAACACCATGAGGTCCATGGTCTTGCCGAAGGGCATGTCCATGCGGTGGCCCCAGCGCGCATTGGGCAGTGCAATGGGGGCATCGCTCATGTTCTCCATGCCGCCGGCAATCACGATGTCGTTATCGCCGGCCCTGATGCTAGAGGCAGCCAGGGCAAGGGCCTTCATGCCGGATGCACAGATCTTGTTCACGGTCAGGGCGGTTGTCTCCTTGGGCAGGCCTGCCCGGATCATGGCCTGACGAGCGGAATTCTGCCCCTGTCCTGCCTGGACAACATTTCCCATGATTACTTCATCGACGCTCACCTTCTTGAGGTCATCTTTCCAGTCATAATACTTCTCCTCAATGGGCGAGAGCCCCACGTTTTTAAAGGTGTCCGGTGCCTCAGTTCCTGCATGGGCAGGCATATCGGGACAGAGACCGCTTTTCAGCAAGGTCTCGCGAATTACCAGTGCCCCCAGATCCTTTGCGGGTACCGATTTCAGAGATCCGCCAAATGAACCCACTGCTGTTCTTACGCTGCTTACAATAACTACGTTGGACATAGAGCCCCTCCTTCTCTGCGTAATGGTCTGTCGAATTGAGTCAGGCAACACTATTTCACAATAGAGGGGTTAAGGCAAGAATGAATCGCGCCTCATTTTTATGGATGTTCCAAGTCCTTGATTAACCCGGCACTTCGGTGTAAGTGTGCACTATGGATGGATGCCTTGATTCCTTCGTGAATCGGTATAAGATGTATCTCATGGACCAGAAAGGCCTGTCGCCCGAGACATACCGGGCATATCTGGGCGATGTCGAGAATCTGCTCGCCTTCCTCGACAGACGCGGTGTCGACATCCCCGATCGCCTTGTCGTACGCTCATACCTGTCGAACCTCCACAGCCGCTACGACAGGTCCACCATCAACCGCAAGCTGAGCGCGATCAAGGGTTTTTTCGATTTTGTCATGACCCAGGCCGACCTCAAGGTCAACCCCTTCTCGCACGTGAGATCGCTCAAGAAGAAAGAGGCCCTGCCCACGTTCTTAACCGCTGATGAGATGGTCGATCTCATCGAAGCCACGGCCGACCTTCGCGACCGGGCGATCCTCGAGCTCCTCTATTCCACCGGGATCAGGGTGGGGGAGGTGGAGACCATGAACTGCATGGACATGGACGTGAGAGCAGGCTTCATCATGGTGACCGGCAAGGGGTCCAAGCAGAGAAAGGTCCCGGTGGGGGACCGTGCCGTTGACGCTGTCCTGCGCTACCTCCACACGAGGGGCATCGACGACCCCATCTACTGCCCCGAACCGCTCTTTCTGAACACGCGGGGCAAGCGGCTCACCACCAGGAGCATCCGGCGCGTGGTAGAGAGGTGGTCCCAGTTCGTTGCGGTCAGCCGGCACGTGAGCCCGCATGTCATCCGGCATACCTTTGCAACCCACATGCTCGATGCCGGTGCAGACCTGCGGTCGATCCAGGAGATGCTCGGCCATGCGAGCCTGTCCACGACCCAGCGGTACACGCATTTAACCCTGGACAAACTGATGGATGTGTATGATAAGGCTCATCCTAAGGCAAAGGAGGAGTGATGGAGATACGCGGAACCACAATACTCTGTGTGCGCAAGGCAGGGCACGTGGTGATTGCCGGCGATGGTCAGGTGACCATGAACAATACCGTGCTCAAGGCGAATGCCCGCAAGGTGAGAAAGATGCATGAAGACCAGGTGCTCGCCGGATTCGCCGGTTCGACATCCGATGCCCTGACCCTGTTCGAGCGGTTTGAAGCCAAGCTCAAGGAATACCGGGGGAATCTCACCCGTGCGGCAGTGGAGATGGGCAAGGACTGGCGAACCGACCGGGTCCTGAGGAAACTCGAGGCCCTCATGATCGTTGCCGATGCCTCGAAGACCTTTCTCCTGTCCGGCACCGGCGATGTGCTGGAGCCCGACGACGATGTGTGCGGTATCGGTTCGGGCGGAGACTATGCCGTTGCGGCTGCCAAGGCGCTGATCAGGTACACGGATTTTGGTGCCCGGGACGTGGCGGAAAAGGCCATGGGGATTGCGTCGGATATCTGCATCTATACAAACAAAGCAATCATTTATGAGGAACTGTCATGAATGATCTCACACCGAAACAGATAGTGGCCGAGCTCGACAAGTACATTGTCGGCCAGGACAAGGCAAAGCGTGCCGTTGCCATCTCGCTGAGAAACCGCTGGCGCCGCCAGCAGGTCAGCGACGACATGCGGGAGGATATCTACCCGAAAAACATCATCCTCATCGGCCCGACCGGGGTGGGCAAGACCGAGATAGCCCGGCGACTGGCCAAACTCGCCGATGCACCGTTTATCAAGGTGGAGGCCTCGAAGTTTACCGAGGTCGGCTATGTGGGCAGGGACGTGGAATCCATTATTCGCGATCTCATGCGGCTCGGGGTCCAGATGGTGCAGAAGGAGGAGAGCGAGAAGGTCAGGGACAAGGCCCGGGACATTGCCCGTGAGCGGGTTCTCGACACCCTTCTCCCGGTTCAGAAAGATGCACAGGCCCATTCCGACAGCAGGGAGAAACTGCGGCAGATGCTCGAGGACGGGCTGCTGGACGAGCGGATCATCGAGGTGGAGTCGCGGGAGACCTCGATGCCCTCCATCGAGATCTTCTCCGGACAGGGGCTCGAGGAGATGGGCATCGACTTCAAGGAGATGTTCTCCAACATCATGCCGAAAAAGACCCGCCGGAAAAAGATGAGCGTCAAGGATGCCCTGGAATTTCTCACCAACCAGGAGGTCGGCCGCCTGATCGATATGGAAAAGGTGACCGAAGAGGCACGGGCGCGCGTGGAAAACACCGGCATCGTGTTTATCGATGAGCTTGACAAGGTCTCTGGCAGGGAGTCGACCCATGGCCCCGATGTCTCCCGGGAGGGCGTCCAGAGAGATCTGCTGCCCATCGTCGAGGGGACGACGGTCAACACGAAGTTCGGACCGGTGAACACCGACCACATCCTGTTCATCGGTTCCGGGGCATTCCATGTGAGCAAGCCCTCCGACCTCATCCCGGAGATGCAGGGCCGGTTCCCCATCAGGGAAGAACTGAACCCCCTGACCCGGCAGGATTTCATCAGGATCCTGGTGGAACCCAAGAATGCACTGATAAAACAGTACGAGGCACTGCTCGCAACCGAGGGCATCAAACTCGTTTTCAGGGACGAGGCCATATCCGAGATTGCCCGTATCGCCGAGTATATCAACGACCACACGGAGAATATCGGTGCGCGCAGGCTCCATACCGTGCTCGAGAAGCTCCTGGACGAGATCTCCTTCGAGGCCAACGATCTCACCGGCGAGGTCGTGGTGGATGCCGACTACGTGAACAAGAGACTGGACCCCATCATGCAGAAGGAAGACCTGAGCAGGTATATCCTCTAGGGTCCCCAGGGCTTCGGGATCTGAGGCACGCACCAGGGCCCGGCTCGGGGTGCACGGCAGTGACCGAACCCTGTAAGCTCCTGAGGGAGTGCCTTGTCCTTGAACTGTCCGGACAATTGAACCGGAACGCCTTTTTCCCCTGCACAAGAATATCGGCTGTGGTAATATAGCGCCAGGGAGGGAGTATGATCTCAAAAGGAAAGTTTGTGACAGAGCTGCATGACGGCGACTCCGTAGGCGCCGTATTCCTGGTCTCCGAACGGAGGGTGCTCGTCGCACGCAACGGGAAACCCTATGCAAAACTTGTGCTTACCGACAAGACCGGCGACGTGCAGGGCATGATCTGGGAAGATGCCAGGGCACAGGTCTCGGGTATCGAACCCGGGGATGTCGTGGGTGTCCGTGGCGCGGTGGAGTCTTATGAAGGCCGGCCCCAGATGAAGGTCGAGAAGATCGTGAAGCTCAAAGAGGAAGAGGTCGATATGTCGGCGCTTGTCCGCACGGTGAAAGGTGATACTGCCTCCATGAGGGAAGAGGTTGAGCAGATAATCCAGGCGCTTAAGAACAGCCACCTCAAAGAGCTTCTGGGCAGGCTGTTCCTGCGGGACGGCATCAAGGACGCCTTTGTCAAGGCACCCGCTGCCAAGGGGATACACCACAACTACATCGGCGGGCTGCTCGAGCACACCCTGACGGTACTGAAAAGCATCGAGGCCCTCTATCCTGTCTACCGGCACCTCGGCATCAACCGCGATCTGCTCATCGCAGGGGCGATCGTCCACGACATCGGCAAGATATACGAATACACCTACAGCAGGATTATCGACATGACCCCCATGGGGAGGCTCGTCGGCCATATCTACCTGTCCGCGCACATGGTGGATCAGGAGATCGCGGGGATGCAGGATTTTCCCGAAGAGCTGAGGCTCCAGCTCCTGCACCTGATCCTCGGTCACCACGGCCAGCTCGAATTCGGCTCGCCGAAACTGCCCATGACGAGAGAGGCCATGATGCTCCACATGCTCGACGATCTCGATGCGAAGCTCATAGGCTTTTCCTCGATCATCGAGTCGACCCCTGAAGAAGAGGACTTTACTACCTTTTCCAGCGTGTATAATCGCTACCTCTATACCAAGAGGTACGAAGACGAGGACTGAATGTAGGGGGGAGTCCATGAATCCTCTGACAGTTTTTACGGAGGACCTATGAAAAAATCATTCAGCAATGAACAGGGACAGGCCCTGGTAAGGCTGGCGCGGCATACCATCGAGAAACGACTGGGGCTGGGACCCCGGGAACCCGAGACTGTTTCCGGGCAGCTCGATGACGATATCCTGAAGGAGAAGCACGGCGTTTTTGTCACGCTCAACAAGCACGGTGATCTGCGGGGATGCATCGGGTCTCTCGAGGCACGGGAATCCGTGCTGGAGGGGGTGAAGCACAATGCCCTCAATGCAGCGTTTCACGATCCCAGGTTCAGGCCGGTGGACCGCTCCGAAGTGGGTGCCCTGGAAATCGAAGTGAGTATCCTGACCGAGCCGGAACCGCTGGAGTACCGTGACCACAAGGATCTCCTGAAAAAACTGCGTCCCGGCCTCGACGGAGTGATTATCAGATCCGGGTATGCCGGTGCCACGTTCTTGCCCCAGGTCTGGGAGCAGTTGCCGGACGAGGAGGACTTCCTGGCCCACCTCTGCGCCAAGGCAGGGCTCCCGGCAGACGCATGGAAAACGAAGAAGCTCGAGGTCTCGACCTACCAGGTTCAATGCTTTGAAGAACCCGGATGAAAAGGCGATACTGCGGGTCGTCATCGCCACCGGAAGAGCCTTCATCGTCCCCCGGCCTTATACGATCCGTGAGCCTTGGGATCTTCATAGCCGGCTCATCTATGGGGTTCTATGCCATGACATAGTTATGTTACTTTCTTTGCTTGCACAAGAGAAAGTAACCAAAGAAATGCACCCCACGAAGCCGCCCTTTCGGGTGCGTTCGCTCACTCGGGAAAAATCCGTTCGCAATTAAACTCGCTCCATTTCATTCCGCTCAGACAAAATTGCTCATTTTCCGGATTTTTCCCTCCCTCGCTCACCGGCTTCGAGGGGACCCATCCCGGGTGCTGAACCGCGACTCAACAGGAAAATATTGGAATCTGCGTGCTCTTTGCCATAAAGAAGACAACCAACCTCTTATCAACGAACTGCACATATCCATTGGAGATCTTCAAAATAATCCGTCTTGGGAAATTGAATAGTTATCGCAGTTATATTTACTTAGAAGTTTGAGATGCAAGAGGAGCGCATGGACATGACACATAGTTTTTCTCGCTTAGGGTAAGGTTGATTGTGAGCTAACATTAATTTTCTATATTTCTTTACCGTTCTAGGCGTAGCGGCAATCATTATGTATCTGTGTTTTGGGGTTAAAGGTATAAATTTTAACTTTGGGTCATATTCACGGAGCTTTGATAAATCCCTTGTTCCAAATTTTTTCCTAACTTTCCATCCGGACATTTTCTTCCCAAGAATATAATAATTACCCTGTCCTTTGGGATCCGTAAGACCAGTATAAATAGCATTTGATGCCTGATAAATAGTGCCAATCTCATAAAATTGAGTATCAGCATAAGCGATAATTATTGATGATCCTAACTTATTATACATTGCCCTATTGGCTCGAGCAATTAAATGAGTTGCAGTGCATATAGGAGCATTGAAAGAACAGCCACCACGACAAAGTTGGATTATGTTACATCTGAGTTCCTTGGCTAACTGACTTATCCATCCACGATTTTTAGAAAAACATGTTGTTCCATATGAAACTACACCAAGTAATTTATCATTATGTTTCAATCCCCAATGCCATACCCCTAAACCGACATCCCCTAAATGCTCATATATCCCCATGAATTCTTGAGCCTGATTTCTGGGAATATTAACAAGAGTAGTATGACTAAGCTCAGATGAAGATAACATTATATATCTTATGTAATTTTTGGTTCTTTTCCTAGAATTAAGCATCCCAATAAAACTGTAGCCCATTTTAACAGTTCAAATAGTGATGACAATGGAAAGCTTGCTAAATCTTGCAATACAATTAAGACGGCAAGGATGAGTGCTATTATAAAAGTTTTAGAAATTAACATTTGAGATGATATTTTCAATGGATATTCCAATGAATATAGTATGTTACTCTCTTGATATACAAATACTTCGATAAAAGACCGTATATCCGATATCTTAAATGAGCTTTTGGGCGTAAATAAATTTTTAACGCTGTTTGTTTTAGCACCCAATACTATTCTTCCTGAGCTATGGGGAAATAACGGATTGTTAAACTTGATTAAAATTGATTTATCAACACTGCCTTTATCAGGGTCATAATATGTAATATTAAAATCATATGTATTATCAGATTCTAAAGTAATAACATTTGATTGCACTGGTAATAGTTCTTTCCCCTTAATTGTTTCATCTTTTAAGGATATTTTCAGTAGCGGCAAATGATCTTCTGATAATTTCTTTGTCTTTGATAAATTTTCTACAACTATAAACCAATAACTACTGTCGAAAGATAGCTCATCGGAATATTCTTTGCCTACTTGCATATAATAACCATCGTTAATGTTACAAGGATCTTGCCCTACTAGCTCTGGTATGCCTTTAACCGATTTCTTAAGTTGATAAGTGAACTCCTCATAATTTTCAGTCTGGCAATAATCTCCAAATGAGCATTCTACATGTAGGCGATTAGCGTTAACTTCAGAGCTTAAAACTTTTGCTTTTCTGATGGGGTAATATTTATAAGAGCCTTCATTGAATCTATCTACATAAATTATTAAACAATCCATTCCTGATAAATCTTTTCCAACCAATTCAGAGGGGACATTTTGACCTATAGTGTAGCGAAACGTTGTAGTATAATAATTTGGAAAAGATAATATTTTAGAAATATTATTCTTGTAAAGAGGTCTTAAAGCTGAATTAAAAACATACAGTATTTCGTTCTCCATAACCACCTACAAAAAATGATTTCATTAGAAATATAATTTTATGATATTAATTGTATAACAATAATTTGAAATGATATCTATAATTATTGAATATCTAGTGAAATATCACTCTCTTTATGATTTAATGCTTATTCCAAGTCTATCAAAATGATAGAGCACGTGCCATACTGTGTAATCAGATTTTGATTGAGATTTTGGATACATATCACAAGGAAATCTTTCACCCATAATATGAGTCCTTTTGATCCTATCTCCATTTCGTTCCGACTTTACTCAATTGCTCTTGATTTGGTGATACATCAGATTAAATAATGAATAATGTAATCCGATTTTTAAGGTGAAAAAACATGAAAGAGATCGAAATAGAACTAGTTATATTTCTATTAATTATTTTATGTTCATGCACAACAATTAAAACATCACAAGAAATAATACCAAAAAACAATTTAATATATTCTGCACCATACGATAAAGTGTATAACTGCTCAATTAATGCCCTCATGGCTCTTGGATGGCAAATAACGCATTCAAATAAGGATGAGGGCTTGATCCAAGCTAAGGCACCTATGTCCTTGTGGACTTGGGGAGATCTAATTACAGTACATATTATTAAGGAATTCCCTGATAAGGTAAGAGTAGATGTGACATCAGGCTCACCACAACAGTTTGACTGGGGTAAAAACAAGAAGAATATAGAAGCATTTTACGAAGAGTTAAAAAAGCAATTAGAAGATTAAATATATAATTAGCCAGCCCTAAGTGCAGTTAAAGGACCGCTTAATCAGTTGTCCGATACAACAACTACATATAACGTGCCATTATCGGGATTCGCCTGATAGTGAACATAATTTTGATATGTGACATCTTCCTCTGGTTCAAAAGTGTGTGATCGTACTGGAATAACTCGGCACCAGTCCCAATCCCCCCTTGAAGCCGGCGAGGGAGTGCAGGAAAAATCCGAAAAACGAGCACTTTTGTCTGAGCGCAGCACAGCTGCGCGAGTTTAAGTGCGAGCGGATTTTTCCTGTGCGAGTGAGCGTACCTGCCAAAGGCAGGCGGCTTCGCGGGGTGCATTTCTTTGGTTACTTTCTTTATGCAAGTAAAGAAAGTAACATAAGAATATTGAATTTAATCCATCTTGCAATAAATCCAGGTCGGACCAGAATAGCATCCGTCGATAATCTCCCGCCGTGCAGTGACACAGGCTGGCGGAGTCGATCGTCCTGAACTCCGGGCTTTTCCTGAGGTTTAGGCTCTCCGGGCGTGTCTGGGCGAAAGGTGGTGGCGGAGACTGTTTCTGCCCTGATAACGGTGTGGTATAGAGCAATTCAGCGTGCCTCAACAGGTTTTGCGGTGTTGATGCAACCGCCGGTTCTATGGTAACGGATCTCTCACACTAGGAGGGAAAACAATGGCTAAGAAGATGATGGCTGCTGTCCTGATCATGTCTGTATTTCTTGGGTTTGCATGCACTGCCAAAGCGCAGGATCCTGGCCCGTACGAGGGAGACTGGGTGGCAGATGTGGTGGAAGCGGTTCTTCCCTCAGTGGTGAATATCTCCTCCATGAAGACCGTGGTGTATCAGTCGCCGCTCTTTTCCGACCCGTTTTTCCGGGAGTTCTTCGGCGGCGGGCTCGCTCCCCAGGAGCGGGTGCAGCGGGCGCTCGGTTCAGGGGTCATCATATCCGAAGACGGGTACATCATTACCAATAACCACGTCGTGGGCGGCGCCGACAAGGTGGAGGTGCGGCTTTCGGACGAACGGGTCTTCGCCGCGCAGATTATCGGCACCGACCCCAAGAGTGACGTGGCCATCATCAAGATCGATACAGGAGTGCTTCCTGCAATCAAGGTGGGAGATTCCTCAAACCTGAGGATCGGGAGCTTCGTCCTGGCCGTGGGCAATCCCTTCGGCCTCGAACAGACCGTGACCATGGGGATCATCAGTGCGCTGGGAAGGTCGGGGCTCGGCATCACCGACTATGAGAACTTTATCCAGACCGATGCGGCCATCAACCCCGGCAACTCGGGCGGGGCCCTGGTGAACATGAAGGGTGAGCTCATCGGGATAAACACGGCCATCCTCTCGAGGACCGGCGGCAGCGTGGGGATCGGATTTGCCATTCCCATCAACCTGGTCATGGGAATCAAGAAGAGCATCGAGCTCTACGGCGAAGTGGTCAGGGGATGGCTCGGCGTGACCGTGCAGGAGATCACCCCCAAGATCGCCGAGGCCCTGGCGCTGCAGACCACGAGGGGGGTCCTGATTTCCGAGGTGACAAAGGGTTCCCCTGCCGAAAAGGGCGGCATCAGGCAGGGAGATGTCATCGTCTCCCTGGACGGAAAACCGGTACACAACTCTGCTGCCATGAGGTTCCTCGTGTCGGAACACCTCCCGGGCAGTTCCATAAAGGTGGAGGTGATAAGGGACGGCAGGCCCAAGACGCTGAGCGTGACCATCGGGGATCTTGCAAAGGCGCAGGAACCCGAGGAGAAATTGATCATCGAGGACAACAGGTTCCTCGAGGGAGCCACGGTTGCCGACATTACCCCTGCCACCCGGGAAACCCTCGAGATCGGTGAGGAAGTCGAGGGGGTGCTCGTCATTGCGGTGAGGGACAACTCCGCAGCTGCCCGGACCGGATTGCGGCCCGGTGATGTCATTGTCCAGATCAACCGGCAGAAGACCGTAGGGCTCAAGGCATTCGAGGCCGTGCTCGAGGGGCTCACCGGAAGAAAGATGAGCATCAGCCTCTACCGGCAGGGCATGGTCATGACCCTGACCATCGTGAGATAGGGTCATGACAGGCGTGGCAGTCTGCATCCTCACACGGGGAATCCCATGCGGGCGGTGATACAGCGGGTCAAGGCCGCCTCTGTGGTCGTGGATGGCAGCACCTGTTCAGAGATCGGCCCGGGCCTGTGCTGCCTCATCGGGGTCGAGGCATCGGACAGCGGAGAGGATATCGAGTTCCTGGCGCGCAAGATCTGCTCGCTGCGCATATTCGAGGATGACAACGGGCTCATGAACCTCAATGTCGAACAGGTGGCCGGCGATATTCTCCTCATCTCCCAGTTTACGCTCCTGGGCGATGCGAGAAAGGGCAGGAGACCTTCCTACTCCACGGCCGAAGAACCCGGCAGGGCCAGGCAGCTCTTCGACGAGCTGGTTGAAAGGATCAGGAACATCCACACGGGCGGCGTGGAAACAGGAAAATTTCAGGCCATGATGGACGTTAATATCGTCAATCATGGCCCGGTTACCATCCTGCTGGACAGCAGGAAGCTGTTCTAGTTTCCCGATCGGTTTTCCGCCCTATTTGAAGGTATTAATTCGCTCCAGGAGCTTGTCCTCCGGCATGGCACCGACGACGTCCCCGACCTTGCTGCCGTCTTTGAAGACGAGCAGGTTGGGAATGGACCTGATGCCGTATTTTGAAGTGGTCTGGGGGTTTGTCTCAACATCGAGCTTTGCAAACACGATCTCGCCCTGCTTCTTCTTTGCAAGATTTTCGATGATGGGACCGAGCATCTTGCACGGGCCGCACCATTCTGCCCAGCAGTCAACGACGATGAACGGGTACTTTGTTATAGCCTCGTCGATAGTGCTGTCAGTGACAACAAGCGCTGTATCGGGGTTATCGATGAAAGTTTCTTCTGCCATGATAGTTCCTCCTGGATAGTTTTAGCCTCTCGGGGTTGTCCACGAACCGTACGAGGTCCCCTTGAGCTCGTTTATATACTGCTCTGCCGCGAATGCCGCTGTCGCTCCGTCTCCGCAGGCCGTCACCACCTGCCGCAGGAGTTTTTTCGTACAGTCTCCGCAGGCAAAGATCCCCTCGGCCGAGGTTTGCATCCACTCGTCCGCCCTGATGTAGCCGGCGTCATCGAATTCCACGATGCCGCCGAGGAATGCGGTATTGGGGATATTCCCGGTAAAGACGAACACCCCCTCGGCGTCGATGGTCTTTTTCTTTTCCGGGTCATTGGCATCCCGGATGACGATACCCCTGACCACGGTGTCGCCGATGATTTCGTCGGCCACGGCGTTCCATTCGAAACGGATCTTTTCGTTGGCGAAGGCCCGTTCCTGGAGGATGGCCGTTGCCCGCAGCCTGTCCCGGCGGTGGACGATGGTCACCGTGCGGGCGAACCGGGTGAGGAACAGTGCCTCCTGAACGGCGGTATCTCCTCCTCCCACCACGACCACGTCGCTGCCCCGGTAGAACGGCCCGTCGCACGTGGCGCAGTAGGAAACCCCCTTGCCGGTGTACTCGGTTTCCCCGGGGACGTCCAGGTGTGCATACTCGGTGCCCGTGGCAATGATGACGGCCGATGCCCGGTAGGTGTCATCGCCTGCCGTGATCTCCCAGCCCGTGGATTTTGTCCCGGTGAGGCGTGACAGGGAGGTGACATCCTTTTCCACGGTCTCGAGGCCGAATCTCTTTGCCTGCCGGGTGAAGAGCTCGATAAGCTCCAGGCCGGTTATTCCCTCCGGGAAGCCGGGATAGTTCTCAACCAGGTCCGTCGTGGTGATGAGGCTCGGGCTGAATGCGCTCGTGATCATGAGCGTCTTCATATTCGCCCGCGATGCGTAAATCCCTGCAGTCAGCCCCGCAGGTCCTGAACCTATGATGATGATGTCGTACATGCGCTTATCCTTTCTCTGATTTTTCCAGCAACTCCAGGAGTCTCTGGATCTTTTCGGGCTCCCTGAGGAAATAGCACTTCACGTTGCCCTTGCGGATGCAGTCCACGATGCCGTTGACCTTGAGAATGGAGAGGTGCTGGGACGTATTCGCCTGGCTGATGTGGAGCGATGTCTCCACCTCGCCCACGCATTTCTGGCCCGCCATGAGTTCGCGGGCGATGCGCAGTCTCACCGGGTGGCCGAGGGCCTTCAGGTACGATGCCATGGTCTCGTTCTGCGGCATTAGGACTCCTTTTACTGCCTAGTATATAATCATATTATTATATTCTTATCGGCTTGTTGTCAAGCCTTGATTTTTCCCCCACTTCGAGTAGTATGTAATAAACAGAAAATAAAACAGTTTGCGCGGGGGTCAAGATATGAAGAGATCAATCCTTGTTGTTTTCCTGTGCATGTTCATACCGGCTCTCTGCCAGGCAGAGGGGTATGTCTTTGTCAATTACGGCATCGGGGGCGAAATCGATGAGCCGAGTCTCGGGGTAGAGATGGGCGGGATCTTCCTCTCATACCTGCACCCAACCGGCGGTGCGCTGAGTCTCGGTATCGGGGTCAGCGTGGGGGATACCGACGAAGATCCGCCGTCGGGTTCGGTGCCCTTGACGCCTGCGCCGTCATACACGTCGCTGAAGGACTACAATGACGGCAACGAACAGGAGGTATACCTGAGCTTCGGTGCGGAGATGACCCCGTCGTTCTTCGCCGTTGCCGGCCTGGGATATGCCAGCCAGAACACCGCCACCATCGGGGTCTTTGAAGGCCAGGCCTATGAAGTCGATACGGACAAGGACAAGAATGTCACCTGGATGCTCGGGATGCGCTATGTTATCGAGGGACTCAATCTCGGGTTGGGATACCATTCCAGGCGGGGCATCCTGGCAGGCCTGGGCATAGCCTTTTAGCCTGCATAGTCAGGAGAGATGAGGGTTATACGACTCATGAGGCATCCGGAAACCAGGAGCTCCCTGCTTTTCTTACGGATCGCCGCACCGCCCGAGGTGGAAAGCCCCGGTACCGCAGACGGCGACAAAATGCCATGAGATGTGTCCGGCCGCTCTTGATCTCTCTGGGCATGCTGGCCTTCATGATCGCCGGCTGCGCCTCACTGAGCAGCTACACCCGGGTGACCGAACAGGCCAGGCAGGCGATCTCCCGGGGCAGTTTTGAAGACGCGCTGAGCGTCTTTCCGGAGAAAGCGGCCAGGGGGAAAAACGAGATACTCATCCGCCTGGAGCGGGGCGTAATTCTGCAGGCGATGGGCAGCTATGAGATGAGCGCTGCGGAATTCGAACGGGCGGCGCGCGAGATCAGGGCCTACGAGGACCGGGCGGTCATATCCGCAACGAGAACCGCTGAACAGATGGGCTCCCTGGTGATAAACGAGCAGGTGCTGTCCTACGAAGGGGAGGATTTTGAAAAGATCCTCGTTCACGCCCTCAATGCGGTCAACTATCTCATGATGGGTAACCTGGAAGGAGCCCGGGTCGAGATCCGCAATGCATACACCAGGCAGAAGGAGTTGTACGACCGGCACGCAAAAGAACTGGAGCGGTCAAGAAAGGAAGCAGGGGGCGCGGACTGGAACCGGTCTTTCCAGGAGGCGGACAGGGAGGGATACAATCGTCTGAAACGCAAGGCCGACGCTGTTCAGAGCATTTATCAGAATGCCTTTGCCTACTACATCTCCGCACTCGTCTACGAGCTGAACAACGAGGATGACGAGGCGTATATCGACGTGAAAAAGGCCATCGAGGCAGCCCCCGGGTCACGGTGCATCCAGGACGATCTGATCCGTCTCAGCCGGGAGCTCAATTTCAGAGAGGATACCGAGAAGTGGGAATCGATGTACGGAAAAGCCGGGACGAACGGGTCAGACCTGGTGGATGTGTTCGTGATATTCGGGCTCGGCCTCGCTCCGGCCCGAGAGGCGGTGAGCTTTCCCATCCCGCTGTCCGAAGGAGGGCTCGTATTCGCCTCGCTGCCGGTCTACCGGTTTATCCCTTCTGCCATTCGATACGGAACGCTCAGCTACGACGGCCAGAGCCGGGAGACCTCCGTGCTCTCGGACACGGATGCGATCGCGGCCAGGAACCTGCTCGACAAATTCCCCATCCTCTTTGCCAAGCAGGTGGCGCGCTCCTATTTCAAGGCGCGGGCCACGAACCGGTTGTCCAGGGAATACGGCCTGATCGGTGCCCTGACCGGCACACTTGCTTCGGCGATTACGGAACAGGCAGACCTGAGGACCTGGTCTGCCATCCCCAAGGAAATCCAGGTGGCACGGGTCTTCGTGCCCGGCGACACCCGGTCCGTCTCGATTGCGGCCGTGCCGGCATCGGTGCGGCAGACCGTTGCGATCCCGGAAGGTACCAGGCATCTGATCGTGCTGTGCAGGGCCACGGATGCCGGTCTGACAATACAAACAAGAGCATATTGAACAGGAGGGCGGAGTATGACAAGGCTAAAGAGCTATGTATGGTTGGTGGCACTGCTCGTGGTGGCATGTGCGGGAACAGCGCCGAATATCCTCCAGGTGCAGGCAGGTCCTGGCGGTTTGAGTTCAAAGAAGGAGGAGATCAACGACCCGTCGCTCGCGCGTCAGCTCGTCTTCGGCGAGGTGAACGTGAAGCCGCTGGACCTCGGCTCGTCCATGGAGGTCCAGGTAATGATCCAGAACATCGTCAAGCGGGACATCAAGTTCGAGTACCGGTTCATCTGGTACGATGCATCCGGTTTCGAGATATCTTCCTCCACTGCCTGGATCCCGTCATTTCTGTCGGGCAGGGAGGCCCGGGGATTCAAGTCCACCGCACCGGGACCGAATGCGGTGAGTTTCAAGGTCATGATCAGGAAGCCGCGACCCATTACCGATACGGGCTCGTAATACCCCTTTCAAGGAGGTGAAGAATGGATATGAAAAGAGTGATCTATGCGATTTCAGTGAGCGTGGCCGTGCTCATCCTGGCCGGATGCGCTACCGCCCCGAAGGTCAGCTACGGAAGCCCGGAGCAGGTGGAGACGGTGACGACGGATTTCGGATCGACCGATCTGCAGGTGATAGCGGAGACCATGGTGAATTCGCTCCTGGCAACCCCGCTGTTGTCTTCCGGCCAGCGACCTGTCCTGTATGTGCACCGGGTAAAGAACAAGACCGACGAACATATCGACACCAAGTCCATCACCGACAAGATCCGGGTAACGCTTCTGAAGTCGGGCAGGGTACGGTTCTCTGCGGTCAACGAGGTCAATGACGAGATGATCAAGCAGCTCGAATACCAGACGAGTTCCGGCATGGTGGACCCCAACACGTCGAAATCCATCGGCCGCCAGGTGGGGGCGGACTACTTCCTCTTCGGCGAGATCACCTCCATCAAGAAGTCGGCGGGACGCGTTCAGGATGTGTACTTCAAGTTCACCATGAACCTCGTCAACATTGAGACTGGCCTGATCGAATGGGCCGACGAAAAGGAAATCAGGAAACAGGCCAAAAAACCCCTCCTCGGCAGGTAAGCGTGATCCGGCCGGGGCTTTCTCGTGCAGGGGGCTCTTGCGGGTGGGGAGGCGTTCGTACCGGGACGTGTCCTCCTGCGTCAGGCATGGATGCCCCGGCATGTCCGGGGGAGACAATGATCGTGCCTGCGCAGGGCTGTGCCGGCCGGAGATGTGGCTCCACGTTGGACTTGACTGCCCAGGGAGAAACAGATACATAGCAGGGCAAAGTAATTATTGGAGGGAAGAGCATGACATGGCAAGATAAAATCGAGAAGATCACGAGCAAAACGGTACCATTATACGCAATGATAGTCCTGCTGGTGATCTTTGCCAATCCCTCGGTGGCATCCTGCCTTGTGGGGTTCATGTTCGTTCTGGCAGGCGAGGCCCTGCGGGTCTGGGCAACAGGACATCTCAGAAAGAATGAAGAACTTACCACCTCCGGACCCTATGCGCACCTCCAGTCACCCCTGTACCTCGGGAGTTTCATCATCGGGACGGGTATGTGCATCATGGCGAGGAATCCGGTTATCTGGGTGCTCATGAGCATCATCTTTTTTACCTCCTACATACCGAGGAAGCAGGAGCGGGAATGGGGGAGACTGGAAAAGATGTTCGGCGAAGAATTCCTCAAGTACAAGAAGGCAGTGCGGTACTTCATGCCGACGATGGAACCGTATCCGGAAGGTGCCAAGCACCTGTGGTCCTTTGCCATGATCATCGAAAACACCGAGCACCAGACCGCCGCTGCAGTACTGTTCATCGGCTTCCTGATCGTTATCCGCCTGTTTTAAATCCGTCTCTTCCCGGGCCTGCTGCACTACGGGCCCGGCATCGCCGCATCGCCCGCACCAGGGATGCCGTGCGTGAAATTCCTGAGAGCCGTCCCCGAAACCGGAGGCCCGAAGAGGGCATTCATGTCGGCAGGTCTGCGTGATGCGTTGCATCTGAAGGAACTGATCGAAAAAAAGCCCGCTCCCTCCCGGCAGAAATCACAGGTGCCGCCTTCGGGTGTGGGTTCAGATACTTTTACGTCCGGTCCCATGAGGACCGGACGTAAAAGTGCTCGTGATCGATAGTGTGCCCCGGCCGGGGATTACAGATAATCCAGCCAGTCTATGTGCTTTTTGTTGTTGCCCTTTACCACGGCAAAGAACGCATCCTGAATGGCCTTGGTGACCGGTCCGGGTTTGCCCTCGCCGATAGTCCTGTCGTCCAGCTCTCTGATCGGGGTAATTTCTGCTGCCGTTCCGGTAAAGAAGGCCTCGTCGGCAATATAGAGGGAGTCGCGCGAAAAGTGCTGTTCGCGCACTTCATAGCCCATTTCGGACAGCAGGGTGATGACCGAGGCCCTGGTGATGCCGGGCAGCACGCTGGTCAGGGGCGGGGTGAAGACGACATTGTCTTTGACGAAAAAGATATTCTCTCCGCTGCCTTCTGCCACGTTGCCCTGGGGATCGAGCATGAGTGCCTCGTCGTAACCGACCCGGGTGACCTCCAGCTTCGAGAGGATGGAATTCACATAATTACCGCTCACCTTCGCCTTGGTGAGCATGATGTTCGGATGGTGCCTGATGAACGAAGAGGTCTTTACCCGGATTCCCTTGCTGAGGCCGTCATCGCCGAGATATGCCCCCCATTCCCAGCAGATGATGGATACCCGGATGGGGTTTTTGCCCGGATTGACCCCCATGACCCCGTCCCCGATGAAGACGATCGGGCGAATGTAGCACTCTTTCAGCGCGTTTGCCTTGATGGTCTGTTTGGTTGCCTCAATGATCTCATCGGTGGTGTAGGGGATGTTCATCAGGTAGATCTTTGCGGAGTCAAAGAGCCGTCTCGTGTGATCCTGGTGCCTGAATATTGCGGAGCGACCGTCGTCGCACTTGTAACATCTGACACCTTCAAAGGCAGCGACACCGTAATGAAGGCTGTGCGTCAATATATGAACCTGAGCATCATCCCAATCGACAAGTTTTCCGTCAAGCCAGATCTTTTTCAATTTCATTACCATTGCTCATTTACCTCACAAATATATCGTTATCTTTACCAGTCGGGGCATTATTGATCATTCTCCTCATCAGGTCAATATAAAGTTAGGTCGGGATAACAAAGGGATACCAAAGGGATACCAAAGGGTTGACTCTCGCCCCGAGGCAGTTATCCTTTAATTGAGAGGATTTGATGTGTGATGATGTAATTGCGTGCCCACGCTGTGGAGTGGTTGGCGGGCGTTCGGACAGATTCTGCAGACACTGCGGCGTATCCCTGGATCACGGGGGACACGTCCGTGAATATCGCCACGTAACCGCCCTGTTCTCCGACCTGTGTGAATATACCCCCCTGACCGAGGAACTCGAACCCGAAGAACTCAAGGATATCATGGACACCCTCTTTGCGAAGTCTGCCCACATCATTGCCGCATACGGCGGGAGTGTGGAAAAGTTTGTGGGAGACGGGGTTGTCGCCCTGTTCGGGCTGGACGATATGCACGAGCACCATGCCGTTTCGGCAATTCACGCCGCACGGGAGATTCACGGGTTTGCCCGCGAGATTGCCGGTGAGTCGTATCCCTGCCTCGGCAGGGGAATCTCCATGCATACCGGCATCAATACCGGCCTGGTGCTCGTAGATCAGCAGTGGGATGACCGCAATGCCCACGGCGCCTTGGGCACGCCGATCAACATCGCATCCAGGCTTTCAGCCCTGGCAGGCCCGGACGATATACTCATCGGGGAGACGGTCATGACCGATGCGGCGCGTCATTTCACCATCGAAGGCATGGGGAAAAAGCGTCTCAAGGGTGTCCGGGAACCGATGAGGGTGTTCCGGGTCCTTTCCGCCAGAGAGGTGCCGGTAGGCATCCACCGGCAAGGCGGCATCACCTCGGGCCTGATCGGCCGAAAGAAAGAGCTCGCAGCCCTTGTGCATGCCTTCGATAACCTGCTGGAGGGGAAGGGTTCGGCGGTGTGTATACACGGGGACCCGGGCGTGGGGAAAAGCAGGCTGATACACGAGTTCAGGAAACAGGTGCCTAAGCGGACCAGATGGATACATGCCCAGTGCCTGGACCATACGAAAGACACCCCCTACTGTCCGATAACCGGCCTCGCCAGGGCCCTCCTGGGGATTCGTGAGGGAAGGGACAGCAGGGAAGAGGTGGAAGAGAAGATCAGGGCGTTTTCTTCGGATATGCGGCACAGCGCCTCCCTGATATCTCTTTGCAACGCGCAGGCCTCTGCCATGCAGGTGATGCCCGGTGAATGGAAGGCCGGGATCTGCGATGCATTCTCATGGCTGATCCGCTCTGCCGGCACTGTCTCGCCTCTTGTTGTGTGCATAGAGGATATTCACTGGGCGGACCGCTCTACCCTTGACCTGCTGGAATATCTTTTCCAGGACAGGGAGGCAGCAGGCTCGTGTCTGTTCCTCATCAGCACACGGGCCGTCTCAGAGCTGATCCCGGTTAGTGCGCACATTGGGTTGAACGATCTGGACCGGACAGAAGTTGCAGCAATGCTCGGGCACATGCTCGAGGGAAATCGTATCCCGGAGGCGGCTGTAACGTATCTGTACCGGGAAACAGGGGGGAATCCGTTCTACATCGAGGAGGTGGTCAACTATCTTTTCGAGAAGGGCATTTCCCTGTCGCAGTGTGCTCACGGGGAGATCCCGGGCGGTGTTCCCTCGACCATTCAGGGGCTCATCGCGGCTCGTCTGCTGAACCTCGGTGCGGAACTCAAGACGCTGCTGCAGGAGGCATCGGTAATCGGCAAGGTGTTTCCGAAGACCCTCCTGGCGGCGGTAAGTACCCGGCAGACGCAGTTCGATGCCGGCCTCTGGGGTCTTCAAGAGGCCGGGTTCATCCATGAGTCCGAATCCGGTGAATACCGCTTCCGGCATGCGCTGACCCAGGAAGTGGCCTATCAGACCCAGCTGAAGCGCCACCGGATGATGATGCACAAGAAGGTGGGCCGGGCACTGGAGCGGATGGGGCGGGCTCCGGGAGATATCTGCGACATGCTCGCCTACCATTTCGATTGTGCCGGTGAAAAAGACCTCGCGATTCAGTACAGTATCATGGCCGCCCGGAAATATCAGGCCGAGGGAGCATGGGTGGAAGCTGCCGCCCACTATAGGATCGCCGAGAAATGGCTGCTCGTGACCGCTGAGGCGGACCGTGACCGGGAAGGCCTGGCAGCAGTATGGGAAGGGATCTGGTCATGCGCCCGTATCCTCGACCCGAACCTGGCCGTTCGGGCACTGGAATCCCTCCGAGGGCATCATGCCCGCTCTGGCGCGAGCCGGGGCGAGGCCTTTGTGCTGATCCGCCTCATCAACCTCTATTCTCAAAAGGGTCTGTTCAAAGAAGCTCTCGATACCTTTGAGCAGGCCCTTGAGAGTGCAGGGGACGATGGGATCCTCCGCAGTGCTGCGCAGACCGCTGTTGCCTACACCTACACCTATCTCGGCAGGCCGGATGTTTCTCTGGGGTATCTGAACGAGGCGAGGCCGGCCCTGGGGACGGCGGACAGATTTCTCCTTGCCGTCAACCACCTCACGACCCTTACCGCCTATGTCTGGAAGGGCGCCGTACAGGAAGCCATGGCATGGTACTCGCAGACGAAGGACCTCTGCGGGGACTACCTGGATCTCGAACTCATGGCGGAGATCTACCTGGGATACCTTCATTACCTCAGGGGCGATTTCCCTCGGGCGCGGCAGGTATTCGAGCTGGTGCACGCCCAGGAGAGGAAACTCGGCAGTCTTGCGGGGGGATTATCGTACCTGAGAATCCAGAGCTCCATATACTTCAATGCCCGCTATACCGGAGAGCTCGACAGGGCCGGTGAAGAGCTCAGGATGTTCGAGGCGCTCGATAACGGGATGAAGGGCTTCCCGGCGCTGATAAGCCTCTATCGCGCATGGATCGCGGTGGAGAAGGGACAGTGCGAACAGGCACGGGATCTGCTCATGATGGCGCTGCCGGTTTTCGAAGAGGGGATTGCGAACAGGGTTCCCTATGCACTCAACGTCCTTGCCGAGGCACTGGAGACCATGGGGGACACCGAGGGGGCCGAACGGGTTGCGCTCAAGGGCATTGCCTGGAATGAACTCAACGGCAATCAGGATCAGCTTGTCTGGGCACTGAGGATCATGGGACGGCTCTATCTTCGCCAGGAGATGTTCGATGAGACCCGTGACGCCTTGAAGAGGGCCTCGTTTCTGGCCAGGGCGTGTTCCATGCGGCCGCACACTGCATGGACCCTGGAGTCCTGGGGAGATTATTTTCGGTCGACGGGTCAGGCAAAACGGGCGGATGCCTGTTATCACAGGGCTGTGGCCCTGTGGAGAGGGATGGCTAATCCGTATCAGGCAGGCAAACTGTCTTCACGGATTATCAACACGGGGCATTCCTGAGTGCAGGACGCCCCCCGCGGTGCCTCAGAGGCACCAGGATGAGGCTTCGCCCGGCCGACAGGGGCAACCCGAATAGGTATTGCACAGAAGCCGGAGGTGTATTATTTAAAAGGGCAATGCCCCAGCTTGTACTGTACCAGAAATATTCCAGGAGCGAGGTGCTCGAGATATTCTCACCCGGGACACCCTTCATCCCGCAGAGGGGTGCATGGGGGCTCCATACGATCGTGGGGCTCCATGGCCGGCCGGGTGACTGGGTCTTTTTCACGACCCAGGAGCATACAGAGGGTTCATCCGAAGAAGGGATAACGAAAGACGGGGTCTTTACCTGGAAATCAAAGGCCGGCCAGGCCCTGAAAGACCCGCAGATACGGCAGTTCATCACCCATGACGAACTGCGCAATACGATCTATCTCTTCTGCCGGCAGAAAAAGCAGGGGAGATACACCTACCTGGGCAGGCTGAAATATCTGCGGCATGACGCGTCGCGCGAGAAGCCGGTGTATATCCAGTGGCAGATCCTTGACTGGAATATATCCCAGAAAGAGTTGAACCGGTCCGGTCTGGTCCTGCAGGACGAGAGGCAGCCGGGAGACCATGAACGCCTCCCCTTGAGAAGCATGCTCCGGGAGACACCCCCCCCGCTGAATCTGCTTGAGGACGGTATCACAGGCGATGCCTTTCGACGCACCAGGACACCGGATTTTTCCGCTGAAGAGGTACTGGATACAGAGCTCGTTATTGCCGGAGAAAAGATCGTGATAGCCCATGAAAAGAGAGCGCTCATCCAGGCGGGCAGGGCCGATCTCGCCCACAAGGTGCGGCATGTCGCGGCAATAGAGGGTGAGCACGCCGGCTATGATATCGAGTCGTATACCGCAGAGGGGGCGGTGAAGTATATCGAGGTGAAGACTACCAGGGGAGGTGCCGAAGCCCCGTTCTACCTGAGAACCCACGAGCTGGAATTTGCCAGACAGCATGCCGGCGAGTACTACCTCTACCGGGTGTACGAGTATGACGAGGCCTTCAATGCCGGGAAGTTATACATCGTCACCGGAGATATCGAGGAGATTTTCCGCCTCACCCCGACAGGATACCGGGCTACCCGCTCCAGACCTTCCTGAGATCTTTTCTGATAACCAACCACTTCAGTCTAAAGGCTTTTTTGATTATCGATTCACCAGTCCATTTATTCGTTAATATTTTTCCCCATCCAGGCGATACGGTCACTATACGGGCCCGGCATGAGCCCGGGCGTGTTCTTTGACAATCGAAGAAAGAGAGCCATGTGTATTCTTTGAACCCAGAGAATAGACATGGGTAAAAGAGTGACGGGTGCATAAGGGCCGACCAGGGGCGGATAATCAACCGCCCTGCCTTTAGCCAAACCACAGGCGACTGTGGGACGGAAAGCCACGGGTCTGCTTTTGCAGACAGCCGGGCCGCCTCCTCAGCCAAACCAGGGGCAACTCTGGGACGGAAAGTCACGGGTCCGCTTCAGGGCGGACGGCCGGGCTGCCTGAGAAGGTTTCAACAGCAGCAAGGATTCACGCCAAACCAGGGGTAACCCTGGGACGGAAAGCCACGGGTCCGCTTCAGCGCGGACAGCCGGGTTGCCTGGAGAAACTGATCAGAAAGGAGTACCAGATGAAAAGAAAAAGCCTATTGGCTGTGTTGTGCATAATCGGACTGCTCATGCTCCCTCATGCAAGTTTTGCAAAGCTCAGCACCCTGACTGAGGATCAGCTCGGAGAGGTTGTCGGTCAGGCCGGGATAGCCTTCAGCGTGACGAATCTCGGCATCAACATGGTCATGGATACGCTCAGCTACGGGGATCTCGACGGGCTGGGCGGCGATACACAGGCAGGCTTCCTGAGCCTGTGTGATGTTACCTACCGCGCAAGCATGAATTTCCCGACCCCGATGACCCTGGACGTCGTCACGATGGCGACCCGGTTGGGCACCGAGGTCTCGAGCCTCAACTTCCATCTGAACGACATGTCCATCGATATCGATGAATTCACTATCGGTGCCATCCGGATCGGGCCCGAGCCGGGAGCGGGACCGAGCCTGGGCAGTTTCGGCATCTACGACATGCACATGGATATTACCGGAGATGTACAGATATCAACAAGACCTTGACCCTGTATCCGTTGCTCTTTTACCGGCCTTTCTTGCCGCCTCTTGTTCAGCCGCCGCCTCGGGATTACTGACGGATGAGCCTGCAGGGCCTGGTCTCTTCGGGGGTGATCTCCACGTTTGCACGGACAGGATTGATGTCGATGCCCCCCCTGCGGGTGAACAGGCAGGATACCGTGAGTCGTTGTGGGCGGCAGCGCTCCATGATATGGCGGTAGATCTGTTCACAGCACTGCTCGCCGAAGCCTTCGTGGTCCCGGTAGGAACAGATGTAACTCAGCAGAGCCTCATCCCGTATCTTTCTGCCTGCATAGTCTATGATCACGCTGCCCCAGTCGGGCTGATGGGTGATGGGACAGAAGGTGCGCAGCACATGGGAATAGAGCACCTCACGGGCCTGGTGCGTCCCGGTCGCGAGCAGCATGGGGTCGGGGAGTGCCGAGTGGATCTCGATATCCAGGGAATCGATGCAGGTGCCTTCAGGAGAGGTGTGCCAGGGTATGGATGCCATCGCGGTCTCGTCGTAGACCACGACCGACAGCCAGGGGGTCTCCAAAATGCGTTCGAGATCGGCCATCAGGAGCCGGGAAAGCTCGCCTAGCGAACCGAACCTCCTGTTCGACAGTCCGTGCAGGTAGAGCTTTAAGGACTTCGATTCGACGATATTCCTGCTCTGCCGGGGATAGATCAGCTCGAGGATCCCGATACACGGTTTGCCTCTGGCAGTGAGCCATGCCAGCTCATACGAGCGCCACAGGTCGAAGCCGAACATGGGCAGGGCAGGCTCCGGCCGGGCAATGGGGAACAGGATGGAAGGGTCGTACCTGCTGGGAGACGGGGTCTGTTTTCCGAGAGGGATGTCACTCATGTCATATACTCCGTAGGGTCAAGTCCCCGGTCATGGTCCAGGGCAGCCTTTCTTTCGAGGCAGGTGGCACACCTGCCGCAGTGAAGATCCAGCCCCTTGTAGCAGGACCAGGTCGTGGAAAAGTCGAATCCCAGGTCCCTGCCGATCAGGGCGATGTCTTTTTTGCCGAGAGAACCGAAGGGGGCCTCGATGGTTACCCCCGTGAACGTCCCTTCGCCGGCCGCCTTGGACATGGCCTGAGTAAATCCGGTCGTGCAGTCGGGATAGATGAGGTGGTCACCGCCGTGGGATGCGATGAGCACGGTCTTGATCCCGTGATTTTCCGCATAGCCTGCGGCGATGGAGAGCATGATGCCGTTTCTGAAGGGAACGACGGTAGAGGAGATATTGTCCAGTTCGTAGGGGCCCTCGGGAATGTCCCCCCCGGAGAGCAGCAGAGAAGAGGAAAAGAGGGTATTGATAAAGGGCAGATCGATCCGGGTAAAGGCGGCCTCGTAGTGTGAGGCAAGGATCTGTGCCATGGAAAACTCTTTTTCCTGGTGCTTGGAGCCATAGTCGAAATACAGGCCGTGAATCGTGTCGAACCGGGCTCGAGCCCAGGCGAGTAGCACGCCCGAGTCCATGCCCCCGGATAACAGAATGACCGCATCGTTCATCATACACCTCGTCTGGAATCAAAGGTCAGGACATGGAGCCTGGGTGTCATTCGATACCCGTGATCCCTGCAGAAGCAGAAGAGCGGTTCCATGTGGCGCAACTGTTCCTCCCGGGTCGTTCCCAGGGGCATGACATAGACCCGCTCTTTCGGAAGGGCATAAAGCCCGATGAAGCCTTCCATGGCCTCGAGGGAACCGGGGTCGTGTGCCACGAATTTATAGTAATCGGCCCTGCCGCGGTTGGCCGGGTCGAATCTCCAGGTGCCGTCGATACATTTGGGGCTGCAGACTATCAGTGCGTCGGGCATCAGGGGGAAGGGCACCTTTCCGCTCGTCTCGTACTGGATTCGATACCCGCGCAGCACGAGTGAGGCGTGAAGATCCGCCAGGCCGTGGTCCCACTGCAGGAACGGCTCACCGCCGGTGACGACCACCTGCCTGCCCGGATACCCTTCCAGGGCATCGAGGATGTCTCGGGGCGACATCCGGGTGGATTCCTCCAGGGCGTAGGGGGTGTCGCACCAGGGGCAGTACGGCTCGACACAGCCGCCCAGGCGGAGGAAGGTAGCCGGAATACCGAGCCAGGGACCTTCTCCCTGCAGGGAGTGGAAGATCTCCGTTACGTTCAGGGTGTTCTCTTTAAGAGGGGTACTGTCTTTCATTCGGGCTCCATCTGTCTTCTATAAACAAATGAGGGATAATTTATAGCGCGGGATCCCGCTCGTCCGCGTGTACGACCCCAATATACCCATTGCTGCGGTTCGTCAAGCCCTGTGGGATTGCCAGGGCACCAGGTAGTCGGGCATGCAGAGATAGCCGTTTTCTTTATTGGCCATTTCTGTTAAGGAACTAGAAACAATACGCTCCGGAGGGGTTGTTATGAAGATCATAGACGATGCCATGAAAAGAGGGGAAAAGACGCTCAGCGAATATGAATCGAAAAAGGTGCTGGATGCGTATTCCATACCGGTCACGAGGGAACTGGTAACAAAAGACCTGGCCGAGGCGATCCGGTTTGCCAATGAGATCGGGTATCCCGTGGCGCTGAAAGGGTCCTCGAGTACCTTGACGCACAAGACGGAACTGAACCTGATCGAACTCAACATAAAGGATGATGCAGGGCTTGAAAGGGCGTACAGGGCCCTGGAGGAACGGGGAGGAGACCAGCTCGACGGCATCCTCGTCCAGCAGATGATCAAGGGGGACAGAGAATTCGTTGCCGGGCTCATCCGTGACCCCCAGTTCGGTCCGTGCGTCATGTTCGGCCTGGGCGGGATCTTTACCGAGGTCCTCAAAGACGTGACCTTCCGGGTTGCTCCCCTGGAGAAGCGGGATGCCCTGGAGATGATGGACGAGATCAAGGCAAAAAAACTCCTGGACGAATTCAGGGGCAAGCCGGCCGTTAACCGGGATATCCTGGCAAATGCCCTCATCAATCTTGGCAGGATAGGGCTCGAGATCGACGAGGTCGCTGAAATCGATATCAATCCGCTCATTGTTCAGGGCGACACCCCCATTGCAGTGGATGCCCTGGTCGTGTTGAGGGATCGGCACAAGTAAGCCTTGATGCTCAATCTGCCAACACCCGTGCTCGTCATGGCGCCCATGGTGGACCTGAGCCATGTGGCGTACCGGGAACTCATACGCAGCTTCGGCGGATGCGACCTCTTCTATTCCGAGATGCTCAATTCCCGGATTGTGCCCGTGGAAAACCCTGAAACATCGGTATACCTGAGGTGGGCGCACACCAACGACCTGATATTCCAGATCCTCGGCAGCGATCCTGAGAAGATGGAGCAGGCAGCCAGCAGGCTCGATACCTTTGATCCCTTCGGCATCGACGTGAACATGGGGTGCTGGCTGAAAAAGGTCACGGTGCACGGCTGGGGGGCTGCCCTCATGAAGGATATGGACCGGGCAGGGCAGGTGATCTCGGCGGTGAGGAGGGCCACCGGGAGGCCGGTTTCCGTGAAGATGAGGATCGGCTACGCCCCGGACAGGCAGTATATGCTGGAGTTCGCCGGCATGCTTCAGGAGGCGGGGGCGGATTTCCTCGTGCTCCACGCACGGACCGTCCCGGACGGCTTGTCGAGAAAGGCCCGGTGGGAGTATATCGCCTCCCTCAAGGAGCATGTCTCGATACCGGTTGTCGGCAACGGCGATGTCATGTGTGCGCAGGATGCCTGTGACATGGTGCGGCAGACCGGCTGTGACGGGGTGATGATCGGCAGGCAGGCGCTCATACATCCCTGGATCTTCCGCGATGTCAGGGCACTCATGGCAGGTCAGCCCCAGGGAGAAGCCCCGGGGCTCCAAGAGGTGCTCCATGCCCTGCTCGCTCTGCTGGAAACACATTTCCCCGCCGATGTGGCACTCAAGAGGTTCAAGACGGCACTGTTCTGGCTCGCGCAGAACCTCACCTTCGGGCATTACCTGACAAAGCTCGCCGGCAGGGCGCAGAGCATGGATGAGGTGAAGAAGAGCATAAAGGCTTGTTTTGAAAGTGGTATCTCATGATAGTGGCTTGAACTTTTCAGCCGGAGACGGTATAGTGCGGAGGTCTGTATCTGATACGGACCCTGTAATGCTGTCTCGCGGAGAAGAACCCACAAGGAGCAAGGCATGAAACAGATTGATCTCATGAAGGAATTGCATGTTTCCTCGGATAAAAAGATTGTCCTCCTGGTCCTCGACGGACTGGGCGGTCTTCCCGGCAGCGAGGGAAAAACCGAGCTGGAGGCTGCCCGAACCCCGAATATGGACCGGCTGTCTCAGGACTCCATACTCGGGCTGTCGACCCCGATCGCGCCGGGGATTACCCCGGGAAGCGGCCCCGGTCACCTCGGCCTCTTCGGGTATGACCCCCTCGAGTATCAGATCGGCAGGGGCGTTCTCGAGGCCCTGGGCATCGGATTGGAGCTGAACCCCAGGAGTCTGGCTGCGCGGGGCAATTTCTGCACGCTGGACCCGGCTACCGGCGTGATCACCGACCGGAGGGCTGGCCGTATCCCCACGGAGCAGTGTGCATCCCTGGTGGAAAAGCTCTCGGTCATTGAGATCCCCGGGGTGAATATCATCATCCGGCCGGTAAAAGACTACCGGTTCGCGCTGGTCCTCGAGGCCGACGGTCTCTTTGACGGACTCACCGAGACCGACCCCCAGAAAACAGGGGTGAAGCCGCTTGCCGTCAAGGCGTTGAGCAGCGAGGCGGAAAAGAGCGCCGGTCTGCTCAACCAGTGGCTCGCCAAGGCCTTTGCAATCCTCAAGGATGAGCGGCCTGCCAACGGCTGCACCCTTCGGGGCATTGCCAAGGACCCCGGGCTGCCCTCCTATCGCGAGGTATACGGGCTCAATGCCTGTGCCATCGCGACGTATCCCATGTACAAGGGGCTCTCCCGCCTGGTGGGTATGGATGTCCTCAAGGCCGGCGACACGGTTGCCTCCGAGGTCGAGACCCTCAAGGCGAACTGGGGCAGCTACGACTTTTTCTTCTTCCATGTCAAGAAGACGGATTCTGCCGGAGAGGACGGGAATTTCGAGGCAAAGGTGAAGGTCATCGAAGAGACCGACGCCCTGCTCCCGCAGATCATGGCCCTCGATCCCGATGTGTTGATCATCTCGGGCGACCACTCCACCCCCTCGGTGATGAAAGGCCACTCCTGGCACGAGCTGCCGATCCTCCTGTATGCGAAGAACATCCGCAAGGACACGGTGACGAGCTTCGGCGAGGTCGCGTGCATGCAGGGCGGGCTCGGGCATATACGGCACCTCGACATCATGCCCCTGGCCCTGGCCCATGCGGACAAGCTGACCAAGTACGGGGCATAGAAGAGGAGAGCGTGAAGAGAGGGATTATCTCGGACTCCCAAGATATCAATGACTATAGCGATCCCTCGTGCGTGGATCTGCTGGTCTACGGTCATACCCACAGGAAACATGCCGAGGTTCGTGGTGGCATGCTCGTCCTCAATTCGGGAACGCCCTCGGGAATCCTCTCCGATGGCAGAACCTTTGCCATGTATGACACTGAAACTAGAAAGGCGGTAATCAGTGAACTCTAGACAAAAGGTTGCAATCATCTTTGGCGGGGTATCGGCCGAGCACGATGTGTCTGTTGTCTCTGCCTCTTCGGTGGCCAGGCACATCGATACCGACCGGTTCGAACCGGTCTATGTGGGCATCGACAAACAGGGACGGTGGTTTCTCGGGACCGGTACGTTCGATCTCCTCAGGGGCGGGAGCATGCATGACGTGAAGCGGGTGATCCTCTCGATCGATCCTGAAAAGAGGGGGTTCCTTCCCATCGAAGGCGGAGATGTCATCCGGGTCGATGCCATTTTCCCCGTGCTTCACGGGCCCCGGGGTGAGGACGGCACCATTCAGGGGCTGTTCGAAATCGCAGGGATACCCTTTGTGGGTTGCGATACCATGTCCTCTGCCATTGCCATGGATAAGGACATGACCAAGAGAGTGCTCGCACAGCGGGGGATACCGGTGGTGAAGGGAACCTGCGTCACGAGCTGGATGTGGAAAACCGACCGGGAGGAAATCCTGGATGAGATATCCGACTCTCTGACCCTGCCGGTGTTCATCAAGCCGGCCACCATGGGGTCCAGTATCGGCATTACCCGGGCAGGTGATATCGATGCGGTCATAGGGGGTATCGAGAAGGCGCTGGCCCTTTCACCCAAGGTGGTTATCGAGAACGCCGTGGAGAATCCCCTGGAGATCGAGGTCGCCGTGCTCGGGAACAACGAGCCGAGGGCGTCCATAGCCGGACAGATCATCCCGGGCAATGATTTTTATGATTTTGACGCCAAGTACGTGGACGGAACCACTGAACTCGTCATCCCTGCCAGGATCGGCAAGTCCCTGATGGAAGATATCCAGTTTACCGCGGTGGACGCCTTTGTGGCCATCGGTGGTACCGGCATGGCGCGGGTGGATTTTCTCGTCTCTCCCGATGCCTATTACCTCAACGAGATCAACACCATCCCGGGGTTTACGAGCATCTCCATGTATCCGAAACTCTGGGAGGCGAGCGGTATCCCCTATTCAATGCTCATCTCGACGCTCATCGATCTCGCATTCAGACGTCATGCCGAGGGTGAAGGACTGACAAAGGTCATAGCCCTGGAAAAGCAACTCGGGGTCTGAGGGGAGGACCGTCTCTGCCGGGACGGACCCTTCGTCCTACTCGAGGGGGATGGACATCCGGATGCCGTAGACGTGTTCGTGGCTGCCTGACGGAGAGCGGGAAGACTCGTACGTGGGAGAGATGATCCCGTACAGTCCCAGGGAAAACCCGCACAGGAAACCGATACCGGCACTGTAGGCGACACGGTCGCCGTGATCGCCGGGATTGTTCATGAATGCCATGGTCGTTGCCCCGATCAGGAGCCCGATACTTGTCCCCAGAAGAGAGGTCGAAACCAGGGACCCGATGCCGGAAGCGGCATCGGCAGGTGGTGATACCAGAACGAAGGCCAGTATCAGTGCCGTTGAAATGAAGAGTCTCTTCATCTATCCCTCCATGAAGAACAGGATTATCGCCGGCAGGTATGCGCTCTAGAAGGGGCAGGTTCGACTGCCCCCCGGGCGCATGGCACACGGTGTATCTACTATTGTAATGGGGCCGTCAGCCGAAGTCCATAGACCCGCTCTTTTTCCCCCGACGGGGTTGTCGTGGTGTAGAACATTGGCGAGATCTCATAGACCCCGAAGCCCAGGCCGCAGATCAGGCCAATGCTGGCTCCCTGGGCGATCCGCTCGAGGTGGTCGCCCGGATTGTTCATGAAGGCAAGCGTTGCAGTCCCCACGAGCGCGCCCATGCCGGCACCCATGAGGGAATCCCAGAACACGATCTCGAGCGATGATGCCGCCTGTGATTGTGCAGGAAGTACGAACAGGGACAGTACCAATGCAATAGAAACAAGGATTCTCTTCATACGATTTTCTTTAACCTCCCTCTGATATTCTTTGCAAGATCTTCGGGCCGAAGATCGAAACATCCCAGGCAGACATCCGAAGGTCCTGACGGGGGAAATCCCTTTATGCCCATAGGGATCAACTCGATCGCCAGGTTGTTTGTCGCTGCCTGGTAGGCTATCAGGGACGCCAGACCGGATACACTCAGGTGATCCTCCACGACGAAAACAGGCCCTCTTGCCGCAGCATCGGCGATCTCCCGAACATCTATGGCAAACGGACACGAGATCCCGACGACCTCTATATCGATGCCGTCCTGGTCGAGGATCTCCCATGCCCTGATCGCTTCGGCGCTCATTGCGCCAAGGGCGAACAGGGTTGCCCGGGAACCCTTTCTCAGGTGATGGGCCTGTCCGTAGACAAAGCCCTGTGCGGAGAAGAATTCTGCCCCCCCGGGAACGGTTATGACCGGAAGCTTGGATCTTCCCACCCCGATCATGCAATTGCCCGGCTGGCTCAAAGCCCAGCGGGTGGCCCGGTCGGTTTCATTGGGGTCCAGCGGGATGATGACGGAGAAGCCGTCGAGGTTTCTCATCAGTCCGAGATAATCGATGCACTGATGGGTCTTGCCATCTTCGCCCACATCGACCCCGAGGTGCGTGCAGAGCAGTTTCAGATGAGCCTCGTTGATGGCGTTGAGGCGCTGCTGGTTGTAGGTCTCGTCGATGCCGAACATGCCGAAGTCGGCAAACACGCTCACCACGCCCTGGGATGATGCGGCGCCTGCCATGGCTGCCGTGTTGTGCTCCATGATTCCCGCCTGGAAAAAACTCTCGGGAAAGGCCTTGGCAAAACCCGCGGTCTTCACCGAGCCTGCCAGATCGCAGTCGAATACCGCAAAGGGCGTGCCCGGATTGGCTGTTGCAACATCGACAAGCGCGGTGCCCATGGCAGACCTGTTGTCGGTCTTCACGCTTTTTTCATAGAGGCGGGCCTCTCCACGGGACAGGGACGGAAACGGCCATGAAGACCTGACGATTTCCTCATCGATGGGTTCGTTCCTCAGCGTCCTGAGATCCTCGAGGGGCCACTGGAGATCGATCTCGGCCAGGGCCTTTCCCATCTCGTCGTTGTTGAGCGGGCTGCCGTGATACTTCTCCCTGTTCTCCATGAAGCTTACGCCCTTGCCCATGGTGGTATGTGCGATGATGGCATAGGGTGAGCGGGTATCGGCTGAAGCCTGCTTGACCGCAGCGTATATCTGGGCGAAGTCGTGTCCGTCGATCTCCAGCACGGTGAATCCTGCCGATTCGTACTCGGCACGGAGGTTCTGTGGCATCACGTCGTTCCTGTTGCCCGATATCTGGAGCATGTTGTTGTCGATAATGACCGTGATGTTGTTCAGGTCGTACTTCCGGATGAATCTCCTGGCCTCGCTGATCTGTCCCTTCTGCTGTTCGCCGTCACCCATGACCACGAAACAGTCCAGGGCATATCCCTTGAGCCTGCCGGCAATAGCCAGTCCGCATGCCACCGACAGACCCTGCCCGAGGTTCCCGGTTCCCCAGGGCACACCCGGGACCGTGGGTTCCACGTGTCCTTCGAAGATGCTGCCCACCCGCCTGAAGCCCTTGATGACTTCCTTCGGGGAGAAGAGACCCCTGCGGGCGAGAGCGGAATACACGGCAGGAGAGGTGTGTCCGTGAGAGACCACAACCCTGTCCGTTTCCAGGTCTATTGTATGGTACAGCAATGTATAGATGTCTATGGACGAGAGCGAGCCACCGGGATGGCCGCTGCCCGCAAGATAGGTCATAGCGAGGATATCGGCCCTGGAATAGCGGGATTTTTCTGCCAGTTCTTCAAGTTTCTCGGGTGTACAATCATTAATCACAACAAGCTCCTTTTCTTTGTTTGTGCATTCTTAAGTGATTCCAGGATGATCTGTGACGGATCTTCTCCCGCCACACCGCTTAAGGTGCCGAGCTGCATCCGGCATGCCCCGCAGTCCGATACAAAGGCATCCACCTCGAGATCACGTATGGCATCCGAGGCGATCTTTCCCAGGTTTACTGCCGTGGCCTGGTTTTTCTTCTTGAATCCGTAGCTTCCGGCGAGCCCGCAGCAGTTATCTTCCAGGATGTGGACGTCGAGCGACGGGATCTTTTCGAAGATGCTCGCGGCGGGATAACCGATGTCCAGGGCCCTCAGGTGGCAGGGTATGTGGTAGGCGATCTTCTTGTTCACCTCACCGAATTCTACCTGGGCATAGCCTTCTTCAATGAGGTTGAGGATATACTCGTGAACGTTATAGGTGTTCTCGGCGATCCGTTTGCCTTCAGGGATCTTCAGGAGTTCGGGATACTCGTGAATCAGGGTGAGGCCGCAGGAGGTGCAGGCATAGACGACCGCGTACCCCTTGTTGATGTACTCGGTCAGCATGGCTGCATTCTTCCTGGCGAAACGCCGTGCGATCTCCACATCCCCGTTGCCGAGGGCAGGCAGCCCGCAGCACATCTGATGCGGCATGACCACCCGGCATCCGAGCGACACGAGGAGGTCTCTGATCCCCCTGCCGATATCCGGGCGGTTGTAGTTGAGGTAGCATCCGTAGAAAAACACCACCTTGCGTGCACCGCGTCCCTTGCGGCGCCGAGACCTGCTCAGCGTCCGGAACCGGTATTCGGGCATGGGGAGATAGGTGGACACCCCGAGCAGGTTCAGGATGGTCTTGGTCAGCGAAAGCGATGTAACCCTGTTGGTAATGGGCGCAGCGAGCGAGGCCAGTTCCCCCAGGTAATGGGTATTGGCAAAGAGGTGCGCGGCAAAGGGGCTGAAGTGCTCCGAGCTGTATTTCAGCTGCGCATTGAGGATGATGTCCGCCACGGCGACCCCGTACGGACAGGAAACCTCACAGCGTCTGCACTGGCAGCACAGCCGCACCCATTCGTCCACGGATGCCTCGCCATCGAGGCGGAAGCGCTGTGCATCCGGGCCCGACTGTTTGGGTCCGGGGAACTTTGGCTGAACCTTGAATATAGGGCAGTTTTCCACACACACGGTACACCGGACACAGTGCTCGAAACTCATGACAGCTCCTTGTCGCATGCGTTTGCAGCAGCACAGCCGGTTGCGATGGCCAGTCCGTGGCCGCAGTGGTTTTTCATGATCTCGCTGTGGGCGATGATGCTGCCGCATACGAACAGGTTTTCGAGGTCCGATTCCCTGGGTCTGAAGGAGGGGCCGATGAGGATGCCGGCCTTCTCGATGGCGTGTCCCGGGGTGAAGAAATCGTGGTTGAACCAGTCGGTTCGGGGGCCCGGGACAAAGACCGGCAGGTCGAACACGGTTTCCTGTACGGAAGTCCTTGATGCAAAGAGGCCGCCGCTCACAAACGACCCCGAGGCGAGGATGAAGGCCCTGCCATACACCCGAGAGGGTCTGCCCGATGTGGCCAGCGTTACTGCCTCGATACGGGATCCCCTGCGCTCTACGCTCGAGACCGGCTTTCCCCAGTACACGTGGCCGCCGGCCTGCTGCAGGGTCGACTTCAGCGCCCTGAAGAGCCGCATCCCCGGTATGGAGGGTGGCAGGGTCGGGATCTCGAAGATGACCCTCCCTGTCTTTGACGACAGTTCTTCCAGGACTGCCATGGGTTTGCGCATACCGAGAACCGCGGGCAGTGCAATTGTGCCGAACGGGGTATCGAGATCCTGAATCCAGGAGATGAATTCATCGAGGAACGGCTTTTCTTCGAAGCGGGTGGCTATGCTCAGGGTCGAGGTCACCTTGGCATCGAACAGGGAGAATGAGGAGTTGGCGATGCGCGAGGTGATGTAGCTCGGGTAAAAGTCCTTGAGCCCCTTGAAGGAAACGACATGGATATAGTCACCCGCATCACCCTGGGCATGGGCCATGGTCCTGGGGACCAGGCACGTTGTCTTGGTGGTGCCGACCGGGGTGAGGATTTCCCTGTTTTCTCGGGGATCTCCGGTATAGGGTATGGCCGTTTTGTCCATGATCTGAGAGAAAAACTGTAGCGCCTCCTCCACAGCCTTCTCCCCGACCAGGCGGTAGGGGTGATCATCCGGGAGCTCCCGGATGCCCGACAGGGGGTCTTTTGACCGGGACAGGACGTCGATGCACCCGGTGGAGAGACTGCATACCGGGTCGCCCTGGGAGATGAGGGCCGTTTTGTAGCCCTTTCTGGAAAGGGTGTGCGATGCCATGAATCCGGACATCCCGCCGCCTATGACAACGACATCATACTCGCGGGCAATCATTGGTGTTGCTCCATGTTGAGGATGCCCAGGTAAATGCTCTCCACCAGCTGCTCTTCCCGGAGCTGGTCTCCCCAGAGCGCCGGCCGGATTCCCCTGAACCTGCGCTGGAGGAATTCCCTGAGGATGTGCATGGATTCCTCCGGGCTCACCCTGCCGATTTCCTGCATGATCCCCAGGGCCCGGTACGTGCAGAACCCCCCCTGGCAGGGGCCCATGCCGAGGCGTGTCCGGTGCTGGATGTCGCCGATATGCTTCGTGCCGATGCTGTTGATGACCCCTTCCACATCGTCTCTCGTGACGAGCTCGCACTCACAGACGATGTTGTCCATTTCCTTGAGCCTCTTGGAGAGCGGATAGCCGCTCAGCTCCTCCTGGCCTTCGAGGGGGACATCCGCCGTCGTGCACGACACCTTCACACCGAAATGCCCGACGATCGCATCCACCATCTTTTCCGCCATGAGCCGGTAGGTGCTGAGCTTTCCCCCGAGGATGCTGAACATGCCGTTGTTGTGGTCGATGATCTGGAATCCCCGGGAGATATTCCTGCTGTCGCCGGAGGGTGCCTTCAACAGCGGCCTGACCCCGGTGTATGCCCTGATGAGCCTGGTGGTGCCGAACTTGGGAATGAGCTGCTCTGCCTGGGTGGCGACGATATCCACCTCGCGCGGGTCGACCTCGATGGCATCAGGATCGGTTACGGGCACGGAAGTGGTCCCGGCAAGGCAGACCGCCTCGTTCGGGACGATGATGTCGCCGTCGGACGGAGGCCTGAGCCGGTTGATCACCATGTTGGTGAGGCGGTGATTGGAGATGATGAGACTACCCTTGGACAGGGTCATGGGTGCCTCGCTGCCGGACAGGTGGGCGATCTGGTCTCCCCAGGCGCCGGTGGCGTTGATGATGATCTTGGCTCTGATTTCCTTGACCTGTGAGCTAAAACGGTCCTGCGCCTTTACCCCGATACACCTGCCCTTTTCCTTTACGATTTCGATGACCTTGTGGTGGATGAGGACCCCGCCGCCGCGGTGCCGGGAGGTGAAGGCGTTGAGCATGCACAGCCGAAACGGGTCGATGGAACAGTCCGGGACCCTGATGGCCTCTTCCATCGCGGGGTTCAGGTTCTCCACCAGGTCGAGCGCCCGCGAGGGTGAGAGGACCTCGGTGGGTATGCCGACGTCTTCGCAGCTCTTGAGAAAGGTATCCCGGAATCGCCTGGAATCGCCGGGCAGGCGGACAAAGAGACCGCCGGTCACCTCGACGCACTTCTTGGCGATCTTCCTGAGGATGATATTTTCCGTGATGCATTCGTGGGCCGCTTCAGGGTCATTGGTCACATAGCGTGCGCCGCTGTGGAGCAGACCGTGGCATGCACCGGTGGCGCCGTTTGCAAAGTCTCCCTTTTCCACGAGGTAGTGATGGATGCCCCGCAGGGTAAGATCTCTGGCAATGCCGCAGCCTGTCGCACCGCCCCCGATGATGACCACGTCAGTCTTGATCATGTACTCGTATTCCTCATATCCCTGAAATCATGAAATCGAGATCACCATATACATGGACCGCCCGCTTGGTCAAGAGATCTTGTCCGCCCCGGTGCAATCGTTTTTCGAATCAGGAGACATCCTCGAGGATACGAACTACAGCCTCGTTCCAGCCGGCCGGCCCTGCCGCCAGGGGCCGTATGACCTCCTGGAGCGGCGGCGGTGCGTAATCCATGGAGGTGCCGTCATGCCGCCTGATGATGACCGCAACATCCGCAGTTCTCAGCAGCGGGATGTCGTTCTCACTGTCGCCCAGGGCGAGGGTCTTCCAGGAGGTGCGGGGGTGGCTGCGCCGGTAGATGTCCACCACCCTGCCGGCGGCGAGGCCCTTGTCTGTCCTGCCGAGTGCATGGTGGAATCTGCCGCCCCGGACGCACGTGAGGTCTCTGCGGTCCAGGGCCCGGGCCAGGCACTCCAGTTCCTGCGCGGTCCCCTCGAAGAGGAACGGCTCTGAAAATTCGCGCATCGCGGCACGCCCGGCAGCTTCCAGGTCGAGCCCGGTGAACCGGGCAAGCTCGGGGGTGCTCATGTCGGAAAAGCCCCGTATCCGCAGACCGCACTCCTGAACAGCCTGCCGCAGCCCTTCAAGCACCTGTTCATAGGTCGTGCCGAGAATGAGGGCGTCGAAGCGGCCGCTCACCGTGGAGGCCTCCCCGAGGTCCAGGGCTAGAGCCTGGTCAAAGAAGACAGCACTCCCGTTTTCCGTGATGAAGATCTGCGCCATGCAGGGGAGGTCGAGCAGGGGCTCGATCTCGGCCCTGGTCTTGCTGGAGACGATGACGAGCGGGATGCCGAGCTCTTCGATCTTTTTCAATGCGGGAAGTGCAGCCTCTTTCGAATAGGTGTGATAGTCGAGCAGGGTGCCGTCCAGATCGGTAAAAATGAGCAGCTTTGTCTGCGTGGACATTGCGCCGATCATAACATGGGCCGGGGATGTTGTCCAGGCAGGAGCACGGAGAACCGGACCCTGGATCGCCGGTGTTCTTGAATATGGCCGCAGATGTGACTATTGTAAATGAAAGAGTTGTTGCTGTCAGCCATCAGCACCAAGAAAAATGTGAAAGGGGACAACGAACGTATGACAAAATCCAAGGAATTTCTCAAAGAGGCCTTTACCGGAGAATCTCAGGCGCACGAGCAGTATGAGGCATTTGCCGACCGTGCCCTGCAGGACGGGTATCCGCAGGCTGCACGTCTGTTCAGGGCGGCTGCCGCGGCAGAGACCGTGCACGCGAAAAATCACCTCAAGGCCCTGGGTGCACTCGAAGACACGAGTGATAATCTGCGCAAGGCCATCAGCGGTGAAACCCATGAATTCGAACACATGTACCCGGAGATGCTCGAGGCTGCCAAAGAGGAGAAAGACAAACCGGCCGAGAAGAGTTTCCGGTATGCCCTGGAGGTGGAGAAGGTGCATGCGGCGCTCTACGCAAAGATGCTGGAGACCCTTGGCGCCGATCAGGAGGAATATCCCTACTATGTCTGTCCGGTGTGCGGCTACACGGCGGAGAAGAAGGCCCCGGGGCAGTGTCCGGTCTGCGGCGCGCTTGGCAGCAAGTTTCAGAAGGTCGAGTAGCGGTCGTACGGGCACGCCAGGCATAAAAAGAGTCGATCAGGGCCTGCTCATGTTCGTGGGCGGGCCCTTGAATCCGTTGAAATTCAATGAGGCACGCCGGCAGCAGCCCTGCGCCGGCCTCAGAAGACATTGAAGATGTCGTGAACCAGGAAGAACACGATCTCCACGGCGATCAGGACGATGATGATCCATTCCAGCGTGGATGAGTGCTTGTGGTACTGTTCCGCGGCGAGCATGCTGAAGAGTTCGTGTATCACCTCGAGCTTCTGGTTGAGGATCTCGATGCGCGGGGCAACATCCAGGTATCGCGCCATCATCTCATAAGCCCGTTCCACTTCGGGGTATTCCCAGAAGAATTCAGGGGTGTCCAGGAGCTGGTAGCGCAAATTGATGTCGCTCTTTACCAGGAACAGGTTCCCCCGCATCCTGGCGATCTGCCTGCGGGACAGGTGGGTCCTCCCTGAGGTGGCGATATTCAGGGGGATCTGGGCGGTCTCGGCGATGGTCCTCTCCGCACTGATTTCGAACTCCTCGAGCTTGACCGACTGGGCGATGCCGTGGGAAATGGCGAGCTTCTCCAGAATACCCTCTGTGGCCAGGCTGATGTGGTCGTCTTCTATGCGGGTGAGTCTCTCGACGGAAAAGGTGAACTTGTCAAAGAAGTGCTCTGAAAAGGAGTCCTGCTCAAAGGGCCTGATCTCATCGAGGAACTTCTTGAGAGATTCCGGATTCATGCCCCAGGCAACGAGCGCGCCGTACTGGAAGATGAACACATCGCCCGTATCCTGGACTACGTGGAGCACATCGCGATACGCAGTGCACGGGTAGTGACTCGAGAGATGCTCCTTTAACGGAACAAAGGAAAAATTTTTGGCCACACACAAGGCCGTACAGGGATTCACAAATAAAATTCCTTTCTGTATACAATATAATATGCACCGGATGACTATGCAACATGCGGATGCTGCGTCAGGTCGTGACTTCCGGCCGGCAAGGCGATCCCCCGGGCATGCCCCGGATATAGTCCAGGGGGATTTCTTGTGGAGGGTGTATTGCCTCTGCCTGCAGAGTGCTTATATATAGGGAGACCGGAAACGGCTTTTTCGCTCAGGAGCAGGGTCTGGTGGGATGGAATGGCAGTGGAACCCCGGGGGGGAGCATGAGCAGGACAGGAATCAGCCTGATGTGTCTGGTTATTATGGCCTTTTTCTCCGATGCATACCCGGGGAATGAGCAGGTGCTGTTCCGGGAGGAGTTCCAGGATCTCGCCAAGTGGAAAGAGGAGTTTTTCCCGAAGATTCCCAGGCACACCACCTACAGCATCGGGAACCAGGGTGACCGGTCTTATCTGAAGACGCAGAGCGGGTCTTCCGCATCCCTGCTCATCTATACCGAGACCTTCGATGTCTATGCCTTTCCCCGGGTGAGATGGAGCTGGAAGATAGACGGCATCATTGAAAACGGCGATGCAAAGACCAGGCAGGGCGATGATTACCCCATCAGGGTATACATTGCCTTTGAATACGATCCGGACAGGGCGGGTTTCCTCGACCGTACCCGGTATGGGGTCATGAAGGCGCTGTACGGGCAATACCCTCCGCACAGTTCCCTGAACTATATCTGGGCGAACCTCCAGCACAAGGAGGATGTCCTGGACAGTCCCTATACCGACAGGAGCCGGATGATCCTCCTGGAAAAGGGTGGGCGTCTCGCCGGGGTCTGGGTGCAGGAAGACATCGATATCATCAGGGACTATGAGCGGGCATTCGGTGAAAAACCACCTGCACGGGCCACCATCGGCATCATGAACGACTCGGACAACACCGGCGGAAGCGCAACGTCGTATATCGACTACCTCATGGTGTACCGCGCTTCGGGCGATCTCGACACCCCGGGGGCTGCCTTGGCCTCCCCGCAGGGGTCCATCCCGGTGCACAGCGAGAATTGAAAATGCAATCTTCGTTTGTTGCCTAAGCCCATTAAGTGTGTTAATTCAGAAAAACACAAGGAACAAGGAGGACAAAAATGTTTGGTCTCGGCCCTACAGAACTGATCATAATTCTGGTAATCGTGCTCGTTATCTTCGGGGCGGGCAAGTTGCCGGAGATAGGCGGTGCCTTGGGAAAGGGCATCAAGAACTTCAAATCATCCATGACTGACTCATCGGCAGAGGATAAGTCCGTAAAGGGAGATATCGAGGATAAGAGCAAGAAAGAAGAAAAATAAGACGAACTGATGTCAGGGCGCACAGCAGTGCGCCGAGGCATTGGAACCCATCACGTTAACCATTCCCGTTAATAAAAAGATAAAAACTATACTGTTATTAACAGGCGTCAGAGAACGGAAAAGCCCCCCTCATGGCCATGAGGGGGGCTTTTAGTCATTTCTATTCATCCAGGTGTTTATCGTATTCCAGCAGGACATCGTAGAGTTCCTGCGGAGAATTCGTATGCATGAGGCTTTCCCGCAGGGCAGGGTTTTTCAGGAGCATGGAGGCCCGTGCCAGCGCCTTTAAGTGACCGCTTACCGAGTTGCTCGGTGCCACCAGGAGAAAGAATATGTGGCACGGCTTCCCGTCGAGGGCGTCGAACTTGAGCCCCTGGATGTTCTTGCCCACTGCAGCCGCTATGTTCTTGAGCCCGGCTATCTTGCCGTGGGGTATTGCAACTCCTTCACCGATGCCGGTCGACCCGAGCTTTTCTCTGTTCAGCAGGACACTGACCATGTCTTCGAGATTCACGTCATATGCCTGGGCAATGGGCCGAGCCATCTCCGTCAGGATATCCTTCTTTGTCTGGGCCTGAATGTCGGAGATGACACAGTCGGGGGTGAGTATGTCTCCGATCTTCATATCAGTGGCTCAACCAATCCGAGGTCCCCGTCCTGTCTCTTGTAAATGAGGTTGATCTGGTTTGAGGTGGTGTTCTGGAAGATGATAAAGTCATGGGGGGTCATCTCCATCTGCAGAACGGCCTCTTCCACGCTCATGGGCTTCACGAAGTAATCCCGCTCATACACGATCCGCGGCTGGCCGGCCTCAACGCCCTCGGTACCTTCACCTTCGAAGATCGCCTTGGTCTGCCCCTTCTTGCCCTGGAGCTTCTCCTTGTGCTTTTTGATCTGGCGTTCCAGTTTGTCTATGACCATATCGATGGCCGAATACATGTCTTCAGTTATTTCAACGGCATTTATGAGCACCCCATCGGCGTTCACGGTGACATCTGCCTTGTGTCGGCGCTTCTCCACCGAAAGAACCACATGAACCTCGGTGGGCCTGTCCAGGTATTTGTCGAGTTTGGATAACCTTTTTGACGAATAATCCCTCAAGGCATCTGAAGAATCTATGTTTTTAAAGGTAATGTCTGTCTGCATAAAGCCTCCTCTCTTGATTAAGGGTCAATAGTGTTTTTTCCTTCTGTTGGAAGGAACTATACCGAGGATCTCCCTGTACTTCGCCACGGTTCGCCGTGCTATTTTCACCCCTTTACTCTTGAGTTTGTGAGCAATTGCCTGATCGCTGAGCGGGTGTTTCGGATCTTCCGACTTGATAATGCCTTCAATCTCATTCTTGACGCTCTGTGATGCCACGAAACTCCCGTCACTCTTGGATATGCCGCTGTTAAAAAAGTACTTGAGCTCGAATGTGCCCTGGGGAGTGTGAACATACTTATTAGATGTAACGCGGCTTATGGTGGATTCATGCATGCCGACATCGTCTGCCACATCCCTGAGGACAAGGGGTTTCAGGTGGGTTATCCCGTGCCTGAAAAAATCCGTCTGGAACTTCACGATACTCTCGGTCACCTTGCACAGGGTGTTCTGGCGCTGCTGGATGCTTTTCAGCAGCCAGTGGGCATTTTTCAGACAGTCGGACAGGTAGTCCTTTGCAATCTTGCCCGTCGCGCTGCCGCTCATCATGGTCTGGTATTCCTTGTTGAGCTGCAGGATAGGGAGATCCTCTTCATTGAGGAGCACGACAAATTCTCCCTCCATGTTCACGACATAGATATCCGGTACGACATATTGGGGTGGTTCATCACTGTAGTCCCGCGCAGGCCGCGGTTCCATGTTGACGATGATCCGGGATGCCTGGGACACATCGTCCACGGAGACGTCCAGTTCGTGGGCGATCTTGTCGAAGTTCTTTGTCTGGAGGTCTTCGAGGTGGGTATCGATTATTCTCCACACCAGGGTATCCTCGAGATCGAGGAGTCTGGCCTGGATTCGGAGACAATCCTTGAGATCCTTTGCAGCGATTCCCGTGGGATCGAACTGCTGTATCTTGCCCAGGGTGCATTCCACCACCGGCTGGGGATAGCCCGTGGCCTCGCAGATGGTATCGGTCGTCACGCCGAGGTAGCCGCTGTGGTCCAGGTTCCCGATGATGAAGATCCCCACCTCCCGCTCTTCTTCGCTGAAGTCGTTCATCCGGATCTGCCAGAGGAGGTGCTCCACGAGCCCTTCCTGCCTGGTGGCAGTCGCTTCCAGGGTGGGCCGCTCGTCGTCTTCATAGTACGGGACATTATCCTGCCCGTAGGTTTCGAGGTATGCGTCCCATTTCCACTTGAGCTGCTCCTGGGCCTGTGGATCCTGCTGTGCCGGGGCATCACGCAGTGTCGAGGCATCGACGTCGAGCAGGGGGTTTGACTGGAGTTCTTCGGTGATGTACTCTTTGAGCTCGAGCCTCGAGAGCTGAAGGAGCTTGATGGCCTGCTGGAGTTGAGGGGTCATGATAAGCTGTTGAGACAGCTTCAGATGTTGTTTAAGCTCCAATGCCATGGCCTGCTCCTCTTAGTTTAGAACGAAATCTTTTCCCACGTATATTCGTTTCACCTGATCGTTCGCAATCACCTTTTCGGGTGTTCCTTCCTCTATGACGACGCCCTGGTGGATGATATATGCCCGGTCACATATCTTCAGGGTTTCTTTCACATTATGATCGGTAATAATGACACCAATTTCCTTTTTTTTCAAGTTCACGATCATGTCCTGGATATCTTTCACTGTTATGGGGTCGATGCCGGCAAAAGGCTCATCGAGGAGTAAATACAGGGGATTGAGCGCCATTGCCCGCGCGATTTCAACCCTGCGCCGTTCCCCGCCCGACAGCGATACCCCCTTGTTCTTCCTCACGTGTTCGAGCCCGAATCCGGCTATGATCTCATCGAGCTCCAGGGCGAGGTCGCGGCCCCTGAGCCCCTTTGCCTCGAGCGGAACGGAGATGTTCTCCTCCACGCTCAATCCGCGGAAGACAGAAGGCTCCTGCGGAAGATAACTGATACCCCTGGTGGCCCTGCCGGCGAGGTCCAGGTCGGTGATATCCTCCTGGCCGAGGGATACCGTGCCCCTGTCGGGCCGGATAAGGCCGACAATGATATAGAACGTGGTGGTCTTGCCCGCGCCGTTCGGGCCCAAGAGCCCGATGATCTCTCCCTGAGAGCATGCGAGATCGAGGCCCTTTATGATGCGGGCCTTTCCGAAGCTCTTCTCGAGGCCGATGGCGGTGAGTCTCACTTCTCCCATTGCAGGATTCCCGATTCCTCTTGCGTATTCACCCGGATCTTGACCCGGCCGCCCTGTCCTTCCACCACCTGCCGGTCCGAGGCCATATCTATGGTGACCTTCTGTCCGGAGAGCCTTTCCTGGCCTTTCGTTATGACGACGTCTCCCATGAGTTCCATGAGGTTGCGGTCGAGCCGGTAGACCGCCTTGTTGCACGAGGCCTCCTTGTCCTGCCAGAGGACGTACACGTTTTTCTCGGCAATCAAGGAGGTCACCTTCTGGGTCTTGTTGTCATAGAAGAGGGTGAGGGTCTCGCCCTTGACGAGGATGTCTCCTCTCGTGGCCTTCACATTCCCCTGAAATACCGCCTGCCCGTCGATCGTGCTCACATCCAGTCTGTCAGCCTCTATTTCAACCATATCGGACAGGCCGGTGAGGTCCTTGAGCTGCTCCCCGTAGCCATACGACGGGGCAAGCAGGCTAATTATAAAGAATATCTTGAGTAATCTTCGCATGTACGCCGCCTAGAAACCGTATCCGGGTAAAGTCGTCGTGAAATTCGGCCCGGTCTGCCCTGATGGTTCCCTCGATTCCCTCCACCACGACGGGATTGTCCGTGGTCGCTACCTGTGACTGACGGTCCCAGACAAGTCCGTTCAGCAGGGCCTTTCTTCCGTCTTTTGTATCGATGGTAACCGGTCCCGTTACCGTGAGGATGGAGCTGTCGGTATCATACCTGGCCTGATTGCCTGACACGAGCAGGCCGTCTGACTGGGAGATCCTGAAGTCGTCGAGGGAGATGAGCCTGTCCGTATGCTCGACAATGCTCTGGGCCTGGATGCGCGTTGAAACGTCCGAATCGGGTTTTTGTTCGAACATGGTGATCTGCCGTGCAGATCGAAGGATTGGTTCAGCCTGTGTCGTTTCTGCCGTATCCTCCCTCTCTGTAAATATAATACCCAGGAGAACGATAATGACAATAGGCACGAGCCACTTAACCCACATAGCGTTCCATGACCGTGTCGAACAGGCCGAGGCGTTTCAGGATGATCTCCACGGCCTCCCGTACCGCACCGTGGCCTCCGGGAAGCTTCGTCACCACGTCAGCCTTCTGTTGTACCAGTTCCATGGCGTCGGCAGGGGCAATCCGCATGCCGCACAGGGCCATGGGGGGGAGGTCGACCACGTCGTCGCCCATGTAGGCCATCTCCCCGGGATCGATCCCGATGGTTCGGGCAAGCTCGAGCAGGGCCGACTTCTTGTCCTTTGCGCCCTGAATGACATGCTCGATGCCCAGGTCCTTCACCCGGTGTTCAAGGGCCCGGGAGAATCTCCCCGTTATGATGGCCACCGTGATCCCGGCGCGCATGAGGAGTTTCAAGCCATGACCGTCTTTGCTGTTGAATGCCTTCATCTCCTGGCCATCGTCGGTAAAATAGATCCTCGAGTCGGTGAGAACGCCGTCCACATCGAGCACCAGGCATTTTATGTCTTTCATACGATCGCCTTGTGAATCTGCAGCACCTGCTTCAGCAGCGGTTCCAGATCGCCAAGAGGCAGGGAATTCGGCCCGTCGCTCTTGGCCTGCTCTGGGTGATCATGGACCTCCAGGAAGAGAACGTCCACGCCGAAGGCCACCCCTGCGCGTGCCAGGGGGGCGATAAACTCCCTGTTCCCACTCGAAGAGGTGCCCTTGCCGCCAGGCAGCTGGAGGGAGTGGGTCACATCGAGAACGACCGGTTTGTTCAGGCCCCGGAGGAACCCGAGGCTTCTCAGATCGCAGACCAGGTTGTTGTATCCGAACGAGGACCCGCGCTCGGTGAGCAGGATCCTGGTATTGCCGGTTGTCTCGATCTTCCTGACGGCATGCGCCATATCCCAGGGCGCCAGGAACTGTCCTTTCTTGACATTGACCGGCTTTCCGGTCTCCCCTGCCGCCACGAGAAGGTCTGTCTGCCGGCACAGGAAGGCCGGGATCTGGATGATGTCCACGACCTGTGCGGCTTTGGAGGCCTGACGGGGCTCGTGGATGTCGGTGGTCACCGCTATGCCGAGATCCTGTTTTATCTCTGAGAGGATATCGAGCCCCTCTTCGATTCCCGGGCCCCGGTATGATTCCACCGAAGTGCGGTTTGCCTTGTCGAAGGAGGCCTTGAAGATCAAGGGGATACCTGTTCTCCTGGTGATCTCCGCAAGGCTTCTGGCCATGAACCGGGTATGATCCCTGGACTCTATGACGCACGGACCTGCGATCAGAACAAGATCACCGTCCCCGATGGTGATATTCCCGACATGTACTGGATCCATCATTCCCCACCGTTCAGCCCTCGCAGCTGGTAGTTTTCAAAAAAACCGTCCCGGATGACGGCAGCGTGCCGCTGGGGCACCAATCATTCATGGTTCTGCCTGTGAATTATCCTTAGCCCATGCCGGATAGGGGTGTCAAGCAGGTATACCGGTGGGAAGCCTGCTGTGTGCACAGAGGAAATACCCGGGGTGTCTTCGGGCACACCTGCCGGAACCCGCCTGCCTAACTCTCTGTGGCGACACATCCTTTTTTCAGGAAGGCAGCGGGTCCCTGCGACGATCTCAGCGCTTGACTTATGAGTAAAAAGCGGGTTAGTTCTCATAAAAATGGAGGAGGTCTCTATGGCGGGATCAGTAAACAAGGTTATCTTAATCGGTCGGCTAGGGAAAGATCCTGAGATGAGATTCACCCCAAACGGCAAGGCAGTGACAAATTTCACCATGGCCACCAACGAGATCTGGTCGGATCAGAGCGGCGAGCGGCAGGAACGCACGGAGTGGCACAGAGTCGTCGCATGGGGAAAGCTCGCAGAGAATTGCGCCAAGCTGCTTTCCAAGGGGAAACAGGTGTATGTCGAGGGAAGGATACAGACCCGCTCGTGGGATGACCGGGACGGAAACAAGCGGTACACCACCGAGATCGTGGCGAACACCATGCAGCTTCTCACCCCGTCCGAGGGTAATGCGGGTCGGTTCTCGGACAGCCCGGAAGACCCCGGATACCCACAGAACGACAACAACCCCGAAGCCCAGGGATTTGACGATATCCCCTTCTAGGTAAACCGGTTCAGGCGGAGATTTCCGACATGACCCGGAGCAATCCGGGTTCACACGCCTGGATGCTCCGCTCGTCTATGCAGTAGGCAAACCGCACATACCCCGCATAGCCGAACCCCCTTCCCGGGACAGCCAGGATCTTTTCCTTGACCAGGGCGGTGCAGAATGCCACGTCGTCGGGCAGGGGCGATTTCACGAAGAGGTAGAAGGTGCCCTCGGGGGGGACGTAGGAAAGGCCCGCCCGGTCGAGGATGCCCATGAGAAGGTCCCGTTTCCGCTTATAGGCGGCTATGTCGACGCACCGGTCAATGCACCTCGCGAACACCTTCTGCATCAGTGCGGGCGCATTCACGAAACCGAGGATCCTCGTTGCCAGGACGAGGGCCCCGCACAGCTCCTTTTTGCCCGGTATGCCGGGGTTTACGGCGATGTAGCCGATTCTCTGGCCCGCAAGGGAGAGCTCCTTCGATGCAGAGGTAACCACGACGGAATTGGGGATGATCTTCAACACCGAGGGCACCTCGACCCCGTCATACACGAGCCTCCGGTAGGGTTCATCCGAGATCACGAGAATCCCGGGGTGGTCCTTGAGCACGTCGCGCAGCATGGCGAGGGTCTTTTCGGGATACACCCTGCCCGTGGGATTGTTCGGGGAATTGATGATGATGGCCTTGGTGCGGCTCGTGATGGCGCGGCGCAGGCTCTGTTCATCCGGGAGAAAGTCCTCGCCGCAGGGTGCGGTCACCAGGGTTCCCCCGTGATTGCCCACGTAGAACCCGTATTCCACAAAGTAGGGAGGGATCGCGATGATCTCGTCGCCCGGGTCTAAGATGGCCTTGAGCACCACATTGAGACCGCCCCCGGCGCCGCAGGACATGATGATGTCGTCTGCGCCGAGATCGACCTCGTAGGTTCCGGACCCGTGCGATGCTATGGTTTCGCGGACATCTGTGTAGCCGGCATTGGGCATGTAGCCATGATTCATGCTCAGGCAGAGCTCGGACATGGTCTCCAGGACATCCTCTGGCGGCGGGATGTCGGGGTTTCCGAGGCTGAAGTCAAATACGTTGTCAGCCCCGTAGAGGGCCTTGAGCCTGGCACCCTCTTCGAACATCCTGCGAATCCACGAAGAAGTCTCCATGTACCGGGTCATTCTCTCTGAAACGATCATTCGTGCCTCCCATGCTGTCGGTGGTCCGCACTATAGCAACGGGGCATGCTTTTGTACAGAAAATCTCATGCACCGAAAAGGGAATACCGATGGGGAGGGTATGCGCGAACAGAGCCGGAAAGGACCGGGGGCAGCGGTGCGGCGGCAGGTCGCCGGCTCGGCGTTGCGTGCGGGTCATCTCCCGACGCGCAGGGCCATTTTGTTCGTTGTGAGGTCCCTCATAAGATGGTAACGTGCCGGCACAGGAAACAGGCACCATGGTCCAACCAAGGACGGCAGCGATAATTTCGGAAGGATAAGTCAGGATGGAACAGAAGAAAAGCATGTATGGTCTCTTTGCTGTCCTCCTCGTCGTGCTCATTTTCGGGGTATATTTCAACATCCTCGACAACGAGCCCACGAACTGGGACGACCCGGCGCTCTTCCTGCGCACGGCGATTCACGAGATCAGCCTCGATAACCTGAAGAAGGTCATGGCCTTCAGCAGTGGCTCGACCTACCAGCCGGTCCGGGATCTCTCCTACATGATCGATTTTGAACTCTGGGGCAGCGGTGTCGTCCTGGGCATGCACCTGCACGGGCTGATCCTGTATGCACTCATGATCCTGGCCTGCTGGCTCTTTCTCCTCGAGCTCTTCAAGGCATTCTCCGACGACCACGCGCTCTGTTTCATCTGGGCGAGCCTTTCAGCCGTGATCTTTGCCGTACACCCGGTGCACGTGGAGAGTGTCACCTGGCTCTATGCGAGAAAGGAGCCGCTGCTGGGCCTGTTCACCTTCGTGAGCCTCTGGGCCTTTGTCCTGGGCAGGACGCATCACTGGAAATACTATGTCCTGAGCGTAGTCGGCCTCGTGCTTGCGGTCCTGTCAAAACCCACGGCAGTCATGATCCCCGGGGTCATGATCGCGTTGGATCTCGCGATTCAGGCACACCGGAGGGAGCCGTCATTCTGGAAGAAGAGGCTCTTTGTCTATATCCCCATGTTCGTGGTGGCAGTGCCCATGGTCATCCGGCTGCTGAGCGTCATGTACCAGGTGGGCGGGGTAAAGCCGTATCATGGCGGAAGCTTCTGGACCAATCTCCTGGCCGTATCCCAGATCATGATGGGGTATGTGTCGCTCATCGGCTTCACGATCAACTATGCGGCCGACTATCCCATAGAGCTCTACGCACACGCCCATGCATGGCAGGCGTGGGTGTTCGTGGCATTGAATGTCCTGCTCCTGGCGAGTGCCGTGGCAGCCTCTGTCAGGAAGCACTACCTGTATGCATTCTTTGTGGCCTGGTACTACCTCTTTCTCCTGCCGGTATCCCACATCTTCCCCATCTCTCAGGTCATGGCCGACCGGTATGCCTTCCTCCCGTCGCTGAGCTGGTGCGTTCTGGTAGGATTTCTCCTGGCGAAACTCTGGCACCTGAAGCTGAATTCGAAGATGTTTTCACCCGAGTTCCCCAGGCTCATCGCCGTGGCGTTGTTTTCCGTGCTGGTGCTGTCGTACTCATACATGACCCACCGGCAGAACGATATCTGGCAGAACTCGCAGGTGCTCTGGGAGGATACCCTGGCGAAATACCCCGATTCCTCCCCGGCAAACGTGAACCTCTCCGCGATCTATCTCAGGCAGGGGAGGTTCAAGGAGGTCCAGGATCTCTGCATCACCGCCATCAAGGCCAAACCGTATGATTATCTCGCCATCAGCAACCTGGCACTGGCCCAGATGATGATGAAGCAGTACGAGCACGCCAGGCACAACTACCTGCAGGCCCTCAAGCTCAAACCAGATCTGCCCAAGGCCGAAATGGGCCTTGCCAATACCTACTGGGAGACCGGCGAGTATGAAAAGGCCCATGGGCTGTATACAAAGCTCTTCCGGGAAGGCAATGTCATCAATCCCTACCATGCCGCGCAGTACACCTGCCGGCTCGGCTATTCATCGTGGAAAATGGGCAGGAAGGACGAGGCCTATGAATTCCTGGGCAGGGCCGGGCTTTTGTCCCGGGACAAACCCCTGCTCCTGAAAGAGCTCGGCATGGTCTATACCAGTATGGGCGATGTCCCCAGGGCGCTCGAGACCTTTCATGAGGCCATCCCGCTGTTGAAGGACGAGGAGCTCAAGGGGAAACTGCTCCGCCTTCTCGATCTGCTGGAGAAACAGACCGCTCAAGCCTACTGAGTCAGTTCCAGCGGCGAGAGCCTGATGAGGGCGTACGTCTCGTGATCCTCGAACGAGGAGATGAGGCTCGTGTACATGCGCGAGTTGAGCCCTTCGATGAGGTCGTCGAGATCATCCGTGCTGGCGGCAAGGTAAACGCTCTCGCCTATGGGAACAATCTCCCTGTTCACGACGATGGGCTGTACCCCTGCATACTCTATGTACCCCCTCATCACGAGGTCGTCGCGGTAGACGATCAGCGGCGAGTAGGTGGACATCTCCTCGATCGAAGAGATGGGCGCGGATGCCTTGGCCGGAAGCTGCAACAGGGCCACTGACCAGGTCAGGACAGACACGGCCGCGACACACAGGGCGATCATGGCGGAATAGGAGCGCCTCTTGACGAGCCAGAAAAAGACCAGGGCGGCCACGAGAAAAAAGCCGAGGCCGGCTGCGCTGCCCATGTCCAGGCTGAGGCTCGATATCGGATCGAGAGACAGCATGACCAGGGCCGGGGCAATGATGACGGCACCGGTCAGTGCCAGACAGATGCCCCGGATGAACTCCACCTTTAATGGTGAACCGAAGCCGTGTGCGACCCAGTAGCCCGCGAGCATGGCGCCGAAGGGGACGCATACAACGGCAAGCCCGGGGCTGTAACGGGGGGCAAACAGGATGATCGCCAGACCGACGGCAAAGGCGGTCTTTACCGGAAGCAGAGATCTCCAGGCATCCCTTGCCTCGTCGACCTCGGTATGGATCCATGCCGGAAGTACGAGGGGGAGCCAGGGCAGCGTGTAGAGCGTGAAGGCCTTGAGTCGGGAGAACAGCCCCGCGCTTTCGCCCTGGGAGAACACGGCCGTGACAAAGGCAGACCCTGCCGCGATTCTATAGGTGAGGTATGCAGCACCCAGAACGCCTATCGCCAGGAGTATCCCCCACGGTGCCCGGATTTCCAGGAGCCTTCCCGGGGAGAGATCGAACAGGATGAGCAGCAGGATGCCGAAGGCGAAAAATGCCAGCATGGGCCATCCGCCCGTGATGGTGGACAGGCAGACCAGCACGTACGCCGGGATATACCACCAGGAGTTGTAGTTTTTTATGTATATCAGGGAAAAGAGCAGGAACGAGAGGATGCACATGCTAGCCGGGATGACTGCGACGTTGAGCGTGCCGAAGGTCAGGATGAATCCGAGACTCGTCAGGGTGAGCAGCGCTGAGATCGCCGCCGACTTCATGTCCCACAGCAGCAGGGCGTAGATGCCTGTGCCGGCAGCCACCGCGCACCCCAGCAGGATGCTCGCCAGCCGCAGCGAGACGATATCCGAGAAGGGGACGAGCGAAAACAGCAGGACGGCTATGGGATTCTGGCCGGTCAGGGGCAGCCCGTTGAGCGTCGGCACGAGATGGAGGCCTGCGTGCATGTCCCGGATGGCCTGAAACAGCCAGATCTCCCTGCTGCCCGGCACGGGCCCCAGGGCCAGCGGAGAGAGGAGGATGATGCCACACACGACAACCCCCAGGACAAAAAAAAGAGCCCGAAAGAATTTCACAGTGTTGACCTCCGAATTATTATGGAGATTTACCTGAGTAACCTAAAAGGTGTCAAGCATCTAATGGGGTGGAGAAATACCAGGGGTATCGAATCCCTGCACGGAAGTGCCCGGCTGGATCGGTGATTTTTCCCCGGGGCCCTTGGCGGGCCGTTGTGCATGCGCCTGCGATTATGCCTTAAGGAGTTGACTTTAGCAACGGCTCCCCGTAGTATGGCCCACACTAAAAATGAACGGAGTACCCATGGCTTCCATCGAGGAACTGCTGAAAGACAAAGGAATCACCAAGCCCAAGCTAATGAGACGCGCAGACCAGAGAAGACCCGACCAGATACGCAACGTGAAGATATCGCGCGGATACTGCAAGCACGCCCTTGGTTCGTGCCTGATCGAAATCGGGGACACCCGGGTGATCTGCGCCGCGAACATGGAGAACAAGGTGCCGCCGCACCTCAAGAACAGCGGCACGGGATGGATAACCGCCGAGTACGGCATGCTTCCCTCCTCCACCAATACGAGATCCGTACGGGAATCTTCCCGCGGCCGTACGCAGGGGAGGACCCACGAGATTCAGAGGCTCATCGGCAGATCGCTGCGCGCCGCGGTGAATCTGGGGCATGTGGGGGAGCGGACCATCTGGCTCGACTGCGATGTCATACAGGCCGACGGCGGGACCAGGACCGCATCCATCACGGGTGCCTATGTGGCGCTCAAGGATGCAGTGGATGCCCTGGTGCGGCAGCAGATCATCGCGAGAAACCCCATCGTTCAGCAGGTGGCTGCCGTATCGGTCGGGATAATCGATGATGAGATCCTGCTGGACCTGAACTATGAGGAAGACTCCCGGGCCGATGTGGACATGAACGTGATCATGACCGGCTCGGGCAGCATCATCGAAATCCAGGGTACTGCCGAGGGGGCCCCCTTTACCAAGGAGCAGATGATCTCGCTGGTGAATTTCGCCCAGAAGGGTATCGGGCAGCTCATGGAGATCCAGAATCAGGCCCTGAGCATGCGATGAACATCCTCGTCGCCACGACGAATCCTGGAAAGATCAGAGAAATCAAGGATATTTTAGCCCTCCCCGGGGTTTCCATCATCACCCCGGCCGATCTGCAGCTCCGGCTCGAGGTGGATGAGGACGGGCTCACCTTCGCGGAAAATGCAGCAAAGAAGGCCCGGTCCTGGAGCGAGGCCTCGGGTCTGCCCGCCCTGGCGGACGATTCGGGCCTCTGTGTCGAGGCGCTGGGCGGACGTCCGGGTGTACACTCTGCACGGTTCGCAGGCGCGGGTGCCACGGATGAAGCCAATTATTCACTGCTGCTGGAGTGCCTGCGCGGGGTGAAAGACCGCTCTGCCCGGTTCGTCTGCGCCGTTGCGCTCTCGTTCCCTGGAGGCGACATGGTCGTGGCCGAGGGGGAGTGCGAGGGGCGGATCCTCGAAGAGCCCATGGGTGATGCCGGCTTCGGTTATGATCCGGTGTTTTCCGATCCCGCATCGGGAAGATCCTTTGCCCAGCTCACGCCGCAGGAGAAGAACGACCGGAGCCACCGGAAAAAGGCGCTCATGGCCTTGAGAGAAAAGCTCCGCCAGGCCGGGTATCTCGGGGCACCCTAGCCGGACACGCTCGACTGTCCGGGACCGCCGTCTCCTTATCGCAATACCGCCACCTCTGAGGTGCCCGCTGCGGGGCACACCTCGAACAGGTTTCCTGCCTCGCCCCGGTATCGTGCGGGGATGCATGACATCCACGATCAATTGGTGTACAGTGGAGCAACGAAAGCTGAAGAGGCTGCAGCCAATGACATACCGCTTTATCGATCATACCGCAGACATCGGGATACGGGTTGCCTCGGCAGATATCAGGGGACTGTTCGAAGAGGCTGCGCGGGCACTCGTCGAGATCATGGGCGCCAGGTCCAGCGGCGGATCCAGGCAGGAAAGGATATCCGTCCACGGGCTCGATCAGGTGGATATCCTGGTGCGCTGGCTCCAGGAACTCCTCTACCTCATCGAGGTGAGGGATCTGCGGATCACGCAGGTGGAGATCGTAGAGATTGGCGAAACCGACCTGGAGGCCCTCGTCACCGGAACCGTTTCCCCGACACCGCTCAAGGCAGAGATCAAGGCCGTCACGTACCACAATCTCGAGATACAGGAGGTTGACAACAACCTCGAGGCCACCATTATATTCGATACGTGAGGGACGACGTATGATGGAAGGACTCAGGATCAGACGGATAGATCCCTTTCGCCTGGAGATCGAGCGGAAACCGCCCATGCGAACCAGGGGGATTGTGTATGCAAATTCGAAGATAGAGCGGTCGCTGGAAAAAGACATTGTCCTGCAGCAGGTGGCCAATGTTGCCTGCCTGCCCGGGATCGTCGGGCCTTCCCTCGCAATGCCTGATATCCACTGGGGTTACGGGTTTCCCATAGGCGGCGTTGCCGCGTTCTCTGCCCGGGATGGGATAATCTCCCCGGGCGGGGTGGGATACGATATCAACTGCGGCATCCGCTGCATCTCGACCAGGCTCGGCCTTGACGAGGTGAAGCCGGTGCTCGACGAGCTCCTGACCGGCCTGTTCCGGAACGTCCCTGCCGGGGTCGGATCGATTAACAAGGGGTTTCAGGTGGGGAAAAAGGAATTCAGGGAGGTGCTCACCAAAGGGGCCCTCTGGGCGGTGAAAAAGGGCTTTGCAGACAGGGACGACCTCGATGCCCATGAAGAGAGCGGATGCATCGAAGGGGCCGATCCGGACATGGTATCTGAGAGGGCCGTTGAACGCGGCCTTCCCCAGCTTGGAACGCTCGGCTCGGGAAACCACTTTCTCGAGCTCGATGTGGTGGACGACATCATGGACGAGGAGACAGCAAACCGGTTCGGCCTGTTCGCCGGACAGGTCGTGGTGCTCGTTCACACCGGTTCCCGCGGGCTGGGGCACCAGGTGTGCGACGATTATGTACACTCCATGCTGGTCTCCCTGCGCCGGTTCGGGATCGAGCTGCCCGACCGGCAGCTCGCCTGCGCCCCGGTGGGGAGCCCGGAAGGGAAGGCATACCTTGGGGCCATGGCTGCAGCTGCAAACTTTGCCTTTGCGAACAGGGACTTGATCACCCTTGTTGTAAGAGAGACCTTCGAGCGGCAGTTCAACAGGAGCTCCGAGCGGCTGGGGATGCGGCTCCTCTACGATTGCTGCCACAACATCGCCAAGATGGAAAAGGTGACCCATGAGGGTTCGCCCATCACGGTGTGCATTCACCGCAAGGGTGCGACCAGGGCCTTTCCACCGGGTGATCCCCGGCTGCCTGAGCGGTACCGGCAGACTGGTCAGCCGGTACTCGTCCCGGGCGACATGGGGCGGATGTCATATATCCTGGCGGGGCAGGCCGGTTCGCGGGAGACGTTTTACAGTGCCTGTCATGGGGCGGGCCGCCTGCTCTCGAGGCGCCAGGCGACAAAGATCTCCCGGGGGAGATCCATCCTCGACGAATTGAGGAAAAAGGACATCCACGCCATGGCGGCATCGAGATCCACCCTCGCCGAGGAGATCCCCGAGGCGTACAAAGACGTCTCCGATGTGGTCGACACGATCACCGGGGCGGGCATCGCCCGGCCTGTTGCCAGGCTCAGGCCCGTGGCCATGATGAAGGGTTAGCTTATTCTGCCTGGCCCTCAGGGGCTCCTTCGGGGGCTTCAACCTCGACCTTCTTCGTCGGTACAAAGGTGGCGATGACCTTGTCCTCGCTTACCCCATGACCCAGGCTGGCGCCTTCCGGCAACTTGAGGCCGGAGGCAAGGATGGCGTCGTGTTTGTCCCTGATGGAAGAGACATCCACCTGGATCTCGGTGGGGATGTTTGACGGCGTGCACTTGATGCTGATGCTCGTTGCCTCATGGCCGATGGTGCCGGTCCCTTCTTCCTCGGCAGGGGAAGTGCCCACAAAAACCAGGGGAATATCGACGGTTACGTCCCGTTTGAGGTCGACCTTGAGAAAATCGATATGGACGACGGTTTGAGACAGCTGGTCTCTCTGAACGTTGTGAATGAGGACATTGGTCGGTTTTCCCTCGATTACGGCATCGATGATGAGGGTTCCATGGGATTTTCTGTACACGTTCTCGAACTGCTTTGCCTTAACCTGGACGGGCATGGTTTCGAAGCCTTTGCCATAGACTACGCCCGGGATTATGCCCTCCCTGCGGAGTGCGCGCACCTTTTTCTTCTGCACCGAACGTGGTTCCAACTCTAATTTGAGTGATTCTTTTGTTTCCATTGTACTTCCTCCGATCTGGAGAGATGCTTCGCCTGAAGAGACGAGCCCTCTTTTCTGATACTATAATACGGCATACCTTATCACCTGACAACCTATATAGACCATGATGCCATGCGTTTACAACCAGGTATTTGGGATTCGGAAACGCTCCCCGGGCATTCTCTTCTTGACATATTTGTTTCATATGTTAGTTTCTAGTGGCGATACTGGTAGTTCCTACCGGTATCTTTTTTGTTTTTCAGGTGGAGACTGACATGAAGAGAAACCCCATAACGAAAGATGGCTTCAGGGCATTGCAGGAAGAGTTCGAACGGCTCAAGAAACATGAACGGCCGCAGATCATCATGGCAATTGAAGAGGCGCGCGGGCATGGAGACCTTTCAGAGAATGCAGAGTACATCTATGCAAAGGAACGACAGGCCCTGATAGAAACCAGGATACAGGACCTGGAATACAAGCTGGGAACAGCGGAGATCATAGACACCGCCCAGCTCCCGGGAAACAGGATTGTCTTCGGTTCACAGTTCATCCTCTCCAATATGGATACCGATGACGAGATTGTCTACCAGATCGTCGGCATAGACGAGTCGGATATCTCGCTGGGGAAGATTTCCATCGAGTCTCCCATGGCCAAGGCCCTGATCGGCAAGGGTCCGGGCGACGAAATAGTGGTGAACACCCCGAACGGGAAGAGAGAATACGAGGTCCTGGAGATCATCTCGCAATAGTATCCCGAGGTTGTCAGGTTTTCCCTGCCATCCAAAAGCTGAACGAGCAGATCCGGTGCCGGAGGTGTGCCCGCCGTGGGCAGGCCGTTGCCGTGCGGTGGTATCCCATTGAAAGAACAGCAGGATAATCTGCAAACGCAGGCTTGACTTATGCCGCAACATTCCATAAGGTGCGCACTATGAACTGGGAAGCGATTGTAAAAGCATATCCCGACGATGCGGAAGGTGTCGCACAGACCCGGGCGATTTATGAGCTGCTTGCGGCGTCAGTCTCTGCGATGGAAATTCCGAAGCTCGAGAGCTCTGCCGGAAAAGAAGAGATCCTCGCGTGTGTTCCCCGCTCCCTCCTCGCAGAGATCTGCCGGGAGGGATGGGTGCAGGTGTTCGCGGCCGAGCCGGAGCTTGATCTGGAACGCGCCATAGACGCATTCCTCAGTGATGATGCCCTGCCCGATCTGCCGGACGAATACCGCGTCCTGCTGACCATGTTCATCCAGCCTGCAGTTACCCTCTACATGAACGCCCTGCGGCAGCACAATGCCGAGCTGGTGCCTGTTGCGACGAGCTCCGGCAGCTGTCCGTTCTGCCGGGTGTACCCGAGGATCGCCTTTGACTCCGAGACCACGAGGCGGCTGAGCTGCCTGCTCTGTGGCCATGAGTGGGAGATTGCGCGCATCAAATGTCCGTGCTGCGGCAACGGCGACTTTGAAACGCTCGGATACTTCGAGGCAGAGGGCATCGAGGGGGTGCGGGTATATTTCTGCAACATCTGCAAGCATTACCTCAAGGTCATCGACACACGCACCCGCCAGGCATACGATGCGGGTACAGAGGATATTATCACCCTCGCCCTGGACGGCCTCGCAGAACAGGAAGGGTATCGGTAGCCCTCTTTTTTTCTCAGAACCCGGTGGATCCCTCAACTAGGCCGGGGTGTCCTTGTCTTTTTTCCTGCGGACCAGATAGGTGACCCAGATACTGATCTCGTAGAGTATGAGCAGCGGGATGGCGAGCAGGAACTGGCTGATGACGTCCGGCGGGGTGAGTATGGCTGCCAGGACAAACACGATGAGGATGGCGTACTTCCGCTGTTTTCTCAGGACGGTATGGTTTGCGATGCCCATCTTTGCCAGAAAATACATGACCACGGGCAGCTCAAAGGTGATGCCGAAGGCGAACAGCAGCCTCATGGCAAAGCCCAGGTACTGGTTCATGGAGGGCAGTGCCGAGATCCTGTCTGTGGAGAACCCGAGGAAGAACTTGAACCCCAGGGGGAAGACCACGTAGAAGGCAAAGGAGATTCCCATGAAGAAGAATAACGAGGCCACGAGCACGAAGGGGAGGACGTAGCGCCGCTCGTTTTCGTAGAGTCCGGGCATCACGAATTTCCAGATCTGGTAGAAGATCACCGGGGCTGACAGGAGCAGCCCGGCAAAAAAGGAGACCTTCAGGTAGGTGAAGAAGGCCTCGGGCAGCGAGGTGTAGATGAGCTGGCCGTCTTCGGGCATCACCCTGATCAGGGGCGATACGAGGAAGTTGAAGATCTTCTCGGAAAAGGTATAGGTCGCGAGAAAACCGACACCTATGGCGACCACGCACTTGACGAGTCTCCACCGCAATTCTTCCAGGTGGTCGGTTATCGGGAGCTTTTCCTCTTCCAAGCGGGCTATACCTCTATCTCATCAGGATTGTACGAGGTGGTTTTTTCCGATGCCTTCTTGTCGGGATCTTCGTCCTTGTTTTCAGGCTCTTTCTGCTCGGGTGCCGGTTCCTGGTCTGCCGGCTGCTTCTCGTCGGTTTTTTCCTGCTGAGGTTCTGGCGAATTGAGATCGGATACCTGGTCGATCTCCTTTTTGAGGTCGTTCGTGGCCCGCTGAAAATCGCCCATGGCCCTGCCCAGGGATTTGGCTATCTCAGGGAGTTTCCTCGGCCCCAGTATGATCAGGGCAAGGACCAGTATGATTATGAGTTCCTGTCCACCTATTCCAAACATGGAATGACCTTATATGTGTTTTTCTGGTGGGTGTCAAATCAAAGCGCATAGGGGAGTTTTACCATTTGACTAATAGCATGTTGTTTCATAATCTAGTTCCTACGATGAGACGAACGACCGTTGCACAGGACCTTGTCATCAGGGGGACCGGCATACACAGGGGAGGGCAGATCGAGCTGCACCTGCATCCCGGCGATGCCGGGATCGTCTTCATACAGGGCGGAACGAGGATTGCGGCTGTCCCGGACAATGTCGTGGATACCCGGCTCAATACCACGCTCGGTGCCGACGGGGCGAGGATAGCCACCGTGGAGCATCTCATGTCGGCCTTCTACGGACTCGGTGTCACCGACTGCGAGGTCGCGGTCACCGGCGACGAGATGCCGGCCATGGACGGGTCTGCCCTGGAGTTTGTCACCCGCATCCGGGATGCGGGCCTCAAAGAGCTTGGCGGCGAGGTGCCTGAGATCGTGATCCGTGAGGCCGTGCGCGTGGAACAGGGTGACGCGTGGGTGGAGGTGGTGCCGGGGGAGTTCAGCGTTGCCTATGAGATCGATTTTACCGAAGAGGCCATCGGCTCCCAGCGGTTCAGCTTCACCGGCAGGGAGTATGCGGCGCAGATCGCACCCGCGCGGACCTTCGGCCTGCTCAGGGATGTGGAGATGATGCGCTCCCTGGGGCTTGCGCTCGGAGGAGGGCTCCACAACGCGGTGGTGGTGGACGGCTCAGAGGTGCTCAACCCCGAAGGCCTGAGGTTTGCCGACGAGTTTGTGCGGCACAAGATCCTGGATATCCTCGGCGACCTCTGGACCCTGGGCGCACCGCTCAAGGGACAGGTCAGGGCTCACAAGGCCAATCACCGGCTCCACATAGAACTCGCCCGGAAGATCTGCGAGCTGCCCGGAGTGCGGGGATGAGGCAGGGGATGACGAAACGGAAAAAAGAGCTCATCATCATCGGCATCATCATCGCCCTGATCTCCCTGCTCAGCGTGGCGAGGACGAACATCGGCAGCATAAACATGCCGCCGCCGAGCAATATCGTGATCTTTACCCTGATCAGCCTCAATGTCGTCCTGCTCATCCTGGTCATCTTCCTGGTGACCCGCAACATTGCAAAGCTCATCCTGGAGAGAAAGCGCGGGGTGCTCGGCACACGGCTGCGCACCAAGCTCGTGGCGGCCTTCGTTACCCTGACCATCATCCCCACCATGGTGCTGTTCTTCACGAGCATCCTGTTCCTGAACCGGAGCATGGAGGGCTGGCTCTCCTCCGAGGTGGAAACCGCCATCGAGGAATCGATGAATGTGGCGAACATCTACTACAAGGAGGCCTCGGCGGATGCCATCCACTACGCGAGCTCCATATCGAACGAGATAACCCAGAGGAGGCTGCTCAAGGAGGAAAACCTGGCGATCCTCCAGTCGCTGCTCCAGGAGAAGATGGCCCTGTTCAGGCTCTCGGCCGTGGAGATCTTTTCCGCCCAGGGGGAAGAGCTCGTCAAGATCATCTCCCCGGAGATCGGCATCACGAGCATGCCGAGCCCGGAATCCGGCCTGGTCCAATCCGCCATGGAAGGCAAGACCATGTCCATCGTCGTGGGCACGGGCACGGCCGACATCATCGAGGGCATCGTGCCCATCAAGTCATCCTTCAACCCCAAGGATGTCGTGGGCGTGCTCGTTGTCGACTACTACATACCGGAAAGCCTCTCCGGCAGGATGGGGATCATCAAGTCGTCGTTTGCCGACTACATCCAGAGTCTCCGGCTCAAGGGCCCCATCAAGACCAACTACATCATCATCCTCACCTCGGTGACGCTGCTGGTGATCTTCTCCGCGATATGGTTCGGGCTCAATATCTCCAAGGGGCTCATCAATCCCATCGAGAAGCTCGTGGAGGGAACCCAGCGGATCTCCAGGGGCGACCTTGGGTTCTACATCGACGTGCAGTCCAACGACGAACTCGGCATTCTCGTCCAGGACTTCAATGCCATGGTCTACGACCTCACCGAGTCGCGCCGGCACCTCGAGAGTGCCTATAACGAGCTCGCCTACCGCAACCGGTACATCGAGACGGTGTTGAACAACATCTCCACCGGCGTCATCACGGTCAACAGCGACGACTGCATCACCATGATCAATCCCGCTGCCCAGAACATGTTTGCCATCACCGAGGAATCGGTCATCGGCAAAGATTTCCCCGAGATCCTCCAGGAGTCGCAGATCCCCATGGTGAGCGAGCTGGTGGAGGCGCTCATGAAATCGAGGGGGACCTCCACCCAGCGGCAGATAACCGTATCGGTGGAGGGCAAGCGGCTCGCGCTCATGGGGCATGCCTCGCTCCTGTACGACGACAACAACGAGCACATGGGCATGGTGGTGGTGTTCGACGACCTCACCCAGCTCCAGAAGATGGAGCGCATGGCGGCGTGGCGGGAGGTCGCCCGGCGCATCGCCCACGAGGTGAAGAATCCGCTCACCCCCATACAGCTCTCGGCACAGCGGCTGCGGAGGCGGTACCTCGAGAACCTCGGGGATGACGGCCAGGTATTCGACGAATGCACCCGGGTCATCATCAACGAGGTGGACGAGATGAAGCGGCTGGTCAACGAGTTCTCCGCCTTTGCGAAGATGCCGTCGTCCATGCCCATGCCGGACAACCTCAATCAGGTGGTCTCCGATGCGGTGACGCTCTACCGGCAGGCCCACTCACAGATCGAATATGTCGTGGAGCTCGATGCCACGCTCCCGGTCGTGGAGATCGACAGCGCCCAGATCAGCAGGGCCATCGGCAATCTCCTGGAGAATGCAACCACCGCGGTGCTGGAGGCAGCCAATTCGCTCAAGAGGGTGACCATCAGGACCAGCTACGACCCGGACGTCCACATCGCCACGCTCGATATCGCGGATACGGGCGAGGGGATACCGTCGAAGGTAAAGGAACGGCTGTTCGAGCCGTATTTCTCAACGAAAAAGAGCGGGACCGGCCTGGGGCTGGTCATCGTCAACAGGATCATTGCCGACCATAACGGTTTTATCCGTGTCAGGGACAACAAGCCCACGGGCACGGTGTTCAGCATCGAGCTTCCCGTAAAGGAGTAATTCATGAAGCACACCATTCTTATTGTAGATGACGAGGAAAACATTCGGTTCTCCCTCAAGGGCGGGCTCGAAGACGAAGGGTATAACACGATTCTCGCCGGCAGCGGCGAAGAGGCGCTCAAGCTGGTGGAAAAGCAGGATGTGGACCTCATACTCCTGGATATCTGGATGCCCGGCAGAGACGGTCTCCAGATCCTCGAGGAGCTCAAGAACAACGGCTCGACGGTCCCGGTCATCATCATGACCGGCCACGGCTCCATCGACAACGCGGTGCGGGCAACGAGGCTGGGCGCGCTGGACTTCATCGAGAAACCCCTCGACCTCAACAAGATCATCATCACGCTGAACAACACGCTCCTCCTGAAGGCCCTGGAGGAGGAGAATGCCCTGCTGCGCAAGAAGACGGAGAAGGACGACGAGATGATCGGCAATTCTCCGGCCATAAGAAAGCTCAAGGAGCAGATCGACATGGCTGCCCCGTCCGATGCGTGGGTGCTCATCCTCGGGGAGAACGGCACCGGCAAGGAGCTGGTGGCCCGCAGGCTCCACAAGAAGAGCGCGCGGGAGAAGGGCCCCTTCGTGGAGGTCAACTGCGCGGCCATCCCGGAAGAGCTCATCGAGAGCGAGCTCTTCGGCCATGAAAAGGGTGCCTTTACCGGCGCCACCGAGCGCAAGCGCGGCAAGTTCGACCTGGCGCACTACGGCACGCTGTTCCTCGATGAGATCGGCGACATGAGCATGCCCACCCAGGCCAAGATCCTGCGCATTCCCCAGGAACAGCGCTTCGAGCGGGTGCGCGGTTCCCAGACCATACAGGTCAACGTCCGCGTCCTCACCGCCACGAACAAGGATCTGGAAAAGGAGATCGGTGAGGGCAGGTTCCGGCAGGACCTCTACTACCGGCTCAACGTCATCCCCATCAACGTGCCCCGGCTCATCGAGCGCAAAGAGGATATCCCCGAGCTTGCCGAGCACTTCCTCAAGCTGTTCTCCCCCTTGAAGGGCGGGATGAAGAAGAACATCACCGACGGCGCCATCAAGAAACTCATGCAGCACGACTGGCCGGGCAATGTCCGCGAGCTCAAAAACATCATCGAACGGCTCGTGATCATGACCCCCGGGGATACGATCACGGCCGACGACATCCTGCCGCTGGGCACCCGCTCGTCTTCGGAGATCGACAAGCTCCTGAGCTTCGAGCAGCTCAAGGACGCCAGGGCGGAGTTCGAGAAGATATTCATAGAGAACAAGCTGAGACAGTGCGGGTTCAACATTTCCAAAACAGCCGATGTCATCGGCGTCGAGCGGAGCAACCTGCACCGCAAGATCAAGGGCCTGGGTATCGATGTCGGATGAGACCGGATCAGTCAGGAAAGACCCCGGAGGGAAGCTCAACATTGCACTCGTCTACCCGAACACCTACTGGGTGGGGATGTCCAACCTCGGCGTCCACGCCATGTACCGTGCCTTCAACGACCACCCCGGCATCTGCTGCGAGCGGTTTTTCCTGGACCATGAAAAATCCATAGAATCCGGCCGGTCCCTGCAGGACTTCCACATCGTCGCCTTCAGCGTCTCCTACGAGCTCGACTGGATCTACCTCGTGCAGATCCTCCAGAAGAGCCGGATACCCGTCAGGGCCGCCGAACGCCGGGGCGCCCCGGTGGTCATGGCCGGCGGCTCCGCCATGACCATGAACCCCGAACCGGTTGCCGATGCCCTGGACATCTGCTTTCTCGGAGAGGGTGAGCACCTGGCCGAGCGTCTCTCGAATGCCTTCGAGGCAGGCACCGACTACGAGGGCGTGCTTGACCGCCTCCAGGAGGTGCCCGGCATCTACCTGCCCTCGAGGACCTTTCCGGTGCATAGGGGGGATGCCATAGAGGAGTTCGCCGGGCCCGGGCCCGTGCTCTCGGTGATCGACCCCATCATCGATCCCGGCTACACGACAGTGGTCACAAAGGACACGGTCTTCGGCGACATGTTCCTCATCGAGACGGCCCGCGGCTGTCCCTACCGGTGCCGGTTCTGCACGGCCCGGGAGATCTACTCGCCCTTCAGGCCGGTGGCCATCGAATATCTCACGGGCCTGCTGGACCGGGCCCAGGCCACGGGCAAGAAGATCGGCCTCGTGAGCACCTCGCTCAACAACCACCCCGAGGCGATCAGGCTCTTTCAGGAGATCGACCGGCGCGGCCTGAAGATCGCCCCGCCTTCGCTGCGTCTCGGGATGATCAGCCCGGAGCTGCTCGACCTGCTCAGGGATTCCAGGGTGGGCGGCGTCACCCTCGCCCCGGAGACAGGGTCCGAGGGGCTGCGCACCGCCATCGGCAAGGGCATCCCCACCGATACCATCCTCGAGGATGTCCATGCGCTCGTCTCCCACGGGATCAGGGACCTGAAGCTCTACTTCATGGTGGGGCTTCCCGGAGAGGAGAGCACTGATATCGATGACATCGTGGACCTGGTCAAGCGGGTCCGCCAGAGCTTCATCCATGTCTCGAAGGGCAACCGCAGGATCGGGACGATCTCGGTGAGCATCAACACCATGGTGCCCAAGCCGCACACGGCCTATGAGCGCAGCGCCATGGTGACCGTGGCCGAAGCCAGGGCACGCATCAAGAAGATCGCCAGGGCGCTCAAGGGCCAGAGCAATGTCACGGTGGGCTTCGAAGGACCGAAGTGGGCCTATCTCCAGGCAATCCTCTCCCGGGGTGACCGCCGGGTGCTCGAGGTGATCGAGGAGATGGCGCAGACAGAGTCAGACTCATGGCAGGAGATCTTGAAACAGTGGCCGCGCAACCCCGACTATTATGCACTCAGGCACCGGTCCGCAGACGAGATCCTGCCGTGGTCGTTTTACACGACCTGCGCCCGGGAGGCCGGGCGCATAATCAGGTGAGGGTATGAATGAAAAGACACTCGACTATCACGGTCACCGGAAACGGCTGAAGGAGCGGTTCAACGCCGCGGGACGGAAGGCGCTCCACGACTACGAGCTCCTGGAGCTGCTCCTGGCATACGCCATCCCGAGGAGGGACACGAAGCCCCTGGCCAAGGAGCTCATCCGGCAGCTCGGCTCGTTCCCCCGGGTCCTCGACGGCGATCGCGACGAGCTGGAGGCCGTCTCCGGCGTGGGCGAACAGGCAGGCACGCTCATCCGGCTCGTCAAGGCGTGCATGAACCAGTACCTGGAGCCGGGCGAGCGCGCCGGCACCAAGCTGGACTCCCCCGAGGCCGTGCTCGACTACGTGCGCCTCGAGATCGGCAACAAGAACACCGAATACTTCATGCTGCTGTGCCTGAACGCGGCGGGCAAGGTTGTGCACACCGACCTCATGTCAAAGGGCACGGTGAACATGGCCCACGTGTACCCGCGGGAGATCCTCAAGACCGCGCTCATCAAGAACGCCTCGGCGCTCATCCTCGTGCACAATCACCCCTCGGGGACGCTCAACCCCTCCACCCACGACGAGAAGCTCACCCGGACGCTCACCGAGATGAGCGAGCACCTGGGGATCTCGGTGCACGACCACATCATCGTGACCAAGGACAGTGCGTACAGCATGAAGATGGGGAAATGCCTATGAATTCATGTACTTTCATTGCTTGCCCAAAGACAATTCGGCAGGGATAGCCGAATTGGACGACCGAACGGTCGCCCGCAGGGCGAAGGCAATGGATGGCCTGAATCAAAGTACCAAAGAAAGGGCACCCCACGAAGCCGCCTGCCTCTGGCAGGTACGCTCATTCGCACAGGAAAAACCCGCTCGCAATTAAACTCGCGCAGCCTTGCTGCGCTCAGACAAAATTACTCGTTTTTCGGATTTTCCCTGCACTCCTTCGCCGGCCTCAAGGGGACCCGTTTTGGTTTGGTGCCGAGATAGCCGGTTTGGATTTCGAATAGTTCCCCTCAGTCATTCAATAATAAAGATTCGACCCCTCACGACCTACACAAAAAGCTGTAAAGCGCCGGTAAAGGACACGTCTGTGATTTGTACTACAGCTAGGTACCTTCATTCAGGATTTTGATATATTCGGAATATGAGAAAATTCGGCTACGTTTTTGCCCTGTTATTTCTCTTAGTAATCCAATGCCTGCAAGATTTTTTACAACTGTGTTGATCGTAGGTATGGATAATCCCGAAATATTTGCAATCGTGGTTACGGATACGATGGGCTTCTGTTGAAGCACATGGTGGACACGCAGTGCTGATCCGGAGATCTTTCCCAAGTCTGCAATGCGTTTGCGGTCTCGTTCAAACATGGCAATAAGATCTTGTGCAGTCGATACCGCCTGGGTGGCAGTTTTCGTTACTCCGGCAAGAAAAAAGGCAATCCAAGCTTCCCATTCACCGTTGGTGCGTACTGACTGGAGAAGATCATAATATTCCTGTCGCTGGGTTTTGAAGTAGAGGCTCAGGTACAGGAGCGGCTGACTGAGAACACCTTCCGTGCACAGCAGTAATGTTATCAGCAGGCGACCAATTCTGCCGTTGCCGTCCAGGAAGGGGTGGATGGTTTCAAATTGTACATGAGCTAAAGCCGCCTTGAACAGAACCGGAAAGCGCGATGGTTGATCATGAAGGAATTTTTCAAGGTTGCTCATGCATAGTGCGACCTCATCAGGAGGAGGAGGTACATACAAGGCATTCCCAGGTCTTGACCCACCTATCCAGTTTTGCGATCTTCTGAATTCACCAGGATTCTTCGAATTGCCTCTACCTGATTGTAATAGGACTTCATGAATTTCTTTGATGAGGCGATTGCTTAAAGGGAATCCTTCACGGATACGAGACAGCCCGTGGTTCATGGCGGCAACATAATTGGAAACCTCTGTCACATCATCAACCGGAATGCCCAGGTTATAGGCGTTCTCATGGGCCAGTAAATCAGACAGGGAAGATTGCGTACCTTCGATCTGAGATGAGAGAACAGCTTCTTTGCGGACATACATGTATAAAAAGAGATCGATATCCGGAAGAAGTGTGGAGATGCTGTCAAGTCTCCCTAAAGCAAGAAGCGCATGTTCCATTGCTTCCTGGAGGCTATCATCAATAACAAGAGGGGGATTGGGTGGAAGCGGATTGGGGATAAAGGCGTTACAGGTTTCTCCGCCCACTGTTGAAATCGTTCTATATTCCCCTATGGTTCTATTCATGGAGTGTCCTTAGTTAAAGAACTTTAATTAGTGATTCTTTTAATTAAAGTTGGTGCCTAATCTTTAATTAAGGATAGTATCAAAAATTGTAGTTGTCAAGAAGAGCCTTGAGATATGAAACATTAGACATATTCTTCCCGTCTGGTTCAGTGCCGGGTTATTCCGTTAGGAGATCTGAATTCTTTTGAAATGGAACAGACTATGAATCGTCCTTAATTAAAGAACTTTAATTAAGGAATTTGATAATTAAACTTGAGGCCTTATCATTAATTAATTTGCTATGTTCATTCCTTTTCTTACACAATATATTTTTCTATCCGAAGCATGTTTTATTGACATAATGTACCATTAATGGTGCTTAAATATTGTGATGGAAGGAACGTACTATGGCAAAGCATGAAGATATTGAACTCAAAGAAAAACACATAGGTTCTTCGTTTGACGATTTTCTCAAAGAGGAAGGCATCTATGATGAAGTAGTGGTAGCCGCCACAAAAAAAGCCCTGGCCTTCAAGCTGCAACAGCTCATGAAGGAAATGAACATTTCAAAAGCAGCACTTGCACGGCAGATGAATACCAGCCGCAGTGCCTTAGACCGGCTGCTTGATCCGACAAATACCTCTGTCACGTTGCAATCGATTGGCAAAGCGGCTTCTGTTCTCGGGAAAAGGGTTGTAGTTGATATTCTCTAACGGGATTTGGCATTTAGTGGACATTTTATTCCGGTAAGAAAGGGATTAAATCACCTGGTACTTATAAACGTTAGCCCGTCCCTGATTTCCCATCTATGTTCATTTCTTTGCGTGCCCAAAGAAACGGAACCAAAGAAAGGGCACCCCACGAAGCCGCCTGCCTCTGGCAGGTGCGCTCAGTCGCACAGGGAAAATCCGCTCGCAATTAAACTCGCGCAGCCTTGCTGCGCTCAGACAAAATTGCTCGTTTTCCGGATTTTCCCTGCACTCCTTCGCCGGCTTCAAGGGGACTCCGTTTGGTTTGGTGCCGAGATAGTTTGTTTGGATTTCGAATAGTTCCCCTCAGTCATTCAATAATAAAGATTCGACCCCTCACGACCTAGTTTAGATCCCATTGTAGGGTTCATGGCGCATACAGTATCATTTTTAAGTAAAGATAACTTGACAAATAAAGGATAAAAAGGGTAGTAATTAGTCGGTTCAGGGGGGTGAGCAGATGGAGTGGGTCGGCTCTCGCATAAAGATTCTTTCCAAGGAAAAGGGGGTCCCCTTAACCCGGATTGCCAAAGACCTTCAAGTGTCAAGACAGACGATGAACGACTGGGTAAAGGGGCAGGTCCCCAAGGGAACCCATCTCATAGGATTGTGCAAGATCTTCAACGTATCGCCCGACTATTTTTTTCAGGAAGAATCTGTCTCTCCCATATCCATTCCTCTCCACCGGACACGGGGACGTGCTAAACTGAATACAACCATGGAGCACAATGCCATGGTCCTGGCGAAAGAATACGAGGGTCTTTTCAGATTTGCCCCGTCCCCGGGCCTGGTGCCGGTTTTCCGCGGTGAGCACGATATAGAGACCGCCGGATCTCTGGCACAAGCTCTGCGGGCAAGGGTACAGGTGGAAGCGAATAAGCCCATGGATTATGAAAAGGCTTTTGCTTTGCTTGCCAAACTCAATATTGTCTGCATCTTCAGGAACTTCCCAGCACACATAAAGGGGTATGCATTCTACTGCCGCATCCACAAGCATCGGGTCATATTCGTCAATACCGCTACAAGTGTGTTGGATCTGATATTCGCACTCCTCCATGAGACCGTACATGCTGTGCGTGATGAAGAGGGATATGCTGTGTATGACAGTGAAGAAGAAGCCTTTTGTGATATAGCGGCAGGGCTCACGCAATATCAGGATACCTATGTGGAAATGGTGTTTAACACCATCAAGGATAAGCCGGACGGTCAGCAGGTTAGCGTCCTCAAGAAATATTCAGGTACATACTGCCATTCGATTTACGGTATCTATTCCCAGATCAAGTCAAGACATCCTGATTTCAATTTGAAGACAGGTGGTGCAGACACAAATCTGAAAAAGGATTTTCTTACAATCGGCGAGATTCTCTTCAAGAGCGAAGAACCTGCAGCATATATAATGAATCTGAAAGAACTCAGCCCACTCTTTTTTGATATCGTATCAAAACAGATCGATAACCCTTCGACCAGAAAATTCGGGGAGTGGCTTGGCCTTGAGAGCTCCCTTGATGCGCAACAGGTACGTACTGCATGGCGGGAGCTTTTGGAGCATAGCGCAAGCCGGCATGCATATACTATGTGATACGTCATCCATTCTCCTGCTCATCCGGATTGCCCCGGACATGTTTATCGATGAACGCTATCAATGCTGTACCATTCAACCGGTCAGGGACGAGATCTTCCGGACACAGAAGTTCAAATCGAAATATCCCTGGCGCGATAAATATAAGAACAAGATCAGATGCCTATCTCCTGAGGCACTTCAGAAAGCGGAAATACAATTTTACCAGGATGCAATTTATCGATTGAATGATTTCGGCACAATAAATACCTATACAGGAAAGATCTTCAGCCTCAGCCGCGTTGATATTCTATTTCTCGCCTGTGCCCTGGCTCATGGCTTTTCAATTACCACCGGGGACCAGGGGATCAAAGACTTTGCAGCACAGCAATTTGCCGGCATATTCTCCGGCAATGTCTCTGCGCTGGAGCTCATTAACATATGGCTGGAAAAGAAACTCATTCATTGGGATGAGAAGCTCCATGAATTTCTTTCCGATTGGGGAAAACAAAACGAACATGCACAGCCTGAGGAGCAGAAGCAGAGATTTGAACGATTAACCGGCATGGACTATCCGGGGAGCTGATCCGGGCAGGGGGGGGGGTCGAGATGTCAGGCAGAAGGGTAAAGACAACAGAAACAACTGAAAAGATAGAACCGCAGAAGGCGCCGAGTACGCAGAGGTTATTGACCTTTTCTCCAATCGGGAGACGGCGATTGGAGAAAAACAACCTGTCTGTAAAAGTTCCCTGGACTTTATCTTGTTTTTTTCTATTTTTTTCCTTCTGCCTGGGCTCTTGAGATCACATGCTCGTTCTGCCTAGGTTATTGGTCTGTCTTAACCAACTGCCTTCTGCCTTGGGTCTTGTGCCCAACGTCACGTAAATTAGGCATTAATTTGACAAGCAATTATGGGGGGCGTAAGATACACATGTTTACCTGGGAATATTCAAGCATCGAATGAAATGAAACAGGTGTTTTCTGAGGTTTAAAAAATGGGGAGGGTTGAAAAATCAATCATGTCACACGTCCGATGAATGATGATGGTTGGATTCTGAAAAATGGTTCTGTCAAATTTATCTGCCAAGCATTTCTGAAAAAGAGAGATCGTGGGGAGATGAAATTCTTGATTCAAGACCTGCCCCAGGATACATTGACGTTCATTTCAAATATACATATACTCACTATGGAAAAAGTACGATCTTTTTTTAACTTGGGCCTGTAAAATGAGATTTGTTGCCACCGGACCATCAATTCCTGATGACCTTCTTGTTGCAAGAGATGAGGGGCGAGTCGTCTTTATTTGTGGTGCGGGGGTATCTCGGGCTCGCGCCAACCTGCCCGATTTCAACCAATTGACACGACACGTTATCGAAACATTAGGTGTTACCGCTCATGATCCCGCACAAAAACTCCTCAATGCTGCTGAACAATTCGATAGAATCTCGGGAACGGCCGGGATCATATCTGCCGACAGAGTATTTGGACTCCTAGAGAGAGACTTTTCCGTAAGAGATATTGAACAAGCTGTTGCAAAGGCTCTTAAGCCGGTTGAAACGCCAGATCTTTCTGCCCACCGGATCATGCTTGATTTGGCAAGATTACCGGACAATCGAGTCAGAATTGTTACGACAAACTTCGATCTCCTTTTCGAAGCGTGTGATCAAACATTACAATGTTGTCGTCCTCCTCGCTTGCCGGATCCCCTACGCGATGACGAATTTGAGGGGATCATTCATTTGCACGGCCGCGTGGATGGCATGTATCAAAATGCCGAAGGCGATGGTTTTGTCCTCTCCAGTGCAGGTTTTGGACGTGCTTACCTCGCCGAAGGATGGGCAACTTCTTTTATCAGATCAATTATAGATCAATATATTGTTGTTTTTGTAGGGTATGCTGCCGATGATCCTCCTGTGTATTACCTGCTGGAAGCGCTGAACAGCTATAAAAAGTCTTTAGCAGGTGTGTATGCCTTTCAAGCCGGCGACGCGGGAGATGCTGAAGCCAAATGGAGGCATAAGGGTGCATATCCAATTGCCTATGACGAAGCAGACAACCATAAGACCCTTTGGGATACCCTCTCAGCGTGGGCGGAAAGGGCTAGAGACCAGAATGCCTGGTTCGAAAAAATCATTACTATGTCGCGTAAAGGTCCTGAAACGCTCTCACCCCAAGAAAGAGGCCAAGTCGCTCACATTGTTTCCACACCTGAAGGTGCAAAAAGGTTCGCCAACGGGGAGGATCCACCACCTGCCGAATGGTTGTGCGCTTTTGATCCCACCATCCGTTACATGACTCCAGGTAAACTGAATATTTATTCTGCGGATGGGCAGTATTTTGATCCTTTTTATGATGCATACGGACTGGACGAAGATACGCTGCCACCCAGGCTCGAACCACGGGATCACTTTGCCAAAAGGGATCTCCCCTTCGGTGAATGGGATGCTTTTGCACTCAACAAGTCGGATATCAAGAACCTCCAAGACGATCATTATGTTGCACTACGGGGACACTGGGCGATAAATGTGCCCCGATTACCTTCACGTCTGGAGCAATTGAGCACATGGATAAGCAAGATTTGTCATCAACCGGCTGCCGCATGGTGGGCTGCCGGACAAACGGGTGTGCATCATTCGCTTCAAGATCTAATCCGGTCACAATTGGTGAAATATGATAAGGACACCTGCCCTGCAGAGGTTTACAAAGCCTGGCACTTTATTCTTGAAGTATGGCGGGTCCGACAACGGGATGAAGACCTCGATTGGCATCAGTTGAAAACTTTTATCGATCGGAATGGATGGACAAATGACACAATCAAAGAATTTGCTTTGATCAGACGGCCCTATCTCAATATTGATGAGAGCCCTCGATGGAGTGGCCCAAAACCACCCACTGCAAAAGAGGAGATTCAGTGCAACGAGATGGTTAGCGTGGGTGTTAAATATCCTATGCCTTTTGGTGATGCCGAAATTCCAGATAACTTTATCTTGGCCGCTGTCCGAGAATTCCGCAACAATTTAGAGCATGCGGTCTATCTTGAGCAGGAAATTGGTGGATATGGTTTGCACCACCTTTCGCCGATTGAACCGGACAAAAGTGTCAAGGGCGACGCTTATGAAAGAAACCATGGCATATCAAGTAGTTTGCTCTATTACGTTAAGCTCTTTAAAAGGCTCATCGAAAAAGATCCACAAGTTGCCAAACAGGAATATTTAGCTTGGTGGAATGATGAAGAGACAGTATTTGACCTTTTGAGGATCTGGATCGCTGGCGAGCCACGCATCCTTAGTGGAAAGGAAGCAGGCGAATTGCTCATTCGGCTGAGTATGCAGTCGTTTTGGGAGCACCGTCATCAGCGGGATTTGCTACTCATCTTGGAAAAGCGATGGAATGATTTTCCAAAGACAACGAGAACACGCCTTGAACGACGACTGAAGCAAGGGCCATTGCCCTGGGAATCAGAAAAAAAGAAAGAATACATAGATAGACGGGCTTGGACAATATTGAACTGGCTTCATTGGTTGGCCGAGCATGGCTGCAAGTTTAGCTTTGATCTAAATAAAATAAGCGAAAAACTCCGGAAACAAGCGCCCGAGTGGCAACGGCAGTATGCGGCAAAGGCAGCCGATTCCCTGGAAGGCCGAGGCGGATTCATTGAGAGGGAAACAGAGTATTCTTCGGTTCTTAGCGAACCCCCGGAGACGATTCTTCAAAAGGCCAGGGAATTCAGTGGCACAGATTTCGATAGACTTATGGAGAATGACCCCTTTGCCGGATTGTCGGCCGAGAGACCGGACCTTGCCCTTGCCGCGCTTGTCAGTAACGCCGGCTGCAATGATTATCCTGAATGGGCATGGCGGACATTCCTATACGCAGAGGCACGAAAAAATGATCCTTCGGACTTTTCGGTGCAGATTGGAAACAATATTTTGAAAATGTCGGATGATGTAATCTGCGGCATGATTTCACCTGTTTCAGAATGGCTCTTAAATTCCAGCAAAGGCTTTTTTGCTACGCAGCATGAGCGATTCTGGCAGATCTGGGAACGGTTAATTGCCGTCATTAAATCCAAGCCACAAAGTGCACACTCAAACATTGTACGGCAGAAGAACGATCCTGATTTTGCAATGGAGGGCCTTAATGCACCGGTCGGCAAGCTTGCCCAAGCATTGATGAATGATCCGGCGATAAATAATTTAGGCAAGAAGAAAAGCCTGCCGTCGTTTTGGAAGAAACGCGTCGATGAATTGTTACATTTGGAGGGAAACCTGCACAGGCAAGCCCTTGTCATGTTTACATACCATCTTGAAAGGTTCTATGTGAAAGACCCTCGCTGGACTCGGGCGAACCTGATTTCCTTTTTGGATAGCGATGCCGACGATCAAAAGGCCTTCTGGTCGGGATTCTTTTGGAATCCACAAGTCTATTATAAACTGTTCGAAGTGCTGAAACCTTACTTGGTACGTCTCATCTTCGACAGAACAATGGAGAAACAGGGCCATCTAAATGCCTTATCGGGTATTCTTCTAGCCTATTGGTGGAATATGATCCCAAAGACGGGTGAACGGTTTATCACCAATACGGAAATGAGAGATATCCTGCTCCAGGCTGATGACAATTTTCGAGTTCAAATCTTATGGCAAACCAAAAGATTTCTTAAAGGGAAGAAAGTAGAAAGGTCAAATCTATCGACATTCCTTAAGGAAGTATGGCCAAGACATAAAAAGGCAAAGAGTTCTCGGGTTTCTACTGCCCTTTGTGAACTGGCATTCACAGATGCCGAGACCTTCGGAAGCTTTGCCGACATCATCCTCCCTCTGGTATCTAAGGTTGATAGCCATGGTTTATTCTTATACAAACTTGATGATTCCAAAATTGTTGACCTGTTCCCGGAAAAAGTTCTTACGCTTCTATGTGCGGTCTTACCTGACAAAACACCTGAATGGCCCTATGGGATAGGAAATACGCTTAAACGGATTGGCGAAGTGGAGCCAGCTCTTTTGAAAGACAAAAAATTGATTGAATTGAGAAAACGCTTGGTTTCTTGATAGCCTGAAGCCCTTAGGGAAAATTGGAAAATTGGGGGTCGGACCAAGATAACTCTCTGTAATCCTGAGAAATAAACCTAAAAAAGGGGCCTATTTTGCCCTTAGAAGCCCCATTTCGGTATCAAAAAGGGTGTTCTAAGTAGAGGAGGGGTCACAATAATCAACATTATCCAGCAAGAGAGCAAGGGCTCGACCCCTTAATACCTAAAACCTTAAGTTAAAGACTCGGAGAACAGCGGCTGAATTGATTGGAGCCTGGATTCCCTCATGCGAGGGAATGACGATGTACCGGGCATAGAGCGCTGATGAAACATAGCGGTCGAATGTTTAACCTGAGTGTCTAGGGTCAGATCTTGCATTATAACATTTTCATCATCCCTTCTTATTAATATGGCATTACAAGACCTGCTTACAAGATAATTGGGGTCGAACCAAGATAAGCACATGTAATTCTGGAAAATAAACCTGATAAAAGTTCCAAAAATACCCTTAGAAACACCATTTTAGGCCAAAAAAAGTTGTTCTAATCTTTTCAACGAAGGAATCGGGGACGGATTAACACGAATCCGTCCTCCGTTCTACCCAAGCTCATCGTCAGGCGCGCAGTTCCCCCTCATGCCCATGTTGACCTCGAAAAGCTTGTCGCAAGGCATGAAAGCACCTGTTTCCGGAACAAAAATATCAGCTGCTCGGCGTGGCGACTGTCTCGATTTATAACCCGACAGCCCGAAAAGTTGATTTTCCCTCTACCCTGATGCTTGGTCTGATCAATTCCAATGTTTCCGGGCTCATTCCTTTAACCATACGCAAGTCATCAACTGTGGAAAACGGACCATTGGTTTGTCTGAAAGACACGATATTTTTTGCAGTTGCCTCATCCAGGTCGGGCAACATCTGCAATTCTTCAACACTTGCACTGTTTATGTTGAGAAACCCGATTGTTTTTATATCCTGAGCTGCATTGGAAAGACTGAACAATGCAAGCAAAATAACCATCACGCCTGTTATCGTTAATGCTGTTCTTTCCATGATTACCTTCCTTGATATGGGTTTATGCACTTCGGTGGAAATCATCTGTTTGATTCAACGAATCATTCCACCCCCTGATCGTTACCGGCTCTGCTCACCCCCTTTGTTTTGTTGTATCCAGGACAGATGCTCTTGATAGGTGCTGCATACAAGATGCAAGGAATTAAACGGTTTACATGGGATCAACACAAGTAATGAAAGTTAATACCACTGACGAAGTTAAAGACTACTGAAGAATAGTACTGCGGAACGAGTCAAAGTCAATAGCCGGACATGCGATTAATCTTAATGGGGAAACGTTTGAATGGATACACAGGAAAGAGAGGACATCCGTGAAATATTGACATTTGAGGGGAGTGAAGGAATCTGTTTTTCCGGTGCCCGGTGCCTCTATAATAGAGCGGGTCTTGTTCCATAGTCACGACGAACTCTTCCGGGAAATCACGACTGAACTTTCCTGAGGCCCCGGGGTGACCGGGTCGTAGCCGGGCAGGTGTACCACGATGCCTTCCGGCTTTTTTCTCCAGATCCCCTCCCACCTCACCTCGATCTCTTCTGCAGAGGGTATGACGGAAACCGATACATCACCGAACGAGGTCGGTCCGGGGCCGAAGGTGATGGGCTCATTGCCGGCAAGCCATTCAGGGAGGATCCCTGAGGCGAGAAAGAGACGGTTGTCCTCTTCCCGGACCATCAGGTTGCGTATCATGATTACCCACTCCGCTGCGGCCCATATGTGGTTTCCGTCGCCCATGCATCCCCCGAGGGTGAGCGGGTGTACGGCCTCGGGCCACTGACCTGTGGGTGATGCGAGTTCTGCCACAGTTTTCAGCAGGTCTATGAACCGCGGATCCCCCGCCCTGAGGTATACCTGGGCAATGTGCAGGGTGAGGTAGGGATTGATGCCGGAGTGAATGATGTCCTGGAAGAATCCGCCGCGGACCAGACAGTTGTTGCCCAGAAAATCCGCCGTATCGAGGAGGCGCTCGTCCTGCGCAGGGAAGAGCTGCAGCGGATAGCCCGCGGCGAGTGAGCCCACTGCCCCGGAATCCATCCGGCGGTAGGGGCTTGCCGGCATCCCCCGTCTCCCGGTAAGCTTCGAGACCTCGGCAAGACACGACTCGACAGCAGCGAGGAAACGTGCAGCCTCCTGAGAGAATTCCTCTGCCCTGCGGTTCTCCCCCAGCATATTCAGAAGGTCCGCTGCGGCATGCAGCCCGGCAATCCCCCAGAAGTCGTCCCAGAAATAGTAGTCATTGGGCCCCAGGTGCTCGGCACTGAAACCGGCAGGCAGCAGCCCCGCGTGAAGAACCGCCGGTTTTTGGGCAAGACGTTTGTTCTTGATCCAGGCTCCGCCGCGGCGTATGGCATCCTTCCACTGCGGCTTCGGGGACGTTCCCGTGAGATCGCAGTAGCGTTTCATGATCCACAACGCCTCGCCGTTGGAATCCCACTCTCCCTCCTGGGAGAGGAAAAAACCCGAGCGGGTCTGCCTGTCCGGGAAGCTGTCGATCACCCGCAGGGCCCTCCCGGTAAGGCCGGCACACAGGAGCGCATGGAGGATGAAGCATGCATCCCTGAACCAGAAGCGTTTGTAGGTGTATGGCCCGGGGTACATGTCTTCCCCTGGCGAATGGAGGATGAGCATTCTCAGTGCCGAATCGTAGAGCGACTGGAACAGTCTGTCGGGCAGGTGCACGCGGGCCGTTCCGGCAAGGGCTGCTTTCCAGGATCCCCGGGAGGGGGAAGACGATTCCTTCCGGCCGAGGGGGATTCGGATCTGCACCGTGTTTTCCTCCGTGCATTTCATCCGGAACAGTGCGGCAGCAGTGGCCATGCCCACCGGGCACTGGATTCCTTCCCGCAGATCCTTTCCGGACAGGAGGGTGTGAACATCTCCCCTCTTGTAGTCGGAAAAAAGGGATCTCTCGGGCCGGCGATCAAAGAGGACCTCCTGCCGTCTGTTTATCCTCCATCCCGCACCACCTTGAAGTGATCTGATATCGCTTATGAAACTCACCCCTTCTGGGTTGTACGGCCTCGCGGACACCACGATCCATGCGTCTGTCATGCAGTGCGCGCTCAGGGTAAGGGTGCAGTCCAGGGAGGAGTCGTGCTCAAGGACTTCAGCGCGGGAGATGAGCTCCGAACCGTCGTCGATGCTGCGGGTTACAACAGCCACCGACCCCTTGATGTCCAGGTGCTGATCGACAGAGGGCAGTTTCGATGGAATGAGCCTGTGGCCGTCTTCCCTGACGAGCCAGACGTCAAGAGACCAGCTGTCCCAGAACGGGGTGATCAGTCCCCTCGGGTCTACAATGGGGAGGAAATCATGATCAGGGATGCCGATGGCGGTCCAGTTGCGATGGGTAAGGTTGACGTGGGTAATGGAGAACGAGCGCGGGATGAATGAGGCATCCAGGGGATTGTACTGGCGCTCGACCCAGTAGGGCCATATCCAGTCGAGATTGTGCTGGATGGCATTGGTGTTGAGAAGTCCCCGGGCATGGAAGACCAGGCCTGCCCGGAGGAGTTCGATGGGTTTCTTGATATCCATGGGCTGGGCAAAGGATTCCAGCCGGAACAGGATCTTCACCGGGTCGACAAACCCATGGGACCGTGCGACATAGCTCACGATCCATTTCCAGGGGAACCATCGAAGCCACATAGCCCCTCCCTCCTAGGGTATAGTAATACCTCCGTGGCCGTGGTCAACCTGCAGGGGTGGTGCCTGGTGAATTTTCCCGGCTGAAGAAAAGGGGACGTAATAAGCTCCTCCTGACAGCGGGTTGTCCGGCGACATATCCTTATATAAGGAGGGAGGTTTTTCCATCGTATAGGAAGCTGCCGGTATTTTCTTCACTTCGAGCAGCTTTCTCCTCCGGTCTCCTCGTCTCGGCCGTGCATGGACACCGCCCCATGTCCTGTTCCGTCTTTGGGGTTTCTCCATGTATTCGATTCTGAGAATAGCTCTTGTCAAAGCCGCGATGATCTGGTGTTTATCTGACAATACACAGTGCAAGTTTGATGTCAGAGGGGGGGTATCATGATCGAACGGGAAGACATTCGGTTCTTGTCACATGGCCAGAAGTGCAGCGGCTGGTTTTACCGGGCTTCAACGAAAGAGAATTCCCGGTGCATTGTCCTTGCGCACGGCTTCTGCGGGGTCAAGGAGATGCGTCTGGACTGCTATGCCGAGGCCTTTGCCGAGGCCGGTTACAGTGCCCTTGTCTTCGACTACCGGCATTTTGGCGGCAGCGATGGTGAGCCCAGGCAGATACTCGACATAAAAAAACAGCACCAGGACTGGCATGCAGCCATAAGGTTCGCGAGGGAGCTTCCGGGAATAGATCCGAAAAAGATTGTCCTGTGGGGCACCTCGTTCAGCGGAGGGCACGTTGTTCCTGTTGCAGTCAAGGACGGCGGGATCGCTGCGGTCATATCCCAGGCGCCGCACCTGAATGGCCTTGCCACCGCGATGGCAAACGGACCGGTTCAGAACCTGCGGCTGGGTTCTGCTGCCTGGCGTGATGTCTTCAGGATGATCCTCGGGCGCAGCCCCTACTATGTCCCTGCTGCAGGCAGGCCCGGCGAGCTCGCGGCCATGACAGCCCCGGATGCCCTGGAAGGGGTCAAGAGGCTCTATCCCGAAGGATTCGAGCCCAATGAGAATGTTGCGGCCAGGATCTTCCTGTCGGTAGGGCTCTACTCCCCGGGTCGTCTGGCGGCGAAAATGAACATGCCCTGGCTGGTTCAGGCAGCGGCCCATGACCTGACCACGCCGGTGGGCCCGGCAATCAAGGCGGTGATGAAGGCCCCGAAAAGCCAGCTCATCATCTACAAGTGCGGGCACTTCGACGTGTATGTCGAGCCTCGTTTCAATCAGACCATTGGCGACCAGATAACGTTTCTCAATAACTGCATGCAATGAAGAGGAGGCATGTTTATGAGTACAAATCAAAGGATCGATCTGGTTGCGCCTTGTGGTATTGATTGCGGAACATGTGAACTTTACCTGTGCAAGGACAATGGAAAATTGTTGGAGTACCTGTTGTCGAAAGGCATCCCGCGCGATAAATTACCCTGTGCCGGCTGCCGCACCAACCAGGGGAACTGCCCGGTCATCGGCAGCCCATGTGCAACCTATGCCTGCGTCGTCGGGAAAGAGGTCGAATTTTGTTTTCAGTGCAATGAATTTCCCTGCCCGAAGCTGAATCCGTCTGCCGACAGGGCCGGCGTCCTGCCGCATAACATGAAGGTGTTCAATCTGTGCACCATTCAAAGAAAGGGTGTCGAAGGCTTCGTTGAAATATCGACCGAGATCAAGGGCAGGTATTACAAGGGAACAATGGAAATTGGCAAGGGTCCTCGAATAGTGGAATGATTCTGGAGCGCATAGACCATTGGGGAGGAAAGCATCCGAGACGTCTATAAAGTTATAAAAATGTAATCGTTAATTAAAACATGGAATGGGGGTCGCAAAGGCTCGGGGTCTTGATTCGAGAAGTTCTCATGCCCGAGCAAAAGATTACATCCATAAAAATATAAAGATGTACTGGTTACAGAGAAAGAATAGTATGCTGTTACGTGTGTGCCCTTGACCTCGCTTGATTTATGCGTTTTATTGACTGCGGCTATGAAAGATAAGGGGAGTAAAAGGATAGAAGGAAACAAGGACGAAAAGATGGCGGGGCCGTATCAGAAAGCCGGCACATGATAACCTGCCGTATCGGAAGAAACCGATGTGCTCCTCCAGGAAAATCACGAAAGAAAATCCATGACCCGTATCATCATCAGTGAAAAACCGAGCATGGGCCGTGCCATCGCAGCGGCTCTGGGCATTCAGGGATCGGGGCGCAGCTTCATCCAGGGCTCTGATGTCATCGTCACGTGGTGTGTGGGGCACCTGGTGCAGGCCCTCGGTCCTGAAGGATACGACCCCGGGCTCAAATCGTGGCGGCTGGATACGGTGCCTTTTTTCCCTGAACCGTTTTGTTACTCGCCCATCGAGGCCACCAGGGATCAATACGAGGTGGTGGCAAAACTCATGACCCGTGACGATGTGGTGGATGTCGTGAACGCCACCGACGCGGGTCGCGAAGGCGAGCTCATTTTTGATCTGGTGTATCGCTTGTCGGGCTGCACCAAGCCGGTACTAAGGTTCTGGACTTCGAGCCTCACGGATGACGCCATCCGGGAGGCCTATGCCCGGATGAAGCCGGGCGAGGCTTACAACGGCCTGCGTGATGCGGCGCGCAGCCGGCAGGAGTCGGATTGGCTGGTCGGCATCAACTGCACACGAGCCCAGACGCTTGTCATGCGCCGATCAGGAGGAGAAGGGGTTTATTCCATCGGCCGCGTACAGACACCGACTCTGGCGCTCCTTGTAAATCGCGAGCTGGAAATCACGGACTTCGTTCCGAAGGAGTTCTGGACCTTGTGGGCTACGTTTGACGCCACGGGTGGTACGTACAGAGGCAAGTGGTTCCACAAGGTGGAGGGGAAGGATCAGGATCGGTTCGAGAGGGAAGAGGACGCAAAGGCCCTCGCGAACAGGCTATCCGGTCTGCCCGGCACCGTTGCATCCGTCACCTCGAAGACGGAAAAGAAAAAGCCCGAGCTCCTGTACGACCTTACCAATCTCCAGAAAGAGGCGAACAAGCGCTTCGGGTTCACGGCAGAGCACACCCTGGAAGTGGCGCAGGACCTCTATGAATCCAAGCTCATCAGCTACCCGCGCACCAATTCCAGGTATTTGACTGAAAGCGACGCGCAGAAGTCCGCGGGTTGGATCAAGGCCATCGCCCAGGGACAGCTTGCTCAGCTGCAGCCCTTTATCGGGGAGCTTCGGGAGCGCTGGCCCGTGAAGCTCGACAAGCGCTTTGTGAACGACAAGGAGGTGGAAGATCATTCAGCGCTGGTGCCTACGGAGAACCCCGCAAAGAATCTCCAGGGTGACCGGCTGAATATCTACGAGCTGATCGCGCGCCGCTTCCTGGCGGCGTACTTTCCCGAACGCATCGAAGGCAAGACCACCATCATCACGAAGATCGGCAAGGAGACATTCAAGACCGCGGGCACGGTGGTGAAGGAATTGGGATGGTCCGCTGTCGACCCGTCCCATGGCCGGGAGAAAAAAGAAAAGGCCAAGGTAAAGAGCCCCGACGAGGACGAGACCGGAGAGAACGAGGATACAGGCCTGCTGCCTCCGGTCGTTAAGGAAGAAGCCGTCGAAACGAAGGAGCTCGTTCCCAAGGCAGGCAAGACCTCGCCCCCCAAGCGCATGACCGAAGGGGATCTGCTGGGCGTTATGCAGAGCGCGGGTAAAGAACTTGACGATGAGGAGCTCAAGGGCGCCATGAAGGACTGCGGCCTGGGCACACCCGCCACCCGGGCCAACATCATTGAAACGCTGCTGAAGCGCGGGTTTGTCGAACGCACACGCAATATCCTGCAGCCGACGGCCAAGGGGATCGAGCTGGTCCAATCCATCCGGGCCGAGACCCTGAAAAGCGCCCAGATGACCGGCGAATGGGAGGCGCGTCTGGAGAGAATCCGCCGGGGCGAGGCCCGGCGGGATGAGTTCATGAGCGGCATCCGGACCTTCGTAACGGAACTGGTAGATCAGATCAAACAGCATGCACCCCAAGGCGGCCGTCGCATGTTCGGCCCGGTGGTGGGAACCTGCCCGAAGTGTGGATCGAACCTGCATCTGCGGGACTGGCAAGGTCGTTACTACGTAAAGTGCGCCGCTTCCACAGATCGCGAATGCAAGGTATCCTTTGATTCGAATGCCGAAGGCAAACCCCTGGAGATTTGTCGATTCTGCCAGGGACCGGTCCGAACCACCCGCAACAATGGAAAGGTCTGCGCTCTATGCAACAAGTGGCAGACAGAAAAAGAAGCAGATCCCCGCACCCCCAAACCCATCGCGTGCAAAACCTGCGGGCAGCCCATGGACGTGATCCCGTCGACACGAAAGGGTCAGTGGTTCTACCGGTGCCGGGAGTGCGACACGATCCAGGAGGCGAAGCCCACCGAACCTTTGGGTTGATGCCGATAGCGCTATGAGAAGTAGAATTGGGGGCACAATCCGGCTTGCAGGAAAACCCTGATCGCACTATAGATAAGTGACAGGTGAATCACCATGAGCCGTGAGGCTGGAGGAAAACCATAGTAATGATTGAAGAACGTCTGGTGGAAATAGAAACGAAGATCGCATTTCAGGAACAGACCATCATGGACCTCAATGATGTGGTTTACGAACAGCAGAAGGAGATCCAGAGGCTCGGCTCGATCTGTGATGCCCTGATGAAAAATATCAATAAAATCTCTGAGCTCTCCCCGGAGAGCACTGCTCCGGCACATGAAAGGCCGCCCCACTATTGACAGTAGTGAAACCGGTGTCAGAGCAGGTTTTATGTGCATGAAATGTAGAATCCACGTCAACGGCCGTGATACAGTAACCACTCTAAACGATAGGCAGACAGGGGAGATTCATGAATTATTGACATCTAAACACCGAGCCTTTCAGAACAGCCATGGTGCCCATATCAAATGTCGCAATCTCACGGATGACCCACGGCTTCCATCTAGGGGGCTACGTCCGCCCGCTGATGGCAGGCCAGGCACAGAGTATTCGGCCATCCCTCATGGCTGGAGGGCGCAGGCCTTATCGTGCTGTCCACCGTATGACAGGCAACGCAGTTATCCCACCCCTTGCCGCTATGGGGTGTGAGTGGCACTTTTCGGGCATCTTCACGAGGAAGATCCGCCGATGGGGCCGTTGTGGACTCGACCACGGAAAGGTGGCACTGTGTGCAACTCTCGTTGCTCCATCCCAAGTGGTTTACAGGATAAGGAAGCGAGCCCCTGATCCCGTGGCAGGAATCGCACTGCTCGAGTCCCTCGACAGCATGGGGAGTGGGCATCGATTTCTTGATCGAAGCGGACAGCGTTGCGGGAGACTGTATGAGTGCGAATATGCCCGTTACAACAAGAATAAGGAAGCCTACAACGAGTGCCAGCTGTGTTGAATATAATTCCCTCATGTCAATCTCCTGGTAGGTATACTAGACAAAGTTGAAGCTCTCGGAATTTACCCGTTCCATGGGCAAGCCCAGCTTATCCAGAGCCTTTTTGACCGCTGTCTGCATGGGCTGCGGTCCGCAGACGTAGTATTCATAATCATACCTGTGTTCCGAAAGGTTGCGTGACAGGACTTCAGCCGTTATGTACCCCTTTTCTCCCTCCCATCCTTCGGGTGCATCCTCTATGACGTAGACAACCTGCAGGTTGAGACTGGCCTTCATGTTCTCTATTTCCTCGCGAAAAGTTGCATCCTCCCAGGTCTTAGCGCCATAGAAAAGCGTGACTGGTCGCCGGTCGGATCTGTCGTTCATGGTTCTGAGCATGCTCATGATCGGGGTAATGCCTACACCTCCCGCAATACACACATAGCCCTGCGACCTCTGCCGGTCTATGCTGAATGTGCCGTACGGGCCGTCGATGTAGGCGCGAGTGCCAGGCAGTATCCCGCCGATCTGAGAGGTGAAGTCACCCAGTTCCTTGATGGTTATCGCGGGCCGTTCCGGATGCATTGCGCTTGAAGAAAAGGAGAAGGGATGCTCCCTTACGGCAAAGGGTGACTTCTCTAAGATCAGCCAGGCAAACTGCCCCGGCCTGAAATTCATGCCGTCATGTCCTTCGGGCGTGAACTCTAATGTCCATGAATCACCGCGCTCTTTAACCACCTCTCTGACAGTATAAGGCCGCCGGAGCATTAACAGAGGCTTCAGTATGCGGATATAGGCCAGCCCCAGGATCCATGCCGCCACCATAAAGATCCAGAGCCATCTCTTAAGAGGCTCATGCACATAGTAACTCACCCCCACGATATGAATCGTCGAGAGAGCCACCGCAATAACCGATGTGTAACTGTGGATAATACTCCAGTGCTCGTATTTCATGCCAAGATTGAGGCGATACAGGGACGTGACGATAATGACCGCAAAGGCAAGAAGGCTTAAGAACCCGACATTAATCCACCATGGAGAAGAGAGGGGGTTCAAAAAGACGAGCGTTACCGGGGTGGAGATGAATATAATCACAGGATGGAGCAGAATGAACAAGAAGGCGATCAGAGAGACGAGACGGTGAAAATGATATACCACATCGATGCCGTAGGGAGAGGTGATACTCTTGAAACGGCCGGTCAGAAAGAACTGCCATCCCAGCATCGACATGCCGAGAAAACCAAGCCCGACCGAGAATTCCCTCCAGAATCCCCTGCCCGGGGGAGTGTCGCCAATGAGCAGAACAAACAGGGGTGCAACACTGACAGTGAAATAGATGCCTATCCAGAAAGCTCCATAGAGAAATAACCTCATAGATGACTCTTCCCCCCAGCTTCAACTCGGTGTGTCTTGCCGATGGCAAGTTCATCTCATCCAATAATATAGTAGCGGATTTTCCCGTGATGTCAAAAAGATTGTAGACCGTCCTGGAGCACCAGAATAGGTAATGAGTGTAGCCAATTATAAATAAAAAGACCACAGGAGTGTCTCCTGTGGGCCTGCTGCATATTCTACGGGACACCGCATGGTATGAAGGGGACAGGGGTAGAAATACCACTGACCAAGTTGTATTGTATCAAGGGAACGATAGAATAATCATTCCTTACCCTCTGCTGCAGGGGAAAATGTCAGGGATGCTCCCTTGAGCGCTGAGGATAGAAAGGAGAATGATGGATGATGACTGATAAAAAGGCTCACGTAGCGTTGAAGAATCCACACTCTCTGTCGGCTGACGACGTTCTCGAGGGATTGAACTCCAGCCCGGAGGGTCTTTCTATAAGTGAAGCCGAAAGGCGGCTTGGGGAACATGGCCCGAATCGCCTGCCGGAAGCGAAGAAGGGAGGGCTTTTAAAACGCTTTTTCAAGCACTTTCACGATCTGCTCATCTACATCCTCGTTGCTGCAGCGGTCATCACAGCCTCGCTCGGCCATTGGATCGATACCGGCGTAATCCTCGCCGTGGTCATTGTAAATGCCATGATCGGGTTCATCCAGGAGGGCAAGGCTGAACAGGCTCTCGCGAGCCTCCGGAAGATGCTTTCCCTTCATGCCCAGGCTCGGCGTGACGGCGAATGGAAGGAAATCGAGGCCGATGAGCTCGTTCCTGGAGACATAGTGCGCTTGCGATCCGGCAATCGCGTACCCGCCGATATGCGGCTCGTTGAAGCCATAAACCTTCGCATCGAGGAGTCGGCACTTACAGGAGAATCCGTACCCGCCCAGAAGAAGCCCGATCTTGTCGCTGCCGAAGCCGGTGTGGGTGACCGGCACAGCATGGTCTATTCGGGCACGATCGTCGCGGCAGGCAGAGGCGTCGGCGTGGTGACCGCCACCGGCCCGGCCACCGAACTGGGTCGCATCAACAGGATGATCTCGGAGGTGGAAACACTGGCCACCCCCCTCACCCGGCAGATGAACCGCTTCAGTAAAATTCTCTCGATCGTTATTGTCGGCTTGGCGGGGGTGATGTGGTTCGTCGGCTGGCTGTTCCACGACTTCAGCATTGCCGAGCTGTTTCTTGCGGCCATAGGATTTGCGGTTGCGGCCATTCCGGAAGGACTTCCGGCGATTCTCACCATTACGCTCGCCCTTGGCGTTCAGAGCATGGCACTGCGCAATGCAATAACTCGCAGGCTCAATGCTGTCGAGACGCTGGGATCCGTCACCACCATCTGCTCCGATAAGACCGGAACCCTCACGCTCAACGAGATGACCGTTCAACAGGTGCTTACGCGGGTCGGGAAGTACGAGGTAGAAGGAAAGGGCTATGCGCCCGAAGGAAAGATTACCCGGAAAGAAAAAGAAGCCTCTCTAGAAGGGCATGCCGATCTATACGAGCTTGTCGAGATCATGGCGGTGTGTAACGACTCGGATGTTGCCCAGGAGGACGGCCAATGGAAAGTCACCGGCGAGCCTACGGAAGGCGCCCTTCGTACCCTTGCGAGAAAGGCCAGGTTTGATGATAAGAACCATGAAAGGGTAGCCGTGATTCCCTTCGAATCAGAGAATCAGTTCATGGCTACCCTCAACCGTATCCCCGGCGGTGGTGCACGGGTGCTGCTCAAGGGAGCACCGGATCGACTCCTGGATCATTGCCGGAAAGAGCGGGGCACGGAAGGTTCCATCCGGGCGCTCGATCGCACCTTCTGGGAGAAGCAGATTGAAGAGCTCGGCGATAAGGGCCTGCGCCTCCTGGCAGGTGCCATGCGCGAGGTGGATGCGGACAAGAGAGATCTGCAGATTGAGGACCTGCGACAGGATATGGTCTTCGTCGGCCTCGTGGGCATCATCGACCCGCCTCGGCCCGAAGCCATTGAGGCCATCAAGGCATGTCATAGTGCCGGCATCCGTGTGAAGATGATCACCGGCGACCACGCAGGCACGGCCAAGGCAATCGGCATGGAGATGGGCATAGGCGGCGGCGAGCTTGCAGTGACCGGGGCCGAAATCGAAAAGGCCTCCGACGAAGACCTCCGCCGTATTGTTAAGGACATAGATATTTTCGCCAGGACCAGTCCCGAGCACAAACTGCGTCTGGTGAAGGCTCTGCAGGCCAACGGCCATGTCGTGGCCATGACCGGTGATGGCGTTAACGATGCCCCGGCTCTCAAACGCGCCGATGTGGGTGTGGCGATGGGCATAAAAGGTTCCGAAGCCACGAAGGAAGCTGCCGACATCGTACTCGCGGACGACAACTTCACATCCATCGAGCGGGCTGTAGAGGAAGGCCGCACCATCTATGACAACCTGCGCAAAGCAATCCTGTTCATTCTGCCCACCAATGGCTCAGAGGCCCTGGTCATTCTTGCCGCCGTTGTCTTCGGTATGATCCTGCCGCTGACACCTGTGCAAATCCTGTGGGTCAACATGGTTACCGCCGTAACGCTTGCGCTGGCCCTGGCCTTTGAACCGGCAGAGCCCGGGGTGATGAGCCGCCCGCCCCGTAAGCCGGGCACGCCAATACTTGGCGGCATATTCCTGTGGCGCATTGGTTTTGTGTCGCTCTTGATCGGCGGTGCAACCATTGGCGTGTTCCTGATCGAAAGACATATCGGCCTTCCGCTGGAACTCTCGCGCACCCTGGCTGTGAATACGCTTGTATGCGGTCAGGTATTCTATCTCTTCAACAGCCGCTATCTGCATGAGTCGAGCCTTTGGGTCAAACGGATCTTCGCCAACCGCATCGTGTGGCCGGCGGTCGGAGTACTGGCCGTGCTGCAGCTGGCGTTTGTCTATGCCCCTTTCATGCAGCGCTGGTTTGGAACAGCCGGCCTTGAACCGCGCCACTGGATCATTCCGCTGGGTATCGGGGCCACAGTATTTCTGCTGGTCGAAGCGGAGAAGGCAGTGACCCGCCGTTTTCTGCTCCCGTCGCCTCAACAGAGCGGGAAGCGGAACGCGGCTATGGTGACAGGCCTTGGTAAATGACAATTTCTCGTGGAAAAGTTCAGCTATCAGATCAGGGCAGAAGCAGTTCCGTACAATTTTCCTGCAGATGATATTGGGGGCATCCGGAATGAAGATCCGCCCGGACAGCCCTGAAGATCATATCGGTCTCGCCCCAGGCTCAGTCGTAATCCCGGCGGGTGGCCTCGTCAGCCAGGGTCGGCGCTATCCGCGGCTTCCAGGCCGGGGCATTCCATGTCCCGAGGCGGGTGTGCATGTCCAGATACTTCTGCGGGATGGGGTGGGTGCCCACCACGACCCTGATCCCGTAGCGTGCTTCGAGAAAAGCCCGGAAGGCGTCGATTCGCGGGCAGGGTGGGTAGCCCACTACCAGGCCTGTGGCCAGGTGAACGACCTCGGCCCCGTTTCTCACCATCTCGTCGGCGGCATACTCAATATTCCCGCCCGGGCACCCGTCACAGGTGGTGTACCCCACCAGCTCCAGCTCGCCGGTGTAGATGCTGAAGGCCCCTTCCCTGTTCTTCAGTGCGCGCAGGCACTTCCCGCCGGCACAGCGGCGATAGCGGTCACAGATGATGATGCCGATCTTTGTGGCTGACTTGGTCATCGCATATCCTTTCTTCGATATTTCTGCAGCGACTCTCGTTATTGCCGGAAAACCGGCGACGGCCTGTCACAGGGGCCGTCCTCGTGTATCCATGAGTATACCGCTTTGGGGATAGCTCTGGAAACACTTTTTTCTCCGTCCGCGCTCACGTGCCGTCCACTGTCCGGCAGGACCATGGAATCGGGGGAAACAGGGGGTGTCCATGAATTGTTGAGATCTGCTCTGCCGCCTAATATGCTTGACTATACATTGCCGGAGGTATAAATTTTTACTCTCAGCGCTGTAATTACCTCAAGGATATCAATGTATTAAAACCTGTCTGTATATGGTGCAGCGTATGCTGCCAGTTTGATATTGCAAGGGGGTAACATATGAAACATGAGCGCTTCTGGCGACAGTCCTACGATCCCGGCCTGACAGACCTTGACCCAAAAGAATGGGAAACGAGTTATGTCGATGCGGTCAAGGAAACGTTTCAAACATATCCAAACAATACGGCCTTTGCCTTCATGGGCGTGGAGATCAGCTTTGCCGAATTCAATCGCTATACCAACTGCTTTGCCCACATGCTGATATCTCACGGATTTCAAAAAGGCGACGTGGTGGGGATCAATCTCCCCAATATCCCTGAATACGTCATTGTCTGACTGGGCACCCTGAGGGCCGGCTGTGTGGTCGCAGGTATATCGCCGCTGCTTTCTACTGAAGAGATGGAATATCAGCTCAAGGATTCAGACGCCCGGGGCCTGGTGACTCTGGATGCCATCTTTGCCGGGAGGCTCGTGAGCATTGCTTCCAACCTGCCGGACCTTAAGCTTGTGGTTGCAGCGAGTGTGGGTGGCTTTCTGCCGGGGATAAAACGATTCCTGGGGGAGCTGTTGAAGAAGATCCCCCGGGGCAGAGTTGTGCCGCTTGAAGGCAAAACAGTCTACCTCTTCAAAGAGGTCATTGATCCAAAAAGATCCTCATCCCCAATCCCCGGGACACCGACCACATCTGCAGTGAAATTGCCAAGTATAAACCGAACTTCCTGGTGAATGTGCCCTCCCTGTACCAGATATTGATAGCCAACCCGAAATTCAAGACCCTCGATCTCTCAAACCTTGAAGGTGGAGGATGTATTGATCGCGCACCCGGCAATTGAAAGCATCGCCCTGGTCGGTCTGCCTAATCCTGATCGGCCGGGTTCCGAACTGCTGAAGGCCTTCATGACCATAACCCCGGGATACGATCATGGAGGAGATGAGGATGCACTGAAGGCCGATATTCTCAAAATGGCCACGGAGAAACTCGTCCCTTACGAGGTGCCGAAGATGATCGAAATCCGCAACGAACTCCCGCTCACGAGTGTGGGAAAGATTGACAAGAAGGCCCTCCGGGCGGAGGTGCAGCAGGTAGAGCCGGGGTTGTAAAAACGGGGTCTGGCCAGGATAACACTCTGTAATCCTGCGGTTTTTACTAGGGCATGGAGCTCAGGGTTGCGGCCTGTTCGGCATAATACCGTTTCTTGTCGGCATACATGATGTCGTCGGCTACCTTGACGACGTCTTCCGGATCGTATTCATCGGAGCTGGCCAGGCCGATACTGATGCGGATCGGGACAGGGATGCTTATCCCTGAGGAATTCTTGACAATCACCTGGAGGTCTTTTCCCCTCTCACGGATCCTTTTCAGAAGAATCTCTGCCTGAACCCGGTTTGTGGAGGGCATGAGCACGGAAAATTCATCCCCGCCGACACGTGATACAATATCCGTCTCCCTGCAGACGGACTTCAACAACTCAGCCACCGTGACTATTGCCGAATCACCCTCACTGTGGCCGTATGTGTCATTAATCTGCTTGAGCCCGTTGACATCGACAGCCATTACGGAAAACCATATATTCCTGAACTGCCTGGAATGCCTGATGGCCTTTTTCAGTTCCCGGTCCAGGAATGTGCGGTTGTAAATGCCGGTCAATCCATCCGTGCTCGCCAGCCTCTCCAGATGAATGAGCAGGAGCCTGTTCTGGACCACGGCAGAGATCTGGGCGATGAAGAGGTCAATTGTCTCGCTCGAAGGCCCGCCAATGTCCTTTCCGTTCAGGATTATGTACCCTGCCGTCTTATTGCCCCTTCCCCGGAGCGGGAAGACGTTCCACCCTGATGCCGTCGAGCTTTCATCCCCATGATTCCCGATATGCTCCATCTCCCGCTTGAGCACGGCATCGATATCGGGCTGTGCCATAACACCCCTGGTATCCAGGATGACCTTTTGCTGGGCACTTGACAGACCCACGAAGGCGCTTGCTTCGAGCAGTCCCCGGTTGGGGCCTTCCAGAATTATTGCGCCACGCAGATCAGGAAACAGGCTCTTCAACTGTGCAAGGGTATAACCGAAGAGTTCTTCCAGGCCTTTCATGTTGTGTATCCCGGAACTGGTCTCTAAAAGCACCTCGGAGATCCTTTTCTGCCGCTCAATGAACGTGTTGCGTTCGATGATCTGTTTTTCCTTGATCATGGCTTCTGTGAGGGCTTCATTCAGGTCCATGGTGCGGACATCGACCTCGTGCTCGAGGTCCTCCAGGAGTTGGGCGTTTTCTACATGGGGCCCCAGAAAGAGGCTCATATTGGTGAGGATCTCGGCCTCCTGTGCGGTATAGCGCGAGCCATCGACCTTTCCTCCGATAAAAAACACGGCTGCGAGACGGTCATGGGCAAACACGGGCAGGATAATCTCCGCATCCTTGAGCGAGAGGAAATCCACTCCCTTGAACAGGTCACCAGCGCCTGTCCTGGAGAGCATTTTCCGGGTCAATAATCCCCGGGTTCCGGACAAAAGCTCTATGAGGCCGTTGTTCTTCTCCAGGACAATGGATACATCTCCGTCTTGATGGTTTTCGTGCTTTCCGAAAAGGCCCGCCGCCCTGTCATTGATGGTTGTCCATCCTGTAAAGAATTCACCTTGCCGTGCATGGAAAACCGACGCACAGGAAAGGGTATCGAACACATCGAAGATCCAGGACCTCACCATGGCATGAAGCTCGTCGAGGTGTTTGATATGTGACAGGCTTGCAGTGAATTCCCGGTATCTGTCATTCAGTACATCCGAGGTCTTCCGGATGAACAGGTTCAGCACGGAATTCCACACGCTGCGCAGCGGTGCATAGAGTAACGCTATCAGGAGGATGCCCCCAGGGAGAGCTGCGGTCTTGTCATGAAATACCAGCAGGGGTACAAGCCCTATCCCCATAAGCAATGCAACCAGGCCGGTCCAGAACAGCATAGCCCTGACATACTGCAGGGCTATGCCCAGATTGAACTTGAACAGGCTGTAGGCAAGGAAAATGAGTGGGATGAAGATGAAGTTGCCCAGCGGGTATATCTCGGATCCATAAATCGCAGGGGTATTGGTCAGGCTCAGTGATGAGAGGATGAGAAAGGCGATCAATACATTTCTGAGAACCCTTTTCTGGTTTGACTCTTCCCTCTTGAATGTAGAAAAGAGGAGAAATATCGAATACAAGAGTGCTGAAAGCCACAGCGTGCTCATGATGTCATAGAGCAGCGCCTTCTTTGCGAAGAACCCCCAGTAGTAGGTGAACATGCCCTGAAAATACCAGCTTGTCTGCGTCAGAGGTGCCATCACAAGGCCGATGAGGTATGCCAGGTATACGAGCCACCACTGGTTTTTCTTTCCGGTTATGAGAAAAATCAGGTGGAGGTTGGCGCCCAGCATGATGAGCGCGAGGAAGAAATGATCAATCCGCGATATCATCAATGCGGTAGCCATATCGGGCACAATACCCACGAGCAGTATGTCCAGATTCAGGGAGGCATAGCAGAAACAGATGAGGCTGAACGTGAGGGATTCGGTCCGGTTCTTTTCCATACCAAGGACAAAGAGCGAGAGGAAAACGGCACTGATGAAGGAAAGCAGGGGCGGTATGCCGTAGGGGATAACACGTGATACGATAAAGTCGATACGGTACTCCCGGAGCAGGAGACAGATCAGGAGGGCTGCCAGACAGTAGATGACGAGCAGTATTATGCGCAGGATCCTCGAGAGGAGTTGCCTTTTCATATAGGTATTGATGCGAGGCCTGTCCTGGTAGAAGATGCCGCAGGCAGTGATGATCAAGGGGATGAATGCGAAGCTCAAGGGGGCGTATGCAGGCTCAAGGAACACATCGAGCACCACAGCGGAAAGCAGGAGTGCGGTACCGGCGGTGACGGTTGTAACAGTGCGCGAACACCGTTGTTCGTCTGCGGCGGGTCTGTGCGAAGACAGGCCTGAGAACACTGATGAAAGCCCAGCGCACAGAGCGATCCAGCCCGCAGCAGATTCAACTGTATCCCCTGCGAAGAAGGAAAGTGCGACCATACAGGCCATTGCAGCATAGAGGACCATTATGGAAAGGATGACTCCTCTGCCCGTGCGCACAGCATGAAGAAGGTGCCCGGCAAGGGGAAAGACAAAGAACGACAGGGCCGTGAAGAAGAAGGGGATCTCTATGGCGGACCCGTGGTTCGCCAGGATTGCGCCGACAATCCTCGGCAGGATGCCCAGGGAGACGAGGATACCGGTAACGGCAAAAATTCCCACTTCCCGGCGTGAGATTCCCCTTCCTGCCGCAAAGAGCACTATGATGATTCCGGCCAGGAACGTAATAAGCGCCGGCATCATACATAAAGCGGATATGTCAAAAGCCTCAGTCACCCTCAAATTTTCCCTTCATACCATTGGATGCAACCAGGTATTGGTTGCGATCACCGCACTTATTATCGGTTTTTAATACCTCTTTATTGAATGTTGTAATCCCCGATGGCATGTTGGGCTTGAACCTCGGACGTTGTGCCAGTTTTTACCCCCCCTTTGTACCGGGATCTGCTGTGCCGGGTAGACAACAAGTGCGGTTGCCCGAGCGGGCATAGTGAGATCCATGCAGATCATGCAGCAAAGGAGGTGCCTGTCAGGTTCTCCTGCCGTTGCATGGTAACGGTTTTGTGGGTGCAGGTATTGAGCTTATTCCGTAGAGCCTGATTTCTGCGGCGTAAGGTTTTTCGGCCGAATCTTTTTCCACCGCTCACCTGCCGGGCAGGCTCGCATGCATTCAATGCAGAAATCCACGTCGGTAATGTATGTCTGGCCGCTTTCAACGAGAAGATCCCGCTTTTTCATATGCTGGCGCAGCATCCTGATATATGCAGGCCATTCCCGCAACCTGGCAGGCGGCAGGCGTTTGAAACCGAGTGACCAGTAGACAAAACATGGATCCACAGCATAGCCATCCGGTGTCAAAGCCCCTGCAGGGCAGGCATCCACGCACCTGTTGCAGCCGGTACACAGATCGAAATCCTGCCTTGAATCCGGCTCGAGAGGCGCCTCGGTGACGATGGCGCACAACCGCTGGTGCGGCCCGAACTGGGGTGTCAGGAGCAGGTTGTTTCTGCCGATCTCTCCCATGCCGCAGCTTACGGCCGCATGTTTGAAGGAGAGAAATCCCACCGTGCGGGTCTGGCGAAATTTTCCCCCGGTCTCAGGATCATGTTTAAAAATCTCGACTGGTTTGTCCGCTGAAATCGGAAGGGTCAGGTAGCCTTTGCGCTCGAGCATGCGTCCGATCTTTTCAGCGGTTGCATCGAGCAGCCGGGAGGTCTGCATTTTGCTGCGGGTCCAGAGCATGATGTCGGGGGCGTATACAGATCCCAGTGTGTGCGCTACCGCCATTACGATCACGCTTTTGGCAGAGGGCATCAAATCCGTGGCCGGCCGGGGCGGATACGCTAACATGAGATTCTTCGCATCCGCGATTCCCACCAGGTCTATTCCCTCGGCGAGTATCAGTTCTTTGATCGCGCGTGCATCGATCTCAACAGGTTCGATGGTTTCCGTTTTTTCGGACTCAGGGCTTGTCATTTTTGTCTCCTCCAGCCTGTAACGGTTTGGGGATTCCGGATTCACACGGCACACCAGTGGCGCAAAGACCGCACCCATAGATGAAGAGATGATAATTTTTATTGCAGTACTTCAGGGACCTGGCGACTTTCTGATAACAGGCTTCCTTGTCGTGGGCATGTTCTGCGGTGATTGCATCCACGGGACAGCGCATGGCGCATTGTAGGCATTTCCGCCCCTGGTAGTGCAGACAGTAGGCATGAATATCGTCCGGCCGTGTGCGATTTGGGGCAAGCTGTACGTTCACCACAAAGCTGCCGAGCCGGTGCGCGCACCCTTTTTCCGTGATGAGAAAATCCTGCATGCCGAACGTGCCGAGCCCCGCGGCATAGGCGATGTGCCGGTGAGACCACGGGGAGGCCCAGCCGACTTTCGGGTATCGCTTCTTGTTGAACATCGGGGTCACATCCGGGGATATGGCCAGAATCCCCCGTTCCATGAGATCGGCAACAATCTCACGCACAATCCTCTGGCTGAAGATTTCACCGAGAAGACGGGTCTGCGCCCATCGCTCAGCCGGCCAGTCTGTCTGGAGGGCATTGTCGTTTTTCGTGTTGCGGGTAATGGGCATCACAAAGGAAACCACGCTCAAGTCCTTGGGATCAGGGGGGGTAACCCCGTTGTTTTCCGCCTGCCATTTCATGATCTCCCACGGGGTAAAATGATGCGGGCCGATGATTTCTTTAAATTGATCGAAAATCGGATCATCTCCGCGAACAAAACCCACCAGGGGTTTCTCGAAGATCGGTTCATTATAAAACGGGTATTCCATGGCATTTTCCGGATGACCTGCGATTTTGTCGGTGATGGTTCTTATAAACCATTCTTCATCCGGCACAGGGATCTGAGCGTCCGGTCGAACGTTTGAGTTCAACTCCGGCTGTCCGGGGAAAAACATCCCCCGCATCTCGCCGATGGCGTTTTTCATCCCCTCGATATCCGACAGAAATGAAAGCCGGCGATAGCGCTCCTTCATTCTTGTGCGATTCCCCATACTGCCTCCGGTCTTCAACCTGGTTTTTATAAGTTAGGTTGTTTCGTACAAGGCCCGTCTCTGAGGCGGCAGGCCTTGCATCCGCTCTTTGCCCTCCTGTGGCGATACGGCTTGAAGGGAACCGTCTTCGTTCTGGACCACCACGCCGCTTTCTTTGAGCATTTCATAGCGTCTATTGCGCTCCTGTTTCTGAGGGTGGCAGATCAACTGGCAGTTGCCGCAGGTTAAAAACATCTTGTATGGCGAGAGCGAGTGATAATAACCGCCTCCCATATCAGGCCAGTGACTGTACGTGGCCAGGGCGTTCATCAGGGCGGGCATAAATTCCTCATCTTTTTCCGGAATGGGGAAACGGCCCGGCGACCAGGTGGACCACGTTCCGGACGGATGCAGGCCGGTGAACCCGCCGCATACATATTCGCACCTCAGGTAGCTCTTGCGTTTCGAATAGGTGAAATCCATTCCCCCGAGCGTCACGGTTGTTTTCTCATCCTTGTCCATGGTTCCTGAAGGGCACGATGCCATGCACAAGCGGCATTGATCGCAATAGCAATCTTTCGGCGGCAGCGGGTCGGTGGGCCGGAAATCCGCCGTGGTAACGACCGCTCCCAGGATGATTGCCGCGCCATGCCTGGGCGTGATGACGTTGCCGGACAGGCCAAAGGAACCGACGCCGGAGCGAACCGCCAGGTAACGCTGTGAAATATCCGGCATCATGTCCAGCAGCCCGCCGGGGGTATCCGAGCGATAATAATTATTGGCGATAACAGGGACGGATTTAAATCCTTTCATTTCGATAAAACCGGCCAGATTCAGGGCCGCACCGCTGGCGAGATTGTTGATTTCGATGTTATTGCGCTCATGGGGCATGCGGTCTTTTTTGGATAAATAGAGCTCGATCGCCTGCGGATCGAGCGCATAGGCAAAACTGACGGCAGACCTGGCCCCGGGGAGCACCCGCGTGATATCCGCTGACTCGGGTCCTCCGGAGAGCGTTTCAGTTGTGGCGATACCGACAGCGCAGGCCCCGCCCAGCGTTACCTGATCCAAAACAATCTTTCGCAAGTTTTCCATGGTGTTCTCCTTGACCTGAACGATCCTTTTCTATCACCCGGCCGGTGCAATTTTGCCGTTGATATAATCTGTCATAATTTCAGATCCCGCCGGCGCATTTACCTGTTCCCACGCGATAGCGGCAGGACGCCCGCCCTTTCTTTTCATAACATTCATGATAGATGGATGTGCGTAGATGCTTCCGGGAATGAACAACGGGATCTTGGGAGTCTGATGATAGTCGACGTCGTTCCATGTATACCAGACGAATCCCTTGTTGATGAACGATCGTATTTTGGTCAACCGGCCGGTGATGCCGACGTCAAGATAACCAGTTTCAACCTCCCGGTTGTATAAGAGCCAGGCATAGGAAAGCGCCTCGTGGCTGAACAGATCACCGGATGAAATAATTAACCCTTGGCCGGGTGCAGTGACCTGGCCATTATCCGGGCCGAACGTGGAGAGTACCTTTCTTCCGGATGACACCACAAGGCGCAATCGTGATGAGATGGCCGGTATCTGGTTGATCTCTTCGTACATGGCATAAAACGATTCCCCGCCTTGGTGAAAAGCCTTTCTGCTGTCCTGTCTCAAAAAGCCCACAGAGATTTTCATACCGGAGGTGATATCGCCCATTATATGAGAACTTACCCGGGCTAGATAAATGATATGGTCTGCCTCGGTGACGGCCGAGGTGACCCATACGGGTTCTTTCCAGTGGTGCGATCCTGCAGGATATACCGGCATAAACGCATCATAGCCCTGTTCTTCAAAAAATACGGCCTCAGCGTTGTTCTGCGTAATGACATCAAAAAGCCCCGCCTGTTTACAGCACGCTCGGGATGACCCTTTCTGCCCGTGCTTTGACCAGAGAACACTCTCCACGCCGCTGGAATCGCCCGCCATAATCCGGCCGGCTCCCTTTTCCCGTAACAGCCGTATCATAAAATTCAATGCCCACGGATCGCTGGTGGCCGGGAACGGATTGCCTGAATTGACGGCAAGCTTGATGAACACGGAATCCCCCCTGGACAGCCAGGAGAAATCCGTAGAAGCCTCTATGGTTTTCTTGAAAACAGCATAGGCACCGGCATGTTCACCCTTTGGGATCCATGCACTTGCCACATGGGGAGTCCAGGTTTGTGCGACAGGCATCTCCCCAAGCTCGGCCTCCGCGGTTTTCATGCTGTGGGCGCACGCCGGCAGAACCGCAGCGCAGGCGGCAGCACCGGTAAATTTCAAGAACTCCCTTCGTGACCAGTGATTTTCCGACATGGTTTTACTCCTGGGATAACTTTAAACAGTTATTCCCTTCAATCATTTCAGGAAAGGGAAAGTGCTGTTACGGTTACTTGGGATACCTTTCCCTGATCTTATTTTTCAAGAACGTAAATCCGGGCGTTATGGATTCGGTCAGCCCCATGGGCAGCAGGGTTTTTACTGGCTGAGAGATGTTCATGCCACCGCCGGACTTGAAGAGGTTCTCGATAACCACGGACAAGTGAGAAGCCGGGAGTCCCACGGCAAGTTCATCCTGGCTGATGCCTGCAAAGGCCCTGTCTCCCATACCGGGAATGACCACCTGCGGCCGGCCGGTGATAAATGGTATCAGGCCGCCTTTAAAACAGCTTTCCCCAAAGCCTTCAAATGTTGAAAGTACAGGCGTTGTGTAATCAAAGCACAGAGCCTGAATCAGATGATTGATGTGGGTGCCGTCGCCGAAGATCATGATCGAATGCGGCTCCATGATGGCCTGATGGAGCGGAGAGCAGACAAAGCCCATGTATTCCTGCATCTTCTGCAGCGTCTTTTCGCCGTCCGGGCCGGCAAACAGGCCCTTGAAAAAATTAAACCGGTTCTGCTCGGCTGCCCGGTCCTTGTGCCATCCCTGCTGCACCTGGCTTTCAATGAGATCCTCATCGGAAACATCCACCCATTTATGGAAGGCGGAAGCCGGCACACAGAAATTGTCATCGGAGGTCATGGCCACATGCCAGCCATGGCGGCGTGCATAGGTGAATGCCTGGCACAAACTCCATTTCTGCCCCATGGTCGATGGCCGGATTGCCTGCCCCGGTATGTCATCCATTGTTTTGATGTAGGTGATCCCCACCGGCCAGGTCGGGAGATGCAGTCTATGGTAGAGTTCTTCGCCGGCGTTCCTGATTTGTTCTAAGTTCATAGTGTCCCTCTCATGACAAACAGCCTGATTGCTGAAAGCGCATACAATTCATATTTATCGATCGTTAAAAACGATAAAGAGTCAAAGGCTGTCTGTCAAGAAATATTTAACGACCGTTAAAACCTGCTTGACAGAACACCCCGCAATGATCATGATCCTCTATCATGATGAGCTCTCCGAAAACAGAAGCCCCCAGAAAGAGGGCATCTTTTCAAAAAAAAGAAGGGCCGCAGAAACAACTGACCCGTGAAAAAATTCTTGAAGCGGCGACACAGGTCTTTGCCGACTATCCGTACTATACCGCCAGCATCCGGATGATCGGAAAGGCGGCCAAGATCGATCACCCGCTGATTAATTATTATTTCCCCACCAAGGCGGCCCTTTTTGAAGAAGTTCTCAAGCGGGTGACCGAACAGTATTATGTGGCCAACATTTCATGGTTCGAGGGCCTGAGAGAATTAGGCCCGGAAAAGGGTCTTTCTCTGTATATCGACCGTTTTCTGGATTTTGCCCTGCAGCACCCCAGGGCCTTCCGCATCATTACGCTCAACCTGGTTTCGGCTGAAGAAACAGAAATCATTCCCGGTTATCAGCAGATCCAGGATTTCTTCGCCAGGACAACGCATACCTTTAGGCAGGCGATCCCCTTGAGCGGTTCGAAGCAGGACATTGAAATGTTAACCACCAGTTTCAACACGCTGGCCATTAATTACCTCGGCGCAAGCACCTACTATGCAGGCATTTTGGGGATGGAGCCGGGGAGCCGTCAATATATGCAGTGGGTGAAGGATTCATTGATCTACATGATCCTGCCAAGATTGAAACAGCTGCTCGGCGGAACTGCTCAGTAGTTCATTTTACTTAGATTCCTTTTTTATATTGGGCGTTGGTTGAGGGATGAATACTGTGCCGGAGTTTTTCTTTTGAATCCGGATCTCCATGGAGAAGGTTTTCAAAAAGCTTTATTATTCGGGATTTATCCGTCGCTACGGTAGTTTCGGTTGTTATATCCCTTAAATCAATCAAAAACCCCGAGAAAGTATCCGGTAAATCAGTAACAATATCAGTATTCAAGAAATTATGATTATTGTAGAGACAAGGATAGTTCCCCTTTGTTTTTTCAATAAAAAGAGAAACGTTGTTTAAATTTGTAATGGATGAAGATTTATTGCACGTTTCAAGACAGTCCTCATCAATGCTGTTTTTATCGCACCCGATAACCTGATGAAACAGACATTGCCTGCTGCTGAGAAGCAAACCGGGATGATAGATACTATAATACAGCTTGAAATTCTCAGGAGTGATAATTCTTTGTATCTGATATTTGTTGAGTTCGTTTGAAATAAATGAGCCAGAGCAGTTAAAGTTTTCTTTTAAACATAAAAGACTGAAAGAATTGACAATATTGAGACAGGGCCCTGCTATCCAGGGGATTCCTTTTTTATAGGCTTCATACGCTATCCCGGTATTGTTTGTTACAATACGCTCCGGCTGCACCTGCTGCAGAAATTTCACCGCAGCTCTGTAGTTTTCTCCTAGTAAAACAGCGGGGAACCAGGGAATTAATTTTTTGTTTTTTAAAAAAAGATCAATGAACTCACAACAGTCATTTTTAAAACAACCGGGAAGTTGAAAAAAGATATCTGCAGAGGTCTCATCACACAAGTACAAATCATTCTTAGAGGATATTAACACTGCAAGAGTGGGTTTAATGTTTACCGCAGGTTGTTTTTTTAAGAAGGGAACTTCAATCGGGTCAACAAATTCTTTTGAACCATTCAAAAAGTACAACAGCTTTTTTTTAATGGAAGAGAGTTCTTTAAAAGAGATGAAAAGATCACTCTCAAGATCTTCCAATTCCAGATGCTCAATGTGGTATTCCGTCGTATTCAAGGCTTTCAGTCTTCCAAATAATACATCGTAATTCAGGCACTCGGCCGTGCTTTTCCTGGTTTTTTGGGAAAGATCTTTGCTGCCTGGAGGTGGTGTTTCTCTCTCACCTCCTTGGTCCGGGGTGTATGTGCCGGCATGCACGAGATTATTTTTTGAGAGTATAATAAATGAAGTGTCCGGCGTTGTTACAGATACTTTTAAAGGCGTATCGATCCTCCCTGAAATGCGTATTGTTAAAGGAACCTTAGCGATGCTTAAGTGGTTGATTTTATGTTTAACCGCAGTTGTAATTTCATCTTTTTCCTCATAGAGGTCTCTCTGGTCCTCTTCCCTTTTATTATTCGTAGAATACGTATTGATGTCGGAAAGATGCTGAATTGAATTATCCCGGGGATTATCAATAAACATATCTTTATTGATATCTCCCCTCAGATAGGCATTTGAAAAATCCCGGTTAAACACCTTATAAAGGTCACTACCCTCATTATTGAGGCTGTTATGCTGATAAAAACTCGTGAGTTGTTTTTTCCAGCAACCTACCACGGTATATACATAATCAAAATTCTTAATTCTTCCTTCGATCTTTATGGAGGCAACCCCTGCATCACATAGTTCCCTCAGATCAGAATATGCTGAATTATCTTTGAGGTTAAGGGGATAATTTTTGCCTTGCCGGGTAATGAGATATCTATCTCTGCATGGTTGACTGCACTTGCCGCGATTTCCCGACGTGCCTTTCAGAAAAGAACTTAAATAACAAATGCCGGAAAAAGAGATACAGTAGGAACCGTGGACAAATACTTCAGTTGAGATATTATGTTGTTGTGCAACCAGCGTTAACGCTTTTATCTCGGAGATATTTAACTCTCTTGAGAGGGTAACCCGGGCAGCACTCAGTTTATGTAAAAAATGAATCTGGCCTTCATTATGTGTATTAAGCTGAGTAGATGCATGCAGTATAAAACCTTTAAAATAGTTGGATAACAGATAAAGCAACCCTAAATCCTGAACAATTATGGCGTCGATCCCGGTATTAATGAGCTTGTTCAGCAGACTTACAAGGTAGGGAAATTCACTTTGCGCAATAAGGATATTGAGGGTGAGAAAAACTTTGCAAGTATTTCTATGAGCGAGATGAACAATCCCAGGTAAATCTTCAAGAGCTATATTCGTTGCCCGGTTTCTCGCATTGAATTTATTCAGCCCGCAGTATACAGCATCGGCCCCTGCTATAATTGCAGCTTTTATAGAATCGATATCGCCGCCTGGTGCGAGTAATTCAATTTGATTTTTCATAGGGCGTTGTTGCAACCTAGTTGAAATCGGTAACAAAGAAAACGTGTTTCTAAAATATCAGAGATTTTTCATTAATGATGAAATTCTGGGTTTATAATAAAACCGGGGCCAGAGTAGGTTTTTCCTGTTGAAAAAACCTACTCTGGCCCCGGTTTCCCCTTGGGGGTTGCAGCTATGGCAGGCCGTTGCGGTAGCAGGCTGTGGGGTGCTGGTTCGAGCCACCTCTCCCAAACGCGATACAAAACAAGACCTGTCTATATCGTCTTTGACTATATCTCTCTTCTCTATCCCTCGAATTATTACATGGTGCAGGGTTCCCGGGGAATCCAATCTCGCATGTCTTGGCATTGCTTAAGACTCCATACTCCCTTTCATTTTCCTTATTTCCCTGACAAAATAATACGGTGAGTTCAGCTAGTCAACAACGTCCCCTTCTTATTCATACTATGCAGGCATCCTGGGGATGAAGCCGGGGAGCCGTCAATACAGGGAGTGGGTGAAGGATTCATTGATCTACATGATCCTGCCGAGATTGAAACAGCTGCTCGGCGGAACTGCATCGTAACAGCGTTGTTCAGCCCTTGAAGTAGACGACAGAGATTTGTTAACAACCACTTGATTTTATGGAGAAAATAAACTAGAACCCTCTCATTGGAATAGGGGAACGGAATAGTTACTTACTGTATGCAGCTGAGAAGGGAAGTGCACCATGAGAATAGTCTCTAAGATAAACAGCGGGCTTCTTTTGGCCTGCACAATGGTTGCCCTTGTTATTACCTTTACTTCATCGCCTGTTTTTGGGATTCCTATCGCCGATGCCGGCGGTCCTTATACCATCGACGTTGGTCAGGATTTATGGCTGGATGGTTCACGATCGTATGTGACGGATGCTGATAAAGGAAACTCTATAACGAAATATGTGTGGGCCTTTGAATTCATGGCGATCCCGTTTGCACAAGGCGCGACTCCAACCCTGACCTACCAGCAGGTAGTGGATGCGATTGAGGGCTACTACCAGAGAGCTATTCTCTTGGACTCCTATAACGTGTTCAATCTGTGGGTAGAAGATTCGACCGGCCGTACAGCAAATGAAACAACCACGGTGATGATACGCTCTCAAGCCACACCCGTACCTGTGCCGGAGCCCTCTACAATGGCTCTTCTCGGGGCTGGATTGCTCTGTGTTGCAGGGGCCAGAAGGATAAGACGTTCCTTCTTATCAGGGAATTAAGATTGGGGTCGTACCAGGATAAGCGTCAGAACTCCTTGAAAATGACCCTGGGGAAAGGGCCTGTCTAACAGGCATGGCCAGCTGGCCACAATGAAGCATGGAAAAGTGTCCGGTTTACTGAATATACCTGCCTGAATGTTTGCAGGTTTTTATTCTGTTTCTGTGTAGAGGGATTCAGGCTGTAGATGCCCTGAAAGAAATGCCCTTGGGGTGCTGAAGGCTGTTAGGTCTATGATCCAACTCCCTGCCTTCTATCCCCTGATCTCTGGATTCCGGCTTTTTTTCTGTCTCATCGTCTTTTTCTAACAGTCTAAACGCCTACAGTCTAAAAGACTAAGACATCGGGTTGTCTCCTGGATTCTATATTCATATAAACCCTTAAAAGCCCCATGCCGGCACCAAAAGGGTGAGCGCGACCCCTTACTCATCTCTGGCGATGGACCTCTGGAACCGGTAAAACCCCATGATCGCAGCATAGGCCCTCAGTGCCCTCTCCGGGGTCGGATACACGGGGATGTCATTATCGTATAGCGGCAGGAGCACGTCCTCATCCTGGATAAACCCCGGGTAGGCAATGGATATGATATGTTTGTCGCAGTGTTTTCTGATCCGGATAAGGCCCTCTACATACTGCTTATTCAGGTCAAGGCTCACGCCTCCGCCCAGGATGATAATGGCGTCTACGTTCGGATCTTCTGAGAGGATATCAAGGGAATCGAGATAGTAGCGCACATCAAAGGAAGCGCCGAGCCCCACGTCCACGGGATTGGTCTTGGCCGTACCTGTGGCCGGCAAAAGTTCCTCGAGCCTTTGTACCGAGGCATCTCTGAGCGTGGCTAAAGTCAATCCGTTCATTTCAACGGCATCGGCTGCCGAGACTGCCGGGCCGCCGGGACCGGAGATGATTGCAACCCTGCCGTGTCCTTTGAGGGGGAGGTGGTAGAATCCCATGACCACATCCAGCATCTCCTCGATATTGGTGACCTCGATAATGCCGAACTGGCGGAACAGGGCCTTCCAGATATGGTGCTGCCCGGCCAGCGAGCCGGTATGGGAGGCAGCCGCCTTTTTTCCGGCATCTGTCCGGCCCACCTTCCACATGATGATCGGTTTCTTCCCTGCGGTTTCATGCAGGGTTGTAATGAATCTCCGCATGTCCGTTATCCCTTCGCAATAGGAACACACGACCCGCGCATCATCGTCGGCCATCACCCATTCGAGCAGTTCCGGAAACCCCACGTCACAGCTGTTGCCGCAGCTGGCAGCATGACTGAAAAAGAGCCTCTTGGAAGAGCACATGTTGATGAAGAGGTTCATCAGGGAGCCGCTCTGGGTGAGAAAGGCGATCTTTCCGGACTCCTTGGGCATGAACGGAAACGGTGCCAGACCCGATGATGGGGAATAGATGCCCATGCAATTGGGGCCTACAATCCTGAACCCCCCTCTGTGTGCTATCTCGCGCATACGCGTCTCGTCCTGTCTGCCTCCGGTGGGGTCTGTCTCGGAAAACCCCGAGGTGTATATGATCACGACCTTCACCTTTTTCCGGGCACAGTCTTCCAGGACATCAAGGACGGTCTCTTTCGGGGACATGACAATCACCAGGTCAACGGCATCCGGGATAGCCATGAGCCCGGGATATGCCCTCAGACCGTCCACCTCCTTCGCATCGGGATGGACAGGGTAGATAGGGCCCTCAAACCCGAGATCCAGCAATCCCATCAGAAACACTTTGCCCGGCTTCAATCCCCGCGGTATGCCGACAAGGGCAATGGAAGCAGGATGAAACAGTACCTGAAGATCCTGTTCAGGCCTTGAAACATCCTTAAGAGATGAGTCTGCATGTTCGGTAGTATTCATAGGGCACGCCCCTCCTTATAAAAAACACAGCATGGTAAGAAACCACACAACACGTCCCCATGTTACAGAACTTGCTCATGGTTTTCAATACAATTGGGATGAGATCCTGGCAAGGCCGCTGCAGGAAAAAAATGGAAGTAAACAAAAAAAGCACCTCATGATTACAGAGTACGAGGTGCTTACTTACATCGTAGAAACAATATGCCTTGAAGCTGGGTAGTTACGCGGCCTTCCGGATCAAGGCTTCCCTGGTTTGAGCAACTTCCGTGCTCTCAATGTACTCGTCGAACGTCATGAGCCGATCGATGACGCCGCCTGGGGTGATCTCGATAATCCGGTTTGCCACGGTATTGACAAACTCGTGGTCATGAGAGGTGAAAAGGATCACCTCCTCGAAGTTGAGCAGGCTGTCATTCAGGGACGTGATCGATTCCAGGTCGAGGTGGTTGGTGGGTTCATCGAGAATCAGGACATTGGACTGAGAAAGCATCATCCTCGAGAGCATGCAGCGGACCCGTTCCCCACCGGAGAGCACGCTTACCTTTTTCATGGCTTCATCCCCGGAAAAGAGCATGCGTCCCAGGAAGGCCCGGGCAAAACTCTCGCCCTCCGTGGGGGGCGAGAACTGCAGGAGCCACTCGACAAGGGTCTTGTTGCTGGTGAAATAGGCGCTGTGTTCCTTGGGAAAATAGGAGTGGGTGATGGTGACGCCCCAGGAGAACGTACCGCTGTCCGGTTGCATCTCCCCGGCCAGGATCTGGAACAGGGTGGTCTTGGCAAGGCTGTTGTTGCCCATAAAGGCGATCTTATCCCCGTTCCTGACGGTAAAGCTTACATTGTCCAGTACCTTCTCGCCATCAATGGTCTTGGTGAGTCCTGCCACTTCCAGGATCACCTTGCCGCAGGGCCGTTCCGCCTTGAAGCTGATAAACGGGTATTTTCTTGACGATACCGGCATGTCCTCGATGGTGAGCTTCTCCAGGAGTTTCTTTCGAGAAGTGGCCTGTTTCGATTTGGAGGCATTGGAACTGAACCGGCGGATAAAGGCCTTCAATTCATCGGCCCGTTCGGTGACCTTCTTGTTGTCCGACTGTTTCTGTCTCAGCTTGAGCTGGCTGGCCTGGTACCAGAAATCATAGTTGCCCATGTAGACCGAGATCTTGCCGAAATCAATGTCTGCCATGTGGGTGCACACCTGGTTCATGAAATGACGGTCGTGTGATACCACGATGACCGTATTCTCAAACCTGTGGAGAAACTCCTCGAGCCAGGCAATGGACTTGATGTCGAGATTGTTGGTAGGCTCGTCCAGGAGCAGGATGTCCGGGTTTCCGAACAGGGCCTGCGCAAGGAGCACCCGCACTTTATCGCCGCCCTCGAGATCCCTCATCTTCTTGAGGTGCATCTCTTCGGGAATCCCCAGGCTGTTCAAGAGAACCGCGGCTTCCGTATCAGCATCATAGCCGTTCATCTCTCCGAATTCGGTCTCGAGCTCACCTGCCTTGATCCCGTCTTCTTCGGAAAAATCCGGCTTGGCATAGAGTGCATCCCTCTCTGCCATAATCCTGTACAATTTTTCATGGCCCATGATCACCGTGTTTAAAACAACCTCTTCGTCAAAGGCAAAGTGATCCTGCCGCAACACCGCAATCCGCTCTCCCGGTCCCACTGAGACGGTACCCGAGTCCGGTTCGAGATCGCCGGAAAGGATCTTCAGGAAGGTGGACTTTCCTGCCCCGTTGGCGCCGATGAGCCCGTAGCAGTTGTCCGGGGAAAACTTTATATTGACATCTTTAAACAAAATCCTCTTGCCGTAGGAGAGGGTGACGTTGGTTGCACAAATCATGGTTATCCTTTTCCTTAAATAAAAAGACCACAGGAGTGGCTCCTGCGGTCCCTGCATAGAGGGCCGTCGTAGCATTTTTCTAGGTGAAAGCAAATCTTATTTTGCTCAGCCTCCATGAAATAAAATAATGGGGCCTCGCAGTATGCCTTTTCGGACATTGCGCATCTGAGAAGACGGTTCCGGGTTTGTCATCTCTTTGCCAGGGGTTATCGAGCCGTGAGTTTCGGGGACATGACGGATGAGGTGATTCAGAAGTACATGGAAGAGCAGGACGGCGAATCGGTAATTAATAAAAGTCGATATCAAATCCTAGAAAGACCATTGACCCAGGCACTTCTTTTATTTATTATCATTACGTATTTCTTGCAGGCTGGCCTCAGCTGGAACGCTCGACCAATCGACGTCACAGCAGCCATCCCGCATGCTCAACACGGGTTTATACATGAGGAGAATTGTATGCGGGTGACTGCCATTCCTTTGTTTCACCCCTCCCGGTTTGTGGCTCTACCGGGCCACGGCGATCTTATCTCCGATCATCCACACATCAGCCTCTCTGGCGAAGAAAACCCGCACTGTGGGCTTATGGACGCCGTCAACCCGGCCCGCGGAGCGAACGCCACATCAGGAATCCAGGGGTTGCCGCCACTTGTTCGAAGTCAGGTGGTGTCCCCTCAATTACATTCAGCAGGAGGAAAAGTATGAGAATCAGCAACACAAGAAAAACGTTGTCCGGAAACTGTTGTCAGGGCAAACCATGGCTTCTTGCCGCGGTGTTCATCTGCGCCTGCCTGCTCCTTCCGCAGGCGGGCTTCGCGGCCTGGAGCGATGACCCCATCGCCGTATTTGTAGGCGAGGGTGATCAGTGTCGTCCCCAGGTCGTCTATGACGGGTCGGGCGGCTATTATGTGACTTGGCAGGATCATGAGGCCGAGGGCGTGTTCGCTCAGCACTATGACGTCAACGGCGATGCCACGTGGGAGAGCCCTATCCAGGTCGGCGGCGGGAGCCAGTATCACCAGCAGGAAGCGGTGGCGGACGGCAACGGCGGGATCCTGGTGGCATGGGATGACGACAGGGATTACTACACCTATGTCCAGCGCATCGACGTGGACGGCAACCTGGCCTGGGGTGAAGGCGGCGTGGCCGTCATCAACGAAGAAGAGCCTTGGATAGCCTCCGACGGGGAGGGCGGGGCCATCGTCATGTCGTATTACGAGGTTGTCAACAAGGTTGCCTCCGACGGCAGCCTTCCCTGGGCCGATGCGGACAACCCGCTGGAATACAGCACATCATCATCGGCCACGAAGATTGTCTCCGACGGCGCAGGCGGGGCGATCCTCCTGTGGGATGAATACGACCTCTTCTCCGGCATCGCGCTCCAGCGGATCGACGCGGAAGGAGACTTCGTGTGGAACGAGGGCGAGCCGCTGCAACTGAGTGCCGAGGGAAGTTCCCCGAGCTGCCCCCGGCTGATCCCCGACAATGGCGGCGCTATCGTTGTCTGGGAGGATTCGAGTAGCGGCTACAAGGTGATGGCCCAGAAGATCGACGCCGACGGACAGATCCAGTGGACCGAAGGCGGAGAGGAAGTCGCCACGGGGACAAATCTTGGTTACTGTGAACCGGCCTCGGACGGGGCTGGCGGCGCCTTCATAACCTGGTGCGACTGGGACACTGATACCATCTATGCCCAGTACATCGACGCGAACGGAGACATCGTCTGGGACGACCCGGTAGCCATGAGCCCGGAGGGCGATCTGTATGACGTCGTGCAGCATCCGCGCCGTACTGTTGAGGACGGGCTCGGCGGGTTCATCACGGCCTGGTGCAATAACGACGATGAAGCCAAGGCCCAGCGGTGCGACGCGACAGGTGCCGTGCTCTGGACAACGGCCGGCGTTGTGCTCGCCACCGGCGAGTCCATCTCTTACGAGCCCAAGCTGGCCTCAAACGGGCAGGGCGGCGCGGTGGCCGTGTGGGTCGATTATCTTGACGGCACCTATAGGGATATCTTCATGCAGGGTGTCAGCGCCGAGGGTGTCGTGGGCGACCCGGGCTACACCCCGCCTTCCAGCTCGAGCTCCGGCGACGACGGCTTTTGCTTCGTGGGTGCGGTCTCTGCGGCCGCACCCGGCGGGATGGCCGGCATGCTCCTGCTTCTGATCACAGGGGCGGGCTGGCTCTCGCTGGCACGCAGGCGGTAAGGCCTTCACACACCACCCGGACCGGGGTCAGAGGCGACTCCGGTCCGGGCAATTCCGTTGGAACTTTCAGGACCCCCCCCTCAAACCCGAACCAAGTATGGGGACCAAGGCAATTATATGTAATGAAATAGATTGTCCCCTGGAAAAGGACCACTTTAACCCTTGGAAGGCCATCACGGCATCAAAAAGGTTGTTCTAAGAAATTCTCTGCGAAAAATAGATCGGGCCCAAAAGGCGCTCCCATACCTTGAACCTCGGACCTTACATCTGTTTTTGTGGCCCCTTTTTCAGGTTGGAGACCTATCCCGCTCTATTTATAGAGAATAAGGAATTCTTCAAGACTCATCCCTGCATTCTCGATGAGCTTACGGAGCAATCCCTGCTTGATGGATTTTCCTTTATGAACCGGAATGGTAAGAATACTTGAATGTCCCCCCTTTGATAGAATGATGTGGCTGCCAGTCTGCCGTGCAACTTGCCAACCGGCTCTTTCAAAGGTTTTGACAACCCGGAGGGGCTTCAGGTTGTACAATCCGCTCATGAGGCCTTTTTGCCGGATTCCTTATGAGGCATGAGCTGCAAGCATCCCTCGATGGCATCCTTGATCATTTCAAGGGCTTCTTCAATTGTATCACCCTGAGAAGCACAGCCAGGAATAGAGGGACATTCGATCCAGTAACCCCCGTCTTCCGTATCGGTATGAAGAACAACTGAATAAGTGTGTCGTTTTGCGTTGACCGTGTATGTTTTCTCATCGTGCAGATGGTTGACCTCGCCCTTCAATTCCTCGATCAGATTCCCCAGGGCGACGGCAAAGACGAGTTGTCCATTGCGCAGGGTGTCTAAGATTTCAGAGCTTTTCCGCGTGAGGACGAAAATGGTGTTTCCGTCTGTCAGGAATCTGAGATCTGCAAGGGGTTTTTCAATATCAGGCATATTCTTTCTTAAATAGATAAGGGATTTCCTCATTTTCTGCAGGGTGATGCCGTTATCTTTAAGGTTCTTGGCCACCTTCATCTGGATCAGATCGGTAAAAGAATATAACCGGGTGCTGCCAGAACCGGCAGCCTCGTGAACAGAAGGTTTGATGAAATGGGTTTTGTCCCAGTAATCAATCTGCCTTTTTGTCAACCCGACTATAGCGCTTGCAGTTTTTGTATTGAAGTACATTGCCATACCCTCCATGGCTTTATAAAAACAACAATGTATTTATAAAGCCACTAATTAACAGTTGTCAAGATACTTATTTGCTGGACCCCGGTGTGACCTTATCAAAGAGTTGTGACAGGCGGTTCCTTCTCCCTGAACAGGTTGTAACTCAGGGAGGTGCCACGAAGGCCGTTGCCGGATGTGGACTGGCTTTGGCGGCTCGTGTTAATCCCCCCTGAGTGCTTGACCGCCTGGATTTAAAAATTTATCCCCACACTGGCAAGGCCGATGATCGTCTGGCTGTCGAAGAAATCGATATTGGCATCTGAGCCGACATAGCCTGCCCCGGCGCTGGCGAAGAGACGTTCCACCCCGAAGAGATTCAGGCGCATCACCTGGGCAAAGGTGGTGATTCCGGACTCCTGGCGGGTCTTGTCAAAGAGCGGGTGGGTCTTTTGATACTGGTGGTGAAAGCCTGACACCAGGCCGATGAGCACCCATGGAGGCCGGACACGTTGCACCTGCACCCCCAGTTTGATGCCGTGATAGCTGTTGCTGCGGCCCTCGATGTCGCCGTAGGTGCAGCTCAATTCAGGGCTGAGGCTGACGTCCGGCTCAAGAGGCAGGGTGTACTTGACCCCCAATTCGTGGATCCAGCCGGTGCGTTTGAGATCGTCATCAAGATCGCCGATCTCGTCGTCTTCGATGTCGATACGGCCGATGTTGTAGGTTACCTCCCAGGGGGTGCCGGCAACCTCCTGCAATTGGACGCGCAGACCATAGGCATCCACATCGGTTTTAACGCGGGCACTGCCTGTCTGATAGGGATTCTTCCAGACCTCCTGGATGGGCAGCCACGTCACGGCCACATCGAGTGTGCCGGCATCCATGGGTCGGCTCACCCCTGCGGCCAGGGCAAACCCCTCGCCGATCTCCAGCGGGTTGCCGGCATAGACGGCGGTGCCGCCTTCAAACTGGTAGCGCAGGTACATGGATGCCAGCCCCGAGATCACCTCGTGTGTGTCGGCCGGTCCGTCAAGACTGTCGGTGCTGCGGTTGTCGCCCTCGGTGGACAACTGGCTGTCGGTCTGCACAAAAAAGGCGCCGCCCTGCAGCCTTCCTGAGAAACCCGGTTCTGAGCCGTCAGGACCCTGGGCGTGAGCTGACAGCGATGTGGCAACGAAGAGAACGGCTGATGTGGCGATGAACAGGGCGGCATGAAGCAGCCTTTGCACGATGTGTTTCATGGGGTGTGTCTCCTTTTTATTTTTGCTCAATAAAGGGTTATACGTAGTTCTTTGATCGATTCATCAGTGAGTTCTCACGGCAAGGTGTTCCCTTGAAAAAAACATTTCTTTGTCGTGCGCAATGATCGTAGCGGCAACAGCCATGAGGAGCACTGTCTGAATGCATTTTGTAATCTGAGTCATTTCCAGGAGCTCCTGAGAGATATTGATGATGAAGTGAAAGAGGATCGCGGCGATGACGCTCTTTCTGTTTTTTATGCAGATCCAGCTGATGATGACTCCCATAGGAATGATGCCGACATAAAAGTTGACGGCAAACCAGATATTCTCATGGAAAACAGTATACTGGTAGGAGTCTTTGACAAAGATGAGTGGAACGTGCCAGAGCGACCAGAGCACGCTGAACACTATCGATGCCGTAAGGAAGGTGTACCTGGCCTGCAGGCTGTCAAAGGCATACCCCCTCCAGCCAAGCTCCTCGAAACTTGCGGCAAACAACAGGAGGAGCAGCACCGGGACGAAGCCTGATGAGAACGAGAAGCCGTGGGCAAGCTGCAGCTGCGCGGTCGATTCTCCGAAAAGGAGAGAAATGAGGATAGAGGCCAGAACAGACAGCGGCATCAGAAAAATAAACACCGGCAGCGTTTTCGGCTCCATGAGTGTGAGATTGAAAAGCCGGTTCACAAAATCCCTCTTCAGGGCTGGATCTTTTGAGGTAAAGATCATGGCGAGCGAGATAAGAAACGGAGCCATGAGCCCGGGCAGCATCAGGGTCATGTAGAGTCCGCGGTCATCATCCTGGAAACTTGCATACGCCCCTGCAGACCACAGGGCGAACGTCGTAAGAAACGTCATGGAAAAATAGAAGAGTGGTTTGTAGCTGTAGTTTGAGATCATGGCTTCCTCGTAATGGTCATGTCGTGGCGTGGTTGGCATATTTATTCAGCAAGAAAGCTGAACGACCCTTTGGGTGCGTGTAATTGGGCCTCTACCAGGGAGGGAAATGCCTTCATCCGCCGGGCAAGCTCTGTCTCGCTCCAGGGGTAGAACCCCACATCAGTCAGGAACTGGATGCCTGCCAGCATAAATTCAGCACATTCAAGGGGATGGTCTGTCTTGAATACGCCCTGGTCGCACCCTTCTTCAATGACAGCAGCGAAAATAGGGGCAAGTTTTATCAGGTAGCGTCCGAGCTGTCGTGTGTGCATGAGGGTGTTCCCCGGGTGGTGAAGATTTACCAGGAGTTGCTCATGTTCTTCGGCCATCGTGTCCGTCGTTACAAGAACCCGGATCTTTTCAAGCGCAGTGAGGTTGCGACACTGGCTGCTCTTCATCAACTGCTCTTTCCGCCGGAGCTCTTCATCAACAAGATCCTCTACGACGGCTTCAAGCAGGTCCTCTTTCGATGAAAAGTAATGGTAGATGGTCCCTTTCGCTATGTTGAGCGTGTCCATCAACTCCTGCATGGTGGTTCTGTCGTACTCTTTTGTCTGAAAGAGTCCCCGTGCTGCCTGAATAATCTCTTTTCGCCGTATATCAGGCTTCTTTGTGGTTCTTGCCATTTCGTTTCCCCTTTTCCTGCACGAGTAAAAAGCAGTTTAAATAACGACCGACCGACGGTCAATAAACGAACTATCGGAGGAGGCCGGGTTTGTCAATGAAAAAAACAAACCCGTTACAACAATCGAGGAAGGGGGGCGGGCCGTGCGTCTGCCGTTTCGGGAATACGCTGACTGTATATGGCCAGGCAGGTACGATGGGAATGCGAGAGAACTCTCCCTATTACTGCCGAATATCACGCGCACCCCTTGAAGGAGCTTTATTCCTATGCTTATATAGCTGGGGTTCAGGGAATCTGCGCTCTGGGAACTGCAGTTCATTCACCATAAGATCTACCTTTCAAATGCACCATCAGAGGTGGATAATTTCGAGATAACCCATGGATTCAACATCATCACCATCAACCGAGTCTTTGAAAAAACATGGTTCGACCTCCGCGTGGGTGCAGGCCTTGTTGCGGCACATACAGAGTCGACGGTGCGCAGCCTGGAGAAAAATGGCCACGGGGGTTCCTTGTACGCGGGTTATCGGCTGACCGGTCCGGCAATCATCGCCGGCGCAGGCAGGAGCTTTGCAGTATCAAAGCACCTGTTCATAGCTGCAGAAGCACAGCTCTCGGCTGCATGGGCCCGTGTCCCTGTTGCGGATGGAAACGCGAACGCGCCGAACATTGCCCTGCACGGACTGCTGGGCCTCGGATATCTGTTCTGATGGGCGAGGCGGGGTCTGTATCGGTGACAATCTTGTTGCACAGTCATGTCGACAGCCCTGAACCTCATGCATTTTTCCCGTGCCAGTGCCTGTCGTTGTTGATCACCTAAACTCCTGCTCCGGTAAAAGACCTCGATGCGTGCTCGGGCTTGTGTGAAACAGCGGGATCAACAGTGCTATCCATTTTGCACTCGGCGGCAAAATAGGTTATAAACACTGCAGGTTGATATTGTCTCTCATAAGGAATGTATGAAAATTCTCCACACCTCCGACTGGCACATTGGCCGCACCTTGTACGGCCGCAGGCGATACGCGGAATTCGAGGCCTTCCTGGGCTGGCTTGCCGAGCTCATCGAGGCTGAAGATATCGAGGTGGTGCTTGTGGCAGGTGACGTGTTCGACAACAGTACTCCCAGCAACTATGCTCAGGGGCTCTACTACCGGTTTTTGTGCCGCGTGGCGGCCTTGCCGGACCGCCATGTGGTGGTGACGGCCGGGAATCATGACTCGCCGTCTTTCCTGAACGCGCCCCGGGAGCTCCTGAAGTTTCTGAATGTCCATGTGGTGGGGAGTGCAGCCGAGGCCCTCGAGAATGAAGCGATCGTGATTGCCGGGCAGGATAAGACTCCCCGGCTCATCGTCTGCGCCGTACCCTATCTCCGGGACCGCGACATCCGCACGGCCGAGGCCGGTGAGAGCGTCGAGGACAAGGAGCGCAAGATCATCGAGGGGATCAGGACCCACTACCGCCTGGTGTGCGAGGCGGCTGTGCAGAAGCGCGCCACGCTGGACAGCCCTGTCCCGATCGTGGCCATGGGGCATCTCTTCACGTCAGGCGGGCAGACCGTTGACGGCGACGGGGTGCGCGAACTGTATATCGGCTCCCTGGCGCAGGTCAGAACGGACGTGTTTCCCGAATCCATCGACTACCTGGCCCTGGGGCATCTCCATGTGCCGCAGCGGGTGGGCGGTTCTGACTTCATACGCTATAGCGGCTCTCCTTTGCCCATGGGCTTTGGGGAGGCACATCAGGAAAAGGGCGTGCTTCTCGTGGAGTTCACGGATGACACACCCCTGGTAACAAATGTTCCCGTACCCAGGTTCCAGGAGCTCAAGACCCTGCGGGGAGATTGGCACACCATTGCCGGTGATATCGAGGGCCTGAAGAAAGAAGGAAGCACTGCCTGGCTGGAGATTGTCTACGAGGGTGGCGAGATTGCCGGGAGTCTGCGCGAGCAGCTGGACGAGGCCATAGAGGGGACCGGTTTGGAGATCCTCCGGGTCAAAAACAACCGGGTGCTGGAACTGGCCATGAAAGGCATGGAGAGCGGGGAAACGCTCGACGACCTGGATGTGATCGACGTGTTCAAACGCTGCCTCGAGTCGCACGAAGTGCCCGAGGATCAGCACCCTGCGCTTGAGAGCGCATACCGGGAAGTCATCGGGTCCCTGCATGAAGCAGACCCCATGGAGCAGTAGGAGAACAAGGCATGAGGATACTCGGTGTCCGGTTCAAGAACCTCAATTCGCTCATGGGCGAATGGCATATCGATTTCACCCACCCGGAGTACTCGTCCGACGGCATATTCGCCATCACCGGTCCCACGGGCTCGGGAAAGACGACCATCCTGGATGCAGTCTGCCTCGGGCTCTACGGCAGGACACCCCGCCTGGACAAGGTGACTAAAAGCAGCAACGAGATCATGTCGCGCCAGAGCGGCGAATGCTTTGCCGAGGTCACCTTCGAGACGGGCAAGGGCCGGTATCGTTGCCACTGGAGCCAGCACCGGGCCAGGAAAAAGCCCGAGGGCGAGCTGCAGCCGGCACGGCATGAGGTTGCCGATGCCGAAAGCGGGACAGTCCTGGAATCGAGGATACTCCAGGTTGCAGGGTTTATCGAAGAGACAACCGGCATGGATTTCGATCGCTTCACGCGGTCCATGTTGCTGGCGCAGGGCGGATTCGCGGCGTTTCTGCAGGCCTCTCCGGATGCGCGGGCTCCCATCCTCGAGCAGATCACCGGCACGGAGATCTATAGCCTGATATCCATGAAGGTTCACGAGCGCCGGTCTCTCGAGCGGGACAAGCTCGAGCTGCTGCTGGCAGAACTCAAGGGCACCCGGGTGATGAGCGCTGAGGAGGAAAAGGAGCTGCGGGCAGGCTTAAAGGATACGCAGGCGCATGAAGCGGAACTGGGCGCCTGCCTCGTTGGCCTCAATAAGGCTGCTGCCTGGCTTGAAACCATGGCTGCCCTGGAAAAGGAAATCAGCGTACTGGATACACAGCAGGGAGATCTTGAGAAACGCCTGGCAGTGTTCGAACCGCACAGAATACGGCTGGAAAGATCGCGCAGGGCCCTCGGGCTCGAAGGGGATTACCGGGGCGTGGCGGGTCTGCGCGACCTGCAGACCAAGGAGACAGGGGAGCTTCAGGGTGCCTTGGCTGCCCAGCCGCTCAAGGACAAGGCCTGTGAAGCTTCTTTGGCCAAGAGAAAGGCTGCTGGGGCAGACCTGGATGAGGCACGGGAAAGACAGCGCTGTGAAGCAGGAGTCATAAAAAAGGTCCGCGACATAGACGCCAGACTGGACGAACAGAAAAAGCAGATCGAAGAAAGGGATAAGTCCATAGCAGGTATCGAGAAGCAGGTGGCGGCCTACAAGGTGAATATCGAAACGGCCTCCCGGGCCCTGCAGAAAGCAGAGGTCAGTCTGAAGGCCGTGCACGACTACCAGGCAGAGCACGCTTGCGACACCGCGCTCTTGACAGACCTGGCTGCAATCGGCAGGGGTTTTGCGGCACTTAGCGACCTGGAGGCCAGATATGTCGCGGCAGGAAAAGAGTGTGCCGCCTCAGCCGGGGAAACAGAGTCTGCCGCTGCTGCGTGCACAAAATCAGCGCGTGATCATGAGCAGGCCCAAACGGGATTCGACAAGGCCCAGCATGACCTTGCCGCGCTGGCTGATGAGGCAGGCCTCATCCTGAAAGGGCGCGACATTACGCACTGGCGCCAGGAGGCCGACGGCATGAAGGAACGTGAGGGCCACCTGAGACAGACCGGAGAAATCATTGAACGCAGTGAAAGGACCTCTTCGGAGCTGGGCGGCCTGAAAACAGGCCTTGAATCGTTAAGGGCCGGCCATGAGAAACTCTCCGCTGAGATAAAAACCTGCGCGGACAAGAAGATGCTTCTTGAGGGGACTGTTGCAGCCATGGAAACACAGGTGGGTCTCCTGGGCCGTATCCGGGACCTCGAGGACGAGAGGAAGCGGCTTGTAGACGGCAAACCATGCCCGCTGTGCGGCGCTGTCGATCACCCCTATGCACAGGGCAATATCCCTGAACTGGACAAGGCGGAAACACAGTTGATGGAAGCCAGGGCAGGGTTTAAACAGGTTTCTGCGAAGCTGGGCAAGCTGGAAACCGAACAAGCCAGGGACCTGGCGGAAATCCGGCATACTGAAAAAGACAGGGATGAAAAAAAGTCTGCGCTGGACGCCGATGAGGCACAATGCACGGCCAACATGCTGAAACTGCATATCGAGGGCGGCCCTGAAGAGCGAGCCGGGAAAGTCCGTGATGAGATTGCTCAGATCCGGGCGAAGATCGCTGAAATAGGCGGCATTATTGCTGCCGCCGAAGAAATGACCCGCAAGGAAAAGGTTGCACGGGGGAATCTTGAAGATTCAAGGAGGCTCCTGGAGAGCTCAGGCAGGGCACTGCAGGAGGCCAGGCATAGAGTCGATACGGCCGGTCGTGAGCATGCGCGGCTGGCAAGAGTGCTCGAGGCCCTGACAGAAGAGGTGGACACGGCCCGTGCAGCTGCTCTCAAAGATGTTGAACCCTTTGGGATCAGAAAGGTTCCCTCCGCCGGACTCCCAGCCGTGCTGAAAGACCTGACTGCCCGCAGGGACGCGTGGCAGGCCAAGCTCGATGAAAAGGCCGGCCTCGAAAAGAAGATCCAGGACATCAAAGCCGGGATAAATCAGGAGGAAGCCCTGCTGGAAAAACTCGAGCACGATCTAAAGGTGCACTGCAGGGATCGAGACGATCTGGTTGAGCAGCATGAGTCCCTGGGCGCTGCGCGTCGCGGATTGTATGGCGAGAAGAACACTGACCAGGAGGAGAAACGCCTGGCTGACACAGTGGATCTGGCGAATAAGACATTTGATGAAGCACGCGAAGCACATGCCCGGATGGAGAACGAGCTCAACTCCCTGAAAGAGAAGATAGGCGCCCTGGAAGAAAAGACACGCAGCCGCTCAAAAGAGCTCTCGCAGGCCGAACAGAAGCTGAGAGAAAGGATCGCGAAGGCCGGGTTCGAAGATGAGAGCGACTATGTGTCCGCGTGCCTGAGCGAAGAAGAGCGGGAACGGCTCTCTCGGCAGGAAATGGCCCTGATGAAAGAGATGACCGAGCTGGAGGCCCGCAGTAAGGATAAGGCCGAAGCGCTCGCAGCGGAGCGTGAAAAGCACCTGACGGATCAGACCCTGGAGAATATCAGGGAAGGGATCAGCACCGGCGAATCTGACCTGAAACAGATAAGGCTCGAAATCGGCGGCATGCTCAAGAGCCTGATGGAAAACGAGAAACTCCATGAAAGGCAGCAGGAGCGAATCAGGAACATCGATGCTCAAAAGATCGAATGTGCCCGCTGGGATAACCTGCATCAACTCATCGGTTCGGCTGACGGCAAGAAATTTCGTAACTTTGCACAGGGCCTGACGTTTGAGATGATGACCATGCATGCCAATCGTCAGCTCGGGAAGATGACGGACCGCTACCTGCTCATACGCGACGCAGCGCAGCCGCTGGAGCTCAATGTGATCGACAACTATCAGGCGGGAGAGATCCGCTCCACCAAGAACCTTTCCGGCGGCGAAAGTTTCATCGTAAGCCTTGCACTGGCCCTGGGCCTTTCCCAGATGGCAAGCCGCAAGGTGCGCGTCGACTCGCTCTTCCTCGATGAGGGATTCGGGACCCTCGATGAGGATGCACTCGAAACAGCCCTGGAGACCCTGGCTGGGCTCAGGCAGGACGGCAAGCTGATCGGTGTCATATCGCATGTCACGGCACTGAAGGAGCGCATCGGCACACAAATACAGGTAACCCCTGAAACAGGCGGCCGGAGCACCCTTGCCGGACCGGGATGCCGGAGGCTGTAGGCCGGATCCCGGCAACAATGAAGCATGCTGCCTGCGAACCGCAGTTCTCTTCGGGCTCAGGGCGAGTGAGAAAACCGGATCTTCCAGTAAGCGATGATCGCTCAGGGCAATAACCCCTCGATGCCCTGTTCTCTAGGAGCGGCAATTCATAGCAGAACCATACTGTGGGAGAAGCAGGATCTTCTTGGTTTCTTAACATCTTAACGATTTGAGGACGTTGTCTTTTCCCCGAGGTTGGTGCCTCGTGCCCAGCGCCTTTAAGCACCCGCACCGATACTGCTCGCCTGTGCATGAATACCTCCCGCATATTAATTAAGAAGACGTGAACAGCTCTGTTCACGGGCATGCCTGACGGTTATCTTTCACAAAATACAACCTTGATAAAAAAATTCTTGACACCGGAAGAACTTTTAGGCATATGCATAATGTGCAATAAACAATCACAATGTGCATAAGGGGATACGATGCAGAGCATTAAATCCGTCGAGAAAGCCGTTGATATCATGTCCTGCTTCACGATCGAAACCCCCGCCCTCACCGTTACCGAGATCAGCTTTCTCACGGGCTTCAACCAGAGCACCGTCTCCCGCATCCTGGCAACCCTGGAAAAAAAGAAGTGCATGGAGCGCAGCACACCCGGGGGCAAGTACAAGCTCGGAGTGAAGTTCCACCAGTGGAAGAGCATCCTTTCGCAGGAGAAGAGCCTCGCCGATCTGGCACGACCGGTCATGGAAAAACTGAGAGACCTCTGCGGAGAGGAAGTCTCCCTGTATGTCCTCAGTGAAGGAAACAGGATCTGTGTCGAGGCGGTCAAGAGCCGGTATGGTATTGCCAGGGTTACGCAGGTGGGAAAGACCCTCCCGCTCCATTGCGGTGCCTCCGGGAAGGTTCTCCTTGCCTACCTGCCTGAAAAAGAACGACGGGACATCATCTGCACGAAACCCCTGGAAAAGTACACCCCGAAGACCATCACCGATCCGGCTGAGCTCGAGGCCGATCTTGAGAAGATCCGTAGTGCCGGTTATGCCATCAGCCTCGAGGAGCGGGAGGCAGGGACGTATTCGGTGGTGGCCCCGGTCCTGACGAAAAAGGAAAAAATAATCGCGAGCCTTTCGATCTGCGGACCGCTGTTCCGTCTTTCGAATGACCAGCTCGAGAAAAATATAGCAGCCGCACAGGATGCAGCTGCGGAGATTTCCCAGGCACTGGGAAGATCTGAGAGGGAGGAAGGAAGGCCGCAATGGTCGTGAATCCCTGTGTCGGTTCAAGCAGGAAACTGCAGAGATTGCTGCTTCGGGAATTCCCGAAGAATTCTCGTCTCGATTCCACGAATGGTTCTGACGGAGGAGTCAAGGCAGCGGTCCTGCCCGCCATAAAAGATCTTCTGCAGCCAAAGACAACCCGGAACTTTAGGAGGAATGATTCATGTCCATAGCCTTACTAGCCCTGATTGTCACTTTTGTCATCCTACTGCTGATCGGATTTCCGATTGCATTCAACCTCATCCTCAGCTCTATCGTCTATCTCCTGGTGGGAGACTACCCGCTGACCCTGGTCTCGCAGCGTATGTTCCAGGGCATGAACGGGTTTGCCCTTCTGGCTGTGCCCTTCTTCATCCTGACCGGGCAGCTCATGGTCAAGGGGAGTATCCTGAAGAACCTGACCGATTTCGTAAATGCCTTTGTGGGACATGTCAGGGGGGCCCTTGCCCTCGTGACGGTAGGCACGTGCCTGTTCATGGGCTCCATTGTGGGCCTGGCCGTGGCTTCAACCGCTTCCCTGGGATCCTTCCTCATCCCGATGATGAAAGAGGAGGGATACAAACCGGCCTTTGCATCGGGCGTCATGGCGAGTGCCTCGCTGCTGGGACCGATCATGCCGCCGAGCGTCCTGATGATCCTCTACTGCATCTCCGTTGGACGGACCTCCATTGCGGGTATCTTCCTGGCGAGCATCATCCCCGCAGTCCTGATCGCCCTGGCACAGATGGTGGTGATTTACTTCATCGCCAAAAGAGACAAACTGCCGAATCACGCCAAGGTTTCGTGGCCCGAGAAGTGGGTGCAGTTCAGGAAGGCTCTACCTGCGCTGTTCCTTCCCGTCATCATCTTAGGCGGCATCTTCGGTGGCATCTTTACGGTGACAGAGGCCTCCGCCGTGGCGGCAGCCTATGCCTTCATTCTCGTCGTGTTCTGGACCAAGGAAGTCACGTGGCGAGATTTCCCGGCCATCTTCATGGAAACGGCGCTGACCTCGGGTCTGGTCATCCTCCTGGCGGGAAGCGCAACGGTGACCGCCTGGGCCATCGCCAACGAGCAGATCATCCAGGCGATCAGCGGCCCCCTGGCCGATGTCCCTCTGTGGGCCTTTCTCGCCATGCTCAACGTCCTGCTGCTGATCAACGGGATGTTCATGGACGACTATGCCTCGGTCATCGTCCTGGGGCCGATCCTTGCACCCATAGCCTGGCACCTGGGGGTTGACCCTATCCAGATCGGCGTTATTATCTGCGTGAACCTGGTCATCGGCCTGGCCACGCCACCCTTTGGCATCACCCTGTTCGTCACGAGTCCCATGTCCGGGGTAACGGTGGAGGAAACCTTCAAGAGAGGCTGGCCCATGCTCGCGGCCAGCATGGTCGTGCTGTTGATGGTGACCTACTACCCGCCGCTCACGCTGTGGCTGCCTCGGATGTTCGGATATTAGGCGACGGGTTTGGGATAAGTAAATGGTTGGAAGACAAGATGTTAGGATTACAGCCAAAAAATTTAACGGAGGAAAGATTATGAAGAAGAGTCAATGGATTACCATGGTGATCGCGGTGGTCGCGTGCTCGTTCCTGTTCTCGGGAATGGTCTTTGGCGCAACCAAGGCGAGGGTTTCGCTCTGCAATTCCCCAAGTCACCCCCAGTCTATCGGCATGCAGCTCTTCAAGCAGTATGTCGAGGAAAAAACCAAGGGGGCGATCACGGTCGGCCTGTATTACAACTCCCAGCTCGGTGGCGAGAGGGAATCGGTGGAGCAGGTGAAGAATGGTTCGCTCGAGATGGCCACAGCCTCGGCCGGTCCTCTCACGACCTTCAACAACAAGTTCATGGTCCTGGACATTCCCTTTGCCTTTGACAGCTACGAGATCGCCTGGGGCGTGCTCGACGGTCCCATGGGCCAGAAGCTGCTCGATTCCAGCGAAGGCATCGGCCTCAAAGGGCTTGGCTACCTGGAAAACGGCTATCGCCACGTGACGAACAACGTCCGGCCCATCAACGGCCCCGATGACCTGGCGGGCATCAAGATCAGGACCATGGAAGCTCCAATGCACATGGAGAACTTCAAGAAGCTCGGCGCCAACCCGACCCCGGTCCCCTGGACCGAGCTCTACATGACCATGCAGCAGAAGGTTGTGGACGGCCAGGAAAACCCGCTTGCCAATATCTGGGAAGTGAAGATGTATGAGGTACAGAAGTACACATCACTGACCGGGCACATCTACGATCCGATGCCTCTGGTGGCAAACCTTGCATGGTTCAATAAGCTTACACCGGAACAGCAGAGCATCATCAAGGAAGGCGCTGTCCTGGCACAGAACTACAGCCGGTATGTCAACAAGGCCCGTGAAGATGCAATCGTCGAGAAGCTGACCGAGAAAGGCATGCTGGTCAACGAGGTGTCAGCGGCCGGGAAAGAGAAGATGAGAGCCAAGTCACAGGCTGCCGTTGTCGCAAAGATCAAGGAAGGCACTGACAAGGCGTTCGTCGATGAGTGGCTCGCTGCCATCGACAAGATGAAAAAGGACGTGGATGCCGGATTTTAGCAGGTAAAGAGCAATGGGTGGGCCTGCAGGCTTAGCAGGCCCGCCCTCTTGATTGAATTGCCGCGAATCGAGAAAGGCATAAGAAAGAGAACAAGAGGGGCGATTCAAAGGAGTGCAGAAATGGATAAATCGAGGCTGGGAAAGATCTGTGATACCATCGAGAAGGCAACCCTCAACATCACGATGGCCTTCTGTGCGGTCATGCTCGTGATCGCCTTGATGCACGTGACCCGGCGGTATGTCTTCAACAGCGCGCTGACCTGGTCGGAGGAATTCCTCCGATTCTCCATTGTCTGGTACGCGCTGCTGTCTGCGAGCATTCTGCACAAGAGGAACGGACATCTCGGGATCACCATATTCAGGGAGATGATGCCCGCCAAGCTGCGGAGATTTCTTGAACGGGTCGTGATCTACCTGGCAACGCTGACCGTAGCGGTGGTGACGGTGAGCGGGACCACCCTGGTCATCAGCACCTGGGGGCAGATTACGCCGGCCCTGGGGATCTCCATGAGCCTTCCCTATGCGGCGATCCCGGTCAGCTTCTTCCTGATGACGATCTACGGGATCCTGCACATCATCCGGGACATCAAGGGCCTGCCGCCACTGAACTCGGAACATATGGAACTGAAGGAATAGGGTGGACCATGTATTCCCTTCATGAACAGGACTCCAGGATCGTCTACGAAGACCGGATCGAGGATGTGGAGATATCGATCGACTCGGCGCGAAGCCTCGGGCTGATCGGCTTTACGGAACCGCCGGTGATCTCCTGGCCGGAGGATTTCCGCTGTGCCTTCGTATCTCCGGCGGGCACCCCGCCGTTGCGTGATATCGCCAGGAATGCCGGGCGCGTCGCCGTCATCGTTTCCGACTCGACCCGGGGTGTTCCCACCGCGAAGGTCATGCCCATGATCATGGAGGAGCTTGCTGTGGCCGGTGTCCGGAAGGAGGATGTCACGGTGGTCATTGCCACCGGGGTTCACCGGGAGGCCACGGCCGATGAGGTCATGGAGATCGTAGGAAGGGAAAACCTCGATGGCCTCAAGGTCATCAGCCATGACCCCTACGACAGGGACAAGCTCGTCTCTATTGGGGAGACCTCTTTCGGCACGCCCGTTGAAGTCTCCAGGACCGTCTACGAGGCGGACCTGAGAATCTCTGTGGGAAAAGTGGAACCGCATGAATTTGCGGGATTCTCAGGAGGAAGAAAGTCGGTTCTTCCCGGGATCGCCAGTGAAAGGACCATAGCGGTCAACCACCGGCCGGAGATGCTGATGTCGCCGGATGCCCGTCCGGGACAGATCCTTGAAAATCCGATTCATCGGGACATGGTTGAGGCGGCCGGGATGCTGAAGATCCATTTCACCGTCAACCTGGTCCTGAACCAGGCAGGCGAGACGGTGGGAATATTCGCCGGCGATCTGATCGAGGCGCACCTGGCAGCGGTGGATTTCATGAGATCGTACTGCCAGATCACCCTGAAGAACCGGCCCGATATCATTGTGACCACCCCGGGCAAGCCGCTGAACATCAACTTCTATCAGTCGGTCAAGCCCCTGATCGCCCTGGCTCCGGTCATGGCAGAAGGAGGAGTCCTGGTCCTCTACAGCTCCTGTCCGGACGGGCTCGGAACGGATGACATGCTGATCCCCTACAAGGGGGCAAAGGATATGGAAGAGGTCATCGAGCGTCTGAAATGCGATTACCGGATACAGATGGATCATGCACTCCTGCTGGGGAAGATCCTTCTCAGGGGGATCCGTATCGTCGTGTCAGCGCCGAGCGTCAAGGCCCCGGTATTGAACGATATGTTCATGAATCCGGCGGGGTCCCCGCAAGAGGCGGTGGATATGGCCATGAACATGGTCGGGAACCAGAACCCCACAGTGCTGTTTTATCCCCAGGCGCAGCGGGCATTAACTGTCCTAGAAAATAAATTAAAACAATAAATCAAAAGAGTTAAAAGGAGTAGGAATACCATGAAAAAGTTCAAGATTACAGGCGTTACAGCCAGGGAGATACTTGACTGCCGGTGGAACCCAACAGTGCAGGTGGATGTCTGGGTAAATAACGAGATACTCGGCCGGGCCGACGTACCTGCGGGCCGTTCCACGGGCGCCAACGAGGCCAAGGAGATCCGTGACAAGGAACAGCGATATGACGGTATGGGCGTCCGCAAGGCGGTCAAGAATGTCAACGAGATCCTCGGGCCTGCCGTCATCGGCATGGATGTAACGGACCAGCGCAAGGTCGATGAGAAGCTGCGCGCCATCGACGGGAGCAAAGACAAGTCAAAGCTCGGGGCGAATGCCGTCATCGGTGTTTCCCTTGCCACGGCGCGCGCCGCGTCCAACGCGGTCCAGCTGCCTCTGTACCGGTACGTCAACTGCAACGCGCATGTACTGCCGGTTCCGCTTCTGAACCTGCTCAACGGCGGCAAACTGACATCCAACTACTTGGATTTCCAGGAATTCTGCATCTTCCCCATCGGTGCCGAGACCTTCAGGGAGTCTATGGCCATTGGCAATGCCGTCAACAACCAGCTCCGCGAGATCGTCATCAAGAATTACGGCAAGATAGCGGCCAACGTTGGTGATGAAGGCGGATTCGCCACACCGATTAAGAAGGTTCGCGAGGCTATGGACTGTCTCGTGCTGGCAGTGGAGCGTGCAGGGCATGCCGACAAGATCGTCTACGGTTTCGACTGCGCAGCCACGCACTTCTACGATGAAAAGACACAGAAATACACCCTCGAAGGCGAGGAGCTTTCGACCGGCGAACTGCTCGACTACTACAAGGATCTCATCAAGACCTATCCGATCATGTCCATCGAGGATCCTTTTGCGGAAGACGATGTCGAAGGCTTTATCAGGGCGACCAAGGAACTGGGAATCCAGATCATCGGCGACGACTTCTTCTGCACCAATCCCGATCGCATCCGTGAGCGGGCGCCGCTGGGTGCATCAAATGCCCTGTTGTGGAAATTCAACCAGATCGGGACGCTCTCCGAGGCGCTCGATGCGGCTGAACTGTCCTATCGGCAGGGTTTCGGGATCATGGTTTCGGAACGTTCCGGAGAAACCGAGGACCCCATCATCGCCGATTTCGTCGTCGGCATCAACGCCGGTCAGATCAAGACAGGCGCAGGTGTCCGTGGCGAGAGGACCGCGAAGTACAATCGTCTCTTCCAGATCGAGGATGAGTTGGGATCACAGGCCCGCTATGCCGGCAGGGATTTCCGCTGCGCATTTTAGCACCTGTTTTATTGTGAACCAAAAGAACAACGGGGACCGTGTACGCGGTTCCCGGTTATAAAGTACGGAAGTTTTTCATCCGTGCCCGGCAGGGCTGCGGCAGCATGTCTTCGCTGCCTGAAGCCCTGCTGGACACGGAAAATCTCAGGAGGCGTTCCAATGAGTTACATCAGAAACCTTGAAACACTTCTGGCGCACGGCAACGAGAGACTCCGCCGGATCGCCCTGGATATTGTGGATCATGCACTGGCAAAGGCAGATCCATACAAGGCAGTCAAAGATCTTGTCCGTCTCGAGGAAGACATTCTTCAGGTAGGGGAGATCCGCCTTGATCTGAAAAAACACGGGAGGATTTTTCTCCTCGGCACCGGCAAGGCGACCTTTCCCATTGCGAAGGCCCTTGAAGAGATCCTGTCAGACCGGATCGAAGACGGTGTGATCATCTGTAAATACGGCCAGGAGGGAACCCTCTCTCACTCGAGGCTCTATTTTTCAAGCCACCCCATTCCCGACGAGGCAGGGTTCCAGGCAGCAGGGGAGGCCCTTGCCCTGGCCAGAAAGACCGCCCCCGGCGATATCGTGTTTGCCGGCATCACCGGCGGGAGCTCGGCGCTCATGCCTTATCCTGTCGAGGGTGTCACCCTGGAGGAAAAGAAACTGGTCAACAGGCTTCTTCTGACCTGCAGCGCCAATATCATCGAGATCAATGCAGTCCGCAAACACCTGAGCCGGATCAAGGGCGGATGGCTTGCCAAGGCCATTCACCCCGAAGCACACCTCATCAACCTGACGGTTTCCGATGTGATCGGTGATCCCCTCGACTACATCACCTGCCCCACGGTGCCCGACACGTCGAGCTTCGACGATGCGCGCAGGACTCTGACCAAATACGAGCTCTGGGATAAGGTGCCGTCCTCGGTCAGCAGGTATCTCAAGGCAGGCGGAGAGTCCCAGGAGACACCCAAGGATCTCTCGGACCACAAGATCGACAACTTCATCATCGTTGCCGGGACCGCTGCCTGTGATGGCGCCGCGGAACGGGCACGGGAGCTGAATTTCGAGACCATGATCCTCTCCACCATGCTCGAGGGAGAAAGCAGGGAGCTCGGCGGCACGTTTGCGGCTGTAGCAAAGGAGATCCTGCTGAACCAGAGACCGCTGAAGCCGCCGTGCGTAGTGATCGGCGGCGGTGAGACAACGGTGAAGATAACGGGCGATGGAGGGCAGGGAGGCCCGAACCAGGAATTTTCGCTCGGTGCGGCTCTCTGGATCGATCAGATCGGAGATGTCGTGATAGTCGGGCAGGATACGGATGGAACAGACGGCCCGACAGACTTTGCCGGGGGAATCGTGGACAACTGGACAGCGGATCGGGCGAGGAAGCTCGGGGTAGACATTTACGCCGCTCTGGGCAGCCACGATGTGACCCCTGCTCTCGTGAAGCTGGAGGACGCGATCCTCACCGGAGCTACCGGGACCAATGTGAACGATCTGAAACTGATGCTGGTCATGCCCAGGTGATATCATAACTGATAGGAGGAGCTCTTACGATGAACGATCACGGGTTTGTTTCAGCCGCAACCGTCTTTGCCGACCGGTTTTACATGTCGGACACGGCATTGAGAGAGCTGTCCACTCTGGGCGGGTATGCATGTGCCGGTGCCGGGAATGCCGAGGACCTGGCGGAGAAGATCGGGAGTTCTTCCGCCGTAAAGGTCATCGTTTCCGAGTATGTACCAATCAATGATGTGGTGTTGAGCCATGCCCCGGAGTTACAGGGAGTGATTGCCTATGGGGCGGGTTATAACCATATCGATGTGAAAGCCATGAAACGTGGCGGCGTCAAGCCCTGCAACTGTCGAGGGGAGAACGCCGAGGCCGTTGCCGAGCTGGCCTTTGGTCTCATGCTCAGTCTGCTCAGGAGAATCCACAGGGCTGATGCATGGGTCAGGGCGGGTGAATGGGTGAAGGCAGGCATGGTTCTGCCGGAATGGGCCTCCGGCAGGGAATTATGGAAAAAAACCCTTGGGGTTATCGGTTTGGGGCAGATTGGTGCCAGGGTGGTGAGGATCGCAAAGGGATTCGGCATGGAAACAATCGCCTATGACCCCTGCATGAGTTCTGAGGTGTACAGCCGTCTGGGGGTGGAACCGGTGACCCTGGCAGGACTGCTGTCCCGCTCCGATGTGGTCACCATCCATGTTCCGCTCTCTTCGGAGACGGAAGGCATGCTCGATTCCCTGGCTTTGGCAGGCGCGAAGCCGGGGATGATCCTGGTAAACACGTCCCGGGGAAGGGTGATCGACGAGGAAGCCCTGGTCGCTGCACTTCAGACAGGACTGATCGAGGGCGCAGCACTGGATGTCTTCGCTGCCGAACCCCTGCCCGCCGGTCATCCCCTGACCGGGATGGACAATGTGATCCTTTCGCCCCATATGGGGGCCTTGAGCAGGGAAGCAGGCGATCGCCTCTCGGATTCCGTGGTGCGGCAGGTCAGGGCGATCCTTGAGGGGGGCTCCCCCGAAGGACTCATCAGATAAGGACTGGCGAAAGAGGAACACCGCCGTGCCCGCGCCCATAAGAGAGCGGGGCGCAGCACGGACACGGCGATCAGAGAACAATAACCGCACTGCTCGTGCTTAGCGTCACATACACCCTGATCGTGACGTCCTGGTGCCACCTGGCAGGCACCAGGACGGAGCGATTCGCTGATGTACTGCGGCAATTCCTTGTTATTCCGTGCTGATTTCCCTTTCGGACTCACAGAGGATATGCCATATTCCCCCTGGAGGTTCTGTTATGGAAATGATCCTGCTCGCTGTCCTCATAGGTCTGTCTGTAATCTCGATCGTGCTCATCCTCCTTGCGGGGAGGCAGGGCGACCGGTCCGTACAGCTGGAACAGGCGATCCGCGATGAGTTCCGCTCTGCCCGCGAAGAATCCGCACGGACCGGCCGGGAGCTGCGCGAAGAAATGGCGCTGGCCCAGAAGGCCGCCACCGAGACCCTGGTGAAAACCATGGCCGAGATGGGCAGGGCCCAGGGTGAGCACCTGGAAACGGTTGCGCTTCGCATACGGGAACTTTCTCAGTCCAACGAGGTGCGCCTCGAGAGGATGCGCAGCGGAATAGACGACCGGCTCAAAGGCCTCCAGGAGGGCAATGAAAAGAAGCTCGATCAGATGCGGCAGACCGTGGACGAGAAACTGCAGGGCACGCTCGAGAAGCGGCTGGGGGAATCGTTCAAGCTGGTGAGCGAGCGTCTCGAGGCGGTTCAGCGCGGCCTCGGGGAGATGCAGAGTCTCGCCACGGGCGTTGGCGACCTGAAGCGGGTCCTCACCAATGTGAAGGCACGGGGTACGTGGGCTGAGGTTCAGCTCGGCGCACTCCTCGAACAGATACTCTGCCCCGACCAGTATGCCAGGAATGTCCAGGTGAAGGATGACTCCCGCGAGGTGGTGGAGTATGCCGTGCGCCTGCCTGGAGCCGACGGCAGGGGGGATTCCCCGGTCTGGCTGCCCATAGACTCGAAGTTTCCCCAGGAGGACTACCTGCGCCTCGTCGACGCTGCGGACAGGGCAGATGCAGAGGCGGTTCAGAAGGCGACGGCGGGCCTGCTGCGCGCCGTGCAGGGTTCTGCGAGAGAGATCAGTGAAAAGTATCTCTGTCCTCCGGCCACGACAGACTTCGCCATTCTCTTCCTGCCGACCGAAGGCCTCTATGCAGAGGTGCTCCGGCAGCCCGGGCAGGTGGAGGAGATGCAGCAGAAATACCGGATCGTCCTGGCCGGGCCGACCACGCTGGCTGCCATCCTGAGCAGCCTCCGCATGGGGTTCCAGACCCTGGCGCTCGAGAAACGTTCGCACGAGGTCTGGTCGATCCTCGCCGCGGTCAAGACCGAATTTTCGAAGTTCGGTGAGGTCCTCTCGAAGGTGAAGCGACAGCTGTACACCGCATCGAATACCATCGAGCAGACCGAGATCAGGACACGGGCCATGGCCCGGAAGCTTAGGGACGTGGAACAGCTGCCGGGGATCGAGTCAGGTGCCCTGCTGGGTCTTTGTGAACAGGGAGATCAGGCCCTGGTCGAAGAGGAAGATGAAGGCTGCTGATGTATGAAGAGGCGGGCGCCGGTGCCGCTCAGGTGTCTGCCTCGAGCAGGCTCTGTACCTTGAAGAGGATCATGTGGGCGGAGGAGGGTTTCACCAGGTAGAGGTCCGCGCCTGCGTCATGGGCGAGCTTCCGGTTGTCCTGGCCCGTTTCCGTGGTCAGCATGATGATGGGGACATCGCAATACTGGGGATCCTGCCTGAGGGTGCCGATGAGCTCTATCCCATCCATGTTCGGCATGTTCAGATCCGCTATGATCAGCCTGATATCCGGATGCAGGGACAGTTTTTCCAGGGCGTCGAATCCGTCGCAGGCCTCGATGCAGGTATAGTTGCTCGGCCGCAGGGTGTGAACCAGGAGTGTCCTGACCGTGGGAGAATCATCCACTATGAGAATCTTGTCCATAGGGTGTGCCTCCTATTCCTTCTTGTAGCCGAGCGCCCCGGGGAAGTGCACCAGCTTGAACGCCCGCGAAATATTGTGCAGGGATTCCGAGTGGCCGATGAAAAGGTATCCTCCCGGGTTCAGGTTGTCATAGAGCTGGGAGACAAAACGTTTTTTTGCCGCGTCGTCAAAGTAGATGAGCACATTCCTGCAGAAGATGATATCGAACCCTCTCATGAGGCGAACCCGTTTGCTGTCGTTGAAGTTGAGGCACTGCAGTTCGACGAGCGTGCGGATCTCATCGACTACCCGGTATTGCGATCTCTCTGCGATGAAATACTTCTTCTTTATCTCGGGTGGGACCGACCTGAGGGTGTATTCACTGTAGGTCGCAGCCCGGGCTGATTTGAGGGCCTTTTCGCTGATATCGCTTCCCCAGATCTTTACGTCCCATTGTGCAAGCCTCTCCTGGAGCAACTCCTTGGTCACGATCCCCATAGTATAGGGTTCGTCTCCCGTGGAGCACCCGGCCGACCAGAGTCTGAGGATCTTTTCCCCCTGTTCCTCCCTCCTGGCCATGATCTCGGGCAGGGCCTTCTCCTGGAAGGACTGAATCTGGGGCGGACTCCTGAAAAAGCTCGTTTCGTTGGTGGTCACCGAATCGAACAGGCAGCGCAGCTCCCTGTCTGCCTGCGGGTCATATTTGAGCAGGTAGTAGTACTTGTCGAAATCACCGAGGTTGGTCGCCTTCAGGCGCAGCGTCAGCCTGTTTTCGAGCTGGGTTTTTTTCGCGTCGGAGAAATAGATCCCGGAATGCTCGTAGATAAAGTCCCTCAACAACCTGAATGTTTCATCCGTCATGAGAGATGGTGCTTCCGAGGTTTTCAGTTCATTCATTGGCAGACTCCCGGGCATCCGTTTCCGAGAGCGCACCGATATAGGACTTCACCTCGTCGCCGATAGACTCTATCTCAAAGGTAAAGCGTTCGAGGTCGAGGAAGTGAACGGGATAGCCCATCTGCTTGAGGATATGCCATGCTTCCTGATCGGCCAGCACGAACGACATCCGGTCCCCGCCGAAGGAAAACTCTCTGGCCTTTGCCAGGAGATCTGCAATGGAAATGAGTGAGGTGATGTCCTTGAACTGTGCAGCAGATGGATGATGGTGATGGAGGTTGATATCGGCCAGATAGCCGGGGAGGTTCCATTTCTCTGCGAGAAAGTGCCCTATTTCCATGTGGGTTGTCCCGAGCACCTCCTGCTCTGCCTCATGCATGGGGCAGTCCACGTCGATGGAAAATGCCCGGGCCTCCTCGAACTCATCATGAAAATACTGGTCGAGTACGATCTTGCCGATGTCATGCAGCAGCCCACCCACAAATTCTCTGCCCATGGACTTCATTGCCAGTTTCTTGTCGATATGTCTGGCGATGAGCCCTGTTGCGATGCAGTGATTCCAGAACATCCTGCGCACCGATTCATCCTGGCCGTCTCCTGGCGGGAAGATGGACAGTATGGAGACCGACGTCGTGATGTTGATGATTTCGTTCAGGCCGATCATGAGGATGGCCCGATGCAGGGTGTCAATGGCACCGGAACCCCGCCGGTAAAAGGCGGAATTCGCCATCTTCAATACCATGGCGGCAAGCGATGGATCCTGGTAAATGCATTCCGAGATGGATTTTATGGATACATCCGGTTTGCGGGAGAGGCTCATGACCTCCATTGCCACCGACGGCAGGGTGGGGAGATCGTCGATGTCCCTTATGGTATCAAAAACCGAATCGTTCATATCAGAAAGTACCCCCCTGTAATGTGTCCATTGCATTCCTCACCGCTCGGACGACATCGGGATTATCGTCGTCCAGATAGACCTCCAGATCGCTAAAGAGCGATTCTTCGCCCCACCGGCCCAGCGCACAGGCCGCTGATATCCGCAGAAGGTCGGGGCCGCTTGCCAGGATGTTCAGGAGTCTGGTCCTTGCAGCTTCATCATGGAATTTCCCAAGCGCCTCGACGGCATGGTGCGCCGTCCGGAGATCTTCACTGGAGGCGGCCTCTTCCACGAAGGGACGGAAGTCGCCTATGCCCCGCTGTCCGACCAGGTCCATGGCCAGGTGACGGACCTCGTCGAATTCGTCATTCAGGAGAGTCCCCAGCAGGTCTTTTTCAACAGGCAGGGCCGCGTCCCGGATGAGCTTCACTGCGGCCATGCGGACGTTCTGCTGGTCGTCTCCGGACAGGGTTCTGACTGCCTGAACCAGGTGCGCGCTGTTCATGCCCCGGAGTCCGGCGAGCGCCATGATCCGTATGGAGGGGTCGCTGTCGCTGAGCAGGCTGCCGAAGGTATCCTCGGCCGTTGTACCGCCGATCGCTACGATTGCCTCGAGGGCAGCGGTGTTCACGTCGGGGTACGGGTGCCGGAGGAACTGCTCCAGTTCCCGGATGTCCGTGGGATTCCCGATTTTTCCGAGCGCCTGCAGTGCCGGGGATACGACATGGCCGTCCGGGTCGTGAATGAGCTGGAGGAAGCACTCCCTGCACGCAGTTCCGTTGATCTCGGCCAGGGCACGGGTCATGGCCCGCTTCGCAGTCCCCTGGGCGGCGTGTACCCGTGCCGCGATCTCCAGGGCCTCTGCCTGGGTTCCAGTCTTTGCAAGGATCTCCGAGGCCAGGATCATGGCCGGTTCATCCCTGTCCAGGAGGTCTATGAGCTGGGATACATCGGCCAGACGGCAGAGGCTGGACTTGATGTCCTCCCATTTCTCCATCTCGCTGTCGGGATCTGTTGTCCCGGCCAGGGCGATGATCCTCTCGGCACTGGTTCTGTCCCCGATGAGGGCCAGGGTTTTCAGGATAGCTCTCTGAAAGCTGTCGTCCGCCTCGTCAAGGTGGGTTTCGAGAATGAGTTTCATGCGGGTTCTGTCATCAGAACCGAGCCGTTCTATATCATCGCAGGACATGCCCTTGAGCAGGGTCCTGGCAACGGTGATCTCGACATACCCGCCGCCACCGGAAATCAAGCCGAGCAGGGGGCGTATGGCGTCGCTCGACCCGATTTTCCCGAGCGTCTCGAGAATGGCGCACATGGTTATATCGTCATCCGAGAAGCGGTTCAGCCCGTCGAGGAGGAACCGCACAACCCCGTCATGGGGGATGGATGCGAGTGCTTCGATGACCGAAAACCTGATCCACTCTTCATCGTCAATGAGCCGAGAGAGGTGTTCAAAGGCCCGTGGATCTCCCAGTTCGCCTAAGGAGACGACCGCGGCGTTGCGCACATTGGGATTGGTGTCGCTGAGCCCTTTGATGAGCGTATCCAGGCTCTCGATGCTGCCGATACTCCCGAGGATATCGAGGACGAACAGGCGGATGTTGTCGTCCGGATGGCGTGCAAGCCCGTGAAGGATGTCAAGGCCGTCATCCCCGATCCGGCGCAGGATCTCGATGGCCGTATTCCGCAGTGCCGGATCCTTGTGGGTGAGGAGCCGCACCATCTTTTCAATCTCTGCCCTGCCGCCCAGGAGGATGATGGCGTTCTGGGCCGCATCCCGCACGCCATGGTTGGGGTCCTGCAGCAGGGACTCAAGCCGGACGAATGCCGCCTCTGTTCCGCTGTCGGCGAGCAGCATTGCCGCTTCGCGTCGAACGGATGGGTCCGGCGAAGAGATCATGGCCTCGATAGGGGTCAGATCCATCGGGCACCTTCACTGTGGAGGGCATTGATTTTCTTGTCCATGTCTTGTCCTGCACCCATAACCGTTTGGTATAGCCTCTCAGCGGGTCCTAGCGGGATTCGTACTGGATGAACGCGACATCCTTTACCTTGAAATCCCGCAGGTCCTGCGTGAGCATGTCTGCAAGTTCGTTTTTCGAATAGATCTGCGCATTCGTGGAGAGTCTCTCGAGGATAAGGCTGCGCACGGCGAATATGTTGCCCTCGATGTTTGCGGCGGTCCCGGGCGTTATCTGGAGGCTGAGCTGTGCAAGGAGCACCCCTGATTCTCGGGGGTTGTGCGGATCATACAGGATCATGAAGGGATCGAGGATGATATCCCCGTCGGATAATGGCGCCTCCTGGGACTCCACCGTATCAACAGGGAAGGGAACGGGTTGTGCGGGGTGTTCAGGGAGGACATACCAGGCAATGCCTCCTGCCCCGGCGAGCAGCATGAGTCCCATGCATGCCCAAAGGAGCATGGGGAATTTCCGGGAAGATTTCTGTTCCGCTTCGCCCTTGTCGACTGACTGGACGGGGCGGTCCAGGGCTTTCTGGCCGGCGTCCTCGTCTTTCAGGGAGATGCCGTCTCTGTCGAGATCGACCTTGCCCCGGTCAAGGGAGATGCCGTCTTTGTCGAGCTCAGCCTTTTTCCCGGGAAAAATCGCCATATTCTCACCTACTTGCTGAATATCTGGTGGATCTTCTGTCCGAGGGTCTCTGCCGTGAAGGGCTTGACTATATAGTTGTTCACCCCGGACTTCACCGCCTCGATGATATTCTCCTGCTGTGCCTCGGCGGTCACCATGAGAAACGGGATGTCCTTGAGGGCGTCATCGGCCCGGACAGCCTTGAGCAGTTCGAGGCCGGTCATCTTGGGCATGTTCCAGTCAGAGACAACCATGCCGATCTTCTCCTTCTGAAGGATATCGAGCGCAGTAGATCCGTCATCCGCCTCGACGATATTGGAAAAGTCGAGTTGTCTGAGTATATTCTTCACGATCCTGCGCATCGTTGAAAAATCATCCACAACGAGGATTTTCATGCTCTTGTCAAGTGCCATAGGTGCCTCCACGGTCTTTTTCGTATGATCGAAATTTCATCGGCAAATCTTTAACCTCGAATGTCCTTGAACAGCTTCTGCATCTTTGAGCGCAGTCTCAGGATCGCCTTGGTATGGATCTGAGAGACCCGCGACTCGGTGAATTTCAGGACCTGCCCGATCTCCTTCATGGTGAGCTCGTCATAGTAGTACAGCGATATGACCATGCGCTCTTTTTCCGGAAGCGATTGAATGGCCGACGACACCATGTCCCTGATCTCGGCAAACCTGATCTTGTGGGAAGGCCAGTCCTTCTCGTCCTGCAGGATGTACTCCAGGAGGTTTTTCTTCGACATGTCGGCATCGTTTTCCCCCAGGTCATCCAGGCTCAGCAGGGATACCGATGCCGTTTCGGACAGCAGCTTATGGAAGCTGTCGATGTCGATCTCCATCTCGTGGGCGACTTCTTCATCGCTCGCAGGCCTTCCCAGGGCGTACTCGAGCCTGGCATAGGCATCTTCCACCTTGCGGGCCTTCTGCCTGACGGAGCGGGGAACCCAGTCCATTGATCTGAGCTCATCGAGGATCGCACCCCTGATCCGGAATTCAGCATAGGTCTTGAACTTGATCTGCTTGGATGCATCGAATTTTTCGATGGCATCGATGAGACCGATGACCCCGGCATTGATGAGATCGTTCAGGTCGATGTGCGGAGGAAGCCTGATGGCGATACGGCTCGCAATATACTTGATCAACGGTGAGAACTCGTTGATAACCTTCGCCCTGATCTTCGGGTTGAGCTTCTGATCTTCAGTAAGGTCTGGAAATGCTATATCCTGCATGATTGGACCCCTTTGCTTGGTCTAAGAGCATTCTCTTCAGGAAGAACTGGATATTGCCGCTGTTCTGCGGGCACTGTGACTGTTCCAGACGCCGCACGATCCGTGCGAGCCGCTTTGAAGATTCCCCCGAAGGATTCACCGCAACGAATGCCTTCTGGTCCTTTATACACTCGGTAATGCGTGCATCCCTGGGAATGCACCCGAGCATATCAAGGACAACGTCCCCTAAAAACCTCTCACATACCATAGTCAGTTTTCTTGCCACTTGATCTCCCTCCGCTGTGGATGAGACATTATTGATAATGAGGTTGAACCTCTTGATACCGTACTGTCTTCTCAAAACCTTGATCAGCGCGTAGGCATCGGTGATCGATGTCGGTTCCGGGGTGACCACGACGATGATCTTCTGGGCCGCGGTATTGAAGTACATGACATTTCTCGATATCCCGGCTCCGGTATCGATGAGCATATAATCGATATCCTGTTCGAAATAATCGAGCGAGTTTATCAGGCTGATCTGCTGTTCCCGGGACAGGTCCACCAGTTCCTGGATCCCGGAGGACGAGGGGATGATCTTGATTCCCTGAGGGCCCTCGATCAGGACGTCTTCGAGCAGGCACTGTCCGTCCAGCACGTGCTTGATGTTGTGCTTCGGGGTCAGCCCGAGCATGACATCTATGTTTGCAAGCCCGAGATCGGCATCGAGCACCAGGACCTTGTATCCCCTTGTTGCGAGGATTATGGCCATGTTCACCACGATGCTCGTCTTCCCGACTCCGCCCTTGCCCGATGTTACCGATAATACCTGGGGAGAGGTCGGTGAGCTGCCACCCTCAAAGAGTTTTCTCAATGTGTGCGCTTGATCTTTCATGCTATATCTCCGAGACACCGTTCAACGATCTTTGAGGAACATGCCCCCTCGATATCTTCAGGGACCCGCTGTCCGTTGGTAATGTAGGAAATGGGCGTCCTGTAGAGGAGGTTGTGGGTGATCATGGACCCGGTGTGTATCGCTTCATCCTCTTTGGTAAAGATCATTCGGTCGATTCCGAGTTTCGCGAACGTCTTGGTTATGGTGTTCATCTCGCTGTCGCGGGTCGCCACGGGCATGAGCAGGAATTTGCACGTGGCGATATCGTCAAAATATTGACCCAGCTGAGGGATATAATCGCTGCAGAAGGGAGACCTGCCCACGGTATCCACCAGGATGACATCCTTGGAGGCGAGCTGTGCAAGTGCCGACCTGAATTCTGCAGCCGTCGTGACCGAGATGAACGGTACATTCAGGATCTTTGCATAGATTCGCCCCTGGTCTATGGCGCCTATTCTATAGGTGTCCAGAGTGATGAGCCCCACACTCTTGCCCTCATTCAAGACCGATCGGGCGGCAATTTTTGCCATGGTGGTTGTCTTGCCGACCCCTGTTGTTCCCAGAAAAACCCACACCTTCTCTTCCACGGCACTGTTTGTTCGTACGACTTTCTGGAGGAGCTCTCTGATTGTTTCTATCCGAGCGTCCTTCCCCAGCTTGTTGAGGAGAATATCAACAAGATGTGCCCTGATCCCTCTCCTCATGAGAGAGTTCCTCAGAGAACTATTCTTATGCACGTTCATGCCGGTTTGAGCAATGATTTCTTTCATCATGGCCTTGAGCTCGACGATCTCCTCGGACACCGGGATGTGTGTCTGAGGCTCATCGATCCTCGGTTTGACAAGGGTCTGCGGGGCTATCACGGATAATGCCGGGCCCTTTATATGAGTGCCAAAGATCGCTGCGTCGTAGTCTATCGCCGCAGTGACCTCTATCATGGGCCGTGCCGTCATGCCGAAGGCATGGTCCCTGATCTCTCTCTTTGAAATGATCACGGCTTCCGAACCCAGATCGTCTTTTATCTGGCTCAGGACGTCCTTCATGGAGGCTGCTCGGAATGTTTTAATTTGCATCGACTCTTACCATCCCCAGGTTTTTAATCGTTACGTCCGATGGGATCTCATTATGGGAGAGGACAACAAGATCCGGCAGATATCTCTCGGTCAGGCGTTTGACATAAGTCCTGCTGATGGGAGAGGTAAGCAGTATCGGAATCATTCCCTGTTTCCCCACGTTGTGTACCTCCTTGTTCAACGTCATGAGTATTTTTTGCGATTTGTCTGGATCTAATGCAAGATACGAACCATGTTCCGTGTGCTGGACGGAATTTGATATCATCCCGTCTATAGTGGGATCCAGAGCCAATACATTGATGGTATTATTCCTGACATAGGGGCCCGAGATGATCCGCATGAGGGATTGTCTGACGTATTCCGTCAAAATATCGGGATCCTTTGTCATGGGCCCATAGTCTGCAAGGGTTTCCATGACCGAGAGGATATTCTTGATGGAGACCTTCTCACGCAGGAGATTCTTCAGCACGCGCAGGACAACGCCTGCAGGCAGCGTTCCCGGGATGAGGTCTTCCACGACCTTGGGGTGCGATCTCGAGACGGTATCGAGGATCGACTGGAGTTCCTGCCTGCCGAGGAGATCGTGGGCATTGGACTTGATGGCCTCGGTGAGATGCGTTGCGATGACCGTCGATGTATCCACCACGGTGAGGCCGGCAAGCTGAGCGCGCTCGCTGTCTGCCTTCTTGATCCACAGGGCGGGAAGTCCGAAGGCCGGTTCTTTTGCCGGTATGCCGGGGATGTCTATCTTCACGTCTTCGGGATTGAGGACCATGAGCCGGTCTACCATGGCTTCTGCCCGTGCGATCTCGGAGCCTTTCAGCACGAGCTTGTACTCGTTGGGTTTCAGGTCGAGGTTGTCCCGCACATGGATGGGCGGAACGATGATTCCCAGTTCCCCTGCCACGGTGCGGCGCATGCCCTTGATACGCGTCAAAAGTTCGCCGCCTTGTGCGGTGTCCACCAGCGGGATCAGTCCATAGCCGATCTCAAACTCCAGGATATCCATGGGGAGGAGGGACTCCGGTGAGATCTCTTCCTCCTGGGGGGTGTCTTCTTCGGGCTCTTCGTCCTTATGAACCCGCAGGCTCACCCACCCGATGCCTGCCATCAGTGATGCAATGGCAAGGAAGGATACGTGGGGCATGCCGGGAACGAGGCCGAAGCAGAAGATGATCACCGCTGCCGAGAACATGGCCAGGGGCTGGAAGGAAAGCTGTTCCGAGAGCAGCCTGCCGATGGATTTGTCTGCTGCGGACTGCGTCACGATGATACCTGCGGCCGAGGAGATGATGAGTGCCGGTATCTGTGAGACGAGGCCGTCGCCGATGGTCAGGGTCGTATAGGTCGTGAGCGCCTCCCCGAAAGGCATGCCGCCCTGCATCACGCCGATGATGATACCGCCGATGATGTTGATAAAGGTAATGACGATGCCTGCTATGGCGTCGCCGCGCACGAACTTCGTGGCACCATCCATTGCCCCGTAGAATTCCGACTCTCTCCGGATCTGGTCTCTTCGCGTCCTTGCCTCTTGTTCGGTAATCATCCCCGCATTGAGATCTGCATCGATGGCCATCTGTTTTCCCGGCATGGCATCCAGGGTGAACCTGGCGGTGACCTCGCCGATGCGGGTAGCGCCCTTGGTGATGACCACGAAATTGATGAGGACGAAGATGGAGAAGACCACGAAGCCCACCACGTAGCTTCCGCCGACAACGAACTGGCCGAATACATTGATCACCCGGCCGGCTGCGAGCTCGCCCTCAGATCCGTGGAGGAGGATGAGCCGGGTGGAGGCGATGTTCAGCGAGAGCCGGTAGAGGGTCACGACGAGCAGCAGCGAGGGGAATACGGAAAAGTGAAGGGGGTTCGTCGTGTACATGCTCACCATGAGGATGATGACGCCGATGGTGATGCTGAAGGTGAGCAGGATATCGAGGATGAAGGTGGGCAGGGGGACCAGCACGATGATCATCACGAGCAGCACGCCGACAGCCATAACGAGATCGCTCGCTATCTTGATATTCATTCCGAAGGGTAATGCCAATCTTTGTGCCATTTACCGTACACCTGCCTTGAGTTTGTAGACGTAAGCGAGTATTTCAGCCACGGCTTTGTACCACTCTTCCGGGATGATATCGCCGATCTCCACGGTTTTATACAAAGCCCGTGCCAAGGGTTTGTCTTCCACGATGGGGACATGCGACGACCGGGCCACGTCCTTGATCTTCTGAGCCAGAATTCCTGCGCCCTTGGCCACGACCACCGGGGCTACCATCTTGCCCCGTTCGTATTTCAGGGCCACCGCCAGGTGCGTCGGGTTGGTGATCACCACATCTGCCTTGGGCACCTCTTTCATCATTCTTCTCCGGGCCATATGCAGCTGTATGGAGCGAATCCTGCTCTTGATGATCGGATTACCCTCGAACTGCTTGTATTCGTCCTTGACCTCCTGTTTCGTCATCATGAGATCCTGGGTGTGCTGCCATTTCTGGAACGAATAATCGGCAACCGCAATGATGATAAAGACCCAGAGGAAATCCCAGAGCAGGTGCATGGCAGACTGAAAAAATGTCAATAAAATGACGTTAAGCTCACAGTCTATGAGCGGGGGGAAGACGGGCAGTTCGCGCATGATGGCCCGGTAGGCCACCCAGGAGATCACGATGAGGATAACGATGGTCTTCACCAGCAGCTGCAGGCTCCTGAGCGAAAAGAACTTGTTCTTGAAGCCCTTGATGGGATCGAGCTTCGAAAACTTCGGGATGAGGGGCTCGGTGCTGACGACAAAGCCTATCTGCAGAATGTTTGACGCCAGTCCGACGATGAGGAATACCCCGAGGATGGGCAACACGAGTACCGCCAGGTGGACAACCGCCTGATGAAAGATGGACAGGAAGGAGGCCTGGCTGCCGTCCCAGGTATTCATGTCGCCGAGGTAGGAGCTGACGATCTGTCCGAGCTTGGAGGATAGCGAGGGGATATAGAAATAGAACGAGATCACCGTGGCAAAGAACAGGATTCCGGTGGATACCTCGGGGCTCTTGCAGACCTGTCCCTTTTCCCGGGCATCCAGTATCCGTTTACCTGACGGTTGTTCCGACCGCTCCTGGCCGTTCTCATTCTCTTTTGCCATGAGGTGCAGCTTGCGAAAATCATACCAAGAATGAAATTCGTGGAAAATAAGGGAAACAATGATATAATAAGCTTATCCTTTTCAAGGAGGTCTCAGGTGGACGGATTAAAACAATTACGGAAGATGAAGGGTCTGACTTTGGAACAGCTGGCAAAATTAAGCGGCGTTTCATCCAAGAGCATTTCCCTGTACGAACATACACCTCCCGGAAGGCCGTCCGGAAAGGTTGTTCAGGGCTTGTCCCGAGCCCTGGAGATCAGTCCGGAAGAGCTTCTGATGGTCATCGGAATCCCGGGGAAAGACCAGGGGGCGCCCGGCAGGGGCATGGTGGAGGCCCCTGAGGACGTTATAGAGCTGGAGGAGGCGCATGTAAGCAGGCTTACGGCACTCGTCGAGAAAGAGATCGTGGAACTGCAGCACCTGCTCATGGAATGCGCGTCGTTTGCAGAGGATCATCCTGCGCTGCTCAAGAGCCTCGAGTACATTTCCGCTGATATTGATTTTCTTGCGGAGATAAAGAAGAAGCTTCAATAACGGCCATGCAGGAGATGGGGCATGCAGTTTTTGCCATGTGGAACAGTTTAGTGAGATCAGATGATTATCTTGGAAAATGTGACAAGGGTGTACCACGGCAGCGTGTATGCCCTGCGTGATGTGTCCCTCCACATAAAGAAGGGGGAGTGCTGTTTTCTCCTGGGTCCCTCCGGGGCAGGAAAGACGACACTGCTCAGGCTGATGTATGCACTGGAACAGCCTTCGAGCGGGCAGGTGCTTATCCGGGACAGGGACCTGGCCGGAATGGATCCGGCAGGAATACAGGGCATACGCCGGCATGCCGGGTTCGTGTTCCAGGATTTCAAGCTCATCGAAGACTGGAGCGTCTATGACAATGCCGCCATCATCCTGGAAATCCTCGGGAAGTCTTCTGCATACATCCGCAGCAGGGTATGGAAGATGCTGAAATGGGTGGGGCTTCAGCACAAGGTGTATGAACGTTCAGGCGACCTCTCCGGGGGGGAACAGCAGCGTCTCGCACTGGTAAGGGCCATTATTCACGATCCCGATATTCTCCTGGCGGATGAACCTGTCGGGAGCCTCGACGAGGTGACGGGGAGATACATCATGAACATGTTCTACCGGCTCCACAAGAAGGGCATGACCGTCGTTATCGCAAGCCACAAGGAAGACCCGATCATCGATTTCGCCCGGGTCATCCGGCTGGATAAGGGAAAGATACTCGGGGAATAGCAGGAGACCTCCATGGTCAACATCTTCTACATATTCAGGCGGATCACCTCAGGGATAAGGATGCGGCCCTTCGGCAGCCTTCTCACCATGATCGCGTGCTGGTTTGCCATCTGCCAGCTGTGTTTTGTGCTCTATGCGATAACCCTCGCACACAGGGCGACACAGGTCCCCGGCACCAATTCGACGGTAATGGCCTACCTTGAAGGCACTCAGCAGCAACCGGTCGTCCTGGCGACACAGGAGAAGATAACGCTCATCGAAGGTGTCTCTCAGGTACGATATATCCCCCGTGGAGAAGGCCTCCATCGGATGAAACAATGGCTCGGCGCCGAGAATCCTCTGATACAGGGCCTCGATCCGGATATCCTGCCGGATGCCTTCGAGATCAGGATCGGGCCGCAATATGTCAGTGAAATCGAAACCCTGGTTGAGCGATTACAGGAGATCCCCTCCATAGAGGATGTCCGGTACCATAGAGGGCTCATCGGGTGTATTGCCGGCGCATACCACACCATTGTACTGGCCGGGCTGTTCATCGCCGCGGTTGTTCTCGTCTGCCTGGGGCTGGTGCTTTTTCTGTCTGTCCGTGTCGGAATCATGACGAGGCACAGGGAGATCGAGGTGCTCAATATCCTCGGGGCAAAGAGGTCTTTTCTCTCTGCGCCCTATATCATAGAAGCGGGGCTCTACGGGGCTACGGGGGCACTGCTCGCCCTGATGACTGTCCGGGCCTCCATGGGGTACGTCATGTCTCACGTGCCGGCGCTGTCCGATACGATCTCCCCGTTGAGTGCGGATACCGCTCTTGCGGTGATCGTCTTCGCCTGCGGGTGCAGCATGCTGGGGGCTGTGCTCGCCATCAGGAGAAGTATCGATGCGTAGCCTCTTATGGGCTGTGCTCCTGATAAGTATTTCCTGCCTGGTACGTGCAGCGGACGACCCCTCCCTGCTCAAGGATCTGGCCACAAAGGCCCAAAGTGTAGAACAGCAGTACCGCCGCGAAGAGAAAAAGCTCCAGGATGTCGATGAGGAGATCTTCAGGATCCAGGATAAGATTGCCCGGCTCAAGAAGGACATTGCATCGAAACAGGAACGCAGGAAGTACCTGGAGGGGGAACTGGATCGCAGCGAGGCCGCCCTGGATGGTCATCAGGAGAGGGTCAGGGGCAATTGGATCAGCCTCTATAAAGGGTCTTTCCTCGACATGGTGGATATCTGGTATTCCCATGAGGAGTATACCGGATATCTCGGCAGTATACTGCAGCACAACGAGGAGATCCTGAAGGAATATGCTGAGATGCGCTCCGGGATTGAACAGTCGCGGCAGAGGCTGGACGCGGCGACAGTGCAGTTGAAACAGGATCTGGGGGAGCTCGAGGATACCGGACAGGAGTTGCAGGGCCAGCGGAACAAGAAGGAGAAGATGCTTGCATCGCTCAGGAGGGAGTCCGAGAGCTGCCAGGATAAGATGAGGAAGCTTATGGAGAAGATAGCGGCCCGCAAGAGAGAAAAGGAACTTACCAGCGCCGATATCTTCAAGAAGAGGGGTGCGCTCCCGTGGCCGGTAAAGGGAGAGGTTGTCCGGGGGTTCGGAACGTTCGAGGTAAAGGGCATTGCCCAGCGGTCCCAGGGGGTCGATATCAAGGCCAGGGAGGGTGACCCTGTCAGGAGTATTTACGGGGGGACGGTGGTATTTATCAACTGGATGAGTGGATACGGGAACACGATCATCCTTGACCACGGCGGGGGATACTACTCCGTGTACGGCCATATCCAGAAGGCCGTGAAAACTCTGGGCGACAGGGTCTCCGCCCTCGAGACCATAGCCCTGGTGGGGCAGAGCGGCGCTGTCCTCGAGCCGACGCTGCACTTCGAACTGCGGTTTCGTGACAAGCCCCAGGACCCTGGTGTCTGGCTGGCCCGGGAATAGTAATTGTTTTATCCTCTTATGATGTGTGTTATAGACGATAAAGACCAATAAGTGAAAAAACCTACAGGAGTAGCTATGAAACAACCGAAAGCTATCTGGCTGGGAGTCGGGCTTGTCCTTGTCTTCCTTTCACTTTTTATATTCAACAGTTCCAATGTGCTCAAGGCCGACACAGCAGAGATATACCCGCAACTCGAAAAGTTTTCCGACTGTCTGGGGATCATTGAGAAAAATTATGTTGAGGATGTCCCTCCTGAAAAGCTCATCGAAGGCGCCATAAAGGGGATGATCTCGGTTCTCGATCCACACTCCGCATATCTCACCAAGGAAGGGTACAAGGAGATGCAGATCAGCACCACAGGGTCTTTCGGCGGACTCGGCATCGAGATCGGGATACGGGATGACGTGCTCACGGTGATCACCCCCATCGAGGGGACTCCGGCATTCGATGCAGGGATTCTCCCGGGTGACAAGATTGTCAAGATCGAAGGGGTGTCCACGGCGGACATGTCTCTCGAGGATGCCGTGAAATTGCTCAGGGGGCCAAAGGGATCGCAGGTGACTATAACCATACTGAGGGAGTCGGAGAAAAGCCCCTTTGACGTAACCATAACCAGGGCGGTAATCCATATCCAGAGCGTGAAATCCCAGATGCTCGAGCCCGGGTTCGGGTATATCAAGGTGAGGAATTTCCAGGTCGACACCACAGAGGATATCTACAATGCCCTTGAAGAGATGGGACCGCTCAAGGGATTGATCTTCGACCTGCGGTACAACCCCGGTGGCCTTCTGGACCAGGCTATAGCCGTGAGCGACATCTTCCTGAGCGAGGGAAAGATCGTCTACACCGACGGAAGAAATCCCGAGGATAAAACCGAATATACTGCCCAGGCAGAGGGCTCGTTTACCGATTTTCCCATGGTGGTGCTCATAAACGGGGGCAGTGCCAGTGCGGCCGAGATCGTTTCCGGGGCACTCCAGGACAATAAACGCGCCCTGGTGGTGGGCGTGAAGAGCTTTGGCAAGGCCTCGGTGCAGACCATACGGCCCCTGAACGACGGGTCTGCCATCAAGCTTACCGTGGCCCGGTACTACACCCCTTCGGGCCGCTCCATCCAGGCAACGGGCATCGAGCCCGATATCTGGGTTGACGAGAAGGTGCCGGTAAAGGATGACGGCACAACCCGGGATTTCATCCGCGAAAAGGATCTGAAAGATCACCTCGAACCGGTCGAGCAAGAGAAGAGAGAGCCGGGTTCTGTCGAAGACTCTGTGAATGAACTCTTGAAGAAAGACTATCAACTCAAGTACGGATTGGATCTGCTGAAGTCTTGGGAGGTATTCAGTCAAGCCAGAAAGGCAGCATGAAAAAGAGCCTGAGATCCCGTATCAGAAAGATTCAGAGATCCCGTATCCTGGTCATCATTGGCGTCGTGGCTGTTGCCGTCGGGATTATCCTGCTCATCGACAGGGGCTTGGTGGACCATCGAATTCCCTCGGGAGGCCCTGCCGGAGTCCAGGGGGCACAGATGGAAGAGCTGCTCATCAAGGGATGCCTCTTCGATCTGGGCATCTTCAGCGATGAGATCGATATTTCCGGGAAGGCCATCACGGTAAGAGTGAAGAACGATCTAGCCAGGTCGCGGGTGCTCGAGGCCTTTTCTCCCCTGGAGGGGATCGCCGGTGTGGAGGCAGCCGATGCCCTTCATGCAAGGATTATCTTTCAGGACAACACCTGGGATATTTTCTTCTCCCTGGCCAAAAAGACCGCGGCGCGCATCGCGATAATCGTGGATGACATGGGCATGTCGCTCAATGCGGCCAAGGAACTCGCTTCGCTCGATGCAGACCTCACCTTCTCTGTCATGCCCAGGAGGCCGCATTCCAGGGACGTGGCAGAGTATCTCCATGGCAAAGACAAAGAGGTGCTGCTTCACCTGCCCATGCAGGGCAATGGCAAGGATCCTGGGGCCGGGGCCCTCTACCGGAGCATGTCCCGGGAAAAGATTCTCGCCGTGCTCAAAGACGACCTCGAGAGTGTGCCCCACATTGTGGGAGTGAACAACCACATGGGTTCGGTCATCACGGCGGATCAGGCCATCATGAAGCTCGTCTGCGGCCGGCTCAAGGAGTCCGGGCTCTTTTTCATCGACAGCCTGACCACCAACAAATCCGTCTGCAGGGGCGTTGCCCGGGATATCGGACTGCCGTTCAATGTCAGGGACGTGTTTCTCGACAACGAACCTTCGTCCGCCTACATCGGGGGACAGGTGGATAAGCTGGTGAGGATTTCCCTGAGGCATTCCGAGGCCATCGGCATCTGTCATCCCCACCCCGAGACGATAAAGGCACTCAGGCATGAGATTCCCAGGATTCAGGAACTCGGCATCGAGATCGTGCCCGTGTCTGCCTTTGTCAGGTAGCCGGCAGTTGCCTGAGCCCCTTCGATTGACTCAACAGGGGCTTTGGGCTATAAGGAACCACGGAGCGGGATTACATGAAGCAGTGGTTTGTAGTACAGACAAATCCAAAGGAAGAGGGTATAGCCGCTGTCGTGCTCAGGCAGGCAGGGGTGGGCACCTACCAGCCCTTCATGCAGAAGTATGTCTATCACGCCAGGAAAAAGACCCTGAAGAGATATCCGCTGTTCCCGAACTACCTCTTTGTCCAGGTTGCCCCCGTAGAGGAAGAACTCCACAAGATACGGTGGTCCAGAGGGGTGAGGAGGATACTGCTCGATAACTACCAGCCGGTTGCCATCGAGGAGGCATTCATTCAGGGACTGCATACCCTCGAGGAAGAGGGGGCCGGCATCATCAAGAAACCGGTGGACTTTGTGCCCGGCGAAGTCGTGAGGGTCAAATCAGGTCCCATGAAGGACCTCTACGGGATATTCGAGGCCTGGGGGTCGGACGAAGGCCGTGTCCGGATCCTCGTCGAGATGGTGAATAACCGTGCGAAGGTCATAATGCATTCTTCCCTCATAGAAAAGGCGTAAGCTCCAAGGAGGAATACATTCAAAAGGTTTTCGGAAACATCAGGCCGCTCAAGTCATCCGAGATAAGATCCATCGAACGGCTCTACAGGAGAAAGGTCTCTCCTGATTCTGTAGTTTCTCATGAGCTCTGTGTCGAGCTCTCACGGATTTCACGCAGTATCGGCCTCCAGATCGGGGTGCTCATTTCCCGGGCAGGGACTATTGAATACGTCGTTGCCGGGACCGCTACGGGCATAGCGATTCCGAAACTGAGCAGAAGGCGCATCCATCCCGGCCGTCTCCAGGGGTTCAGGCTGGTGCATACGCATCTTGCGGGAGAAGGCCTCTCGCCGGAAGACCTCACGGATCTTGCCAAATTGCGCCTTGACATGGTTTACGCCATCACGGTCACCGAAGGGGGAGAGCCCGATCTCGCCTGGGGTGCCCACCTCGTGCCCTCCGAGGGGTCACTCAAGCCGTGGAATATCCTCAAGCCCGTCCCCACATACCGGCTCGATATCCCGTTCCAGAGCTTCATCTCGGAACTCGAGAACGAGATTACCAGGGAGCAGACAGTATTGCAGGCCGGAGGCGGAGAGGACAGGGCCATTCTCGTTGCGGTGACGCCGGCGCTCTCGGAGAATGCCAAGATAGAGATCGCCGAATTCAAGAGCCTGGCCGCCTCGGCAGGGATCACGGTTATGGATACGGTCGTTCAGAAACGTCCGAAGCCGGATCCCAAGTATGTCGTGGGAAAGGGGAAGGTCGTTGATATCTGCATCCAGGCACTGGCTCTCGATGCGAACCTGCTCATCTTCGATCATGAGCTCTCTCCCTCACAGGCCCGGTCCATATCCGATCTCGTTGACCTCAGGGTCATCGACCGTACCCAGCTCATCCTGGATATCTTTGCCCGCAGGGCCCGGACTAAGGAGGGGAAGATCCAGGTCGAGCTCGCTCAGCTGCGGTACAACATGCCGAGACTCGTGGGAAAGAACCCATCGCTGAGCCGCCTTGCAGGAGGTATCGGCACGAGGGGGCCGGGCGAGAGCAAGCTGGAGATCGACAGAAGGCGGGCGAAAGACCGGATGGCGCGACTCGAGCGGGAGACGGCCGGCATCAGGAAAAAGCGGAAACTCACCAGGATCATGAGAAGCCGGCACCACGTACCGGTTATTTCCATTATTGGCTATACCAATACCGGCAAGTCCACGCTGCTCAACACCCTGACCAAGAGCAGGGTACTCACGGCCGACATGCCTTTTGCCACGCTGGATCCATCGAGCAAACGGCTGCGGTTTCCCCGTGATATCGAGGTGATCGTTACCGATACCGTGGGGTTCATCCGGGACCTGCCCGGTGACCTCCGGGCTGCCTTTATGGCGACCCTCGAGGAACTGGAGGATGCTCAGCTGCTTCTGGAGGTGATCGATATGGCCGATCCCCACCTTGAATACCGGATGCAGGCAGTGGATGAGATTATCAATCAGCTGAACCTCCAGGACACGCCGCGGTTGAAGGTCTTCAACAAGGCCGACAGGTGTGAGGAGGAATTCGGCCGGTCACTGGCTCTGCGCTATGGCGGCGTGGCTGTCTCAGCCCTTGACCGCTCGACCCTGACCCCGCTCATCGAAAGGATGCAGGCATTTTTCGAAGATAAGCAGCCTGCCACCTAGCGTTTGCCATCGGGCAGGACCCCGGAAGATTTCCTGAGGATGTCGGAGGAGAGCTCATAAATCCTGAGCAGAGAATCCTTCACCGGGTTGGATATGGTGTCCAGGGGGGCGATCTGGACACTCGGGTCATCGACTTCGCCGGATACCTTCATGCTGACCACGATGAGCCGTTTGTCTTTTCCGGTCAGGACCCAGCCCAGCAGCGGTATCATACCGATGGCCCTGTCGATGGTCTCAAAGGGCTGTACCCCGATGACGGCATCGATCTCGTTGGTCCGCAGGGAGTACTCACCTACTGCCGAGAGCTGGATGGAGTTGCTGTTGAGATAGAAGTCATCGAATGACATGACGTTGTCCCGTATGGTGAACGTCGAGGTGATGACGTTGTAGGGGAAGTTCTTGCTCGTGATCTCGATATCGTGGGACTGAATGATCTTGTATATGTTCATCAGGGCGAATATCCTCGAGAACAGGGCGTATTTCCTGATCTTTCCATCCTTTGCCGTGAGAACCATGGTCCCGTTTACCGAGTCCGGACTCCCCCAGAGGTGACCCTGGAGATCCATAGACCCCCGAATCCAGGCCTTGTCGGTGGACAGGGGGTCAAGGAACTGGGAGATGCTGGCGTTGTCGAGGGAAACGACGATATCGAAGGTGGATGTGCCTGTCAGGCTGACCGTTGAGGTGCCCTGAGCAGTGCCCGACATGCCTTTGAGTTCCATGTCGGACAGGGTGAGTGTGCCGTTTTTCAGCCGGGCAGACGCCGTTGCACTATCCAGGGCTATGCCGTACAGATTGGCATTGGTGAGTTCCACGTGCGCGTCGGCATCGATGGCGGTAAGGAACTCCCGGTTCTGCTCCGTAGCCGGTGCCGGAAGCCGTAAGCCCCCGATGGAGAGGCCCCCCGTGAAGAGCGGGCGTTTTCCGAGGGTGAGGGTCCCCTGCGTTATCCGTATGGTTACCTCATCCGAGGCGATGTCCAGCTGCTCGCTTGTGAGTAGTTTGTTGCGCAGGGAAACCGGACCGGTAACGGTAAGAGGTGAGCCGTCTGCATAGAGAACGGCATTTCTGCTCAGAACCGATCCGGAAAAGGACAGGTCATCCCCCCAGCCGATGGTGAAATCTCCGGCCAGTGAGCCGGAGAGGGGAAGTTCCCCGGCAGGGCCTGCGGCATTGATCTGCTTCAGGTCGAGAGATCCCTTGATCCGCATCGACCCCCCCGACTGTGAGATCTTTCCGGAAATCGCAAGGGGGCTTGAAGGGAGGTTTGGTACGAGAGAGTGTATGACGAGGGAGAGTTCCGGCCAGAGGGTTCCCGAAAGGGTTGCCTTCGCCTGGAAGGGCTTTTTCCGGGGAGTATACGAGGTATCGAACAGGGTGATCTTGTCCGTACGGATCGAGGCTGCCGCACTGATATTCGGCCCCGAACCGGTACCTTCAAGGGTGATACGGGTGGCCTTACCCAGGGCGAAGGAGTCGTCCTGAAACAGGGTGTCCGTCGTCAGGGAAAACGAGGATTTCATTTCTCCGAAGGGATCGGTGAGCGTGCAGGTGAATTGCTCTATGGTGCTCTCATCGACACTGCCGGAGAGCGATATCTCCAGGGGGGAGTCGAAATCCTTCTTCGAGACCGTGCCGCTCTGGTCCCGGATAACGGTTGTTCCCCATGAACACCCCAGCGATGTGAGGGAGATGTCTCCGAGGGCCTGCAGGGGCTTGCCGGAGGTGCTGTCCCAGTAAGTGTTCACCTGGCCGGCTATTGTGCCGCCGGTTACGTTCGAGACCGGGGAGAGCAGTGCGTACTCGGGATCGGAAACCATGGCTGCCCGCCATGCCTGGACAAAGTCCTGCGCGGACATGGCCGCCCTGACATCCACGGATATTCTTGACCCGGGCAGGGCCAACTCGTGGAATGTAAGGTTTACGGTCTCGATCTCGGACTCGCCCATCATGCCGCTGAGCCCTATGAATGCGATGTCGCCTGCGCCGTAAACTACCTCTCCGGTGATATCGGTGATCCGCTCCTCTCCGCGTCCTGCGCCGAAACTCTGTCCGATCAGCTCCTCGGTGATGCGGGCATTGGTGAGAAAGGTGTCGGGGTCTGGAAGATCGGTGATGAGCCCGTCATAGTGTATGGAAGAAAATCGCGATGTGCCGCCACGGATCTGGGAGGTGAGCAGGGTATCGAGCCAGGGGTAGAATGTGTGCGTGGGAAGCATCTCGACGATCTGTTCATAATCGAACTCCGAGGACTGCATGTCCAGCGTGAGCCTGGCATCCTTTTTGTCGCTGAGTTGGATGATCTGACCCGAACCGGTTATCTCTGCCAGCGGGGTTGTAACCGCGAGGTCCTCGAGGGCGAGCAGGTCTCGGTCGCCCCGGGTTCTGGCATGAAGGGAACAGGTCTGGATCGTACCTGATCCCCAGGGCAATGAGAGACCCTCGATATTCAGGACAAGCGATGTATCGATCTTCTCCCCGGTAAGGTCAAAGGACACATCGAGGACGCAGATTCCCCGGATAGTGTCTCTCAGGAGGGAAAGGTCGATCCTGTCCGATGAGATCGTTCCGGTCCATCCCTCATGGAAATGGGCCTGGATCCGGATGGTTCCCCCGAGCTGCGAGGACCGGATGTCCACTTCCTCCTTGCCGATCAGGGCATCGATCTTCTCGATGAGGATATCCCCTCCGCGGTGTTGCAGGCGGATAGATCCGTCGGTGATGATTATCAAAGGCCAGTCCAGGCGGTTACCCGGACCCTGAAGCCTGTTGAGCAGCTCCGTGTTCAGTATCGCGGCGGGTTCGCTGCAGGTCAGGCGGGTAAGGTGTATTTTCCCCAGGAGGAGCTGCCAGGGAGAAAACCGTGCCGTGACCTCGCGGATATCCACAGATCCCTCGGCAGGGCTCCCGATATGAACACGCATGAGCTTCACCCCGGGCCGGGGGAAGAATTCGAGCCCGGCACTGCCCACCGATACCGCGGTCCCGGCTGCCTGGGCTATCTTCTCCTGGGCGACTCGCTGGAGCTGGTCCGGAGCCATCCTGATGCGTGCATAGAAGACAGAAAATATCATGACCAGGATGAGTGCTGTCAGGAGCAGGGCGATAGATATCTTCTTAAAAAGGTGTTTCATTATTACTCACTGTGTCGTCCATTCATTCACATAAAACAATGTGAAGGGTATATTACGAACAGACAGATATCACCATTCACTGTAGTGCGATGATCCTTCATAACACTCCTTTGAAGGTATTGAAAACGATATTTTGCCCTGTGCAGCTTCGAAGTGCTGTCTGCACGGTCGTGACGAAGAGGCCGCACGCCGACCTGCACTGAATCCATACCTGCTTGAGATGACATGACAAGTGTGGACCTGGCTCTGCGGCGGAAGTATTTTTTCTTTTGGCATGTTCGAGATCTTGACTAGAATGCGCCGGAATGATAAGTATGCTGACATGTTAGATATTAAATTCATTAGACAAAATGTTGACATCGTGAAGAAGGCGCTCCAGGATAGGAGCTCGCGCATCGATCTCGATACACTTCTCGATCATGACCTGCGCAGAAGGTCTCTCATCCAGGAGGGCGACGACCTCAAGTCGAAGAGGAACCAGGTCTCTTCCCTCATTGCCAAGGCAAAGGGCGTGGGTCTCGAAGATGAGAAGAACGAGATGCGCGTGATATCCGAGCGGATCAAGTCCATAGATGCCGAGATCAAGGCCCATGAAGAGGCGATCGATGCGATCGTGATGGAGATCCCGAACATACCCCATGAGAGTGTCCCGGTGGGCAGGGACGAGAGCGCCAACGCGGTCGTGCGTACTTGGGGGGAAATGCCCGAGTTCTCCTGGCAGCCCCTGGATCACTGGGATATCGGGGAGCGGCTTTCCATCCTCGATTTCAAGCGTGCATCAAAGATCTCCGGGGCCCGGTTCTGCATCAACTGGGGGCTCGGTGCCCGCCTTGAAAGATCCCTGATCAATTTCATGCTCGATGTCCATACGACCCAGCACGGATATACCGAGGTGCTCCCGCCCTTCATGGTGAACCGCGACAGCATGACCGCCACGGGACAGCTCCCGAAATTCGAAGAGGATCTCTTTGCCACGGACGAGTATTTTCTCATCCCCACGGCAGAGGTTCCCGTGACCAACCTGTACCGATCCGAGACACTCGAGGAAGAGGATCTGCCGAGGAAACTCGTGGCCTATACCCCCTGTTTCAGGAAAGAGGCCGGATCGTATGGCAAGGATACGAGGGGGCTCATCCGTCTGCACCAGTTCAACAAGGTTGAGCTCGTGAAGTTTGCGCATCCCGCAACCTCGTACACCGACCTGGAAGAGCTCACCAACGATGCCGAAGACATCCTGCGCATGCTCGGGCTGCACTACCGGGTGGTGTGTCTGTGTACCGGAGATCTCGGTTTTTCTTCGGCAAAGACCTATGATCTCGAGGTGTGGATGCCGGCGCAGGGGGTATACCGGGAGATATCTTCCTGCAGTAATTTTGGTGACTTCCAGGCGCGGAGAGGTCAGATCCGCTACCGGGGGAAACAGGCAAAGAAGACAGAGTTCTGTCATACCCTGAACGGGAGCGGGCTTGCCGTGGGACGGACCGTGGCCGCGATCCTGGAAAACTATCAAAATGAAGACGGATCGGTGAGAATACCGGAGGCATTAAAGCCCTACATGGGGCTTGACCTCATTGGCCCAATCGGTTAATGAGGGTAACGTCACGGAGGAATGGCCGAGTGGTTTAAGGCGGCGGTCTTGAAAACCGTTGTACCGCAAGGTACCGTGGGTTCGAATCCTACTTCCTCCGCCACATAAGGAGAGATGGCCGAGCGGCTGAAGGCGCTCGCCTGCTAAGCGAGTGTAGGGTGTCAAACTCTACCGAGGGTTCGAATCCCTCTCTCTCCGCCATTTAAAACATTCTACAGAGGGTAGCCAGGGAAACAGCGGCTGCCTTTTTTCATGTCCGCTGCTACAGTTTCTGCTACCCCTTCGGAAAAAACAGATGGGACCCAGAGGCAAGCTATGGGAAAATGCATCTTAGAGCATACTGTACGGGTCCACATCGATCTTGCAGTGCACCTGGGAGGGAATATTCATCTTCAGGAGAGAGTCAATGGCCTGGTGGACATGCTTGCGGTCGGCTGACCGGATGAGGATATGCCATCGGTGGCGGTTCCTGAGAAACGGGATGGGCGCCGGTGCCGGTCCCAGGATATCGATGTCCGGCCTGGAGATTTTCGCTGCTGCCAGGTGGATAACCTGTTTTACCGCGTCGTTGTCAGGGGAAGAAAACACGCATCGGGCCATGTAGGAAAAGGGTGGGAACCCAGCCTCTCTCCTGGTCTTCTCCTCGGAGGCGAGCATGCCTTCATAGTCGTATGCAGCGATGGATTGTATGAGCGGGTGCTCGGGGATGAGGGTCTGTATGATGACTCGTGTGTCTGACAGCCGTCTTCCGGCACGGCCAGCCACCTGAACGATCTGCTGGTAGGTCCGCTCCCCTGCCCTGAAGTCCGGCAGGAACAGGAGCTGTTCGGCATGCATGACCCCCACGAGGGTAAGGCGTGGAAAGTCATGCCCCTTTGCTATCATCTGGGTGCCGACGATGATATCCACGTCGTGGTTTCTGATTGCCTGCAGGGCCGATGCAAGCTTTTTCGTAGTCGTGATCTCGTCCGAATCCATCTTGAGGATGCGCACATCGGGGAGACAGTGCTGAACCGCCTGCGTGATCTGTTCGGTTCCCAGCCCGATGGGCTTCATGTCGAGGCAGCCGCAGGAGGGGCAGATCTCCGGGAGGTGAATCGAGAATCCGCAGTAGTGGCACAGGGCAATACCGCGTGCCTTGTGATAGGTGAGGCTCGTGGCGCAGTGCGAGCAGGTAAGCGTTTGTCCGCAGCCCGGACACACCATGGCGGAGGAAAAGCCCCTCCTGTTGATGAAGAGGAGCACCTGCTCCTGTCTTGCTACCGTGTCGACGATGGCGTTCTGGAGTCGTTCGGACAGCGAGCCCTGGACCCCCCGCATATCCACGATCTCGATCCGGGGAAGGACCGCGCCGCCGGTGCGTTGCGACATGGTGATGAGGTGGGTGTTCCCTGTCCCTGCCCTGGAAAAGGTGTCCATGCTCGGGGTCGCCGAGCCGAGTATGACCACGGCATCGTTGTTCCGCGCACGCAGGATGGCGAGGTCCCGCGCGTTGTAGGGCACGCCGTCCTCCTGCTTGTAGCTGTGGTCGTGCTCTTCATCCACCACGATCAGTCCGAGGTTTTTCAGGGGGGCGAATATGGCCGAACGGGTACCGAGCACAAAATGCACCTTGTCACAGGAGACCTTCATGAACTCTTCCAGGCGCGCCTTCGGAGAGAGTCCGGAGTGGAACACGGCTATCTCGGAGGGGATCCTGTTTTGAATCATGGCAACAGTCTGAGGGGTAAGGGCTATTTCAGGCACGAGGTACAGCACGGACAGGCCCATGGAGAGGGCCTGGGTGGCACCGGCGAGGTAGACCTCGGTCTTTCCCGAGCCGGTGATGCCGTGGAGAATGATGGTCTTGAACCGGTGCGATGCAACGTCGTCGCACAGTGCGGAGATGGCAGCGGCCTGGTCCCCGGTATAGTCCGGGGGGGGCGTGGATTCATGGGATTGAGCGGGTTTGAACGGCTCTTCCAGGCGTTTGAGATAGCCTTTCTCAATGAGGGAAGAGATCGAGGATGAGCTTCCCGGGAAGATCTTTCTGAGCCTCTCGGCGGAGATCCCCTCTTCCGGGATTGCCTCGATGATATCCCGCTGTTTGCTCCCGATGCGTCCTGTTCCGGCAGGGGTTCTGTACAGCACTGCCTCGGTATCGGGAGGTATGGCTCTGGCCTGCCGCAGGTACGGGGGCAGTGCCAGGGCGAGGGTAGCACCGATGCCTGCGTGGTAGTAGCGGGAACACCACTGGAGGAGATCGATGAGTTCCCCGGTGATGAGCGGATTGTCGTCGAGGATCGCGGCGATGCTCTTTACTTTGGCCACGTCTCCCTCGTACAGGGAGACGACGATGCCCACCTTTCTCATGGTCTTCACCGGGACGAGTACGCGGGAGCCGACCAGGGCATGCTGGGCTTCGCTCACCTGATAGGTGAGCTTTTTGGGGATGCCCGCAAGGACCACCACATCTGCAAGGTTCTTTCTCATATGCCATAGGCTAACATTATGGCTCGAAAGGGGAAACCGTTTTTTAGATACGCTTGACTCAAGGAGGTGTTACCATTTATACTTGAGCCATTATATACGGAGGATTCCTTGAAACGGGTAAGTTTGGATCAGATATTGCGAGACCTGAAGGACGATGACCCCGAAATCAAGAAAATGGCGGCAAAGGCAATCCTCAGAGAATCCTCCCCGGCGGATCAGGTCATTGCCGATATCCTCAAAGAGGCAGATAAGCCCACTGCCACGGCTATTTATGACGTGCTCTTTGATGACAGCACCGATTTTGCTGCAATCTTTAAGGAGGCAACCGCAGATCCTGATGCGAGAGTCCGGAGACAGGCCATCCGCTACCTCTTCAGACGGGGATTCTTCACCGTGGAAGACGGCATTAAGTGGCTGGAAGACCCTGATCCATATGTCCGCAGGAGGGTGATCAGCTATCTCTTCTGGCTCAATGGAAAACCGGCCATCGATGCCATCATGCGTCTTGCCGTAGATGACCCTGACCCGATGGTGCGCAAGGATGCCCTGAGACTCATAGCCATATGGGGTGATAAGCAGGATGCGTATCCGGTGATCAAGGCGCTGGAAGATTCCTCGCTCGAGGTGAGGATGCAGGCAATCCATGCCTTGAAGCGGCTTGCCGGTGAAGACTTCGGAGAACCCGCTGGTGCAAGCGATGACGAGTTCGAGTGGATTGTCGCCAAGTGGCAGGGCTGGTGGGAGATCATGAAGGAGAGGATATAAGATGGAAGAGACGCAGTATACCGCCAAAGAAATAGCCTCTCTGCTCGGAATATCGAAATCCGTGCTCCTGAAGATGGAGGCAGAGCGAACGCTGCCGGAACCATGCATGGAAGGCGGTATACGGATCTATATGCCCCATGATATCCCGAACTATCTGAAGATATTGGGTAAACCACCCTTGACAGAAACAAAGAGGAGGCAGATTTTCCTCAATTTCAAGGGCGGGACCGGCAAGACGAGCGTATCGGCGTTTTATGCCTTCCGCCTCGCGCAACTCGGCATGAAGGTGTTGCTGATCGACCTCGATCCCCAGGGGCACCTGACCCAGTGTCTCGGGATCAATGACGGTTGTTTTGAAGCAACGCTCTACAGTGTGCTCATCGAAAGAACGGATATCCGGGACGTGATCATCGATACGAAGATGAAGAACCTGAAGCTTATCCCGGCAAATCTCGATCTCTCGCCGGTGGAGCTGGCACTCACCTCCATGAATGCGAGGGAATTGCGCCTGAGAAAGAGCCTCATGTCCGTTCAGGACGATTACGACATCATCATCATGGATGCCTCTCCCTCCATCGGTCTCCTCAATCTGAACGGCATCCTCGCCAGCAATGAGCTCTTCGTGCCTGTTCTCGCCGACTTCCTCTCGTATCACGGGCTGAAGATCCTCTTCGAGACGCTCAGCACCATAGAGGAGGATTTCGATTTTATCCTGGACAATATCTACATCTTCCTGAATCATTACAACGCCTCGCACAACATCTGCCAGCGTGCGCGGGAGGCACTGGAGGAGCACTACAAGGGGTATCTCATGAAGACCATAATACGCCAGGATACGAAAATGGCCGAGGCGGCAAGTATGGGCATGCCCATACACCAGTATGCGCCGAACAACCGGGGGGCGATAGATATCAACTCGTTCATCAAGGAAATTTTTCCCAACCTCCCGATTGCCTTTTAGGGATTTTTATGGTTAACCTGATGAAGTGAAATTCCATGGAAGACCGGTAGTTGAAATGACTCGGGTATGATGAACTGAGGAGCGCGAACGTATGAAAGATGGTTTTGACAAGAGTGTTGCTGAGAAGATGCCGAGGATGCAGAAGAAGCGGCCAAACAGGCCCTGGAATGTAGATCCGGTATTGTTGAAGAACGAGGAAGTGCAGGAGCCCCGGCAGGCTCACACAGCTGCGGTAGCGGAGGCGGTACCGACTCTCACGGTAGCTCCGGAATCAAGGCATGTGGATCCTTCAAAGGCTGTGGAGAGCATTATCGACCTGAATGCCGACCTGAGCCAGATGATCTTCGAAAAGCAGGAGATCCGGCGGCAGCTGAGAGATCACGGCAAGAACCTCGAGGGGATTGAGCGCGAGAATGCCGTCCTGAAGAACACACTCACCGAGCTTGAGAACAGCTCTGCCGATCATAAGCAGCTCGAGAAGGAAATCGGTTTCCTCAACGAGCAGCTGGACGATGCAGACTATTATATCCAGAACATGATGGGGCTCCTGGAAGAACGATCGAAGGATCTCGACAGCGAATCCCAGCGGAGAAGCCAGCTGGAGGGTAAATTCGCCAGCATCACCTCCGATATCCAGGAAAAGGCGAAATTGGATGTCAAGGTTTCCATTCTCGAGCGGGATCTGAATATCAGTACCTCCCGCGTTTTTGAGCTGGAGACCCAGCTCGATGAAGAGTACAGGAAACGTGAGCCCCTCGAACAGGAGATTGTCGAGCTCAAAAATGCGCTCGACAGGGTCTATTCCTCGCTGGCGCAGGTCCGGTTAAAGGCAAAAAGAGAGGTGTATGGATCCTGATACCTCAAAGAAGGTTACCGATCTTCTGTCTCTCATGGAAGATATTTCTTCGGATGTAGACACACAAACTGAACTGGCAAAACTCCTCGACCGGATACAGTACCTTGAGGACAAGGTTGAGGAACTCACGCAAAGATTCGAACAATTCGAGAAAACCTCGCGTGAAAAACAGCAGCGGATACGATCCGCCGCAGATGATCTGAAAGCTCTTTTGTCTGACGAACAATGACCGACCCTCTAGGGGTGCGGACTCATGGCCTGTGCTGCCCGCTGCTCTGAGAGTGCAGGATGCCCGTCACTTCTGTATCACGATCTCGTGCTTTCTGATGAGGTCGTGCAGGGTTGGCCTGCTGATATCGAGGTCGTGGGCTGCACGGGTGATATTGTAGTCATGCCGGGCCAGGGCCTGGTTGATCGCCGAGATCTCGGCTTCATCCCGTGCCTGTTTCAGGGTCTTTCCGCTGCCTTCCTGATGCTGGAAGTCGAGGTCTTTGGGCACGATATACTCGCCTTCTGCCATCACGACCCCGCGGCGTATCCTGTTCTGCATCTCGCGGACATTTCCCGGCCAGTCATAGCCGATGATCGCATCCATTGCCTCCGGGCTGAAGCCCTTGAACCTGGGCCCGATCTCCTGGGAATAGGTCTCGATGAAGTATTTCGCGAGGATCGGGATATCGTCTCTGCGCTCCCGCAGGGCCGGCACGTATAAGGGGACCACGTTGAGCCGGTAGTAGAGGTCTTCCCTGAAGCGTCCTTCCTTTACTGCACCCTTGATGTCAACATTGGTGACCGCGATCACCCGTGCGTCGACCCGGATGGGCTCCTTTCCCCCGATACGCTCGATCGTGCCTTCCTGCAGGAACCGCAGGAGTTTTACCTGGAGCTGCAGGGGAAGCTCCCCGATCTCATCGAGGACCACACTCCCTTTCTGTGCCCGTTCCAGTTTCCCGATCTGGCGCGCATGGGCACCGGTAAACGATCCTTTCTCGTGGCCGAAGAGCTCGCTCTCCAGGAGATTTTCCGGTATGGCCCCGCAGTCGACTATGACGAACGGCCGGTCGGCCCTGTCGCTCAAGTGGTGGATCGCCCGGGCAAGACGCTCTTTTCCGGTGCCGCTCTCTCCCTGGATCAGCACCGGGTAGTCTGTCCTTGCAACCTTTCTCGACCGTTCGAACAGTTCGATCATGGGTCTGGCTGTTGCGATCATGCCCTCGAACTGAGATTCATCCGTGATCATTCCCTGGAGTTCGGACAGGTGCTGTTCAAGCTGAGCAAGGTAGAGGGCCCGCTTCAGGACGATCTTGAGTTCCTCGATGTTCACCGGTTTCGTGTGGTAGTCATATGCCCCGTATGAAATCGCCTTTACGGCATTTTCCCTGTGGGTATTTCCGGTGATGACAATGACCTTGGTGCCGGGTGCATCCCGGTGTATTTCCTGCAGGAGGGCCAGTCCTTCTTTGGCACCGTCGGGGTCGGGGGGGAGGCCGAGATCCAGGAGAACCGCAGCGGGTGCATCCCGGGAGATGAGTCCCCTTGCCTGTGCCGCATCGGGTGCCACCGATATCTCATAGAGGTCCGCAAGGCCCCATTTCAGCTGTTTGGCCATGCTCGACTCGTCTTCGACAATGAGTATTTTATCCTTCATGGTACCTGCTCCTTTTAAGAGAGTATCCTGTTGTTTCTGTCCGGTCGTAGCCGCTCCCCCGGGTTAATCAGGAAAGGTAATGGTAAATTTGACCCCCTGCGCAGGATAGTTGGTTACCTCGATGGACGCTCCGAGTTTATCCGCCATGTGTTTCACCTGCCAGAGGCCAAGGCCTGTTCCCTTGTTCTTGGTCGTTTGAAATGGTTTGAAGAGCCGGTCCCGGATAAAATCCTCGCTCATCCCGGTACCGGTATCCTCAACAGAGATGTGAGCCTTCGATCCGTCCCTTTGGGCGGCGATGACAATCCTCCCGTCGCTGGCCACTGCCTCGGTGGCATTGACGACGATGTTCTCCAGGATCTTTTCCAGGAGCTCCGGGTCGGTGTTGAGCTGCAGGTCCTCGTCGATCCGGCGGACCAGCTCGATGTCGGCGAGCCGCGGATGCAGTTTCGAGACCAGGGTTTCTACGAGAGCCTGGACAGGGAAGCTCTGCCTGGTGATCTCTTCTTTTGCCGGCATCCCCCCGAGCCTGCCCATGACCTTGTCGATACGGGCCAGGGTTTCGGTGATGGTTTCGATCATGTCGAGCTGGAAGTCGGGTTTGTCCATGTGTCTGGGTGCGTTCTGGAGGATCAGGGAGAGATTGCCCGCCGCGTTCTTGAGATCATGGAGCACGTAGGCAGACATACGGTTGAAGGTGTCCATCTCCTTGTTTGCCGCGAGTTCCTGAGCAAATCGTGCACTCATGAGGGCGGCGCTCGACTGGGAGGCAATGGCGCTCAGGAGGTCGATATCGTCCTTTCCATACGGGGTTCCGGGATTCTCCTGGCCCACGGCGATAAACCCGATCATCCGGTTACCTGCCATCATGGGAACGGCAAGCTCGATCTTGTGCTGCTTGAGGAGGTCGTGGTTGTCCTTTACGATCTTCTCCCAGGAGACATCCGTGCTCATGCACGGTGCCTTGCACAGGAAGTAGGGATTCTTTTCCAGGTAGGAGATGAAGAGCTCGTCCCTGGGGAGTGTCTTGTGCTGAAGCGGAGAGGGAAAGGAATAGACGCACCTGAATATGGTCTCATCCTTGAGCCAGATGGAGAGTTCGTGGATGTACATACTGTCGAGGATGACCTGCGACGTTACATGGATGATCTGCTTTTCGTTGAAGGCTATGGAGAGGTATCCGCTCAGTTCCCCCCACTCCTTGCGATAATCGTACTTGTTTGCAAAGAAATGCGTGTCCACGAAGAACCGCAGGCGGGCCTTGGCCTCGGGGGATATCATGAATACCCCGAGGGCCAGGAGTACCAGGAACACGAAGAACCCGATCATGACAAAGGAGAGGTGGATGCCGAGTTTCTGCACGCCGAGAATGAAGAGCCCCATGGCAAAGAGGTAGGCCCCGATACTCAAAAAGGTGATGGAATGATACACGACATAGCGGGAGACAAAGATATCCATCTCGAAGAGCTTGAACCGGATGGAGAAGAAGATGAGGAAGGAGATTCCCACCAGGAGGATCAGGGTGCTCAGCAGGGAGATTTCATGGGTGATGCTCAGCGTACTGAGGCGATACATGGCCGAGAGGATGAAGGCCGCGCCGACAATGAAGATGCCCAGCGCCGGGTATTTCAGCATGCGTTTCTGCTCGTTGCTGCTGGCCCTGAGGATGTTTTCCATGACCCACATGAAGATGACGGCGCAGATGAGGACGAGGGCGGCATGGACCTTGCCCAGCCAACCGAGCACGGCAATGCCGTCGGGATTCACGGTCAGATATGCCTCGGGATTCACGGCCACAGCCGCACCGAAGAGGATACACGCGAGCAGGGCTGTCCGCGTCTGCCAGGATGCAAGCCCGGGTTTTTTTGAGAGCCGCATTTCCATGGACGTGACCGAGAGGATCAGCGCACTGATGCACGCGATCTCGGCCACAGACGCGATGCGCAGGAAAACCACAGAGCTCCAGAGATAATTGAACAGGTAGCACAGCTCGAGCATGGCCAGGAATATGAGACCGACAGCCACAATCCGGCCGTAGCGCTCCCCGCTGCGTGCCAGGATTACCATCCCGCCGACAAAGCTGATGAGGGTGGTTATGAAGTAGATAAATAATTCCATACGCTACAACCCGTAGATCAACATGTAACAGAGATCGACACTACTGTCGATATTCTTTACGGTTAAATTTATAGGGATCACTTGATAATAAATGAAATTAAATAGACAAATCAATGAGATAAAGCGATATATGACTATTTCCGAAGAACGAAGAACCCGATAAAATGATTTCATGAGTGATTTAAGAGCGACATGTGTCGGTTGGTTTTACAAAACAGGCTGTTTATTCCCTGGCAAAACATATACCATGTTGAAAACATTATATAATATGTAATGGCATAGGGTTTGCTTTAAACGGTATGCATTTTGATAAAAGGGAGAGCAACATGAAAAAATGGAGCGTTTGTCTGGTTGTTGCAGCAATAACATTTTTTGCAGCAAACCTGTATGCACTGGAAATCACCTTTGGGGACTCGGTAACTCACTGGGAAGGATGGGGTGGGGGCGTCTGCTCCTGGAACTCCGGTATCACCGATGATTCCCGAGATACCATTGGTACGCCTGATCTTCGGGGCGGTTCTGTATTCATCGAGGGCGGAACAATAAGTGGTGTAACGATAAACTATTACAATTCAGCAAACTACGGGCCGGTTACCCCTGGTGATCTGTTGATCGATATCGGTGCGGATAAGTACTGGGACTATGTGGTGGATACGAGCACGAAGGCCATCTATTCTTTTGCCGAGAATTCATTTGCCCTTAATTCGACGAGCGGATACCTTCTCTCGGGTGACTGGGATAATTATGATGGAACGAATTATCAGGGTGTGTGGATTGCTCCCTACACCGCCACGTGGGATATCAGGGACAACCACCCTGTCCTGTACAATAGCGAGAGCGGATTAGGAACAGCCATACCCAATGTTTCTGCAAACATCGATCCGGCATTTGCATACACGGTTGGATATCAGACGTTTACCTATGCAGATCTGGGCATAGATTTCGGTGGTGGGCCGGTTACAATCGGCTGGACCATCGATTGCGCCAACGATGTCCTCTATGAAACCGTTACTGCCCCGGTCCCCGAGCCGGCCACCCTGCTGCTGCTCGGCAGCGGCCTCATCGGCCTTGCCGGTTTCCGCAGGAAGAAGAGCTAAGCTCAACTATAGAGACAATAACTGACTGATAAAGAAGGCCGACAGCCTGTAAGGCTGTCGGCCTTCTCTTTTTTTATATTGGCAATACCTGCATCATGCCTGTTGAAAGAGATCCATGGCAGCGATTGGTTGTATGCCAGTGAGGCATATGGACCAACCCCCATGCCCGCTGTCGCTGCTGAAGCAGATCCTACAACTAAACCAGCAGGGTGCTTCATGGTCCTTAATAAAATTGGAAATCTGCATTTCTAAATCTGAAATTCTTTTCCCAGCGCCTAGAGCCCAGTACCCAGCGCCTCAAAATCACAACGGCCGTCCCACCTGGATGATGAAGACAGGACCCTTCTCGTCCAGGTAGTCCGGCTGGTCCACCGGCCAGGCAACACCCATGCGGAAGGAGGAGAGGCTGCCCCAGGCGATCTCCATGGAGGTTACCAGTTCGATGCCCGCGCCGATGAGCCGGTCATCCCAGGTCAGACGCTCGGAGCACGCCCCGGCATCGATGAAGGTGCCGAGGTGGAGCCGGTGGAGGAAGAGCGGCAGGGTCTTGTAGCCTTTCTGGATGTTTGCAACGGGCCAGAATACCTCGTAGCTCGAGGTGAGGGCCTTGTCCGCTTCGAGCAGGTTGTCGGTGAAGCCCCGCAGGGCAAAGAGCCGGGAAGCCCGCTGGGTGAAATATCCTTCGCCCACGTCACCGCCGATGCGGAATGTCCCGTGTCCCGGGGAGACAGCTCCCCAGGTCCTGCCTGCCTGGAAATACAGAGTCTGGTAGATGTCGGATCCGAAGAGAAGCCTGATGCTGCCGAAAAGTGAGGTTCTCCCGCCGGAGTAGGTCTCGGCAGTTATAGTGGAATACGCGTGCCTGAATCTCCTGCTTATGGCTGCAGCGCCCCAGAACTCGGAGCCGTCCTGCCCGTAGTCTTCGAGGGGTTCATACTCGAGCCGGTGGAGCGACAGTTCGAGCCAGCCCAGCTCATGAGGCTTAAGGAACAGCCGCAGCTCATGCCTCGACTCCTCGGTCTTGATGGCGTTGAGCGGGTCGTACGAGAGCGGGTAGCGCGAGAACCCGATCCCGAAATCCTGCACCTGGATCCCGGCCCTCCATGAGATGTAGTCGAGACTCAACGAATACCTGAATCCTGCCTGGGCTGAATAGCGCCCGGTTACGTCCCGGCCCCAGGTCACCAGCCCGAGCTGCAGGTCGGAGGGTCCGGCATACATGTCCGGTGCAATAAAGTTCGGCCTGATGCTCTCCCACGGTGAATAGGGCCGCGAGTCCAGCACCGTCTCCGGGCTCGAGGGTGCGGGGATGGATTCGCGCCCGGTAGCCGTGATGACAGGCCCGGGGTTTTCATACTGCCCGATAGCCCATCCCCGGGTTTTCAGGCAGAGGAAGGACCGGTCCCTCGGGAGTACGGCTGCATAGGGGCATCGGGTGAGCTGGGACAGGTCCTGGCGATGGATCTGGAAGGTCCCGGAGATATTCGAGGAGAAGACGAGGCCGTCGCCGTCCCACCAGGGGTCCATCTCCACGGAAGCGGAGCTGGTTACCCGGTGCCAGGAAGAATCAAATATCCAGATATCCCAGTTTCCGCCCACGTTGGCAGCAACAGCAACCGTGCCCCTGCTGTTGACCACGGGCCCCGAGAGCTGGAGGGCTCCTGGCGGGGAGGGGATCGTCTTCCTGATCTCGGCTGCCTGTTCCAGCAGGCCGGCCCTGATATCGAGGAGAACGAGCTGCGGCCGGGAGCCCTTTCGGGTTACGGCAATGCCGCCTGGTCCCGGGTCCCACACGTGATCCATGTCAAAGGTGGCTGTCGTCCTCCTGCCGTATCCGGTCAGGTTCGTGATGCCGTCTGCATCATACTCGGAAACCAGCAGTGTTCCGTCCTGGTGTTGGTATCCATATCTGCTCCGCCACCTGACCCGTTTCAGGCCCGGATAGATGCCCGATACATTCCAGTAGACAAACGGCTCGGGAGTGTAGCCGTGGATGAGCTCTCCGGCTTCATCTGTATCATCGATCATGCGGCCCTGTACGAACTCTTCCCAGATGGCTGCCCAGGTTTTGCCGAAGGCCTTTTTTGCCTTGAGATCGATCTCGATGGGGATGATGCCGCTGCCGTGAATCTCGAGGAAAGCACAGATCCCTTCCCAGCCATACCGGGCATGGAGCCAGTGGATAAAGGGCCTGCCGTATATGCGGTAGGCGAAGTACCCGGGCCAGCTGCCGGGATGATTGCTCACCTGCGCGATATCCTGCGGCACATACACCTGGGAGAGCATGTCGAAGAAGGGGTCTTCCATCGGAGTACCGGTATAGAGGGTGTAGAGAAGATCGCAGGTGCCGTCGGTGAGCCACGGGGGAATGATCACATTGGGGGAAACGATCTCGCCGAAGGCCTTGTGTGCAAGTCCGGGGAGTTTCGAGCGTATGGAGTACAACCCGTGGAGGCACAACCCCTTGAAGAGAAAATAGGTCCACGGGTCCGCAAGGGTATATCCCTCCTCGAGAACTCCCGGTGCGCGAAGCGGAATACGGATCTCGCTGTGGGGGATCATGTGGACGAGAGCTTCCGGACGGTCGAGTGCATTATCCAGGATGACGTGGATCCGCCTCTCGATGGGGATGCCTCTTTCGGCGAGGAAGGACATCATCATGGGCGCTTGAGAGGCCAGGCGGGAGACGATCTCTTCCTCGCCCGGGTCATAGGTGAAAACGATGCCGCCACTTTCGACAGATTCCAGCGCGCGGGCATCGGTGAAGAGTACGAGGCCGAGCAGCAGGATCAGCAGGGCAGTGGTCTTCCAGGTCTTTGCCCTGCCCGGGGTGCACCAGCGTGCACCGGATAGTCCACTCCACCACCTGATCATGTACACTCCCTGCTCATGGTGCAGGCCATGTGAGCTATGGGTTATGACTGTCTACTTGTCCGGCGCCGAGCACCCTTTTGGGGTGCGTATATACGCAGAACCTGTCTCCCTTGACCCGGCATATGAGGGTAAGCCCTGCCCGTTCAGCCAGGGAAATGCCCTCCTGCGTAGTGGCTGCCTTGCTGACGACAATGGGGATGCCGGCATTGACCGCCTTGGATATCATTCCCACGGGCTGTCTGCCGGTGCACCCGAGGATGCACGAGGAGAGATCCACCCGATTCAGAACAGCCCAGCCGATGACCTTGTCCACGGTATTGTGCCTGCCCACATCGCTGCTCTTGGCGATGAGCTCGCCACCGGAAAAGAGCACGGAACAGTGCGCGCCCCCGGTCTTCTCCCAGAGCTCGGACACGATCCCGGAGATCACGGTGAAGACCCCCTTTTCATCGATGGTGCACGAAGAGCTGATCTTCGATCGGATTATCCCGGTGGATGCCCCCCCGCTCGATTCGGTTATGTAGCCGGCAGAGACGGCTGATTGCCGTGCATACACGAGGATATCGTTTCCCTCGACCCGGACATCGTCGATGTGCTGCGCGAGTCCTCCGCTGATCACGAAACCGGCCCCGAGCTCCCGGTACTGGGCAGGGCTCGCCACCAGGTTTGTAAGGAACTTGTCGTTGAGATGAATGCGAACGACCTCTTCAATGCAGACATCGCCGGTTCTCTTCTCGAAATGATCCGTGACAAAGCAGGATGCTTCACAGGTTGTCTTTGAATTCTCGATGGATTCGATCTTGGCCATAGTGAGCGAATATAGCATTAAAGCCTTACGAGCTCAATTCATCTCTTGAGGTTCCCCGGGATGATCACCCCTTCGACCGCGCCACGAGTTCGTACAGGCCTATGGCTGCGCTGTGGGCAACATTGAGCGAGTTGAACACCCCCTTCATGGGGATGTGGGCCATGATGTCGACCTCTTTTTCCATGCCGGTCCTGATCCCGCTGTCTTCCCCGCCGAGCACGAGGGCGACCTTCTGATAGGAGGGGATATTCCCCAGGGGTTCTGATCCTGCTGCATCGAGTCCCACGAGCCAGAACCCGGCCTTCTTCAGTTCCTTCGAGGCTGCCCGGAGGTTTGTCACCCGGGCGATCCTGGCATGTTCCGTGGCGCCGGCAGAGGCCTTGACCACGGCAGGGGTGATCTGTGCGGACCTGTTCTCGGGTATGATGATCCCTGCATCTGCCAGGGCATAGGCCGACCTGATGATGGATCCGAGATTCTGCGGGTCTTCCACGGAATCGAGGAGCACCACCGTGTCGAGTTCGTACATGCTGGCCAGGGGAACATACCGGTAGCGCGATACCCGTGCCACCACCCCCTGATGGGACTTGGTTGCGGAGATCTTGTCCAGTTCCTGTTTCGACAGGGTGTGGATGTGTATGCCCCGGGCGAGCGAGGCGATATCTTCATAGTGCTCGCGGCCGACCAGGATTTCGTAGAATTTTCTGCTGCCTGACGACAGGGCCTCTTTGACCGGATTTTTTCCGAAGATGATTTCCATAGGTATGAGCTCCTTAGGGATGCGGTATCCAGCTCGCACAGTAACCGGTGCTGGGCGGAAGAACGCTCGTTATTCCGGGATCGACGATCTCCCAGCTGCCTTCGAGGCCGGACTCGCGGGCGCAGATGTGGAAATGAAACATGGCAATGCCCAGGTCGATCCGTTGAAGGTCCACTGCAGAGAATAAGGACCGATAACCGAGGGTGCGGCAGATAAAGAAATGGAACCTGCCGTCCTTTCTCACGATGCGCCAGGGCTGTTTGTTGACTGCAGACGGTGCAAGCCTGACCATCTCGAGTGTTGTGGCATATTCGCCCGAGCGCTTTTGTGTCAGGGGCGTGCTGAAATCGTTGTCGAAGAACAGTTCATTCCAGGGCCTGCGGTTTCGTGAGCCGGCGCTGAGGAAGAAGAGGGAATCGACGAGCGAGCGGCGGTGTGCTCTGTATCCCACGGGGGTTACGGCCGGGATGATCTCGCCGGGTCTCAGGCCCATTTTCTCTCCGAACAGGGAGCGGCTGAAGGTGCCCCCGATCCAGCAGGTTCCGAGCCCCAGTGACGTGGCGAAGAGGATGAGCTCCTCGAAGGCATAACCGAAATCCTCGAACATCATGTCCCCTGGCTCAACGGCCCCGACAAGGAAGGACCCGGCCCCGGAGATGACCCCGTAGGTGCCTTTTATCCTGCCTGCTTCGGACTTGTCCGCATCGATCAGGGAAAACCGCATCCTGGTCTGAAACGGAGGCTGTTCCAGGTGTGAGATCGCAGCACGCAGGAGGCCCCTGGTACCCTGGTCCAGGGGCTCCCGGCGATAACTCCGCCAGGAATGCCTCTCGGCAATGAGTTCGCTCATCGGCCTTTCAAATCGTATCATGTCTTGTCACCGTGGCTGTCCTTCAGCATGAGAAGTTCGTGATGCACTATTCCGGGATACAGATACAACACAATGATGAATTCGCAAAGCGCTCTCTTTGAAAATGACCCCCGCAAGGGTGAAAAAGGATCACCGGATCATGGGCTGACGGACCCATTGCCGGATTTTCTCTTTCTCGTAATGGACGATGCCCGGATGGGACCCGATGACCCGTTCTCCTCCGTAACACAGTTCCTGGCAGTGCTTTATCATGCCCCAGGCCTGGTCATTGTTCACCACGCAGACAAAGGGATATTGTGGCGCACTGCTGTGTCGAATTCCATGCCGTTGAGCCCCAGTGCACCGTAGGAGGAGGTATCTCCGCCGCCGGGAACGACCTCCGGGACAGGGACGTTAAAAAAACACAGCATAAACCACAGTGGATGGTATAAATATGACTAATAGCTCATATTATGTTTGACACCCATGCCCACCGGTATTAACTTCTATAATAATGAGGAACTGTCCCGATGCCTATGGTGCAGGGCGGCAAGAGTCCGTGAATCAGGAAAAATACGACTGGAAGGAATGTATGAAGGGTATTCGTATTCCCAAGCAGAGGAGAAGCAGGGAAAAGAGATCGAGAATAATGGCGACAGCCCAGGAGCTGTTTGCTCTCAGGGGGCTCAACGGCACGAATTCGAATGAGATTGCAGCCCAGGCAGGCGTCTCCATCGGGACGTTCTACAGTTACTTCGAGAACAAGAAGATGCTCTTCCTCGAGATCCTCGAGGTGCACCTGGGGAACTTCATTACCGGGATCTACACACTGCAGACCGATGAGGCGATAACCCTCAAGGATAACATCAGGTCACATATCGAGAAGGCCTTCAAGGCGTTCGAACTCAACCCCGCCTTCCACCGGGAGGCCCTGGTTCTCAAGTTCTCGGATGCAGAGGTGAGGAGACTGTTTGATGAGGCGGAACAGGAGCAGATCGTTATCATCAGTTCTCTGCTCGAACCCTATGCGCACCGGCAAGGCCATCGGGATCTCTCTGTGGTGGCAAAGGTGATTCACGCCGCCGTGGAAAACGTTGCCCATTATGTGAACTTCCTGGATTTCCCCATGCAGAAGGATCAGCTCGTGGATGAACTTACGGAGATGATCTTTCACTATGTGAACAATCTCTAGCCTCGATCTGCGCTGCCGGTGTCCGGAGAGCCCCAGGAGAGGGTTCCTGGAAGATGCCGCGTGATGATTCGCCGCAAAATATATTGAGGGGTCTCTTGTATTCCAAGGGACGGAGATTATTTTTAAAAGAATCTGATGGTGTAATTTAGTGTAACGTTCACAGCAACCATGGAATGATGCCCACTTTTTCTCGGCAATACGATGATAGTTTCTGAGATGTTTGTGACCCGGTATTGAAGAGAGAGGTTCTCCTATGACCAGGAAGATGAGGGCATTTCTGTGTATTCTGCTGTTATCTTTCGCCCTGGGTGCTCGTGCCGGCGCGAATCCGATAACAAACGGCGGCGGCGAAGATGATGTCGATCCTAGTGCCTGGAGTGCGTTACAAGACTCTTCAGGCCTCGATCAATGGTTCAGCCTGCCCCAAAAGACGCACGGAGTTGAAATCAGGGTCCAGTGCCTGTTCAATGGGGCCGGTACGGGCTGTTATGTTAACGATCCCTTTGTCTCGACATTCATCTTTGCCAGCATGTTACGACCACAGATTACCCCGAAGTGCCTTCTCCGTCAGGTGATAGGCCAGGATCTTTCATCTGCGGTCGGCGAGTACACCGCATACTTTTGTGTCTCTGCTCTGTGGGAGTACGATCAGGATGCGCGGGAAGGGTTTGATCTGCTGGAGGCCTGCGGGCTTGTCTGCGACCAGAGAGATACCTGGGTCATTTTGGACGAAATCCTGGCAGGGGCTGATCCGGCCCCTGTGCCCGAGCCGGCCACGATCCTCCTCATCGGTTCGGGGCTCGTATCTGCCGGCTTGATAAGCAGGATGAGGAGGAGAAAAAACCGGACCGGATAACTGCAGGAGGAGGATTGCCTGCAGAAAATTCAGAGTCTTGATGAATTGACACAGCGGGTAGAGATGATATATCAAGGGAATACCATCGACAGTGAGGGTGTTTCAAGGGAAGTGGGATAAACACCACCAGTGCTGGTGGCACACCGGGATCATTGAGGCAGGTATCCCGGTGTCGATTACGGGTGCCCAAAGGGCCTGACAGGGAAGACGGTGCAATTCCGTCGCGGTCCCGCCGCCGTAACCGGGGACGAACGTTGCGATATGCCACTGCTTATACAAGTGGGAAGGTGCAGCGGATAGGAAGATCCGGAAGCCGGAAGACCTGCCCGTAGTCGAAGGAAACGCGCAGCCCCTCGTGGACAGGGGGAGGCAGGGTAGTACGATCGGGAATGAAAAACGGCATCCCCGGGCCTGGTTAGCCAGGTCCGGGGATTTTTTTATGATCAGCAAAGGTGAAAAAAGGTGCTGCAGCGCCTGAAGGGAGGCAGAGGAAAGTCAACCGTTCGGTAATGCCCCGGACCAAGGGAAGGGAGTGCAACGCTTCCGCCGCCCCGCGACTGTAATCGGGACGAACGCCGCAGCAGGGCCACTGTCATGGAAGGTATGATGGGAAGGCGCGGCAAGTAGGGTGAACGAGAGCCAGGAGACCTGTTCTGTGGGCACTAAGGCTTTAAAAATCTTTCGAGGGAAAAGAAAGGAGAACGTGAAATGGCACCAAGACACACAGTAGCAGTAGTGTTTCTCACCCTGCTCGTCGCTGCGGCGGGCATTGCAGCAGCCCGGGAAACAGTGTACCCGTCAACCGCTGAAAATCAAGGACAACGCTGCGGGAAACAGACCTACGCACAAGACGACACAATCGAAGAAGTCGTGATAACCGCAACCCGCATAGAGACCCCGACGAGCGAGGTGGGGAGCTCGGTCACGGTAATCTCCCGTGCCCAGATCGAGGAACAGCAGAAATCGACAGTCCCGGACGTGTTGGGGACTGTCCCTGGTCTGGATGTCGTCAAGCGCCAGGGCGCCACATCGGTATTCATGCGGGGGGCGAAATCCGAGCACACCCTGGTTCTCCTGGACGGCATCGAGATGAACGACCCCATATCGCCGGGCCGCGCGTTTGATTTTTCCTATCTCACGGTTGATAATATCGAACGCATCGAGGTGATCCGGGGACCCCAGAGCACGCTCTATGGTTCCGACGCCATGGGCGGGGTCATCAACATCATCACGAGGAAAGGACAGGGCTCTACCGGCGGGTTTGTCTCGGCAGAGGCTGGATCGTACAACACGTTCAGGGAAAAGGCAGGGCTCAGCGGCGAGAACAGCCTCGTCAACTATTCCCTGGGGATATCCCGCCTGGATACTCACGGGATATCTGCCGCGAGCAGGGACGATGGGAACCGCGAAGACGATGGCCTTGAAAACACGTCGGTTTCTGCACGGATAGGCCTCACCCTGGGAGATGGTTTCGACCTGGACGTTGTTCTGCGGTGGATCGATGCCGAGGCTGACATCGACAACAGCGGCGGCGAAGGCGGCGACGATCCCAACTACACCACTGACAGCGAGCAGCTCTTCGTGAGGACCCAGGGCCGTCTCGTGCTCTTCGATGACCTCTGGGAGCAGAAACTCGGGGTTTCCCTGTCCGATTACAGCCGGGACGGTTCTAATGATACCGATGCTGACCACCCGGACGACCTGAGCCGTGACTCCTACGACGGAAAAATCGTGAAGCTCGACTGGCAGCACAACCTCTATCTCCACGAGACCAACACCGTGACCCTGGGGTTGGAGACGGAAGAAGAGGAAGGAAAGAGCGACTATTACTCTGAGGGTGTCTGGGGGCCATATTCGAGCACCTTTGATAAAGAGACGGCCCGGACGACGGGCTACTATCTCCAGGACCAGATCAGGCTGTGGGACTCCCTGTTCACAACACTGGGCATCCGGGTCGACGATCACAGCAAGTTCGGGACACAAACGAACTATCGCCTCACGACCGCGTATCACCTCCGGCAGACAGGGACCACAATCAAGGGCAGCTACGGGACAGGGTTCAAGGCGCCCACCCTGTACCAGCTCTATTCTGTCTACGGTGATGAAACCCTGGACCCCGAGGAGAGCACGGGATGGGATGCCGGTGTCGAGCAGTCCGTCTTCGGCGGTACAATGACCCTGGGTGCCACGTATTTCAACAATGACTTCGACGACCTCATTGATTACGATACCGGCTTGTGGAGATACGTCAACATCGCTCAGGCCCGGTCCCGCGGCATTGAGCTCTTCGCAACCCTTCGGCCGGGGGATGATCTCACGCTCCGTGCCGCCTACACCTATACGGACAGCGAAGACAAGACAACCGGTGAGGAGCTTCTCCTGCGGGCAAAGAACAAATTCGGTCTCAACGTGAACTATCGCTTCGGACAGAAGGCCAATGTGAACGTGGATATCTCCCATGTCGGGCAGCGATACGACAACGACTATTCCACCTGGCCTGCCACGCGCGTGAAACTTAAGGCATACACCCTGGTCGACCTGGCTGTATCGTACGACGTTACTGGGAATATCCAGCTCTTCTCAAGGGTTGAGAACCTCTTTGACGAGGAGTACGAAGAGGTCAATGGATATGGAACCACAGGGATTTCTGCCTACGGCGGCATCAAGATGACGTTTTAGCGTCTCCAGGTGCCGGGCAGGCAGCCTGTTGTAACAGGAGGACTTGAACATGAAAGAGATGTTTATCAGGGGCGGGCCGATCATGTGGCCCCTCCTCATATGTTCGGTGCTGTCCGTCACCATCTCCATCGAACGGCTGCTGTTCTGGTGGCGGAAACACCGGCAGCGACGCAACGATCTCCTGGAGCAAATCTTCTGGAAGACCCAGGAAGGACAGGTCGAGGGCCTTCTGCTGGAAGGGCACGGCGAGGCCGGAACAGAGGGCGGCCGCGACTCAGCCCTGAGGGTGCTCCTGTGCGGGCTCGCCCACCGGGACTGCGGTCTGCGGGAGAGTATGGAGGTGGCGGCCACGAAAGAGATCGAAGGCATGAAGCGCGGGCTGGATATCCTCGATACCATCATCACCATGGCTCCCCTGCTGGGAATACTCGGGACCGTACTGGGCATCATCGAATCGTTCGACCTCCTGGGCAGCAGCGGTATCGAGAATCCCAGGGCGGTCACCGGCGGAATCGCCCAGGCACTGATCACGACAGCGGCAGGGCTCACCGTGGCTCTCGTGACCCTGGTTCCCTTCAACTACTTTGTTGCCAGGGTCACGAGCGCCACCAACGAGATCAATAACTTCATGGTGCGTCTCGAGACATCGTACAGAAAAGGCCAGGAGGCAAAGGCGCATGGTAACCAGCGGGTATGAGAACAGAAAAGCCCGGGTGGAGATGCTTCCGCTCATCGATGTGGTCTTTCTCCTGCTGGTGTTCTTCATCTATGCGATGCTCTCCATGGTGGTTCACCGGGGGCTCAGGGTTGAGCTGCCGGAGGCATCGACGGCCCAGTTGGACAGGAAAGACTATGTCAGCATCACCATAGCGAGAGACAACACGCTCTTTGTGGAAGATGAGCCGGTCGATCTGGACGGACTGGTAGGCAGGGTCGTGGGCCGCTCAGGGCAACCATCCGATTTCCCCGTGTTCATCAATGGCGATCGCGGCTCGGATCTCGGCACCGCCATCCGGGTTCTGGATGTGCTGAGAAGGGCGGGAATCACGGAGATTTCCTTTGAATGCAGGGAGGAACCATAATGAGGGTATCCGAGTTCATCCTGCCGTGCGTTCTCTCTGTGGCCATCCATGCCCTCGCTTTCTCCTCAGGTGGGGTGCACCACGATGCAGAGGTCCTGTTCGATCAGGGGGCGGTCTCCTTGAAGATCGTTTCTTCTGCAGCGCCCGGGGCATCGCACGAGGTGCCCGAAGTTAACAGGGCCGGCAGGATTGAACCCGCACCCAAGGGCGCAGAACAGTCTGCCCGGCCGGGGCGCGAGACGATGCAGGCGGTGAAGGAAAGGCAGGCTGTGCCCGAGGCTGAGGCTGTTGCTGCACCGGAACAGGGTAGCGGCAGTACGGAACTCCAGGATGAAGGGCATGGTTCAGGCCAGGAACCGGCAGAGACTACGCCCAAGGTGACCGGGCGGGAAACACACATGGCTGATGATCAGGGCCCTGGGCTTTCCATGCTGCAGAAACCGGTTCAGACAAATCCGGGCGACGAGATCGATGCCCAGGATCGCGGGGCACATCTCGAGGCACATGTGGTTGGCCTGTCAAAGCCCGAGTATCCCTGGTATTCACGGATTCACGCAGAGGAGGGAGTCGTGGTGCTTTCAGTTGAGGTGCTCGCCAATGGAAAACCCGGGAGGACCGAGGTCGTAAGCTCGAGCGGTTACCGCCGCCTCGACCGGGCAGCGCTTAAGGCAGTGGGCAGCGCGAGCTTCGTCCCGGCCAGCAGTGACGGCAGGGCAGTAACCTCGACAAAGCGCATGGCCTTCAGGTTCGATCTCGATGATTGATCAAGGGAGGGGATGATGAGACGGTCGGTGATCCTGGTCGCCATTATAGGGATGGCCTTTGGCGGCAGCTTTCTGGCCAGAACAATCATGACCGGGCACCAGTCCGGACGCACCGGGCAGGACGCTGAAGCCGGTTCGAGTGAGCATGCCGGCTACCGGCGAATCGTCTCGCTCGCCCCGAGCATCACTGAGGTCCTCTTTGAGCTGGGTCTGGGAGAACGGGTCGTGGGTGTAACCGATTTCTGCGACTATCCGCCCGAGGCATCCACGAGGACCAAGGTCGGCGGGTGCTACGATCCGAACTTTGAGGGCATCCTCGCCTTGAGGCCCGATCTCGTCGTCCTGCTGAGAGATCAGGATCAGGTGAAGAAGTATCTCGATCTGGCCGGACTGAATGTCCTGGTGGTGGACCACAGGGATATCTCCGGGATACTGGGTTCGCTCTCGAGCGTGGGGGAAGTCTGCGGGGTCCAGAGTAAAGCCCTTGAGCTCACGAGGGATATCCGCTCCAGGATGGAGCGCATCGAGGACAGGACCCGGGGGCTGCGCCAAATGACGGTCATGGTCTCGCTGGGACTGGATGCAGAATCGAGAACCCTGGAGAACGCATACATTGCAGGCAAGGGGGTTTTCTATGACGAGATGATTGCCATGGCAGGCGGCGTGAATGTGTACGACGGCAACATCAGCTATCCGGTCCTGTCCGCAGAGAGCATCCTCCGTCTGAACCCTGCAGTGATCATCGACATCATCCCCGATATGGATACGAAGGACCTGGACGAGGAGAAGATCCTGAAGAAATGGAAAGGCCTCCCCGGGCTCGATGCGGTGCACAACGGCCGGGTCCATGTCTTCAGAGATGATTACGTGGGTATACCCGGGCCGCGATTCATCCTCATCTTAGAGCATATGGCCCGGGTGATCTATCCGGAAGCGGGGTGGGAATGAGTCCGGCAACCAGCCTCATCGAGGTGAGAAATTTCTCTTTTGCCATCAGGGACAAGCAGATACTGAAAGAGATCTCTCTTGACGTTCGTCAGGGAGAATATTGTACCATTGTCGGTCCGAACGGAGCCGGCAAGACCACCCTGATCAAGTGCCTGAACCGGATACTGCGCGGTGGTACCGGGGTCATACGAATAGCCGGCAAGGCCCTTCAGGCCTATTCTCAAAGGGAGCTCGCACGGCTCATCAGCTACGTGCCCCAGGCCAATGGCCTGATCGCCCCCTTCAGCGTGTACGAGTTCGTCATGATGGGAAGATACCCGTATTCGAGTCCTTTCTCTCCGGCAAACGCAGAGGATAAGAGGGCGGTTCGCGAGGCATTGGAGCTGACCGGGACCGAGGCCCTGGCAGGCCAGGCTCTCGGTACGCTCAGCGGAGGCGAGCGGCAGAAGGTCCTGATCGCAGCCGCGCTGGTGCAGGGGGCCGGAATCCTGCTCCTGGACGAACCCACCACGTTTCTCGACCCCAGGCATGTCTGGGAGATCCACCGGCTGCTGCTCACGCTCCATCGCGAGCGCAGGTGCACCATCGTATCCGTCTCCCACGACATCAACGCTGCGGCCCTGATAAGCGAGCGGATAGTGGCGCTGAAACAGGGAACTGTCGCCTTCAGCGGACGAACAGAGGCGTTCATGAACCAGGAGACGCTTGAGCACATCTATGAGAAGTCTTTCGTGTTCATGAAACATCCCGGCACGGGAAAAACCATCGTGGTCCCCGAAGGGGTGGTATGAAAACACGGGAGACAAGCAAGATTACCACTATTGCCGTCCTGGCAGCGCTTGCTGTCGTTATCCTGGCCTGTGCACCTCTGGCCGGGATGAAGGCAGTGCCGTTGAGTGCGGTGTTCACTCCGATCTCGGGCGATATCGAGAGCCATATCTTCTGGATGATGAGGGTGCCACGGGTGTGCGTTTCGTTTCTGGCCGGCGCAGCCCTGGCACTGAGCGGCATGACCTTTCAGGCCATGTTCCGCAACCCGCTTGCCACCCCGTTCACCCTCGGCGTAGCGAGCGGCGCCTCTCTCGGTGCGGCACTCTATGTCCGCTTCGGCCTGGTTTTCGGTCTGCTGGGGGTGTCCGGGCAGTCGATCTGTGCCTTTTTCGGTGCGCTGTTCTCCATCCTGCTGGTGTACGGGTTGACCCGGGTAAAGAAGGGATTCTCGACCTCTGCCATGCTCCTGGCAGGCGTGGCCATGAGTTTCTTCTTTTCCAGTGCCATCCTCTTTGTCCAGTACCTGAGCGATGTCGGGGAATCGTTTCGCATTCTGCGCTGGCTGATGGGCGAACTGGTGGTGACCGGGTACGACTCTGTCCTCGATCTGGCCCCCTTTATCGTGAGCGGCTGTGCCATCATCCTGTCGCTGACCCACGAGCTCAATCTCATGATAACCGGGGAAGAGATCGCCATCAGCCGGGGCGTCAATGTCGGAAGGATCAAGAAGGTGCTCTTTTTCGCCACGTCCCTCATGGTGGGCGGGGTCGTGGCGGTCTGCGGTCCCATCGGTTTCGTGGGCATGATGGTCCCGCACATCTGCAGGCTGCTCATCGGTGCGGACCACCGGTATCTCATGCCGGCGACGCTCCTGTTCGGAGGCATCTTTCTCACGCTCTGCGACGCCCTGGCACGCACCCTGATCGCCCCGGCAGAGATGCCGGTGGGGGTCATCACGGCGCTTCTCGGAGGACCGTTCTTTATCTGGCTGCTTGTGGGCAACAGTCTTCAGCGGGGAGGATTTTTTGGCGGGGACTGAGCACCGTTAAAACCATCACCTGTCCCATCAATCTTTGGCAGCTCTCCTTTGCCCTGTTCAGGCCGGGCTAAGGGCACGATAGAACTGTCCTGGTATACAGGCTGCATTTCCATAGCCGGACAGGCGATGCCCTGGCAGTGCGCTGAGAGGGTGTTTGCCGGATGCAGGCAATCCGGGGCTTGAAAACGAGTGTATTAAATGTAATACTCCTGCCCTAAATCCACGATCGAAGAGGTTCTATCCATGAGAAGTGACAGGACGAAGAAATCAGTTGAAAAGGCACCGCATAGATCTCTGCTCAAGGCAAACGGCTTGACCGATGAGGAGATCGCGAGGCCTTTTGTCGGTATAGTCAACTCGGCCAATGAAATCATCCCGGGTCATATCCACCTGAATCAGATAGCCCGGGCTGCCAAGGACGGAGTCCGTATGGCAGGCGGCACGCCCATGGAATTCTCGGTTATCGGCATCTGTGACGGGATCGCCATGAACCATGCTGGCATGAGATATTCGCTCCCCTCGCGGGAGATTATCGCCGATTCCATCGAGCTCGTTGCCATGGGGCATGCCTTTGACGCCATGATCTTTATCCCCAACTGCGACAAGGTGGTCCCCGGGATGCTCATGGCTGCCCTGAGGCTCAATATCCCCTCCGTGGTGATATCCGGCGGGCCGATGCTGGCAGGTTCCCTTCACGGAAAGCCCGTGGACCTCATCAGTGTATTCGAAGGCGTCGGACAGCTCAATGCCGGCAAGATCAACGAGGACTATCTGCGGCAGCTCGAAGGCTGTGCATGCCCAACCTCCGGATCCTGTTCCGGGATGTTCACCGCAAACTCAATGAACTGCCTCACCGAGGCCCTCGGACTCGGCCTGCCGGGAAACGGCACCGTGCCCGCGGTGTTTTCCGAACGGATCAGGCTTGCAAAACACGCCGGCATGAAAATCATGGAACTGCTCGAGAGGGATATAAAACCACGCGACATAGCGACCAGGAGCGCATTCAACAATGCCATTGCCGTGGACATGGCGCTCGGCTGCTCGACGAACACGGTCCTCCATGTGCCGGCAGTCGCCTATGAGGCCGGTATCGAGCTCAATCTCGACGATTTCGACAAGATGGGAAAGAAGGTGCCCCATCTCTGCAGCCTCTCCCCTGCAGGGCCGCACCACCTCGAAGACCTCTACCGTGCAGGCGGTATCCAGGCGGTGATGAAGCGTCTCGAAGGGCACGGCGTCATCGACGGCGATGCCATGACCGTGACGGGGCATACCGTGCGTGAGAATCTTGCGGATGTCCAGGTATACGACCCCGAGGTGATCCGCGGCCTCGACAACCCCTACCATGCAGAGGGCGGCATCGCCATCCTGCGGGGATCGCTGGCGCCTGACGGGGCGGTGGTGAAACAGTCGGGCGTGCTGCCGGAGATGATGAAGAGGCAGGGCTTCGCTCGGGTCTTCGATTCGGAAGAGGAGGCAAGTGAGGCCATCCTGTCGGGCAAGATCAACAGGGGCGATGTCATCATCATCAGGTATGAGGGGCCCAAGGGCGGTCCTGGCATGCGGGAGATGCTCACCCCGACCTCGGCCATTGCCGGTATGGGACTGGACACGGATGTGGCGCTGATCACCGACGGGAGATTTTCCGGAGGCACCCGCGGTGCTGCCATCGGGCACTGCTCCCCCGAGGCGGCCGAAGGCGGCCCCATCGCGCTGGTCAGGGAAGGCGACGCCATCCTGATCGATATTCCGCTGCGGAAGCTGGACCTGCTCGTGGGCGAAGACGAGCTTGAAGCGCGCAGGCAGGCATGGCAGCCGCCGAAAAAGGAGTTGACCGGCGTGCTGAAGCGCTATGCAGAGATGTGTCTGTCTGCAGACAAGGGAGCACGGTATAAGGATTGATGAAAGAGGCGCTCTACTGGAAGAGTCTTGAAGAAGACAGGGTGCAGTGTGTGCTCTGCCCGCACCGGTGCGTGATCGGCGAGGGCAGAACCGGGATCTGCGGCGTGAGGAAGAATATCGACGGGGTTCTCTACAGCCTTGTCTGGGCCAGGAGCATTGCTGCCAGCGTCGACCCCATCGAGAAGAAACCGCTGTTTCACTTCTTCCCGGGCTCCACGGCGTTCTCCATTGCCACCGTGGGGTGCAATTTCCGCTGCAGGTTCTGCCAGAACAGCGACATATCCCAATATCCCATCCAGACCGGGCGCATTACCGGTGAAGAACTCCTGCCCGAAGACGTGGTGAAAAACGCCATTGACCGAAGGTGCAGGAGCATTTCCTATACCTACACGGAACCGACGATCTACATCGAGTACGTCCTCGACACGGCCGAGGCGGCCAAGACCAGAGGCATCTACAATACCATGATCACCAACGGGTACATCTCTGCTTCGGTGGTCGAAGGGAGCCTCAAGGGGCTGATCGATGCCGCCAATATCGATCTGAAGTCTTTTTCGGAGAGTTTCTACAAGAGGCTCTGCTCCGGAAGGCTCCAGGGCGTGCTCGATGCCATCAGGGCCTATCATGCCGCCGGGGTGTGGATAGAGATCACCACGCTGCTCATCCCGAAAGAGAACGATTCAAGGGAAGAGCTGAAGGATATCGCAGCCTTCATCAAGTCCATAAGCCCGGATATCCCCTGGCACATCAGCCGGTACTACCCCCACTATCTCTACGACAGTGCCCCGCCCACCCCGGTCCGGGAGGTCGAGGCCGCCCGAGATATAGGATTGAGTGAAGGCCTTAATTATGTGTATACAGGGAATGTCATGGGACACACCGGGGAAAATACCCTTTGCCATCACTGTGGAAGGGAGATTATTAGAAGGAGAGGTTTTTTTGTGACAGAAAAGGCGATGCGGGGAGGTGCATGCCTCCATTGCGGCCAAACAATACCAGGGAGGTTCGAATGAAACACCAGAATTTTATGCTCAAGGTAGTGGATGCAAAGAAGGCCGACATCAGAAAGGCCCTGAAAGATGCCGGTATAGAGGTTCGTTCTCTGACCGAGGTGTATTCCGAAGATATAGAGGGTGAAGAGAAAGAGAAAGACGATGCCGGGAAAACAGACAAAGGATAAGGCAGACCTTACGTACAAACCGAAATCGGGCTGGGAGATCCTGAAGGATAACGCACCCCAGATCGAGACGTACAACAACGAATACAGGGAGTTCCTGTCCCGGGTGAAGACCGAGCGGGAAGCGGTGTCGTATCTCGTAGAGGCTGCACAGGGCAGAGCTGGGCTCATAGTGTATGAAAACAGGGGCAAGGCCATTGCCCTGTGCCGGAAAGGGGTGTCCCCCCTCGCAGACGGCATCAGACTGGTGGTTGCCCATCTCGACAGCCCGCGCCTCGATCTGAAGGCGAACCCTCTCTATGAAGACACCGACCTCGTCATGCTCAGGACGCACTACTACGGGGGCATCAAGAAGTATCAGTGGCTGGCACGGCCGCTAGCCCTTCACGGGCTGGTGGTGAAGGCGGACGGGAGTTCTGTCAGGATCGTCATCGGTGAGGACAGTGACGATCCCTGCTTCACCATCGATGATCTGCTCCCCCACCTTGCCGGAAACACCCAGTACACCAAGAAGGTCAGCGATGCCTTCCAGGGGGAAAAGCTCAGCATCATATTCGGTTCCATGCCGGACCTGAAGGCAAAGGATGACAAGGTCAAGAGACGGGTGCTCGCCCTGCTGAACGAGAAATACGGCATGGTCGAACAGGATTTTGTCTCCGCAGACCTGGAGGTCGTGCCTGCGGGCATTGCCCGGGAAGTGGGGTTGGACCGTTCGTTGATCGGGGCATACGGCCAGGACGACCGGGCATGCGCGTATGCTGCATTCGCTGCGGTGCGCGATTGCTCGAACGTGCCCTGCACCACGGTGGCCCTGCTCGTGGACAAGGAAGAGATCGGCAGCGACGGCAATACCGGGGCAAAGAGCAACTTCCTGGAAGAGGTGCTCTGGGAGCTCTCCGAGCGGTTCCAGCAGGACATCGTTCCCACGAGGGTTCTCTACAGGAGCAGGGCCATCTCCGGTGATGTGAACGGTGCCTTCGACCCCGAATACCCCGAGGTGCATGAAAAGACCAACGCTGCAAAGATCGGCTACGGCGTATGTGTGACAAAGTTCACCGGCTCCCGGGGAAAGGTGGGCTCGAACGAGGCCCACGCAGAGTATATGGGCTGGATCAGGGCGTTTCTGAACCGGAGGAACATCCCCTGGCAGACAGGGGAGCTCGGCAAGGTTGACGAGGGCGGCGGCGGAACGGTCGCAAAATATTTTGCCGAATACGGCATGGATGTTGTGGACATGGGGCCGGCACTGCTGTCTATGCACGCCCCGTTCGAGCTTTCATCGAAGGTGGATACCTACTCTACGTACCTGGCGTACCGGGCTTTTATGGAGGAACGATGAAGGAGGAGAATTTCGCCCATATGGGGTCTCTCATGGGCGGTATGGTGCATAATCTCAATACACCGTTGATGTGGGTCATGGGGAGGGCGCAGCTCTTACAGGCGAGAAACGACAGGTTCGACACGTTCAGGGACCTGTCCGAAGAAGAGCTCGTAACGATCCGGGAGAAGAACCACAAGGACATAACCTCGATCCAGGAAGGCGCGGAAAAGATCGACCACATGCTCAAGGCGCTCAGTTACAAGGTGCAGATGATCCATGAAGGCCGCACCTCCATTGAACTGAGAGAGTATCTGGAGATGGAGATCGACTTTCTCATGGCGGACATGAGGTTCAAGCATGAAACCAAACGGGAGATATCCCTGGATTCGAGGTCCTGCTATGTCAAGGGCGACTATAATGTAATCTCCCATGCCGTAACCGGGATCATCAATTGGATCATCAATTCGACCGAAAAGGGCAGGACCCTGCGGATCGTCCTGGAAAACGGGATAATCCGCCTGGGATGTCCCGGATTGAAGAGCGATGCCATAACCGAGGAGCACATGAAGGATCTCTGCAGGGGACTGAAGGACTCGGCGGACATCATCGTGGATGACAGCAGCGGATTTGAAATTTCACTGTGCCTGAAGGACGCCTGATGTCCACCTTTGAGAGCATCACGTGCCCGAACTGCGGGCAGAACATCACCCGGTACCGGAATCCCGTACCGACCGTCGATATCATCATTGAGTACTCTGACGGGATCGTCCTGGTTGCCAGGAAGAACCCTCCCCACGGGTGGGCTCTTCCCGGAGGGTTTGTGGACTACGGTGAATCCGTGGAACAGGCTGCCGAACGGGAGGCACGGGAGGAAACAGGCCTGGAGGTCAGGAACCTCCGGATGTTCCACGTCTACTCCGACCCTCAGCGTGATCCGCGGTTCCATACCATAACGACCGTGTTTGTGGCACGGGGTGACGACGTGCCCGAGGCAGGCGACGATGCCAGTGAAGCACGGGTCTTCGGGCTGGACAAGCTCCCCGAACCCATCGTGTTCGACCATGCGAAGATCCTCGAGGATTACCGGAGATGGAAGCAGGGGGCGGGCACGGGGATGCCGGTGACCTGATGGAACGCACAGAACTCTATCTCATTGACGGCAGCTCGTATATCTACCGGGCATTCTATGCCATGAGGAACCTCTCCACATCCAGGGGCCTGCCCACGAACGCCATTTATATCTTTTCCCGCATGCTGCTCAAGCTGCTCAAGGAGAAGAACCCGCAGCACATCTGTTTCGTCCTCGACTCCAGGGGGCCGACCCACCGGCATGAACTCTATAGGGAATACAAGGCGAAACGGCAGAAGATGCCCGAGGATCTCGGGGTTCAGATCCCGTACATCATCGAGATCGTCAGGGCCATGGGCATACCCCAGATGCAGGTCGAGGGGCTCGAGGCGGACGATATCATTGCAACCCTGGCGCGGCGGTATAAATCCGAGTTCCGGGTGATCGTAATCTCCGGCGACAAGGACCTCATGCAGCTGGTGGACGACACCACGAAGGTGTGGGACACGCTCAAGGATGTCACGTACGACCGGGACGGGGTAAGAGAGAAATACGGGGTCTACCCTGAATACATCGCAGACCTGCTGGCCATCATGGGAGACAGCTCCGACAACATACCCGGAGTCCCGGGCATCGGGGCGAAGGGGGCGTGCGACCTCGTCAATTCCTACGGTCATGTGGCAGAGATTATCGCGAGCGCCTCACAGATCAGCGGTGCAAAGCAACGGCAGGCAATCCGGGACCATGCGGAGCAGGCCCTGTTCGGGCTGGAACTCGTCCGGCTTGACCGGGATGTGGAGCTGGACTTCGGCCTTGAGGACATCGTGAAGCAGGAAACGCAGGTGAGCACGCTTGCGGACCTCTTCCGGGACCTCGAGTTCAAGGCGCTCCTTGCCGAGATTTCAGAGGAAAAGCCCCGTGACATAAGCCCTGATCACGACGGAGAGATAGTGTACGCCCAAAGGGATGACCTCGCGGGCGAGGCGGGCATGTACCTGGTTGGCGGTGCCGGTTCTGCGGTTTCCCAGGGCCGGGTGAGCTATGTGAGCCTGGAGCGCGACCGGTATCTGTATCCGCTCAAGAATCCGAACCTGAGTCTGTGCATGCACGATGCAAAGGAGATCCTCGTTGCGGCCAAAAAAGCCGGCATCGAGGTGAAGGCCTCCTTCAACGATACCATGATTGCGGCCTACTGTATCGATGCAGCCAGCGGCACGACAAGCCTTGAGGACCTTGCCAGGGCACACCTGGACAAGGATATCCGGAGCCTGAAAGACCTGACGGGCACGGGGAGGAATGCAAAGGGTGTTGAAGGGATCGAGGAATCGGTTCTCGCGGATCATCTCGCCTCCCATGCCCAGGTGCTGCCCGCACTCCAAAAGACCCTGGACGGTCATATGAAACAGCTCGGGGTGGATACCATCTATTCCACCATCGAGATTCCGCTGATCGATGTGCTGGCAGCCATGGAGCACGTGGGGGTCCTGGTGGATGTACAGGGGCTCGCCGAGATATCGGCAGAGATCGATGTTCACCTGCAGTCCATGGAAAAGCAGATCTACGCCATGGCGGGCAGATCGTTCAACATCAATTCACCCAAACAGCTGGGCACGATCCTCTTCGAGGAGCTCGGCCTGCCGGTTGCCCGAAAGACCAAGACGGGATATTCCACGGACAGCAGGGTGCTCGAGGCGCTTGCACCCAGGCATGAACTCCCGGCGCTCATCCTCGATTACCGGATGTTCTCAAAACTCAAGAGCACCTATGTGGATGCGCTGCCGGCCATGGTCGATCCGGCAACAGGCAGGGTCCACACCCGGTTCAACCAGGCCACCACGGCCACAGGCCGGATCTCGTCTTCGGATCCGAACCTGCAGAATATCCCTATCAGGAGCGAGACGGGCAAGAGGATTCGTCGTGCCTTCATCGCACCCGAGGGGTTCTCGATCCTCAGCGCGGACTATTCCCAGATCGAGCTCAGGATTCTGGCACACATCTCCGGGGACGAGACACTCATGGACTCGTTTGCGAAAGAGATGGACATCCATGCCCGGACCGCTGCCGAGGTGTTCGATATCCCCCTCGAAGAGGTGAGTGAGAATCAGCGCAGACAGGCAAAGACCATCAATTTCGGCATCATCTACGGCATGGGCCCGCACAAACTCTCTCAGGATCTCGGAATAAAAAGGGATGTGGCGAACCGCTACATCAGGAACTACCTCGCCAAGTACCCCGGAGTGAAGGGTTATATGGAGACCATCGCCCAGGCAGCCTCGAAAGACGGCTTTGTCACTACGATCATGGGCCGGAGAAGATCGATCCCCCAGATCAATTCAGGCAATTTCAACGAGCGGGAGGGGGCCCGGCGGATCGCCATCAACACGCCGATCCAGGGGAGTGCGGCAGATATCATCAAGATCGCCATGGTCAGGATCCACGAAAGGCTCAAATCCATGAAGAGCAGGATGATCCTCCAGGTGCATGATGAACTCGTGTTCGAGGCGGCCCGGGATGAGGTGGATGAGCTCCGGGAACTCGTCAGGCACGAGATGGAAAACGCCTATGCCCTCAAGGTGCCGATCAAGGTGGATATCGGCGTGGGGAAAAACTGGGCCGAAGCCCATTAGCGAAAAACAGGCACTTTGCATGAGGCGCCAGGGAAAGATAGCTTGGGGATTTCGAACGTGATAAGATTTTCGGTCGAGATGATGTCGGAGTCATAGAAAAAGGGGGCAATGAACAATCTGCCCCCCTCGTGTCGGTTCAGACTTTTACTCAGCGTTTCCCCAGGACATTGCGGGCAACCACGATCCTCATGATCTCGTTGGTCCCTTCGTAGATCTGGGTGATCTTTGCGTCTCTCATGAGCCGCTCCATGGGGTACTCGGTGACGTAGCCGTATCCGCCGAGGATCTGGACACCTTCTATGGTGGCATCCATGGCCGTATCAGAGGCAAACATCTTTGCCATGGCCGCCTCCTTCTCGAAGGGCAGGCTGTTGCTTTCGAGCCAGGCCGCCTTGAGGATGAGCATTTCCGATGCATCGATCCGGGTGGCCATGTCGGCTATCTTGAACTGGGTTGCCTGGAAGGCCTCGAGGGGTTTTCCAAACTGGACGCGTTCCTTGGAGTATTTCACCGACTCCTCGAGGCATGCCTTGGCGATACCCAGGGCCTGCGAGGCGATGCCGATCCGGCCGGAATCCAGGGTGGTGAGCATCTGCTTGAAGCCGCTCCCCGGGTCGCCCAGGATGGCGTCTTTCGGGATGCGTGCATCTTGGAATACGAGCTCTGACGTGCCTGAACCCCTGATGCCGAGCTTGTCCTCGACCTTGCCCACCGAGAACCCCTCGGTCTCCTCGAGGTCGATGACGAACTGGGTGATCCCCTTGTAGCCCTTGGTCTTGTCGGTTACTGCTGCGATGACCCCATATTTGGCGATGTTCCCGTTGGTGATGAACTTCTTCTCCCCGTTGATGATCCATGAATCGCCGTCGAGGACGGCGCTCGTCTTCATGCCTGCAGGGTCTGAGCCGGCATTCGCCTCGGTCAGGCCGTAGCAGCCATTGGCCTCGCCGGATGCCACCGGGGTGTTGAACTTGATTTTCTGCTCTTCTGTGCCGAATTTGTAGACCGGGAATCCGTACAGGGAGTTGTTGACGGACATGATGACGCCGGTGCTGGCGCAGCCCCTTGATATCTCGATAAGAATGAGGGCATACGCCAGGTAGTCCATGCCCGCCCCGCCATATTCCGCCGGTATGGCCACCCCCATGAAACCGTTCTCAGCCATCTTTCTCAGGGCCTCGTCGTTATGGCGATGGGTCTGATCGATCTGTGCGGCTATTGGTTTGAGCTCCTGATCGGCAAATTTACGTGCCATGTCCTGAACCATCTTGTGCTCATCGCTTAATGAGAAATCCATGTTTTCCTCCTAAAGGTTGTAAGATATAAGCTTGTTATACCTTATATTTGTACAATCAGCTTTCTCCGAATACCCAAAAAAGCAACCCACCCAGCTCCAACATGAATGAGCATTCATTTTCTATAACCTCTTACGCTGTCATTGTCAACAGGTTCATCAGCTGCCGATCGTCCCTGATATCCTCTGTTCGCAGGCATCGTGCAAGGAAGATCAGGCTGTAATAATTACCTTTACCATGAACCGGTATTTGGTATAATAGTACGATATATTAATCACTAGCGAGGAGGCATGAAGGAATTATGAGAAATGTGTTCATTTTTAATGCAGGGCCTGCCGTACTGCCGGAGCCGGTTCTAGAGAGTACCAGCAAGGCCGCAATAAACTTCGCAAACACCGGCATGTCCATCATGGAAGTCAGTCATCGTTCCAAGGAATTCGATGCATTGATGAACGAGACCATATCCCTGCTCCAGAAGATCATGGGCATCCCTGAGAATTACAAGGTGCTCTTTCTCCAGGGCGGTGCGAGCCTCCAGTTTGCCATGGTCCCCATAAACCTCCTGGGTGCCGGCAAGGTTGCGGATTATATCGATACGGGCAGCTGGTCTTCGACTGCCATCAAAGAGGCAAAGAAGATCGGAAAGGTCAACATCGCCGGATCGTCGAAGGCTGAAGACTACACGCGGATCCCGTCCGCAGATGAGCTCTCGCTGACGCCGGATGCGGCGTACTGCCATATCACGTCCAACAACACCATCTATGGTTCCCAGTGGCAGTCCTTCCCGGATACCAAGGGTGTCCCTCTTGTTGCAGACATGTCGTCCGACATCCTCTCACGGCAGATCGATGTCTCGAAGTTCGGGCTCATCTACGCCGGTGCCCAGAAGAACATGGGCCCTGCCGGGGTAACCGTGGTAATTATCAGGGACGACCTGGTGGATCTCGCCCCCGAGAATACCCCCACCATGCTCAAGTACTCGACGCACGTGAGCAAGAACTCCATGCACAACACCTGTCCGGTCATGGCCATTTTCGTCGTGCACGAGGTCCTGAACTGGATCATCGACCAGGGCGGGGTCTCGGCGATCGAGAAGATCAATGAGAAGAAGGCCGCTCTCATCTATGAGATACTCGATTCAGGCGACTTCTACCGGGGCACCGTGCAGAAGGGGTCGCGCTCCCGCATGAATATCCCGTTCCGACTCCCGTCGGAAGATCTCGAGAAGGAATTCCTCGCGGGTGCCGCCAAGAAGAATCTGGTGGGGCTCAAGGGTCACCGTTCGGTGGGCGGCATCAGGGCCTCGATCTACAACGCCCTGCCAATCGAAGGCGCCCAGAGGCTTGCGGACTACATGGTGGAGTTCGCCAAAGGCAAGGCCTAAGAACTGTCCGGGCAGAGAACCGCGTTCTCTGCCCGCTCTTTTACACCCTTTCTCCCTCCCGGCAGACTGCACGGTCGCCCGAGAAAATAAATCCGGTATTCCAAAAACATTGTGTTTGACAAGCAGCTTACATGCTTGCTACATAACAACTGTTATGCAGTGACAGGGGTTATCCATGTCGGCAAAGAGCAGATTCACGGCCCAGGACATCATCGGCGCAGCGTTTCATATCGTTCAGACGCAGGGTGCCGAGAAGTGTTCGGCGCGTGCCATTGCCGGGGCCCTGCGGTCCTCAACCATGCCGATCTATTCGTGTATCAAGTCCATGAAGGATCTCCAGGATGCCATCGTCAAGAAGGCCATCGACCTGCTCATCGAGTATGAGACGCAGACAAGGACAGGCATTACCGCCCTGGACATGGGCATCGGTTATATCCTCTTTGCCAAGAGGGAACACCACCTGTTCCGGATGCTGTTCTTTTCAAAGAACATGGATAGCGATACAGCATCGAGCACCCGGTACCGGGAATATGCCTTCGACACCCTCATGGAACGGCTCTCTGATTTTGAACCGATGGAGGGCTTAACCCCTGACGAGAAGCGGGATATTCTCTACAAGATGTGGATCTTTAACCATGGCCTTGCGGTACTGCTCAATAATGCCATTATCCAGGATCTGGACGAACAGGAGATCACCCGGCTTCTCCTGGACACCGGCCTGTATGTCATGGAGGGGGTGAGGACCAGGGATGTGCTCTACGGCCGGGAAGATGTCAAGGCCCTTGTCGGGACTGCAACAGAGGGCACTCCCACCCCTTGAGGGGCTGTGATGAGGCCTGGATTGTTCTGCGGACAAAATCGCTTGACAGGAGAGGGAGAAGGGCTGAGAATACAGGCAGTTTATAAGATATCGGATTCAATACGGTTTGTTTTTATATCGCTATCTTGAGGCGATACATTGGTGGAGGGTTTATGGCTTGGAGAACGAATCTTTTCTTTAGAGTACCGGTATTTTTTATTCTCATGATGTCTCTGGGGGGCTGCGCCAGTCCGGGCCTCATCATAAAAAACATGGAACCGATCATGGAGGAGCTCAATACCTCGGTGAACAAGAATCCCGATGTGGACATGGTCCGTGATGCGCTCCCTGCAAACCTCATCCAGCTGGATGGATTTATCGAGGCGGCCCCGAACACAAAACTGCTTGTGCGCGGCTCGGAAGGGTATTTCGGCTATACCTTTGCCTTTGTGGAAGAAAAAGACAAAAAGAGGGCAAGCATGCTCTACCTCAAGGCCCGGGACTATGCACTTCGGGTACTCATGGAGAACCGCTATTTCCGACAAGATTTCCACAAAAGCCCCGATGTGTTCAAGGCCTCTCTCACAGAGCTCTCAAAGAGCGATGTGCCTGCCCTGTACTGGGCGGCGAACAACTGGATGGCATGGATAGCCCTGAATCTCGATAACCCCGAGGTGCTCATGGATGTCCCCAGGGTCGAGGCAATGCTGCTGCGGGTTGTTGAACTGGATGAGACCTATTATTACGGCAGTGCCCATGCGACGCTCGGGGCATTTTACGCCTCCCGCTCAAAGGCCATAGGCGGCGATCCGGAGCAGGCAAGGTATCATTTCGAGCGGGCCTTCGAGCTTTCAGGCTCCAGGCTCCTGTTTGTCCATCTCCTGTACGCGCAGTACTATGCATACCAGATACAGGACAGGGAGCTGTTCGTGAAAACGCTCGAGGCAGTGATCGCCACCCCTGTTGACTATTTCCCGGAGAAAAATTTTGCCAATGAGATTGCCAAGAGGAAGGCGAAGGTTCTTCTGGCTGATGTTGATTCATACTTTTGAGGAGGTGCCCGGTGACCGGGTACACAATAACAAGGGGACGGGTTCTATGAAGAGACTGGTGGTGGCAGTGGTAATGGTCCTGATGGCCACAGGGGTGGTGTTCGACGGAGTCCGCGCGGAAGAAACTGCAAAGATTACAATAAAGATGGCGACGCTGGCGCCAAAGAATTCTTCCATAATGAACATCCTCGATGAGCTTTCTGTGCAGATCAGGGAGAAGACGAAGAACGAGGTGGCATTCAAGATCTATTGGGGCGGGGTGCAGGGCGACGAAAAGGATGTGCTGAGAAAGATCAAACTGGGACAGCTCCATGGCGGCGGCTTCATGGGGCCGGGTCTCGGGCAGATCGTACCGGCCGTGCGGGTTACGGAGATCCCCTATTTCTTCAGGAACTATGAAGAGGTCGGCTATGTCAGGTCTCATCTTCAGGACACCATGACGCAGCTCTTTGAAGAAGAGGGATTTGTGGTGCTCGGCTGGATGGACCTCGGCTTCATCTACACCTTCTCCAAGGTACCGCTCACCTCCCTCGAGGTAGCCAGGCAACAGAAGTGGTGGACCATGGAGGGAGAACCCATCGGACGGGAGATCTACAAGGCCCTGGGCATATCCCCCATCTCCCTTTCCATCACGGATGTCGCAACGTCGCTGTCTACAAACCTGATCGACTGCGCCAATACGACACCCTACGGTGCCGTTGCCTTTCAGTGGTACACCAGGTTCGGTTACATGAACGAGTTTCCCTCGTCGAATATCCTGGGGGCCACGATCGTGACGAAAAAGATCTGGGATGGGATATCACCCGAGAGCCAGAAGATCATCCTCGAGATTTCCAGGGCTTCCCATGAGCGGATCGTCAGAGCAACCAGGGAAGAAAATGAAAAGTGCCTCGAGATCCTGAGAAATGCCGGGATACAGGTCGTTCGTGCTGTGGAAAACGAAGATGAGATCCGCTTTATCTTCGATGCTGCAAAAGATACCCGCGAAAGCCTTGTGGGAGAACTCTATACCCGGGAGATCCTGGACCGCACCCTGGCACTCATTGAAGAGTACCGCAGGGAGCATCCCGGAGACGTGAACGTGGAGATGATCCGTTAGGGACCCCTGGATGCGCTGCAGAAAGTGTAGGGCCCACCTCTATGAAGGCATGGATCAGTGCCCGGAGTGCGGTGTTCTATCCCCGGCTGTACTCACGGTCTTCGATTACATCGCGCGGATCGAGGAAGTCCTCCTTGCTGCTGCGCTGAGCACCATGGTGCTCCTGGTCCTGATCCAGATCGTGCTGAGAAACTTCTTTTCCATCGGGATCATGGGCGGGGCGGAGATAGTGCGTCATCTGGTTCTCTGGGTGGCCTTTCTCGGTGCAGGCCTTGCCGCCCGGGATGGAAAACATATCAAGATAGAGCTGGCGCAGCGCATGCTGCCGGCCCGGACGCGCCGGATCTTTTCGGTCATCACCTGCCTGTTTTCCGTGGTCGTATGTGCCGTTCTCGTCTATGCCTCTGCGACGTTTGTCTACTTTGATTACCAAGGCGGAGGCACCATGGCCTTCTACAATACACCGGTATGGATTCTCCAGGTGATCATTCCGCTCGGTTATACGGTGATCACGCTGAGGTTCGCCGCACGGTGCATGGAGCATGTTCGTGCACTCGCAAGGGGAGACTGACCGCATTGACAGCGCTGGTGATCATCCTCATCATCCTCATGGCACTCATGGGCGCCCCGGTCTTTGTGGTGATCTCGTCCTTTGCCATAGTGGGCTTTTATCTCTCAGATATCCAGTTGGCGGCACTGATCGTGGATATCTACAGCAAATTTTCCAATAACCCGGTCCTCTACACCATCCCGATCTTTACCTTTGCCGGCTACATCCTCGCGGAAAGCAAGGCCTCTCTGCGGGTCGTCAATTTCGCGCAGGCCCTGTTCGGATGGCTGCCGGGTGGGCTTGCGGTGGTCTCGCTCGTGGCATGCGCCTTTTTCACCGCCTTTACCGGTGCCTCGGGGGTAACGATCATCGCTCTGGGGGGACTGCTCTTTCCGGCGCTCATCAAGGAGCACTACAACGAACGGTTTTCGCTGGGACTCCTTACATCCTCGGGGAGCCTCGGTCTGCTCTTCTTCCCGAGCCTGCCCATCATCATCTACGGTGTGGTCGCCGAGACCAGCATTACCCAGCTCTTTGCCGCAGGATTGATCCCCGGGGTATTTCTCATCGTCATCCTGTCTCTCTACAGTATCTTTGTCGCCAAGAAAGCGGCTATCTCCAAGACGGCATTTTCTGCCTCGAGGATCATGAAGGCAGCGCTTGCGGCCAAGTGGGAGCTCCTCATACCGATCATACTGATTGTGGGGATCTTCGGGGGCTTCGTCACCCTGGGCGAGATTGCCTCCATCACCGTGGCCTATGCACTCATCGTGGAGGTTGTAATCCACCGGGATTTCCGTTTCTCCTATATCCCGACGATCATGCACCAGAGCATGATACTGGTGGGCGGTATCTTTATCATATTCGGATCTGCCCTTGCCCTGACCACCTATATGATCGACGCGGAGATCCCCCTGATCACCCTGAATTTTATCCAGGCGCACATAAGTTCGAAGATCGTTTTTCTCATCGCGCTGAACATCTTCCTGCTGGTCGTCGGCTGTGTCATGGACATCTATTCCGCCCTCGTGGTGGTGGTCCCCCTGATCGTTCCCATTGCCCTGAGCTATGAGATCAACCCGGTGCACCTGGGGATTATCTTTCTGACCAACCTGGAGATCGGGTACTCTACCCCGCCGGTAGGCATGAACCTGTTCATCTCCTGCATCAGGTTCGGCAAATCCATCGTCACCCTGTACAAGGCAACGATTCCGTTTATACTCATCCTGATCATAGGCCTCCTGGTAATAACCTATGTCCCTGAAATGAGCCTGTGGCTCATTGAACGATTCGGAATAAAATGATTCCTAAACGATCTCGAGAAGCTCGATGTCAAAGATGAGGGTTTTCCCTGCCAGGGGGTGATTCGCATCGAGGCGGATGTAATCGTCGTGCACCTTGGTTATCTCCACAAGGACTTCTTCACCCTGTTCCTCCACGACCTTGAGCTGCATGCCGACTGCCGGCGAGATATCTTCAGGAAAGTATTCCTTGGGCATATCGACCACCATGTTTTCATTGTAGATCCCGTAGCCCTCTTCCGGAGTAACGGATATGGTCTTTATCTCGCCGACGCACATGCCGATGGCAGCATATTCGACGCCCGGGATGACCTGGTTGGCCCCCACGGTAAACATGAGCGGTTCATACCCCACGGACGAGTCAAACTCCTCACCTGACTGGTACTTGCCTGTGTAATGGACCCTTACCGTGTCTCCCTCCTTAACCGTTCTGTCCATGGCCAACCTCCTTACTCCTTACTCCTTGATAATAACCATGAGAGCGTACCAGATAAAGGGACAGGGTGCAAAAAAAGCCTTGAAATTCTCCTCGTTCGTCCCCTTGCCGGACGTGCGAGATATGCCTTGGATAATCGGGTGCACCCGAGGTATAATGTATGGTGAAGAAACTACACGTGTTATAAAAAGGAGATCTCGAATGTCTATGCTTGAGTATTCCCTGGATGGGAAGGTCGCCATACTCACCATGAACAGCGGGGAGAACAGATTCAATCCCGCATTTCTCGATGAATTCATGAAGGTTCTTGATGAGATCGAGCATTCAACCGATGCCAATGCCCTGGTAGTGAAGTCTGCGCATGACAAGATCTTCTGCAACGGCATCGATCTCGACTGGCTCATGCCCTTTGTTCAAGCAGATGACCGCAGCGTTGTCAGGGACTTCTGCTATCAGGTCAATGCATTCCTCCGGAGGCTGCTGCTGTATCCCATGCCCACTGTTGCCGCAATAACGGGGCATGCATTTGCAGGGGGGGCGATAATGTGCTGCTGCTTCGATTTTAGATTCATGCGCTCCGACCGTGGTTTCTTCTGCTTTCCAGAGGTGAATATCGGGATACCGTTCTGGCCGGGCATGGTGGCGATGGTGAAGAAGGCAATACCCGGGTACAAGCTCGAGGAGATGTACTACCTGGGAAACCGGGTCACCGGAGCACAGTGCCAGGAGCATCACATCGTCACCGAGGCATGTCCCATGGACGAACTGATGGATAAGACGCTGGCCTTTGCCGGGAGTCTCGATAAGAACCGCACATTCTACGGCGCACAGAAAGAACGGATGAATGCAGATATCATCCGGATCATCGACGAGGTCGACCCTGCCGTGCTCGATACCGGGAAGATCTCTGCCTAGCGATATCAGGCATGATGGGTCCGGGTGGTGTGCTGCCGATGCTCTGAAGAGGCGTTTGTTGAGCATGTTCTTTTCCCGCTCGGTTGTCCATGAGGCACGGACTGCGCACCCGTTCAACGACCTGAACCGAAGCATCTTGAGAATGTGGTGGTGCTGTGTCCCGCGGAGGAATTCGTGGCACGGCTCACCGCAGAGAGAAAAGCCGCAAACTGCACATTATAACTTGACATTATAGGATTCTTAAAGCACAAGGAATAAAAGGACGATAGTTCTCTTGTAATGAAAAGTGCTATTGAGGCAAAAACATTTTTGGTGCTTCTCTTTCTCCTCATAATCCCGGGTACCCTTTTCGCCTCGACCCTCAGGATCAGCTGGAACAACAACACCGAGGCGGACCTGTGCGGGTACAGGGTGTATTATGGAACGATCTCGGGCCAATACGGAAAGGTACTCGATGTGGGCGAGGCAGTCTGCGTGGACATCGAGGGCCTGCCGGCCGATACTGTCTACTTCTTTGCGATAACGGCATATGATTTCAGCGGGAACGAGAGTGGTTTTTCCCGCGAGGTCAGTGTGCTCATCCCCGGTGATCAGGCACGGTTCCTGGGTGCGATCATCAACTGGTTCCTGGAGCTCATCCCCACAAACCCGGGCAGCACCGATGATGCCCCCCGGTATAGCCTCGATGATTTCTTCGATGTGAGCAGCAGCATCCCGGTCAATACAGCGAGCATCGTCGAGGTCGGTGATTCGGCAAGTGTCCCTCCTGACGGGGATTTCCCGGCTGGCTCCGAGGGAACCTGCCTGGTCGAAGATGCCATTGCCGTGGTGGGCGAGGTGCTCGATCTCTCAACCCTCTACCCGACGGGCACCTATGAATTCACCCCGCTCACCGCTGGTTGTCCGGCGATTGACGACGGGATGATCTATGCGGCTGCCCCCGGGAGCCACCTGTTCCTCGTCAAGGACATGACCGGAGGCCTCATCAATATCCTCAGGGTCTCGGTCGTCAGGGAGTTATGCGCTGCCGCCGATTATCTGCCCGGGACAGACCTGGTGATGGGGGCCATCTCCGGCCTCATCTCCCTGGTTATGCCGCAGAATACCCTGGGCAGTGCGCTGCCCATCGGTATTGATTGCGGCAGTGCCGCAAGCGGTGCGGGCTCTGCCGTATTGGCACATGGGACCAACGAATTCGGGTTTGACATCGTCCCGTATGGCCTTGTGCTCGCTGAGCCCGCAGTCGTAAGCGTGCTCTATGACGGTCCGTATCCGGTTGCGGTTGCGTATTTCGATGAGGCCGCACGGCAATGGGTCGAACTAGAGGATGTGTGGGCCGAGGACGGCATGGTCACGTTTTCCACGCAGGTCCTGGGCAGCTTCAAGGTCTATGCCCCCCGCGAGGATGCCGACTCTTATGAAGGCTCTGGCGGAGGCGGTGGCGGGTGCTTCATCGACACCGCACACAACACTCCGGGCCCGATAGGGGCTGCCCTGGCGTCTCTGCTTCTGGTCGTACTGTGTGCATCCGTACGGCATGTGTGGCCTGGCACGGGATCATCATCAAGACCCTGAAGGTCGTTCAGGGTACGGTGAGGTTCCCCGGGGGGTTCCTTTCTCCCTGAACCGAGATCGGACGGTGTGGGCAATCCGGCAGACGGGCCTGACCGGGAGAAATGACCGGCACAGCCGTCTCTCTGTCCTATTCGGGACAATACCTGCTAGAACAGGAACATGGGGTACGAGTCGGGATTCTTGCCGAAACAGGTGAGGTCGTCGATCTTTTCGATCTTCTTTCCCCTCAGGAGGGCATAGAGGGTTCTCTCCACGCCGACACCACCACCGAAGGTCTCGGGGAAATAAGGCTTTCCCGCTTCGTTTTTCATGGCAACCGCAGACAGGAACGGTCCGTATCCTGCCAGGGCCTGTATGTTCACCAGGAGTCCGTCCTGGAAGATGGGTCGTTCCTGGATGATCCTGTTGTCGATGAGGCGCTCGATGATGGGCTCATAGAGCCACTCGCGAATGGCGCCGGAGAGGATCTCCAGTGCCGGCATATACGTATTGGACTCCCGCACGAGTGCCTTTGCGCAGATGTCGTAGTTGTAGATCATGTCAGAGGTGAAGGATGACAGCGGATGCTTGCTGCCGTCAGGCAGTATATAGGGATAGATGAGGTCGTAGTTTTCCCTCAGCAACCCGAGCACCCAGAAGAACTGGCCCTTTACCTCTTCACCGGCCTTCGCCTCGACACCGCGCTTGCCATACCTTCTGGTGATCTCGTCGCACCTGAGGCGGGGGAAGGGCTGTGTCGGAACCTCCAGCGCCATGCCCAAGGCCTTGAGGTCGTCATCATTGTGTTCAACCACAGCGGTTGTCGCAGCGACGATCATGCGTTCGAAGAAGTCCAGTGCCCTGTCGAGGTCTTCCCGTAGGATCTTTTTGATCCTGTCGGGCTCATGTTTGTACATCTCGAAGTCTATACCCCTGTTGCGCCTGAGCTCGACGTCGATCTGGGAGAAGTCGATGAGGTATTTCCCCCGCTGCTGGCGGAGCGGACTCTCGATCTCCAGCCTGATATTCGGAGAGTCGACGTAAACCCCCTTGATCTTCGGGTTGAAGCACGCAAGAAATTTGCTGTAGATCATGGAGTGGGTGGTAACGTAGGGCATGCCCTTGTAGTGAACGGTGGGGGTATGCTCCACGTCATGCGCCAGCGGGTCTGTTACCGGGCTCATCTGTACCTTTTCCATATTGAACAGGCCCTCGGCGGCAAGGAAATTGTGGATGGCGGTCACCATGGTGGTGCGGATGGCCATGGCGGCATACAAGCTGTCACTCATCCATTTATTTACGTACTCATCCCTGATGAATTCCTGGAAACTTACGCCTGACTGTTCGAGCGTGGCCTGAAAATGAAAAAGATCCTCACTGATGAAGCCCATGTAAAACCTCCCATATCTTAGTGTTACTCAGCTTTTCTTTATGATTGTCCGGTACTCATAGCAGATCTTGGCAAAGATTGCCAAGATACCAAAAAAAGAGTCCATGATACGGAGTATGGCTATTCCCTGTACCTGCTGCCTGGATGATCCCCGGACCGGTTTCATGCATACACCATTGAGCAGAATATGCAAGGGGGATGATTCCGAAGGGGGATCGGTTGCGATAGTGCTTTTTCAGGTAGTGTTATTGGAATTCTTTTGTGATATAGAGGGGTAACGGAACAAGAAATACATAAGTCATATAATAACCATTACTTATATGGTGGAATGGTGAGAGGAGCGAGTTGCATATGATGTCATGCAGAACGAAACAAGATGTTATCGACAGGGTCAAGGAACATCAGGTGAGCTTTATCCAGCTCTGGTTCCCCGATGTCCTGGGCAGGCTCAAGAGCTTCAGTATCACCCAGCAGGTGCTTGAAGAAGCCCTGGATGAAGGAATGGGCTTTGACGGATCTTCAATCGAAGGGTTTGCCCGGATCGAAGAGAGCGATATGATCGCCATGCCCGATGTCACGACATTCCAGCTCATCCCCTGGAGACCGGATCATCTGCCGGTGGCCCGCATGTTCTGTGACATTCTGAACCCGGACCAGAGCCCGTATGAGGGATCAACGCGCCATGCCCTGAAACGTGTCCTGAAAAAGGCATCCGATCAGGGCTACACCTGCTATCTCGGCCCCGAGCTCGAATATTTCTATTTTTCAAACGATGTTTCTCCGGAGACCCTTGACAAGGGGGGGTACTATGATGGCGTGCCGGTGGACCGGGCAACCGATATCAGGCGGGAGACCGTCGTTGCCCTTCAGAAGATGGGCATCGAGGTGGAATACAGCCACCACGAGGTTGCCCCTTCGCAGCACGAGATCGCGCTCAGGTACCAGGAGGCACTCACCATGGCCGATACGGTCATGACCTACCGGACCACGGTCAAGGAGATCGCCCGGCAGGCAGGCGTGTATGCCACCTTCATGCCCAAGCCCCTGGGAGGGGAGAACGGCAGCGGCATGCACGTGCACCAGTCGCTGTTTAAAGGCGGTGAAAATGCCTTCTTCGACCCCTCGGATAAATATTATCTCTCGAAGATCGGCAAACATTACGTGGCAGGGATCCTCATGCATGCGCGGGAGATCGTTGCCGTTACCAACCAGTGGATCAATTCCTACAAACGGCTCGTACCGGGATATGAGGCCCCTGTGTATGTCTCGTGGGCCAGGCGAAACCGTTCCGCCATGGTGCGGGTACCCATGTACAAACCTGGCAAGGCCAATGCGACGAGGATGGAGTTCCGTGCTCCGGATCCTGCCTGCAACCCGTATCTCGCCTTTGCCGTGCAGATAGCGGCCGGGCTCAAGGGGATCGAGAAGGAATACCCGTTGCCCGATCCCATCGAGGAGGACATCTTCGAGATGGATGAAAAGGCCAGGGAACGGGCAGGCATAACATCGCTGCCCGGCAATCTCTTCGAGGCCATCCAGGTGGTATCGGAGAGCGAGCTGGTGAGGGAAACCCTGGGCGACCATATCTTCAACAAGTTTATCGAGAACAAGAAGAAGGAATGGGATCAGTTCAGGATCCACGTGAGCCAGTTCGAGATAAATAGATACCTGCCCATGCTCTAGGGCACCACCTAAGTGCCTGCAGCGCCAAGCTGTGCTTGCAAAGCGTGCAGACCTTTGGTAATACTGGATACCACTGCCGGAGTGGTGGAATTGGTAGACGCGTCGGACTCAAAATCCGAAGAGCCTTGCGCTCGTGGGGGTTCGATTCCCCCCTCCGGCACCATGCTTCGCCCTTTGGGCTATGCACGGCACGCCATGAGAAGAAAAAGCCTTTCCCGCGATGCGGGAAGGGCTTTTTCTTCTCATGGCTTTGGGGGAAACCGAAGCGGAGCGAGCGCCGCCGGTGGCGGAAGAGCGGACAGGAAGTCCGCGTCAGCGAGCATAGGGGAGCCTACGCAGGAGCGTCCAGGACGGACGTGACGTAGGAGGCGATTCCCCCCTCCGGCACCACTGAGCATCTTTTTTGCCTTGACCAGTCTTAAGCAGTGCCAGGGGGGTAGGTTCAAGGAAGTTCTTATCCTGGGAATCCCCAACACCGGCAGCGCGTCAGAACGGACACACTAAGGGGAATACCCATATGCCGAAGTTTGCGAGCACGTGCACGATATAGGGGGCCCATATGGATCTCCGCCACTCGAAGATGCCGGCAAAGAGTATCCCTCCGATGAGCTGCACCGGGGAAAGGAACCCATGCACGCTGGCAAACATGAGGGCTGAAACAGCGATCGCAGCGATGAGAGGCAGCCTCTGTCTGAGCCACGTATAGACGAGGCCGCGGAAAAAGAGTTCTTCAGCCAGCGGGGCGAACAGGCACCCCACCAGGAAAAATCCGACAGGATTCTCTATATGCTGCCTTGCGAGCAGGAGCTTCAGTACTCCTCCGGCCAGGGCAATCCGCGAGACGAGATCCGTGAGGATGACTGCCAGTGCGAAGGCAAGGGCGATGCCGAACCCGACCAGGACCTCTTTCCTCACCGACCCGGTCGTGATGCCGCAGTCTTTCCAGGCCAGGGCAAGGATGATGCCCATCTCGACAGACCGTGCGATGAAGGTGTACAGGAGGGGGTCTATGCGGATAAAATCATAGAAGGCCCTGAAAATGACCTCCACGATACAAACCGCAATGATAAGACCAAGACGTTTGTCCATGTGTTACAACCTCTTATAAGAGCAAAGCCGGCAGTGCACAAGAGACAATGTGAGCGGGATTGCCCGGGTCTTTCCCCTGCTCAACATCGCCTGAGGCGGACTGCAGGATTCGGGCAGGGACCCCGGGCAATGATGAAAATTGACGAGCACCCCGGAATGTGGTTTACGATAGGGGTATGAAGCGGATCATAATCGGAACTGCCGGTCACGTGGATCATGGAAAGACGTCCCTCATCAAGGCCCTCACCGGGGTGGACTGCGACCGTCTTAAGGAGGAGAAAGAGCGGGGCCTTACCATAGAACTCGGATTTACCTCGCTTAATCTGCCCTCCGGCGAGCGGGTTGGGGTTGTAGATGTGCCGGGCCACGTGAAGTTTATCCGCCATATGCTCTCCGGTGCCTCCGGGATCGACCTGGTGATGCTCGTGGTTGCGGCCGACGAAGGGGTCATGCCCCAGACCATAGAACACATCCAGATCTGTGAACTCCTGGGTATCGAACGGGGGGTCATCGTCCTGACCAAGGTGGACCTGGTGGACGACGATCTGCTGGAGCTCGCCATCTCCGACATACAGGATTTTGTGGCAACGACATTCTTAAAGGATGCCCCTGTCGTAACGGTGAGTTCCACCACGGGCAAAGGTCTCGACGATCTCCTGCGGGTATTGGACGAGCAGATCAACACCATCCACGAGAGGAAGATCAGCGGCATACCGGTGCTGCCGGTCGACCGGGTTTTCTCCATCAAGGGGTTCGGCACTGTGGTAACCGGCACCCTTTCCCGTGGGTTGTTTGCCGAAGATCAGGAAGTGGAAACCCAGCCCGGCGGACACAAGGCAAAGGTGAGAAACATTCAGGTCCATGGTCAGGAAGTCGATAAGGTCATGGCAGGCACCCGCACCGCAATAAATCTTCAGGGCCTGGGAACCGATGATATCTCGCGGGGAGAATGGATTGTGCCGCTGGGGACGTTCAGGCCCACCCGTGTACTAGACGCATGGGTCAGGCTCATAGATAAGCCAGGGAAGGGCAAGATCAAATTTCATATCGACACGACCGAAACATCCGGCGAAATGAGCCTGAGACAGGTCGACGGGCAGGATGTGGCCCGGATTCGGCTGAAGGAACCGATTATTACGTCATTCGGCGGGCGGTTCATCATCAGGAGGATGTCCCCGTCTGTCACCATCGGGGGAGGGTTTGTCCTGAATCCCTACCCTGCGAGGAGATTTTCCGAAGATGTCATCAGGGATCTGCTGAGCGACGACCTGGGCAGGCACATCATCGGACTCATGAAGGATGCCGGGGTCCAGGGGATATCCCGGAAGGAGCTCGTCTCCAGCCTGGCCGAAGAAGGTTCCGGACTGGAAAAGGCCATCCAGGAGCTGCTCTCTTCCGGCCAGATCGTGAGATTTGACAGCCAGAACGATGTGTATGTCTATAGCTCCTACGCCCAGGGGCTGCAGGAGCTCATGGTAAAGGGAGTGGCTGCCTATCACGAAGAAAACCCGTCATCCCCGGGCATATCTAGGGAACACCTCAGGTCTTCCCTGAAGGGCAACGTCAATCCCAAGCTGTTCCATAAGGTGCTGCAGGACCTTATCAGGAAGGGAGAACTCGAGGAGTCCGGACCCCACATCAATGCCGGGGGGTTCAGTGCGTCGCTGGGGGATGCCCTGGGGGAATTGAGCGAGAAGACCTATCGCCGCCTTCATGCAAGCGGATTCGAACCCCCGAAAACCTCTGAGCTTGCCCAGGACCTGGGGGTCGGGGTCAAAGAGATGGAGGAAGTGCTCGGGTTCCTCCGCAGGGAGGGAAAACTCTCTCGTATCAAGGATGATCTCTATATCACGGCTGAAGTCGAAGCGGCCCTCAAGGAAAAGGTCCGCGAATTCATAGACCGGAACCAGGCGCTGAACCCTGCGGATATGAAGGCGATCATCGGGGTCAGCAGGAAGTATGCAATTCCCTATCTGGAGTATCTGGACCGCATACACTTTACCGTACGCGTGGACAATATCCGCAAACTGGCATCTGTGCAGAAGGGCTCATAGGAAGAAGATAGGATACACCTTGCGGGGTGCCTGTTCTCCGGTCTGCCTGTTCATCGCCAAGCGTGCTGCTCGAAAGATCTTCAGGTCCTCCCGGTGCTGTTCAGCTGTATGTCCTGAGTTTCCGGATGAGTCGCACCCGCTCTCTGAGCTTCAGGCTCAGGTAGAGTGGACTCAAGAGCAGTGCCCGGATTATTTCCCTTTTGGTCATGGTTTCCGCCCCGCACATGAAATTGTTTAAATGACTTTATGCTTAAATTATGCCAGAAAACATAAATTCAATTGATCCGGATGGTTGCAATCGGTGCCGGTAAGGAAATGGGGAAAAGGGGCACAAAGTGTTGCGAATTGTGACAGGCCGTTGTGAAATAGCAACAGCCGGGGCGGGCCTTTTGTGCCAGGCACATCGATCAGATGGCCCTGCACAAGGGGTTTCGACCGCTTGGAGACCGGTGTGCCGGTGCCCGAGGCGGGCATAGACAGGAAAGGAAGCCTCTGCTACCCTGCCGGAATCCAGCCCGGTACGCTCACTGCTCTTTTTGAGGTGGCTCCGGTGCCGGTGAGGTCTCCTGGCCATCATCGCAGGATTTCGCAATGAGCTCTTCGAGGTCTTCGTCCAGGTCAATGTCGGGATACTGCTCTCTGACGTACTGGAATCGTTTGCATGCCGCAGGCTTGTTGTGGTTCCTGAGATAAAATTTCCCGATATAGATATAGTGCCTTGCAAGGGTCTGCCTTGATGCGGTCAGCTTCTCGGTTGCATCGGGTACGTAAGGGGAATCAGGGTACGAATAGATAAAGCCCTCGAAGGTCTTGATGGCCTGCACGGTCGTTGTCTGGTCCCGGTCAAAGGTGTTGAGCTGATTGAAATAGCACATGCCGACCCTGTACAGGCTGTAGCTGGCATCGGTATCCGTGGGATAGAGCAGGCGGTACTCTTTATAGCTCTCCATGGCCGTGTCGTACTGCTCCTCGTTGAAATAGAGGTCTGCGGTTGCGATGAGCGACTTCCTGGCGAGATCATGCCCGGGGTAGTAGGTTCTCACCTCCATAAAGGCCTCGGTTGCCTTGTCCACCTTGCCCTTGGAAGCGAGGAGCGTTGCCTCGTCGAAAAGGGTCTGGGCCGGCTTTATGCCCTCCTGATCATGGGCGCATCCGACCAGGGAAGCTACGATAAGTGCCAGAAGAATGATTCTGCAGTAATTCATGGCGCGCATACTAGTGCAAATGGAGGCGAACATCAAGGGACGATCTCATAAATAGTTGAACCCTTGACGGTGAGCACATAGATCGACTTGTCGACTGACCCGTCCGGGTAGAACGACGTGGCGCCCGTGAGTCCGGGGTAGTCCTTTACCGAGGATATCTGATCACGCAATGTCTCCCGGGTATGGAGAGCCCCCTCGAGGAGGTTCTGGACAACCGTGGCTGAATCGTAGGCACTGGCCTCCCACACGGACGGGCTGTACCCGAAGGTATAGTAGAACTCATTATTGAAGTCCTGGACGAAGTCCAGCTGAGAGCTGATGAAGAATCCGCTGACGAAGACGGCCTCGTCGACGTATTTACCGCCGACCCTCAGGAAGTCGGGTGTATCCCACAGGGTGGGTCCGAAGAGGCGAACCCCTTCTATGCTGAAATAGGGCAGGTATGAGGCAATCATGGCGGCATTGATGGCCGTGTCGGGGATAAGCAGTGCATCGAAGTCGGGTTCGATCTTGGTGACAGCATTGTCGCCTGTCTGCTCCTGAGTCTCTTTCGGCGCCGGTTGAGGGATATCTTCGATCAGTTTGTTCACTGCCTCCTTGAAATCCACGAGTTGTGGCGAATATCCCACCTGGCGGACTATTTCTATGTTGTAATCGGGTGCATACTGTATGAACAGTGAGGTGAAGACATTGCCGAAGTGGTCCCCGGGATGGAGTATGGCAAACCTGGTGATATTCATATCCACTGCTGCCTGCAGCAGGGTCTTCACCTGGATGTCCACCGAGACGAAATTCCTGAAGCAGAAGGACTTCTCGCTCGAGACGATATCCCCGCGGGTGAACATGAAGGAGGGTATGCCCCTGGCCTGTGCCTCCCTGCAGGCGATGGCGCCTGCGGTTTCGCCGATGGGCCCGATGATCGAGATCACATTGTGTTTCCGGTCGAGTTCGTCGATGATCCCGGGTATGGCAGACTCGTCATTGCCATAATCCCGGATGATGTATTGGACATTCGGGGCCTTGTCCTTGCTGAACACCTTCGATGCAAACGCCACCCCCTTGAGGACCTTCTGGCCCACTGCTTCCCACTTGCCGCTCAGGGGGACGACAACACCTATGGTAGTCTTCCCGATAAGTTCCTGTCCCGGCCGGCCCTGCAGGAGATCCATGATCTTCTGGGCAAGGTCCTTGTCATCCTGCTCAAGATACAGCTTGGCCTGCCTGGCAAGGAGCGCATCAAAGAGCTCGCCTTCCTGCGTGGACTTTTCCAGTTGCACCAGTAGGTCCACCTCATCGATCTCCTCCAGGGTGGAGGTCCACAGGCCCTTGAGCGTATCTCGAGACTCTCCGCTGGAGAGGGGGTAGGTCAGGGCAACGATCTCGAGTGCCGGGTACAGGTGCTCTGTTTCCGCCAGACCGGTTGCCAGCTCGATCCCGGGTGAAACCATACCGAGATCCCGGTTGACTGCGTAGATCTCTTTGAACAGCGCTGCGGCTTCGGTGTAAGTTCCCTGTCTCAGGTAGTGCCCGAGGAGCTCCTGCCTCACGGTGGGGAGCAAATCCGATTGGGGGTATGATTCGATGAAAGAGAGGTAGAGTTCAGCTGCAGTGCCGGTGTCTGTCGATGCCTTGATGGATGCAGCGCTGTAGAGCGCCCTGGGTGCGAGTTCGTGCCTGGGGTATGTCTTCCACAGGTGGATGAATGTCTCATATGCCCCGGAGGGATTGCCTGCATTCTGCTGAGCCACAGCAGCAGTATAGAGCGTCTGGGGGTCCTCCGAGGGGATCTGCTTCATTGCCGGTGCGCATGCACTGAGTATCATCAGTGCGATAAGGCACAAAAATAGTCGTTGTACGGTAGTTTTCTGCATGGTAGGACGCATAATATATGGATACCATCAGATAAGTCAACAACCAGCAGAAATCACTGGATGTATAGAGTATTAAGGGCGATAATTTTTTCTTGACAAAATATTGCCCACTGCTGAACTATAGAAAAAAAGTAACAGGAACAAAAAGGAGAACCGTGTGGCTGATCTGGGAAAGAGATATAAGTGTTACAAATGCGGCACCAAATTCTATGATCTCTCGAAGCCACAGCCCCTGTGCCCAACATGCGGTGAGGATCAGAATAACGAAGAAACCAAAAAGATGCTGAAGCGAAAAAGGCGGCGCGCACTCTCTAAGGTGAAATCCGATATACGACCTCTCCCGGAAGAAGACGCCCTGGACATGGAAGCTGATGACGATGTAGAAGAGTATGTTCTGGATATGGAAGACATAGTCCTGGAAGAGAATTCAGACTATCCGGACGATCATGACTGATCTTTGCCCTTCCCGGGGAGCGTGATCTTCCCGGGAAGATTCATTTCTTTCCCCTGTGGATATGTGAATATATATCGTGGGGCACGACTGCTTTCGAGGCGGCAACGATCTTATTGGAGTAGGGAAGGAAGCTCGATTCTTTTAAGATGGCAGCGTTCCTGGGGAGCACGAGCTGCATCACGGTAAACACGAATACCGCGATGATCAGGCCCTTGGCCAGGCCGAGGAGACCACCCAAGACCCGGTCGAAAAACGACAGGCCGGATGTCTGGGTGAACTTCTGAATGAGGTGAAGGCCGATCTTGATCGCGATAAAGAAAAAAAAGAAGATCAGGAAGAAACCCACCAGGCCGGTTGTCGTGGGAAGATGCAGGTAGGTGAAGAAATCGCTCAGCACCGGAGAGAATTTTTTTGCGAGGAACAGGCCGGCGATTATCGCTACCAGCGATGAGATACTCCTGATGAGGCCCTGGAATATACCGAGGCCCGAGAAGAGGACCAGGGCAAGGATGGCAAAAATATCGAGGGAGTTCACTACCTCGCCTTGGTAAATTCGATCCAGAGAATATCCTTCAAGGATATCTGGTAGCTGCCGAACGATGTCTTTCCGTATATCCTCGAGATGCCGTTGATCCTGAGGTTGCAGATGTCGCCGGTGTCTTTCATGGTGATACAGGCTATATCTTCCTTGATGTCGATGCGGGAGATGTTGTCAAAGGGGATCTGCACCTTTCCCTTTCCCATGTAGCCGTTGAAGGAGGTCTTCCCGTCGATAGTGATCGAGAGGATCTCCAGCTCGCTCTTGGTCGTGTCCATGATCTTGGCATCAAAGGGAGAGGCCGCAGCGCTCTGGCCGGAAACCGAGCCCATGCCCGACATGCCCATGAGGAACAGGGCAAGAAACAACAGCACTCCAACAGAGAAAAACCCTGACCGTGCACTCATGATTCGTTTACCTCCTTGATAACCCCTTCCCGGACTAAGGCATCCAGGAGTGCGAGCAGTGACTGTTTTCTGCTCATGGGGTACGTTACCGTCGCCTGTGCTGCATAGGGGTCTGTCGTGGTTACAATACCGAGCCCGTCGTAGCCCTCCATGATGAATTTAACGTATGAGATATCGCTGCGATTCAACTGAAGGGAAAGTTTTCCAAAGTTCCACATGTATCCTGAGATAGCACACCTGTAGTCTCTGCGCAACATTCCGGCATTAAAAAGAGATGTTGCACCGGCACGCTCGAATCCCGGTGCGATACATACCGCAATGATGGAAGTTCGAAAAAAAATGATGAGGGTGTTGACAGGAGCCTTGTTTTATATAATTAAAGGACTCCTGTCACAGTACAGGGGTTTTGCCGGAAACTTGGCAAATCGGACACGTTCTCTCACCCCTTCAGGTGATATGCACAAACGACGAATGGCGAAAAGGTGCTGCGGGAAAGACAGGAGAACCACGGATTGATGATTTCGGCGGAGAATAAATTTCTTGACAGCATATAGCTCGAAATGTTAGGAGGAAATCCAGCTGAATGAGTGAAGCGCCATTCATTAAGAGACCGAGAAGAAGTATTTTTAAGAGAGCCAAGAGAGATACGAGGCTCCTAGAAGATCTTGCCATAGTGACACAGCTGGGGTTTATTATGGCGGGTTCGATCGGTCTTTGTTTGTGGGTTGGATATGCCCTCGATGGCTGGTTGCAGGCACACGGTATTATCTTAACCCTCTTCATCCTGTTGGGCATTATTGGTGGTGGCTGGACAGCATACCGGCAGATACAGGACTTATATAAGACAGACACGAAAAAGAGAAAAAGAGATGAATAGTTACGATGTGCTCAGAAACACTATATTCATTGCGGTTCCTGTTACCGTGCTGGTTTTTCTGATGCTCTACGGATTCGGCTATTCAGGTATGGCTCTCGGGATTCTTTTTGGTGCAGCCGGGGGCATGGGCAAGTCTTTCATCATGACCTATTCGGTAATTCATGGATCAAGTTCTGTTAAGGCATTCTTTTTCCGCTACCTCGTCATCGGGATCGTTTTTGTCTGCGCAATTCTCATATCCACCCATGCATTTTATGCAGCTGTTGCCGGTGTTTTTTTCGTGCATGTGGTCTTCATCACGGATCAGGTTAGAGCTAGCAAGATAGGAGAGCTTAGATAATGGAAAGTATTGGTGTTGTCCCCCGCTGGATTTTTGACTTAGCTGGCTTTCACATAGTATTGAACAAGGAGACATTGATCATGACCTGGATCGTCATGGCATTCTGGATCCTGTTCGCGCTGTTGGCTACAAAGCAGACCAGGTTGATACCCAACCCCCTGCAGAGCACGGCAGAGCTTCTTATCGGGACCTGGGATGACCTGGTTACCGACAGTCTCGGTCTTTCGGACAGGAGATACTTCTCCTTCATCATGACGATATTCCTGCTGTTCTGGGTGTCGAACCTTATTGGTATCATCCCGTTCCTTTCAGAGCCAACCAGTGACATCAACACGACCCTGTCGCTTGGGGTGCTCGGGTTTATCGTTTCCCATTACTCCGGGATCAAGTTCAAGGGATTGAAGCAATACCTCAAGGAGTACTGTGAGCCCATATTCTTCATGATGCCGCTCAACCTCATAGGCGAGCTGTCAAAGGTGGTTTCCATCTCCTTCCGTCTGTTCGGAAACATCATGGGCGGTTCGATCATCATCCTGGTGGTTACCTATCTGGTGTACTCTCTGGTTCTTCCACCATTCTTATACGGCTTCTTCGGACTCTTCGTCGGAACTATTCAGGCATTCGTTTTCACCATGCTGTCGCTGGTTTATATATCAGTGCAGATAAGATAGAGAGCAGGATATAACTATGGATATGGTTTTTGATACAGTATCGATCGTAAAGGCCGGGCAGTTTCTCGGTGCCGGGATCAGCATAGGGTTCGGTGCCATAGGCGCGGCTTTCGGTGAAGGTCTTGTCGGCGGTTTTGCAAACTGTTCCATAGGCCGGCGCATCGGCATGGCCTCGCCTTATACGAGGACAATGCTCATCGGCCAGGCCGTTGCAGAGACGTCGGGCATATTCGCCCTGATGGTTTCGGTACTGCTCGTCTTCGGAGATTTCTCCGCCAACGGTGTGTGTGCCTGGACCGCTACACTCAGCGCCGGGATCTGCATGGGGCTCGGTGCGTTGGGATCCGGCGTAGGTGCTGGATATCCGGCACTGGAAGCCATCTGGGGTGCGGCGAGGCAGCCTGCTGTCGGCGGACAGATGACCACGACAATGCTGATCGGGCAGGCGGTCTGCCAGACGCCGGCAATCTTCTCTCTGGTCATTGCCTTCATGCTGATGTTCAGGAACTGTGTCGGGCTTGATGTCTGGCCGTACGGGGCATCGCTCCTGGGCGCTGGAATCGCTATGGGCTTCGGGGCCATCGGTTCGGGATGGGGCGGAGGCCAGGCTGGCGGTGCCGCATGCGAGGGGGCTGCACGGCAGCCGCATCTGAGAGGCCCTCTCACCACGCTCATGCTGGTCGGCCAGGCGGTTGCCCAGACCCCTGCCATATTCGCCCTGCTGGTGGCGATTATGCTCATCAGTATCGGTCCGACCGAGGGTACCATACTCACCAGTGCCGCTGTCCTGGGCGCGGGTATTTCCGTCGGCTTCGGCGCGATCGGCTCCGGAATGGGCAACGGCATAACCGCCGAAGGGGCATGTAACGCAATCAGCAGAGAATCCAGCACCACGAAGGATATGCTGACCTTCATGCTCGTGGGACAGGCCGTCGGTCAGACCCCGGTGATCTTTTCCCTGGTTGTAGCACTCATGCTCATGTTCATCACCTTCAACATCCCGGCCACCCTGGTGGGTTTCTGCGCGCTGCTGGCAGCGGGCATCTCCATGGGCTTGGGTGCGATCGGTTCGGGCTGGGGCAACGGTGCAACCGGTGCAGCTGCCTGCAAGGCCGTGGCTATGGAGCCTACTCAGAGACCCGTGATCCTGACGCTCATGCTCGTGGGCCAGGCCGTGGCACAGACGCCTGCAATATTTGCGCTGCTCGTTGCGTTCATCCTCATGTTTGGCAACTATACAGGTCCGGTAACGCTTCCCGCTGCCATGGCACTGCTCGCCGCAGGCATATCCATGGGCTTCGGTGCGATCGGACCTGGTATCGGTAACGGCATAACCGCTGCAGCGGCCTGTGAGGCTGTCGGAAACAGGCCGGAGGAAAGAGGACTGTATATGAGGACCATGCTGGTGGCCCAGGCTGTTGCCCAGTCAACGGCAATCTATGCCTTGGTAATCGCGTTTGTGCTCATATTCGTTGTGTAGCAAGGGTAATAAAAAATAATTAGAAAATACACGAAAGCTAGAAGCTAGGGAGGAAAACATTATGGATATATCTGGTGCAGATCTCGTGAGGGCAGCAGCTTTTATTGGTGCAGGTATTGCCATGGGGCTCGGAGCAATTGGTCCTGGCGTTGGTGAAGGGTTCGTCGGTGGCAAGGCATGCGAGGCAATCGGGAGAAATCCTGATGAGGCAGGTTTATTGACCAGGACAATGCTGGTGGCCCAGGCTGTTGCCGAATCAACCGGAATTTACTCGCTTGTGGTCGCACTGCTCCTGATATTTGTCGTATAAGGAGGTCTGTTTTGATAGAACTCAATTGGACCTTTTTTGTCCAGGTCGCCAATTTCCTTGTTCTCATGTTTATCCTGAACAAGATCCTCTACAAGCCCATCCTCAGGGTGCTCGATGAGAGAGATGAGCGGATAGTGGGCGGACAGGAGAAGGCAAAGAAGCTTATTGCAGAGGGCAGCACCATCTTCGGTAAGTATAGCCAGAAAATCCAGAACGCGAAGGTTGAAGCATTGGGAACCAAAAACACTGCGCGCAAAGAGGCATCTGACCAGGCGAATATCTTCATCGAGGACGCACGGAAAAAGGCTGAAGAAATCATATTGCAGATTCAGCAGGACATGACCCGCGAAGTCGAGCGGGTCAAGAAGGAACTCGAGCCTGAGCTGGGTATCATGGCAGCCACCATTGCTCAGCAGATCTTGGGGAGGAAGGTTGCGTGATGAAGCGACAGTATAGATTGATATCCCTTCTGCTGTTCATTGCCTTGGTTGCATCAACGGCATGTTTTGCTTCCGAAGGATCGGGCGAAGGCGGTCGGCAGATATGGGATATGGTGTGGAGGGTTATTAATTTCTTCATTCTCGGCGCACTGCTGTGGAAGTTGCTCGCAGACAAGATCAAGAAGTATTTTGGTGATCGGAGGGTAGAGATCGCCGAGATGCTCGAGGAAGCAGACAAGGCAAAGATCGATGCAGAGCAGCAGTATGCGGAATATCAGAGAAAGCTCGAAAACATCGAGCAGGACATCAAGGAAATTCGCGAAGCCATCATGGGCGAATTGGAGAATGAAAAGATTCGTATAATCGAAGAAGGAAAGGCTGCAGCTGAGCGCATCGTCGAACAGGCGAAGTGGTCGGCTGAACAGGAAGTGGTCAAGGCAAAGAACACGTTGAGAAACCAGGTCGTTGATATGGCTGGTGATATGGCAGCCTCGCTCGTAACAAAAAGTATGACCCCTGATGACCAGAAAAGAATAGTAGAAGAATACTTGGATAAGGTGGTGAAAGAAAATTGAAGAGCGATGTCGTAGCAAAGAGATATGCACGGGCCCTGTATGATTTGGGCCAGGAAGAGGGCTTGGGTCAGAAGTTTCTTGAGGATCTGGGTAAGTTGATTCAGGTTGTGGACAGCAGCAAGGAATTCAAGTCCATAATGGAGAGTCCCTTATATGATATCATCCTCAAGAAAAGAATCCTCAAGGATGTCATCTCCAAGATAGAGATTTCCGCATACATGGGAAACTTCCTCAATATCCTGCTCGACAAAGATAGATTTGCCTTTCTCGCGGATATAAAGGAGGGGTATCAGCGGATTCTCGATGAGGCTTCCGGCAGGGTAAGGGCGCATGTAACCAGTGCGTCAGCGCTTGATGCTGAACAGATCAGGCGCATTACCGAGGCTCTGTCCGGGGTGATGAAAAAGGAGGTAGACGTGGAGGTCATTATCGAGCCGTCCCTTATCGGTGGCGTCGTTGCCGAGGTCGAGGGCATGGTGTATGACGGAAGCGTTAAAACACAGATTTCAAGATTAAAACAGAGTTTAAAAGGGGAGATATAGGATGCAGATAAGGGCTGAAGAGATAAGTAATATCATTAAGGACCAGATTAAGGGGTACGAGAAAGAGGTAGATGTCGCCGAAACCGGAACCATCCTGAGTGTTGGTGACGGTATTGCCCGTGTCTACGGCCTCAGGAACGTGATGTCCAGTGAGCTTATCGAGTTCCCTGGAGGGGTAATGGGCATGGCCCTTAACCTGGAAGAAGATAATGTTGGTTGCGTTCTCTTTGGTGAGACGGTTGGCATCAAAGAGGGAGACCAGGTCAGGAGAACCAAGCGGATCGTTGAAATTCCTGTCGGAGAAGGGATCATCGGCCGGGTGGTCAACGCCATCGGAGAACCGATTGACGGCAAGGGTCCCATCGCGTCATCGGAAACCCGCGTGGTCGATATCAAGGCCCCGGGCATCGTAAAAAGGCAGCCGGTGAAAGAGCCCCTGCAGACCGGATTGAAGTCCATCGATGCCATGACCCCCATCGGAAGGGGACAGCGTGAGCTGATCATCGGCGACCGTCAGACCGGAAAAACAGCACTGGCCATAGACACCATCATCAACCAGAAGGGCAATGGCGTGGTCTGTATCTATGTGGCCATCGGACAGAAGCAGTCCACCGTGGCCCAGGTTGTGGCAACCCTGGAACAGTTCGGCGCGATGGAATATACCGTCGTGGTTGCAGCTACTGCCTCTGAGCCTGCCCCCCTTCAGTACATTGCACCCTACTCCGGTGCTGCAATTGGTGAATACTATATGAACAAGGGCGGACATGCCCTGTGCATCTATGACGACCTTACCAAGCAGGCCCAGGCCTACAGACAGCTTTCTCTGTTGCTGAGAAGACCTCCGGGACGCGAGGCATTCCCCGGCGACGTCTTCTATCTCCATTCACGCCTTCTCGAGAGAGCTGCAAAATACAGCGATGCCATGGGCGGCGGTTCCCTGACAGCTCTGCCGATCGTCGAGACCCAGGCCGGTGACGTTTCCGCATACATTCCGACCAACGTCATCTCCATTACCGACGGACAGATATTCCTCGACACCGACCTGTTCTATTCCGGCTTCCGTCCTGCCATCAACGTGGGTATTTCGGTTTCCCGGGTCGGTGGAAATGCACAGATCAAGGCGATGAAAAAGGTCGCAGGAACGTTGCGACTCGATCTGGCCCAGTATCGCGAGCTGGCGGCATTTTCCCAGTTCGGCTCAGACCTCGACAAGGCTACCCAGGCACAGCTCAACCGGGGTGCGAGACTGATGGAGATGCTCAAACAGCCCCAGTACACTCCGCTACCAGTCGAGAAGCAGGTGGCGATCATCTATGTGGGTACCAACGGGCATCTCGACGAGTATCCCGTGGATGCTATCAACAGCTTCGAAGAGCAGTTCCTGGTTTTCATAGAGAACAAGCATCAGGACATTCTCAAGTCGATCCGTGAGACCGGGGTGTTGGATTCCGATACGGAAAAGGCACTGAAAGATGCCATTGCCGAATTCAAGAAGATATTCGTGATACATGAATAATAGGGAGAAGGGATGGCTAGTCTAAAGGACTTAAAAAACAGGATTGTCTCTGTTCAGAAGACAGAGCAGATAACCTCGGCCATGCGCATGGTTGCCGCTGCGAAACTCAGGCGTGCACAGAGCGACATCATCGCGGCGAGGCCCTATGCCATAAAGACGAATGATGTCTTGATCTCTCTGGTGACGAGGACAAACCCTGACATGCATCCGCTGCTGAGAGTCAGGGAGCCGAAGAGAGGGATTCTCGTTGTGGTCGCTTCTGACAGGGGCTTGTGCGGATCCTTTAATCAGAACGTGTTCAGGAAGGCAGACGCCTTTATCGCCGCGAACCGGGATCGGTATAATGAGTTCTCACTCGTCCTGGTGGGTAAGCGTTCGATAGATTACTTCAAGCGCAAGAATATCCCCATACGGAAGTCGGCCGTTATCGGGATTCCGACCTACGAGCTCGCTTCCGAGCTCGGGAATAACCTCATCGAAGGGTACATCAAGGAAGAATTCGATGAGCTCACCATCATCTTCAACGAGTTCAAGTCTGCCATGACGCAGATACTCCACGAAGACAGGGTGCTGCCGGTCGAGCGCATGGAATCTGATGACGAGATGATCAATGTGGAGTACCTCTACGAACCATCTGAGGATGTGCTCCTCGATGCCCTGCTGCCCATGAGCCTCAAGATCTTCTTTTACAGGGCATTGTTGGAGTCTGCGGCATCAGAGCATGGGGCGCGGATGACGGCAATGGAAAGTGCATCGGGTAATGCTGCAGATATGATCGAAAAACTCAGCATCAAGTATAACCGGGCTAGACAGGCAGCCATTACTACCGAGTTGATGGAAGTTGTGAGTGGAGCCGAGGCCTTAAAGGGATAAAATAAGCAATTAAGTGAAAAGGAGTGAGCCTATGGAGATTGGAAGAATATCACAGGTTATCGGCGCTGTCGTTGACGTGACCTTTGACCAGGGAGAACTGCCGGATATATATAACGCGTTGGCGGTAACGAATCCGTTCCTTTCCGATGAAGAAGACAACCTCATCCTCGAAGTTGCCCAGCACCTTGGAGACCGGACGGTACGAACGATTGCCATGGATTCCACCGACGGACTGGTACGGGGAATGAAGGCCAAAGACACCGGCGTCCCCATCAGCATTCCTGTGGGTGATGCAGTGCTCGGCAGGATTCTCAATGTCGTCGGCAAGCCGGTTGATGAAGCCGGCCCTGTTAATACCGAGAAGCGCTACCCCATTCACCGCGAACCGCCGAAGTTTACGGAACAGAGCACATCGATCGATTCCTTCGTGACCGGCATCAAGGTTATCGACCTTCTGACCCCCTACATGAGGGGCGGCAAGATCGGCCTGTTCGGCGGCGCGGGCGTGGGCAAGACCGTTTTCATCATGGAGCTGATCCACAACATCGCCTCGAAGCATGGCGGCTACTCGGTGTTTGCCGGCGTGGGTGAGCGCACCCGTGAAGGAAACGACCTGTGGCTCGAGATGAAAGAGTCCGGCGTTATCGACAAGACAGCCCTTGTGTACGGCCAGATGAACGAGCCGCCCGGTGCACGTGCCCGCGTCGGTCTGTCCGGTCTTGCCGTTGCCGAATACTTCCGTGACGAGCAGAACCAGGACGTGCTGCTGTTCATCGACAACATCTTCCGGTTCACCCAGGCAGGTATGGAGGTTTCCGCTCTGCTCGGCAGAATGCCTTCTGCTGTGGGATACCAGCCGACCCTCGGTACGGACATGGGTGAGTTGCAGGAGAGAATTACCTCTACCACCAAGGGTTCCATCACCTCGGTTCAGGCCATTTACGTGCCGGCCGATGACTTGACCGACCCGGCTCCGGCAACCACGTTCAGCCATCTGGACGCCACCACGGTTCTCTCCAGGCAGATCGTTGAGCTCGGTATCTATCCGGCTGTGGACCCGCTGGACTCGACATCGAGAATCCTTGACCCGAAGATCGTCGGCGAAGAGCACTACAGGACAGCCCGTGAAGTTCAGCAGATTCTGCAGAAGTACAAGGAACTCCAGGACATCATCGCCATTCTCGGTATGGACGAGCTCTCTGAGGACGACAAGCTGGTCGTGTCCCGGGCGAGAAAGATCCAGAGATTCCTGTCACAGTCATTCAGCGTTGCCGAGCAGTTCACCGGCATGCCTGGGAAATATGTGGAACTCAAAGACACCATAGAAGGCTTCAAGAAGATCGTGGCCGGTGAGATGGACGATTTGCCTGAGCAGGCATTCTACATGGTGGGAGCCATCGAAGAAGTAATCGAGAAGGCAAAGAAGCTGGCAGAAGATTAAAGAGGGGGGTACAAAATGGCTGAAGATTATATGCAGCTCGATGTGGTTACCCCTGAGCGGGCGGTACTCAGCCGCAAGGTCGTGGAGGTCATCGCCCCGGGTAGTGCCGGCGAGTTCGGCGTGCTGCTCGGGCATACACCGTTCCTCACGACGTTGAGGGCCGGGCAGATCATCGCGAAGACCGAGGACAGGGATATCTTTCTCGCCGTTGGCGGTGGTTTTGCCGAGGTCATTTCCGACCGGGTGATTATCCTGGCAGAATCGGCAGATCTTGCGGAAGATATCGACGTCGATGCCGTCAAAAAAGAGCTCGATATGGCTCAGGACAGGCTGAAAGGTTTGAGCAAGGAAGATCCTGATTTCTCGAAGTGGGATTCCAAGCTCAAGAAGGCCGAGGTAAAACTCAGGGTCGTCGAAAACTGGCAGAAGATTTAGCAGCGAAGCGATACACTCCTTTGATAAGGAAAAAGGGGGACCGGAAAAGGTCCCCTTTTTGTATTTGAAATATTGACTCTTGAGATGATTCCTTTTATAAGGTTCACACTTATGCGCCCATAGCCCAGTTGGATAGAGCGTCGGACTACGAATCCGAAGGTCGCAGGTTCGAATCCTGCTGGGCGCATTGAGTTTCAAGGGAGTACATGTTATTAGTTTTGATCTGATCACCTTGGGTGTCAGCAGGGTCGCCTCAGCACAGGGGATAGTCGATTATCGTCGTCAGAATATAAAAACGCTCAGCTCTCTGAAAATCTGCAGCCCCACTGTTGACTGCATGGAATACCCGGGTGAGACATGCCCTGCAAACCGAGAGGCAAGACACAAGGCGCCGCTGTTATACCCCGTAGCACGCTATGAATTAAGGGCTTGCCTTGCCCGGAACAAACATATAAGACAGCCCGAACAGAGCCAAACAAATAGCTGAAAAAGGAGTGAAGATGAACTGGACAAAAGAAATTCCGCAGGACCCCGGATATTACTGGATCCTTGACCACGATGAAGACGGATCCATCATCATGAGCGTCGTTGAACTCGTACAGATGCCCGATGACAAGGCACTTATCGAGGAGTTCATGGAGTGCGAGGATGAGGGTGAGATAGAGGCGCTCATGGGCAAAATGGTCATACTCTCGATGGGTGACTCCTTTGTGCAGGTCCTCGACGATCCGACCCTGGAGGGTCTGTCCTGGTATGGCCCGCTTGCCGAACCTGCAGCACCTGCGGAATAAGTCAAAACAATACCTACCCTTCACAACCTGTTTTAAGCAGGGGTGAAGGGTAGCCTTCCCGTAACCGCACAAGCCAGCCTGTTTAGCCCCGGTAATTCACAGGTGTATCATTGTGTACGGTTCAACGTGAGCTGTACATTTTGGACCTCAAACAGTTACGATCGAGGCACATTCGCCCCGCATCATCCCGTGCACGATAGTTGCCTCTCTTGGCAAGGCGATACACCTATAAGCATGAACCGCCGGTCACGGGCTGGGGGAGTCTCCTGGCCTGCTCAGGACGCGTACTAGCCGGAAGGAAGAGGGGGAAGAGGCGCAGCTGCCTCTTCCCATTGCATCTTGGTACTACCTTTGAAACGCGCACGTAATGGTTGTTACTAAAGACTCTTACCAGTCTTTGATAATGCCTTGTGTTGTTTCGTACGTTCAATGAATAAGTACGATAACCTATCAATTCGATCCGGATATATGTATCCACGACACGATTTGATCCACTGGTACCTGCCATCCCAGGGGGTGTGATTTCATCCTGCCGATCCGGGGGCGGCCTGTCATTTTCTGCTCATACTCAATAAATGGTGCTCCTTTTTGTGCCTTCAGCCTTACCGTTGATTTCATTGTAACCAAAAAAACATTATGCTTTCGCTGTTACGAAAGGCTTGCCCATGGGCATAACCTCTTTGCCGAAATAGGTGTTGAGCATGATACCCGTTCCGCAGTATACGCATGTCAAAATCACGAGCGGGAGATCCCAGCCTGCAATGGTCTTGAAGATCGTATTGCCGGTAAGGAAAAACAGCGAAGCAGGGACGAAGAACCCATCGGTGACGATCATGAAGAAGGCGAAGGCCTTGGGCATGGTGAAATGAGGGATGGTCAGGATAACCATCACGAGGCCCATGACGCCGAATATCACACCGTCAACCACCAGGGTGTTGTGCGGGATCCATCCCTGCACCTTGCCGAGGTGCTCCAGGGCGCCGTACCACATGAAGATGCTGAAGGCCACCATGATGTTGCCCATGATGTTGCCCTTGTGCAGGTTGATGATGCCGGCTACCAACTGGGTGATTGCGCATCCGATGCCGAGGGCAACGAGAACCGTGGACTGATCATGTGAAGCCATGCCGCTCCATACGGGCCACAGGCATCCCAGGTAAAATGCCAGGGCAAATTCTCCTGCCGGGCTTGCGCTTGCAAATGTGCTGCCTTGTGCTTGTTGTGACATAATCTCTCCTCCTCTGTCTTTTGTTTTTTCTCGTAGAGATGCTTATATATGCAGAGATCTTTGATGACCTCGTTCGTCGATGCCGAGAGATCTTTCTTTCGTGGGATAGTATTGCCTGGCGGGATGACAGGGTGTATCCACCCGTCGATTCGTGCCAACTCAGTCTGTCAAAGAGCAGGATAATTTTCCTGCAAATATAAAACACATGAACGAAATAAGTCAAGAGATTAAATTAAAACGAACGTTCAATATCAAGTGCTCGAAGCACCTGAGGATTCCTGCGTATTGAAGACCGGTATGTAAGGAGTTGGTAGTTAATTGATATTTCTGTTAATCTTGCCGGCAGACCATACGGTTACAGGGTAAGGCATCATGATTTTGCTCTCTGAGACAGGCATAACCTTCAGGAGGGACTCAAGCCCTGGCCGAACTCGAGAAGGCGTGTAATCTCTGTTGGGAATGAATTTGCTCAAGAATGAGTTCCAGAGCAATGACCGCCAGCTCTGAGCCTTTGAGGTGCAGGCCCGGGGGCAAGTTATCAGCTGACAGTCTCAGGAGGGTCATCCCATGAATTCATCATGAAGTGCCCCCGGTCTTATCTTCAGGAAGGGCCAGGTTTGTAAGGGTGCTGCGCAGGATATAATTCTTGAAGGTATCCAACAGATCCCTTGAATACGTACTTTTGTTTAGCAGGCGTAATACGGTATCCCCTGAGACTGTAAGCGCCACGAATGGCCACATGAAAAGAATTGCCCACTGACGGGCCTCATCTTCACTGGAGTCAGGTCTGATGTGTTGGTAGATATCAAAGAACATCGTGAAATTCGGTTCCAGCACATTTGTGAATATGAAGTCGCCTGTTTGTTCTGAATCCATGATGGTGAGGTGGTGCATGCGCGAGCACCACCAGGGCTTGCTGCTGAAAAAGATCAGCTCGAAGAGGATATCGACGAGCTCTTTTATGACACGGGCTTTCCCGGCATCACTGCTGAAGAGGCCTTCTCGCTGCACGACAAACTCTTTCCAGTCATACTTCATCCATTCCGACATCGCATAGGTGACCGTGGCGATGAGGAGGCCCTCTTTGTTGCCGAAGTGGTAGTGAATACTGCTGACATTTTCCCCTGCCCTGTTGGCAACGGCCCGGATGGAAAGCGTATTCAGCCCCCCCTTGGCGATGATTTCGCCTGCTGCATTGATCAGCTTCATCCGCGTTTCTTTTGATTTGGCATATTCTCCCACCAGGGCCTCCTGCTTCACCTCGATCCTAATCAATTGTTCGATTTCCGGCAAGGGGAAATCATTGAAGATTTGAAGCAAGCTTGACCTTGAGCTCTTCTCTCTATAAGGTACGATCTGCTACGATAGAGAACCCATGACGAGAGGGTGAAGGCATCTATGAATAAACAGCTCCTGGGACGTGTTCCCCCCCAGGTACTCCTGGTTCTGACCACCCTGTTCTGGGCCGGCAACCTGGTGGTGGGCAGGGCCTTCCACGAGGATATCCCGCCTGTCGGGCTTGCATTCTGGCGGTGGCTGGTGGTGCTGGTGCTGATCGCCCCGGTTTATCTGCCGCAGCTGCGGCAGAGCTGGCCGGTTATCCTGAAGTCCTGGAAGATCCTGGTAGTACTGAGCATCCTGGCCGTGTTCAATTTCACGGTCTTGGCCTACGTGGGCCTGCAATATACAACGGTTGTCAATGCGAGCCTGAGCCTGTCGATCATCCCGGTGGTGATTGTGTGCCTTTCGCGGTGTATTCTGGGCGTTGCCATCTCAAAGCGGCAGGCACTCGGCATAGGTGTCTCTTTCCTGGGCATTGCCGTGATCATCTCCCGGGGAAATCCCGGCAACCTCCTCGGCCTCAGCTTCAACTGGGGAGACGTCTGGATCCTGGGTGCCATAGGCAGCTGGTCTCTCTACTCGGTACTGCTGAGATGGCGTCCGGCCGAGCTGAGCGGGTTCATGTTTTTCGGCACCACCGTGCTGCTGAGTGTCATCGCTCTGCTGCCCGTGTACCTCATCGAAAGCCTCTTCTTCCAGGCAATGCCGCACACCGCTGCCACGGTCGCGAGCGTGTCCTATCTGGCTGTCTTTCCCTCGATACTGTCGTATATCTTCTGGAACCATGCGGTATCCAGGGTGGGGCCGAACACGGCGGGATACTTCATTCACCTGGTGCCGGTCTTCGGCATCATTCTCTCGGTGCTCCTGCTCGGGGAGCAGGTTCGGCTGTTTCACCTGGCAGGTATTGCCTGTGTGGTTTCCGGTATCTGCCTGACCACGCTGGGAAAGAAATGAGCTTGCAGGAGGTCCTGAGGACTGTTCCCTGCCGGTATCCCGGATATTATCTTCTGTCCAGCTCGGTTCTGACGGCCAGCCCCAGCTTCTCCCGCAGGTAGGGTTTCATCACGTATGCCCCTGCACCCAGGGTCTGTGATGCCCTGACCCGGTCTGTCTCCGAGAATCCGCTCACGATAAGCGCCTTCTGCCCGGGGTGATGCTGTAGTATCCGCCGGTAGGTTTCCAGGCCGTCTATGCCAGGATCCATGATCATGTCCAGTACCAGGAGATCGGCCGTGTGATGCCGCATGTATTCGACCGCTTTTTCGCCGCTCGAAAACGTTTGGACCCGATATCCCAGGGAGCTCAGCATGAGTGAAGCCAGGTCCCGCTGTTCCATGACATCGTCCACCACCACGATGGACTCCCCCTTGCCGAGACACTGTTCGAGGGATATCCGGCCCTCTGTCCTGACCGGGTTGTTCGTCGTGACCGGGAAGTACAGGGTAAAGGCAGACCCCTTGCCTTCCTCGCTCTCTATGTCGATAAATCCCTGGTGATCCTTCACGGTCCCCCACACGACGGCCATTCCGAGACCTGTTCCGCTTCGTCCCATCACCTTTTTCGTATAAAAGGGTTCGAAGATCCGTTCCATATCCAGCGGTGACATGCCGGTGCCGTTGTCGGAGACCCTGAGCACGGCGTAGCGTCCCTCCGGTACGGTCTCGTAGCCGGAAATCGGGTAGTCGACGAGGAGGTCCTGCGTTGATATGACGGTTGTTCCCCCGGCAGGCGAGGCCTCGGCCGCATTGGACAGCAGATTCATCACGGCCTTGGCAAGGTGTATTGGGGATCCGCCGAATTCGGGCAGGTCCTCGGCGAGGCAGGTGTGGAATTCGACCTCTGGATGGTAGATCCTAAGCTGTTCATGCTCGAGTGAATCGAGATGCTCTGTTATGATCTTATTCAGGCTGACCGTCTCGAACGTCTTGACGCCCCTGCGTGCCAGGGTGAGCAGGTCCTGTACGATGGCTGCCGCCTTCTCTCCGGATTTCCGGATGGCCTTGAGGGATTCTTTCAACGGGCTGTCATCCGCGACCTGAGAGATCAGGAGGTCGGGAAGCCCGACAATGCCGCCCAGGACGTTATTCAGATCGTGTGCCACCCCGCCTGCCAGTATGCCGAGCGATTCCATTTTGCGGGCTTTCTGCAGCTGGGTTTCAAGCTCCTGCCGCTTCTCCTCGGCGCGTTTCCTTTCCGTGAGATCCACGAGAATACCGCGGATCCCCATGACATGACCGTCTTTGAGAATCGGCCTGCCCGAGGTCCTTATCCAGCGGATCTCTCCTGTCTTGGTAACCATCCTGTATTCTGTTGCCTCAAGGCCCCCCGACAATATCTTGAGGAACTGGGGGATGCGCTGTGCGAGGTCATCCTTGTGGACAAAATCTATGAACCTTCTCCCGATGACCTCAGCTGGGCGGTAGCCGGAGAACGTTTCTATATTGGGGCTGACATAGGTGATCAGGGCATTGTTGTCGATGGAATAGACGATGTCGTTGAGCTCCTCCACGAGGCTCCGATAGGTTTCCTCGCTCTCCCTGAGCGCCTGCTTCGCCTGTATCAGTTCGGTGATGTCGATATTGACCCCGAGGATGCCGGTAACCGTTTCATCCTGATGGATGGGAGCTACGATGTTGTGAAGGAACAGCTTCCTGCCCTTGACGATCAGCTCACGGTTCTCTCGCACCGTCTCTCCGGAATAGGCACGGTTATTGTTGTCCTGCCACAGGGCCAGTGTCGTCTCGTCGAGTCTGTATTCTTCCAATCGTTTTCCCAGTCCGTTGCCCCAGTTATCACGGGAGACGGAATTCTGGAGGATACATCGCCCCTGTGCGTCAAGGGCAAAGAAATCGAAGGGGAGGCTCTCGATAATGGAATGGATCAGACCCTTCTGGGCGAGCAGTGACTCCTGCGCTCTCCTGCGTTCGGTGATATCCCGCACGATGGCTATCGCCTCAGAGGTATCGTTTCTTCTCACCGTGGAGAGGGAGAGCTCGATCGGGAATTCGCTTCCCCCCTTTTTCAGCCCTGTCAGTTCGATGGTTGTCCCGACTGCGGAACCTTTCCCGGTGTGTCTGAAGGCAGTCAGGCCCTTCTCATACGATTCCCGGTATTCCGGGGGTGCGAGGGTCTGGTGTACATCTTTCCCGATAATCTCTTTTGGGGTATACCCGAACATCTCGGAGGCAGCTGTGTTCCAGTAGCTGACCTTCCCGTCATTGTCCATCATGATGATGGCGTCTTTTGCCGAGGCACTCATGGCCCTGAACCGTTCCTCGCTTTCCTGGAGCGCCATCTCTGCCTGCCTGCTGACTTTGGCAGCCTGCTCAAGTTCGGCTACCCTCTGTTCCAATTCTTTGTATGTTGGTTTTACCTGCATCAGCGTTTCCTCGAAAGCCAGACTGGTTCTTCCCTCCTTCTTTCATCGACAGTTGTCCTTAAAATAATTACGATTCTCCTGGAAGCCCTGGTTATCCCGCGATTTTGGCAGATAGTATGGAGACAGATATGCAGCAGGGTTCTCCGAAAGAAGATCATGAATCAAAATGAAAACGCTCAAGAGTTGTGTTGCTGAACAAAAAGAAGCGAAGGACGGGCCGGGCCGCCCTTCGCCGGACAATGCCTAGAGTATGGCGAGCAGGACTCCGGCTGCTACTGCTGAGCCGATCACGCCCGACACGTTGGGGCCCATGGCATGCATGAGCAGGTAGTTCTGCGGGTTGTACTCGAGCCCCACCTTGTTTACTACCCGCGCTGCCATGGGTACGGCCGAGACACCGGCAGCGCCGATGAGCGGGTTGATGGGTGTCGTGCTGAACCGGCACATGATCTTTCCCATGATCACCCCGCCAGCGGTGCCGATGCTGAAGGCGATCACGCCGAGCAGGAGAATGCCGAGCGTTTCGAGGGAGAGAAACTTGTCGGCGGAGAGTTTGCTGCCCACGCCGAGACCCAGAAAGATGGTGACAATGTTGATGAGGGCATTCTGCAGGGTCGAGGAGAGCCGTTCGGTCACGCCGCACTCGCGCACGAGGTTGCCGAACATGAGTGCCCCGATGAGCGGAGCAGCAGTGGGCAGAAGGAGAATACACAGACAGAGCACCACGAGCGGAAAGAGGATCTTCTCCACACGGGAGACATAGCGCATCTGCGTCATCACGATGGCGCGTTCGGCCTGAGTGGTCAGCGCACGCATGATGGGCGGCTGAATGATGGGAACCAGGGCCATGTACGAGTAGGCCGCCACGGCGATGGACCCGAGCAGCCTCGGTGAGAGTCGGCTGGAGAGGAAGATGGCGGTGGGTCCGTCCGCGCCGCCGATGATGCCGATGGCAGCCGCATCTTTCAGGGAAAAGTCGATGCCCGGGATAATGTTGAGGGCAAGGGCGCCGATGAGCGTGCAGAAGATGCCCAGCTGTGCCGCCGCGCCCAGGAGTGCGGTCTTGGGATTGGCGATCATGGGCCCGAAATCGGTCATGGCGCCTACCCCCATGAAGATGAGGAGGGGAAACACCCCGGTGGTGATGCCGATCTCATAGAAATAGTACAGCAGTCCACCGGGTTCTGCGATCCCGGCAATAGGGATGTTCGAGAGGATGGCCCCGAAGCCGATGGGCACGAGCAGCAGGGGTTCGAACCCCTTATGGATGCCCAGGTAGAGGAGGAGGAACCCGACGAGGATCATGATGACGCGGCCGATCCCCATGGTCCAGTCGAGGTGCTGCCCGTGGATAAAGGCCGCCAGCCCGGTTGTTTCATAGAGATTTCTGGCCAGGGTCTTCAGCGGCGGGAGTTTTCCCACCACTCCCACCTCCATGGTCTCTGCCACGACCCCGGCAGACATGATGCTGCCGATGAGCTGTCCTGCCGTGACCTGATCGTAGGGTGATATGCTCACGGCCTCGATCCTGCCGGATACCCCGGCCTTGAGGTGGATGATGTTGCCGTCGCCCTTTTTCAGGGTGGCGATCTCGTCGCCGCTGTAAATGAAGTCATGTAGGGACACAGACACCTTGATGACCCGGACATCCTCAGGGGAGACAATGGGAACCGATTCAACGCAGAGGGCAGGAGTCAGCCACAGCAGAAGCAGCACGCCGGAGAGCAGTATCTTTTTCATAGTCGTGCCCCTGGTAGTCATGAGATGACGACCAGGAGGTCGCCCGACTGAACGGTATCCCCCTGGTTCACCTCGATGCTCTGGATGCGACCGTCGCTCGGAGCTGTTATGGAGGTCTCCATCTTCATGGCCTCGAGCACGAGCAGGGTCTCGTCCTTCCTGACCGCATCACCCTCGGTGACCAGGACCTGGAGGATGTTACCCGGCGTGGGGGCCGTCACCTCGATGGCATTGGCCGGGGCTGCAGGGGCAGGGACGCCCGCCGGTTGGGCGCTCACGCCGCCGCCCGGGGCTACGGTGACGCTGTAGGCCCGGCCCTCCACGGTTACCGTATAATTGCGTGGGCCTTCCGTGCGGACAGGCCTGGCAGGGGATTCATCACTGCCCTTCTCGACCGATATCTTCCTGATGTTGGTTTTTGCCTTTCCGAGGAGGTAGTCCAGTCCCTTGGTCTCACAACTGGCCAGGGTGAAGATGTTCTCCTCGGTCATGGGGAGACCGTTGTCCTTAAGGATCTTTGCTGCCTTGGGGATGCCCGGCTCGAGCAGGTCGAGCGGGTCGTCGGTGAACACCGGTTTGCCCAGCTGGGCCGCTGCAAGCCTGACGATGTCCGGGTCTGGCTCCACCGGAGTCCGGCCGTAGTAGCCGAGCACCATGTCACCGTAGTTGGGCTGGATCTTCTTCCAGGGACCCTGGGTCACGTTGGTGTATGCCTGCTGAAAGTAGAACTGGCTCACCGGGGTAACAGATGTGCCGAATCCTCCTCTCCTGACCACCTCGCTCATCTCGCGGATCACCTGCGGGTACAGGTGCAGCGTGCCGGTGTCGCGCATCATCATGGTGTTCGCGGTGAGTGCCCCTCCCGGCATGGGTGAGAGGGGGATGTTGGATGAGACCATCTTGGCCTCGGGCGGCACGAAGTAGTCCTTCATGCACTCCTTGAAGATCTCTTCGGCCTCGAGGATCTTCTTGTAATCGACATCGATGGTGAACTCGGTGCCCTTGAGTGCATGCCACATGGACAGGATATCCGGCTGGCATGTGCCGCCGCTCACCGGGGCCATGGAGAGATCGATGCCGGTGATGCCGCCCTGGATGGCCGCGATATACTGGGTGATGCCCACCCCTGCCGTATCGTGGGTGTGGAACCAGAGGGTCATGTCGTCTCCCAGCAGTTCGCGCGCCCCCTTGACCGTATCGTAGACCTTCTTCGGGTTGGATGTCCCGCTGGCATCCTTGAAACAGAGGGAATCGAAGGGCACCTGTTCGTCGAGGATTCTGCGGATGCACTGGAGATAGAATTCCGGGGTATGGGCGCCTTCGCAGCCCGGGGGGAGATCCATCATGGTGACCACGATCTGGTGGTGCAGGCCGTGGGCTGCAATACGCTCTGAGGAATATTTCAGATTCCGCACGTCATTGAGCGCACAGAAGTTTCTGATGGTCGAGATGCCGTGCATTTTAAACAACTTGGCGTGGAGATCGATGATATCCCGGGGCTGCTGGCTCAGCGCCACAACGTTGATGCCCCGGGCAAGCGTCTGCAGGTCTGCGTCTGGTCCCGTCACCTCGCGGAAACGGTCCATCATGTCAAAGGCAGACTCGTTGCAGTAAAAGAACAGGCTCTGGAAGCGGGCACCTCCGCCGGCCTCGAAGTGCGTGGTCCCGGCGTGAATGGCAGCTTCCACTGCGGGCATGAAATCCCCGGTTGCCACCCGCGCTCCGTAACACGACTGAAACCCGTCTCTGAATGACGTGTCCATGAACAGAATTCTCTTCATAGTGTTCACCTCTCTCTCAACACGATCAAGCCATGAATACCCTTCTTGACACCCGGGTGAAATAGAGTGGAAGGAATGAGGCGCTCAATCAGGACGATCAGGGGCTATCTGAAAACACGATCGTGCTCAAAGGCGGCGATTGCCGCTGAGATCACCGCGAGGGGAACACCTACGTCTTCACGGCTGCGGGCTCTGCTGTTTTTTGCTGTCTTCTGTTTCCGTTGTTCATCCACCCTCCGGAGTTCCCGGGCCGTCTGTCGACGGGTCAGGAATGCCAGGGCCTGAATGGTGAACATCATCAACATCAAAAAGACGAAGACAGTGGTCATGCCAGCGAGCATCAATGTCAGTCCTGCGTAAATCATGGCTCCTCGTGTTGCGTATCGTTCTTGGTGCTGCCTTAAAAAAAATCGTGAAGACCACCATATACAGATTCTGCACAGAAAAGGCGATAGGAAAGACTCTCATTAAGGTGTAGGACAAGGGGGAGCCAGGGGTCTGAAAACAGGGAAGAACTGCTGGTTAACAAAATGATATCGCAGGTCTTATTGAAGATTCTCTGCAGTGCCGGGCTGATTTGATTATTCCGCAGGAGGGACTGTAGGGATCGAGGAAACGAGGCTGTTCCCGATATGCTGAAACACCCTCGTTTGCAGAGGACTATCCCCGCCGCTCGATACCCTCCCAGTACCGGTCTTCGATTTCTCTCTTGCGCATCTTGCCGTCGATATGCCGGGGCAGGGCATCGACAAACTCCACATATCGGGGGATCTTGTATCCCATGAGCTTGATGTTCCTGCAGTGGCTGATGATCTCGTCTTCCCCGATGAATTGCCCGTCCTTGAGCTGGATCACGGCTGCGGGAACCTCTCCGAGCTCTTTGTCGGGGTAGCGCACCACGGCAACATCGAGGACCTGGTGATGCCGTTTGATAGCCGCCTCGATCTCGTTGGGAAAGATGTTGACACCGCCGGAGATGATCATCTCCTTTTCCCTGCCCGTCAGGTAGAGAAAGCCATCCTCGTCGAAATGCCCGCGAAGCCCGTCGTCGAACCAGGGTTCGCTCTCGATGATCCGAAATGCGCTGTCGAGCTTCTCCGGAGACCCGACATAGTTGAGGCTCACCGTGGTCAGGCTCCTCGTGAGGATGTTCCCGTCCTTGTTTGGCGGGCACCAGGTGCCGGTCTCCCGGTCATAGACCCCTGTCTGGGCGCACCTGATCTTGCCGACGCTCGCGTAACGATTTGGATTTTCCTCGTAGTCCCTGGGCAGGAGCACCGATGCCACAGCAGTCTCGGACGATCCGTAGAATTCGGTAAAGACATTGATCGCACATCCCTGGTGCCTGAAGAGTTCGTTGGTGGCCTTCTTCATTTCGGGGGTCGCCGGTGCAGCTGCACAGATAATGGTGTGCATGGAGCTCAGGTCATACTTGTAGCGCACCGTATCCGGCAGCGAGAGGATCTTCTCGAGCATGGTGGGCACCGCAAATACCCAGTTGATCCGTTCCTTCTCGATGATTTTGAGGAACGCCTCAGGATCGAACCTCTTCATGGTAATACCGGTGCCGCCTAAGATGATGAATGGTACCCACCCTGCAATGGTCCCGGCATGGTACAGGGGGCCCGGGATGAGGCATCTCATGTTGTGGGTGATGGGGTCCTTGATCTCGGTGCCGCCGAACCAGTACATGAAGCTGAACTGGAGGATCATGAATCGCAGGTACTCATCGAGCGGCACCTTCGGTGCCTCGGCAAGGTCACTGAAGGCATAGCCGATCGTATCGAAATAGTTGACGTTCTTCGGCGCCCCCGTGGTCCCGCCGGTATAGGGGTTGAGCGCGACGATGAAATGGGTGTCTGGCATGTGATCCGGGGACCCGGAGAGGAGGTCGTCGTAGAGGATCATCCCCTCGGGAGCATGATCCCCCACCACGACGTAGTGCTCGATGCTCTTAAGCCTCTCCTTAAGCGGTTCGATCACCTCGATGAATTCCTCATCAAGGATGAGTACCCGCGGTTGTGCGGTCTCGATCGCGCCGAGGAGTTCCTCCCCCCTGCTGTGCCAGTTGAGAAACGGCATGGGGCAGCCGATGAGCGAACAGGCAAAGAAGGCCTCGAAGAATTCATTGCCGTTGTAGAGCAGTTCCGCACACCGGTCCCTGGGCTGCAGGCCCAGGGACTGAAGACCGTTGGCAAGCCTGAAGACCCGCTCGTTGAGGTCGCTGTACGTGAATCTCCTGCCCTCTGATATGAGGGCCTCGCGCTGGCCGAATATCTCCCACATGGAGACCAGGAAGTTCGGGGTGAGCTTTTCGAGCCGGAAGTTGGCCAAAGCCCTCAGCGAGGCGAGGTGGCCGGTCTTCTTTCCGGTAGCCCAGAGCAGCCTGAGCGTATTCGTGAATCCCCACTGCTTGAGGAAGGTCCTCAGCAGGCCCCTAGTCTGCTCCATGGATGCCAGCTTCGGCACTGCCTTTGCCAGATTGATGAAACTCTTGTCCCTCATGGTACTACCCTCCTTATTGCCATTGCAGCATGTCTGTTCAATTCAATACAGGTGCGGGAACACCTGACCCAGGCCTCACCCGCGGGTTCTCTTCGCGGTCAGGGTTTTCCGTACAACTCCTTCACCCGGCTCCTGAGGACCTTTCCTACCGAGCTTAAGGGGAGCGTGTCGGCAAACAGCACGGACTTCGGGCGCTTATAGCCGGTCATCCTGCTCCTGCACCATGCAATGATTTCTTCTTCGGAGGCGTTGTGCCCGTCCTTCATGACGACAACGGCACGGACCGAGTGCCCCCATGTCTCATCAGGGATGCCGATAACACAAACAGAGTCCACCTTTTCATTGCCCGAGATGAGCTCCTCCACTTCATGGGGGAAGACCTTTTCACCACCGGTCGAGATACACTCACCTTTTCTGTCCACGACAATGAGTTCGCCGTCCGGGTCGATGTACCCGAGATCCCCCGAGAAGAACCATCCGTCTTTTATCACCTGGGCGGTCTTTTCCTTCTCCCCATAGTATTCTTTCATGATGGTGGCAGACCGGTAGAGGATCTCACCGGTCTCTCCTCCGGCAACGTCCCGCCCGTTTTCGTCCACAATACGCATCTCGATGCCGGCAAGCGGTCTGCCCACCGACTTGTTTTTTAAGCCTTCTTCGGTCGCGTCAATCCTGATGGTGGTGTCCGGTGTCATTTCCGTCTGGCCGAAGATATCCACCACGAGGGAATTGCGAAACCGTTTCAATATTTCCTTTTTCGTCTCGGCAGGGTTCACCCCGGCGCCGGTCATGGCAACCAGAACAGGGCTGGTATCAAACCGGTCAATCTCCGGGCTGGCAAGAAGCATCTTCCACTGGGTCGGCACGCAGATCACCACAATGGGTCTTTCCCGCTCTATGGTCTCGAGCACTTCTGTCGGATCAAAGTGAATGCCCTCTCTGATGATGTATCGAGGCAGCCCGGACATGGGCCCGATAATCAGGATCTGATAGTTTGCCATATGGAACAGCGGCATGTTGAGAAACATGGACAGCCCGCCGGTGATCCGGCCGAGAAGAGGGCCCGCAGCAGTTCCGGAGAGTTTGGGGAGGAGCGCGGGGATGGAGTTGGAAACAAATGACCGGACCTTGGGCGAGGCCATGATCTTGTTGATGGTGTTCTCCATGGCCGGAGTATTGATCAGCCGGGAGACGATTCTGCCGAAGTTCACCTTCTCATCCGATGCAAGGCGCCCGATGATGTCCCCGAACAGAGACTCTGAAAGGTGCCAGAAGTTGCTGTAGGTCAGTACCACACCCTTGGGGAGCCCGGTGGTGCCGCCGGTATAGCAGATCGTACAGATGTCGTCGTCATCGGTGCACGGCTCGGGCTCCGTGGCATCGTGATGGGAGATGAGATTTTCATAATCGATCATGCCGAAGGCTTTGGACCCGCTCCGGTTCAGGCAGATATAGTGCTGCAGGCGGGGCATATTCTTTTGTGCCGCCAGCACCTCGTCGGCGAACAGATCCTCGAAGATCAGCACCGTGGAATCGGAATGATTCACCTGGTATTCAATCTCCCTGGCCACAAACCTGAAATTCATGGGGATAGGAACTGCACCGATTTTCTGCACGGCATAGTTCGCTTCGATGAACTCCGGGCAGTCATGGAACATGATGCTTACATGGTCACCCTTTTTCACGCCTAAGGAGGTGAGGGCAAAAGCAAACCGGTTTGCTTTTGCGTTGAGGTCTTTCCATGTGACCTTTGTCGCGCCGAAGGTGATTGCAATACCCCTGGGATTGTATCGTGCCATGTCGGCAAGAAGCTCTCCAAAACTTTTCCTTGCCACGATGTAAGCCTCCTGATCAGAGCATTTTATTTTCTTCGTTAAACCGTACCCGGGGTGAAAACCGCACACTTCTCGTCACAATCCGAGCAATCGGGAAATGATCAGAAGCATGATCTCGGACGTACCGGCGTAGATGGTCTGAACCCGTGCATCCCGGAATATCCGGGCTATGGGATACTCTTCCATGTACCCGTAGCCGCCATGGAACTGGACACACTTTCCAACCATGCGGTTGAGCATCTCCGCAAGCCAGTATTTTGCCATGGAGGCCTTCTTCACGATCTCCCTGCCCTCGAGGTGATCGAGGATGAGGCTCTCGAGGAATGTCCTGCCCACCTCCACCTCGGTGGCCATCTTTGCCAGTTCGAAAGAGATGTACTGGAAACGGCTGATGGGCCGGCCAAAGGCCTCCCTGCTCCCGGCATAGTCGATGGTGAGCCTGAGGGCCTCTTCCGCTGCCACCTGGCAGATGATGGCACACACGAGCCGTTCCTGCTGGAGTTCTTCCATGAGATAGGTGAAGCCGTGTCCTTCCGTGCCGATGAGATTTTTCACGGGTACCCTGCAGTCGACGAACGCCATCTCGGCAGTGTCCTGGGAATGCAGTCCTATCTTGTCGAGGTTCCGGCCTTTTTCAAATCCCGGGGTACCGGCCTCCACGGCAATGAGGGAGATCCCGGTATAGGGGGGATCCGCGTGCGGGTCGGTCACCGCTGCAACGAGGACGAGGTCGCAGAGGATGCCGTTGGAGATGAAGGTCTTCTGTCCGTTCATGAGGTAAGAATCGCCGTCCCTTAAAGCGGTGGTGCGGATCGCGGACAGGTCGGAGCCGGCACCCGGCTCGGTCATGGCGATGGCGGTGACGATATCCCCGGAGATGCACCCTGGCAGCCATCGTCGTTTCTGCTCCTCGTTCGCGAACTTGAACAGGTACGGAACGATGATGTCCGAATGGAGCGGAAAGGCAAAGCCGTTGCAGTGGCTCCGGGCCGCCTCTTCGATGGCAATGAGGGTGAAGAGAAAATCAGCGCCCGAACCGCCATAGTCCCCGGGGAGCCATGGGCAGAGAAAGCCCTGCTGGCCGAATTTGTTCCAGAGTTCTCGCGGGACGATACCGCTTCGCTCCCATTCATCGACAAAGGGGGTCACCTCCTTTGCGAAGAATCTTCTCACCGATTCCCGGAAGATCCTGTGTTCTTCGGTATAGTACCGCTCGAGTACGGGCATGGAGACCACTCCTTTTTCATACAATCGCAGAGAGAATACCGCAGTGCGGTCAAAGTAATATAGTTATATCATACTACAACAATATCTTGTGCATTTCAATATGAACCGGGAATCAGGGATGATCTCAGGGAGGTGTGATCAGGGCTTCAGGGTGGCCGACCGGTCTGCCGGCAGAGGGAACATGAGCCCTTCACTGACGACCGGTCGAGTCGGAATATGGGGGTTCGAGGGTCTGGTGTCCGAATAGCCCTCGCTGTACGAGGGCGCTTCCAACACCCCCGATATCCCCGCAGTGTTTATGCCCCGGGGGCAGGGGACTTCCTCCCGTGTCCCCGGGGGTTTTTGGAACTTCCGCTCAGTGAGGTTCTCAGCGCAGGGCAGAAACCTGGAGGTCATCCTGGGAATAGAGTCTGCGCAATTCCTTCTTGTCGATCTTTCCCACGCTGGTCTTCGGGATCGCGTCCACAACGGCATAGTAGTCGGGGATGCCGTATTTGGGTATCTTGCCGTCCTGGGCGCACTGTTTCATGAATTCCCTGAGGATACCGGAGTTGACGCCGTTTCCCCGGAACGCGGGTTTCAGGGTCACGATCATCATGGGCCGTTCTCCCCACTTCTTGTCGGGAATACCTATGGCCGCAGCCTCTGAGACGGCATCGTGCAAGCTCATCACGTTCTCCAGGTCCAGCGACGATATCCATTCGCCGCCGGTCTTGATGACATCCTTTATCCGGTCGGTTATCTGGACATAGCCTTCACGGTCGATCGTGGCCACGTCGCCGGTGTGCAGCCAGCCGTCTTTCCAGAGCTCTTTCGACCTCTCGGGGTCCTTGAAGTACCCCTGCGTGAGCCAGGGGGTCCGTACCACGATTTCTCCTGCAGACTGTCCGTCGTGGGGCAGGGCACTGCCAGTGGGGTCTACGATCTCTGCCTGTACCAGCGGGATGGGAAGGCCGGTCTTGATGACGACATCACTCTTCTTCTCATTGTCCCAGTCGAGCATGTGCGGCTTCAGGTTGGCGACGCTGATCACCGGGCAGGTCTCGGACATGCCGTATCCTGCCATCACGCGGATGCCCAGGTCCATGGCGTCCTTTGCCAGCCCCTTGGGCAGGCGTGCGCCGCCGATAATCACCTTCCAGTGGCTCAGATCGATCTTCTTCACCACCGGGCTGCTCACGAGCATCTGAAGGATCGTGGGCACGCAGTGGGAATAGGTGACCCTCTCGCCGAGGATGAGCTTGAGGAGCATCTCGGGCTCGTATTTGCCGGGGTACACCTGTTTTACCCCCATCATGGTGGCGATATAGGGGAATCCCCAGGCGTGCACGTGGAACATGGGCGTGATGGGCATGTAGACGTCTGTGGAGGAGAACCGTACCGGGGAGTCGTAACAGCCGACCGTGATACACACGCTCAGGGTGTGGACAACGAGCTGTTTATGGGTGAAGTATACCCCCTTGGGCAGTCCGGTCGTCCCGGTGGTGTAGAAGGTGGTCGCCTTGGTGTCTTCTGAGAGATCCGGGAAGGTGAAGTCCGGCGAGGCCTCAGCGAGCATGGTCTCGTACTCGGCGTCGAAGGCGAGCCGGGTCTGCGGCACCTCTGCGGTATCTGAAAGGAGCACGATCTTCTTGATCGTGGTGAGTCGATCCCTGATGGATTCGAGGATGGGGAGAAAATCGGCATGGACAAGGACCACGTCGGCCCCTGCATGATTCATGGTGTATTCGATCTGCTCGGGCGAAAGGCGCCAGTTCACCGTGTGCATTACCGCGCCCATCATGGGGATCGCGAAGTAGCTCTCGAGGTAGCGGTGCGAGTCATAATCGAACACGCTTATGGTGTCGCCCTCCCTGACGCCGAGCCTCTCCAGGGCGTCTGCAAGCCTTCCGATCCTGGCCAGCAGATCCCGGTATGTGAACCGGAGCAGATCCCGGTAGACGATCTCCTGGTCAGGCGCATTGAATGCCGCTGTCGAAAGCAGCTTCCCTATGGTTAACTGATACTGATAGTGTCCTCCTGATTGATTCATGGTTCTCCCTCCTTTTTAAACAATCGAACTGGTGATCAATAAGATATACATCGAGGATCCGGGCTGTTTTCACAATCGGGCACCGACTGTTTCTTGTGTGCAGGAAAGAAGGATTATGGTGTAGGTGGATGACCTATCTCGGGTGGAACTGTACGATCAGGGGCACAGGTCCCGGTAGGAGGGCTCTCGTGAAGGGCCGGGAATAATTACTCTCTGGACCGGCGATCGTCCTCGACCCAGTTCAGGGCATACCTGAGGAGGTCGGTGGCGGTCCTCAGCCGGAGTTTTTCCTTGATCCGTTCCCGGTAGGTCCCGATGGTCTTGACGCTGAGGTGCAACCGCCTGCCGATCTCGCTGATGCCGAGGCCGTCGCCGATCATCTGGAAGACCTCGAGCTCCCGGTCGGTGAGGCAGTGCACCGGGGAGGCGAGGGTATCCTGGGTCCCGTCGATGAAGCGGGTGAGCAGATTGTCCGTGACGGTCTTGCTTGCATAGATCTTGCCGCCGAGCACCTCGCGAATGGCATGGACGACATTCTCGGAGGCCTCCTGTTTCATGATATAGCCCCGTGCGCCTGCCCGGAGTGACCGTTCGGCGTACAGGGACTCTTCATGCATGGATATCACCAGCATGGGCAGGTCCTTACGGATTTTATGGATTTCCCGTATGAGATCGATGCCGCTCATATTCTTCAGGGTGATATCCACGATGAGCATGTCCGGGGCGAGATCTGTGACGGCCTTCAAGGCGCTGTGATAGTCCTGAGCCTCTCCACAGACCATGAGATCGTTCTCCTGGTTGATGAGCTGGGCCAGACCATGCCTGAAGATCGGATGGTCATCGATGATCAGGATGGAACGTTTTCCCCCGGCAGACATGTTATACCCGCTCCTGCGAATAATCCCGGCCGATATCGAATATACAGGAGACCATGGTGCCGCCGGCCTCGGCCGGTTCTACCACGAGGCTCGCCCCGATCATCTTCGCCCGGTAGTTCATGGTGCGCAGCCCCATGCCCGTACCTGTGACCCCTTCGGCGATCCCCACGCCGTTGTCCCGGATATCCATTGAAACCGTACCGTTGTTGTTCTTCAGATCGATGGTGATACCGTTCGCGTTGCCATGTTCGATAGCGTTGTGGATGGCTTCCTTGGCGATATAGTACAGGTGTGTTGCCCGGGTGTTGTCGTGGATTGGTACCGGTTTCAGGCAATTGAACGTACAGGAGATACCGAAGATATCCGATGCCGACCTGGAGAGCTCGGCCAGGGCGAATTCGAGGCCGTTTGAAACGAGATGTACCGGGCACAGCCCCCGTGCAAGCCGTCTCGTCTTGGTGATGGCCTCTTTGACGAGCCGGTTTATCTCGTCTGCACGCTCAGCCTCCTCAAGGGAGTTGTCTTCGAGGGTCTTTCTGAGAACCTTTGTCATGACCTCAATGCCGATCAGGTGCTGACCGAGATCGTCATGGAGTTCCTGACCGATCTTCTGGCGCTCCTGTTCAGAGATGTTCAGGATCTCCTTTTCGAGCTGTTTTCTCTCGGTGATGTCGAGCATGGATGCGATGCTCAGCTGGGTGCCGGGTATCATGGCAATGGTCATGAAGATATCTTTGAGTTCTCCTTTTTTTGTCTTGATCTTGAATTCGTAGTTCCGCGGCGCGGAATCGGGTTTTATCCGTCTTCTGCGGTGGTATTCCAGGAGGCGGGGGATATCCTCTTCCGCCACGTGCCTGGTCCAGGTGTGCCCCACCATCTCGTCCCTGGCATATCCGGTCACCATCTCGAACTCGACGTTGAGCATGGAGATGGTGGTGTCTTCGTCGATGATGATGGTTGCGGTCCCGGTATTTTCAAAAAAGGTCCGGTAAAAGGTGTCTGACTGGCGCAGCGCCTCTTCCACCTGCCGGTAGCGTGATTGGTCGATGTCCATCTCCTGCAGGCGCAGGCGCAGGGTATGGAGCTCTTCTATGAGCTGGGCTCGTGTCTTGCGTTCATCTTTCATGAAGCAACTCCCATACGGTGCTCAGGGATGATCTCCGGTACCAGGACCGTAACCCGCGACCGAGGTCGTTACTGCGGCAGCACCAGGAAGGTATTACCTGCACCCTCCTGGCTGTTCGGATCTGCCGCATCGGGAAAACACACAATCAGGGGGAGAAGATCTCCCCGCTGATTGTGTTTGAGCATGGGCATTGTTATGAAGCGAAGCTCTCCTGGGCAATTTCGATCATGGAGAGGTCCTCGCTCTTTATGGATCTGATGGTCCCCTCGATCTCCGGCAGCACGTGTTTGATGAAATATCGAGCTGCCTTGACCTTGCCGTCGTAGAAGGCGGCATCCTTGTTTTCCTTGATGAGCCGGGTCAATCCCGCCGGGTCGTCAAGGCTGACGGCCTTGGTGCTGCAGAGCGCCGAGAGCTTTTCCTGGGCAACGCCTGCCTGCCAGAGCAGCAGCCATGCCGAGATAATCTTGCCCATCATCATGAGGAACGGGTAGGCATTGCCCACCGGGACGAGGAATTTGCCGGCCTTTGCGCAGGAACCGAAGAAGAGCCCCATCTCTGCCAGGGCGTTGATGCCGCCCTGCATGTCGTCAGCGAGACCCTTGAGTGCCGGATTATCCTTGTATCGCGCGACGGTAGCGTTCATCTCGCCGAGCAGATACATGAAGTAGGTGCCCTTTTTCATGCCGAGCTTGCGGCCCACGAGGTCGAGTGCCTGGATGCCGTTGGTGCCTTCGTAGATGGACGCGATCTTCTCGTCGCGCATGAATTGCTCCACCGGGTATTCGCTGCAGAACCCGTACCCGCCGTAGCACTGCATGGCCGTTTCCGTCACCTTAAAGCCGATATCCGTGCAGTAGGCCTTCACGATGGGGGTGAGGATCTCGAAGATCCCGAGCCACTTCTCCAGTTCCGCTTCGTCGGATGCGGCAGATGCCCTGTCTCCGCAGATGGTGGCATAGTACATGAGCGCGCGCATGCTCTCGACATTGGATTTCATCCACAGGAGCATGCGGCGTACGTCAGGATGCTCGATGATGGCAACCCTGGGGGCCTCGGGATTCTTGAAATCCATGAGGGACGAGCCCTGGAGACGCTCCTTGGTATACTGGAGTGCGTGGAGGTATGCTATGCTTGCGCTGGTTACGCCCTGGAGACCCGTGGCGATCCTCGCCTCGTTCATCATCTGGAACATGATCTTCATGCCCTGGCGTTCTTCACCGAGGAGCTCGGCATGGCAGCTGCCGTTGTCGCCGAAGTTGATGAGGCAGGTGGAGCTTCCATGGATGCCCATCTTTTCCTCGATCTTTGCAATCTCGAAGTCGTTGCGCTTCCCGAGTGACCCGTCCTCATTCACCAGGAACTTGGGTACGAGAAAGATGGAGATCCCCTTGGTCCCGGCAGGATCGCCTTCGATACGGGCAAGCACGGGATGGATGATGTTCTCCGAGAGGTCCTGGTCGCCCCCGGTTATAAAGATCTTTGTCCCCTGGATCCTGAAGGTGCCGTCGCTCTGGCGGATTGCCCTGGTGCTGAGGTTGCCCACGTCGGTGCCCGCGCCCGGCTCGGTCAGGCACATGGTGCCGCCCCACTGCCCGCTTATCATCTTGGGGAGATACCGGTCTTTCTGCTCCTGACTGCCGTAGACCTCGATGAGGTGGGCCGCCCCCTCGCCGAGCCCCGGGTAGGAGACAAAGGCGAAGTTGTGCACGAACCAGTCATGCGCAGCGATCCGCATGAGGAACGGCAGGCCCTGTCCCCCGATGTCCTGGGGCAGGGACATACAGTTCCAGCCGCTCTCACAGAAGAGCTTGTAGGGCCGGTGGAAGCACTCGGGTACGTGCACCTGTCCATCGACGAGCGTGCATCCCTGCTTGTCCGATTCCTCCAGGGTGGGGAAGATCTCCTCGACGGCGAACTTCTGTGCCTCGCTCAGGATCATCTCGAACAGATCCTGAGAGAACTCTGCATACCGCGGGAGGTTGCACAGCTCCTCCGCCTTGAGCATCTCGAAGAGTACGAACTGCTGGTCCCGTTCATCCACGATCAGATTGGCCATCAATACCTCCTTTTGAATGAAAGATTAAGCATTCTATGGAGATGCAAGCTCCCGCCATCGAGCGAAATGAGTGTATGTCGTGCCGGAGTGCATACCCAGAACAATGGTCAGTATTGTATTACAATAATACCCTAATACGGTTTATGAACCATGATTCAGCCTGATTGTCAAGCCGATTTGTATCCTACCCTGGATCCTCGGAATCGTTCAGGCGTGCAGGGCCAACAATTTTCTTGTCGATGCTGTCGAGCCTGGACAGGGCCCTGCGATTGAGGAGGACCTCTTTCCTCAGGTAGTGAACCTGAGAGGCGAGAAAGCCGAAGGAGAGTATCTGCATGCCGCCCAGGATAAAGAGGATCATCAGGGTTATCAGAGGCCTGTTGGGGTTGAGTGCCTCGGCGTAGTACAACAGGAGGATATAGGCCCCCAGGCCGAGCCCCACGAGGGTCAGGACGATGCCGATTAACCCGAAGAGGAGGCTGGGGCGTTCGAAGATCGTAAAGAGTATGTGGGACAGCGCAGTGGCCTTGAATGCGAATTTCGAGTTCCCCTTCTTCCGGGAGGTGAGCACGGCAGGGATCTCTTTCACCCGGTAGCCCATGGCGAGAACCTTGGAGAGGATCTCGAGATGGATCTCCTTGCCGTCGGAGTTGAGATCCAGGCTCGCTATGACCGCTCTCCGGTAGCACCGTACGATGCAGGTGAGCGTATGGAGCTTTTCAGGGATTGCCAGCTGGAGGATCCTGTTGCCGGCCCTGGAGATGAAGAGCCTGTCCCTGGGCACCCCGACGGCCATGCCGCCCTCCATATAGGGACTTGCCAGGACAACATCGATATCGCCTTCTTCGTCGAGGACCGTAGACATCTCCAGCAGATATTTCGGATCATAGGAGAGGTCGGCGTCTATGGTGGCGATGTACTCGCCCCGGGACGCCATGAGGCCGTATCTGATGGCCTTTCCCCTGCCGCCGTTCTTCCAGTACGAGGTGACTCTCACATGGCTGTTCTGCCTGGCGATCCCGTCAAGTACGGCCAGGGTGTTATCGGTGCTGCCGTCATTCACCGGGATGATCTCAAACGGCCTGCCGTCCTGCTCCAGGACCGTGGTGATCCTCGCTATGGTCTCGGCGGCGTTCTCTTCTTCATTAAACATGGGGATAATGACGCTGAATTGCATGCCCTGCGCGGTGGTATCGTTCAATGCCGCTGCTCCTTGCCCTGTTCGAAGGGAATATGAGATATCCGTAGATCGTATAACACTCCTTTGTCCATACAAATCGTTATATCGGAATGATCGCCGATTCTCAATACTTGAACCGGAGAATCATCCCGGACAGGGGGATCTCCCAGGTCATGCCTCCTGGCGCCTGGGCGTTCTCAGATCAGGGGGCTGGCCGGAAGGGATAAAAAAAGAGATCTCCCTTTTTTCAGAGGAGATCCCTTTTTTCTGTAACAGGTAGGATTTAGGCCGCTTGTAATAATGTTCGGAAGTTCTGCAAGGTGAATGCCAACACTTAAGGGATATAAGTTGATGAATATATACAGGTAACTGGGCACACACGAATGCCTGCGGGCTAAAAGGGGAAAATAAATTCCCTTTTCCTGGGAATTTGTTTTCCGGAAAGACGGGCTACGTTCCTGCAGCAGGCAAGAATCTATCAGGGCAGGACAATGAGATATATCTTGCCGGCCGCAGGAAAGAATGCCCCGCAGGGATCAGATCAGGCTTGTGGAGAAATACCGCTCTGCCCGGTCTGCCAGGACCGTTGCGATGATCTTGTCCCGGCCGAATTTCTTTGCCATTTGGTTGCAGGCCCAGACATTGGCGCCGGATGATGTTCCCACCAGCAGACCTGCATTCCGTGCAAGGAGACGGGAGGTGACAACGGCATCGTCATCCGTCACTTCGATGACCTCATCCACCAGGGAGGTATCGAGTACCGGCGGTATGAATCCATCCCCGATCCCCTCTATGCGGTGAAGGCCCGGTTCATGGCCGAGGAGGGCGGAGACGTTTTTCGGTTCGACCGCTACGATGATGGTATCCTTGTTCCGTTCCTTGAGGAACCTGCCTGCCCCGCCGAGTGTCCCGCCGCTGCCGAGGCCGGAGACGAAGATGTCCACATGATGCCTCAACTGGGTCCATATCTCCGGGCCGGTCGACAGGTAGTGGGTAAGGGGGTTGTTCGGGTTCTCGAACTGCTGCGGAATATAGACATTCGGCCGGGTCCTCTGGAGTTCGCGTACCGCGTTGATGGCGCCCTCGACGCTGGCCTTGGCAGGGGTGAGGATGATCTCGGCGCCCAGGGCCGTAATGATCTTTTTTCTCTCCTCGCTCATATTTTCCGGCATGGCAATGACTACATCATAGCCGAGCAGTCCCCCCACGAGGGCTATGCCGATACCGGTATTCCCCGAGGTGGGTTCTGCAATGGTGTCTCCGGGTTTGAGTTTGCCATCACGGATAGCCTCTTTGAGCATGAAGAGGGCGACCCGGTCTTTTATGCTTCCTCCCGGGTTGAGGTGTTCGGCCTTTGCAAATATGTTCGCGTCGAACACGGATTTCAGACATACAATCGGGGTATTCCCTATCTGGTCTAGGACATTTTTCGAAAACATCGTCGTTCTCCTGCTGTCTTTGATTAGTTCCGAGGTGTGATGATACGTTTTCGCATGGAAATATTCCAGTTCTGATGATGCGGTGACATCATACCCTCTACTGTCCTTCTCAGTAGACAACAGGGAGAGAACTGTCAAGTAGGAAAAACCCTGCCCGGCCGGCAGGAACTGCCCTGATTAAGGGGCGCGAATGACAGGGGGTATGGATATATGTTTCATATTGCATATAAAGCACCACGTGGTGTACCCTCCATGCTCGTCACACACGAGCAGCGTGTCGGGAGTAAACCACAGGGGCGCTGTTGTAAACGGCTTCGGCCCCCTGGCAGGGCACGGGACAGCAGGAGATGCCGGTTATGGATGATCATTCAGGCTCAAAAATGAAATTCGACAAGGTGTCCGCCGAGGAGTTCGATTCGGTGGCGAGCGAGGTCTTCAGTCCTGTCTACTCTATGATCGCAGAGCAGATTCTCGAAAGGCTTGCCATTTCCACCGGGACCTGCATCGACCTTGGCAGCGGACCGTCACACCTTGCCATAGCGCTGGCGCAGAGGTCGGATCTCACGATCTTTGCCATGGATTTCTCACAAGAGATCACCCTTCGGGCAGCAGGTAATATTCAACAGAGCGGTATCGCTGGGCGGGTCATGCCCGTGATGGGTGATGCCCACCACATCCCTGCCAGGGACGGTTCCATTGACCTCGTGGTGAGCAGGGGGTCGTTTTTCTTTTGGGAAGACCTCTCCGGTGCCTTGAGCGAGGTGTACCGGGTTCTGAAACCAAAGGGTGCTGCCTATATCGGGGGAGGTTTCGGCAGTGCCGGGCTGAAGGCAGAGATCTTCGACAAGATGAAGCAGAGAAACCCTGATTTTGCCAGGGATGTACAGAGGCGCTTTGGGAGAACCTCTCATGATGACGCGGAGCTGGCCCTGAAGGACGCCGGGGTAAGAGACTGGGATATCAGGGTGGACGAGAGCGGATTCTGGATCATCATCAAAAAACAGTGACGGATGGGCCTGCGAAGGGTCGAACAGGGGCGACGGACCGGAAGGGTTCCTGTTGCCGGCCCGCGTACTTCATGGTGATAAGTGGTCGAGCAAGACCGCGAGGGTAGCGGTATCGATACCATAATCCCCCGGGGAGACGGAGTTCCTGGCCGTGCCGTGGTAATCGGTGCCGCCGGTGGCGAACAGACCGAGATCCCGTGCCAGGGATCTATAGAGCTTCTTCTGGGCCCTGGAGTGTTCCGGATAGAAGATCTCCACGCCCTTGAGTCCCCCTGACACGAGGCGTTCCATCAGGAGCCTGAGTTCATGGGACTGCAGTTCCAGGGTGAATGGGTGGGCAAGGACAGGCAACCCCCCATATTCATGAATGAGAGTCAGCGATTCCTCCCAGGTCATCTTTTCCTTGTCCACATAGGCCGGTCTGCCCTTGGCCAGGTATTGAGAAAAGGCCTCCTCATAATTGCGCACATAGCCGCCCCTGATAAGGGCCTTGGCGATATGGGGCCTCCCAATCTGGGCATCGCGGGCTATCTCTGCCACCTCATGGGCGGTGACCGGCATCCCCAGGGCATTGAGTTTTTCTATGATCCGCGGACACCTCTTTCTCCGTGCATCCTGGATGCCCTCGAGGGCCTTTTCAAGCCCCTGAGGGTAGGAGGGAAAATAGCCGAGGATGTGCATGGTGCCGGGTTCATAGATTGCACTGATCTCTACCCCGGGTATGATGCGGATGCCGGCCTCTTCACCGGTGCGGATGGCTTCAGGGATGCCGGCAACGGTGTCGTGGTCGGTAATTGCAATGGCATCGAGTCCCCGCGCATGTGCCCAGGATACAATCTTGCCCGGGTTCAGGTCGCCATCGGATGCGCTGGTGTGGATATGAAGATCGGCACAGATTTGCAAGAGTTACTCTTTCTCCGGCACGCGTGCCTCCAGTACCTGCGCTATCTTGTTTTTCAGTTCCGTAAGGTCTGACGATTTTACCACATACGCATCGGCGGCTATGGACTTGATATCCACCTTGTAGCTGCCGTATGCGCTGCAGAGGATTACCGGGAGGTTGTAGTAGGTGTTTCTGATCTCCTGAAGTACGTCGAGCCCATTGGTGGAAACCATCTTGATATCGAGCACGATCACGTCGGGTTTTTCTTCCTTGATGCGGTCGAGAATGCCGGTTCCATCAGATGCCAAGGCCACCTCATAGCCCTCTTCTTCCAGTTCTTCCGAATACAGGAGCCTGATATGTTTCTCATCGTCAACGATAAGGACCTTTGACATAGACCACTCCTTTCCTACTGGTTCCACCTGTCAATGAGATATGGTTTGGTTTGTTCGAATACCAGACACATATCCTCGAGGAATTCCTCTGCCTGCTGTATGGACATGCCCTCGGTCTTGTTCACGAAGGAGAGCGTCATTCCGTAGTACAGGGGGATGAGCACCTCGATGGCCTTATCTCTGTCCACGGTGATATGATAATATCCCAAGGCAAAGTCAAAGAGGATCCTTGCCCACACGGGAACAGGCATTTCAAAATGATCGATACTTAATGATGCGACTTCTCTGATCTTCTGGAGATTCTCTGTCGAGAATATCGAACGGTACGTATCCCAGTACGTGTTGAACCCGTCTCTGAATCTCCGGTAAAGCTTTTCCTTGTCTACCTCCACCGGGGGAGGCATCTCCACCTCTCCGAGACCGAAGCCGAAAATTGCAGTGGGTTTACTCCATTTTGCAGATTGCCACTTGCCCTTGTATTCGATCATGAGATTGAAGATGGTGCTGATCACCTGCCTGAACATGGGCCCGAGATCGGAGGCAGGGTCTTTGGGGTTGTGAACCTTGGGCCTGCCCATGAAGGCCTGACAGATGGGAACCCCCTGGTTCATGGCGATGGTCGTCATCCAGATATCGATCCCGAACTGGCTCACCTCCTCATTCCAGAGGGTGCTCTTCAGGTACTGGTGAGCCATTCTTCCGGAAAATCCGAAATCACCGCCGATGGGCTGTCGAACCCGTCTCCCGTAGAGGCAGCGGGTCAGGGGATAGGCGATGTTGTTGGTGATGGTGCCGTCGTATTTGTGTCTCACGTAGAGCGGGGCAACATAGCCGAAATCGTTGAAGAGGGGTTCTCCGAGGTTCTTGATCCACCGGGGGGTGATGCTCTTGAGATCGGCATCCACGACAACAATGGCCGTCGCATCCAGTTCCAGGACCTTTCTGAAGAGATTCTTGAAGTTGTTGCCCTTGCCGCGCACCCCCTTGGGGGTCGAGAGGTATATCTTCGGGATTCCCAGGGTGTCTGTGTTCATGAAGGCATTGCCGGTTCCATCGGTACTGCTGTTGTCACAGTTGATGATGACCGCGCGGGAGTCCCCGAAGTATTCCTTCAGGCCGAGAGCGGCCTGTGATGTCGGATATGCGATGAGGTCCGCTTCGTTGTACGAGGGGATGCCGACAACGATATCCGCTTTCTCGACACCAGCGGGATTTTTTTCAAAGGCCTTCATAATATGGACTCCAGATTACAATGATAAGGCTCTATTGTCTGACATTTGAGAGACAATGGCAACAAGAAAATGCACGCTTGCATTTGAGGGGGAGATGTGTGAATCTACATAATTCTGATGAAGACGAGTGATAAACCTGTAATAGTACAGAGCGATGGAAGCATCCTCCTTGAGGTCATGTCCCCGAGGTACGAGGAGGCGCGGGATGCGATTCTCCCCTTTGCAGAGCTCATAAAATCCCCCGAATACGTGCATACCTACCGGATCACCCCGTTGAGTATCTGGAATGCTGCAGCCATCGGCTTGACCTTTGACAGGGTGCAGACCACCCTTATGATCTTTTCGAGATACGAGATCCCCGAAGGGGTTCTCTTCAGGATCCGGGATGCCTTTTCCCGCTGGGATGCAATTCGACTGCTGCGTCATGGCGATGGGGTGTTGAAGGTCGAGGTCAGATCCAGGGAACTCCTCGAAGAGATCACCGCGAAACCCTTTGTCAGGAATGCCCTCATCGACCAGATCGAGCCCCTGGGGTTTACCATCCCGGAAGACATACGGGGGAGATTCAAGCACCTGCTCATCAAGATCGGATATCCGGTCAATGACCTCGTCGGGTATGACCCGGGGGACAAATTCCCTGTGGAGCTCCGGGAAACCACCCTGGCGGGACAGAGATTCACCCTCAGGCAGTACCAGACGGAAGGCGCCGATAATTTCTGGGTCGGCGGCGGACCGAGGGGAGGGCAGGGGATTGTCGTTCTCCCCTGCGGGGCGGGAAAGACCGTCGTCGGGATGGAGGTCATGTCCAAGGCCGGGACGTATACCCTCATCCTGTGCACGAATGTGTCTGCCGTGCGTCAATGGATTTCAGAGCTGCTCGATAAGACCACGCTCACCAGGGATGATATCGGGGAATATACAGGAAACAAGAAGGAGATCAGGCCGGTTACCATTACGACATACCAGATGCTCACCTACCGGAAGACCCGCAATGCCCCCTTCGAACACATGAAGCTCATGCAGGCCCGGAACTGGGGGTTGCTCATCTATGACGAGGTTCATGTTGTCCCCGCACCGGTGTTCCGCGCCACGACGGAAATCCAGGCCAAGAGAAGACTCGGGCTCACCGCGACCCTGATCCGGGAAGACGGCCTCGAGGAGGATACCTTTACGCTTGTCGGGCCGAAGTGCTACGATGTCCCGTGGAAGGAACTGGAGGTCAAGGGGTTCATCGCAGAGGCGTTGTGTTATGAGATCCGGCTCCCGCTGCCCCCGGAAAAAGAGATGGAGTATGCCCTCGCGTCGGACCGGTCACAGTTCAGGATTGCTTCGGAGAATGTCTACAAGGACCGGGTGATGAAGGATATCATCAGAAAACATGCGGATGAGCCCATCCTGGTGATCGGCCAGTATATAAGCCAGCTCAAGAGGATCGCGGCCACCCTGGGTGCCCCGTTGATCACCGGCGCCACCCCGAATACGAAAAGGGACAAGCTCTATGAGGCATTCCGCAGTGGCGACATACCGGTGCTCGTGGTATCGAAGGTCGCGAATTTTGCCATCGATCTGCCGGATGCCTCCGTGGCGATACAGGTTTCCGGGACATTCGGATCCCGCCAGGAGGAGGCGCAGCGGCTCGGAAGGATATTGAGGCCGAAAGAGAGGATTTCAACCTTCTACACCCTGGTGAGCCAGCGCACGACAGAGGAGGAATTCGCCCACAAGCGACAGATCTTCCTTGCGGAACAGGGATATAAATACCGGATTGAGGAATGGACACTCGATGAAATCAACCTATGATCTTATCTCGCATATCCCTGCATACATGATCGAGCTTATCTCCTCGCAGATCCTGGGGAATCCGGCCGATACGGGAAGGCTGGCCGAGGGATTGAGCGACGACAAGCGGCTCCGCAAGATCCTCGAGGCCCTGGGGGATAAACCCCGCTCCCTCCTCATGGACCTGTTCGAACTGGGAGGGCAGGTGCAGTGGGACGTGCTTGCACACCTCTATGGGGATGAACTGGACGAGGCCAGACAGACCCTGTCGCTCCTCGGGAAGGAAGGAATCGTTTTTCAGGGAGGTCTAACAGGACGAGACCCGCTCATCCTGCTGCCCTCTGTGAACCCCCTGCTGGATGCGGTCCGCCAGAAACAGTACAAACCGGTGGAAGATCTCGCCTGGAATGAGCCGAAACGCCTGGATGTCTGGGGACATATGGCCCTGATCAACACCGTGCGCAGCACAAGGATCCGATGCAGATCCGGAATGGAGCCCTTCAAGCGGGGGTGGGAATTTCTCGAGGAAAAGCTCGGAGATCTCATCGATCTCAAGAGGATCTACTGGGAGCTCGTGGATCTTGGCTGTTTCTGGGACAAGAAGGGCGTGGTGACGGTCGCACACAACGCGTGCACTGATCTTGCCATCGACGGCGATGCGCGCTATCCCCTGTGGCGATTCGTGCAGACCTGTAAACCGTATCCCGGAATCGAGATCAAGGTCGTTGACCTGCTCGGGGAAAAGGCCCTGGCGAGAGATTTCCTGTCCCGGGCCCTCGTGCTCTTTCTCGTGAGCAGGACCCCCGAGGTGCCGGAGGCCCGGCAGATCATTGCAGGTCTGGTCGATCTCTGGATCGGCCTCGGTGTGCTCCAGGAAGACACCTTGGGCACCTGGATCAGGTTCACGCCGGGCGTTTCCTCTGGTTTGAAAGCAGGGAGACTGGAAGTGCCCCTTCAATCCTACGCGGAGGAGGTCATCATACAACCGAACATGGAAATCCTGGTGCCGAAGGATTTCGACCCTGTCGATATCCTGAACATCGGAGAGATTGCCGATGTGGTGCTGTGCGATGTCGTGAGCATCTATCGACTCACGCGCAAGTCCGTCTTCAGGGCACTGCATGAAGGGTGGAATGCCGGCAAGATCGAGAATTTCCTCGACCGGATCTCACGGCACGAGGTGCCGGACAATGTCATCAAGACCGTTGCCGGATGGTCTCGCTCCCATAGCGAGGCCCATATCATCACAGGGACGTTTCTCGTATTGCCCGACGCACCGCACAAGGCCCCCCAGGGGCTTGAGGAGATCCTGCCGGGCATCTTCAGGATTCCCGAGAAGTGTGGTGAAGAGGTCAGGGCATTTCTCGACAAGAGGGATGTTATGGTGCGGGGTGTGGATCTGGTCTGGGACCGGGAGGAAGAAGGCGGGATCAACTGGGGGAAGATGATGCCCGTGGAGGCTCTGGCGCGGTATCAGACGAAGGCGGTCCGGAAAGAGGAGGGGGTGTATCCCTTCGGCATGGTGGCGCCGCTTCCCTATGGTTCAAAGGGGGAGGTGGTCTTTGAGGAGGCCCTGCACGTGGGCAAGTCGCTCATCATCTTCTATCCGAGGCAGGGCTATGGTGAAATTCAGGTGAAGAAGATCAGCCCGGTATATATCTACCGCAAAGGCGGTGCCGCTTTTGTCGAGGCCTTCTGCGAGGACACCGGAGAGGGCGAGATCTTCGAAATCAGCAAGGTTCGGGCACTGTTCAAAGAAGGCTGAGGCCTCAGGGCTTCTCCATCTTTCTGAAGGTCTTCTTCATTTCCCTGAGTTCTTCTGCCGTCTCCTTGTCCAGGTCCTGCTCCATGGCAAGGGCCGCATCTATGTGGTGGATGCTCGCCTTGATCTTGCCTGTCCGGGAAAAATACCTGGCGAATGCAACGTGAGACAGCGCGGTCCGGGATGATTTCTCATAGAGGACGCCCAGCTTGTACTCCACCTTGATGTTTTGTTTCTGGTAGGGCAGCAGGGTCTTGATCGCCTCATCGACCTCACCCTTGTCTTCCATGATCTCGGCCAGGGCGATGTTCGTCTGGGCAGATCTCCCGAAATTCTTCAGGTAGGGGTAGGCCTCGTCCTTTTTCCCGAGCATGTACAGGCACAGGCCCTTGTATGCGTATGCCTGGGGCAGGTCCATGTCGCCCAGCAGGGCAAGCGCCTCGTCATATTTCCTCTCCTGGGTCTTCATGATGCCCAGCGAGAGTGACCGATACGGTTCGGGGATTGTTTCAGTGCGGAGGGCAACCTCCGACTCGGACAGCATGAGACCCACCACGCTCGCATAGAGTGTCCAGTAGTTGTTGTCAGGACGAGGCTCACCCGGATCGATAGAGGACGTGGCGATGCGGTTTTCCGTATACGGGTGGGTGAGGAGATACTCCGGGACGTTCGCCCCGCCCGTGAATGCCTGCATCCTGATGAGGAAGCGCTTCATGGCGGCAGGATCGAACCCGGAGGTCTTCATGAGGTTCCAGCCGAATTCGTCTGCCTCGTACTCGTTGCGCCTCGAATACGCGAGCTTGATATTCTCACCACCCCCCAGGGAGGAATACACCAGCGCCGATCCCGCTTCGGGATTTTTGGTAGAGAGCAGGGTTCCGGCGATGATCCCCACGATGGTGGCAGTGGAGATCTTTTTCTGGGCCTCGAAGTTCTCCGAGATGTGACGCATCTGGCTGTGTCCCAGCTCGTGGCTGATAATGGCTGCAAGCTCATCCATATCGTTGACGAAGAAGAGCGTGCCCACGTTGATGAATATATAGCCATCGGGTATTGCGAAGGCATTCACCGAGCGGTCCTTCACCACGAATATCTTGAAGGGGTAGACCGGCTGTTTTATGTGGTCTGCGAGCCGGTCCATGAGCATCTGAATCGGCCAGGTAATTTCCGGATCGTAGACAAGCAGATTGTTGGAGTCCAGATAGGTTATGAACTCCCTGGTAATATCCCGTTCTTCTTCATAGCTCAGTGCGTTGAGCTCTGAAGAGCTCAGCACGAGCAGCATCATGATGAGAAGATATCGTTTCATAGGGTTTGTCATCGGCTGTTCACCTCTGAATGTATGGGGCTGTCTGGATTACTTTTCGTTCTTCCTGCCTTTTTGCACCCTATACTATAGAGGTATAGGGCACGGGTGTAAATGAAAAAAGAGCAGCGGTTCCCCTGGCCGGGTCGGTCGGGCCGGCCAGGGGCTGAAGTGATTACGATATAGTAACATCTCATACGAATCTGTTGTGCAAATCTGTTCGTTCTCTCGATAACTACCCAGAAGCATTAATTTAAAAATGTTGGCTCGTTAATTGCCTTTGGTGATTCCAGCAATGGAACTACTGGAGGTGTTTTCATGAAACAACTACGAACTACTGTTGTGATGATATTTTCTCTGTTCATGCTCGCTCCTGTTCCCTCGATGGCCGCATCGGTCCTGGTGAGCTGGAACGCAAATCTGGAGCCTGATCTTGCAGGGTATCGGGTATACTATGGTTTCCAGTCCGGGCAGTACGGGACACCAAGAGATGTGGGCAACACCACCAGTTATCAGGGGAGCGTGCCTGATGACGGGACAACCTATTACATAGCCGTGACCGCTTACGATACCTCGGGTAACGAATCCGGTTTTTCCAAAGAGGTCAGCATATCTGTTCCGGCGCCGGACACCACGCCTCCTGCCGGCAGCATCGTCATCAGTCAGGGAAATGCGACCACCCCGACGAGGGTAGTGACCCTCACCCTGAACGCAACGGATGCCGCCGGGGCCGTGACCGGGATGAGGTTGAGCAACGATGGTCAGAATTTCTCCGACGAGGTGGCCTATACCGCATCGCAGCAGTGGGTGCTGACAGAGGGCGATGGACTCAAGCGTGTTTACGTGCTCTTCAAGGATGCCGCCGGGAACTGGATGAGCGCACCCGTGAGCGATTCCATTGAATTGCAACTGGATTCCGATGGTGACGGCCTGCCGGATTCCTGGGAAAGCTCGTTTGCCTTCGATTCCAGCAACCCCGATGATGCAGGTGGGGATTCCGACAACGACGGGATCTCAAACCTCGAAGAATACTATAACGATACTGATCCTAGAGATGCCTCGGACAACCTCCCGGTTGCCTCGGCCGGACCCGATCAGAGCCTCGCCCCCACGAGGGTATATCTCGAGGGATCGGCATCTTTCGATCCCAACGGAGATCCCCTTGAATATGCCTGGTCGAGCGTGACGGCCCCTGCTGCTATCACCCTGGAGAATCGAACGGCTGTACGGGCAAGTTTCGTGGGTGTAAAGGCAGGACTGTACCGGTTCATGCTGAGCTGCTTTGACGGAAAGGCCTCAGCCACCGACACGGTGGACATCACTATCCTGAACGCCCCACCCAGCGTGGAAGCCGGCAGCGACATGACCGTCGATGCAGGGGAGACCATTGCGCTCCACGCGAGCGGTTCGGACCCCAATGGCGATACCCTGGGCTATGCGTGGTCACTCCTGGAAGGCCCTGAGGCGCAGCTCCCGGATCTGACCGATCAGGACATCAGTCTCACACTCATGAATCCGGGAATCTACCGCTTCTCGGTGGTGTGCTCGGACGGTGTCAATTCGAGCCCTGCAGACGAGATGCTCGTTACGGTCAATGACGACAACCATGCACCCACGGCCATAGCAGGCACTGATGCAGACGTGCAGCTCGGGGCGAGGGTAACGCTCGACGGCAGCAGATCCTCGGATCCTGATGGCGATGAGCTGGAATTCGCCTGGATCCAGGTCCTGGGACCTGCCGTGGCCATGCAGGATGCCACCACGTCAAACCCCTGGTTCGATGCTGACGCCGAAGGGACCTTCGAGTTCGAGCTCGTTGTCACAGACGGGTTCGTTTCCTCAGTTGCAGACAGGGTGATCGTGAGGGTCCTGCAGCTCAACAATGCCCCGGTTGCCGCTGCCGGTGACGATCAGCACGTATACGTGGGGGACCTGGTGACCTTCGATGCTGCAGGGTCGTTCGACCCGGACAATGATACGCTCTCGTTCTCCTGGAGCCAGACCTCAGGTGCGAGCGTGGAGCTCGCCGGCGCCGATTCCGACCGGCCGTCCTTTACCCCGACGACATCCGGCGTGCTGGAGTTCACCCTGGAGGTGTCCGACGGACAGGCATCGTCGCAGGACAGCATCTCGGTCACCGTCGATGATATCAACCAGGTTCCTGTGGCAGATGCCGGAGACGACTGTGTGGTCAATACCGGAGAAACGCTTACCCTTGACGGAAGCCGCAGCTCAGACCCCGATGGTGATGCCGTATCATTCATATGGTCGCAGCTCCAGGGACCCAGGGTGTCATTGAGTTCTTCCAACAGCGCTGCGCCATCGTTCGTCCCGGCAGAAGCAGGGGTGTATGTATTCGAACTGAAGGTCTACGATGGAACCGACACGAGCAGTCCGGATACGGTCACGGTTACCGTCCAGGCAGACGAGGCAGGCATCACGCCCCTTTCCCCGGAGATGGGTGCGGTGGTCAGCGAAAACCCCACGTTCTCGTGGGCAGGCAATGACTCGATAACCAAGTACAAGCTCTATGTCTCGCTGAAGAACAACAGGTACTACAACGTCTATACCGGGAGCAATACCACCTACACGATGCACCCGGTGCTGTGGTACTGGTTCATCCCATCGGGGACCTCGGTGACCTGGTATGCCGATGGGTACACCTCGGATGGGCAGGTGATCAAGAGCGAGGTGTTCGTTATCAGAAAGCAGTGATCCGTGAGGGCATGTGAGTAAGAAAAGCGGGGTGGGCGTACGCTCACCCCGCTTTTTTCATGGCTCAGACCTTTTTGGGAGGCCTATTGATGAGCGTTATGACCGCACCGATGAGACAGCCGATGGCAGCGATCATGAACGGCTTTATCCAGGCATCTACGCCGGCACCCGAAGAGATGGCTGCATCCTTGAAAAATCCCCCTATCTGAGGTCCGGCAATGCCGGCGAGGCCATAGGACAGGAAGATCCAACCATAGTTCTTCCCGACGGTCGTATTGCCGAAGTAATCGGCGGTGATGGCGGCAAACAGGGCAAAGTTGCCGCCAAAGTTGAACCCGATGATACAGGCTCCGGCGATGAGGCCGGCCGAGGTGCCGCCCAGTTTGTAGAACAGGAACATGATGACGGCCTGGAAGAGGCACATGAGGAAGATGGAAAGACGCCTTCCGATGCTGTCCGAGACTGTTCCCCAGATGATTCTGCCGAGGCCGTTGAAGATGGCATACCACCCCATGGCGGTCCCTGCGATGGCCGAGGCAATCGCGCCGTCAATCCCGGCGGACGAGAGGGCATCGATTCCGAAGAGCTTGATGCAGCCGATGACCATGAGCCCTGCCATGGCGCTCAGGAAGAAGGTGAGGAACGTCAGGTAGAACTGGGGCGTCTTGAGCATCTCGCCGGTTTCAAAGGCCACGGCCCCGTTCTGGGAGGCTGCCGCACCCGAGGTGTCCGGAGGGGTATATCCTTCCGGAAGCCATCCCTCCGGAGGATTGATCATGACGGTGCTGCCCAGGAGAACGATAACGAGGAAGATGGCCCCATAGAGCATGAACACGCTCTGTACGCCGCCGAGGCCGAAGAAGTCGAGCCGGCCCAGGAGATCGAACCATGCACCCGCTGATTTCACCCATATGAGGGCGCCGAAGCCGAAGCCTGCGACTGCAAGTCCGGTAATGAGGCCCTTCTTGTCAGGGAACCACTTGACCCCGACCGCAATGGGCACGACATAGGCAAGACCGATTCCGGCTCCGCCGAGAAGCCCGATGCAGACCATCTGTGCGGCAAAGGTATTTCCGAAGAAACCGCCGAGGATGTACCCGAGGCCGAGGACGACACCGCCCAGTGAGGCGAGAGCCCGGGGCGTAATCTTCCCCTGGAGACGACCGGCAATGATCATGACGCTCGCAAAGGTGAGAAGACCAAGGGAGAACACCCACTGGGTCTGTTTGACGGTGAAGGCATAGATACCGGTGGGATCGGCAAGTTTCGGCGTGAAGACCGACCATGCATAGATTGCACCCAGACACAACTGGATCGCGATTGCTCCGATGACAACTATCCACCTGTTCATTACCCGATCGTTATTTCCCACGAAACCCTCCTTGAAATATCATTAAAAAATTAAAGATGAATGTATACTTATCCCGCGTTGGGCTGTCAACCAGGAAATGAATTACAATTCAATTGCGGCGCGATAAAGTCTTTATATCAATAGGTTGCGGTAATCGATAGTGAGGCTGACTGCCCGCGTGGAGTGAATGATATCGCCGGGCATGCGGGGCCGGATGTCCGGTATCCTTCGGCATGACTGGGGGCAGGCCATGGGTCATGCCAGTCCCCGGTGTTCACCGGCCAGCCTCCGGGGACGGTAAAGGCGGTGCGGCCGTTGGTCCCCCGGCATGCAGCCGCTATCAGAAATAGGTGCGCGGGACTCTGCGGCTCATGTTGCAGGTTATCTCGTAGGGGATGGTATCGCACCAGGAAGCCACGGTCTCTGCGGTGATCACATCCCTGCCGAACAGGATCACCTCCTCGCCAATGGGGTAGAGGTCGTCACCCAGGTCGATGAGGGTCTGGTCCATGCAGATCCTTCCTGCAACCGGATAGGTTCTGCCGTTGATGAGGACCTGTGCCTTGTTCGACAGGCCCCTGAGGTACCCGTCGGCATAACCGACGGGTATGGTTGCGATATAGCTGTCTTTCTCAGCCCGGTAGGTGAGTCCATAGGACAGGCCGGTTCCCTTTTTCACCCGTTTGGTGAACATGATCGCGGTCTTCAGCGTCATGGCGGGCACAACCGCGACCGGGCTCTTCGGGTGGTCCCCCGGGTAGAGCCCGTAACACAGGATTCCTGGCCGAACCATGTCCATATAGGAGTCCGGGTAGTTCATGACAGCGCCGGAATTGGCACAGTGGCACAGTCCCGAGGGAATCCCCTGGGATCTGAGGCGGTTCGTAAAGGCGATAAAGGTCTGCAGCTGTTCGTACGTGAAGGCATCATCACGGACGTCCGAGAGCGGGAAGTGCGTGTAGGTCCCGGAAATGATCAGTTCCCTGATCGCGGTGACGGTCTCCATGATCTCTTTTGTCTTTTCAGGGACGAGGCCGAGTCTGCCCATGCCGGTATCGGTCTTTACATGAACCTCTGCCGGCCGGTTCCACTTCCGTGCACCCGAGACGAGTTCGTCGATGCCCCTGCGATCAACGAGGGTAGGCATGAGCCGGTGAGAGAAAATGGCATCGATTTCTTCCTTTGAATAATTGATAAGGCCGAAAATAAGGATAGGGAGTGATACGCCGGCATCCCGTAAATGGACGCCTTCTTCAATACTGCTGACCCCGAGCATGTCCACGAGGTTCCGGTCCTGGACGAACCTTCCCACCACCTGTGACCCGTGGCCGTAGGCATCAGCCTTTATGGCCATCATGATTCTCCCCTGGGTCACAGCCCGGATCGCTTCGATGTTGTTCCTGATTGCACAGAGATCTATCTCAACCCTCGTGGGCCGCATACCTTCTCCTAGTCAGCCTTCTTGCGCAGAAATGTCGGAACGTGGTACGACTCTTCGTCGAGTACGCTTTCGTCGACAACCATTCCCAGCTTCACGACCTCTTTGTCAACCTTCTGTTCCTTTTTTCTCATGAACGCGGGTCTGTTATAGTCGATAACCGTGGCATTATGGAGATCCCTTACCGGAGCCCGCTCTTCTTCAACGCTGGAAAGCACAATGGGTTTGCTCGAGAAACCCGTCGCAACCACGGTAATGGCCATCTCCTCGTGCATGGCCTCGTCGATCACGACACCCCAGATGATGTTTGCATCGTCATGGGCGGCAGACTGGATCAGGGTGGAGGCTTCGTGGATTTCATCCATGGTGATGTTCGGACCGGAGGTGATGTTAATCAGGAGCCCCTTTGCCCCGTGGATATCCATATCCTCGAGCAGCGGAGAGGAGATGGCGGCCTGTGCAGCCTCCTGTGCCCTGTTCTCGCCTGTTCCCGAACCGATACCCATGAGGGCCTTTCCCTTTTCTACCATGACCGCCCGCACGTCGTTGAAGTCCACGTTGACAAGCCCGGTGTTGTTGATGAGATCGGAAATCCCCTTGACGGCATTGATGAGGATATCGTCGGCCATCTTGAAGGCCTCGAGCATGGGCACATTCTTCCCGGCCATGCTCAGGAGCCGGTTGTTCGGGATGACGATTAAGGCGTCCACATGTTCGGACAGCGCCTTTTCACCGCTCTCGGCCTGGGTCATCTTGCGTTTTCCCTCAAAGGGGAACGGCTTGGTCACCACACCCACGGCGAGTGCCCCCATTTCACGGGCTATGCGGGCTACGATGGGAGATGCCCCGGTCCCGGTACCGCCGCCCATCCCTGCGGTGATGAACACCATGTCGGCTCCCTCGAGGGCAGACCTGATTTCCTGTTCGCTTTCAGTGGCAGCGTTCTTGCCTGCCTCGGGGTCTCCACCTGCACCGAGCCCGCGGGTGAGCTTGGTCCCGATCTGCACCCGTATCGAAGACAGCGAAGACTTGAGTGTCTGGATATCCGTGTTGCACGAAAGGAAATCCACGCCCTTGATGGTCGCCTTGATCATGTTGTTCACGGCATTGCAGCCGCAGCCTCCCACCCCGACGACCTTTATCTTTGCCCCTGTATTCTCCGTCTTTTCCAGTTCAAACATCATTGCCTCCTTATCGCTTAAAAGACCTCTTTGAACCACCGTATCATTCTGTCCAATACCCTTTCAAACATTGAACCGCCCTTTTTGGGTTTGAAGCTGTGTGTTGGTCTTCCCGCTTCATAAATGCACAGCCCGACTGCCGTTGCATAGGCCGGGCTGTTCACGAGTTCCACCAGTCCCTTGACCCCCCGGGGATAGCCCACCCGAACGGGCATGTGCATGATGCCCTCGGCCAGGTCCGCAACTCCCTCCAGCGCACTGGAGCCCCCGGTGAGGACGAGGCCGGCGGACATCTTCTCGGTGAGGCCGGTGTTGCGGATCTCGGTAAAGGCGAGCTTGAAGAGTTCCTCCACCCGCGACTCGATGATCTCGGCGAGGATTCTTCTGGGGACGGTGTTGACCGTATCCCCCCCGATGGAGGGCACCTCGATCTGCTCGTCGGAAGAGACACGAGACGCGATAGCATGGCCGTACCTGATCTTCAGCCGTTCCGCCTCTGCAATGGGGGTCCTCAGGCCGACGGCGATGTCATTGGTCACATAATCGCCACCGAGGGCCAGCACGGCGGTGTGGCGGATGGATCCCTCGTTGAACACGGCTATGTCCGTGGTGCCGCCTCCGATATCCATGAGGATCACCCCGAGCTGCCGCTCGTCCGGGGTGAGGATGGCTGCTGCAGAGGCGATCTGCTGGAGCACGATGTCCTGGAGTCCGAGGCCTGCCTTCTGTGCGCATTTCGTGATATTGCTCACCGCCGAGATCGAGCCGGTGACGATGTGTACCCGCGCCTCGAGTTTCGAGCCGGCCATGCCCACCGGATTAGCTATGCCGTTGATGTCGTCGACACAGAATTCCTGGGGGAGCACATGGATGGTCTCGACGCCTACGGGTTTGGCAAAGTCCTTGGCCTGGTCGACAACGCGTTTCTTGTCGGACTCCGTGATCTCGTCCCCCTTGATCGAAATGACCCCGGATGTGCTGATGCCCTGGATGTGGCCCCCTGCAATGCCCGTGAAGACCTCGTCCACCCGGATGCCTGCCATGCGTTCGGCATCCTCGACGCAGCACCCGATCGCCTCCACCGTCTGTTCCATATTCACCACGAGTCCGCGCCGGAGCCCCTTGGATTCGGAGATACCGAATCCGATCACTTCCAGATCGTTGTTCTCTTTCAGTTCGGTGACGATGCAACAGATTTTGGTGGTCCCTATATCCAGACCGACGATGATTCTGTCTCTAGCTGCCATGATATCCTCGATTCCGTAAAACGATTTTGTCTTCACAGGTCAGATCCATGATCGTGCCGCACTCCGGCTTGATCTCCCGCAGGGTCTTCAGGGCCATCTCCACCTTGACCGGGGTCATCTCCCCGAGGATCACCAGGGTCACCCCCTTGTCCAGCCTGATATTCATCATGCCCCCCGGTTCGATGATGAGATCCTTCACCTTCAACCCCTTGGCCTCGACAACGGTGACTGCATGGATCGCCTCCTTCAGGATGCCGTCGAGGTCGTCTCCGTTCTTCAGCGGCGCATAATCGGAAGCCTGGATCATGAGCCCGTAGTGATCCTCGGGGGCTGAGGCGAACACGAGCCCTTCTTCCGATATGAGGTAGGGCTTGTCCTTGAGCACCAGGGTTGCCGTTGGCTTGTGCTCCTGGATCCGTACGCTCACGGTTGCCGGGACAAAGTTTCTGGAAATGGCCACGTCCTTGACCCAGGGGTGTTTCAGGAGCCGTTGCCGTGCGGCATCCATATCCCAGCCGAGGATGTTGTTCCCCTCTTCGATGTCGAGCAGGGTCAGCACCTCATTCTTTTCCACGTGGGCACCGCCCTTGACCTCGATGGAGCGCACCTGGAACAGTTGAGAGTTGGTAATGTAGGCGACGGCACACAGCAGTATCAACGAACCCGAGACCCCCAGGCTCAGCCATATGGACGCACGCAGGGCAAGATTGATCTTCGAGATGGTCTTCTTCTTGGAGGCGGTCTTTTTTGTAGGTTTATAATCTCTAACCAATTATCCGTACCTCCTCTACAAGTTCTATGCCGAATTTCTCCCGTACCCTCTGCTTGACCGTGTCGATGAGGACCTTGATGTCAGAGGTCGAGGCGTTTCCGTCATTGATAATGAAGTTCGCGTGGATGTCCGAGACCTTGGCACCCCCGATTGAAAACCCCTTCATGCCTGCCTGTTCGATGAGGAGCCCTGCGGCGGACCCGGCGGGATTCCTGAACACGGACCCGCAGCTGTAGCCCCGGGGCTGGGACCGTCTCTTCTCCAGGAAGGATGCTATGGTCTCCTGTATGCGATCCCTTGGTGCGCTGTTCAGGGCGAAACGTGCACCGAGGATGACACTCTGAGTGGGGATGCCCCCGTGGCGATACCCGTAGGGGATGGCCTCACGGGCGAGCGTGTGAATCCCTTCCCTGTCCATGACCTCCACGGATTCTACCGCATTCATGATCCCTGAGGTGGATGTTCCGGCATTCATCCACAGCGCGCCGCCGACCGTTCCCGGTATCCCGGCAATGAATTCGAGCCCGCTCAGGCCATTGTCCACGCAGCTGGACAGCAGCGCCCCGGTGGACAGGGCCGCTCCTGCAGCGAGGTGATCGCCGGTTCGCTGTATCGTGTTGAATCCCCTGCCCAGGCGGATGACCGGCCTGGTGATCAGGGTGTCCTCGAAGATGAGATTGGAGCCGCCGCCGAGCACGACGAAGTCTTCGAGCCGGCCGATCAGTTCGCGCAGCTGCTGGGGCGATTCGGGCTCAAAGAGCACGGCTATCTTTCCGCCACAGTGCATGGTGGTCAGATCGGAGGCACATATCCTTGAAAACTGCCTCATCCGAGCATCTCCAGTATCTTCAGTCCCTGTCTCCAGGCATCGCCGGCCCCGAGGAAGAGCACGAGGTCTCCTTCCCGGAGATCCTTGAAGATGATCTCGGGAAGCGCTTCTTTATCTTCCACAAAACAGACATCCCGGTGGCCGTGTTCCTTTATGCCGTCACACAGGTGGCGGCCCGATACGCCTGCGATGGGCTTTTCCGAGGCGGCGTAGATCTCGGTGACGTACAGGCGCGATGCATCGTAGAAAGAGGTCACGAAATCATCGAACAGGTCCCTCGTCCTGGTGTAGCGATGGGGCTGGAACACGGCGATCAGGCGCCTGTCGGGGAACCCGCTCCTGATGGCCATGAGGGTCATCCTGATCTCGGTGGGGTGATGACCGTAATCGTCCATGATCATGATGCCGCGTTTCTCCCCGCGGACGTGGGCCCTTCTCTGGACCCCCTTGTACGAGTTGATCCCTTTCCGGACGATCTCGAAATCGATGCCGAGCTCCATGGCGGTTCCAATGGCGGCCATGGCATTGAAGCAGTTGTGCATGCCCGGGACGCCAAGGGTGATATCGCCGAGGGTCCTGCCGTTTCTGTGGGCGGTAAAGGTTGTAGTGAGCCCGCTGAAGACCGGGTTGGTGAAGCGGTACAATGCCTGGGTGTGAGACCCGTAGGTAATGACCTTTCTCTCGAGCCTGGGAAGTATCTGCTGGATGTTTTCGTTGTCCAGGCACACCATGTCGAACCCGAAGAACGGGACCTTGTTGAGGAACTGCACGTAGGTATCGAGGATATCATCGAGATCGCGGTAGCAGTCCATGTGTTCCCTCTCGATATTCGTGACCACGGCAACGATCGGGGCGAGCTTGAGGAATGACCGGTCGCTCTCGTCCGCCTCTGCCACGAGCAGTTCCCCCTCACCCAGCCTGGCATTGGAGCCGAAGCTGTCGAGTTTGCCGCCGATGATGGCGGTGGGATCGAGGCCTGCCACATCGAGTATGGTGGCGAGCATGGACGTGGTTGTGGTCTTTCCGTGGGTGCCTGCTATGGCGATGGAATGCTTCATCCTCATGAGTTCTGCAAGCATTTCCGCCCGGGGAATGACCGGCAGCCGTTTGCTCTTTGCGGCGGCACACTCGGGGTTGTCGAGGCCCACGGCAGAGGAGTAGACCACCACCTGGGCGTTTCCGAGGTTTTCGCCCCTGTGACCGATCTCGATACGGGCACCGAAGCTGCGCAGCCGTGCAATGATATCCGATTCTGCAATATCGGAACCGGAGACCTCGAACTTCAGATTGAGGAGGAGCTCCGCGATCCCGCTCATGCCGATGCCGCCGATTCCCACGAAATGAATTTTCGATATCCCTTTAAACACCTGTTATCTCCCGGGCTATCTTTTCAGCCCCGTCTCCCAGACATATGGCCGATATGTTCGATGCCGCCGTCTCCAGCCCCCGAGAGTCAGACAGTCTCGACCTGATCTCCAGGGCGAGCCTCTCGGGGGTGAGGCAATCGTCGGGGATGATCCACCCGCCTCCCTTGGACGCCACATAGCGGGCATTTTCCATCTGGTGATTGTCCGTTGCATAGGGGTAGGGGACCATGATGGCCGGAACGCCTGTCCTGGAAAGCTCGGAAAGGGTCAGTCCCCCGCACCTGCAGACGGCCAGGCAGGCCTGTTCGTAGACGCCGGCCATATCATCGATGAAGTCTGATACCGCAACATCGAGTCCCAGGTCCTTGTACGCCTCCTTCACCCGGGAAAAGTCGGCACGACCGGTCTGGTGGATGCCGGCCGGGGCAGCACTTTCGCCGTGCAGCAGGGCAAGAGCCCCGGTACAGGCATGGTTGATGCTGCTCGCACCGAGACTGCCGCCGAGGATGAGGAGCTTGTCCCCGGTGCCCTTGCCCTGAGCGATTTCTTTGCGTACCGGGTTGCCTGTCAGGACGGTCTTGCCCGGCGGAAAGACCTGTCTTGAATCCGGGAAGGCGATGAAGATCTTTTCCACGATCCTGGACAATATCCTGTTGGTGAGTCCCGCCACACTGTTCTGTTCCTGGATTGCCAGGCGGCACCCCAGGAAGTAGCCTGCGAGCACCACCATCCCGGTGACATATCCCCCGGTCCCGATTACCCACTGGGGGCGGTACGTCCTGACGATCCTCAGGGCAGCGAGAAAGGCCCGCATGTTTACGGCGAAAGACCTCAGGGCATTCGCCGCTGATTTTCCCTTGATGCCCAGTGCCCTGATGGCCTTGAACTCCAGCCCTTGCTGCCGGGCAAGGCGCTCCTCCATGCCCCGGTCCGTGCCCACGAAGAGGATCTCGGCATCGGGCAGGCGCTCTCTGATGGCGTGGGCAATGGCAAGAGCGGGCATGATGTGGCCGCCCGTGCCCCCTGCGGTGATGATGATCTTCACAGGCGTGCCCTCCTCGAGACCGACAGGACCAGGCCTGAAATAGCCATGGTCGTTACCAGGGTGGAGCCGCCATAGCTGAAGAATGGCAGCGCTATGCCGGTGGTGGGGAATACCGACATGGCAACCCCCATATTGATGATTGCCTGCAGGCCAATGAGACAGATCGAGGAGGCAGCCAGGAAAAAGCCGAAGGAGTCGTTCGTGTTCAGCGCGATGCTGAGCCCTCTCCATATCCACACCCCGAAGAGGATGATGACCAGTGCCACCCCGATGAATCCGAGTTCTTCACCGAGAACCGAGAGGATAAAGTCCGTATGCGGGGCAGGCAGAAAGAACATCTTCTGGGTGCCCTCTCCGAGACCGGAACCCAGGAAGCCGCCATTGGCCAGGGCCACCATGGACTGGATGATCTGATACCCGATGCCCTGCATGTCTTTCCATGGATCTATGAAGGCAAAGAGCCTGGCCCTACGGTAGGGTTCCAGAATCATCATGAGAACCCCCACGGGAAGACCGGCCAGGCATATGAAGAACAGGTGTTTCCACTGCATCCCGGCAATAAACAGTATCCCCAGCGCCCATACCGCTATGGTGGCGGCAGTGCCGAAATCCGGTTCGATGAAGATCAACAACGCGCAGACACACACGATGAGCAGGGCGGGCAGAACCCCGTACGTAAAGTCATCGATGCGTTTCGATTTCTTTGCGAGATACGAGGACAGGTAGAAGATGAGGGCGATCTTGACCAGCTCGGATGCCTGAAAGGAAAAGGCCGCGATGCGGACCCATCTCTTGGCATGCCCACCTGAGAGTCCGACCCCGGGCACAAAACACAGAACAAGGGCAATGATCGCGGAGGCGAGGACGAGCAGGACAAAGGGCCGTGCATTAAAACGCCGGTAGTCCATCCGCATGATACCGGCCATGAGCACGGTCCCGATGACGAGGTGGAACAGGTGTTTCTTCATCATGACAAAGGGGCTGCTGAACAGCTCTTTTGAGAGGAAATAGCTTGCCGAGAAGATCATGATCGTTCCCATGGCCAACAGCGCGAGCGTGGTCATGAGGAATATGAAATCAAAATCCATCTCCCTGGCTACCTGATCGTTGCTATGCATTGCCTGAATGTGTCCCCCCTGTGGACATAGCTCTTGAACATGTCGAAACTCGAACATCCCGGGCTCAGCAGCACGATGTCCCCGGGTGAAGCTGCAGCGTATGCGAGCAGGACCGCCTCGTTCATGTCGGAGGCGGCAACACTCTCCACGGTATCCGAAATCTCCCCCATGATCCTGGCGGTCGCCTCACCGATGACCACGGCCTTTTTGATCAGGTGTTTGTACCGGGCAGCCAGCAGGGAGAAATCGCCGCCCTTGTCCTTGCCGCCGAGGATAAGGACTACCGGGGCGCCGGTCCCGGAAAGGGCCTTGTCCACGGCGCCTACATTGGTTGCCTTTGAATCGTCGATGAACACCACGCCGTTAATGGTGGCGGCGTGTTCGTAGCGGTGATGGATGACCCTGAAGGAGTGAAACACCTTTTCCATGGACGCATTGGAGATTCCCAGGAGACGGCCGACCAGGGCCGTCACGAGCATATCTTCCATGACCCCGCTGCCAAGGGCCTTCTGGTCGGGGAGTACCGGCCCGGTGCCCTCGATGCTCCCGGCGAAGCGCACCCGGGAGTTCTCCAGGTATGCGCCGTCGGGCGTGGAGAGGCGGCCGAGGGAAAAGCCGAACCTCCTGGCCCTGGTGGGGAAGGCTTTCAGGTAGGGATCATCATCGTTTACAATGGCGATATCGCTGCTTTCCTGGTTCTCGAAGATCTTCAGCTTGTAGGTGACGTATTCCTCCATGTCGCGGTAGCGATCGAGGTGGTCCGGGGTGATGTTCATGCAGATGGCGATAGCCGGCCTGAAGTGCTCGATCCATTCCATCTGGAATGAAGAGACCTCTGCCACGACATAGTTCGGATCCTTCCGGACAAGGGAGATGAGCGGGGGGGATATGTTTCCCCCGATACCCGCGTCGAACCCGGCGTTTTCGAGGATCTGGTGGATCAGGGTGGTGGTTGTCGTCTTTCCGTTCGTTCCGGTTATGGCGATGAGCTTTCCCGAAAGCAGGGAAGAGGCCACTTCCGTCTCCGAAAGGACCTTCTTCGCGCAGGAAAACAGGGGATGATTCCTGGGTATCCCGGGGCTCGGGATCACGAGGTCGGCCCAGAGCAGGTCCTCTTTCTCCAGGGCCTTGACCGGGAGGGTGAAAACCGTATCAGGGACATGTTCGTCCACGAGCCGCACTTCATGGCCCTGGCGAAGCATTTCCTCTGTTGTCATGAGCCCCGTCTTGCCGGCACCCCACACTGTTATGCGCAAGCCTCCATCCTTTCAAGTAGTTGATGTATCCTCGTCAGAAGAGCTGTAATACCCTGGTCCTCACTGTCCATGTAAAACTGCAGTAAGGATTGCAAATAAACGATATCGCTGTTTGTTTTCTGCATCGCACCTCACCTCAACTTAAGGGTCGATATGGCCACCATGGCAAGGAAGATGGATATGATCCAGAACCGGACGATTATCTTGGGTTCCGGCCATCCCTGCAGCTCAAAATGGTGATGTATGGGTGCCATTCTGAATATGCGTCTGCCCTTGGTGTACTTGAAGAAGCCCACCTGCAGGATGACAGACACGACCTCCATGAAAAAGATCCCGCCAACCACCAATAACAGTATCTCCTGTTTTGTCATGAGAGCCACGGTGCCGAGGATGCCCCCGAGGCTCAGTGAACCCACGTCCCCCATGAAGACCTGTGCCGGATACGCGTTGTACCAGAGGAACCCCATGCCGGCCCCCACTATGGCGCCAAGGAAGATGCTCAGCTCGCCCACACCCGAGATGAAGGGAATCTGCAGGTACGAGGCAGCCTTGATATTCCCGGTGACATAGGCGAACACGAGGTAGGTTGCTGCGGCAATGGTGCAGGGGCCGATGGCCAGACCGTCAAGGCCGTCGGTGAGATTGACGGCATTTGCGCAGCCCACGATCACGACCATGGCAAAGGGGATATAGAATAGCCCGAGGTCGAGGTGGATGTTCTTGAAGAACGGAATGGTTATGGATCTGTCGAACCCCGGTATGTTCACGAGGATATACGCGACGCAAGCAGCGGCACAGAACTCGACGAGAAGTCGCACTCTGCCGGGAACGCCGAGCATGTTGCCCTTGATGGTTTTCAGATAATCGTCAATGAAGCCCAGGATGGCAAAGGAGATGAGGATGAACATCCCGAGCCACATGAAGAGGTTGGAGAGATCGACCCAGAGGAGGGTGGCCAGTGCAATGGCGAAGATGATGAGGAGTCCGCCCATGGTGGGGGTGCCTGATTTTCCCTGGTGGGTCTTGGGGGTATACCCGTTGATCCGTTCTCTCAATCTGAGCTCGCCGAGTTTTCTGATGAACCACGGACCCAGGAGGAGGCAGATGATGAGCGCAGTGATGGTTGCGTAGATGGTCCTGAAGGTGATGTACTTGAATATGTTGAAGATCGAGAAGTAGGTATGGAGCGGGTAGAGAAGATTGTAGAGCATGTTATGCCACCGCCTTGAGATGATTCACCACGTGATCCAGATGGAGTGCCCTGGAGGCCTTGACGAGCACGATGGCATCCTTGTCGACGATATCCGAGAGACTCCAGAAGATATCCTCCATGCTCTGTGCCTGGTGGATGGCCGAGGCAGCCATGCCGGCATCGAGGGCTGCCTGCGAGATCACCTCTGCCTGCGCCCCTATGACAACAAGCCGGTCGATATTGGACTGGGCGACCCACGTCCCCAATTGTGTATGCCAGTACCGGGTGTCGTTGCCCAGTTCGAGCATGTCGCCGAGCACCGCCACCTTGAAGGAATGGGGCGATGATGTGAGCATGGCCAGGGCAGCCTTCATGGAGGCAGGGTTCGCATTGTAGCAGTCGTTGATGATCGAGATATGATCGGAGACGATGACCTCGGACCTCATGCCCGGGAACCGTGCCTCCATGAGCCCGTGGGCGATCCTGGCGGGATCTATGTTCAAGGCGACTCCGCAGGCACAGGCTGCCAGCGCGTTGCTCACATTGTGCATCCCGGGCAGCGGTATGTGGGTGGAAATGATCTTTCCCGCGAGGTCTATGACCACGTCGGAACCGTCGAGGGCCTGGTGGCGGATTTCTCTCAGGGTTATATCCGCCTTTTCCGAGGTGGAATAGGTGATCACGTCGAGATTCTTTGGGATGAGAACCCGATCCATGTGCTCCTGGTAGGGGTTTATCACGGCTATGCCGCCGGGCATGGTGTTTTTGAAGAGGGCCTGCTTTTCCTTGATGATGCCGGAGATGTTCCTCAGCCCGTTTAAGTGTACGGGGTTGATGTTGGTCAGGATGGACACCGTGGGCCTGGTGATGGCGGAGAGCCGGTCGATCTCCCCGAACCGGTTTGTCCCCATCTCTATGACGGCGAATTCATGATCGTCCCTGAGTTCCAGCAGGCTCAACGGGACGCCGATGAGGTTGTTGAAGTTCTTCTCGGTCTTGAGGCAGCTGCCCTGCTGGGACAGGATGGAGGCACACATCTCCTTTACGGTTGTCTTGCCCGTGGAGCCGGTTATCCCAACGATGGGCAGGCAATAGCGCTCTCTTGTGCGGGCTGCGATGTCTCCCAGCGCGGTAAGGGTATCGTCCACGAGGATGACAGTCCCGCCAAAGCGCCCCTCTTCGTCCATGACCACTGCGCCCTGTGCGCCCAGGGCAAGGGCATCGTTCACAAAGGCATGACCGTCGAAGGTTTCTCCCTTGAGCGCAATGAAGAGATCGCCCCGACAGATCGTTCTCGTATCCGTGGATATGCCGGTAAACCAGGTCTCGGGGTCTCCCGAGACGAGGTACCCTCCGGTAAAGGAGGCTATCTTTCCTGCCTGTATCTTCATCAGCCGAAAATCTCCCTGAGGCTCTGCTGAACACACACCTTGTCGTCGAACGGTTTTTTGACCTTGCCGATAATCTGGTAGTCCTCGTGACCCTTGCCGGCGATTATGAGGCAGTCTTCCGGCCTTGCGGAGGAAATGCCCAGCCTGATCGCATCTCTCCGGTCAGGTTCAACCAGGACGTGCCCGGTATCGGTCATCCCTGAGAGGATATCTTCTATGATGGTCTGGGGATCCTCTGTGCGCGGATTGTCGGAGGTTACGATGACCAGATCCGACAGCGCAGAGGCAATTTTGCCCATCATGGGTCTCTTGGCCTGATCCCGGTCCCCGCCGCAGCCGAATATGGAGATGAGGCGCCCCCTGGAGAGTCCCTTTGCCGACTCGAGGGCGGTCTGCAGGGCGGCAGGGGTGTGCGCATAGTCTATGATGATGTTCCTGCCGTAGGGGTTCTCAACCGGTTCCATTCTGCCGGGAACCCTCTTGAGCGCGCCAATTCCCCGGATAACCGTCTGGGTTTCGATGCCCATGGCCCTGCAGAGGGCCACTGCTGCCATGATGTTGTAGACATTGATGTCCCCCAGGAGGGAACTGGTCAAGGAGATCGGACCCTCGGGGGTGGAGAGCACCACCTTGAGACCCTGCGAGATGCTGACCAGGGTCGTGGCGCGGATCAGTGCGTCGGGGCTTCGTCCGTAGGTGACGGGCCTTTTCAGTTCGCCTGCGAGCTTCCTGCCGTAGGGATCGTCGATGTTGATGACGGCATCGCCCCTGAGGTATCCCCCGAACAGCTTCCTCTTCGCCAGGAAGTAGGTGTCCATGTCACGATGGTAATCGAGGTGGTCCTGGCTGAGGTTGGTGAAGATCGCATAGTCGAAGAACAGGCCGGCGAGCCGGTCCTGGTCGAGGGCGTGGGAGCTCACTTCCATGATGCAGGCGTCAACGCCTGAGCGCTTCATGGCCTCGAGCCTCTCGAACATGTCGAGGGGGCCGGGGGTAGTGAGCGATGAGGCAATGGAGACATCGGCGTATCGCATGTTGATCGTCCCGACCACCCCGGGGCACATGCCCGAGGCCTTGAGCACCGATTCTATGAGATACGTCGTGGTTGTCTTGCCGTTGGTCCCGGTTATCCCCGTGAGGGAGACCTCCTGGGCGTGCGGATAGAGCACGGGCAGGAGGACTTGCAGGGCATCTCCGGTGTCCGGCACCTCGATGGTAGTGGTGCCGGAGGGGGCAACGTACCCGTGGTTGTTGCAGATGATGACCTCTGCCCCGGCCTTTACGGCATCAGGAATGAAGATATGCCCGTCGGTGATGCTGCCCTTGAGTGCAATGAAGGCATCGCCCGGCTGGATGCCGGCCGAATTTGCCCTGAGCGCGACGATGTCCCGTTCAGGACCTGTTATCCGTGCCCCGGGGATGAGACCGGCGATGTCAGATACCCTCATCTTGGGCTCCTTTCCTGGCAACCGTGATGGAAGGTTTCAGATCCATGATGCTGGCGCAGCTCTGGACGATGTCCTTGAAGACGGGACATGCCACGATGCTCGCAAAGTGGTAGGGGTGCGGTTCGTCGATGTTCACGATCATGGAGAGCCTGGGTTTTCCGCTCGCATCGATAACACCGCCGATAAAGGTGGCGATACAGTCTTTTCTCGAGTACGTGCCGGTGAGCGGATCGATCTTCTGCGACGTGCCTGTCTTTCCGAACACCTGATAATTGTTTATGTTGGCAGCCTCGGCCGTACCCCCCTTGGCGCACACCGACGTCAAGATCCCGACGATCTCGTCGGATGTGTGCTCCGAGATCACCTTCCGGATGATGGTGGGTCTGAAGGACTGGGTTTCCTTCCCCGATGCGTCCGCCGTGTGTTCCACGAGGTAGGGTTTCAAGAGCATGCCGCCGTTGATCAAGGCGTTGAAGGCAGTGATGAGCTGGATGCCGGTGACGGCGAACCCCTGGCCGAACGAGACGTTGGCCTTGTCCACGCTGGTCCACTTCTGGGGATTGCGGACGAGGGCAGCGGGTTCGCCGGGGAAATCCAACCCGGTAGGCCCAACCAGGCCGAATTCCTTCAGGCAGGAATACATGACGTCTGCGTGAACCGGATCAAGAAGCTTTACCATACCGATATTGCTCGAATATTTGACGATATCCCTGACCGGAAGCCACCCGTATCCCTCGTGGTCGCGGATCGTGGTCCGGTGATAGGAAAAATTCCCGTTCTCACAGAAGATGCTCTGGGAGATTTTGAAGACACTGTTGTCAACACCCCAGGAAACGAAGATGGGTTTGATGACCGAGCCGGGCTCGAACACATCCACGACTCCCCGGTTCTTGTGACCGTCGAGGTGTTTATAGGAGCCGATGTTCGGGTTGAAGCTCGGATACGAAGCCATTGCATAGATTTCACCGGTCAGCGGGTTGGTGATGATGACGAACCCGGATTTTGCCTTGTTGTCCCTGACAGCCTTTTCGAGTTTTGAGGATGCGATATACTGCATCCTCCTGTCGATGGTGAGCCAGATCGTGTTGCCGTCTTTCTTTTCATCGCTCGGTAGTCCCCTGGCGTAGATGATTCTCCCCAGTCCGTCTTTCTGCACCTCGATGTGTCGAGGTTTTCCTTTCAGTGCGTGATCGAAAAGGAGTTCTATACCTTCGAGTCCCTGGCCGTCAACACCTACGATGCCTAATATGTTGGCAAGGGATTCGCTCTCGGGATAGAACCGTTTCGCCTCATTGTAGTATCCTATGCCCTTGATGTTGAGTGCCTTGACGGCCGCAACCTCGTCGGGGTTGGCCTGCCGCTTTATCCAGACAAAGTACTTGTCCGACTGGAGCCTCTTCTTCAGGGCGTTCTGGTCCATGTGCAGTGCCCGGGCTATCTTCGAGGCTGCCCCCGACGGTTTGTCGATGAGCCTCGGGTTTGCGGCGATGGATTTTACCTCGAGGCTTATGGCGAGGGGCTGGCCGCTGTGGTCGTAGATGCTGCCCCTCTGCGAGCTCAATTGAATGGTGTGGTCGAATCGTTTGTGCGCCTGGGAGATAATCGTGTCCGGCCGGACGAGCTGGAGGTCAACGGCGCGTATGCCGATCAGTGCCAGAAGGGCGATGAAAAAGATCTGCGCAATCTTTACTCGTCCAGCCATAGGTATACCACCTGATCAGGTCTTGGCGAATGCAGGTCCAGCTCGTTTTTTGCGATGAGTTCGAGCCTCTTGGTGCTCTTGAGGGTCGATATCTCCAGCCGGAGAGATTTGTTTTCGCTCGCCAGATCTTCCTTCTGTGACTGCATCGCCGATATGGTGTATCCGAGTTCGGTCGTCATGTGTCTCGTCCAGGTGTGGAAGAGTGCCCACGCCGTGACGAACAGGAGCAGGACAATGCAGGTCGGGAAATAGTTCCGCGCCACCCTGGTCTTCATGACATCCTCCTGGCAGCCCTGAGCCTGGCACTGCGGGCACGGGGATTGTGCTCGATTTCCTGCGGCGTGGGGACAATGGATCTGCCGGTGACCCTGACCAGTTTCGGTGCATCCGTGGGTGGTGGTTCGGGCAGACCTCTGAGGAAGTAGTTCTCGGGTTTGTCCCCTGAAAAGAAGCGCTTGACGATGCGGTCTTCGAGGGAGTGGTAGGAGATCACGGCCAGCACACCACCGGTGCCGAGCAGGGAAGCCGCCTTGGGGAGAAAGGCCTCGAGATTTTCGATCTCTTTGTTCACCTCCATGCGGAGCGCCTGGAAGGTCTTTGTGGCAGGGTGAATCCTTTTCGGCCAGAACCGCCTCGGGATGGCCATGCCGATCACCTCGGCCAGGCCGGTGGTTGATTCCAGCGGCCGGGCATTCACGATGCGGCGAGCGATGCGGCGGGCAAACCGCTCTTCGCCGTAGCTCCTGATGATATCTGCGAGCCTGTCCTCGGGATACGTATTTACCACCTCATGTGCAGTGAGTGAGCCCGTCGGGGAGAACCTCATGTCCAGGGGGCCTTTTCGCATAAAAGAAAACCCCCGATCGGCATCATCGAGGGCCCCCGAGGACATGCCCAGGTCGACTAAGATGCCGTCAAAGTACTCCCACCCGAGCAGGGTGCTCACCGTATCTATCTCGGAAAAATTCCTGGCATACAGGTGAACCCGCCCGCCAAAGGCTGAGAGTGTCCGGGAGAGCCCGGCAATGGTGTTTTCGTCGAGATCGGTGCCGGCCAGCTCTCCCGTGGGAGAGCTCATCTCGAGGATTGCCCGGGCATGTCCGCCGCCTCCCAGGGTACCGTCGAAGTATCGCCCGCCATCTCTTGGCATGATCACCTCTAAGACCTCTTTGAGAAGAACCGGGACGTGCTGCATAGGCCTATAGACCCAGCTCTGCAAGTCCTTCGCGCAGGCTTTCGGAATCCTTGAGGGCCTCGTTCATGTACGTGTCGTACGCTTGCGTATCCCAGATCTCGAGATGGTCCGTAATGCCCACGAAGAGACATTTCTTCTTGAGGTCGGCATATTCGCGCAGGGTGGCAGGGATCAATATCCTGCCCTGCGCATCGATCTGGCATTCCTCGGCAGAGCCGATCACGTGCCGCTTGAAGACGATGTCAACCTTTCTCACCATGGACAGGGTGGAGGCCTTTTTTTCCAGCAGCTCCCAGTCATCGGGGGCAAAGGCCTTGAGACAGTGGTCGATCCACTTGGTGACAATGAGACTCTCCGTGCCCAGTTCCTTGAACACGTCTCTGAACTTGGAAGGTATGCTCAGTCTGCCCTTCTCATTTATCGAATTTTGGTAATGCCCTATCAACACCCTATTTACCCCACAAAATTGGCACAAAATGACACTTTTTGACATATATAATATTAACATGGTGATGTCAACACCAAGTTGCAAGAGCTGAAATTATATTAATCTAAATAATTCAATCAGTTATACAATATATCATGGGGGTGAAAAAAGTGCCACGGGCGGAATAAATTTCTCTGGAAGTTTTGGTGGTTGTTCGATACTATGGATCTATGAGACAGGAACTCGTATACGAGATTCTCGATTCATTGCCGACAGGGGTCATGCTTGCAGACAGCACCGGCGGCGTTGCCTTTGCCAACAGTGCCGCCCTCGAATACATGGGAATAGACAGGGAGCGGCTCTCTGAGATCAACATAGACGGTCTCGTGCAGCACGACTCGAGGAAGAAAGAGACCATGCTGCGTACCCGGGGAGATGAGCGGCTCACGGTTCGATTGAGCAAGAAGGACCTCGGCGGCGGGGGCTCGCTGATCATCCTGACCGACATAACCGAGATTCACCAGCTCCAGCAGGAGATTCTCAAGATGGACAAGCTCGCCACGGTGGGAGAGCTCACCTCGGGGATAGCCCATGAAATCCGCAATCCCCTTGCCGGGATAAAGATCACCGCACAGGCCCTCCAGGAAGAGATCCCGGACAATGACCACCGGGCAGCCTACATCTCGAAGATCATCATCGAGATAGACAGGCTGAACAAGCTGCTGCTGAATTTCTTTGACTTTGCCAAGCCCAGGGAGTTGTATGTCCGTTCCTGTGATGTAAAGAAGGTGATCGAGGATACGGTCTCCATGGTCAGGGATACTGCCCGGGGTAACCATATCCGGATAATGGAATTCTACCCGACCAGTGCCATCAGGATCAAGGCCGATCCTGACATGATCCGGCAGGTGCTCATGAATATCCTTATCAATGCCGTTCAGTCCATGACGTCCGGCGGCACCATGGAGGTGCACCTCCTGGAATTGGGTTCGTCTGTCCGGATCGAGGTGAGGGACACCGGAGAGGGTATCCCGGAAAACATCCGCAGCAGGATCTTCGATCCGTTTTTTACCACAAAGCCCAAGGGGATCGGCCTCGGGCTGTCCATTTCGTACCGGATCGTCAAGATGCACTCCGGATCGATCACGGTGGAGTCCTCGGCACAGGGGACGACGTTCATCGTGACGCTCCCAAGGGATATCGGGCGGTGAGGACGGGATCTCCCTCTCATTACTAAAAAGGTACAGGAGGAAAGTACATGCCGTTTTTGACATCGACTGCCTATGCAGCCACATCTCAGTTCCGGGGTGATATCGGGGCCATGATCGTTGATTCCGACCCCATCGTGAAGCTCGTGCTGCTGGTCTTGTTTCTCTTTTCCATCTTTTCCTGGGCAATTATCATCCAGAAATGGTTCAGCCTGTCCAGGGCGCGCAAGCGGGCCCAGCTCATCCTCGATTCTCTGGCGCAGAGCGGGAGCATGGTGGACCTTCTCGACAATGTCGACAAGGCGGGTGACTGTCCCATGGCGCATCTCTTCCATGGCGCCCAGGATGAGCTCAACAGGATCATGGCCAAGAGCCAGACCATACCGGTTTCCATGCTGGCCAATGTGGAAAACAGGATTGCAAGCGTAAATGCGCAGCAGACCATGGATCTCTCGCACGGGCTCGGTTTTCTGGCGAGCATCAGCAACGCGAGCCCGTTCATCGGGCTGTTCGGTACGGTCTGGGGGATCATGGACTCATTTCGGGAGATCGGGATTGTGGGCTCTGCAAACCTCGCCACCGTGGCCCCGGGAATCTCCGAGGCCCTGATCGCAACTGCTGGCGGACTTTTTGTCGCCATCCCTGCGGTGCTCTTCTACAACTACTTCACCGGGGTGATAAACCATGCGTCCGCGCAGATGGATACGTTCCAGATAGATTTCATGAACTGGATACGAAGGGGGCTGCTGCATGGTGACAAATAAACCCCACAGGCTCGTCTCAGAGATAAACGTAACCCCCATGGTCGATGTCATGCTCGTCCTCCTCATCATATTCATGGTATCGGCCCCCATGATGAAGGAAGGCATGAAGGTGGACCTTCCGGAGGCCCAGGCTCGTGCCCTGGAAAGCCAGGACCAGGATCTGATCATCAGCATCAACAAGGACAGCACGCTCGATATCAACGGTTCTCCCATCGAGCTCTCGCGGCTCGACGTGATCCTGGAACAGATCAGGCAGCAGCGGGGGATCGAGAGTATATTCCTGCAGGCTGACAAGGCCATTCCCTACGGGTACGTGGTCGAGGTGATGTCCCTGATCCGTTCAACCGGCCTGACCAAGATCGGTCTGGTCACGCAACCACCAGTAAAGAAGTAGGATGAGACGTTTGAGATGGTTTGTGGGGATTTCGCTTGTCTGCCATGCAGTCCTGATGCTGGCAGTGGTGGATCTGGAGTTTTCCCGCACAGACATTCCCGACTACGATGTCTATGAGGTGGCTATCGTCTCCTCTGCCCCGCCGGCCCGGCAGAGCGGGACATCCGCAAAGGCTCCGGGGAAGACGTATGTCTACCGGAAAGGCTCGGATACGATGGCTCTCAGCGGGGTCAAGAAAGAGAAGGCACTTCAGGATCGTGCGCCCAAGCTGTCTCCCGCAGACCTCGAGCCGGTAAAGCGCCAGGACGAAGAACCGCTTCCGGACAGCCCGGCCGAGACCGGAGATGATCTCGCGCAAGGGCTCAAGGAATATGAATCAGCACAGGGAGAACCCATGGAGGCCGCCGGGAAACAAGGGTCTTCAGATGCAATAACCCTGTGGAAGGCCCAGGTGAGATCCCTTGTGGACAGTCACTGGAAGACGCCGCCGGAGGTCTCCATCGTGGATATGTCCCTGAAGACCACCTATCTTCTCAAGATAACCAGGAGCGGTGAGCTGCTCGACAAAAGGCTGCTCGTCCCGTCGGGAAACAGCCCGTTCGACCGTTCGGTGCTCCTGGCACTCAACAGTATAAAAAGACTGCCCCAGCCCCCCCTGGTACTGATTGCCGGGAGAGACACCGTGGAGCTGACCATGTCTTTTACCCCTCCCAAAGGAGCTCAGTAAATGAAAAGAATTATCGCCTCAGCCGTTATCCTTCTGTGCCTGTTCTCCAGTGCCCTCTATGCCGCCAACCCGATTCACATCGACATCCAGGCCCGGAGTTTCAAGAAGCTGAAAGTTGCCATGCCGGCATTCTGGGGGCCCGCAGACCTCGCGGGACAGGTGTGGGATGTCTGCGCCAGGGACCTGGCCATTACCGGGGTGTTCTCCCTCATAGAGCCGAAGGGATACATTCATCCCGGCCCGCTCAGGAGGATCGAGGCCGGCACGCTGAAGGACTGGTCGCTGATCGGCGCGGACTACGTGATTGCAGGAGAGATCAGCAGGCAGGGGACACTTGCCGCCTTCACAGTGCAGGTCGTTGAAATAGCCACGTCGAAGATACTCCTGAGCACGACCTATACCACGAGTGCGGATTCGGCGTACCTGACGGTGCATACCTTCATGGATGCCATGATGGAGCGGGCACTGGGGCTCGACGGCATCTTCTCCTCCAAGATCGTCGCCATACAGAAGGTAGGCGAAAAGAAACAGCTCTACAGCTCATGGTGTGACGGCACCGGCGGAAAGGCCATCAAGGGCGGGGGAGATCTCATGCTCAATCCCGCATGGTCTCCCGACGGGAGAAAGATCGCCTTCGTGTCCTACTGGAAAAACAACCCCGACCTGTACATCCTCGATCTCGCCACATACAAGGTGGGGATGATCTCGTCGGAAAAGGGCATCAATTCAACCCCGAGTTTCGACGCTACCGGCACCAAGATAGTCTGCACCCTGTCCAGGGACGGAAACCCGGAGATCTACCAGCTCGGGCTCGACGGCAAGAATTCCCTCAGGCTCACCGACAGCTGGGCAACGGATACCTCGCCGTCTCTCGCCCCCGACGGCAAAAGCATGGTCTTCTGCTCCTCCCGGGCTGGAGCGCCGCAGATATACATCCTGGATATGCCCTCAAAGAAGGTGGAGAGGATCTCCTTTACGGGTACTTACAATACCGAGCCGGTATTTTCCCCCAAGGGCGATCTCATCGCCTTTACCCACCTTGCCGAGGACCGGCGGTACCACGTGGCCATCATCCGTCCTGACGGCTCCAAGATGAAGGTCCTCGCCGGCACCGGGCGGGGGGACGAATCTCCCACCTTTTCACCTGATGGGAGGCTCGTTGCCTTTGGATCATCCGACGGGAACATCTACATCACCGATATCTTTGATACCATGACCGTGCAGATTACCAAAGGGGGCGGCTTCTCGGAACCCTCCTGGTCCGGGCTCATAAAATAGTTTCGATTTTGTACTTGACCTTGCCCGGATTTAAGGTAATTTATTAATAATTAACAGTGGATCAGGAAAAAATAGTCAAGGAAGTGGTCCCACATAAGGAGGAGGATATGAGCAAGACATACAGAGCACTGTGGCCGATAATCGTTTTAAGTCTGGTCCTTTTCATGGCCGGATGCGCAAAGAAAGGCGTGGAGCAGGTTGAGGAAGTGACCCCTCCGCCATCCCAGGAGACCGCCGCCCCAGGTATGGATATGACCATGCCCGGGACCGAACAGGTTGAGGTGACCGAACAGGCTGCCATGGATGCCGAGATAGCGAACTTCCAGGACAAAGACATCTACTATGATTTCGACAAGTTCAACCTCACGCCCGATGCGCGGAAGATCCTCGCGGAAAAGGCAAGTTTCCTCAATGTCCATCCCGAGATCAAGGTCAAGGTCGAAGGTCATTGCGACGAGCGCGGCACCAGGGAATACAACCTTGCCCTCGGAGAGCGCAGGGCTAAGGCCGCCATGGATTATCTCATCTTCCTGGGCATCAACCCCATGAGGATATCCACCATCAGCTACGGAGAAGAGAGACCGCTGGATCCGGGACACAATGAAGAGGCCTGGACAAAGAACAGAAGGGCTCACTTCCTGGTCAGCGGAAACTAAGCAGACGCCATGAACAGGGTATTCTGCCTCTTCGTTCTCCTGGGTCTTGTCGGCTGTGCATCGCAGCAGGACCTGAACAGCCTGAAATGGGAGGTGGATACCCTCAACACCCGGCTCACCAAGATGGAGGAGCGGCTCGGGGACAAGGACCGAGTCGTTCAGCAGAGCCTGAGTCAGCAGGCTGAACTGCAGGCCCGCTACGGAGAGCTGCAGGATCAGCTGTTCTCCATCCAGGGGAGCATCGACGAGATGCGTGCCGCCTCCGGGACCGCCTCGGCGGGAGCCGGAGAGGCGCGGATCAACGCCCTGGAGCAGGAGATTCAGGCCATCAGGGATTCCCTTGTGAAGGGCCAGGTGTCTGCGAAATCGCTGTACGAAACAGGGGTCGATAAGTTCCGTGCAGGGCAGTACGAGGCCTCCATCGCCGATCTGAAGTCCTATCTCACCCAGAACCCCGACCCATCGCTCGTGGACAATGCATATTTCTGGTTGGGTGAATCATACTATGCGCTCGGCAGGTATGAAGACGCCATCCTGCGATATGACCTGGTGGTGAAGAAGTACTCCTCGAGCGAAAAGATCCCGGACTCCCTTCTCAAGCAGGGCATGTCCTTCATGAAGATGGGGGATAAGGAGACCGGAGAACTGATATTGCAGCAGCTTTTACAGGGGCATCCCGGATCGGATGCAGCGGCAAAGGCCAAAAAGATCATGAAGGACGGGGTGGGCAATGGGTAAGTCAATCACGATATCGAGGGATTATGCATGTGGTGCCGTGGAACTGGCTCGTATGCTTGCCAGGGAACTCGGGTATGAATACATTGACAAAAACCTCGTGATAGATCTTGCAAAGAAGATGAACACCTCTGCGGGTGAGGTCTCATCGTACGAGGATGGCAAGTCCCTGGGGCTCTTCAAGAGTATCAACGAGTTCATGACCACTGCCAAGGTGCAGACCATTCTCTCCAAGGATTTCGGGTATGTGGATAACGAGGGATACCGGATCGCCCTGCAGGGATTGATGGCCGATCTTGCCGATCGCGGCAACGTCGTGATCGTGGGCCGCGGCGGTCAGTGCATTCTCCAGGACAGACCCGATGTCGTTCGGATACACCTCATCGCGCCATTGGAATTCAAGAAGAGCTTCCTCTCGGCAAAGGCCGGTATTACCAAGGGCGAGGCCGAAACGATCATCAAGGCAAAAGAGGACGAACGCAGGCAATACCACGAGAAGATGTTCAACCGGTACCACAACGACCCGACATTGTATCATGTCACGATCAATCTCGGCCTGATCAATCAGACAACGGCCATAGATTTGATCAGAAAACTCTTGTAGCTTATTTAGCAGACCTTTTTCCGTGACGATGTCCCCCGCTTGCCCCTGATGCAGGCGGGGTTATAATTTGAATGTAATACATATAATATAATGAGGTGACGAAAGGGGACGGCATGAAGATAAAATCCTTTAGGGTAGTGCCCACGCTTCCCGAGACACTCAGCCCGATACTCTCCCTTGCATACAATGTGTGGTACTGCTGGAACCAGAAGGGACTGCGGCTCTTTCAGCACATGGACCGGTACCTCTGGGAGGAAACCGGTCATAATCCGGTCGAGATGCTTTCCCGGCTCTCGCAGGGCAGGATTATGGATCTGATGGAAGACGACGGATTTCTCTCGCAGATGAAAAAGACTGCAGACGATTTCAACGACTACATGTCCGAAAAGGGAATATACTCCTTTCTTCTCGCACAACCAATTGATTTCACAATAGCATATTTTTCCATGGAGTTCGGCATCACCGAGAGCCTGCCCATATATTCAGGCGGGCTGGGGATCCTTGCCGGCGATCACCTCAAGAGTGCGAGCGATCTGCGGCTTCCCCTGTGCGGGGTTGGGCTTCTCTACAAGCACGGGTACTTCACCCAGTATCTGAGCTGGGACGGGTGGCAGCAGGAAGAGTCGCCGAACAATGACTTCTATCACATGATGCTCGTTCTGGAGAACGGCAGCGATGGAAAGCCGTTGAAGATATCCATCGACATGGGCGGCAGACAGTGTGTGGCACAGATCTGGAGATGTCCGGTGGGCAGGATTCCCCTGTACCTGCTGGACACGAACCTCGAGGAAAATCATCCTGACGAGAGAAACATCACCGGTGGATTGTACGCCGGGAACATGGAAGACAGGCTCAGACAGGAGATCGTGCTGGGTATAGGAGGCATGAAGGCCCTCGAGGCGCTCGGCCTCGATCCCATGGTCTATCACATGAACGAGGGGCACAGCTTTCTCGTGGCCCTGGAGCGGATCAGGTCGCTCATGCACAAGAAAGGCCTGGATTTCAACACTGCACGCGAGGTGGTGAGATCTTCGCTGGTCTTTACCACGCATACGCCGGTTCCTGCCGGCAATGACATGTTTGACAACGGCCTCATGGAGAAATATTTCAAATCGTATGCCGAGCAGCTGGGATTGAAGTGGTCCGAGTTCCTCGCCCTGGGGCGGAAGAACGCGGGTGACGAGAAAGAACCCTTCGGCGCGACCGTGTTCGCCCTGAAGAACGCTGCCTTCAGAAACGGGGTGAGCAAGCTCCATGGAGAGGTGTCCCGGGACATGTGGCAGGATATCTGGCCTCATGTAAAGAAACACGATATCCCCATCTCCTCGATCACGAACGGCATCCACATCCCCTCGTGGATCTCCTCCGAAATGGCCGATCTCTTCGACAGGTACCTCGGCCCGAAGTGGAAAGAGGATCCTGACAATCAGAAGGTGTGGGAGCGCATAGACGACATCCCCGATGCGGAGCTGTGGTCGACCCACCAGAGACGCAGGGAGCGGCTTGTGGGGTTTGCCCGCAACCGTCTCATGAAACAGCTGAAGGCCAGGGGAGCCAAGCCCAGGGAACTCCAGCGTGCCGCAGAGAGCCTCCATCCGGATGCCCTCACCATCGGTTTCGCCAAGCGGTTTGCAACCTACAAGCGGGGGCTCCTCATCTTCAGGGACATCGAGCGGCTCAAGAAGATCATCTCGGACACAGGGCTGCCGGTTCAGCTCATCATATCCGGCAAGGCGCATCCCCGGGACCACGAGGGCAAGGCCCTCATTCAGCGCATCGTTCATATAGGCCGCGACGAGGTGTTCAGGAACAGGGTCGTGTTCCTGGAAGATTACAACATGAATATCGGGCGCTACCTGGTGGAGGGAGTCGATATCTGGCTGAACAACCCGAGGCGGCCGCTGGAGGCCTGCGGGACCTCGGGGATGAAGGCCACGGCAAACGGAGCGTTGAACCTGAGCATACAGGACGGCTGGTGGGTCGAGGGATACAGTCCCGATCTCGGCTGGTCCATCGGCAATGGCGAGGTGTACGAGAACCTCGATTACCAGGATGAGGTGGAGAGCAAGGCGATCTATGATCTCCTTGAACGGGAGATCATCCCGCTGTTCTATGATCGGGGTCTGGACGGCCTGCCGCGGGGCTGGATCGCCATGATGAAGAGGTCCATGAGGACCCTGTGCCCTGAATTCAATTCCAACAGGATGGTGGAGGAGTATACCGACCGCTGCTACATGGGTGCGGCGCTCAACATGAAGAACCTGTCGGGGGACAATTTTGCCAGTGCCAAGAACCTGGTCGGGTGGATGGAGGCTCTCCGGAAGAACTGGGAGCAGGTCAGCATCAGGGATATCTCCCATTCCCAGGGCGACGAGGTGGAGGTGCACAGTGATGTGGTCATCCAGGCACTGGTTCATCTCGGGCCGATCAAGCCGACGGACGTGAGCGTCCAGATATACTACGGGCATATAGATGATGCCGGAAATCTCTTCGATACAAGGGAGATCATGATGGAGCACACCGAGGACCAGGGCAAAGGCAGCCACATGTTCGAGGCCAGGATCCTCTGCAAGGACACAGGCAGGTTCGGATACACCGTCAGGATACTGCCGAGACACACGAACCTGATCTATCCCGTCGATACCGGGCTCATCTGCTGGGCGTGATACTGCTGAGCCATGCCGGCATACTCTCCGTAAAACCCGGTCCTGCTTCTGCCGGGTATGAACGGGCATTCAAAAAAGGCAGGCATGGACCGGGGCAATGCGTTTTTAAGCTTGACAAACCCCGGTGCAATTTCCTTACATAGCGCTCGTGCGAGAGTGGCGGAATTGGTAGACGCGCTGGACTTAGGATCCAGTGGTTCACGCCGTGGGGGTTCGAGTCCCTTCTCTCGCACCATCTGCTCAAGGGTCCATCCCGATCAGGCAGGGGGCTGGAAAGATCACCAGGACCGCTAAAAAAACAGCCGGAATTTTCTCATGGTGCAGCACTTAAGTGCTTGACAGCGGCGATGTGATTCCTATATAGAATCTTATCCTTGAAAAAACGCTTTGGGAAAGAGGGGGGGTGTACGAAAGACGCATGCCCGGTATAAGAGTGAGAGAGACCGAGCCTTTTGAGGGCGCTCTGAAGCGCTTCAAAAAGCAGGTGGAAAAAGCGGGTGTTCTCTCCGAGGTTCGTAAGCGTGAGTTCTATGAAAAACCGAGTGTCAAGAAGAAGAGGAAGGCAATAGCCTCGCGCAAAAGGGCCTTGAAGAGAATGAGTAAGGTAAGGACATACTACTGATGCTGCTTGACACCATCAAGACAGACTTGGGAGTAGCAATGAAAAGCGGAGACAAGGACAAGGTGTCCTGTCTCCGCATGGTTATCTCTGCAATCAAGTATAAACAGGTGGCATCGAAAAAAGAGCCCGATGATCAGGAGATCGTAAAGGTTCTGCGCTCCCAGATAAAACAATCCACCGAATCCTATGAACTCTACAGGCAAGGCCACAGAGACGACCTGGCCAAGGCAGAGGAGAACAATCTCGCAATACTGAAATCATACCTGCCCAAGGAACTGGGAGAGGAAGAGATTGCTGAGGTCATAAAAGAAATCATTACAGATACCGCAGCCACGAAGAAGGACCTCGGGAAGGTAATGAAGCTCGTAATGGCAAGACTCGCCGGGCAGGCTGACGGGAAGCTGGTCAACGGCATCGTATCGAAACTGTTGCAGTGATTTCTTAATATTCTGCGTACACAACGGGCATCTGCCCGGATCTTTACATTCATGGGAGAAGATCTGTTAGAGTTTTCTGCTCTTAAAGAACACATACGGTCCTTTATTGCCTCCGATATGGGTTCGAACGCCCTTGAAGGGCTTTCGCCCCTTGATTCATGGGATGAGGCAAAAAAGCGGTGGGCAATGCTGGACGAGATGATGAACATCGTCTCGTCGGAAGAGTCCCTTGCCATCGCAGCGATACACGATGTCCGGGAACTGCTCGGGATCCGTGAAGGTGCGCTCCTGGAGGGTCAGGACATCGTCAAGGTCTCACAGGTTGTCAGGGAGACTGCCCGGCTCAAGCGCGCCATAGAAAAATCAGGACAGAACCTCCTCGAGCTCACCAGGGAGATCGATCCGCTCGAGCACCTCTCCAGCGAGATCGATGCCGTGCTCCTGCCCACCGGAGAGATATCAGACGAGGCAAACCCGATCCTGCGGAATCTGAGGGCGCGGTACAGGTCCTGCCGCACCATGATCTATGAGCGGCTCGAAGGCATCGTCGAATCATTGAGATCGAAGTCCGTGCTCATGGACGAGATCATCACCAAACGCAACGACCGGTATGTCATATGCCTGAGGCTTGACTATGGGAGCCACATGAAGGGCATCACCCATGATTATTCCCGTACCAACCGCACGGCATACGTGGAGCCGCTGGCAATAATCGAAGAGAACAATACGCTCAACCAGATCAGGGCCGATATCCATGAAGAGGAATCCGCGATCCTCAAAGACCTCACCGCGCTGATCCGGGAGGATGCCCTGCTCATAGGAGAGAACCTTCAGCGGTACGGAAGGCTCGACCTCATTCATGCCTGCGCCCGGTGGGCCATAAAATATCACGCCACCATACCGGGTATATGTCCCGACGGCATCCATCTCAGGGGGGCCCGGCACCCGCTCCTGCTCGAGCGGATCGGCGCGCAGGCCGTACCGCTCGACATCACGATCCCAAAGGGCAAGGACTGCCTCATCATTTCCGGGCCGAATGCCGGGGGAAAAACCGTTGCCCTCAAGACACTGGGCCTGCTCGTCACAATGGCCAAGAGCGGGCTCGCCATCCCGGCGGATGCGGATTCCGTGATACCCCCGGTGAAGTCCATCTGGGTGGAGATGGATACGAATCAGGATATCGAACACGACCTCTCCTCGTTCACTGCCCATGCCATGGCGCTCAAGCGCATCTACGAGCAGGTCTCCAAAGGAGATCTCGTGCTGCTCGACGAGCCCGGGGTCGGGACGGATCCCCAGCAGGGCGGGGCCATTGCGGTGTCCTGTATCGACGCGCTCAGGAAGAAGGGGGCTTGTGTGATCGTGACCTCGCACTCCGACCTCATCAAGCTCTATGGGGTTTCCTCTAGCGGTGTGGAAAACGCGGCCACTGCCTTTGACGAGAGCGGACTGAAGCCCCTGTACCAACTTCAATACGGGGTAATCGGACAGAGCAGGGCCATCGAGATCCTCGAGTCCATAGACTTTCCGCGGGAGATCATCCGCGAGGCGAGCGGCATCCTGTCGCACGATACCCATTCCGCCCTGTCGAAGGCCATGGAGGACATCTCGAAGGCGTCATCCATGAGGAAGCAGGCAGCCGCCGAGCTGGAGGAGGCCGCCGGGTTGAAGGTGCAGGCCCAGGAGGCGCTGCGCGCGATCGAGCAGGAAAAGATCACCAGCGCCCTGCGGTACCACAAGCTCATGGACAAGGCGCAGGCGCTCGTGCGGCAGCCCTCAGGCGCTGAAGCGATCAGGGAGATCAGGGCCGTTGCCGAGGCCGTCGAACTCGAACAGGTATTTCAGGACTACAACCCCGGCGAGATCCTCGATGTGCAGAAGGGTTCCGTGGTCAGGCTCAAGGGGACCGATACATGCGGGGAGGTGCTCGATCTCTGGCATGAGAAGGCTGAGGTCCTCTTCGGCAGCAAACGCATGAAGGTGGGGCTCGAGCAGATAGAGGTGATCAGCCAGCCGCAGGAGACCTCCCAGAGGAAGAACAGTCTCAGGATGTCGGCGGACTCGCAGATGGTACTGCCCATAAAGGTGGTGGGGATGAGGGTGGATGAGGCGCTGCCAATTGTTGAAAAGGCCATCGACCAGGCAATGCTCTCCGGCCAGGAGTGCCTGGAGATCATCCACGGTACCGGAACGGGCAGGCTCAAGAGCGCGATCAGGGGGTACCTCAAGGGCGTGCCCCTGATAAAGGCGGCCTTCGATGCCCCCATTGCTGAGGGCGGGGGAAACAAGACCCTGGTGGTCTTTGAAGTGAGATGATGGACAGGATAGACGTCGAGAAGATCAAGGCTGCAATCGACATCGTTGCAGTCATATCCGAGTATGTCCACCTCAACAAGAGGGGGAGGTCGTATGTCGGGCTCTGTCCGTTCCACAAGGAAAAAACCCCTTCGTTCAACGTGGATTCGCACAAGCAGACATACAAGTGCTTCGGGTGCGACAAGGGCGGGGACGCGATCAGCTTTGTCATGGAGATGAAGGGCCTGAGCTTTCTCGAGGCCGTCCAGGAGCTCGCGGCCCGCTTCGGCATTCCCGTGGACCTGACGAAAACAGCGAAGTCCTCCGAGAACAGGAAGTTCTATGACATCAACCGGTATGCCATGGGATTCTACGAGCACTCTCTCCATTCCGGCCCCGGGGAGCGTGCCCGGGAATACCTGCGGTCGCGGGGGCTCTCCGAAGAGACGATCCGGGCCTTCCATATCGGCTATGCCCCGGATTCCTGGGATGGCCTCAGCAGCGTGCTCAGGAAGAAGGGGATTCCCCTGGAGGTGGCATTCACGTGCGGGCTGGTCATACAGCGGCCCTCGGGTGGCTATTACGACCGGTTCAGAGACCGGGTGATCTTCCCCATACAGGATATCTCGTCGGAGGTGATCGGGTTCGGGGCGAGGATCATGGGCTCCGGCGAGCCGAAGTATATCAATTCCCCGGAATCGCCGGTATTCAAAAAGCGCAAGATCCTCTACAATCTCTGCGGGGCCAAGAACGGTATCCGCCAGGCAGGGGTGACCATCGTCGAGGGCTACATGGACGTTGTGTCTCTGCATAATGCCGGCCTGACTGCAGCGGTTGCAACGCTGGGCACCGCGCTGAGTGAAGACCACGTCAATCTGCTCACCCGGTTCACCGACAATATCACGCTCGTGTTCGACGGGGACTCCGCAGGAAAAAGCGCGATGCTCAGGGCACTGGAACCGTTTCTCTCTAACGACGTGATCCCGAAGGTGGCCGTCCTGCCGGCCGGGAAAGACCCGGACGACATCGCCAGGACCGATCCCGGTATGTGGAATCAGCTCACAGGCGAGGCACGGTCCATATGGGATTTTATTTTTGATGAATCTTTTTCAAGGCGTGATCCATCAAAACTGGAGACTCAGAACGCGATAATAAAGGAACTCGTTCCCATGATTTCCCGGATGAAGGACCAGATTTACAGGGATTTGCTCGCCCAGCGTCTCGCGGTGAGGCTCGGCGTATCACCTGAGATGGTGCTTGGCCAGATAAGGCCGCAGGGAAAGGGAACCCTCCGTGATGTGCCACAACCCCGCAGGGAAAAGGGAAGTCCGGAAGATATCCTCCTGTTGAAGCTCATGCTTTCTGACGATGAGGCGATAAGACTGGTAAAGGATTTGGGGCTCACCGGAGCGATCAGAAACAACGAACTCTCCGAGCTTGCCGCATATCTCATACAACAGGGAACCAGAGGACTCGATGATATGCGCTGTCCGGATCACATCCGATCATACGCCATGGAGATCAAGGCCGAGGGAGAATTTCCAGGAGACAGAAAAAAGGCCTTGATCGATACGCTGTGCCGGTTTAAGACGCTGTCGATCGAAACGGATATACGGAGAATACAGCGGGACCTGGCCCAGGCCGAGAAGAATGATGATAAATCGAGAAGGAATGACCTACTCAAGGAAAGGCAGGAAAAGATGCTGGAAAAGAAACATGTCCGCAACTATGTAGTGGAGGTGGCACAGAAGAGATGAACGAGAAAAAAACCTACACAAAAGAGGTTCAGAAGCTCATTGCAATGGGAAAGTCCAAGGGCTACCTCACCTATGACGAGGTGAACGATGCGCTTCCCGAAGACGTCATCACCCCCGACGATCTCGAAGATGTGATGGATCTCTTTACGGAAAAGGATATCCAGCTCGTCGATACCGAAGATGATTACGAATCCGAAGAAGAAGAGGAGATCGACATCAATGACGACGGTTCTCTGAGATCTCCGGACCCGGTAAAGATGTACCTTCACGAGATGGGCTCTGTCTCCCTGCTGTCCCGGGAGGATGAGACCGAGATAGCCAAGCGGATCGAGGCAGGCCAGCGCCAGATTCTCAATGTCATCATCAACTCCCCGGTTACGGTCAAAGAGGTGCTCATGATCGGGGATGCCCTGGCGAACGCGGAGATCAGGCTCAAGGACGTGGTGGATCTCGATGACATGTTCGAGATCGAAGAAGAGACCTCCATGAGCAAGACCTTGGAGATCATCAAGTCCATCGAGACCGAGCAGGCACAGCTCAAGGCCCTGAAATTCAGGTTCTTCCATGCGCGCTCAGAGCGCGAAAAAGAGAAGATCAAGCAGGACATGGCCCTTATCAGCAGAGAGATTGTCCGGCTTATCCACGATATCCGTTTTCTGCCGGAGCAGATCGAGACCTTCGGGAACCGGCTCAAGGACCTGAAAAGCCAGCTCGAGACCAAGGAGGAACTCCTCCAGCGCTATGAGCGGCGGTTCGGCAAGAGCATCGACGAGATCAGGCTCATGCAGGAGTGTATCTGTGCCGGGAACCCGGACAGCACGATCTGCGAGTTCCTTCAGGAGCATGCCCTGGAGACCCAGGAATTTCTGGAATTGGCCGAAGAGATCAGCAACTTCACCAAAGAGATCAAGGCCCTGGAGATCGAGGGCGGGCTCACCGCGCACGGGCTGCGAAAGGCCGTGAGGATCCTCGAGGATGCCGAGGCGAGGACCAATGCGGCCAAGACCGAGCTCATCCAGGCGAACCTGCGGCTCGTGGTGAGCATAGCCAAGAAGTATGTGAACCGGGGCCTGCAGTTCCTCGACCTCATCCAGGAAGGCAACATCGGGCTCATGAAGGCGGTGGAGAAGTTCGAGTACCGGCGCGGCTACAAGTTTTCCACCTATGCAACGTGGTGGATACGCCAGGCAATCACCCGCGCCATTGCAGACCAGGCCAGGACCATCCGCATCCCGGTGCACATGATCGAGACCATCAACAAGCTCATCCGGACGTCTCGCGCACTCGTCCAGGAGCTCGGCAGGGAACCCACCCCGGAGGAGATCGCCGAGAAGATGGAGTACCCCGAGCACAAGGTCCGCAAGATCCTCAAGATCGCCAAGGAGCCCATATCGCTCGAGACCCCCATCGGGGAAGAGGAAGACAGCCACCTGGGCGACTTCATCGAGGATAAGAAGGTGCCGCTGCCCTCCGAGGCCATCGTGGCGAAAAACCTCTCCGAGCAGTCCAGGAGGGTGCTGGCAACGCTCACCCCGCGGGAGGAGAAGGTCCTGCGCATGCGGTTCGGCATCGGGGAAAAGTCAGACCACACCCTCGAGGAGGTGGGCAAGGACTTTACCGTGACCCGGGAGCGCATCCGCCAGATCGAGGCAAAGGCGCTTCGGAAGCTCAGGCACCCGGTGCGCTCCAAGAAGCTCCGCTCGTTTATCGACCAGTGAGTGCAGGCGTGATAGAACGATAACAAAAAAGGGAGGCCTTAAAGGCCTCCCTTTTTTGTTGCCTGTTGCACAGGGTGTTAGAAGGTTACCGTGGCGATCCAGCGAGCAGCGTACTCGTCTTCGATCTCGAGGCCGGTATCGCCTGCGCCGAAGGCGTTTTCAAGCGCGCTCTCGTAGAAGTCGCCCGGCATGTAGTAGGCTGCCTGCAGTGCGACGCTGAAGTTGTCCTGCACCTTGTAGGAGGCCTTTGCGTTGAGCTCGATGCCGAGGTTCTTGTCCACCTTGTTCTTCGAGGTGAAACCAAGGGCAGTTGCGGCTGGTCCACCGACTTTGAATGCGTCCTGATTGAGGATATTCAGGGTTCCGTTTCTCGTATCCCAGTTCTCCAGGAAGTCGGTATTCTCTCTCTGTGCCCAGATCACGTTGCCGGTGAGCGTGAGCTTTTCCGACAGGTCGGCATCGGCGCCGAGGCGCACGAGCACGATGTTGGAGAAGCTGTAGTCGTCGAGGTCCGGGTCGCCGAGTGCGTCATACGTGTTGCCGGTGGGGGTCTCGAAGTACCGGGCATACCGGTCGGAGACATCGTTCATGAGCCAGGTGCCGAAGTCCTGATCATCCTCGAACCAGCCTGATACCATGGTCGGCTCGTCCGCGCCCTTTGCCCAGGCCACCGTGAGTTTCGGGGTGAGCAGGTCGAGGCCTGCGGATACCTCAGGGTAGGGAGACGGGCTGTTGAACTCGAGGTCATCAGCCAGGGAGTACGTTGATCCAAAGTATGAGCCGGTGTCCACATAGGTTCCCACGACATACTTGAGGAAGCCCGTGATCGTGATGTTGTCCATCTTGTAGGTAGCCTCGAAGTGCGGAGCCCACAGGGAGGTAGACGCATAGTCTTTTCCGCTCCAGATGTAGGTGAGCGTTGTAGAGACCGTGAGGTCCTGCGCCTCGTACTTGGTTAGCAGGGTCAGGTGGTCCTCGTCTGCCCGGTCGGACATGGAATCGAGGTTCTCCTGGTCGCCGCCGTTCTCGTCCTGCTTGTCCCAGATAAGCCCGAAGGTCCAGCCCTCGAGATCAGGCAGCCTGATGAAATACCCGACTCCCAGGAACTGGGGGGTCTTGCCGAAGATGAACTTGCCGTAGTCCGTGGTGACATCGGCCCAGAGGTTGTCGATGCGGAAGATCGTGTACCGGTCGTAGTGGTCGTATTCCCTCGGGCCGGTGAACTCGTCGGTCCTGCCGTACTCGTCGCCGCTGAGCTGGTTCTCGAAGGCCACGATGTTCGACTTGATGGAGATCCGGTCATTGATGATGAGCGTAGGGTCGAGGTAGAAGTAGTGCTTGAGATACGCATCGGAGTTGACAGTATCTTCGATGGCGCCTTCGGGCACATAGGGGTCTTCAGTGAGACCTCCAAGATTTATTCCAAGCAACGGTGCCCTGACTATTGCCTGTGAGCCGATGGCCGCCACTGCCCCATCCGTCTTTGCATCGATGATGTCCGGCTGAACATAGTACCTGCCCTGGATCTCATAAGAGCCGTTGAGCTGAAGCTCCACGGCCCAGGCAGGCATGCCCAGTACCATAAAAGTACATGCCAGGAAAAACCATTTTGCCCAATTTTTTTTCATCCAAATCCCTCCGTTAAGATAATATTTGTGTACGCTAAGCCAAACCCGGCAAAGACAGTGCACCCGTTCTCGGGCTTTCTGTCTGCGGGGAACCATTATTAATTAAATTACACTCTTATCCAAAAGGTACTATACAACTTGTGTGCCAATATAAATCGGCAATGAATACGCAAAACTATAATAATTAATGCTGCAGCTTGTTGTAATTATACAACTATACCACCCAATCAGATGCAAAAATGATACAGGGGACAGTGCAGGGCTCTGGTAAGGAGAACCGGTGGGGGAGTTTCAGCCAGATAAAGAAAAGGCCGGGACAGCTGCCCCGGCCTTTTCTTATGTTCACGATACGAAGGAACGATTAGAAACCGAACGAGAGGCGGGTGCCGAGTTCGTACGGATCGGCGTCGTTTGCGCCCTTGTAGGTTGCATCGCCGGCAAAGAGGTATGCGCCGACCACATCGAGCTTGAGGTTTTCCATGAGCGCGTAGGTGGCGATGAGGTCGATCTCGGTGCCGAGGACGCTGTCGCCGGCTGCATTATCCTCTGCCAGTTCGGCATACCAGAGGTCTGCGGTGAGGCTCAGCTTGTCCATGGGCTTCACGGTCACGCCGAGGTTGGCGGCCATGATGTTGCTGATCTGGTCTTCGGGAGAGTTTGCAGAAGCGCCCTCGTCAAAGATGCCGAGGCCCATGATCTCTGACCAGTAGTAGCTCTGGCCAGCGGGTACCCAGAAGGCGTCGTTGTCGACATCAACTGCATCGTCGTCGCCGGTGGCATAGAAGATCTGGCCGTGGATATCGAGGGCATTGACACCCACGCTGCCGCCCAGGGCTACGAGGTAGGCAGAGGTGTCAGAGCTGCCGCCTGCTACGAGGTCAGCAGAACCGAACTGATAGATGCCGGTGAACCAGAGAGAAATGGCATCGAGCTCCATGTCCACATCGGCGCCGAGGTAGTAGAGGTCGAATTCGTTGTAGTCTTCGAGCCATTCCGAGGCATCCTTGGAGGTGATCCACATGAAGATCGGCTGGACCGTTGCGCCGCCGAGCTTGAGCGACGGGTTGATGCCGTAGTAGTCGACGTCGAAGTCGTTCTTGCTTGTTACTTCGCCGGTTACATTATAGCCTTCGTAGGCCTTGAGCCAGAAAACAGGGATCGCCATGTCGCCGGCATTGTAGGTGAAGGTTGCGCCCGAGGCGTCGTCGTCCATTATGAAGCCGCGGTTCAGGACCTTGCCCTGGATACCGATCTTGGAGTTGACATTGCCGAGGGTGAAGTCCACGTAGGAATTCTTCACAACGATGTTTGCTGCATCAGCGCCGATGTCGCCGCCATTGGTGTCACCCCATACATTGTTGAACTCGAACTTGTTGACGAACTTGAAGGCATCGCTGAACTTTGCGGTGTAGTAGAGCCTGGTCCTGGTGTCTACGCGCTGCAGGTCCTGCGATTCGCTCTGGTCCTCGCCGGCGAAATCCTGCTGCAGGATGGCCCGGGTGCGCATGTAGCCGCCGAAGATATTCTCCAACGCCACTGCAGGGGTTGCAAACACACAGAAGAGCCCTGCTGCCAAAAGTAATACCATTAATTTCCTCATCCTAAATTCCTCCCTATGTTTTTTTCTTGTCTTCTTAACAGATAGATATCATGTGTCCAGATCGTGCCCGGAGATGCTCTGTCGATAGAGCTAAAATTCTCTCTTTCACTATCATATCCCGCAGTTCTGCCTCATAATTTATAGTATCCATTTGAATGTATGCAAGATAAGCAACTTGTGTGCCAATATAAAAAAACCATGATATCTTGTGGTTATGCGAGGCTGACCTGTGCAGGTGTTGTAGAAATACAACGCACGCCGCTCACGACTGAGGTAAAAATAAAACAGGGAATTAGGACCTTGACCTTTGGAAGGAGTTTTGAGAAAGGGTAGGTACACGCTACAGGCACCGGCTCAAAAAATGTGATCCGACAAGGGGATAACGCATGTACAGGAATATCGCACTACTCGTTACGGCTTTCGGTTTCGTCATGATAAGCGGCTGTGCCGAGCTCGATCAGCTCCAGGTGAACAGGGGGGTGCAGGACAATGTATTCTCTTCGACGTCCCCGAGGCTCGAGCTCAGGATAGACCCTTCGCTCAAGCTCATGGCAGAGGTGAAAGAGGACAGGGCGCCTGCGAAAAACAGCATCCGGAACGATCCCATGGAGAACGCCTCCACGCACCTCTCCTATATATTCGGGGATGAAAGTAACGGCGTCGTGGTGAGACGGGGGGTCATCATCAGGACCCGCACCGTTACGGGCGACCCCAACCAGGCGGGCGAACCGGACCTGCCGGAGAAGAGAAACGAGCTCGTCTCGGGGATGACGAAGATCCTCGGGGATGAGTACCAACACTATACCGTGGCAAGCGACAACCTCTTTACCGATGAGGAGCGGCGGGCATTGACCGGACGGGACATCTCCGGGTGCCTCCTGGTCAAGGGGCTCGAGAGGGACTTCGGGCTCGGCAGCAAATCACTTGTGCAGATCCTCTATTTCGAGCGCATCCCGGCATCAGAAGTCACAGCGCAGTGCGGCTCCTGGCAGGACGCTTCGGCATTGACCGATGAGCAGGACAGATTCCTGGGTGCCTTTCTGGACAGGAGCTTCCAGGGGGTCCGCTTTGTGAAGGGCAGCGAGGTGACCGATGCGACCGCAAAGTATGTGGACCGCGAGCAGAAGGGGGATGCTGAGGCTGAAAAAGCGCTGCCTCCTGCCGGCCCTGACGGCGGCGATATCGAGAAGAGGCTTCAGGTCCTGAAGAACCTGCGGGACAAAGACCTGATAACCCAGGACGAGTACGAGCGCAAGAAGCTGGAGATCCTCGAGGGATTGTAGGGCAGTGCCCGTGCCGGGTGACGCCGTTTGCGCTACAGATCCGCCCGGCCACGGCCGATAGAGTGTCTATGAACAGGGTTGGGATCTGTGCGGCAGGTCCTTTTTGGAGCAGGAGCCCGAACACCTGTTCAGTGCAGATAATACCGGAGGTGACATGAATCCGCAGGTCTTCAGGGAATACGATATACGGGGCGTTGTGAACAGTGACCTGGATGATGACTTCGTCCGGAGGTTTTCCCGGGCAATGGGCGTCTACTGGGCAGGGCACGGCGTGAAGCGTGTCTCTGTGGCAATGGATGCGCGGCTGAGCTCGCCCGGGTTCCATGACATCCTCATAGAGGGGATCACACATAGCGGGATCGATGTGTATGATCTCGGCATGGTGCCGACCCCGGTGATGTACTTTTCCCTCTTCCGGCTCGACCTCGACGGCGGCATCCAGGTGACCGGCTCCCACAACCCTGCCGACAACAACGGTTTCAAGATAGCGCTCGGCAAGTCCACCATCTACGGAGGAGAGATACGCGCCATACAGGCCATCATGGAGCAGGGCAGAACCATCAGCGGCACGGGGACGGTACAGGGATACGACATCATCCCCGAGTACGTGGGTGATATCATCTCCAGGATACACTCCTGCCCGCGCAGGCTCAGGGTGATCGTCGATCCGGGTAACGGCGTGGGAGGGCCCACGGCCATGGCGGTGTGCACTGCGCTCGGCATGGATGTGCGGGGGATCTGCCTCGAACCCGACGGCACGTTCCCGAATCATCATCCGGATCCCACCACGGTCGAAGGCCTGGCCATGCTCAGGCATGAGGTCCTCCGGCAGGGGGCCGACCTGGGCATCGGGCTCGACGGGGATGCAGACCGGATCGGGGTGATCGATGCACGGGGCGCCACCGTGTACGGAGACATGATCACCACGATCCTCGCCAAGGATATCCTGAGCCGCGCAAAGGGTGAGAAGATCATCGGCGAGGTCAAGTGCTCCAAGGTCTTCTTCGACGAGGTGAAAAAGGCAGGCGGCATCCCCATCATGGGCAAGGTGGGGCATTCGCCCATGAAGGCGCGGCTCCTCGAGGAACAGGCTGCCCTGGCAGGTGAGATGAGCGGTCACATCTTCTTCAATGACCGGTGGTATGGGTTCGACGATGCGGTCTATGCCGCCGCGCGGCTCCTCGAGGTGCTCTCTGCGCAGGAGAACCCGCAATCAATATTCGACGGCCTGCCGAAGGTAGAGAACACACCGGAGATCAGGATCGCGTGTCCGGACGGGATAAAATTCGAGGCCGTGGATGCGTTCAAGTCGTATGCGAGGGGTGCCTATGACGACTGCGTGGATATCGACGGGGTGAGATTCACCCGGGGGGATGCATGGGGCCTGGTGAGGCCGTCCAACACCCAGCCGGTCATCGTGCTGCGGTTTGAGGCGAGAAACGCCGAAACCCTTGCCGCCCTGGAAGGAGACACGAGGCACCGTCTCGATGGGATTATCGGGGAACTGGCGCCGTAGTCTCGCGGTACTGAAAAGAGAACCTGTTGCATCGGCCGGCCATATACGCTATGGTCGGATAAACATAAAAGGTGAATTTGAGAGGACAGGTGATGATGCGACGCAGTATGATGATATTCCTTGTTTGCCTGGTGTTCACCGTGGCCCCACTCCTTGCGGCCAATGCAAAGGGCGTGTATATCCGGGACTGGATCACCATCTCCGTACGATCAACTCCGAGTGAGGCTGCCAGGACCATAGGGCTCGGGAATACCAATGATTTCCTCGAGGTCATCGAGGAACAGGAAGACTGGACCAAGGTCAGAACCCCCGAGGGCAAGGAAGGCTGGGTCCAGAACCGCTACCTCACGAAACAGACGCCCAAGGCCCTGATCATCGATCAGCTCAACGAGAAGGTGAAGTCGTTGACAGAGAACAACCTGACGTTGCGCGAGGAGAACAAGCAGCTCCAGAAGGAAAATCGCGAGCGCAGCTACAAGATGAGCTCCTCATCGAAAGAGATCGAAAAGATCCAGAAGGACTACGAAGACCTGAAGACGGCATCCAGCGACTATCTCGAACTGAAAAAGGCATACGAGAAGCTGCAGCAGGAGAATATCGGCCAGACGGAAAAGGTGGATCTCCTGGCAAAAGAGAACAGCAGACTCAAGACCTCCGAGCGGCTCATATTCACCCTCATCGGGGGCGCGTTCATCATCATCGGACTGGTCATCGGTGTATTGCTCCAGCTCATGAGGGCCCGGCCGAAAAAGGCGGGGTATAAATTCTAACAGGGACGAACGTACGCATGCTGAAAAAATACGAGCGATTGTGTGAACGGGTAACCATCAAGGGGATCTTGAAGGCCAGGTCTGCGATTTCCCACTATATCAACAAGACCAACCTCATCTACTACTCGGAGCTGAGCAGGCTCATCGGGTGCGATGCCTTTGTCAAACACGAAAATCACCTGCCCACGGGATCGTTCAAGATACGCGGGGCCATGAATTTCTTCCACAACATCAGGAAGGAAGAGGTGGAGCACGGGGTGCTCGTTTCCACGAGGGGAAACCACGGTCTTGCCATGGCCTGGGCTGCCCGGTGGTACAACATCCCCTGCACGGTCGTGGTGCCTGAGAACAACAATCCCGAGACAAACCGGACCATCGAGAGCTTCGGGGCAGAGCTGATCGAGCATGGGCATGATTTCTACGATGCCCAGTTCTACTGCGACGAGCTCGTCGCCGCTGCAGGGTATTATTACGTGGAGCAGGGGAACGAACCCGATATGCTCAACGGTATCGGGACCATGGGCCTGGAGATATTCGAGGATATGCCGGATGTGGATGCGATCATCTGCCCCATCGGCGGGGGAGCGGGCTGTGCATCGCTGCTGAGGGTTGCCCAGGCCGTCAATCCCGCAGTGGAGATCATCGGAGTACAGGCAGCCAATGCCCCGGCGTTTTACGAGTCGCTCCACAAGGGAGACTGGACCGTCCTGGACAGGGCAGACACCATTGCCGACGGACTCGCTGCGCGCAGCGTCTTCCAGCTCCCGTACGTGATCATGAAGGATCACGTCAGAGACGTTGTTCTCCTGGACGAGGACGAGATCCTCGAGGGGATCCGCCAGGCGCTCATCACGACCCACAACCTTGCGGAAGGCGCGGGAGCGGCTTCCATCATGGCAGCCCTGAAGATCCGTGAGCGGCTCGCCGGCAAGAAGGTGGTCCTGATCATGTCTGGCGGGAATCTGGACCGGAAGCAGCTCGAACTGGCCCTGGCCTAATCCTGGGCGGATTCCTCCTGGGTTACCGAATAGCCTTCCCAGCGGGCGTTGACCTCTTCCTGTATCTGCCCGATCTTCTCATCGGTGAGAATCTTGAACCGGCCCTGTGACTTGAAGTAGTCTGCCACCGGAAGGAGCTTTCTCTTCTCGCGGAGTTTTGCCGACGCACCGGTCAGGCGCATAACGGAGTTTTCCACCTCGTAGAGTTCGTACAAGCCGGTCTCCACCGCGAGCTTTCCCACCTTGACCGCATAGCGGGGCTGAAATCCCCAGCCCGGGGGACACGGCGTGTGGATGTGTATGTATTTGACGCCGTCAAAGGTGAGCGCCTTGGTGATCTTGTCAAAGAGATCGAGCGGGTAGGATGCCGAGCACGTTGCCACGTACGGAATCCCGTGTGCAGCCATAATGGCCGGAACATCCTTTTTCTGCTGGAGCTTTCCCTTGATGGGGGTGTTCGAGGTCAGGGCGCCCATCGGGGTCGTGCCGGAACGCTGCACCCCGGTGTTCATGTATGCCTCGTTGTCGTAGCAGATGAAGAGGAAGTTGTCACCCCGCTCACAGGCACCCGAGAGCGCCTGCAGGCCGATATCGCTCGTTCCGCCGTCACCGGCCCATCCCACCACGTTGATATCCTTCTTCTTGAGGGCCTTGAGCGCGCCGAGCAGGCCGGTTGCCGCTGCAGCGGTCGAGGCAAAGGTCACGTTCAGGCTCGGCAGTTTTGTCGCTGCAATGGGATAGAGACCCTGGAGAACGGTCAGGCAGCTTGGAGGGACCACGATGATGGTATTTTTCCCGAGGGCCTTGAGCCCGACACGGTAGGCGATCCCGAGCGCGCACCCGGCGCATGCCCTGTTGCCGGGATGAACGAGTTCTTCTTCCGGCAGGCTCAAGATGGTTGTTTTCGCTTGCATGAACTTCTCTCCTATAGTTTCAGGCCGATCCACCTGAGTTCGTCGACATTGTCCTGCACTTCGGTGCACGATTGCCGGAACGCGTCATGCAGGTCCCGGGTCGTGATCTCTCTGCCCCCGAGTCCCAGGATATAGTTCAGCACGAAGGGGCGTCGGCCGCTGCCGTCGATGCCCTGATAGAGGGCTGATTTGATATCTGCGCAGAGCGGCCCCTGGTACCCGTAGCTCAGTGCCTTTTCGAACACCGCCACCCCCCTGCAGCCCCTGAGCGTCTTGGCAATGATGGCGGCAGGGAACGGACGGTACAGGTTCACGCTCAAGACTCCCGCCCTGATCCCCTCGTCTCTCAGGCTGTCTGCGACGTCCCGGAGATGATAGGACAGCGAGCCGATGCCCACGGCGATGAATTCTGCATCGTCACACCGGTAGGATTCGATGAACGGGTTTCCTCCGCGGCCGAAGATTTCCTTGAAGCGGGTTTCCACCCGGGCGAGCGCCTGTGTGGACGAGCGCATGTCTTCCTGGAGGAAATGGCGGATCTCCATATAGCCATGGGCCTGATTTCCGTGGATGTCGCTGCGGACATCAGGCAGCGTCACCGTGTTGAGGTTTGCCGGGGTGTGCGGATCGAGGGCATAGGGCGGTTTGTACGGAGGGAGGAATCTGTCCACCACGGCCGTCTCGGGCACATCGAAGGGCATGTACGTATGCGAGAGGAGGTAGCCGTCATAACAGACCATGACCGGGACCATCACCTCTTCGGCCAGACAGAAGGCCTTGATGACCGAATCTATGATCTGCTGATGGTCGTTCGCATACATCTGGATCCAGCCGGTATCCCGCTGGGACATGGAGTCCTGGTGATCGTTCCAGACGGTCCAGGGTGCGCCCACGCCCCGGTTTACCACACACATGACAATGGGGAGCCTGGCGCCCGCAGCCCAGTGGATCTGTTCGTGCATGTACAGCAGGCCATTTGCCGAGGTGGCCGTGAACGATCGTGCGCCGGCGGACGATGCCGCTATGCAGACGGCGAGCGCGCTGTGCTCGCTTTCAACCGGGATGTACTGGGCCTCCATATCTTCTGCTTCGATGAATTCCGAGAGTTTTTCCGTCAGCGGTGTCTGGGGGGTGATGGGATATGCGGCAACTACCTGAGCCCGTGAGAGTTTCACCCCTAAGGCGGCAGCAACATTTCCGGATTCTATGATTTGCATTGCCCTACTTGTCCTCCTTGATGAAGCTGGCTTCCTCCACCATGGTGATCGCCTTGGTGGGGCATTCCTCGGCGCATATCCCGCAGCCCTTGCAGTATTCGTAGTCTATCGTGGGCGGGATGCTTCGTGATATCACCCCGTCCGGGCAGTAGAGCCAGCACATGTAGCACGCCGGGGTGCCGCGTTTGGCCGGGATACAGATCTGCGGGTCCAGGACAGGGCGGAGGATTCTCCATGAGCCTGTCTTGCCGGCATCTCCCGGTCCGTTTGTGCTGTGCGAAATTTTCCGGCAGTAGTCATTGCCCATCATGAGCCTCCGATGACGGTATTTTCATAGGCGAGCATGGCCGAGCGGGCGTTTTCCCGGGGCCTTCTTCCGCGGAATTCCTCCTCGATGGCCTTGAGAAGCGTATCCATGTCCGTGAGTTCGGTCGCCCTGGCGAATGAGCCGATAATGCCGCTGTTGACCACTCCCTGGGGCAGCCCGGCCTTCATTGCCAGGTCTGTCACGTCGGCCACCGCTATCCGTGCCCCGTTATGCCGGTAGGCATCGACGTGCCGGGGTGTGTTGACGATAATGAGCCCGTCGGGTTTCAGCCCGGCGGTGATAGCCGATTCCTCCAGGAGCAAATGATCCAGGACGATGATGATATCCGGATACTGGGTGGGAGAAAGGTCGTAGATTCGTTTTTTCGATAATTTCAGCGAGGTGAATACCGGGGCACCCCTGCGTTCGGTGCCGAAGGTGGGTACCATGACGACGCCGGGAAAACCGGTGCTGAACGTTGCCTTTGCAACGATCTTCGCTGCGGTGATCGCGCCCTGTCCACCCCTGCCGTGCCATCTGATCTCGATTAAATCGCTCTTCATAGTATGCCTGCCATCGATCAGACTTGTTTCCTGCCTTGCGGAAGGGTTCTGATCACGTTTTCTGTAGCTTGGGACTTGCCCTGTGTCAAGTCTAAGAAGTGCTCTTTGTCGGCCTGTAACCATATATCATTACCCCATAATAATCAAGGCACATACTTTGCATACCGCTATTGCGTCATCAGAGAGATCCTCAAGGAGTAAGGAGAGATTATGTATACAGGTGAAGCAGGCAACCTCAGCACTCACAAGGAATTTATTGCCGGAGAGAATACCAGGAGCCGAAACCTTGCCCTGTTCACGGAGAGCATGGTTTCTTTCCTGTCGAGCAAGAACTCTCACCAGGCATTCATGGATCTGGTGTCGCTCATGGGCCAGACGTTTCCCCTGGCTGCACCTGCACTGTACATCGAAAGCCCGGGCTTTCCCGGCAGGGTTTTCACGATGCTCGAACCAGGGGGAGGCGGAGAGCATGAGGCGGAAAAGGTGTTCGGGAAAAAGCACTATTCCTACGAGAAGGTCCTGGTTGGTGGACATCCTCCCATTGCCAGGCTCCGCAAGGATTATTCCATCATGAACACCACGGGGGCCAGGGTGACCCTGTGCATCAATTCCGGCATACATGACGAAATATTCCGGGAATGGGTCAAAATATTGACGCCTGCAGTAGCAAAACTCATGGATCATGAACTGCTCATGCACATGGCATATCGGGACGGGCTCACCGGTCTGTTCAACTACCGGGCCTTCGATGAGATGCTCAGGGCGGAGGAAGACCGGTCATCGCGGTATCGAACGAACTTCTCCCTCATGATGATCGATATCGACCATTTCAAGCGGGTGAATGACGGGTACGGCCACCCCATCGGAGACATGGTGCTCAAGGCGCTGGCGGAAAAACTCGGCCAGTGCGTTCGCCGCAGTGACCGGGTATTCCGCTACGGGGGTGAGGAGTTTGCCATCATCCTCCCCCACACCGGGCTCGAAAAGGCCAGGAAGCTCGCGGAGAGGATACGGACCACGGTGGAGCGCATGAGTTTTATCGGAGGATTGCAGATAACGATCAGTATTGGAATCAGTCAATATAGTGATGGAGTTACGCCGGGTGATCTGGTGAAACGGGCAGACATGGGCCTGTACCTGGCGAAAAACAGGGGCCGGAACATGGTAGGCACCGTCGAGGACAGTATATGAATATCGATAATCTGCTGGATCTGGGGGCTGGTATTTACGCCTATTCAGAGGGAGGGGAAAAGATTCCCGGGAAGGTGGCTGAGATTTCGGACAACGACAGCTTTGTCTTCGTGCCGGATGGAGAGCTCCTTACCCGTGAAGGCACCATGGTCAAGATATCCGATGGCCAGGATTCGGTGCTCGTCAGGGTGCTGGCGCAAACCGGTGAGGGCATCAGGATGTGCATCGAGTGCTACACCTCTCCGGGTAACGAGCGCAGGCAGGATGTCCGGATCTATGACAAGATCTATATCGGCGCCAAATTTCTCTGCAGTGCGGAGATGAAACCACGGACACTGGCCGGTGCAGTGGAAAGGATACGGGCCAACAAGCTCCTTATAGACTCGTTTCTCAAGGGAAAATATGGCTATCCCGGCATCGACGAGATGCCCTACACGAAAGAATCTCCCCACAGCCAGGCCCTCTGGGAGATAAACAGGAAGCTGGACCTCCTCATCCACATGTCTCTTGCCGAAGATTTCAAGGCACTCATGGCTACAACGCCCCGAGAAGTGAACATCTCTGCCTCCGGGATCAGGTTCATATCCGACAGCCAGTACAAGCTGGGAGACCTCCTGGAGATAAACCTGATCCTGCCCATGGTCCCGCTCCTGTTCCTCCGGTTTGTCGGAGACGTGATCCGTGTCAAGGCAGTCACGAGTTACGAGATGGAGCGTCACGCGGTAGCCGTACGGTTTCTCCAGGTCGACCCTGAAACAAAGGACGATGTTATCCGGTATCTGTTCAGGAGACAGCGGGAGCAGCTTCGGAAGAGGTAGGACTGATTCCCGAGCGGTAAGCGGCATCTTTGGGCGTTGACACTCGTTTGCTGAACCGCCTATAGTCGCTTCGTCGTGAAAACATACGTACGGTATCTGAGGAATATCGCCATCTGCCTGGGCATTGCAGTCGTGCTCACGGGCATGGCCTTCTCTCTCGATGCATACCGGGAAATCAAGAAGATCGGCGTCGGCTCCATCTGGCACCTGCCGTCGCGGATTTACAGCAGGGAACTCGTGATGGTCCCGGGCATGGATGTGGAACGCATCGGCCTGATGGGCAGGCTCGACCGCCTGAGATACCGGCAGGCAGCAGTCGTCTCGTCGCCGGGAGAGTACAGCCGGGATGCGCAGGGGCTCACCATCTTTCTCCACCCCTTCGAGTATGCGCAGCACAAATCAGAGGCCTCGCTGGTCAGGCTGGTGATCCGGGAGGGGACCATCACCGAGATCATCAGCGTGGATACCGCCAAGTATGTAGAATCGGCCACCCTGGAGCCTGAGTGTATCACGGATGTCTTTGACGATCGCTATGAGGATCGTACGATCATAACCCTTGAGCAGTGCCCTGCCTTTCTGATCGATGCCCTCATCGTGACCGAGGACCGGAGATTCTACGACCACTGGGGGATCGATTTCAGGTCCCTGATGAGGGCGAGCCTGGCAAATGTCCGCGAGGGAGGGATCGTCGAAGGCGGATCCACCATTACCCAGCAGCTCATCAAGAATATCTTTCTCACCCACAAGCGAACCTTTGGCCGGAAATTCAAGGAGATGTGGATGTCCTTCATCATGGAGGCCGTGTATTCCAAGCCTGAGATCCTGGGGCTGTATGTCAACGAGATCTACATGGGCAGGCGGGGATATACCGGCATCTACGGCCTCGGCAGGGCGGCGAGGCTGTTCTTTGACAAGGATATCTCGGACCTGGATCTCGAGGAGGCGGCGCTCCTGATCGGCATCATCAGGGCGCCGAACCGGTATTCCCCCTATACGTTTCCTGCCAGGGCCCTTGCCCGCAGGAACACGGTCCTGGAACTCATGAAGGATGAGGGCACGATCACCCCGGAAGAATACGAGGCCGCACGGTGCACGCCGGTGCGGGTCATACCCATCGAGCCGACACTGAGGTATGCGCCCTATTTCATCGATCATGTCCTGGCAGGCATCCAGGAGCAGTATCCCATAACCCTGCTTGCCAAGGGAGGGTACCGCATCTTCACCACGCTCGACATGCATATGCAGCAGACGGCCCAGGGCCTCCTCCAGCATGCATTGAAGGGCAAACAAGGCGACATCGAGGGTTCGGTCGTCATCAGCGACCCTCAAACCGGGGATATCCTCGCCATGGTCGGCGGCAAGCACTATGCGCAGTCGCAGTTCAACCGCGCCGTCCAGATACAGCGCCATATCGGCTCCCTTATCAAGCCGTTCATCTACTACACGGCCCTGCGCAAGGGTTATACCGTGTCCACCATGGTCGACGACAGTCCCATCACGGTAAAGCTGCAGGACAACACCCAGTGGGAACCCGAGAATTTCGATGAGAAAAGTCACGGGACCGTCATGCTCAGGGATGCACTTGCCAACTCGTACAACCGGGCAGCGGTGCGGGTGGGGCTGGACCTGGGTCTGCCTGCCATCGTCTCGGAGATCCGCGGGGTCCTGCCGGGGCTCGGTATCAATGAAAACCCCTCCCTGCTGCTCGGGGCGCTGGACTGCTCCCCCCTGGAGGTGGCTACGCTCTACAGCGTCTTCGCAAATGGCGGATACAGGATCACACCCCGGTGTGTCGATACCATCGTCAACGAGAACAACACTGTGCTGCTGAAGGAACCGCCCCACCAGGGACCGCAGGTTCTCGACCCGGCCACGGTGTACCTGCTCGATACCGTGCTGAGGGACGTCGTCACCTCGGGCACTGCGCGCTCGGCGAGCATGTATGGGATGCCCGCCGGGGTCTGCGGGAAGACTGGGACAACCAACGATCTGCGTGATTCCTGGTTTGTCGGCTTTACCCACGACATGCTCGTGACGGTATGGCTCGGCAACGACGAGTACCTGCCCATAGGGCTTACCGGGTCATCGGGCGCCCTGCAGATCGTATCCATGATCCTGTCGCGCATCGCGGGTCCTGATACCTGGCAGGCGCCTGCCGACATTGTTTACTGCTCCATAGACCCGGTCAATGGAAAGCTTGCCGGCCGGTGGAGCGACGAACGCGTGAAGCTCCCCTACCTGCAGGGAACCCAGCCCACCGAGGTCTCAGAGGTCGGTTCGCCCAGCGTGAGAAAATTCTTCCGATCGATCCTGGGGCAGTAGGGCGATCAACCGCTCGCCCTCTGCGGCCGGCCCTGCCTGATGACTCCAGGGTATGGGTCTGAGACTCAAAATACTTGCCCTTTGAGGAAACAGGCAGTATGCTCATACTATGGACTTTCGAGACAGCAACTGTGCCTGGTGCGACAGGAGACGGGGGCCGATAGAAGACTGCCGGTCGTGCCCCAAATTCAGGAAATATCATCTCGGGGAGGACCTTGTGCTGGATGAGCGGGTCTTCTGCCGTGCCTGTCTGCATAACCTCAACAGTGACCTTGCCGTATTCTGTACCACGAACCGGCGGCTCCAGCTTGGCAGCGGCGAACCGTTCGAGTGCTACCGCTTCCTCCTCGATTCGAAGACGAAGGAATGAAACAGGTCCACGTGGTCACCGTATTCCTCTGCCACCAGGGAAGGGTCTGCTTGGTGAGGAGAAGCCCAATGGTCAGCACCTACAAGGGGCGGTTCTCCGGCATCAGCGGCTATCTCGAAGGCGATCCTGCAGAGCACTTCATGGTGGAGCTGAGGGAGGAGACGTCGCTGGTCCCCTCTGACTACGTGCTTCTCAGGCGAGCGCAGCCCGAAGAGATCCCCGATGAAGAACACGGCTGCCTCTGGCAGGTGCACCCGTTCCTCTGCGAGGTGGCTGATCCCTCGAAGATCCTTCTCGACTGGGAAAACACGGAGCTCGAATGGGTGCTCCCGGAGGAAATCAAACGACTGGATACCGTGCCCGGGCTCTGGGGGGTATACGAGAAGGTCTCCAGGCTGCCGCTGGAAAGAGCGGTGTTCCAGTTCGAGGAGCAGCTGTGCCTCGACCTCGGCAGCGGTGCCCGTGAGATGGCCACGGCGGCACTGGAGTTTCTGCTGCGGGTCTGTGAAGGCACCAATGCCGCATCATGCACCACGCTCGTGGAAGACCTTTCCTTCGTGTGTGAGCGAATACGAAACGTGCGGCCGTCCATGGCCGGTATCTCCACTGTCCTGGACCTCGTGCTCAGGGAGATCCATACGGTGCGCAGCCCTGATGCGAGTGCTGCCATTGAGGCGGTGAGCCGGATCATCGGTCGGCACAGGCAGGACATGGAATCATCGTCTCAAACCTATACGTTGACCGGACACCTGCCCGGTACATCTTCGGGATCGTTCTCGAACACGGCATAGTGGAGCCGTATCAGATCAGGGAGACAGCGCCCGCTCTGCAGGCACCACCGGTTGACAGGGTGTTTCCCGCGGATTGGCGAACAACCACAGATTGTCGTTGCGTTGTTCATTATTAAGCACTATATGCTTGAAAAACTGCTTCCCGCATCTTTGTGAACGGTACAGAAGACGAGAAGTCGGCTGCCCGGCCAGAGATAACGAACCAGGCAATGCTACCACAACAAGCAGTCGCAGCGGGTTTTCTGGTTCAATCGCAGTAAGTACTGACAAGAGGTAAAGGAGATTCGATGAATATCTATTCTTGGCTGAAAGAAAATGCACAGACCAGGCCTGAAAAGGTATGCCTGAAGGACAAGGACGGAGAGATTACCTTTTCCGAATTATTCCGGTTAACCAGTGCCTTTGGCAGTGCATTGAAGGAAGCGGGTATCAAAAAGGGCGACCATGTAACCATCGTCCTGCCCAACATACCTGAATTCGTCATATCCTACATGGGTATCATCGGGATCGGTGCTGTCGTAACCACGGTCAACCCGGCCTATACCTCGCGGGAGCTCGAGCATATCCTGAAGGACTCGGATTCGAAGGGCCTTGTCCTGGAAGGGAAAAACAGCGAGACCTACCAGGCGATTCAGGATACCTGCCCCCAGGATTTCGTCATCACCACCGGCGAAGAGGGGACCTTCTCCCAATGGGTGAGCGGAAAGGGTGATGGCGTGATGGAGGAGATGGATCGGGATGACGTTGCCGTCATGATCTATTCCTCGGGCCTGACCGGCTATCCCATGGGAGCCATGCTCACGCACGGGAACCTGGAGCACAACTCGGATCTCGTCAGGATCTGTCTTGACGGAGACCACACCGATACGACCCTGACCCTGATCCCGTGTTTCCATTCCTTCAGTGCCAGCGCCAACCTGCTCTCCATGATCCGGCTGGGCGGCACCGCTTACCTCATGAAGAAGCTCGATTTCAAGGAACTCCACCAGGTTCTCGCCGATGGCGTCATTACCCTGATCAGCGCGGTTCCGACGCTCTTCTTCGGCCTCCTGCACCACCCTGATCTGCAGGATATCGACTATACCCGTATGAAGGCATTGATTGCCGGCGGGTCTGCACTGTCCCTGGATCTCTATAACGGGTTCAAACAGCGGTTCAACGCCGAGATCAGGCAGGGATACGGTATTACCGAGGCATCGCCGGTGTGCGCTGCCAATTACCTCCACGTAAAGATAAAACCCGAGTCCATCGGCCCGTGCATCCCCGGGGTTGAGGCACGGATCGTCGACGATGCAGGCAACACCCTTGGTGCCAATGAACACGGGGAGATCCTGTTCAAGGGTCCCAACATCATGAAGGGCTACTACAAGAAGGAAAAGGAAACGGCCGAGATCATCAAGGACGGGTGGCTCTATACCGGAGATCTGGGTTATATGGATGAGGACGGGTATATCTATATCACCGGATACAAGAAGGACATGATCATCACCTCCGGATTCAACGTGTACTGCCAGGAGGTGGTCAATGTGCTCAAGTCCATACCCGGGATCGTGGACTGCGCCATCACGGGAGTGCCGGACCTCATGCGGGGGGCTGTCGTCAAGGCCTATGTGGTGAGTGGCGACCCGGAGCTGACGGAAAACGACATAAAGAAGACTGCACGCAAGATGCTCGCCTCGTTCAAGAACCCGAGGAAGGTCGTCTTCGTCAGCGAAATACCGAGGGATTCAGACGGGCGGCCCCTTCTGGGGGGGCTCGATGACGAACAGTGAGCGGATGCAACCTCTGCCCGAGACAGTGTAACGTCGAGAGGTCACGGCGGGCAGGGCCCTGCACTGCCGGTAGTGAACTCCTCGTGGGGTCCATCGTGATCCACCGCGGGGAGGAGCCGCCCCTTGTCGGGGGGGCAGGGTCCGGGGCGATATTCTTCTCGGGCTGCCCGCTGCGGTGCAGCTACTGCCAGAACAGGCAGATCAGCCACAACGCCTGCGGCCGGCCACTGACACCGCCTGACCTGGCCTCGTACATGGCGAAGCTGCAGGACAGCGGCTGTTCGAACATCAACCTGGTAACCCCCACCCACTATACGCCGCAGATCCTTGAGGCCCTGGAAATCGTCCGTGACCTCGGGCTGACGATCCCGGTCATGGTCAATTCGAGCGGGTATGAGTCCACCGGGACTCTGCGCAGGTGGAGGGGCCATGCCGAGATCTACCTCATGGACCTCAAGTACGGGGACAACGTCACCGGCGCACTCCTGAGCGAGGTCCCGGATTACTGGGACAGGGCCAGGGAAGCAATAGAAGAGCTCTGGGAGTGGTGCGGGCCGCTTGTTGTTGATGAGAGGGGATGGGCGGCCAGGGGGCTTATCGTGCGGCACCTTGTCCTGCCCGGTATGTTCTCGAACCCGTTTGCCGTGCTTGAATTTCTCGCCGGGATTTCCTTGGATATCCCGGTGAGCATCATGTCGCAGTATAACCCCGGCTTTTATCAGGGGGGCATTGGGGAAATGAAACGGGGGATTCTCCCGGGAGAATATTCGGTGGTGCTGGAGCGGGCCATGGAGCTGGGCTTCTCGACCATATTCTCCCAGGATATGGAGGCCCCTGGCATCTATGTGCCTGATTTCAAACAAGAGGCCCCCTTCGGGGATTTTCAGAAACTCCTGTAAGTGCCTTCAGTGCCGCTGCCACGCTTCATGAACCACAGGGCGTGCCGCAGGCCATGAGCCCTTGAAGGAGTTCATGGCCGGTAGCGGTACCCCTCAGAAATCCTGGAACCCCTCGGCGGTCTTCATGGCAGAGGTGAGTTCCTGCCCAGAGGAACGGGCAGGGTGCTGCAGCGGGCTCTTCCTCGAGGATCCTCCGGGAGTAGTGTTGTTCGATACCCTGAAGATCCGGATATTCTCCGAGAGCTTTTGTGATCCGAAGCTCAGGTGATTGGAGGTGCTGTTGAGCTCTTCGGCTGTGGACGCGTTGTGCTGGGTGCCGGAATCGATTTCCTCCATGGCGATCTGCAGTTCCTCGATATTGGAGGCCTGTTCGGAAGACGACCGGGCGATCTCGCTGATAGTACCCGAGAGGTCAGTGATGTGTCTGATGATCTGCTCGAGCACCTCTCCGGATTTCCTGGCCATGGCATCGCCGGCGGTAATCTTGTTGACCGTATCCTCGATCAGCGAGCGGATCTCTCTGGATGCATCAGCCGAGCGTTGTGCCAGCGAGCGGACCTCTTCAGCCACCACGGCAAAGCCTTTGCCGTGTTCTCCGGCCCGGGCCGCCTCCACCGCAGCATTGAGCGCCAGGAGGTTTGTCTGGAAGGCAACATCGTTTACCGTGCCCACGATAGTGCCGATTTTCATGGACGCCGCTGAGATCTCATCCATTGCCCGGATGAGTTCGTTTGACATCTTGCCGCTCTCGCTGGCGATCTGCACCATCTCCCTGGTCTTCTCAAGTCCTTTTTCCGCATTGCCGGCGTTGTGCCTGATGGCCGAGGTCATCTCCTCGATCGAGGCGGAGAGCTCTTCGATGGATGACGCCTGCTGGGAAGAAGACTGGGAGAGCCCCTGAGACCCTGCCAGGATCTCTCTGGTGGCTGAATCGAGCTCGTTCGAGGTCTGCTTGACCTCGCTTATGATGGTATCGAGGTTTGTAATGAACCGGTTGAACCAGCGGGCAAGATCGCCGAGTTCATCCAGGGTGTTCACCTTGAGCCTCATGGTCAGGTCTCCCACACCATGGGTGATATTCTTGAGCATGACGGACATGCCATTGATCGATGACCACATGGTGCTGCTGAACAGGTAGCCGTTCAAGAAAATGATCAGGAGGGTCTGTCCGGCCAGGATCAGGAATCCGAGCTGGATCGATTCGAGGGTCACCAGTCCGAAGATGGACAGGTAGATGATGCCGAGCAGGATAGCCATGGGAGGAAGCGAGATACACAGGATCATCAGGAGGATCTTCGTCTTGAAATTCATCCTCCAGAGGGTGAGATCGGGGTAGGACTTGCCGGTCCGTCCCGACATCCTGACAAAGGGGACGAGGCTGTTTTCCGAGACAAGGAAGTACAGTGCCATGTCCGAGATCCCTGACATCAGGAGGACATCCTCGGCGATGAGGGTCTCTGCCAGGGTGATCCTGCCGGTAGCGTAGAACGGGAGTATGATGGTGGCGCTGGCTACCACGGACCATCTGAAGAAAATGGCGATCCCCTCGACGGCAGGGATGATGGAGGCATTCTTCAGGGCCTTTTTATGGAGTTCGATGTCCATATGGCCCTGTGCATAATTCTCCATCCATCGCACCACGGGCCTGGTGAGATGGTATTTCAGCCACACCCCGAATGCGCACGATACTATGGTCTGTCCGATCAGATATGCCAGGAACTCCGAGAGGTATTCCCGTGAGAAATCCACGGCAAAGAACGAGAAATACACGACGATCGGAACGACCACTACATAGGTGATGAACTCCTGGAAAACAACCGGCTTGAGAAACAGATGCCCATTGTAATCTTTCATTATGCGAAAATCCCCCCTTTTTTCTCAAAAAAAATGCAATAATGATACAGTATGGTTCTTATCGGGAGAGTGGATTATAAAATTAATCAATTCATAGCATTACATGCTGAAAATGATATGAGGCTTGAGGTGGAGAGCCGGTGGATCCTGTCCAAACGATAATAGGTATAACAAAAACAGATAGTTAAAAGGTACTCAACCGGCATGGTTGTTTTTTGCGGCAAGGGGAGGCGGCACGCTTGAACATGTCCGTGAAGAAAAAAAATGTGTTGACAGGGGCCGGAATATCATACATTAGTTGGTTGACTAACTTTGATAGAAAGAGGGAGGGGTATGAAGATTGGTATTCCGAAGGAGATCAAGACCCGGGAAGGACGGGTTGCGCTGACCCCTGCCGGGGTAATGGCCCTGGTCGAGAGGGGGCACAGGGTACTTGTCGAGAAGGCAGCAGGCAACGGTTCCGGGATTATCGATGAACAGTTCGAGCGGGCAGGCGGGGCAATAATGGATACGCCCGAGGAGGTCTGGGACAATGCAGACATGATCCTGAAGGTGAAGGAGCCGGTGGAGTCTGAATTCAAGTATCTGCACGAGGGGCAGCTACTCTTTACCTACCTGCACCTGGCAGCCAACGAGAACCTCACCAGGGAGCTCATGGAGAGGAAGATCATCGGCATTGCGTACGAGACGATCCAGCTCGAAGATGGCTCCCTGCCCCTTCTTGCGCCCATGAGTGCCGTTGCCGGCAGGCTGGCGATCCAGATGGGCTGTGCATGTCTCGAGGCCAAGTACGGCGGAAAAGGTATCCTCCTGTCCGGCGTACCCGGGGTTAGGCCCGCAAAGGTGACCATCCTCGGGGCGGGGATCTCCGGACTCAACGCCGCCCACCTCGCCGTGGGCATGGGGGCGCTGGTCACCATCATCGACATCAACCAGGGCCGGCTCAACTATTTGGAGGACCTGTTCCACTCCCGTGCCGTGACCCTCATGTCGAACCCCACCAATGTAGAGGAGAGCGTGGCCGAGGCCGACCTTGTCATTGGTTCGGTACTCATTCCCGGGGCAAAGACACCACGGCTCATAACCAGAGACCTGCTCAGGAAGATGGGGGAAGGGTCGGCCTTTGTGGATATCGCCATCGACCAGGGCGGATGCTCCGAGACGAGCAGGCCCACCACGCACGATACCCCGATGTTTGTCGAGGAGGGCATCGTACACTACTGTGTTGCAAACATGCCGGGCGCTGTTCCCCGGACCTCGACATATGCGCTCACCAACCTGACCTTGCCGTTTGCGTGCGAACTTGCAGACAAGGGCTGGGTGAGGGCACTGAGAGAGAACCGGTCCCTGACGAAGGGGCTGAATGTACTGAACGGTTCCCTCATGAACAGGAACGTGGCTGATGCCTTTGGCTGGGACTGTGTAGAATACGCAGCAGCCTGAGGATTCTCCCGGTCCCTGTCATGCGGATGATCATTTGAGAGGGAGGTTTAGCATGAAAATGCAGAAAGAAGTGGTATTCAAGAATGCCATGCTCTGGGCAAACAACCCCATCAGAAAGATATATGGGAGCATGCGGATCAGGGATGGAAAGATCGCGGAGATATTTCATGACGGCCGGAATACGCAGGGGGCGGATACGGCCGTAGACCTGGGAGGGAAGCACATAATTCCGGGGCTCATCGACGCTCACCGGCATTTTTTCATATCCGCAATGGGTACGCTGCCTGGTGATGCCAGCCTGTGGACTTCAAAACACGATGCGCTCGACGCCATCGATGCGGCCTGCAGGATGCATCAGTCGGACGGCAGATGGATCTTCTTCTTGGGGATGGACCACACCAAATGGAAGATACCGTCGGTCCCCACGATTGAGGAGATCGATGCGGTTGCCAGGGGGTTACCAGTAGCGGCTGTTGATATTTCCTGCCATCGTGGCGTCGTATCGACAGAAGCCCTCAGGCGGACCTCGCTGAAGAGAGAGACACTGCGGTGCAAGGGCGATATGGATATTCGCAGAGACGGCTCGCTCAATGGGCTCATATGGGAGGATGCAATCGGCAGAGTCCTCTTCGCGGTGTGCCGGGAAAGCCTTCTCTCATGCAGTGACGAGGAGAAGAAAAAGATCATCCTCGACGAGGCTGACCGTTGTCTGAAGCTGGGGCTGACCCACATCCATGACCCGGGAATTCCCTTTGATGTTCAGAGGATCATGAAGGATGCGCAACAGGATACCCCGCTGAAGATGAGCTGGTCCGTAACTGCATACGAGGGCCTGTGCGCCCCTCCCGAGATGAGGGATCACGAGGAGGCCTTTCATTCGGACCATGCACCCAAGAGCGTGAAGTTTTTCCTGGACGGCGCCCACAGGACCGCGGCCAGCATGCCTCTCACAGCAGGATTGAAGGCTACATACAGGGCTGCCCTCGACAGCGTCTCCAGTTTGAGCCTCTGGCCGTTCAAGTTGCTTCTGGAACAGAAAATCATTCTCAAGGACGGCAAGCTAGTCCTGCCCTACCAGCGGTTCGATGATACCGGGGAACTTATGAGGCGTGCCAGGTTCTTCACGGAAAAGGGGTATCGCCTGGTAATGCATGCCCTGGGAAATGTCGCTGCAGTCCAGGCATCCGAGGTGGTGAAGACGCTGGGCATGGGAGGGTGTGCGTCGATAGAGCACCTGCTGATCATGGACAGCGAAGGTCTGGACTCCTTCGCGCGCTGCGGTGCGGTTGCGTCGATCCAGCCCGGATTCATACCGGGATATGCCGATACCATCGAGCGGATGGAGATATTCCCTTATTTGAAGGCCTTCCCCCTGAAGAGTCTCATCGCCAGGGGTGTGCCGGTCTGTATCAGTTCCGACGGCCCCTGTGCTGTGGACGATCCGTTACACAACATCAGGCGGGCAGTGGACAGGAAAAAGAACGATGGAACGATGCTTGATCCGGATGAAAGGATCAGCGAAGAGATGGCCGTCTTTGCGGGGACTTTCGGCTCCAGCAGTTCGCTCGGGATCAGGAATGACGGTCTTGCCGATGGCGCCCCGGCCACTTTTTGCATCGTGGACGGCGACCCGTTTACGGATTCGAGCCGTGTCAGCCAGACCTGGATTGACGGGGTGAGAGTCTATGGATAAGGGCCCATTGCCCGGGGTTGAAACGCTGTGGGCACTGGCTACAGACATCAGCACAAATAATATGCACTGAAGGAGGATAGCATGGCACAAGGAACAGTTGGAAAGATGGCACGGCAGGAGGGTGATTACATCAAGTACCTGTTCGGCAGGCACATCTCTCACGGCCAGGTGAGGTACCTGCGGTGCGCCCACCTGGACATCTTCGAACAATCGAGGCAGGGGTGCACCTTTGTCGACCCCGCCTCGGGCAGGAAGTTCTATGACTGCTTCAGTTCGGCAGGGTGTTTCAATGTGGGCAGGAGCAACCCGCAGATCCTGCAGACGCTCTCTGATACCCTGGACGAGCATGACATGGGCTCTTTCCAGATGCTCTCCACGGCAAAGATAGAATTCGCACTGAAACTCGCATCGCTCAGCCCGGGCGACCTCAACCGGGTCATGCTCTGCGCGAGCGGTGCCGACGCCTTTGCCGGTGCCATCAAGCTTGCAAAGGGTGCCACCGGCAGGAACGAGGTCATCTCCATGAACAAGGCTTACCACGGGCATGACGGGTTCAGCCTCTCGGCAAACGGCAAGGACTACTACAAGCACCTCTTCGTGCCCCTGATGCCGGGGGTCCATTTCGCGGACTTCAACGACCTGGAGGCGGTGAAGCGCCTGGCATCGAAGAAGACAGCCGCAATCGTCCTGGAGCCTGTTCAGGGGGAGGGCGGCATTCACGTGGCAACCGGGCAATACATGACCGGCTTGAGGAAGATCTGCGACGAGAACGGGATCATGCTCATCTTCGACGAGGTGCAGACCGGGTTCGGCCGCACCGGGAAGATGTGGGCATCGGAGCACTACGGTATCCTGCCCGACATCATGTTTATCGCCAAGTCCATGAGCGGCGGGGCCTATCCCAACGGCGCAGTGGTCTACCGGGATATCGAGCCGCTGACAGGCTATGTGGAGAAAAACCCCCTGTTCCACACCTCTCATGCAGGGGGGACGGATCTCGGCTGCATCGTCTCGAGCAGGGTCATCGACTTTCTCGTGGAAAACAGGGTGTGGGAGAATGCGGCGAGTGTGGGCAAGCGTTTCAAGGACGGGCTTCTTGAACTCCAGCGGGAAAACAGCGACATCATCAAGGAGGTCAGGGGTGTTGGGCTCATGATCGGCATGGAATATGAGTATGAGTTCGTGGGTGCGCTCATGGCGGAGTGTCTCGCCAAACAGGGCGTGTGGGCTGCCTACTCGGGCAATGCCCCGCAGGTCATGCGGTTCCAGATCCCCATCACGGCGAGCCTGGAGGATGTCGAGGACCTTCTCTCTAAGATACGCTCGGCCGTTCGGGCCATGAGGTGGTATCTTTTCCTGCTGCTTCCCCTTGCCCGCGTGCCTCTCTTCAGGGGCATCCTCGACAATCTGAAGGTGCAGATATTCTCGTTCAATCTCGTGCGGGACATCGAAGAGTTCATCCTCGGACGTGTCCTGAGAAGATCATAAGGAGGGCGGTGACATGAAAAAAGCTACAACCGAAAAAAAAGGAACAGTCGATGATCTGTTCAAGGCCGCCGAAGGGGTATTCTCCCGGAGCTACGTGCAGATGATCCGGGAGAGGGGCCATGGTTTTCTCGAGGGAAGGTGCGAAGGGAGCTTCGTCTATGATGCCGAGGGAAAGAGCTACCTCGACTGCTATACGTCCGGCGGGGCCTTCAATCTCGGCAGGAGGAATCCGGTCCTCGTCGGGCGCTTCAAGAAGGCTCTGTATGAGACGGATCAGGGGAATTTCGTCATGCTCTCCGAGGAGAAGGCACGCCTTGCGCAGAAGATAGCCGGGTTTGTCCCCGGGAACCTCGAGTGTCTGCTCTTCGGGGTTTCGCGGGGCGAGTCGATGGAGGCTGCATGCAAGCTGGTCCGGGGCTTTACCGGGAGATCAATGCTCATCACGGTGGACGGCGGCTGCTACGGTGAGACAGGGTTTGCCCTGTCGCTGTCGGAGAGGCCCGGCAAGGAGCAGTTCGGCGATCTGATACCGGATGTGAAGACCATACCGTTCGGCGATATCGATGCCGCCAAAAAGGCGCTCAGCTTTAGGACCGCTGCGCTCGTCATGGAGCCGATACAGGCGGAAAACCACTGCAGTGAGGCAGGTGCGGACTACTACCGTGCGGTGCGTGCCCTGTGCGACCAGTATGGGGTGAAGCTCATATTCGATGAGACCCAGAGCGGGTTCGGCAGGACGGGCAAGAAGTTCTATTTTGAGCATACAGGCGTGGAGCCGGACATCCTCATCATCGGCGAGGCCATCACCAGCGGCCTGTTCCCCATGACCGCCATGGTGTTCACCCCCGAGCTCAAGGCGTTCTTCGACGAGCATCCGCTCATCCACCTGTGCACCTTCGGGGGGCATGATCTCGGGTGCCGGGTCGCCATGGCGGCCATCGACGAGTATGAACTGAAGATGCCCTGGGACAACGCCCGGGATCTCGGAGAGAACCTGCTCGAGGATCTCAGGAAGATCGCGGCCGGGCACAAGGAGATCATCGTGTCCGTAAGCGGCAAGGGTCTGCTCATCTCGCTCAAATTCGCGAACGAGAACGCGGCCGGTGCGTTCTGCCGGAAGGCATCGGAAAGCGGCCTCCTCGTGAACACCGGCAGGGTGGATGCATCGACGGTCCTCATCAGGCCGAGCCTGCTCATAACCGCTGAAGATGCCCGGCAGATTGCGGGTGCAGTGGCAGAAACGCTCGAGAATCTCAAAAAAACGGCATAAGCTCCCCTGCCAGGGCCGGGGGACTGCAGCCCTCCGGCCCTGGTGCGGCCTCAGTGCAGGAGCAGGAACGTACTGATCGGCTCATGCCGCACCCACACAGGGATGGCTTGATTGTCGATGGTTATTGTGCAATAGAGCAGGACAGCTTCGCAGGGGTAAGGGTCCGGGACATGGCGCGCAAACGGGTACAGGAAGAACGCAAGCAGCAGATTCTGGAGGCGCTCAACACGTGTCTCCAGGAAAAATCCTTCCAGCAGACATCCATCAAGGATATCGCCCGGGTTGCCGGCGTGAACCATGGGGTGCTCCACTACTATTTCACCGGCAAGGAGGACATCCTCCTCCAGTATATCGACTACGTTATTGAGTACTATCAGACCCAGATGCGGGAATGGCTCGGCACGAAGGACTTGAGCCTGTACGGGAAGAAGGAATTCATCGAGGAGATCTTCGGTTTCATCAACAACCGGATAACCCTGAACCTGAACCTTTCCAGGATATTCGTGGAGATCTGGGAGATCTCACTGTACAACGCTGCGGTCAGGGACAAGCTGCGCCATGCATACCGCCACTGGATGACGGAGCTGACCTCCATGGTCTCCCGGTTTATCGATGACGACGATGCCTTTGCCTCCAATGTCAGCATCTCCATGATCGCCTTCTGGGAGGGCATGGCCCTGTTCTCCACGATCTTCGAACCGGGGTCTCTCGATACCGTCGAGGTGCTCCGCAGGTTTCAGGAGCGGATCCTCGAGATCCTCTAGCGAGACGCTCCGAGCCTGATCTTTATCGGGCTGTCCGGTTCGCAAGGCGGGTCTTCAGGAGATCTCCTCGTCGCTCAGGTAGCAGGCAGGGTCTTCTCCCCACGGATCGTCGGTGGCAGCCTCGGCGCGTGCCCTGAAATTGCCGGCGCAGACATCGAGCCATGTGCAGGAACGGCATCTCCCCTTGACGTGGTCCTTCTTGGTCTTGAGCTTCTGAAGGAACTCGTTGTCCGGGTCGTCCCAGATATCGGAAAAGTGCCTCGTGGTGACATTGCCCAGCACGTGGTGACGCCAGAACTGGTCCGGGTGCACATCGCCGTCCCAGTTTATGCAGCCGATCCCCAGACCGGTCGAATTGCCGCCGTTCATCTTCAGGAGCTCGAGGACATCGTCAGCCCGGGCATCTCCCTGCTCCTTCATGCGCAGGTAAACATAGGGTCCGTCCGCATGGTTGTCCACGGTGAGCACCTCCACGCCCAGGCCCTCGTCGATCATGGCCTTTGTCCTGTCCATGATGAGGTCGAGGGTGTCCCTGGTCTGTTCGTGCGTCAGGTCCTCTTCCATGAGTTCCTTTGCCCTGCCCGTATAGACCAGGTGGTAGAAGCAGATCCTGGGCACCCCCTCTGCCCTCATGAGGTCGAATATCTTGGGGATCTCGGCGACATTGCCCCGGTGCATGGTGAATCTGAGGCCCACCTTGATACCCTGGTGCATGGCGTTGTAGATCCCCTTCATGGCCTGGGCGAATGCCCCGTCCATGCCGCGGAATTTGTCGTTGACCTCCTGAAGCCCGTCCAGGCTCACCCCGACATAGGAGAGTCCGAGGTCGCGGAGTTCCATGGCGACATCGCGGGTGATCAGCGTCCCGTTGGTGGAGATCACGGCCCTGATCTCGCTCCTGACCGCTTGATTGATGAGCTTCGGAAGGTCCTTGCGCATGAGCGGTTCCCCGCCGGAAAACAGGATCACCGGGCAGCCGTAGTCCTTGAGGTTTTCTATGAGCTCGAGACCCTGCCGGGTGTCGAGCTCTGTCGATGCCTTCCCGGCAGATGCATAGCAGTGTACGCACCTGAGGTTGCATGCGCTCGTGACGTTCCAGACAACCACCGGCTTCTTGTCTCGAGAGAACTGGAGGAGGTGTGAGGGCAGCTCTTTTGAGGCCCTGCCGTAGCGCAGGGGGTCGGATGCCTCCACCGTGCCGCAGTATAATTTCGATATCCCGATCAAACTACTTCTCCTTTCAAGGCGCGTATAATCCCTTCATCCGTGTACTCCTGTGCCACGAGGTGCGGGAGGAGACCGCGGCTCTCCATGGCCTGTGCCGTGACCGGACCGATGGCAATGAGCTGCTTTCCGGCCAGCACGGACAGGTCCCCATCGAGCAGCCTGACTGCATTGCCGAAGCCCGAGGGGCTCGTGAAGACAACGCTGCAGGCATCACCGAGGGCCTGGGAAAAGTCTGCAGGTGTTGCCTCTCGTGGCAGGATGGTCTCGTACACGAAGATCTCGTCCACTGCTGCGCCCCGCTCGAGCAGGGCGTCCCTGAGGTAGGACCGTGCCCCCTTTGCCCGGGGCAGGCACACCCTCCTGCCGGCAAGGTCCCGGTCGCTCAGCAGTTCCATGATGCCTTCGGCCCGGAATTCCTCTGCCACGGCATCGGCAATGAGGCCATAACCCAGGAGGGCATCGCGCGTCTTGGGGCCGATACACACGAGTTGCTTGCCGGAAAGTGCCCGGGCATCCATGCCGGAGGAGAACATCCTGTCGAGAAAGAGCGGCACCGCGTTCTGGGAGGTGAAGATGAACAGGTCGTAGGAGGCCAGGTCCGGGAGCGCGAATTCCAGGGGGGCGATCTCCACCAGCGGGTAGACGATGCAGCGTGCTCCCTGGGAGGCAAAGAGCGATGCTGTCTTCATCGCCAGGTGGGCCGGCCTCGTAATGAGGACACTCTTGCCGGAAAGGGGCAGTGCCTCCCTCGTGTAGAGCGTGCTGCTCAGGGTCGCCACCTTGCCCACCACCATGATGCATGGTGATGAGATCTTATGCTCAATGGCATCGTCCCCGACCCGCTCGAGCACGGAGACCACGTGGCGCTGGCTAAAGGTGGTGGCATCCTTTACCAGTGCACAGGCTGTATCGCCCGGCATGCCCTCTGCCATGAGTTTTTCCGCTATGGAGGCGATCCTCCTGGCACCCATGAGGAAGACGATGGTGCCGGAGTCGGCAGCGAGGTTGGCCCAGTCGAGGAAGCCCGACTCCTTTGCGGGGTCCTCGTGGGCGGTGACGAATTTCACGGATGCGGCATATCCCCGGTGCGTGGGAGGGATGCCCGCACTTATGGGACCGGCGACGGCAGAGCTGATGCCGGGTATGATCTCGAAGGGGATCTGATGTTCATGGAGGTAGAGGGCCTCTTCACCGCCTCTGCCGAATATGCACGGGTCTCCTCCCTTGAGTCGGGCGACGGTGTGGCCTTCTTGAGCGAGGCTCACGAGCAGCTCGTTTATCTCCGGCTGCTTCATGTATTTCCTCCCGCCCCTCTTGCCCACGTAGATCTTTGTCGCACCGGGGCGTGCCGTAAGGAGGATCTCCGTGGGGATGAGATCGTCATAGACTACGACATCACACGCTGCAATGAGGCGGCTCGCCTTGAGCGTGATCAGTTCGGGGTCTCCGGGGCCTGCCCCGATGAGGTAGACCTTCATGGTGCCGTCTCCGGGTGGACGCGCTCCATCAGGGCGCGGGCGAGCCGGTCGCCCACCGACGGGGAGGTACCCTTCATGCTCATCCTTTCCATCCTCGTTTCATCCATTGTACCCAGCATACCGAGTATTAATATACCATCTTCTCCCACGGTTGCATATGCCCCTGCAGGCAGGTTGCAGTCCTGGCCCAGGGCTGCGAGAAATGTCCGCTCAGCCTCTGCGCAGATGCGGGTCTCGCCGTGGTCGAGGACCCTGAGAAGGGCATTGACCGCGTCGTTGTCGATCCTGCTCTGAACCGCTATGATGCCCTGGCCGGGTGAAGGGATCACTGAGGAGATATCCACCGGAATGCCCGGCGGCATGTCGAGCCGGATCACCCCGGCTGCTGCAAGGAGAACCGCATCCACCGTGTCTCCCACTTTTTTCAGCCGGGTGGGGACGTTTCCCCTGATCTCCATGATCTTCAGGTCCGGCCTCAGGAACCGCACCTGGCACCTGCGCCGCATGCTCGAAGTTCCGAGCGATGACCCCTCGGGCAGGGTATCGAGGGTGTGATTCCCTTGGGAAAAGATCATGTCCTGCGGGTTCTCCCTCTTGAGGTATGCGCCGATGGTGAGACCTTCTGGCAACACGGCCTGCATGTCCTTGAGGCTGTGCACCGCAAGGTCGATGGTGCCGGAGAGGAGCTCGCGTTCGATATCCTTGACGAAGACCCCCTTGCCGCCGATGGCGTCGAGAGGGGCATCGGAGAGGATGTCCCCCTGCGTCCTCACGACGCATATCTCCGGGAGGATATCCGGATGCACCCGCCTCAGGGCAGCACACACCATTTCCGTCTGCACCAGGGCGAGCCTGCTACCTCTTGTGCCGATCCTGATAGTCTTCATCGAGTTGGAATATCCTCCGCGTATTTTCAATGTGATCGATCCCGGGGTGGGCCTTCAGGAAGCTCACCGGCCTGTGGATAAACCGCTTCAGCGACGTTCGCAATACCTTTTCTACAACGGCCCTTTCCTGTTCATCAAGTGTTAATTCCTCGAGCTGCTCCTCCAGATATCCCTCCAGCATGGTGAAGAGGTCCCTGATGGTGGATTGGGCATCCAGTGCGCCGATCCACTGCTCGAAACGGTCTACCTCGTAATCGATGATATCGAGGGCCTTGCGGGCCTGTTCCTCCCGGTGGGAGAAGTTCCGGTCCACGATTGTGGTGAGCGAATCTATGTCGTAGAGGTAGCAGTTGTAGCACCTGCCCACATCAGGGGCCACGTCCCTGGGCACCGCGATGTCGATGATGAACAGGGGGCTGTTGCGCCTGCGTTTCATGACGGACTCGATCATGTCCCGGGTGATGATGGGCTGTGGAGAGCCGGTAGAAGAGATGACGATATCACTCTGGGCAAGCTCATCGTTGAGGCACTCGAAGGGTTTGGCTGTGCCTCCCAGCTCCTCTGCCAGATCGCAGGCAACCCGGTGGGTGCGGTTGATGATATTCAACCTTTTTACGCCGCGGGTTTTCAGCCTCTTGGCAGCGATGCTTGCCATGTCCCCGGCCCCGATGATGAGGGCCGTGCTGGAATTCATATCCCCGAAGATACGGCTGGCGAGCTCCACGGCCTCGGAGGCAACGGACACGGGATATCTGCCGATATCCGTCTCGGTGCGGATGCGTTTTGCTACCCTGAATGACCGGTGCAGGGCCTTGTTGAGGAGGGTTCCCGGTGTATTGAGTGCAAGACAATCCCGGTAGGCCTCCTTCACCTGGCCGAGGATCTGCGGTTCGCCGATCACGAGGGAATCGAGCCCCGAGGCCACCATGAAGAGGTGCCGGACAGCGTCTCTGCCGGTGAGATGCTCCGAGACCTCCCGGAGGGTATCTCCTGCAATCCCGGACAGAGACGAGAGATGCGCATACACAGCCGAGGCATCCAGCTCTCTCCAGTAGATCTCTGTGCGGTTGCAGGTGCTGAGGGTATATGCCTCGGAATCCTTGTGCAGAAGCGGCAGGATATCGCCTGGAGCTATGCGGATCTGCTCCCTGAGTTCCACCGGGGCGTGCTTGTGGTTTATGCTGATGCAGCCGACGAGGTTCATAGGATAAGTCCTATTCCGTGGGCGTGGGGGAAGACGATGTTGATCCCGATGAACCCGATGATCATCACGAAAAACCCGATCACGGTGATGATGGCGGTGCGGCTCCCTTTCCAGCCGATGGCGAATCTCTGGTGGAGGGTGAATGCAAAGACGAACCACATGATGGCCCCGGCCGAGACCTTCGGTGCGATGCTCACGAACGAAAGGTCAAGGCTCGATGCCCACAGGCCGCCCAAGATCATGCCGACGGTAATGGAAACGAAACCGGCGCACAGGCATGCATAGAGGATCCTGTCGAGGATGGCCAGGGGCGGCAGGGAGGACGCGGCGGTGTGGATGGTGCCCTTCCTGATGATCCGCTCGTGGATGAGATAGATCACCGAGGTGATGAACGCCACGACGAACAGGGCCTCTCCGCTGATCACGCTCAGGGTGTGGAGCGGATACCAGTAGCGGGACGATTCGATGAAGAGGCCGGGCTCATAGGTGAGCGACGGCGCGACGAGTCCGAGGCTAAAGGTGGCAACCGGCAGAAAGAAGGCAGCCATCACGGTCGTGGCTCTCCTCCATATGAGGGGGGTGAACACGACCGAGGCGAGGAAGATCATCATATTCAGTGCCTGCGGCGGCGATACTACGGGGAGGTGATACATCCTCATGCCCAGGGAGACGATAAAGCACAGGTGCACGATCACGCAGAGGATGAACAGCCCGCGCGCCACCCCCAGCAGTGTTTTGTTCGTGGTGAACAGGTAGAGGATGAACCCGATGCTTGCCAGGAAATAGAGGCTGAGGACCGCTAATACTGCCATGGGACGATTCCCTCCAGATCGATATGTTCTCCGAGGGCCTCCAGGAGGATATGTTCCGCCAGCTCCCGGTCCTGTGCCCGGATGGCATCGATCAGTTCGGAGTTCACCAGCACATCGAAGACCCGTTTGTGGTCTTCGTGCCCCCCTTCCTGGGCGAGCACCAGGGGGCGGATCTTTCCCATGATGAGTGCCAGGGTCGCATACTCGTCTCCGATGAGAGATCCGATGACCATGCGCATTTTCCGGGAAAGGGCAGGCGAGACACCGCCGGTGGAGATGGCGATCTTGATGGGGCCCTTTTCCACCACCGAGGGGACGATGAAGCTGCACAGCTGCGGGATGTCCACCACGTTGCAGAATATGCCCAGGGAACGTGCATCCGAACTCACCAAGGCATTCGTTGCCATATCGTCGGTGGCGGCAATGACGAGCATGGCGCCTTCGAGATCTCCCTGCGTATAATCCCGCCGGACGATCTCGATACCGGTCAATGTCTCGATCTCTTCATTGACGTCAGGGGCAATGACCCGTACCTGCGCGCCTGCGGCGAGCAGGGGATCGATCTTCCTGCAGGCCACGAGGCCTCCGCCGACCACGACGATGACGCTGCCCCTGAGGTCGACAAAAAGAGGATAGTAGAAATTTTCTCGATATTCCATACGATCGCTCGCGTGATTATCTGACTTCATTGAGCCAGTCCCTGATGATTCCGGCTGTCCTCGGGTCTTTCCTGAGCTGATGAGTGGCGCCCTCGAGCATGGTGATCTTCTTGGGGTGGCATGCCGATTCGAACAGGAGCCGGGCATGCTCGGGCGGTACGGTCTCATCCTTCTCTCCATGCACTATTGACACTTTCCGGGGTGAAATGAAGGGGAGTGACCTCTCCGGGGAGAGGGCGAGGAAGTCTGCATACCACCCCTCCAGGTCCGGGGGAAAATCGGCGTCGCGGATGACGCCTATCTGTCTGAAATGTTCCCTGAGCAGGCGGGGATCATCCGGGAGTATGTCGGAGAAATTTTGCGGTGTTGCCATGAGCAGTACGCTCTGGATCTTCTTCTCGAATGAAGCGAACCTGGAGGCTATGGCCCCTCCGGCGGAAAAGGCGATACAGTGGATGGATGAGGGATCGATGCCCGGGGTATTGTAGACCTTGCGGAAAACCACGCTGAGATCATCGAACCAGCCCCGCATGTCGATATTGCCGCCAGATTCTCCGCATCCACGGAAGTTGAAGACCGTGCAGCAGAATCCCTCAGAGACAATCTCCTGAGCCAGGCTCACATATCCTGAATCGGACGGGTCCGGCCTGGAACCTGGTATGCCGTGGCACAGGATAACGACGGGACGCAATCCCCTGAAGTGATCATCAGGACAGTAGAGCGATGCCCTGATGTTTATCCCCCCCCGAGCCAACAGAAACTCGTTCGATTTCATCTTCAAGTAAGTTGTATCTCCTGTAAACAAAGGCCCACGATTTTAATTCCTGTTCATCCACTATAAGCTCATCGTTATCCGAGTATGTCCTCACCGGGATCCTGTTGCTCGATGCGAGCAGCCGGATGGTGTGTACAGGGATTCCAAGCAGCTTGGATGTCTTTTCAAAGGAGGTCTTCTTGTGTTTGCTGCCGCTTACCTTCTTGAAGACGAACGTCTGGAGGATCGCCTTCTGGGTGGCCTGGATATCAAGGGAAAAGGCCCGGTCAAGGGTATTGATGTACTGGTTCTCCATCTGATACCTGATGTTCGCGATTTCCACCAGCGCCCTGATATCATCGGGATATTCCGTGAGCATCAACTTGAGGATCTGCTGAGCGTCTTCCATGTTGTTCATGAAGAAATTGATTTCAGCCAGGTAGAGGTAGGTGTCCCTCTCCTTGTCGCCGAGATCCATGGCCTTGGAAAACATTTCCAGGGCAAGATCCAGATGGCCGATTTCCCTGTGGCAGATACCGATGAGCTTGTAGATGAGCGGAGATGTGGAGCACAGGATGTTCGCCTTTTCCAGATCGTCTGCCGCGATGGTATAGTACCCCTGTTCCATCTTGTCTTTTGCCCGGGACATGAAGATTTTGAACCGCTCTTCGAACTCCTTGTTGGAGAGGCTTTCCTGAGGGTCTTTGAAGTGAAAGCCCGACGTGCACAAGTCGAGATACTCCCGGTTCTCGTTCAGGGCATCGTCCGAGCCCAGCACATCGATGACCCGCTGGCAGAGATTCTTGATAGGCAGCATGGAATATATCTTGTTGGACACGTTGAGCCCGACCCCGCAGATATCGCTCTTGTCTATCTCGGAGAGGTTCTTTGCCTCCCCGATCAATTCCTTGAAGAAGACATTGGTCATTTCTCTTGAATTGCTGATAGGGAGCACCATGGCTGATTTATATTGTCCCCCGGGACAGGTGTATTCATAGCTGAGCCACAACTCCCGGTATTCGGTGTCGATTCTCTCCACCTCTACGGAGAGCAGCTCGATTAATCCCTTGGGCTGTTCTAATTTTCCACGCATGGCTAAAGATCTATTCCTTGGGAGGCGAAAAGTCAACAGGAAGGGGACTGCCAGGGGACAAATACGTATGGAAACCTTAAGGGTTTTATGATAGCTCAATGGCGGAGGTGAGGTAATGCTGAGAGTTCTCTCGATCGTGGGCATGTGTGCTGCTCTCTTGGTGTTTCTGACTGCCGGGGCCGTGTACGGTGCGCCGAAGGTGCGGATCGACAACTCCGGGTATGATGCAGGAGATATTCCCCAGGGAAAAGAGATATCCCACGAGTTCACCATAGAAAATATCGGAGACGCCCCGCTGAGCATACAGGTCAAGCCGTGTTGAGGAGTCAGGATTACTGCCCCGGGAGGGCAGAATCTGGAATCACAGGATCAGACCATTGCTCCGGGACAGAACCTGAAGCTCCTCGTGAGCATGTCGACCCAGGGATATTCCAAGACCCTGAACAAGAAGATCAAGATACAGACCAACGATCCGGACACGGGATTGGTGACGCTTACCATGAGTGCACAGATTCTCGAACTGCTGAGCGTCAGTCCGCGTATGGTGGACTTCGGCAAGGTGCTCAAGGGTTCGGTCCATACCCGCGAACTGACGATCGCCAATACCGGCAGAGAAGCCATCGCCATAACCGGCGTCACGGCCAAACCGGATACCCTGATCGCGATCGCTCCCGCCGGGCCCTTCACCCTGGGGCCGGGGGAGGAGCAACGATTGGCGCTCACGCTCACCACCGGCTCTTCAAAGGGTCATACCGGCGGTTATGTGAGCATCGAGACCACCATGGAGTATCTCCAGAAGAAGATCGTTCGAGTTCGGGCCCAGGTTGTTGAAAAGAACACACCATAGGGGCTGAGATGGTTTCGATGACAGTGGCATGAAAATACGGACGAAGAATATCGCCACAGTATCGGGACTCACCGGCATCAGCCGTATCCTGGGATTTGTCCGTGACATGGTGCTTGCCTGGCTTCTGGGGGCCGGCTACCTGGCCGATGCCTTTATTGTCGCCTTCAGGATTCCGAACCTGCTGCGCAGGTTCATGGCGGAAGGCGCTGTGAGCGTTGCCTTTGTACCGGTTTTTTCCGAGGCACGGGAACGGGACGGTCTCGAGAAGGCCTTCGACCTGGCCCGTGGCGTATTCACGCTCATGTTCTTCTCCCTGGCCGCTGTGGTGATAATCGGAGAAATCGTAGCCCCGGCTCTGGTTGCGGCAATTGCGCCCGGCTTTATCCATGACGAGGCCTTTGAGACCGCGGTACGGCTTACCCGGATCATGTTCCCGTACATACTGCTGATCGGTATCGTGGCACTCTTCATGGGAATCCTGAACTCCATGGGGCACTTTTCTGCGCCTGCAGGCGCCCCCATCCTCCTCAACGTATTCATGATCGGCGTGCCCGTGGGGTTTTATGTGCTGATCCCGGTATTTTCTTCGCCGGCCGATGCCTTTGCCTGGGGGGTCATCCTCGGTGGGGTCGCCCAGGTCGTCCTCCACGTGATCCCCTTGAAGATGATGCATGTCCCGCTCGCCTTCACGCGCAACTTTTATCATCCCCGGCTCAGACAGGTCGCCTCTCTCATGGGGGTTGCGGCCATCGGTGCTTCCGTATACCAGATCAATGTATTTGTCGGGACCCTGCTGGCGTCACTGCTCCAGACCGGGAGTGTTTCCTACCTCTACTATGCCAACAGGATCACCGAGCTGCCGCTGGGGTTGTTTGCCTTTGCCGTGGGCAACGTGATGCTCCCTGCCATGAGCACCGCCCATGCCAGGGCGGACACTGAGGGGCTGACCAGACTCATGGGCGAATCGGTTGCAGCCGTACTGGTATTCACCATACCGGCCACCGTCGGTATCATGGTCCTTGCGGAGCCCATCTTCGGCATCCTCTTCATGCGCGGGGCCTTTACCCTGCAGGACAGCCTCTCCTGTGCCTATGCGCTCAGGATGTACGCGCTGGGCCTGTGCGCGGTGGGTGTCTCCAGGATTCTCACCCAGACGCTCTACGCCATGCAGCAGGCCCGTTCGGTGGTGAAGACGGCGTGGCTGACGCTGGGGATAAATGTGCTGTTCTGTCTCGGTCTCATGCCGTTCATGAACCATGCAGGGATCGCCCTGGCAAGCAGTGTCTCCGTGTGCCTGCAGGTGGTTATCCTGTATCGTATCCTGGCAAAGAAAGGGGTGCGCCTCGCCGGGAGCCCCTTCATGCAGTATGCCAGGATGCTCATCGCTGCTGCGGCCATGGGTGCCTGTCTCGTGCCGTTCCTCTCCATGGGATTCTGGGAGAACGGGTTTTCCCTCGGGAGTCTGACAGTACTCTTCGTCAGTATTATCGCCGGTGCTGTCGTGTATTTCGGTCTCCTGTGGCTCCTGGGATTCAGGCAGGTGTTCAGACGGTGAGGAGTGCCACGAACATGATGGAATGCTGTGCAAGGGTTTGCTTTTTCTGTGCACACTGTACAGTATGAAATTTCTTTCTTATTAAGAGTAACAAAATTTCTATTGTGCAAAATAGTTCGTTCTCTCAATTCGGGCATTTTCAAACAACAGATAGTTATATCGGTTGGTTAGGGCTGATGCTGTTTGTGGCATTATGTTTGCAGTCTCTGAAAAGAAGTTGATGGGGTGGTGACAGCTATGAGGCTCACACGCAGAGAAATCCTTGAACAGCTCGGCAGACTCGGAATAAAAGAGATCTGTGATCTCAAGAGGGCATGCCGGGAGTTTGAAGCATACTGGAACTGTGTACGGTGTAGATTTTGAGCCCTCATGTGGTGTCATACATATGATGGAGGTGGCCTTGTATTGCCATGTGTAATGATAGACTAAAACACTGTGTAATTGACCAGACATTGGAGCTTTCGCCAGAATTTATCAAGGATAATTCTGAAGTCATACCTCTGCTTTTTCAAGTATTGCTTCTCAATGATATCGATGTGCGGGTCGAGAAGATATCAGACCTGTTCCTCAATTTCGTCGAACACATTACCCCCTACGATGCCGCACTGGTATACATCTGGTCCCCGGGCGATACCTGGTTCTGCAGGGGACTGCAGGGAGAGATCCCCGAGGAGATCGAAAAGGGGGATATCTTTACATCCACGATCAGGCGTGTTGCTCGACCGCTCCTGGTCAATGATGTGAGCGCCGCCGGGATCGAGTCGCAAGAACTTCCCATGGCCTTCTCGTCCATGATAGGACTCCCCATCTACAAGGATACGAAAGTCATCGGGTGCCTCGAATTATTCAGAATGACAGGACCGAGCTTCTCTGTGAACGATCTCGTTCTGGTAAAACACCTGCTCCTGAGTTCGGAAAACATCCTTCAGCAGGTCATCTCCCCCCACAGGGAGTTTGACGAGGCTCTGGATATCCGTATGGATATACCGCAGCGGCACGTTCTTCTCGAAGTTCTCCACCAGTACGAGGAGCTTTCCAAGAGGTTGTCGTTCCCCCTGAGCGTGGCCATCATAGAGATCGAAGACCGGAACAAATTCGGACTCTATCACCATATCCCCGAAGGAGTGAGAACGCTCAAGACCCTGGCCAAGAGGATCCACGATGGTCTGCGCTGTTACGACAAGGTCCTCAGGTACGAAGAATTGAGCTTTTTCGTGATCCTGCCCGGCTGCTCCTCCCAGGATGCCATTACCGCATTGCATAATGCCACGTTGAACCTGGGCGCCGATCTGGCGAACAACATGACCATGGGGATCGCCACGCTGCCCGACGAGACGCAGGATGCAAAGGGTCTCATCAATATCGCCCATCAGGCCCTTTCCCATGCAAAGAAAAAGGGCATCCACATGGCGAAATTTGCTCAGACCGGATCCCTCAAGCTTACGAACCTCTCGCTGGAACTCCGGATGAAGAAGATTCTCCAGTCAGGTCCCCATGTCAGTGTCTTAAATGAACTCTTGGACCTGTTCAGGATCCAGTGTCAGGCCGACGATATCTCGCTTCGGTATGAACCCCCGGGTTATGCGGTCAGCTGGGAGGGCTTTGATCTGGGCTATATCAATCATCAGGGCCTGTCCAATGACATCCCCGAATGGATTGCAACGTACCTGTCGCCGGCATGGGCGGTTTCTCTGGGTGTGGATACCGATATCCGGAACTGGTACCTGGGCATCCTCTCCACCGCATCGATCCTCAGCGATCTCAGGGCAGGGTACCCCATGGGATATTCCCTCAAGGTCGCCGACCAGATGTATACCCTTGCAAAGGAACTGGGCAAAGGCGATATTCAGGCCTCCCAATGGGCACACTCATCGCTTGCGGCCAATCTCGGTTATCTCGGCGTTCCCACCACGATCTTTACCAAGGGAGAGATAACGCCCTTTGACAAGAAGAAGATCGACGCCCATACCCTTATCACCTCGAGGATACTCAAGGATGTTGCCGTGCTGGATATCGATTCCGAAATCCTGTTGTATCACCATGAAAACATGGATGGAAGCGGGTATCCGCGGGGGCTCAAGGGTGAGGAGATCCCGCTTGGGGCGCGGGCCATGAGGATCGTCGATGCGTTTAACGCCATGACCTCTCCACGGCTCTACCGGTTCCAGATGGAACCACAGGAGGCATTGAGGGAACTGTGCTCGATGAGCGGCAGGGTTCTGGATCCTGATGTGACATCACTCTACGTGGATCTCATCGGTTTTTGATCCACCGGGGATGGGTGATGCCGTATTTCCTGATCTTGTAGTGGATCACCCGTTTGCTTATCCCCAGTTCATTGGCCGCCTCTTTCTGAATCCAGTCATTGTTCTTCAGGGCATTGAGGATGATCTCTTTCTCGCTCACGGCAAGAGAAGAGAGCCGTGAGGCCTCTTCGGCCACCGTGTCGGTTCCGCAGGGATGAGTTATGGCAATATCCTGCTGCCGTATGACGTTTCCGTCTGCAAGCAGGACTGCCCGTTCCACGCAGTTGCGAATCTCACGGACATTGCCCGGCCAGTCGTATTCAAGCATGTATTCGAGGGCAGCCCTGTCGATATCCATCTCGGCCTTGTTGAATTCCAGGGAGTATTTCCTGATGAAGTACCGGGTCAGGGGCTCGATGTCCTCTTTGCGCTGCCTGATGGGCGGCAGGTGGATATTGACTACGTTTATCCGGTAATAGAGGTCCTCTCTGAATTTGCCCTCCTGGACCAGGGTATAGAGGTTCTTGTTCGTGGCCGTGATGACGCGGACATCCACCTTGATTGTCCGTTCGCCGCCAACCCGCTCGAACTCCCTCTCCTCGAGTACGCGCAGGATCTTGGATTGCAGAGAGAGGTCCATGTCGCCTATCTCGTCGAGAAAGATGGTACCCATGTTGGCCTGCTCCACTCTCCCGATCCGCATCTTCACTGCGCCGGTAAAGGCGCCTTTTTCATGGCCGAAGAGCTCGCTTTCCAGGATGTTCTGCGGCAGAGCCGCGCAGTTGACCTGCACGAAGTTGTTTGCCGCCCGGTTGGAATTATGATGGATGGCCCCTGCTATGAGACCTTTTCCGACGCCGGTCTCTCCGGTAATGAGCAGGGTGGAGTCGGCCGATGCCACCTTTTCCGCCATCTTCAGGACCTTCGTGAGCGCCTGGCTCCCGCCTATGATGTCGGAGGTGCGGTAAATGACGTCTTCCTGGGTATGTCTGAGGTAGTCGATCTCGTTCTTCATGCGTTTGAGTGCCAGGGCGTCGTCGATCTTCTGGACGATCTCATGGAGGCCGAAGGGCTTCTGGATAAAGTCCTGCGCACCGTTCTTCATCGCCACCACCGCGGTATCCACCGATGCATATCCGGTCATGACAATCACGATGGTGGTGGGATTGGTCGTCTTTATCTTCTTGAGCAGTTCGATGCCGTCCATGCCGGGGAGTTTGAGGTCGGTGAGCATGAGATCGTAGATGTACCTGTTTACCCGCGCGAGGGCGGCTTCGGCATTCTCCACGAGTTCTACATCGTGGTTATTCTTTTTCAGTTCCTGAAAAAGGATCTGTCCAAGATTAATATCGTCTTCGACTATAAGTATATGTGCCATATCTAATCGAGTTGATCGGTTAGATGAGGGCAAAACTTTAAATGAGGTCAAAGGACCGGGTCACCTGCCGGAATCCCTGAAGGAAGAAGGAGGATCACTGGCCCCATGAGCGGTCAAAGGGCATGCCGAGACTGGTTGCCACATCAGGGTGGGTGAGCGATCCTTGATAAACGTTTACCCCCCGTCTCAGCGCGCGGTCGTTCGACGCCTCTTTGATGCCCATGTTTGCAATCTTCAGCGCATAGGGCAGGGTCGCATTCGTCAGGGCCTGGGTGGAGGTCAGCGGAACCGAGCCCGGTATGTTCGCCACGCAGTAGTGAACAATGCCGTCCACCACGAAGATGGGGTCGTCATGAAAGGTGGGGTGAGTGGTTTCGCAGCTCCCGCCCTGGTCAACGGCAACATCCACGATCACGGCACCTTTTTTCATGAGACCCAGGTGTGCCCTGGTGATGATCCTGGGGGCAGAGGCACCGGGTTTCAGGACTGCCCCGATGAGCACGTCGGCAATCCCGAGGCTCTGCTCTATCGCGTCCGGGGACGAGTGCAGGGTCTCCACGGAGTTGCCGAACAGGTTGTCGAGCCTGACGAGCTTTGCCCTGTCGATATCGAGGACCCGGACATGGGCCCCGAGCCCTGCGGCAATCCTCGCGGCATTCAATCCGACCGTGCCCCCGCCGATGATGACCACATGCCCGCGGGCAAGACCGGGTATGCCGCCCAGGAGAATCCCCCTGCCGCCGTAGCTCTTCTCGAGGTATTTGGCCCCCTCCTGGGGTGCCAGTCTGCCGGCAATCTCGCTCATGGGTTCGAGAAGCGGCAGCGTGGAGTCTGCTGTCTGAACCGTCTCCAATGCGATGCCGGTAACGCCGCGTGCGATCAGGACCTTGGCCAGGTCACGGTCAGCGGCCAGGTGGAGAAAGGAAAAGAGGATCTGTCCGTCTCTGAGGAGCTCATATTCGCTCGGGATCAATTCTTTGACCTTTAAGATCAGGTCTGCCTTCTCAAAGACCTCTTCATGGGAGTCGATGCAGTGTGCGCCAAAATGCTCGTATTCATCATCGCTGAAACCGCACCCTTGGCCGGCCCCCTTCTCGATAAACACGCTATGTCCGCATACACAAAAGGCCTTCACTCCTCCTGGCGTGACCGCAACCCGGTATTCGCACCGTTTTATCTCAGTGGGCACCCCGATATTCATGGAATCACCTCCCTGAAGTAGTATAATAACAGCTTCGATGGCAGATTGAACTGCAGGGGGTGAAAAATATCGGACCTGCGAGAAGACCGAAGACCCCAGGCCCGGCATGAAAAACGCACCGGCTGGGAGAATCCGGCGGGCAACCACCAGAGGGCCTCAAGGGTTATGCCTGTTGACCAAACCACCGTGGTATACTATGGTATATCCATGGATCGCCTCTAGGTGATTGACGATCAATGGTTCATGCTTCAAAGGACAGAGGGAGGGAATATGCTTCTGAGCACGGTTGTGGTCACTGAATTTATGACCAATTGTTTTATCGTCGGTGACGATGTCACGAACGAGGCGATTGTCATAGATCCGGGAGGGGAATCAGAGAAAATTCTGCAGGAGATCGAGAAGCTGGGTGTCAAGGTTGTGGCCATCGTCAACACCCATGCCCATGTCGACCACGTAGGCGCGCTGGGAGATATTAAGAAGGCCTCTGATGCCGAGATCATGCTCCATAACCTGGAACTGCCTATCCTGCAGACCGCATCGAAGATGGGCAGGCTTTTCGGGGTGAGCATCGACCAGCCTCCCGAACCCGACCGGTTCCTTGCCGACGGAGACGAGATCAGCTGCGGGAGTATTACCCTTACCGTCATAGAGACCCCCGGACATTCTCCCGGCGGGATATCCCTGGTTACTGCCGATGGGCGGTACTGTTTTGCCGGGGACACCCTCTTCGCCGGATCCATCGGGCGGACTGACCTGCCCGGCGGGGATTACCACACCCTGATTCAGTCCATCAAGACACGGCTCATAGTGCTGGGTGATGATGTAAAAGTGCTGCCGGGCCATGGCCCAGCCACCACTATTGGCTCGGAACGCAGATACAACCCATTTCTCTAAGGGAGATTGATGATGAAGAGATTTTTGCCCTACGCGTTGATTGTTCCCGTCGCGATTCTGCTGGTACTCTCAGGCTGTGAAAAGGTCAAGGAAACCTTCTCGCAATCATCTTCATCTGTGGAGATTAAACCGTCTCCCAGGTACCTGGACTTCAATGATGTCCTGATCCCTGCCGATCTGATCAAGGACAGCAAAGACAGCGTCATCACGAACGGACACGGACGACTCGTACTCTCCGGACGCGTCCAGAGCGAATCCCTGGCCCAGTTCTTTGTAACCTCCATGTACTCCGATGGCTGGACAGCCCTGAACCAGTACAAGTATCAGAGCTCCATTAAGCTCTTTTTCAAGAAAAGCGAGAGGATCGCGACCATCCTGATAGCAGAGAATCCTCTCGGCACGAGGGTGGAGATATGGGTAATACCACAGGGGAAGATCTAGGCACAAAAAATGTTCTGCTCGGGATCACCGGAGGCATCGCGGCATACAAGGCACCCCTGATCGCCCGGGGACTCACGAACCTCGGCTTTGAGGTTCATGTCATCATGAGCGAGTCGGCACAGCAGTTTGTAACGCCGCTCACGCTCAGGACACTCACCGGCAGGCCTGTCTATTCCGAGATGTTCCCGGAGCTGCCGCCGAATGCCTGTGAGGTCGAGCATATTGCCCTGGCAGACAGGGCAGACCTCTTTCTGATTGCTCCGGCCACTGCAAACTGCATGGCAAAGCTGGCACACGGCATTGCAGACGATCTGCTCACCTGTGTCGCCCTGGCTACCAAGGCGCCCATTCTCCTGTGCCCGTCCATGAATGTGAACATGCTCTCCCACCGGGCCACCCAGGAGAATATGCGCACCCTTCGTGCGCGCGGGGTGTCCATACTTGAACCTGCCATCGGCGAGCTCGCCTGCGGCTGGGAGGGCGCCGGACGGCTGCCTGAACCGGGCAGGATCGTGGACGAGGTCAGGAGGGTGCTCTACCAGAAGGATCTCGAAGGCGTGAAGGTGCTGATCACGTGCGGCCCGACGTGTGAAGACATCGATCCCGTCAGGTTCATCACGAACAGATCCACCGGCAAGATGGGCAGTGCGCTCGCAGAGGCCGCGTGTCTGAGGGGTGCTCTGGTGAAGGTGATCAGCGGGCCTGTAAGCATCGAGTATGCACCATGGGCCGAGGTGGTGGAGGTGCGCTCGGCCCGCCAGATGCTCCATGCCGTACAGGAGGGTCTCACGGATGCCGATGTGCTCATCATGGCCGCTGCCGTTGCAGATTATGTCCCGAGTGTGTACCGGGATTCCAAGATCAAGAAGGGGGACAGGCTGCAATCCATTGAGCTCTCTTCGAGTCCTGACATCCTCTCTACCATCAGGCCGCTCAAAGAGGAGAGGTTCTTTGTGGGCTTTGCCGCGGAAACAGAGAATGTCGCTGATTTTGCAAAAGACAAGATGATCAGGAAGGGTCTCGACATGATTGTCGCAAACAGGGTCGGACAGCCCGGGAGCGGCTTTGCCTCCGATACCAACAGCGGGGTCATCATTACCCCGGAAGGGGTGCTGGATGATTTCGAGCAGATGGGGAAAGACTCCCTGGCACACAAGATACTCGATTTCATAAGGGAACGATTGTGAGAGACCTCATAGCACAGGTCTTGCGCGATGAAGCCCTCTGGGTGGGCAGATTCCTCATCCTTGGGCAGCCCTCTGATTGCTCTGAACCGGTTCCTGATCTGGCTGCCATCCGTAAGGCCATGGGCGAATGTGAACGGTGTGGTCTGTGCCGGACACGAAAGAACATCGTCTTCGGTCAGGGCAATGCCAGGGCCGAGCTCATGTTCGTCGGAGAGGCCCCTGGTGCAGTCGAGGATGAGACCGGCAGACCGTTTGTCGGTCCTGCCGGGAACCTCCTCACCGACATTATCGAAAAGGGCATGGGACTCAAGAGGGACGAGGTCTATATCGCCAATATCCTCAAGTGCAGGCCTCCGGGCAATCGGGATCCCGAGCCGGAGGAGGTGGAGCAGTGTATCGGATTCCTGGATGCCCAGATAAGGGCCGTTGCGCCGAAGATTATCGTTGCCCTGGGAAGGATCGCCGCACAGAACCTTCTGGAGACGGCGACACCCATAAGCCGGTTGCGGGGGGTGTTCCACGAGTACAAGGGTGTTGCGCTGATGCCCACCTTCCACCCGAGTTATCTCCTGCAAAATCCATCAAAAAAGAGGGATGTATGGGAAGATATACAGAAAGTAATGGAGTATCTGCATATTCCGCGGCCACATTAGGGGAGTATATCGTCCTTTTCTGTGCTGCCCTGATCCTCATTCCCCACATGCTCTGGGCATCGGAGATTCTTGTCGTGGAGGTGAAAGATGCCATCAGCCCTCCCATTGCCTCATATCTTATCGAGAACATCGACGAGGCCTTTGCCAGGGACATGAGCGCCATCGTCATTCGTCTCGACACGCCCGGGGGGCTCGATACCGCCATGCGGGATATTATCCAGCGGGAGATGAACGCGAATATCCCGGTCATTGTCTATGTCTCGCCCAAGGGCGCCCGTGCAGCCTCTGCCGGTGCGATCATCACCCTGGCAGCGGATATTGCGGCCATGGCGCCGGGCACGAACATCGGGGCGGCCCATCCGGTCAACATCGGCAAGACCGAGGACAAGGAGGGGCAGAGCGATACCATGGTGGAGAAGGTCACGAACGATGCCGTGGCATATGCCCGGAGCATTGCGAAGGAGCGCGGCAGGAACGAGCAGTGGGCCGAGGACGCCGTTCGCAAGAGCATCTCCACGCCGGCGAATGAGGCCCTCGATCTGGGAGTGGTTGACATCGTGGCGGAGAATATGGACGACCTCCTTGCCCAACTTGACGGCCGAGTGGTCAAGAAGAACTCGAGTACGTTTACGCTCAGCACGAAAGACGTGCTCCTCATCGAAAACCCCATGGGGCTGAGGTATCGGCTGCTGGCCGCCATATCCAATCCCAATGTGGCCTACATCCTCATGCTTATCGGGCTTGCCGGCATCTACTTCGAACTCTCGAGCCCCGGTGCGATCCTGCCCGGGGTCATCGGCGGCATATCGCTCATCCTCGCGTTCTTCGCATTCCAGACCCTGCCGGTGAATTTCGCCGGTGTGGCCCTGATCATCCTGGCGGTCATCCTCTTCATCGCCGAGATCAAGGTGCCCAGTTTCGGTCTGCTCACCGTGGGAGGGGTCGTGTCCATGGTCCTGGGCTCCATTCTGCTGTTTAGGACCCCGGAACTCTATGCGCAGGTATCGCTCCTGGTGATCCTGCCGATAACGCTCTTCTTTGCGGCATTCTTCGTGGCGTGCCTCTACCTCATCGTGAAGGTGCACAGGACTGCCCCCAGGAGCGGCACCGGGAGCATGAAAGGCGAACATGCCGAGGTCTATACCTGGGATGGCCGGGGCAGGGGCAAGGTCTTCTGTCACGGGGAATACTGGAACGCCCAGGGCCCAGCCGTGCTCAATCCGGGGGACCGGGTGGAGGTGGTGGATCTCGCCGGGATGGATCTCGTGGTCAGATCAGTTGCTGAAAAAGAGGATCCCCGAGACACGAGCCAATGATCGCAGTGGGACTTTCCGGCGGTGCCGACTCTGCAGCCGCAGCCATCGTTCTGCACGAATCCGGATTGCCGGTCTGCGGCATGACCGCATGGTTCGGGGAATCCAATCCCTCGGCACACCATCTGGACCGGGCAGCGTATATCTGCCGTTACCTGGGCATGGAACATCACGTGATCGATGTCAGGAGAGAGTTCGAATCCATCAAGAGATATTTCTGCGATGAATACCTTGCAGGTGGCACCCCGAACCCGTGCATTATCTGCAACAGGGACATCAAGTTCGATGTGCTCTCCGAGCGGGCACGGCAGTTCGGGGCAGATACCATTGCCACGGGGCACTACGTGAAAAAGGGGTACGATGCGGGGAGATACTATGTTGCACGGGCCCGTGAGAAGAATTCGCAGGAATACTTTCTCGGCCTCCTGCCCCAGGAGGCCCTTGAGCGGAGCATGTTTCCGCTGGACGACATGTCCAAGGCGGATGCACACGCACTTATTGAGAAGAGCGGGCTTACAATCCCGAGAAATGAGACCTCCCAGGATGTGTGTTTTATCGATTCCGGCGGATACGTGCTTTTTATCCGGTCTTATGCAGGCTATCAACCAGTGCCCGGGCCTGTCCTGAACAGGAAGGGCAGGGTCATCGGACAGCACAGAGGGGCTCTGTACTATACCATAGGGCAGAGGAAGGGCCTTGGCATGGGGTTCGGGAAGAAGGTGTACGTGCTCGGCATCGATCCGGCATTGAACACCGTCACCGTGGGGAGCCTGGGTGAATGGCCGTACCGGGGGTTTATCCTCGAGAAGGTCAATTACATGAGGATACCGTATATCGAAGGGCCCCTGGAGGCACTGGTAAAGGTGAGGTATCGCCAGGAGGGAGAGGAGGCACGGATCGAGCCCCGAGCCGGCGGCGGGCTCACGGTGCACTACCGGGGCCTGTTTTCACCCGGTCAGCTCGCCGTGGTGTATGACCCCGACAGCGCGGTGCTGTGTGCGGGGATCATCGGTTCGGCCTTCGGTCAGACAGGGTAGAAGAATTTTCACGGCAGGAGCAGGCCGGGGGTATCAGGGACGTTCCTTACCTGCGCCGGCACCGTGCCCGGACAGGATGCGATGGAGATTGTACTGAAGCTCGTTCTTGTTGTCTTTCTGGTTCTCTTCGTGGTGCTGTTTATCTTTTCCCTGGTCGTGCTCGCGATACATCACAAGACAGGGGGCGCGCTCTTTGTCCCCACGCCCAAGGTCATGATACGGGAGTTGATCCGGTCCATAGACTTTTCCTCCTTCCACGACATCAGGGAGCTCGGATGCGGGGACGGGAGATTCATCCGGGCTGTCGAGCAGGGCTACGGCGTTACCGTCACGGGCTATGAGATAAATCCCCTGGCCTTCATGGTCTCTTATCTGATGCTCTGGAACAGGAGATCCCGGGTGCTGTTCAGGAGCTTCTGGGAAGAAGACCTCTCTGGTGTGGACTGTATCTACTGCTACCTCTTCCCCGATCTCATGGAAAGGCTCGGGGAAAAACTGGGCCGGGAGCTGCCCGAAGGGGCCAGGGTCATAAGCTCAAATTTTCCCATACCTCTCTGGCAGGAGGACCGGATCATCAAGGCGCAGGACACCATCTTCGACGATCCCATCTATGTGTATGTCAAGGGACGACACCTGCCAAACGGGTGAGGCAGTGTCTCCTGACCGCACCAGGCACGGTCAGGACGTGCCCTTGGCGGAAAGCTCCAGGTTATAGGCATTGATGAGGTGACGTCTGGTGATCATGCCGATGACCTTTTTCGGGTCGGCCGAATCCACCACGGGCAGTTCTTCCAGGTTCTTTATGGTGAATTTCATGAGGGCGGTCTTCAGATCATCGCCGGGCATGACGGTTATCACGTCCTCCACGGCGATATCCCGGGCGATTACCAGGTGGGGCAGGAATTCATCGGAGAGAATCCTCCTGACGTCATGAATGTCGAAGATGCCCGAGAGGGAGCCCTGTGCGTTCACGACTGGGAAATAGGAAGACCTGCTCATGGTGATGAGCTTGACGATATCTTTGAGCGAGGTGTCTTCTCTCACAATGGAGACCTGGTTTGGTATCGTTACGGCATCCTCCACCGTGAGCCCCTCGAGCACGTCCATGAGAAACTCCCCCCGGTGGGCAGGGGATTCGGTACGGGACGGGACCTGCTTGGAATAGATAGTGAAGCCCCTGCTGAAGAGTATTGCGCAGACACTCACGAGCATGAGGGGAGGCAGGAGACCGTAGTTGCCGCTCAGTTCGCATACCATGATCAGGGTCGAGATGGGTGTGTTGGCCACCCCGGCGAAGAACCCGGCCATCCCGACGATTACATAGGCTGCAGGTTGAGTGGCGATGCCGGGTGCGATGTGGTGCACGATTCCTCCGAATGCCCCGCCAAGCATGGCACCGATTACCAGCGATGGGGCGAATACACCGCCGCTGCCCCCGGAGGAGATGGTAAAGGAGGTCGCCAGGATCTTTGCAAAGGCAAGGACCAGCATCAACCCTACGGCCATTTTCCCGTAGATTGCGAGCTGTACCCAGCCATATCCTGAGCCGAGGATCTGGGGATAGGCCAGGGCCAGGCAGCCGATCATCAGCCCGCCGATTGCCGGGCGGAAATGGGGGGCGATGGGCAGTTTCTTGAAGAACGACTCCTTCATGCCGTAGAAGATCTTGACATAGACATAGCCGAGGCCGCTGCAGAATATGGCGAGGATAAAGTAGAAGACCAGTTCTATGGGATCGCGGAAGACAAGTGCCGGGGTATGGAACAGGGACCCCCAGCCGATAATGGAGGAAAATACCGAGTACCCGACGATGGATGAAATGATTGCGGGGATAATCGCCTCATACTCGAAGTCGGCTTCACTGTAGAGCACCTCTGTGGCAAAGAGCGCACCCCCTAAGGGGGCACGGAAAATGCTCCCGATTCCTCCGCCCATGCCGGCAAGCAGCATGATCCTCCGTTCCTGATCGGTGAGGTTCAGCTTTGTCGAGAGATAGGACGCAAACCCCGCACCTATCTGAGCAATCGGTCCCTCCCTCCCTGCAGACCCCCCGGAACCTATGGTGATGGCAGAGGTGATTGTCTTGATGAAAGGCACCCGTGGCCGGATCTTCCCCTTTTTGTTGTGGAAGGCGTCGATTGCCGCGTCAGTTCCGTGCCCTTCCGCCTCGGGTGCCCAGGTGTAGACTATAAGACCCGTGATGAGGCCCCCCACGGCAGGGATGAGGGCGAGGTACCAGGGAACGCCGGTATGGAGAGAAAAGATCTTGTCTATGAGCTCTGTATGAACAGGTGACACGACCCCGGTAGATTCATTGATCGCCGGCTGGGTGAATGCGCCGGTGCGGACGAGGAAAAGATAATTGCCCAACTGGATCAGGTAATAGAATACAACGGCACCAAGGCCTGAAACTACGCCGATAATCGAACTGATGGAGATCAGCTTGGTGATGCGTTTCAGGTCAAAGGATGAATTTTTCAGAGATTTACCCCTCATGGCACAAGCTCAATGGTCCAAGTGAAACATGTTGTCATACCCCACGTTCAATACTGTTCCCGCAACTCTGTGAAGAAGGCGGCATGAAAGGAATGCAGGATTCTCCCTTCCGGACAGAAGACCATGTATAACAAGAAAAAAATATGGTCAAGCCTTGATCGGAATCAGCCCGCTGATGCCTGAACCTGTTCACTCAAGGCTCGTTATATGCTATGGGTAGGGTGCTAAGTGTACGATGAAATACTATGCATGAAAGGTGTTCATCATGGTGATTATTGGAGGGCGGGCGCACAACCTAGCGCAGATACACGAGGTAGGCAGGCTGGGCTACCCGTATGCAGAGATCTCCCTGAACGATCCTGACGAGGTGGAGCAGCAGATCCCCGAACTGTTGCGGCTCAAGGATACCTACGGGATATCTTTCCTGGCTCATTATCCCAACGAGGATAACCCGTTCGATGCAGGCGTTCTGAGGAGGCAGTTTCTTCCTAAGATAAAGCGGCTCCTGGAGCTCTCGCATCGCCTGGATATCTCAAAGGGGACCATACATTTCTGGATTGACAGGAGATGGGCTCCGCCGGGGCTGATCCCCGAGAAGATCGTTCTCCTTGGCGAGATGGCAGCCTATGCCGAAGACCAGGGTACGGTCTTGTGTATCGAGAACCTCACCGAGCGTTATGACAGCTTCATGGATGCATTCGATGCCGTTGAGGCGTTGAGAATGACGCTCGATATCGGTCATGCGCAGCTCCTCTCCAGGGAGAACACCTCCTTCAGGTTCATCGAACATGTATTTGAGAAGATCGCCCATGTGCACGTTCACGATAACCGTGGGGGGACGAGTGTCAAAGATGATCTTCACCTTGCCCTCGGGGAGGGGATTGTCGATTATCCGGCAATCCTGAGCCGCCTGAAGGAGAGGGGGTACTCATCGACCATAACCATGGAAGTGAAACCCGTTGATATGCCCAGGACCAGAGAAGCCCTCGACCGGTATCTTTCCTGATGCCGATGGCTTTACGGGTGTTCCTTGACTAAATTCCCTCCCAGGGTTAAGTAAATGGCCATGGTATGCATTTCTCTTGAGTGGTTGATACGAGGACAGGTTGATCAGGGTATCCTGCCCGGGCTCAAGTTTTCGCCGGTATTCAAGGCATTGATGCATCTGCGGGGTATGGCCAGTCCCGATGATGCGATGAGTTTCCTTTCACCCAATCTGGGACAGCTCAGGGACCCCCGCACGATGAAAGACATGGACACGGCCTGTGTAAGGATAGCCCAGGCCATAGAGAACAGGGAGCCGATCGGTGTATTTACCGACTACGATGTCGACGGTGTCTGCTCCGCTGCCCTGATTCATCGGTTTCTCACGGGCGTCGGGCAAACCCCGCCGGCCGTATTCATTCCGGATAGGACATCGGACGGATATGGTCTCAACAGCCGGGGAATAGACGAGTTGCACCGGCAGGGGGTGACGTTGCTGATCACTGCAGACTGCGGCATCACCGCCTATAAAGAGGTGGAGCACGCAAAGGCTCTGGGCATGGATGTGATCATAACGGATCACCATGAACCAGGCAACGATACCCCTGCTGCATTGTCCGTGATCAATCCGAAGCAGCCCGAGTGCCCCTTCTATGGAGAAGATCTGTGCGGGGCAGGTGTCGTCTTTCATCTTATCGTGGCATTGCGGGCACTCTTGAGAGACAGGGGCATGCAAGAACTCCCCAATCTCAGGGATGAGCTCGACCTTGTGGCCCTGGCGACCGTCACCGACGTGGTATCGGTCTCGGGCATCAACAGGATTCTGGTCAAAGAGGGGCTGAATGTCCTGAATACCGGCGGCCGGCCGGGGATCTCGGCACTGGCCAGGATTTCAGGGGTCAAGCAGGAGGTCTTCGCCCGGGATATCGGGTTTCTCCTGGGTCCGAGGATCAATGCTGCGGGAAGGGTGGCAGATGCCCGGAAGGCCTTCGAACTGTTGACGACCGATGATGAAAAAAGGGCCCAGAACCTGGCGCGGGAACTGGATGGGTTTAACAGGCACCGGCAGATTCAGGAGCAGAAGGTGTTGAAAGAGACGCTGCTCATGCTGGAGGGGGGTGCTCATATCGGCAATGTGATCGTGGTCGCGGGAACGAACTGGCATCTGGGCGTAATTGGGATTGTCGCCTCGAGACTGACGTCGATCTTTTCCCGGCCGGCCATTGTCATATCCATCACCGACGGGGTCGGCATAGGATCCGGGAGGTCTGTTCCCGGGGTGGATCTTCATACAGCCGTTTCCCGCGTGTCTGAATTGCTCAATGATTTCGGGGGACACAAGATGGCCGTCGGGCTCAACATAGAGGAAGGCAACATCCTGCCGTTTGCCGGCATGCTTGACCGGATGATCGATATCCCAACGGAGCGGAAAGAAAGCTTCGAGGTGGACCTGAAGATATCTCCCTTGGATATCACCCCGGTCTTGCTCGAGGAACTGGAGATGCTCGGCCCCTTTGGCGAGGGGAATCCAGAGCCGGTATTCATGATCCCGTCCATGGAAGTCATTGGTAAAAAGAAGTATGCCAGAGGTCAGTTCAAGCTCTTCCTGAAGCACTCAGAGCGGGTGTTTCATACACTCAGGTGCAGTATCGACCTCGACTCGAAAGAATTGAGCAGGTTTGTGGATGTTGCCTTTACTCCGGTGAAGATGCGGGGTGGCGGACATAACTATCTGTATCTAGCCTTGAAAGCCATATCTCCTGCTTAGCGTACTGAGCGGCAATGTTCTTCTGCTCTTCAATAGGGCCCCTGATCTCCCCTGGGATAAAGCCCCCTTTGATGATTCTTGGATTGCCTGCCATGATGAGTCCTGCAATGCAGATAATCAGGAGCACATAGACCGATGCGCTCTTGAGATGTCCGAGGAAGACTTTTCGGGCAAGGGATGAATCCCGGCTGTCTCTCGTTCCCTGCGGGAATACCTCCACGAGTCCGGCGTCGATCAGTCTCACGATGGATCCCAGCGCCTCGATAGGGGGTTCGAGAGACTCCCGGACGATATACTCCACGGTCTTCTTCTCATCGATGAGATCGAACAGCTGCATATCCACATCCGCCAGGGAATTCTTACGGACAATATCCTCGGTCAGGGGCATGATGGTGACGGGACAGTAATCCACCGGGGGGATCTTCTGCTTTATGAGCGGCCACTCGTCAATGATGCGCAGTGTGTTGAGGATAACCCCCTCGCTCTGGATATGGCAGGAGAGCATGCTCTCCTTTTCCACGACCCAGTCCTCAAACCGGTAGCCCCCCTCCTTCCACTGGAATATTTCCAGGAGGATATCCTTTATTACGACATTGGTGGCCTTTTCCAGGAAGGTTTTCTTCAGTTTTCCCTGGGATATGAGGATGTCAACCCAGGTGTTGGAATTCTTTTTCTCTCCCTCAAAGGCGATTTTCAGCTGTTTCTCGTGGATGAATCCACCCTTGATGAGGACTTCAGCCCGGGGATCCATGGTCCACTGGTCCGAGGTCATACCCACGATAACGCCGTCTTCGAATGCGATCATCACGTTGGCCTTCGGGGAGTTGAGGACAAGGGTCCCTGTCTTCATCTGCTGGGAGATGAGCTGAAAAATCTCGGTTACCCCGAAGCCTTTTAACGTACCAAGTAGTGCCATGCTTATACCCCGTACCTGATGGGAGGCGATTTGTAACTCCGCCAATACACGAGGGCCGCTATGCAGATTCCTGCGATTCTCATGGGACCGGTAAGATGAATGCCGGAGGGGACTATGGAATAAATGAACTGTCCGCCTGTCAGCATGAGTATCAGTGCGGAGCTCAGGATGAACATCCTCAGGATGCCTTTCATCGTCTTGTTGCCTGCAAAAGAACCGAGCCCGGGAAAAATGAGTTCGAGCTTCGATGTGTTGCTGGTGTTGTCGATCCTGAACTGTTTGACTTCCTCTGCCTTGTTATGCAGGATCGTGTTCACCTGTTTCTTTGCCTTGGTCTCGATCCAGTGACACTGGAGACACATGGGATATCCCGACTTCGACATGGTCCCCGAGTAGTAGAGATTTCCGCACCTGTTGCACCGTTTCGTAAACTTGTCTTCGGGTATATGACCGAACAGGAACAGCATCATAACGGCTGCGATGCTTATGATTATGGCACGGTTTCGGTTAAAGATACCGAATGCCATATTCCACAGGGCATCGGCCGCCCTGCTGAGGTTCCCTGATTGCCGCATCTGTCGTGCCAGGAGTCTGGTTACCGGCACCTCTTCGGTGATATACCGGGCATGCCGGCCTGCTGCTTCGTTATCCAGGAAATGACGCACACCCTTGGGATCGATACTGCTGGCCTTCCGGACTGACCGCTCCGCCTCAAAGAGGTTATAGGTGGCCTGATAGAGTCTGCTCAGGTTATAGTGGTACACGATGTTGTCGGGTTCGAGGGTTATGGCGTTCTGAAAGGCCTTGACCGCCTCCCGGTTCCTCTCGATGCCTGCCAGGGCGATGCCGAGATGGTTGTAGAATCTGAAGCTGTCAGGCTCCAGATCGAGGCTGCGGCTGAGCAGGGTTACGGCTTCCGTGTTATTCCCCTTTTTCAGCTCGATCAGTGCCTTGGTATTCAGGGGTTCTGCATCTGCGGGATTGTTCTGGATCCAGGATGCTATTGCCAGGCTGTCTTTCGTGGAGCCGATGTTGTGTTCGATGTTGAATATTTCTCTATTCACCTGTGTCTGCGCATAGGTGATGAACCCCGCGCCGATATGAGCCATCCAGCTGGACATAAAGATGAAGGAGATGAAGACAAAGGCGAGTCGTTTTTCCGATTTGTTCAGATACCCCCAGAACACGATGAACCACCACAACACAAACCACAGGGGACCTGCATCGAAGAAGACCGGCAGCAGGAGGATAAAAGCCAGCCACAGTTTGAGACCCAGGGCCGGGAACTCATTGTTGGTGCTGTTGCCGAGGTCATGGATGAGATTCGGGGTATACTTTACCAGCAGGCAGATACCGACCAGACACAATGTCAGAATCGTAGCGGTGATTACGAGAAAGTAACCGTTGCCGAGAAGCGTCGATACAAGAGGCCAGTAGGTATGGAGGCCTTTCATGGATGATATGGACAGGATGCCTGTAGACATTTCTCCCTCATGTACCTTCCTAATCCTCGGGCAAGAGGCTGTCGAGCTTGATTGCCAGGTCCATCGTAAACATTCGTTTATCCCCTTCGATCTTCAGCCGGATCGGGATGCTTATCGCATTGGCTGAGATGATCTTAGCATTTTCTGTGCCTACTATCTGTATCCGTCCGCCGAAAGAGGCCTGCTCCCCCGGGGATTCGGCCATGCTCTGGTGCTGGGGAGAGACGGATGAGGGTGATGGTTCAAGCCCCGGGGGTGGTGCATAGTCGTTGTTCTGCTGATGCTGCTGCGTCGGGGCGGATTCCACCGGTCTTCTCTCGGGGACAGGTTCCGGGGCGCGCTGCTGTTTTCCGCTTGTGCCCATCTCGATATGCTTGAGCACCTGTTTCGTTATCCTGGTCAGGGTCTGCAGTACCCCTTCGCCCGTGGGTGCCACTGCCTCGCAGTACGGATAGCCGTCGGGGTTGAGGATCTGTTCCATTTCTGCAACCGGGGTCGCATCGGGGAGATCCCGCTTATTGTACTGTATCACCAGGGGGAGGGTCTTGATGCTCTTCCCGTAATAGTTGAGGTTTTCCTCCAGATTGGACAGACTCTCGATATTTTCCTCCATCTTGTCCCTTTGGGAGTCCGCCACGAACACGATCCCGTCGACACCGGTAAGGACAGCCCTTCGAGTCGAATTATAGTACACCTGTCCGGGCACGGTATAGAAGTGCAGCCTTGTCTTGAATCCCCGTATGTTTTCAATCTCTATGGGAAGGAAATCAAAGAACAGGGTTCGGTCAGCCTCGGTAGCAAGGGATACGAGCTTACCCTTCTGGTCGGGTTTGATGCTGGAATATATGGACTGGATATTGGTGGTCTTCCCGCACAGGGAGGGGCCATAGTATACAATCTTTGCCGATATCTCCTTCTTTGAATAATTGATGACAGCCATGTTATCCTCCACCCGCCAGTCTTACGATTTCGAGCTCTACGTCTTTGAAATCTCTGTGTTCTTTCTGAATCTCCCTGAATATCTTCAGGGCGCTCTGGTTATCTCCGAGGGACTTGTAGGTCTGGGCTATCTCATAGAGAATCCCCACCTTCATATCGGTTGAGGCCTCCTCCAGGCAGGCTCCTTCCTTGAGGGATCGGAGCGATTCCTGGAACATCCCCTGTTCCCTGTAGGAGATCCCGAGCATGATATAGGCATCAAAAAGCTTTTCTCCGGTTACAATGACCTTTCTGAATGACTCTATGGCCTCATCCAGCAAACCGGTTTCCCGGTAGGCAAGGCCCATGTTGTACAGGAAGAGCGGATCATCCTTGCCATCTTCCACGGCGTTTTCCTCCAGGGCCTTGAACACGGATTCCACCCCGGTATCGTCCACAAGGTTTTCAGCGGAGGCATCAATGTTGAGTTCTTCAATCTCCCTGTCGAGCTCGTCATGGAGATCGTAGAAATCCGTTCTTCTCACCTCGGGCTGTGATGAGGCCTTCGGGAGGGGATCCATCATGCCCGCTTCGCGTACGTCGAATGCCTGTGCCTTTTTATTTACGGTCCTGTGTGCGGGGTCGAGCTCTGCCGCCTTCTGCATGAAGGCCGTTGCCTCGTCGCTCTCGCCGGTCTTTTCCAGGATCTCGGAGAGCTTGACATACTGTGAAGCCGCTTCCCGGGTAAATCCCTGGACCTGGTAGAGCTCGGCCAGTTTCTCATGCGGCTTCTCCCATCCGGGATTGATCTTTATGGCCTGTTTGTACAGGGCAATGGCCTTGGGGTAGAACCCCCTGTCGTTATACGTATCGCCCAGTCGCACATAGACATCTGCTGCATGCTCATGTTTATTCGCTTTCAGGTAGAGGTCTCCCATCTTTTTCAGGAGAACGGAGTCGTCGGGACGTTTCTCGAGAGCAGCCTCACAGGCACGAATTTCTTTCGACGCCTTCTTTTTTCCAAAGAGGATGTCGAACAGGCTCATTTTCGAATACCTTTCATTGTAGGATGTATCCCCCTTCTGCTCCTCGTCTGATCCATGATATATGGCTCATCGGTGGTCTCATATACAAACTTTAACCCAATTATCACTGGGTGAAAAGTCCCCTGGCAGGGATTGCCGCCAGACCGCCGGCACTTGACAAAATGCTGGAGCTGGGCATTTATGATAGAGAAACAGGCTCTGGGAGGGAGGGTTTTTATGGAATTCTATCATCCTGCCCTGAATGAGGAGGTCAATGCCATCGGCGGACATTATATGTTCACGAAGGAGGCCCTCCTTCCACATCCGGGAGGCGACATCCTCTATATAATCGGGTACGCGGCTACCGATACCTCCTGCTGTGGTGCCGGGGGATGCGGATATGCCCTCGTCCCGGGGCACGTCGGTTCGTTGCGTGGCCGCCTCAGTACGGACAACCGGTATATCTCCACGACTGCACCGGTGGACGAGCAGCACTATGGAGAGGTAGCCAGGGCCATACAAATGAGAGAGGGGGTCACTCAGGTTCACTTTCTTCTCGCATCCGGCGGGAAGAAGGTGATGTTCTGAGCGTTCAACCAAGGCCGTGGTGAGAGAAGATCAGATCGAGAACGAGGTAGAAGGTACCCTCGAGAAGATTGTCTACCGTGATGATCTCAGTGGCTGGTGTGTCCTGCGGCTGTCCGAACCGGAATCCTGTGAGATCATCACCGCGACCGGGATGTTTGTGGGCGTACAGCCCGGGGAGCGGCTCAGGATTTGGGGGAAGTGGACCGACAGCCCTGACTACGGGAGGCAGCTTCACATGGATTCATACGTGAGCCTGTCGCCCCGGACACTCGACGGGATTCAGCGGTATCTCGCCTCCGGGCTCATCGACGGAATCGGCGAAGAAATGTCCAGGAGGCTCGTGGGGGCGTTCGGCCTGGATCTCCTCGAGATCATGGACTCTCACCCACAACGGCTGACAGAGGTCGCAGGAATCGGGAGGGTGAGGGCGGGCAAGATCACCAGGGCCTGGAGACAGCACCGAGAGATCAAGGAGATCATGATCTTTCTCCAGTCCCATGGTATTCCCGCCGGCTACGCGGCAAGGATCATCAGGGCGTACGGTAAGAAGGCCATGACGGTCATAACCGAGAATCCGTACCGCCTCTGCAGAGATGTCTTCGGTATCGGCTTCAAGACAGCAGACAAGATCGCAGGGTGCCTCGGGGTAGATACCCTCTCCCCCCAGCGTGCCAGGGCAGGTCTTCTCTACGTTCTCGGCACCTTTTGTGAGAAGGGACATATGTGCTACCCCTGCGGGGCACTGGTGGAGGAGGCAGAGGGTATCCTCCGGATCCCTCCATCCCTTGTGCAGGAGGCCCTCGAGGCACTCAGGAGTGAAGAGCAGGTCGTTGTCGAGCAGAGAGGAACCGAGACGCTTGTGTATCTCAAGGCCCTGCATGATGCGGAAGCAGGGATCGCCTGCATCCTGCAGAAGTTTCTGGATGCAGAAGCCCGCTCGATTTCTTTAGAGAGCGCCAGCGCCCTCTCCTGGTTCGAGTCCAGAGGTCAGATCACCCTGGCACCCGAGCAGCGCCATGCCATAACCGCGGCAATAGAGAAGAAGGCCCTGGTGGTCACCGGGGGGCCCGGCACGGGAAAGACCACCCTGATCAAGGGCATCATCTCGATATTCGAGAGAGAGGGCTCCCGCATACACCTGTGCGCGCCCACCGGCAGGGCTGCAAAACGCATGAGTGAGGCGACCGGAAGAGATGCCATGACCATACACCGCCTCTTCGAGTTCACCCCCGCTTCCATGGCCCGGGGACAGGAACCGGCCAGGGAGCTCAAGACCGATGTGCTCATCATTGACGAGGCCTCCATGATGGACACTGTGCTTTTCTACCACGTGCTCAAAGGCCTCTCTCCCCATGCGCGGCTCATCCTCGTGGGTGACGCCGACCAGCTCCCGTCGGTCGGCCCGGGCAATGTGCTTGATGACATCATCAGTTCCGGCCTGGTCGAGACCATACGGCTCGAGAGGATATTCCGGCAGGCGAAGAAGAGTCTGATCGTGGTGAATGCGCATCGGATAAACAAAGGACTGATGCCGTACCAGGCAAGCCCCCAGGCAGATCCGGACTATTTCTTCATAGCCCGGGACCGCCCCGAGGATGTTCTCGATGTCGTCAAGGAGCTGGTCTCGGTGAGGATTCCCCAGAGATTCGGATTCGATCCGGTAACCGACATCCAGGTGCTTTCCCCCATGCATCGCGGTATACTCGGTGTCGCGAACCTCAACGCAGAGCTGCAGAGGCTTCTCAATTCATCCGGAAAGGCTCTCTCGAGGGGGTCGCTCCGGCTGTGTCAAGGAGACAAGGTGATGCAGATCCGGAACAATTACGATCTGGGGGTGTTCAATGGGGATACGGGGAAGATCGCCTGTGTTGACGCGGCAAACAAGATGCTCGACGTGGACTTCGACGGCAGACGGCTCAGGTACGAGAGTGAGGATCTCGATGAGCTCACCCTGGCGTATGCCTGTTCCATTCACAAGGCACAGGGCAATGAATATCCTGCGGTGGTGGTCGTCCTGCATACGCAACACTATATCATGCTGCAGAGAAATCTGTTATATACTGCGGTGACGAGGGGGAAATCCCTGGTGGTCGTGGTGGGAAACACAAAGGCCCTGGCCATAGCGACCGCCGGCATGACCAGGGCACAGAGATACACCATGCTCGCCGAGCGGCTCAGAAACCCCTGCTGAGTGGGGAAGAGATCAGGATATCTTGGAATGGCTACGGAAAAACCGGTGACAGAACAGTATCAGGCAGATGCCTTCTCCCGGAGGAAGGACGATCTGCTCGTCATTCACGATCTGCACACCCATTTCTTTACCCCTGACGGGGTGGTCAGGGCCCTCGACGGTGTAGACCTGCGGCTCAAGAAGGGCACGACCCTCGGGCTGGTGGGAGAATCCGGATGCGGGAAGACGGTTCTCGCTCTGTCTATCCTGCGTCTGATACAGGATCCCCCCGGCAGGATTGTCAAGGGGAGCATCATCTTTGAGGGGACCGATCTCCTGGGTCTCGACGAGCAGGAAATCAGGAAGATCCGCGGCAACAAGATATCCATGATCTTTCAGGAACCCATGACGTCTCTCAATCCGGTATTTACCATAGGAGCTCAGATAGCAGAGGTGATCCTGCTCCACCAGCGTCACAGGGCGTCAACGAAGGGCCAGGCGATGGACATGGCGGTGGAGATGCTCAAGATGGTCGGCATCTCCTCTCCTGCCAGACGGATCAACGACTATCCCCATCAGCTCAGCGGCGGGATGTGCCAGCGGGTCATGATTGCCATGGCCCTGGCATGCAGGCCGTCTCTCATGATAGCCGACGAGCCCACGACCGCGCTTGATGTAACCACCCAGGCGCAGATCCTCTGTCTTATGAAGGACCTCAAGGACGAGATCGACACCTCCATTCTCCTGGTTACCCACGACCTTGGCGTTGTAGCGCAGTCGTGTCAGGAGGTTGCCGTCATGTACACGGGCAATGTCGTGGAGTATGCCCTGGTGGAGGATATCTTCGCCCTGCCCCTGCATCCCTATACCAAGGGGCTCATGAGGGCGATTCCCAGGATCGGCGCACGCCAGGAGGGGAAAACGCTCCACGCGATTGCCGGGAATGTGCCCACGGTAAGAGACATGCCCAAGGGGTGCACCTTTCACAACAGATGCCCCGAGGTCATGGACATCTGCCGCACGGAATATCCCCCGGTATTTCGCCCGAAGGCAGACCACGTCGTGCGGTGCTGGAGGTATGTAAACTGATGGAGAATCTCCTCCAGGTGCGGGGGCTGCGGAAGTCCTTTGCCATAAGGTCAGGTATTTTCAGGAAGACGACAGGACACGTGCAGGCCGTCGACGGGGTGGACCTGGATGTGCACCCGAACGAGACCCTCGGCCTCGTGGGGGAATCGGGCTGTGGCAAGACCACGCTGGCCAAGATCATCCTGGCATTGGAAAGGCCGGATTCCGGCAGCGTCGTCTTTGACGGAACGGACATTCACTCGGCAAGGGGGCAGGCGCTCGAGCATGTACGAAGGGGCATCCAGGTCATATTCCAGGATCCCTTCGGGTCGCTGAATCCGAGGAAAAAGGTCGCCTCCATCATTGCCGAGCCCATGATTATCCACAAGGTCGGTTCGAAGGCGCAGCGATACGACCGGTCTGCCGAGCTTCTCAAGCTGGTGGGGCTCAGCACGGATATGCTGGGCAGATACCCGCATGAATTCTCCGGGGGGCAGCGCCAGCGGATTTGCATCGCACGGGCCATGGCGGTCAATCCACGTCTCCTGGTATGTGATGAGCCCGTATCCGCGCTCGATGTATCGATACAGGCACAGGTGATCAATCTCCTGGTGGAGCTGCAGGCCGAGCTCAAGTTGTCCTATATCTTCATCTCCCACGATCTCTCCGTCGTCGGGTACATATCGCACCGCATCGCCGTGATGTACCGGGGACAGATTGTCGAGCTTGCCGATGCTCAGGAACTGTTCGACAACCCCCTGCATCCCTATACCCGCTGCCTCATGGATGCCGTTCCGGAGCCAGTGCCCGGAAAGATCGCGGCTGCAGCCCACGTGAGAGGGGATGAAGATTCGGTCTTGTTTCCCGCACGCGGATGTGCCTTCGGCAGTTCCTGCCCCTATCGCGAAGAGCCGTGTACGCGGGAAAAGCCGGTGCTCGCAGAGGCACTTCATGGGCATTATGTGGCGTGTCACCAGCACATCCCTCCTGATGAACAGGCATGACCGGGATGACCCGGCCCGGGAGAAAGCTCCTGGCGTTGGGCCGGCAGGGGTTCCTCAGGGTGAACTACAGCACCGGGGAATTTATCTTTCCTGCGCACCCTTCATAGACAGCTCGTACAAATGACTTGACATATGAGGTAAGCGTAGCTAATAACAATCACCTCGGAAAAGAGATAAAGGAGGAATATAAATACATGGCCAATCATCCCTCGGCCCTCAAAAGGCAGAGACAAGACAAGAAGAGAAGACTGAGAAACAAGAGCTACCGGTCCACCATTAATACGACCGTTAAGAAGATATTCTCATCTGTTGATGACAAAGATATGGACGGCACACAGCAGAATTTCAAACAGGCTATTGCCATTTTGGACAGTGCGGTAAACAAAGGTGTCCTGCACCGGAAGACCGCGTCCAGAAGAATATCCCGGCTGACGAAAAGGGTCAACGCACTGAATTCGTAGGCCCGGCTTCTTTCAGGGGCGTCCTGAATCCTGATTCCTGCCTGCAATGGACAGCGGGGCTATTGCTTCGCTCAAAGAAGCCCAAGCATGGAATGTTCGTCCCGACTTCAGGCCCCCTTCGATAAGGCGTATGTCTCTCAGCAGGTCTTTGAGCCGGGACCTGCTCCATGATGATCTGCGTGCGAGGATCTTCTTCTCCACGAACGGATGTACGCCTGCCTTCTTATCCTGACACCCGAAGAGTACCTGATAATGCTGCAGGATTGCATTCTCAATCCGCGATATGATTTCCAGTTCGGGAATTCCCGAGGTCTCAAGCTCATGGAGCCTGAAGAGGGTGTCCTTTTTCCTGTCGAAGAGAGAATCCATGAAGGCAAATATGGATGGTTCATGGGAGCGCATGACCAGGTATTCAACGTCCTGTGAGGTGATGGTGGGTCGCGACCCCGCATACAGTGAGAGTTTTTCGATCTCGGTTGCGATGAACCAGGTGTTCCCTCCGGTGATGTCCGTGAGCAGGAAGGCGGCATCTTTATCGATCTTTTTGCCGTGGAGCTTGACCCTGTTCTGAACCCACTCGATGAGTGCTGCTCCCTTGAGGAGATCGAACCTGAGAATATCCACATTCTTCGGGACCTGCCGCACGAGCTTCTTGTCCTCTTTCTGGCCTTCCATGGTCATGATCAGCGTGGTGGACTCGGAGGGATTCCCTGCATATGCGAAGATCTTTTCCCGGGCCTTTGCCGTGAGCTTGTGGATGTTCCTCGCGACGATCAGTCTCCTGTCCGAGAGAAAAGGCATGGTGTTGCACAGATCGATGACCTCTTCGGTGTTCAGGCCTTCCTCTGCGTTAAAGCAGGCGTAGTTCATGGATGCGTTCTCCCCCAGCGATGTCCGTATGGATGAGAGTTGTTCCTCGAGGAGAAAGGTTTCTTCTCCCACGAACAGGTAGGTGCTCTTCAGGGGGTGGTGTGTATGGTGAAGGGTCATAGGCTCAGCGACGCCAGTGCAAGCGCTATCTGAAGGGAGACAGCCGAGCATGCCTCATCGAGTGCATCTTCGGGCTGGCCTCCCTGGGAATAGGTCCCGTCATCGGTGAAGGTCGACGACCACACCTTTTTCCCCTGGGCATCCAGGAGCTGTGCCGTTACCTGGATGGTGAGCCTGTAGCGATCCGTGGCCGAGAGCGAGGTGGAGGTTATGGTCTGCCGTGACGTGGAGGCCAGGGTGCATCGCAATACCGGAATATCGGCCTTCGATTCGAGCATGCCCATGGACGAGAGTGTCTCTTCGAGATGAGAGTCCAGGATCATCCCGGCCTCCCTGAGCGTTGTCCGGTTGGCGCTGGGCTCCAGTTCGACCTTGACTGCCTGTGCATTCCTGTCAAGGACAAAGGAATAGCCGCAACCCCAAAGGCTAATGAGGGACAGCAATAATATTAATGATCTTATTCGGAACATAGATAATCCTTTTTATCGATGCCCCCTCGATGAAGCGTCTCACGTTCGAATCATCCAATGCCTTTGCCTCCACCTCGGACTGGTCTTCATCTTTCGGCATGGTAATGGTCGTCCTGAGTTTTCCGTTGACCTGGACCGCAATGGTTGTCTCGGTCTGTTCACACCACCTTGGATCATAGCCCGGCCAGGGGACGTTGAAGAGCATCTCGTCGTTATTGAGGATCTGCCACAATTCCTGGGCAATGTGAGGGACGAACGGGGAGAGCATGACCACCAGGGCGTCAACCGCCTCTTTTATGGTGGAGAACTCCTCCGGGGTGGATGCCGCATCCCTGATCTTGTAGATATCGTTCACCAGTTCCATCATGGCTGCTATCGCGGTGTTGAACCTGAAGCGCTTGTCGATGTCTTCGGTGACCTTCTTGATGGTCTGGTGGAGCTTCCTCTTGAGGGGTTCCATGGAGGGGACAGCCTCGTCGGAGCTGTTCCCTGCGGCAAGAAGCTGTTCTTTCGAATCCGCCACGAGCCTCCAGAGTCTTCCCAGGAACCTGAATGCACCCTCGATGCCCTTGTCGCTCCAGTCCAAGTCTTTCTCGGGCGGCGCTGCAAACAGGCAGAAGAGACGGGTTGCGTCTGCGCCGTAGTTGCTGATGAGTGCCTCGGGATCCACGACATTGCCTTTGGACTTGGACATCTTGGCGCCATCCTTGATCACCATGCCCTGGGTGAGGAGTTTCGCAAAGGGTTCTCCCAGGTCGATGTACCCGAGATCCCTGAGCACCTTGGTGTAGAAGCGTGCATACAACAGGTGCAGGATGGCATGCTCGATGCCTCCTATGTACTGGTCAACGGGCATCCAGTAATCGACCTCGCCCCTGTCGAAGGCCTTGTCCGGGTGGTTCGGGCTGCAGTAGCGGATAAAGTACCAGGACGACTCCACGAATGTGTCCATGGTATCGGTCTCCCTCCTGGCCTTGCCGCCGCAGACCGGACAGCTCGTATTCACGAAGGACTCTGCCTGTGCGATAGGAGAGATGCCTGTTCCGGATATATCGATGTTTTCCGGCAGGATCACCGGGAGATCCTTTATCTTTACCGGCACGGTTCCGCAGTGCTCGCAGTGGACCATGGGGATCGGTGCCCCCCAGTAACGCTGCCGTGATATGCCCCAGTCTCGCAGGCGGAAGTTTACGGTGGCTTCTCCCCTGCCCAGTGTGCTGAGGTGTGCGGTGATGTTCTCGATGGCCTCGACGTTGGGCATGCCGTTGAACCGGTCCGAATTGACCAGCACCCCCTCTCCCTCCCAGGCGCAGTCCATGGTCCCTCCGTCAAGTTCTTCCCCTTCCGGCTGTATGACCACGATGATGGGGAGATCGTACTTCTTGGCGAACTCGAAGTCTCTCTGGTCGTGGGAGGGGACTGCCATTACCGCTCCGGTACCGTAGTCATACAGGACGAAATTGGCCACGAAGATGGGCATCTTCGAGCCGGTAACGGGATTTATGCAGTATCTTCCGGTAAAGACCCCCTCTTTTTCATAGAGATCCGATACGCGGGTATAGGTGTCCACCTTGAGGGTCTTGTCCGCAAACTCCCTGACCGGGCCTTCCTGATCGGTTCCTGCCGAGAGGGTCTTCACGCGGGGATGTTCCGGGGCAAGGCTCATGAACGTTGCACCGTAGAGGGTGTCCGGCCGGGTCGTGAACACCTCGATGTCTTCCGTGCTCCCCTCGATCTGGAAGCGGATAAGGGTCCCGGTGCTTCTGCCGATCCAGTTGCGCTGCATGCTGAGTACGCGTTCGGGCCATCCATCCTTGAGTTTTTCGATATCGTCAAGTAATTCCTGGGCATACCGGGTGATCCTGAAGAACCACTGATCGTGTTCCTTGAGATAAACCTGGGACCCGCAACGCCAGCACTGACCTCCCTCCACCTGTTCGTTTGCCAGCACTGTCTTGCATTTGTCGCACCAGTTCAGGAATGTCCGGTCCTTGTACACCAGGCCCTTTTCAAACATCTTTATGAAGAAAAGCTGCTCCCACCGGTAATAGTCCTGATCGCAGGTGGCGATCTCCCGGTCCCAGTCATAGCTGAAGCCCAGTTTTCTGAGCTGGGTTCTCATGTAGGCTATATTCTCGTAGGTCCATTTCTTGGGGTGGATTCTGCTGGCTATGGCGGCGTTCTCGGCAGGCAGGCCGAAGGCGTCCCATCCCATGGGGTGCAGCACGTTGAACCCGTTCATCTTCTTGTATCTGGCAACAACATCACCGATGGTATAGTTGCGGACATGGCCCATGTGAATACGTCCGGAGGGGTAGGGAAACATCTCCAGCAGGTAATATTTCGGCTTGCTGCGATCAGCTTCCACCTTGAAGAGACTGATATCATCCCAGTGTTTCTGCCATTTGGATTCAATAGACTGTGGGTTGTAGTCCGTGGTCATCTTTGCCTCCCAGTAAATATTGGTTGTGTCCTTATCATATCCTTTCCTCAATAGTCCAGTATGGTATTGTGTATCCCGCCATATATAGTGCCTGTTTTCCTCTCCTTGCCGGCAGCGTCAGCAGGGACGTGACGAAAATCAGGGAGGGAGGCCCTTATTTCTCTTTGCATTTCATAACCATGCTGATATGAATGGCGAGAGTATGAAATGGCTCAAGATTCTATTTGGTGTTGTCATTGTCCTGTGCCTCGCAGGTGGTATATGGATGTACTGGTTCATTTTCCAGGGACTCCCGTCCATTTACGAGCTCAAAAACATAGCGCCCACGAGACTCAGCAAGGTCATAGCCGCCGAAGGGACAACCATTGCATATTTCCCGCCGGAAGGGCGGATCATCCTCAACGGCCAGGATATTCCGCTAAAGCTGAAACAGGCATTCATAGCGGCTGAGGATGCGACCTTTTATGAACATGCAGGCCTCGATCTCAAGAGGATCTTTAGCGCCCTGGTGGCAGATATCCGGGCCGCCTCATACGTGCAGGGTGCGTCCACCATTACGCAGCAGGTGGTTCGTTCGTACCTCCTGAGCAGGGAGAAGACGGTCACCAGGAAACTCAAGGAGATCGTCCTTGCCCTGCGGATCGAACAGGCCCTTTCCAAGGAGCAGATCATCAACCTCTACCTCGACCGGCTCTACCTCGGCAGCGGTGCGTACGGGGTTGGTGCTGCGGCGCTGCGCTACTTCGGGAAGGAGTGCAGGGAATTGACCCTGGGGGAGATGGCATTCCTCGCCGGTCTCGCCCCTGCCCCTGCCCGCTACTCCCCGTTGAACAATTTCCCTGCGGCGAGAACCCGGCAGAATTACGTGCTGAACCGAATGATCCAGGAGGGGTATATCACCGATACCGAGGCCTCCGATGCATTCCAGGAACCCCTGAGAATCACCGGGGAGTCTGTTGCCCTGTTCACCCGGTATCCCTACATCTCGGATTATGTCAAGACACTGGTGGAACAGAGATACGGCGAGACGATATTCGATAAGGGTTTGAATATTCAGACCACCCTTTCTTCCCAGCTCCAGGACACCGCGATCCTTGCCATGAGGAAGGGTATCATCGATCTCGAGATGCGACAGGGCAATTACCGGGGCACTGAAAAGGGGATCAGCCCGACACAGAAGGAGCGGATGTTCGGGTTCCAGGAAAATCAGATTGCCTGGAAGGGTCTTGAGCCCTACCGTTTCTATTGGGCAGAGGTGGTAAGTCTCACCCCCCTGATTGTGGATATCGGTGCGAAAAAGGTCGAGCTCGGCGAGGACAGCTATGCCTGGATAAACCCGAAAGGCAGCTGGAACCCTTCGGACACGTTCGAGATCTCGGATGTGATCCTGTTGTGTTACACGCCAAAAGGATTTGTCATCTCGCAGGAGCCGAAGGTTCAGGCTGCCTTGGTGGCCTTTGATCTGGAAAATTCCACGGTCCTAGCTCAGGTAGGCGGATTCGACTATTCCCAGAGCCAGTTCAACAGGGCGGTGTATGCCAAGAGACAGAGCGGCTCGGCCATAAAGCCATTTATCTATTCAGCTGCTATCGACAAGGGCCTCACCCCGGCCACGATCATCTTCGATACCCCGATAACCTACCAATCCGAGGAGGATGAGGAGATCTGGAAGCCGAAGAATTATGAGGACAAGTTCTACGGCGCTACCACGGTACGCACCGGGCTCGTTCTCTCGAGAAACGTGGTTACGATAAAGATCCTCAAGGATATCGGGCTCGGGTATACCTTATCGTACCTTCAGCGCTTCGATCTGGGCAGTGAGCTCCCGAGGGATCTTTCTCTCGCGCTGGGGTCCGGGGTCATTACCCCGTACAATCTCCTCAAGGCGTATGCAGCCTTTGCCACCTATGGCGTCCAGTTTGATCCCCACCTGATCGAGTACATAACACAGGCCGACATAGGCCCGATATTCACCGCGAAGAACGGCCGTATCGTGGGGGATGAGCCGGGAGGGGAAAATGAGAAACGCTTAATATCGGAACAGACCGCCTATATCATCACCAATATCCTGAGCGAGGTCGTGCAGGAAGGGACCGGCTGGCGTGCCCGGGTGCTGAAGAGGCCGGTTGCAGGAAAGACGGGCACCAGTGATGATAACCGGGATGCATGGTTTGTCGGCTACACCCCTGAGCTGCTCTGCGGCGTCTGGGTCGGGTACGACGATATGATGCCGCTGGGAGAAAACGAGACCGGGAGCAGGGCAGCATGCCCGATCTTTGTGGATTTCATGGAGGTTGCACTCAAGGACCGACCGGTGCGTGATTTCAGGGTACCGGACGGGATTGTGTTTGCCAGGGTTGATGTCAAGACCGGAAGGCTCGCCAATGAACGATCCGGGGATGTGCGGTTTGAGTGTTTCAAGGAAGATGCCCTGCCGCCGAAAGAACAGTCCGGGTATGACGAGCTTCTGCTCAAGGAGGTCTATTAATGACGAATCCCAAGGCCTTGCTGGTCGTACTGTTGGTTGTTTTGCCCCTTGCCGGTTTTGCCGAAGATATCACGCTGGTAAAGCATGCACGGCGGGTGGAGACCGTAGAGACTGCTCCCTATAAGGTCCGCAGCGGAGATACCCTCTGGAAGATCTTTCTGCGCTCCTTCGATGCGAAGGACGAGGACATGCCCTATCTGTACAAGAAGTTCCGGGAGCTCAATCCCGGGGTGAAGAATCTCAACCATATCAGGGTGGGACAGAGGCTCGTGATCCCCCGCATGCCTGAGCAGGAACCGGAAATGACCGTGAAGTCCTCTCCGTCCGATATCTATGTAATCAAACAGGGACAACACCTGGCCATGGTGCTCCGGGACGTGTACGGGCTGTCCGACAAGCTTATCTTTAACGAATATCTCAAACTCATACAGGAGCTCAATCCCGAGATCGGAGATCTTGATCATGTGGAACCCGGGCAGGCGATAAAGATGCCGAAGCTGAAGGAGCTCGTCAGTGCCGTCCAGGAGGCGGAAGAGAAGCTGGCGCCGGTGGAGGAGGAAGAGGCCCGGATTCCCACAGAGGAACCCGTTGAGCCGGCGGTGAAGGTGGAAGAGGTTTCCGTTGTTGCACAGACTCCGAAGGGTCCCCCCAAGCCCAGAAAGGCAAAGATAACTGAGATCCTCACTGTGGATACACAAGAGGTTCCCGAGACGCCCCCCCCACAGGACGAGGTAAAACCACTGGCAGCAGTGCCGGCGGAAAATGTGCCGAATATCCCGGAATCCGCGAAGATCATAGAGCAGGAGCCTGATTTGTCGCCAACAGCACCGCAGGCAGGCCAGGAAAGTCTCACCACGGAGGCAACACCCGTGGAACCTCAAGGGCGTGCGCTTGAGAGCGGGTCATCCGGACCGGCTACCGGTGAGGGTGCCCAGGCGACAGGAGAAAAACAGGAGCAGGCCGCCCGCCTCGTGCGGAATACCCTGATGCCTGCCCTGCAGGAGATGGGGGGCAAACAGCGGGACAAGGGGACCTATTTCATGCCCATGTCCGGAGGAAGCAGTATTTCCATCGATACGAGCGAGATCCCGGTCATGGAACTCGATACGGGAAAACGCATCATTCTCGATGTGAACAACAAGATCTCTAAAGAGATCAAGGACCTCCTCGAAAAGACCTTCCCGTCCTGCAGGATCATCTCGGGTCCGTCAGGCGATCTTGCCGACCTCATGGACAGGGTACTGAACGTTTCAGGCTATTTCTCCATAAACAGGGATGCAGGACCACTCCTGGTGGGGGAAGAGGAAAAGGTGAGGTTCTTCGGCAAGTGGATAGTGTACAAGGATTTTTCACGGCACAATGTGTTTGTCGTCAATATTTTGTCTCCTGATGAAAAGCGCACCCCCTCATCGATCCGCAGCTATGCGGCACGATTCGGCATCGATCTCATCGAGGTGGGAGGCAGCGAGAATGTAGTGGAACTGCCCGGGGCGGACAGCATCAGGAATATGAACCACTCGTACAAGCTGCTGCTGGATGAACTGGGCGTCGCATATGAGTCGGACAAGGTGCTGGATCTGGTGGCCCTCGATGCGGTAAAGATCGCATACCAGGCCCCTCTCGTGGTGGGCAGCGTTATCCTCACAGAGATCCTGCCGGAAGAGACCATGCTCGATCTGATCGGGAAGAAGCACTATACCGTGGTCCATACTGCCGACAAATCCCTGAAAGAGGTTCTGGTCGCCATCGGGTTTGCCCCTGAAGGTCCTCCTGTCAGGGTAGTGGCTGCAAAACAGAGGACCGAACTCGAGCTGCCTGCCCTGAAGGTCAGGGACCTCATCATCCTCGAGAGTGCCATTGACCGGGATATCGCGGAGTATCTTGCGATGCAGGGCCGACAGGTCCTCGCCTGGTAGAGGCGATCCCACGGTGTACGAGGCCCTCAGTCCCTGGCGAGAGCTGCCCGGATGAAGCACCCCCCGCCGCCGGAATCATCCGACGGTTCTGCTCTTGTGGTGAAGGTCCAGGTGTAGTCGGAGTCGTAGTCAATGCCGTAGCCGAACCGATCCTCGACAGCTGTGCTCAAGGTAGCCGTGTACGTGGTAGAGAAGGCGAGATCGGCATCCGGGGTGAATACGGCAATGGCGCCGTCTTCGTAGCTGACCGTGCCGGGCACGGCAGTGGTCCCGTCCTCAAGGGTGAAGGTGGCCGTCGTTATGGTGGCAGGATCCATCTCGGTGGAGAAGGCCGCAGCGATGGGATCGTATTCTGCCACGCCCTCATCTCCGTCAGCCGGGATCGTGGCGCACACGAACGGATAGTCGGCGCCCTGCGTGTCATAGCGAATGACCGTGGCGTCAGCCCCCACTGCATAGATAGTCCTCATTGAATTGCCCCAGACGCCTGACAGGGGGGCAGGACTTACGGGCGATACCAGGTCAGTCTGTGCAGACCAGGTACTCCCGTCGAAGTAATGGATGGTTCCGTTCCCGGACACGTTTCCCACCACGTATACAGCGCATGCAGACGCCCCCCATACCGCATTGAGATTGACAGAGGGTGATATGCCGCTGGACAGGAGGGTCCAGGTCAGTCCGTTATAGGATAGAATAGTGCCCGATTCTCCCACGGCGAAGACATAGTCGGGTGATGAACCCCAGACGGCGTTGAGCGTTATATTCTGAGGGGTCGACTGCAGTTCCCACCCCTGGCCGTCATAGTGAAGGATGGTTCTCTGATCCCCCACGGCAAAGACATCGGTTGAGGAACTGCCCCAGATGCCCTTGAGATTGTTGATGGTTCCGCTGGTCTGGGTTTGCCACTGCGTGCCGCTATAATGGAGGATGGTGCCGGAGTTTCCCACAGCGAAGACATCGGTTGAGGAACTGCCCCAGACCGCGTTCAGGGAAAGATTGGTTCCGCTGTCCTGGTGTTGCCATTGCGTGCCGTCATAACGGATAATGGTACCGATGTTTCCCACGGCGTAGACATCGCTGGAAGAGGAGCCCCAGATCCCCTTGAGATCCTCTGGTGTGCCGCTGGGTGAGAGTTGTTCCCATTGGGTCCCGTCGAAGTGTATGGTGGTGCCCTGGTCTCCGGCACAGAATATCTCGATTGCGATGTTGTCTGGGAAAGGACTCTGGGTAAACGATGAGGTGGTCCAGACCGAGGTAAGGGATTGAAGGTTCACTGATGGCGGGATGTTTTCCTCGATCCAGCGCTCTGCAGTGGCTGTGCCCGATACGATCAGGATAAATGCAAGGACAGAAACGATCCGGATAGATCTCTCATAGAGTATTCTCATCATCTCACCTTCCTTTCCAAGTGATCTGTGGCCGGACAGACGCGGCAATCACTGTGTGGTGCATACCGCTAATATAAAGATATGCCGAGAGGTTTTCAAATAGATTTTTGAGTCGGGGTGCGCGGGGCCCTGTCTTCAGCGGTGGTAGATGGTTATCTCGTCACCGGGATAGATCTGGGCCGTGTCGGTCAGCTGGTTCCAGCGCATGACGTCATTGGTTGAGACAGAGAACTGTTTGGAGATGCCCCAGAGGGTATCGCCCTTCTTCACCCGGTACTGCGTAAGTCGCTTATTTGACTCAGTCAGGGGTTTGGGGGGAATGTTGAGGACCATGTCAGGGTAGATCCGTCCGGGGTCTTTGAGGTTATTTACCGCCAGGATATCCGATGTGCTCACCCGGTAGGTCTTGGCGATGCTCCTGATGGTGTCTCCCCTGGCAACCACATGGGTATGCTTGCTGCGCGGTTTGTCACTGAGGGAGTTCTTCGGGATGACGAGCACTTTGCCGATGGTGAGCACGCTGCCGGGGGCGATCCTGTTTGTCTGGGCGATGTTCTTGACCGTGGAGGAGTATTTGTGCGCGATGGCCGAGAGGGTATCGCCACTGCTGATCGTATGGGTGATGTACTCCACGCGGGGATCGTGAATGCTTGAGAGGTACTGCGACACGATGCCGGCCGTACCCGGGGGGATCTTCAGCTTGTACTGGGGCGTCGCAGGCGGTGTGCACCCGCGGATAAGTTCGGGGTTCAGCTGTGCGAGATCTTTGTCCGGCACGCCGAGTATTTCTGCTATTTCATCGAGGTAGGTGAAGGTGTTGACGGTTATCGTGTCATGGCTTCGGTACGGGGACCGGTCCGGATCATGAATCTGCAGGCCATACTGCTGCCTGTTCCGGGCCAGGATGAGGGTTGCGGTAAACTTCGGGACATAGGCAAGGGTTTCTCTCTTGATGGACATGTCGTCAGAGATATCCCAGAAGCAGGTAATATCGGGATGTCGTTTCATGATCCTGTTGATCGTTCCCTCGCCGGCATTATAGGCCGCACTGGCCAGGAGCCAGTCATCGAACAGGGAATAGAGATGCTTGAGGTACTCTGCGGCGGCAACGGTCGACTTCTCGAGGTCTCTGCGCTCATCGATCCACGGATTTATCCGCAGTCCGTACCGTCTGGCAGTGCCCGACATGAACTGCCAGTACCCTGTGGCGCCTGCAGAGGAGATGGCATTGGGGTTTCCCCCGCTCTCCACGAGGGAAAGATAGACGAGATCCTTGGGCAGTCCGCTGCTGAGGAAGATCTCCTCCATTTTCGGCCGGATCATGTCGAATCTGTAGAGGGTTTCCTTGAAATACCGCTGGTCAATACCCGAGAGTCTGTCTACCCACTGCTGAACCTTATAATTGGACTCGAAGTCGATGCCGTAGGTGGGCTCGGTCTTGAGAACGAGGGATTGAACCGGTTCTTCTCCTGCAGGTGACTGAACCGGGACATGTGCGGTCGTGGGGGCAGGTTCGACGGCCTTGTGGGGAGCCGTGGCCGCCTGTGGGAGGGAACCGGCCGGAGAACAGGTGTTCTTGACTGTGTGGGTACAGCCAAGGACAGACAACAATACTAACAGTGACAGGGCTGCCCGCAATCTCATGAACACTCAGTAACCTCCAAAGGCTAGATATTTACATGGAATGGCTGAACCCTTCAACGCTTTTTTTCATCTAAAATATCGGTATGAGTTATCCGATACTTGACGAGTATGTGATGATCGGTATAAAGGAGATGAAAAATTATGAACTTGCCAGTTGTACAAAACAATACCGCATCTGAATTAATACGGAAATTTGATGCGATCCCTCTTTTGAGCAAAGAAGAAGAATATGATCTGGCCCTGCGCCTGAGGGAGCACAACGATATCGATGCGGCCCATACCCTGATTACTGCGAATCTGCGCAATGTGGTTCGCATCGCCATGGATTATGCCGGGTATGGCCTTCCCCTGGAGGATATCGTACAGGAGGGGACCATCGGGTTGATGGTTGCGGTCAAAAAATTCGACCCGCACAAGGGCTACCGGCTCATGACCTATGCCGTATGGTGGGTAAAGGCCATGATCCACGATTACATCCTGAGATTTTTCTCTCAGGTGAAGCTGGGCACGACCAAGCTGCAGAAGCGGCTGTTTTATGGTCTGAACAAGCTCTCTGCAGAGGAGGACGTTGTCGATGAGAACATCAATGGGCGTTCGCAGGCCATCTCTGCCCGGCTCGATGCAAGTCCGCAGCAGGTCGAGGAGATCATAACGAGGCTCACCTACCGGGACCAGTCCCTGGACAGTCCGATGGGTGAGGGCAGCGATGCAAGCTTCATGGATTTCCTTGCGGATACCAGGGCAAATCCTGAAGACAGGGTCATGGAATCACAGAGGGCGACGTACGTGAAGAACCAGATCCAGCTGGCTCTGTCGAAACTGACTCCGCGGGAACAGGACATAGCCAGGCAGAGGCTCATGGCAGACAGCCCCCAGACCCTGGAGGATCTCGGCAGGCAGTATAATATCTCCAAGGAACGGGTGAGGCAGATTGAAAACAATGTCAAGGTGAAACTGGAAAAGACCCTCGCCGGTGACATGGAATACATGATGAACTGAGGTGATATTAAATGAGCAGTGAGAGGAGACACCCATTGAAAGATATCCTGTACATGCAGGACAGAATGAATAGAGTGTTCGAGGAGAGTCTCAGGGACAGCGGCGTATACCGGACGCCCGGGCAGTGGATTCCCCACGTGGACGTCTTCGAGGACGATGCTGCGCTGACTATCAAGGCAGAACTCCCCGGGGTCAAGCGGGAGGATATCATCCTTGACGTGAGCGACGGCATGCTCACCCTGACCGGCAAGAAACAGTTTGCCCACGACGATCAGACCGAGAGTTACCATATGATCGAACGGCAGTACGGGTCGTTCCGGAGAACGTTCAACCTTCCTGAGATTGTGGACATCAACAAGGTTGATGCAAAGCTGGAGGCCGGGGTTCTCCAGATTGTCCTGCCGAAACACGGGCAGTCACAGACCAAGAGAATCCCTATTGTCGAGAAGTGATCTCGTAGATATCCAGCTGCAGGGTATAATTCCTGAAGGTCCGCTCTTGGCGGCCCGCAAGGGAGAATGCCCGGTGTTCTATCGTGTTGGTCGTTCCGGTTGAGAGGTAGTAGAACCGGGCCCTCGGGGTACAGGTTTTCAGTACGATCTTTTCAAGGGTACTGCGCGGCGAGAAGGCCCGTGACATAAGCGCAGGGAAGGGGCCTGTTCCCGTTACGAGGGGGTCCGCCTCGACCAGTTCTATCTTCTCGAGTTTCAGTACATCGATGACGTGACGCAGGAAGATACATTTTTTCTGACTCCGTTCCAGCATGACCACGGATGAGTCCGGGTTCAGGATCTTGTACGGTATGGCCGGCAGGCCTGAACCGCTGCCGATGTCGGCGATAAGGGGCTCCTGTATGTACTGGAGGAGTTCCATGGTATTGTGTATATGCTCGACGATCTCAGGGAGCATGGCCCCGCTCACGAGATGCAGTACTTGGTTGTACCGCCTGATTTCGTCTATCCAGAGATCGATGAGCCTGTTCATCACTTGCCCACACAGAACTGCGAGAATATCTTTTCCAGGATGTCGGCATCCGCTTCTTTTCCGATGATTTGCCGGAGTGCTTCCACTGCATGGTTCAGATCAATGGTGATGACGTCTGCCGTTACCGAGTCCAGAGCAGACTGACGGGCCTGCAGCAGCGAACCGCGGGCCTTTTCGAGAAGGCAGGCGTGCCGTTGGATGAAGATCTTCGGGATGATCCGCGGATACGTATCCACCATGACGTTCATGAGTTCCTCGATGCCTGATTGGTATTTTGCCGAGACCCATACCGTGCGTTCCCGGGGATTATCCCGGGTCTGGCCATCCAGCAGGTCCATCTTGTTCATGACCACAACGGTTTTCTTTCCGAGATCGAGCCAGGGCTGCTCCTCCGGCTGTAAGCCCTTGCGGGCATCCACCACATAGAGCACGAGATCCGATTGAGAGAGTTGCTCGATGGTCCGCTGGACGCCGATCTGTTCGGGACCCGAGGAGGTGTTGCGTATGCCGGCGGTATCGTGAAAGATGAAATCGATACCGTCGATGGTGACCTGTTCCCGTATGATGTCCCGGGTTGTCCCGCCCTCATCGTGCACGATGGACCGGGGATAGCCCAGGATGGCATTGAACAGGGACGACTTGCCGGCATTGGGGAGTCCTGCAATGGTGGTTGCAATGCCGCCGAAGACAGCGGGAGAGACATCGCTGCCCTCCAGCAGGGAATCGAGCCGGTTCAGTGCGTGGCCGACTGCCTCCAGGATAGCGTCTCCACTCACGTCCACATCCTCCATGATGAAGGATGCCTCTATCCGTGTCGTGATCGCCAGGAGGTCATGCTCTATCTCGTGCACCGTGCGGGAGAGATCACCATCGAGGAGGGCTGTTGCCATTTCTATCCCGGCCCCGCTGCCTGCCCTGATCATGGCCCCCACGGCCTCGGCCTGGGCAAGGTCGATCTTTCGGTTCAGGAACGCCCGTTTCGTGAATTCGCCTTTCTGGGCCTGCCGGGCAAGACGGGTTGTGGCGATGAGAGCGAGGATCCTGTCGACGACCAGGGGATTGCCGTGGCAGCTGATCTCGGCCACGTCCTCCCCGGTAAAAGACCGGGGAGCAGGATGGAAGACCGCCATGGCCTGATCGATGACCGCGCCTGTGCGATCCCGCACATGGGTAAAGAGATGCGTGTGGGGAGGCCAGGTTTCCTGCAGGGTTATCCTCTTGAGAATCTCGAGGGTCTCAGCCCCGCTCACCCGTATCGTGCTGATTCCACCGTACCCCCTGGGGGTCGATTCTGCATAGATCGTATCGGTGACTATTTCGATGCCTTCCTCGGTACGATGACGACCTTCTTGTAGATGCCGTCGCCTATACTCATCGTATTTACCCGGCTGTCGTTTTTCAGGGCAAGGTGTATGATGCGCCGGTCGTAGGGGTTCATCCGTTCCAGGGATACAGACTGCCCGGTGCGGCGAGCCTTCTGGCTCATCTTGATAGCCAGGGACTTGAGATGACTCATGTGCCTCTGGCGGTATCCTTCTGTGTCGAGGGTGATGTAACGGGGTTCCTGCCTGTCCTTGTTCAATATCCTGTTGACGATGAACTGCAGCGAATCCAGGGTCTGTCCGCGCTTGCCGATAATGAGGCCTGACCCGTCGCCCACGATCTCGATGGTGCTGTCCTCGTGAACCCGCAGTTGGCAGGGTATGTTCATGCGACCGAGGATCTCCGTGATGATCCCTTTTGCCTCTTCCACCAGGGCAGGGTCTTCGGGGGTGGCCGGCGAGGGTTCCTCGTCCGGTTCCGGAGCAGGTACGAATTCACCAGGTGTCTGTGATACGGGCGCCTCGAGCCGGCTTGCCGGCCGGGCGAGAATTTTTGCTGCTTTGGCCCCCACAAGGCCGAACAACCCCTTGGATCCTTCGGAGATCACCTGTATCTCGAGATTCTCGAACTTCGCCCTAAACGTCTTCATGGCTGCGACAATAGCTTCGTCTACAGTTTTTGCTTCAAACTCCTGGTATTGCTCTTCCATGTTCGAATTCTCCTATGTGTGTTTCCTGTTTATATAGGCCTGCTGGGCGATCGAAAGCGTGTTGCTCACAAGCCAGTAAATGACGAGTCCGGAGGGGAAATTCAGGAACAGAACGGTAAAGAAGACAGGCATGAAGAGCATGATCTTCTGCTGGGTCGGGTCGCCTGTCGTGGGAGTCATTTTTTGCATGACGAACTGGCTCAGGCCCATGAGGATAGGGGTGATGTAGTACGGATCCTTTGCAGAGAGATCGGGCAGCCAGGTGCCGAAGATATAGAACGATGTGTGCCTCAGTTCGATTGCCGAATAGAAAACCCGGTAGAGGGCAAAGAGGATCGGGATCTGGAGGAGCATGGGGAGACATCCGCCCATCGGATTGATCTTGTGCTCGGAGTAGAGTTTCATCATCTCCTGGTTTAACTTCTGTTTGTCGTCCTTGTACTGTTCCTGAAGCTCCTTCATGAGAGGCTGGATCTTCTGCAATCCTTTCATGGAGGTGAAGCTCTTGAGCGTCAGGGGGTACAGGAGGATCTTTATGATGATCGTGAGCAGGATGATGGACCAGCCGTAGCTGTTCGTGAAGGAGTAGATCCAGTTCATGGATACGAGCATGGGTTTTGCAATGATGTCGAAGAATCCGAAATCAAGGGCCTTCTTGAGGCCATACCCCGACTCCTTGAGGGTTTCGAGTTCCTTTGGGCCGGCGAAGATGAGGAAGTCTCTCGAATAGCGGGATCCCGGTGCGATGTCTGCGGCGAGGGCCCCGTAATTGAGTTCCACGGTCTGTTCGTCGATGCGTTTGATCCTCAGCATTGTCTCCTGGGGGTCTTTCGCGATGAGGGCCTTCAGGAAGTACTTGTCCTCAAAGCCGAACCAGTTGATCTCGCCTGGAAATTCCCGGTACGCCCCGGTCTTTTTCACCTTGGAGGTCTTGAACTCCTCGAGGCGTTTGCCATTGAGCAGCACCGGGCCTTCGAAGGTGTAGCTGCTCCCCTTTTCGTCGACGGGATAGATTTCGTTCACCTTGAGCGACACATTCAGGGCCATGCCCTCGGACGTGGTGTTCTCTATGGCGGTCGTGTATCCGATCGTGTAGGTGTTGGGATCCAGGGTATAGATCTTGTGTAAGACAAGGCCCTGGGCAGCCTGGGCGCTCATGATCAGTTCCAGGGGGGTATCTTCGGTGCTGCTGGTTGCGGGCCTCGTCACCTGGTACATGAGGTTTTCATCCGAGAACTGGTCATTGAGGCTCAAGGTGGGCATGGGTGTTTTAATGAGCTCGACGAGCGGGGCCTCAGGCTCCATGCTCTCCTGGTATTTTTTGAGTTTCACGGAGACGAGCCTGCCGCCCTTCGTATCCCACGTGGCACGGTAGAGCGGGGTCTCCAGGGTTATGGTCTGCTCCTGGCCAGCAGGGGCCGGGGTACTCACCGGGGCGGGCAGCACCACGGTCGGAGATGCCGACGCCTGATTTCCGATCTCCTGCTGTTCGGTAACCTCCTGGGGGGTGTTGTCCTGGTTGGGCCGGATGACGAACAGATCCCAGATCAAGAGGATCGAGATCGATATGATTATGGCCAGTAATGTCTTCTTTTCCATGTAATCAAGTCTCCTTGGATGAATTAAACCGGGTCATAGCCGCCAGGATGAAAAGGATTGCATTTCAGCACCCGTAAGGAGGTCTTCAGGAGACCCTTCGCCAGGCCGTAGGTATTGATTGCCTCGAGAGCATACTCTGAACAGGTCGGGCAGAATCTGCACGTTCTCGGGAAGGACGGAGAGATGACCCTCTGATAGAATCGTATGAAAGCGAGAACAAGCCTTTTTACCATGTACGTGACCCCAAGGCATGTGCAATCTCTTGAAAGAGAATCTCATAGCGGGGGTTGATGCCGTGCTTCCGCGCTATAAGGACAAAATCATACCCCGATGGAAAGAGCTCTTTATGCCTGCGATAAATCTCTCGTAAGAGTCTTTTATACCTGTTTCTCTCTACAGCGGTTCCTACCCTTTTACTCACCGTGACGCCAACACGGGAATGATTGCTTGAGTTGCCGGCAACCAGGATGACAAGATGCTCCGTGAGGATCCTGAATTCCTTGTCTGCGTCAACCCGTATAAAATCTTTGCGTTTTCTCAGCCGCTCGCATTTAGGGAATTTCTCGTCTGACATTATACAGCCAAACGTTTGCGCCCCTTGGCCCTCCTTCGACTGATAACACTTTTGCCGCCCTGGGTGCGCATACGAACGAGAAATCCATGCGTACGCTTCCGTCTTGTATTATGTGGTTGAAATGTGCGCTTCATTAATTACCTCAATCAACAGATTTAGGGGCATACTAATTACATACCACTTATTTCTTGTCAAGCAGCAAAAGGCAAATGAGATCCGAACTGTATTCTTTCCCCATATAGGGGAACAGCGCACGCCTTGTCAATAGGGGCACTTATAATGTATTACTACCGTACCATGAGAGGAATTCATTGCACGAGGGACGTGAGCGAGGGGCTGGACGGAAGCCCGGCCTCCATTGCCGGGAGACTTACGGACCTTCTCCCGGGCTCCCGCATCTATTGCCTGAACCAGGTACACGGTGACGGGATCGTGTTCGCCGAAGACATCTCACCCGGGGCTGTCCCGGAGGCGGACGGGATTATCTCGTGCAACCCCGAGGACGTGCTCTGTATCCGGACAGCGGACTGCGTTCCCGTCCTGTTGCGCTCCGAGGACATGCCCGTGATTGCAGCGGTCCATGCAGGATGGAGGGGTCTTGCCATGGGTATCGTGAAGAAGGCCGTCGAGCGTATGCAGGCGCTGGGTGCAACGGTGATCCATGTCAGTATCGGCCCGTCCATCGGGGCATGCTGCTATGAAGTGGGGTCAGATGTTCTCGATGCGCTGGGGAGAGAGACCCTGCAGTACCGAAACCACGCATGCTACATCGACCTCCAGGGCGTTGCGCTCTCGCAGGTTTGTGGGGCAGGCGTGGACAGGCGGAGGGTTCATGTCGTACGCCTGTGCACCTCGTGTAATCCCGGAGAGTTCTTCTCCTACCGGAGGGACGGGGCTGCCGCGGGGAGGAACATATCCGTCATAGGAGGAAAGTCGTGGTTGTTGCCGGGCTTACAGGCGGGATAGCGACAGGGAAGTCCACGGTAGCGTGTTTTTTCCAGTCTGCAGGCGCCGTGCTCATCGATGCTGATCGGATTGCTTTCGAAGCGGTGCAGAAGGGAACACCCGCATGGCATGAGATTGTAGACCATTTCGGGGCAGAGGTGCTCCTGGGCGATGGGCAGATCAACAGGGTCCGGCTCGGGGATATCATATTCAACGACCACGACCAAAAGGCCATTCTCGACAGGATCGTCCATCCCCGGGTGCTCGAAGAGATAGAGCGTCAGCTCTTGATCCTGGAGAAGGACCTGCCCGACAGTGTCGTGATCGTGGACGTCCCGCTTCTCATAGAAACGGGCATGGACAGTGCCATGCCTGAGGTGATCGTGGTCTATGTGCCTGAGAGCATCCAGATCGAAAGGCTCATGGCGCGGGACTGCCTTTGCCGGGAAGATGCACTGGCGAGGGTTCACTCCCAGATGTCCATAGAAGAAAAGAAGGCACGTGCCAGCATCATCATCGACAACAGTCACGGCCTGGAGCAGACCAGGGCGAGGACGCTGGAGGTGTTTAACGAACTGCAGGCCCGATGAGGCCGGCAGGGGATAGAGAGCTCCCGGGAAGGTTCATGACCGCAACGCGGTTGCGTGGAGAGCCCTTACAATTTCTCCTGCACCATGGCCTTGCGTATGAGGGCTTCGAATTGTCTGGCCTCGCAAAAGTGCGGGTTGATCTTGACCGATTTTTCTACCCAGGCCAGTGCATTGGTCCATTCCTGTGCATCGTAGTAGAGGCGGGCAATGTTAAAATAGAGGTGCTCGTCATTCGGGGAGATCTCGAGAGCCTTCATGTAGTTGGCCAGGGCCTCTTGAGTCATGCTCGCCTTTCTCAGCTCGATGCCGAATTCATTGAAGATATGTTTGTTCTCTTCCTCGAATATGGCATCGATCTCTGAGAGTTTTCTGAAAACCTCCTTTGCCTTGCCTGTCTGCCCCATCTCCATGTAGAGCGTTCCGATACCGAAGTTCGCACGGATACTCTCCGGGTCGATCTTGAGGGCCGAGGTGTATTCCCATTCGGCGGAATTGTATTCCTTCCGCTGCCTGTTCTTCTCCGCCAGGGCGATGTGCTTGTCTGTTTCCCGCTCCTTTTTGGATTTCACCTTAAAGTCGGGTTCAAGGGTATATTTCTGCAGGAATTCATCATACGGGATCTTTATGACAATACCGGTTGGATTGCCTTCGTTACCCAGGAAGGAGATCTTCATGGTCTCGGCATCCAGCTGCTCGGCATGGCAGTAGTTTTTCACCTTCTGCGTCCGCTGGGTATGCCCGGTGCCCAGGGTGATGGTAGTCTCTTCGTAGAATATGCCTGTAAGGTTGTCTATGTGAGCAGTCATTCGATTTTAATCGGAAATCGCCCGGGATAAGTTGAGAGAATTTTCACATGCTTTGTTGACTTGAATACAGTTCCTGTGGCAACCTTCAGACTATCTGAACGAGGGAGGACTCAATGGGCTCGATCGGGTTTATCGGTGCCGGGAACATGGCCGAGGCAATCATCGGCGGTGTCGTGAAAAAGGGACTGTATGCACCTTCTGATATCGTGATTTACGACATCAGACAAGACCGTGCAGGAGCCTTCTCTTCAGCGCTCGGCCTCAGGAATGCAGTCAGTCCCCGGGAACTTGTCCGGGACGTGCCCACTGTTGTCCTGGCGGTAAAGCCTGCCACGATCTCAGTGGTGGTGCAGGAATCGAAGGAACAGCTCAGGGACAGGCTCGTCATCAGCATCGCTGCCGGCATTCCCATCGCTTCCATCGTGAATATCCTCGGGGAGGATGCCCGGGTGATCAGGGTGATGCCGAACGCACCCGCGCTGGTGGGCGAGGGTGCCTGTGCCCTGGCGGCATCGCGGGCATGCAGCACCGAAGATGTGGCATGCGCACGAGAAATCTTTTCCGCCGTGGGCAGGTGCCTGGAGCTGGATGAACAGCTCCTCAATGCGGTAACTGCCCTATCCGGATCGGGACCGGCCTTCTGTTTTATGTTTCTCGAGGCGCTGGCCGACGGAGGCGTGCGCTCAGGTCTTTCCCGGGAGACTTCCCTGGAGCTTGCCGCGGCAACCCTCAAGGGTGCTGCCGCCATGGTGCTCGAGACCGGGAAACACCCGGGAGAACTCAAGGACATGGTCTCTTCACCGGCCGGCACCACCATCGAGGGGATAGCGGTGCTGGAGTCCAGGGCGTTCAGGTCTGCCGTTATGGATGCGGTTGTTGCGGCATACACTCGGGCAGGAGAACTGGCGAAATAACCCGCTTCAGACCACGGGTACTGCAGACAGGACTCCCGTGCGCCAGGCCGGTCAGGTGCGCTACACCTTCGTGTTCCTGATAATATCGACCACATCCCGGGGAGAATCCACCAGGGTGAAGATGGACCTGTCTTCCGGCAGGATCATGTTTTCTCCGAGCATGGTGTCGTTAATCCAGTTCAACAGCCCGCCCCAGTAGTCCGAGCCGACGAGGATCACGGGAAACGGTTTCATCTTGTCGGTCTGGATGAGGGTGAGTGATTCAAAGAGTTCGTCCATGGTGCCGAATCCGCCCGGAAAGATCACATAGCTCATGGCGTATTTGACGAACATGACCTTCCTGACAAAGAAATAGCGGAAATTGACGTGGATATTTGTGTAGGGATTGAGCTTCTGTTCGAAGGGCAGGACGATGTTGAGCCCGACAGACTGGCCTCCTGCACCGATGGCGCCCTTGTTCGCCGCTTCCATGATGCCGGGGCCGCCGCCGGTGATGACGGTGAATCCTTCTCCTGCGAGGAGGGTTCCCAGTTCTTCGGCCATGGCATAGTACTTGTCCCCGGGCTTTGACCGGGATGAGCCGAAGATCGTCACGGCGGGTTCCAGCGACGAGAGGGTCTCGATGCCGTCCACAAACTCTGCCATGATGCGGAATATTCTCCAGGATTCCTGGGGGCTCATCTGGTCAATGACATACCGTTCGTTCCTCATATCTGCTCCTTGTCAAGGTTCCTGATATTTTCTTGTATCCGCATGTGTGGTATGAGCATACTATCTTAACATGATTGATCTTCATATCCATACAACACATTCGAGCGACGGGCAATACAGTCCTGAAGAGCTCTTCGCCATGGCCGCCTCGGCTGGGGTGCGCTCCCTTGCCTTTGCAGATCATATGACTGCTGAAGCCGCTGCCGAAGGACTGGCCCTCGCTCCCGGTCATGATCTCGAGTTCTTCACCGGGATCGAGGTCTCCACCTCCCTGGTGGCACGCGAATACCACCTTCTCTGCTATGGATTTCGTCCCGGCAATGCAACCATCGGCGAGTTCCTGGCCCATTACTGCCCCCTGATATGGGAGCAGGCCCTGACGATCCTCGAGCGTTTCCGCGGCATGGGCTTTGATGTGACCAGGGATGACATCGCCCGGTGGGGCTCATCAGTGCCCACCGGGGTCACGTTCCTCGATGCGCTCAGGAGGAGAAATTCTCAGGACCCCCGGCTCCATGCATACCTCTTCGGGGACAAGAAGTCGTCCCCATACCTCAGTTTCTATCAAGACTTCTCGCTGACGGATTTCGGCGGCATCATCTCTTCGGTGCTTCCTCCCCTGGAGGAGACGATCCGCACGTTCAAGGGTGCAGGGCTGCTCATTCTCGCCCACCCGGGTCTGATAAGCCGGGACGTGCTCGTCACCCTGAAGGGCTGCGGCCTCCATGGGATCGAGGTGTACAGCTCCCATCACACAAAAGCGGAATGCGAGTACCTGCAGGGACTCGCGCGGTCCCTGAAACTCTTCACCAGTGCCGGCTCTGATTTTCATGGCGAGCGCATAAAGCCCGACATCGAGTTCGGGGATGTTTCCGGCCGGCCCGATGAGGCCTTCCTGCAGGCATTGAGGGAGATTGCTCCGGCACCTCTCTGAAATCAAATGACTACCGCTTCGGGTGCCACGAACCTGCTGCGGGCTTCACACACGAGCGATTCCCCGGGTGAGCGGAAGGAACCCGGAGATCTTTCTCTCCGGGCACGACCGTTACTGCTCGAGTATTACCGGTTCGAGGAGGATCACCAGTTCATTGGTTTCAACCGCCTTGATCTTCTGGCTGAAGAGATATCCCACGTACGGGATATCGCCCAGAATGGGGATACTCTTGGTCTCGTTGCTCAGATTTTTGCTGATGAGACCGCCCAGGGCTATGATATTGCCGCTCCTGACCCTGATCTGTGTCGATGCCTCTTTGAGATCAACAGTGGGGAGTGTGTAGATATTCCCGCTGATATTCTTCTCCAGGAGTTCCACCACCCTGCTCTTGATAGGGGTGATACTCAGATTCACCGTATCGGTTTCCAGATCGATGTAGGGAAGCACACCGAGCATGATGCCGTCGAAGATCGTACCGATATCCACCTCGGGCGTGATAATGGTCGATCCTCCCTCGATGGTTGTTGTCGTGAGTTTGATCTCCCGGATATAGGAGCTGTTGGTCCCCACGCTGATCAGTGCGGGTTGGCCGTTTGTCACCCTGATTCTCGGGTTGGAAAGAACCTTTATCGTGCCGAATTCTGCCAGGGCGTTGAGCGTGGCGTCAAACCCGTGCTTCTGGGATTGGACCTGTATCTCGAGTGATGGAACAAGGTTGTCCGTGGGAAGTGCAAGATTCTGCTGAATGGGATTGAATACATAGTCTTGGATATTGCCGTGTATGCTCGACCAGTCGATGCCGTATCTGGCGGAATCGCTCAGCGAGACTTCGAGGATCTTTGCCGTTATGAGGACCTGGGAATTGTAGTATCGACGTATGGTATTCACATACGCATCTATGCGCTCGACGCGATCCCTCCGGTCATTGACCTCGAGAAAACCGATTGCCCGGTTGAGATAATAGCTTCCATGCTGAGACAGGGACGATTTGACGATATCCTCAATCTGGGTATAGATGTCGCTGCTTGTCGTCGGGGTGGTATCCTTGATGGAAAACTCCCCTGCAAGGGGATTATTTCCTGACGAAGCATTACTGCCACTGTTGGCGAGAACATCCCCTCCCACCGAGATCTTTGTCTCTTTCTGCGAAGAAAGGAAATTGAGGTGATAGGTTTTTGACTGGGTGCCCCTGATCAGAAGGGAGTTCCCGCGGATCTCGTAGAAAATATTCTGTGATGCCGAGAGATTTTCCAGTGCGTCCCGAAGGGGGGTTTCGCTGAAAGAGACCGTTATCGGGGAGATGGTGATTGCCGGCTGAGAGGACTCCTTCGCAGCCTGCTGGGGCCCCTGGCTTGTATCAGGCTGGCTTTGAGAGTCCTCTTCCGGGGCCTGGGCATGCAGGTCTTTGGTTGTGATCCTGGAGTCTATTACGAGATCGAGGCCTGCGATCTCTGCAATGGCACTGAATATGTCCGTAAACCGGGCGTCCTTTGCCGTTATGGTTATGGCCTTGCCTTCGAGCGGGTCGAGAGGTTTTTTTGTTATAGCTGGAGCCGCCTCCGGGAGAGTCCTCTCCGGGATGGGGGTCAGCGAGGAAGTCTCTGTCTCGATGGAGAAATCTTCTTTTTCCAGGCGCCGGTCAGTGGCGCATCCTGAAATCAGAGCAGCGATAGCCAGCAGGCTCAGTAATGACCTAGTAACCTTTGACATGAAGTGTCTCCCTGGTACCGTTTTGGTAGGCAACCGTTACCGAGTTTCTATCAATGGACATGAGGGTAAAGGCTTCTGTTGTGTCCCCGACATTCATCTTCCTCCCGTCAATGATGACGTAGCTGCGTGAACCGTTTTTCACGATCATGCTCACGGTAACGGGCTCCTCTCCCGGGGTGTTGTGGAGGAAGACATCCTGGAGAGGCTCGGAATTGTCATTCTCCCGAACGTGCGAGGTATACAGGGTAAGCTGATCGACATAGGTAAGGAATTCCGGCCGGTCCGGGACAAAATTTGTTTCTGTCGGCACCGCCATATAGGCGAGCATGCCCAGGAGTGCCCCGATACAGGGCAGGGCAAAGAGGAGGAGAATTTTCCGGTCAATTCCCATGTGCGTTCTCCCCCAGTTTGAATCCCTTGACCGCCAGCCGTATTCCCGGCGATCCGCTTTCGATGATAGCGCTCTCCAGGAAGAAGACCCCATCGCGATAGGTGGATATGATCTTGGACCGGAGTGCATCCAGGTCGTGATCGTAGAGGGTGATGTCGTAATCCACGTTCGTTTTTCGCTCCCTGGAAACCGCTACGAGCCTTTTCCCGTATTCTTTGAGGACCTCGAGCTTGTCCCCGTAGATCTTCCTCTCGGAGCGCATCTCTACGATGGTCTGATACTTTTTCTCGTTATAGGCTGCCTGCACCTGGGTGGACCGATAATAGTAACAGGAAGACGTAAAGCTCATGATGCCAATGATTCCTGCAATGATGGCGACGGTGAAGTATCTCATGGTCTTGTCTCGCACTCCATGGAAAAGGCCGCCGATTTTTCTGACTGCTGGAAGGTTGCATTGCTGACCGTGTATGTTTCCTGTATCTGAGACATGAATGAGGAAAACGTCCTTTTGGACTGGGGGTATGCTGCCCCTATGACGCCTGCTATCTCCACGTGCAGAGAGTCGCTAAGCGTTGAGTGTCGCGGTGTCGATTCTCCCGGGAGCCCCGGTGAAGCGGCAACGGTATCACCCCCTGGGCGGGTGATCTCTATCCTTGTGAGTGAAATGTCGCCTGGAACCTTCTGGGTGATTGAGCCCAGAATCGTATAGAGCTTCGGTTCTGCCTCGAACTGCTCATACATGCTGATGATGCCGTTGATGTTTGTAAAATCCAGTTCCTTGCAGAGCTCGGTGTAATCCTTCTCCAGGGCGCTGAGGTTTTGCAGATATGAACGCTGAGCCTCCTGCAGCTTGTTTTCATAGAGCCGGGCCGTTTGGGAGTTGTGAGTCCCGAAGCCGAAGAGCAGAAACGACAGGAGTATCATGATGGCGGAGATCCCGGTAGAGTATCGGGCATAGGCCGCGCGTTGTTTTGTCAGCTTGAAGCTCCTGGGGGTGAAATCATATCCCCTCGTACAGATAGTTCCCATCAGTTCGCTGTCAGGGTGCATGCCGCCATCAGATTTCCCCAAAGAAAATATTTCGGCGTGGATATCTTTTTCCTCCAGATCCTCGAGGGAGAGCTCTTCCAGGCCGATGGTATAGATGTGCTGAGCCGACTCGTTATAGGAGTTTCTGAGCAGCGAGATCATCTCCCTTATCCCCGATGCTGTTTCCGCAGGGAGGTCAAAGGATTCGTATTTGTTGATGGTTATGAGGGAATAGATGACGGACTGTTTGGACCCGATGATCCTGACGTAGCGGTGGTCTTCGAAGATTGTCAGGGTCATTTCCGGGGTTTTTCCGGCAACCGTGGATGCAAGAGCTGCCTCTATGGGACAATAGATGTCCAGAAACGTCTGGTTTTCATCAAGGACGGCAATCCGGTCGATATCGCCCGCCGGGACAGCCAGATACGAAAATTTTGCCCGCACCTTGTCGATCTCGTGGATCTTCGTGAATGCTACGGCGTAGTCTGCATTGAAAAGGCCGGTCTTGTCGATGGTCGATCTGATATGGGCGAGGGTCGCCTCGTTCGTGACACAGGAGAATTCCCCGAGATCCGCATAGATGGTCCTGGGCGAAAAGCATACCGCTACAGACCTGGCCTTTTTCGCCATGCTCCGCAGTTCTTCGGATGAGAGACGTTCGGCCCTTTCGAGGATTACCCGGTCTTTTGTTTTCCGATACCAGGCTGCCTTGTGCGTTTCCTCGTCAAGACAGATACTGCAGCCTGTTTTCTTGTCTCGAGCCATCATTTCCTCTTATCAGGGGGTGCACCGCCAGCGGGTACACCTCGTCTCAGTGAAGCAGCCTTCTCACCTATCATCTCGGATTTTCTTGATGAATTCTTTATACTATTCATTATTCGAACCGCCCGAACAGGTAGGTCAGACTCACCGCCTCGAGGATATCGTCATACGATGCGGTCTCGGGTGCTCCCGGTTTTTCCAGCTGGTAATTGTCGGCATTATCTAATCTGTCGTTATGATTGTCATCATTGGGAGCATCGACGCAGAAATTCTTTCCTGAAGAAAGGACAACAACGGCGGCATGGATATTCCCGCCATCGCAGAACAGACCGCCAGGGTGTGCCCCGGTGATGAGTTCGCCCAGATGTGTCTTGAATTCGTCTGTGGACGTTGTGACGGTAAGGTACGGGTCAACGGCATAGAAAAGGGTCTGCAGGTATGCATCGTTCCCGCTGATGCCCAGCGTCGCAAAGGGGAGATAGCCCCGGTAGGTGCCCGAGTTCTCCGAACCGCCGGTGGCAGACCCTGCATAGGGGAGCCTTCCCGTTGCGAGGGCATACCCGATGATAGCTGTTTTTGCCTCCTTTACGGTTGCGCGGGTCTCCTTTAACTTGTTCTGTTTTACGAGCATGGGCAGCAGTTCTGCGCCCATGCCCAGCAGGAGTCCCACAATGACAAGAACGAAGGCCAGTTCTATAAGGGTAAAGCCACCCCTGGAACCGGTCGTCTTTCCCACTGGCCTGACCTGCGGATAAAGACCGGAGACGTTCATGCTATCCTCCTCCGAGCTGTGATATGAGATCATACACCGGCCCGATAAGCGAGATGACGATAAATACGAACAGCCCCCCCGAGAGTGCCATGACAATAGGCTCGATCATCTTGCCCATTATGTCGACGAAGCGGGAGGTCTTTTCCTGGTAGGTGTCTGCCAGATAGCTCATCCGCTGATCAAGCGTCCCGGTACTCTCCCCCACGCTGACCATCCGAAGGGTGATGGCGTCGAAGAACCGGGTCTGGGAAAAAGCGCTCAACAGAGAGTCTCCTGTGCCGGTCGATTTCTTGATGCCATGGATGACGTCCCTGAATGCGGGATTTCTCATGGTGGTCCCCAGCACCTCGAAACACTTCGTGATGGTAACCCCCGAGTGCAACATCAGTGAAAGATTCGAGAAGAACAGGGTGAGGTTGGAATACTTGATGAGCTCACCGGCTATGGGGATCCTGAAATACAGACGGGAAAGCAGGAGGTGGGTCCGTTCATTTTTCTTCATGAGAAAGATGGTGCAGGCGAGGGCGATAACGCTCAGGGGGAACAGAAACCAGTTCTGTTCGGACAATCTGACGAAGTAAACCAGTTTCCTCGTTATTTCCGGCAGGACCACATCCATTTCGTTAAAGGTCTCCACGAGCCGCGGCAGAACGAAATAGAGCCAGAAGACGGTGACCGCACCCATGGCGCTTATGACAAAGGCGGGATAGATGAGTGCCCTCTTGGTCTGGGATACGATATCGTCGAGCTTTTTGAGGTGCTCCGCCGTATTTTTGAGCGCTTCCTGGATGGTGCCGGTTTCCTCTCCGATATTGCAGAAAAAGACCAGCATCCGGGGGAACACCGAAGAATCCTGTGCAAAGGACGCGGAAAGGGACTCCCCCCCCGCAATCTTCTGGATTACCTGCTCCAGGGCCTTCTTCAGCCGCTTGTTCCTGATGGTGTCCTTGATGCTCTCGATGGATTCGAGCAGCGGTAATCCGCTGCCGATCAAGGTGGACAGAGCGTCACAGAACTCCACGATGTCCATCCGGACAACCTTTGGCTGGAACAGTTTTTCCATTTCGTCCAGGACAAAAAATCTTTTTTCTTTATACCTGAGCAGGATGAAATCCTGTGATGAAAGGGTATCCATCAGTGCCTGAATATTCTCGAAATGCCCCTTTCCCTTGAAGACGGCCCCATCCCGGGTGAGCGCCGAGTAAGCAAACAGCATTATCGCAGCACCCTCCTGGCTTCTTCAAAACTGGTCTTTCCGGAGATGATCTTGCGCGCGGCATCGCCCGAGAGCGTGTACATCCCCTCCTCGATCGCCTTTTCCTTGATCTCGAAAGGGTGTGCCCCGGTGGAGATGAGTTTCTCGATCTCCTTGGAGACAACGAGGATTTCCGCCACCATGATTCTGCCCAGAAACCCGGTCGACAGACACTGCGGGCAACCTCTGGGCGAATAGACCTTTGTCCCGGGGGCAATCCCGAAGAGCCGGTGTTCCTCCGGTCCCGAGACGCCTTCCTCCTTGCAGTAGGGGCAGAGCGACCGGACCAGTCTCTGGGCGATCACACACAGCAGGGACGAGGAGATCATGTAGTCCCGCATACCGAGATCCTTGAGCCTGGGTATGGCGCCCACTGCATCGTTTGCATGTACCGTGGACAGGACGAGATGACCGGTCTGGGCAGCCCTGAGTCCCATGGTAGCGGTATCGGCATCACGGATTTCGCCGATGAGGATGACGTCCGGATCCTGTCGCAGGAAGGCCCGTACCGCAGAGGCGAACACGTAGCCGGCCTTTTCGTTCACCTGGGTCTGACGGATGAGGGGAAACCGGTATTCAATAGGATCTTCCACGGTGACGACGTTCTTCTCGATGGAATTGATCTCCCGCAGGGAGGCGTAGAGCGTGGTGGTCTTGCCGGATCCCGTGGGGCCTGATACCAGGATCATGCCGAACGGTTTGAGCAGGGTGTCCTTGACCTTTGCACTATCATCTTCGGCAAGGCCGAGACTTTTCAGGTTGTAGAGTTCCTCCGAACTTGAAAGGATGCGCATGACCATGTTCTCTCCATGGGAGACGCGCAGTGTCGAGACCCGCATGTCATACTTCTCATTGAGGAAATCAAAGGCAAGTCGGCCATCCTGGGGTTTTCTCTGCTCGGAGATATCCATGTCCGCCTTGACCTTGAGGGTCGAGACGATGCGCGGGTGGAGCTCGGAGGGGAAGGTGTAGAAGGGGTAGAGGATGCCGTCTATCCGGTAGTAGATCTGGGTAGTCTTGCTTGTGGGCGTGATGTGGATATCGGTTGCCCGGGAATTTATGGCAGACATGAGAAGGAGACTGCACAGCCGCTCCGTATCCACGTCGTGTGAACTGCGTTTTGCATGCTCGAGCTGTTCCCTGATCTCGTCTTCCAGGGGGTGTTCCAAGAGGTAGTAGTCCTTTTCGATATGGGTGCTTATCTGCGAAGACGAGGCCACGACACAAGTGATCTTTTTTTTCGATATGCGCGAAGCAAGGTCGAGCAGTTTTGAATTGTCCGGCTCGTTCAGGGCTATGGTGAGCATGCCGTCATCCACGGCAACGGGAAGCAGGGAATTGTCCTTGGCGAACTGCAGGGGCAGAGATCTCAATGCCTCCTTCTGCGGCGAATAGTTCCTCAGTTCCAGGAAATCCACCTGCGACTGCTTTGCTATGGCCTGGGCAAGCTCGGTCTGGGTCACGAGTCCGAGACGAAGGAGTACGTCCCCCACTCGTTCTCTGGTTGCCTGCTGTTCTTTCAGGGCAAGCCCGATCTCCTGGTCTGTGATGATGCCTTCATCCTTGAGCAGATCGCCTATACGTTTCTTTTCCATACAATCCATCCGTTCAGGTACGTATCCGTTCCGTCGAGTTTGCACAGGCACAGCTGTACGATCCTGCAGCAGGAGATGCGTCGAGCTGTACCCTATGCAAAGAGGGGCTGGGAGTCAGCTGACGGTTTTGACAGCGGAGTGTTCCCATTGCCTGGTTTCTACCCGAAATGAGCAGCGCCTTAAGCCTTTCCGGTTGCTAGGCACACCCGGAGGTGTGTCTGGCCCGGCTGCGTCCCGCCTGGTTACATGCGCCAGTACAGGGTCTTTGCAGCGGTATTCGTGTATACCTGGTTGGCCCGTATGGATCCCGTATTATAGACCCCGTCATCATATTTTATGTCAATGAGCTCTGCAACCTCGGCGGGTATGTTCAGGAAGGTGGACCAGTTATCCTGTACCCCGTTGATGTTCTGCCACAGGATATACATGGAGCCGCCGAATGCGTTTGTCGGTTCACTGCCTGCGGCACCGTCATAATCGCCGTTGATGATGTTTGCCAGAACGAGATCCTCGAAGAGCCAGTATCGTTCATTGTTGTTGATCTGTCCGTTGGGGGTGTTGGGATTGTCATGGGTATCCCCGCTAGGGCTGTTTGTCAGGTTCTCGTCCCCAGGATACATGCCGTATTTGTCATAGAACGTATAGAAGGCGGCAGTGAGGGATTCTTTCTGGTTCACGAGTTTTTTGACCTTTGCATTCTGAATGAGGGCCTCTCCCTTGAGTACCCCGGTAATCAGCAGCCCGACAATGACCAGCACCAGTGCCAGCTCCACAAGGGTAAATCCATGTTTGCCTCTGTGAATCCATCTGTTCATAGGTTCCTCCTTAATTCAATGGGTTATTTCTGTGTATTCGGTTTTTCACTGATTAAAATTAAATCATTGTTCACGGATCGCCTAAGAATCAAGGCGCGCTGGGATAGAGGGGGGATGACGGGGCAGGAGAGGGTGGAGGTTCTGCTCGAGACTGAAATGAAGAAAAGCTGTTTTATCAGTATGTCAGGCAGGAAACTGGTATGCATTCAACAAGGGGGATAGAACTCTGCCGTGCATCAGGGACTGTTCAGTATCCTCTTCGAGCCCAGTGGACAGAAACTCACCCCTTCAAGGGAGGAGATATCCTCATCGTAGAGTTTCATATGCCACGAGGCATACTCGATCTTCTTCTGCCTCAGATCGATTGCCGGTCCGAAGACCTTTCCGGGACAGAGCACCTTCTCGAGCAGGGTCTCTCCGGTGAGGGCATCGAGGACCAGGAGGTACGACTGCCCGGTGTCGATCCCTTCGCAGCCTTGTTCCCTGTTCCATGCCGAGAGATATACCCGGGAATCCATGACCACGGCATTCTCGTACGTGCCGTTGTCGAGAGGCCTGGACCAGAGGGTTCCGACAGGTGTGATGCACGTGGCGCGCTGAGGGGTGAATGCAAGGACATGGAGTGCTTTGCGCCAGCCGAACGTGCGGATGTCGCACACGGGGCCTGCCTCGCCGGTAGACAGGACATCCTTCATGGCGAGATCCTGGTCGAAGATGAAGATCATGCCCGATGTCGTCCCCGCAAGGACGATGCCCAGGCACGGATCATACCGAAGGGACGATATTGAGGCGCCGGTGGAGCCCGATGACTGGAATATACCGGTATCCAGGGACAGGGAGGTGATGGTGTCCCCCTGTGCGATGTATGCACTGGTGAGAGACAGTTCGAAGAGATCGCCGGGCTGTCTCCAGATGATCGCCGGCCCCTGCCCGAGGGCATGGATGTACCCGGCCCGGTTCGGTCCCGCCACGATAGTGGATCCCCGCTGGACAACCTTTCCTCCGATTCCCCTGATCACCCACGCGAGATCATCGGTGAGAGGGTCTATTAAGAGGAGATAATCCCTGGACGTGGAACAGACGATGCCCGTCTCGGAGGTGTACGCAGAGGTCGCGGGCCCGCTGAGGCAGGCCCGGGGAAGCACGGAGAGGTACAGCGGATCGTACGGGCCTGCCTGATAGTATACCGGAGAGGTCCTGTTGAGCCAGCCGGGGTCAAAGGTGCCGGCGCTGTTGGTGAGAAACTGTCCCGTGGTATTGCACAGCGACCTCATCAGGCATACATAATCCGGCATGGACAGCACGGACTGTCTCGACGGAAGGAACTCTCCGCCGCCTTTATTCGCCACCTCCCGGAGGAAGGCCGTATCCGGGCCTATTGTATGGACGCGGACATTGACGGACGAGGCGTATGCCGCCACATCGTCCAGGCAGTGCGATCCGGGGCCTTCGATGGCGCAGTCCTGCGGATTGCCGTCGGCATCGAAGTCCTGAAGCCATCCGGGAAGATTGCCGTCATGTACTGCAATACCGCCCGATGCCACGATGATATGCCTGCCGGATACGCATGCCTCGGGAAAATCGTCGAGGAGCTGCGCCAGGGATTCAGCCAGGGGGGACTGGGCGGCAGTAGGGTGGAGCGTTTCCAGGGCGCCATGCAGTGCCCTGATATCGCGGGTAAATGGTTGAACGAGACCCCCGGAGGTGCTGGCAATGGCGATGGTGCACATGTCGAGCCCTTCCAGGAGGTCGTTGATGTATGAACGGACAAAGGTCCAGCAGGAAAGATTCCCCCCGAGACCCATGGCATCGCTCGCCGGGAAGTATGCATTGCCGTAGTCTCCCCGGAAAAAGGTTCCCTCGGTGGAATAGGCGGAACCGGAGACATCGTCCCGGTAGGCTGCCGGAACGATCTCTCCGGTCGTGTACTCGAGATAGATCCGTTCTCCGTCATAGTCCTTCCCGCAGGAGGCTCGCATGGCCTGGGAATCATCGACAAGGATGATGACGTGCGGACTGCAGAAGGAGAGTGCCGGATCGTTCACCACTGTCCAGGGCTGTTCGCTGAGGGCAGCGCGCCAGGAAAAGGAACACTCGTCCCCCCAGGTCTTTTCTAGGAGATCTGTCGTGAATGCGGCATGATCCCAGCCCTCAGGTGCATCTACGGTCTTCAGGGCGGTCTCGGGAGGGGTCTCCTTCAGCTCCGGGGCGTGCGTTTTCCTGAGCAGGGAGTGGAAGGCCGCACCCGATCTGATATTGTACTTGATGAGAGCCAGTGCAGACAGAGAGGCTGCCTGGATGACGCAGACCAGTATGAGCACATAAACAAGTACCCAGCCGGAGCTATCTGAGGACAAACGGATAGGATATGTCTTTGAGTGTGCCATGGTACCCTGCCTGGAGATTGATGGTGAGGATATTGCCGCTGAGCACGGCATCGAAGGCCTTGATTGCCTCTGCCATGAGCTGGCCGTTGCGGTAGAGGCCGTCGGATCTGAGCTCGTAATGGATCGCTGGAACAATCCGGTCGCCGACAGAGGCTGTGGCCCCCGAGGTGAGCGGAATGAGGGTATTGCCCCGTGAATAGGTGTGGGTGACGATTGACGGTCCGCTGTCGGTAATGATACCGAGGTCTGCCCAGTAGTCGGGTACGCTGTCGAGATCGATATCGACGGTATCCAGCAGCAGGCTGTGCTCATTGGATGAGAGGACGACCGAGTACAGCGGCGGGGGATATTTACCGGGGACTTTCAGCCCGGGGTGAGACGAGGTGTGGGGGAGGCCTGCGATGAACAGCTGATCCTTGGCCGGGGCTATCTTGAGATCCTGGGGCATGAGGCATCCGCACTGCGCCAGGTCCGTATCGAGCGTAACGAGGGTGTTCCTCAGCGACTGGAGACAGTACCAGGTGGACGTAACCCCTGCATAGCTCCTGGCGCTAAGAATGTTCATGCTCACCAGGGCAAGGATGAGGACGGAAGATATGGTAATGGAAACAAGGAATTCCACAAGGCTCAAGCCCTTGTTCATGCAAAACCTCCTATACAATAACAATGCATACAAATAGGATCGTGGATGAAACAATCGCAGACTGCGTCCTGAAGTAATTATAATGAGTAAAGCCGCAGGGTCAAGATGGTGCGGTGGTGCAGCAAGGGCATCGGGACGTTAAAAAGGGCATGGACATCGGTTTGATTCCTTGGTAATAACCCTGGAAATATTAGCATAGAAATGAGGAAGATATGGGAAAGAAGGGAAGCGCCGTCTTAGTGATAATGCTGGTTGTTGTGATCGGCTTCTTGTTCTTTCTGATCGTGCCGCTCGGTGGAAAGATCGGCCTTCTCAGGGAGGCGACCATATCGTTCATATTCAGAAACCCTCCCCGGTTCATCTCGCTCGAGGTAAACGTGGACGGGCAGGCGCAGACCATAAAGGCAGGGGAGTCCCTGACGATAACCGGTGGAGAAACCATCATCATTACCAAGGTAAAGGCAAATACCTTTTTCGATTCCTACCTCACCGCCGATATCGTGGGCTTCGGCAAGAACGATGACCTCCACGAGCCCATCGAGACAGCCGAGATCAGAAAACAGCTCCTTGCTGCAGGGATCAAATCCGTCCCCATCGAAATCTACTATATCGAACGCAACATCGCAAAGGTACCCCTGGAGATGGAACTGACCGAGCAGGACTACATTTCCAGGATCAGGGAGACAAAGGACTCGGACGAAAAGGTCGCTGTCCTCAAGAGCGCCCTCATAGCGTTTCCCAAGAATCGCGATTTTCTCGATCAGCTCGACGAACTGCTGTCGGCCAGGGGTGACTATGAGGCCCTTGCTGGCATATACCGGGGCATTATCGAGGCGGATCCCCAAGACATGGCAGCGCATGCCAAACTCGCCCGCTACTACGCCAAGCTCGGGCTGTTGAAGGAGGCAATGGAGGTAAGCAGGCAGGTTGTGAATGCCGGAGAGGCAAACGCGAACACCTACAGGCGGATGGCCTATCTCGCCGGCCAGCTCGGTGATTTCGACAATCGGGTTGCCTACCTCCAGAAGGCACTGGAGCTGGACAAGGGCAACGACGCAATCATCGTCGACCTTGCAAAGACCTATGAACAGGCAGGCAAGACGGGCAAGGCGCTCGAGATCTACAAGTCGGCCGCCCAGACGGCACAGGACAAGGAAATCCTCATCCCGGTCATCGAAGACTCACTGAAGAAGAAGAACTACAAGGATGCCGAGGCGGCCCTGAAACGCTATGTCGGCTATTACCCGAAGGACGAGAATGCCTATGCCCAGCTGGGCATGGTGATGGGCCAGCTCGGGGACACGGGTGCCCAGATAACCTACTATGAAAAGGCAGTGGAGCTTTCGCCGAAGGAGCCGCTCTTGCTGTTCAACCTCGGGGCGGCCTATGAAAAGGCAGGGAAACTACCAGACGCCCTGGTCCGCTACAAGCAGGTCATGAACATAAAACCCAAGGACAAGGATTCCCTCGCGAAGGCAGCAGCCCTGTCTCAGAAGCTGGGAAGGTACAAGGAATCCTATTCGTACTACCGGTCGCTCATCGCCATCGAAGACGCGCTTGAATACAGAAAGGGCCTCATCACCGCCTCGGTGGGCCTGAAGGACCACGACAAGATCATCGATGCGTGCAGTGCGTATCTCGACAAGAAGAAAGAGCATGATGTCGCCATCACCTTAGCGTACGCATACGAGGCAAGGGCTGCAGGGAGGCAGGGCAGAGAACGGCTCGACGACCTGAGCGCCGCCCTGGATGCCTATCGCCTTGCACTCAAGATCAATCCTCAATCCGCCAAGGCAAAAGAAAAGATCCCCGAGCTCAGGATCGAGACCATAAAACTCAAGAGAGGGGTATAGCACTTCCTTGCGGACCCCACAGGGCAGGTCTTAAGAGAGATCATGAGCAGAACATTTGCCATAGGAGATATTCACGGCTGCAGGGAGAAGATGGAGGATCTCCTGGCAAAGATAGATCCTCACCGGGAGGATCTCCTCATTTTTCTCGGTGATTATCTGGATCGGGGTGCGAAACCCAAAGAGGTCGTTGATGTACTCATAGACCTTGCACGAGACATACCCTGTATCTTCCTGCGGGGAAATCATGAAGACATGTTCCTGGAATTCCTCGAGTATGGCACCAACAAGACCATCTTCTTCGCCAATGGGGGGCTCAAGACCATTGATTCGTATCTCGGGGCATCCCCTCTGGCCTCCCATGTCCAGGTCGCCCGGGCACTGCCCGAACCCCACAGGGATTTCTTCGCAGGGCTGCGCTGGTATTATGAGGATGGAGACCATATCTTTGTCCATGCAGGCATCAAACCGGACAGACCCATGGATCTGCAGGACAGGCATGATATGATCTGGATACGGGATGAATTCATCTTTTCTCCCACCGGGATCGACAAAAAGGTGATATTCGGGCACACCCCCTTTGCCCGTCCCCTGGTCAAGCCGGATAAGATAGGAATCGACACCGGTGCGGTGTACGGCGGATCGCTCACGGCAGTCCAGCTCCCCGAAGAGATCTTTGTCCGCTCGTTTCGATAGCAGCGTTTTGGTCATTTCTTCGAGGATTGCTTTCTATGGCAGGTATGGCAAAGGATTATTACCGGATACTCGGGCTGGCTCGTGATGCCACCCCGGTGGAGATCAAGAAGACCTACAGGAGGCTCGCCCTGCAGGTTCACCCGGACGTGAACCGCGAAGATCCGGGGTCTGAAGAACACTTCAGAGAAATCACCGAGGCGTACGGGGTGCTGGTCGACCCGCTCAAGCGTGAAAAATATGACCGTGGCCAACATTCTGACTTTGCCCGTGAAGAGGTCTTTCGCGACGTATTCACCCACGCCGATTTTCACGATGTGTTCGATGACCTGCCTGTGAAACGGGAGTGGCTGGAAAGACTCTTCGATATCGGCAGGGTGATCGCCTATGAGGCACTGATCTACGGGGGGAGCCCCAAAGAGGTGTTGAAGCGGAGCATCGTGCGCTTTGCCGCACAGGGTGCTTCGAAGATGTTCCACCACGTCATGGACATGCACGAACACATCGCGATCTCCCAGGATATCGCCTCCCATGGGGGTTACATAACGATTGAATACAGGCCCGGCTTCAGAATGAGCAGGATACGGGTACGCATACCCCCGGGCACGAAATCAGGAACTGTTCTGAGGATAGCGGGAATGGGCCGGAAGAACTTCAGGAAAAAGGCCGGCGACCTTTACTTGCACATGGACATTTCTTCACTATAGATGACAATCTGGTTCTTTCCGTGCTGTTTTCCCCAGTACATGGCCTTGTCTGCCATTCTGATCAGCTCGCTGTGATCGGTTGTGTTCTTGGGGAGGCTTGCCAGGCCAATGGTGACGCTGACATCCAGGGAGACGCTGACGGTCTTGCATATTCTCTCGGACACCACGAGAGCTTCTTCAATGGATGTTTCCGGAAAGATGATGACAAACTCCTCACCGCCATAGCGGGCAAGGATATCGCAGTTTCTCGTGTTGTGTCTGAATACGTGGGCAAGGTGCATGAGGAGCTCGTTGCCCTCTTCATGGCCTTTCGTGTCGTTATAGTTCTTGAAGTTGTCGATATCGATCATGGCCAGAGAGAGCGTCCGGTTGTACCGCATATGCCTAGTAACTTCGTTCTTCAGCATGGAGATCAGGTGGCGGAAATTGTAGAGACCGGTAAGTTCGTCGGTGCGGGAGAGATTCTTGTAGTACGTTGCCAGCTCCGCCTCCTCTTTCAGCCGCACCTCCTCGATGATCCTGTTTATGGTGAGGTGAAGGTGGTCCAGGAGGATCGGTTTTGTGATAAAGTCCGATGCGCCCAGTTTCATGCACTCCACGGCATCACGGATCGTCCCGTAGCCGGTAATCATGATGACCTGCATGTGGGGGCGTATCTTCTTGATTTCCTGCAACAGCTCGGAGCCGGTCATGCCGGGCAGGTGGAGATCCACGATGGCAATCTGATACCCGTTGCGCTCAACTAGGCGTACTGCCTCTTCGCCATTTGTGGTGGCAGTCAGATCCAGTCCTTTTTCACACAGGTATTCGCAGATGAGATCGAGTGTCTCGTGCTCGTCATCTACCAGGAGGATTTCTGTTTTTCTGTTCAATTCCGTCTCAACCATCTTTGGCTTGTCTATTCCTCATACGACCCTGTACAAGAAAATACAATCTCCATACATTATGGGTATAATAACGGAAGTTCCGATGAATATCATGAGGGGAAAATGCATGGGTACCACAAATCCCTGGTGGCACACCGGTGATCTGAACCGGGTGAATCGTTTGAGGTCTGCGGGAAAAAACACCTCAAGTTAAATCAGGCAGAAACCGTTATAAAAACCATATGGAATCAACGCCAAAGCCTTTTTGCATGGAAAAGAATATAGACGGTATTCCGACCCTGGAATCGAGCAAGATGAGGTTGTTCCAGATTCTCCAGGACGAAAATACGAACGTGGAGCGCGTGGAGCAGGTCCTGCTGTCAGATCCGGCCATGTCGGCAAAGATCATAAAGCTCGCAAATTCGCCGTTCTACCGCCATTCGGATCAGTCGCTCGGCATGCGCCAGTCCCTGCTGACCATCGGGCTCGACATGGTGAAATGCCTCGTGTTGTCCATGGCGGTCATGGAGTCGTTCGGGACGAACACCGTCCATGCAATACAGCTCTGGCGGCATGCATATGCAGCTGCGCTCATGGCCTTGTCTCTGAGCCAGGGCAGTAAAGATAAAGAGGTCCTTTTCACCGGCGGCCTGCTCCATGACCTGGGCAGGATGGTTCTCCTGTTCAATGCCCCGGATGTATACGCCCCGCTCTACGATGCAAAGGGAACATGGCCTGATGTCGAACAGGAACAGGAAATCTTTCTGACCGACCATACGCTCATCGGTGAGGCAGTTGCCGGGAAATGGCACTTCCCCCCTGAGATTATCTCGATCATACGTCACCATCACCATCCCACAGACAGGAACTCTGCGCTCGTTTTCCTTATAAACAGTGTTATCCTGCAGATAGAGAGAGACCTGCCGCCGGACATTTTGCAACACGAGCGCCTGCTTGCCAAATTTCTCGGTAAGGGGTACAATGATCTGGTTAATGCTATACTACAGAGGTATGAAATTAACGCTGTCATTATAGAAAATCTGTTTTAAGGGGCATGGTCAGGCAGTGGAGAAGAGGTGGTCAGAACTGGAGGAGGTCTCTGGCTTTTCAGGTGACAGAGAGCGGATCCTGCTCGATCTTTTGAAGAAGGCCACCGACTTCTATGAAGATACCATCGGTATCCTTTCAGGCATCTTCGAGCTGACCGAACGGGTGTCAAAAGGGTCCCCTGAAGAAGACTTTTATTCCTATATTTCCGACGTGCTCATCGAAGAGTCCAGGTGCGAGAACGCCTCGGTCTTCATGCTGGAAAACGGCCGCATCGTATTGAAGGCCGCCTCGGGCGTACTGTCCAATGATGCAAATGAAAAGCTCTGCCTGGATCTGGGCGAAGGCGTCGCGGGGAGATGTGCGCTGGAGGGAAGGCCGGTCCTCATATCCGACGTGACCGAGTGCGACTTTTTCAAGGATATCTCGACCACGCGTGTGTGCATCTCCTCCATGCTCTGCGTACCCATAAAAGAGGGAAACAACACCTTCGGGGTGCTGAATCTCTCGCATTCGCGCAAGGATTTCTTCAATGTCAACTATGTACGCGTCTTCGAACTGCTCGGGCTTCTCGTGGGGCAGATGCTCACCCTCGTGCATCTCCATGCAATCTTTCAGCGCAGGCAATCGGATCTCTGCGATCTCCTCCACCAGAAAGACGAAAGCCTCCGGGACATCTCGGAGCGGTACAAGGCCGTGGTGGATGCATCGGAAGACATCATTTTCCTGCTCGACCTCGACGATACGGTGAAATTTTTCAACCAGAGACTCTACCAGGTCCTGGGTATTGTTCCCCGCACCATTCACGACATATTCGATGCCGCTTCGGTCGTTCTCCTGATGGAGCGGGCATCGGAGATTTCCATCGGTCAGTCCAGAGACCTTGAAATGAACGTGGGCATCAGGTCCCTCGGCAATGTGACCGGGCAGTTTTTCGTCAAATGTATCCGGCAGGGACAGATCCTGGTCGTGATGAAGGATATAACCGCCAAGAAACGCATGGAACAGCGGACCATGCAGACCGAAAAGCTCACCTCGCTCGGCCTGCTCACATCGGGGATAGCCCATGAGCTCAACAATAAGCTCACCCCCATACTCGGTTTTGCAGACCTGATCGATGCCCATGGTTTGTCCACACGCGATCAGGAGAGGCTCCAGGTCATCATCAATTCTGCAAATTCGGCCAAGTCTATCGTGGAATCGCTGCTGAAATTCTCCAGGAACAAGCCGCCTGAGAAGATCGTCTTTGACATGCGGGAGATCATGGCCAGGATGGTCAACCTGTATACCCCCACCATGCGGAAACGAGGCATCAGGATCATCCACGAGGATTCGCCGGTGCCCCTGTTCGTCAGGGCGGACATGAACTGCCTCGAGCAGGTGCTCGTGAATTTCATCAACAACGCCATCGATGCCATCGACGACCAGCCCGGCACCATCAGGCTCAGATCGGCACTGTCGGACAGCCAGGTGCACATATCCATAGAGGATACCGGACCGGGTATCCCCGAAGAGATCATGACGAAGATCTTCGATCCGTTCTTCACCACGAAATCAAAGGACAAGGGGACCGGCCTGGGACTGAGTATCTGCTACGGCATCATCTCGGATCACAAGGGAGAGATCGCGCTGGAAAATACCGGCACAGGTGCAATTGCCAGCATCAAGATCCCTGCAATGACTCACGGGATCGAGGAGAAGCTCTGCGGGGCAGAGATCGAGGAACCTGTCCGGAAGGTTGTTGATGAAAAGCCCAGACGCTCGACGATCATGGTGGTCGAGGATGAGGAGGATCTCCTGGATCTCATGGTCGACACCCTGAGTCCCTTTTACAATGTCAAGACCTTCAACGACGGGAAAAAGGCGTATGACCATCTTGACGAACATGCCTGGGAGCTTATTATCTCTGACTTGAGAATGCCCGTGATGGACGGCATGGAGTTGTATCACGAGGTGGTAAAGAAGCACCCGTCGCTGGGGAAGCGGTTCATGTTCATTACCGGTGACACCTATGACTTCGAGGTGAAGGAATTCCTCGAGAATACCGGCGTTGTGTATCTGCGGAAACCTTTCAGGATCAAAGAATTGAGGGATATCGTTCAGAAACAGATACAGTATCGCTAGGGGATACAGGACGTGGAAAAGAAAAGCATACTCGTCGTTGATGATGAAGAGATCGTGCGGTATTCGCTCGTGAATATCCTGAGAAATCAGGGCTACGAGGTGGAAGAGGTCCCCTCGTCCGAAGAGGCACTCAAGCTCATCTGCGGCAAACAGTTCCACCTGGTCCTTACCGACCTCGTGCTGGAGGGGATGAGCGGCCTCGAACTCCTGGAAAACATAAAGGTCATCTCTCCTCAAACGCTCGTGATCGTGATCACGGGGTACGGGTCCATCAAAACAGCGGTCACGGCGCTGAGGCTGGGCGTGTATGATTACCTGTTGAAGCCCTGTGACGAGGAGGAACTCATTATCCGGGTACGCAGGGCCCTGGAGATGCAGTCCTACGGTAAGGAACAGCGGCGTATCCAGGAGGTCAGTGCCATTGCCAAGACAACCGTTACCCTGTCCGACCGGATAAATACACCACTGAATATCATCCTGGGCAACATTGAGATGCTGCAGATATCGCCTGAGATGGAAACGAACAAGAAGATCCAGAATACGCTCAAGGTGATGGAGGACCAGATCTTTCAGATAAAGGACGTCATGGACAAGCTTGCAAAGCTTACCACGGCCGAGACCAGGAAGTACATGGCACTGCGGGATTATGAGATCATTGATTTGACAAGCGGCAAGGGAAATGAATAATAACAGGAACATACTCATCGTTGACGATTCTGATGAGTTGGCGCATGTGATAGCCGACTTCCTGAGCATATACGGTTATCATGTGTTCACCGCCTGCGACGGATATGACGCATTGGAATTGATGGGGAGCAAGGGCATGGATATCGTGGTGAGCGATATCCACATGCCGCGGATGGACGGCTTCACCCTGATGACGGAAATCAAGAACAGGTATCCGGACGTACCCATTATCCTGATAACCGGGTTCGGCGTGAGTGAAGCGGAAAAGATGGCCTTTGAGAACGGGGCCGATGCCTTCGTTGCCAAGCCGTTTCACCTCAAGGATTTGAAGCGTGTAATCGATTCGGTATTCGACCATTGAGATATCGATATCTATCAACAACAGGAGGAGCATTTCTATGAAGAAGACCGTGGTGGAAAAACCCAAGACAGTCCTGTGTTACATAGACTTCTCGAAGAGCAGCTACTATCTGGTGGAATACGCGTATCAGCTCTCCAGGCTCATCGATGCAGAGCTATACATTCTCCACACCGTTACCGACATCAAGCGGGCCGCCGGGTTCTACGTGCCCCATATCAATACGGACAGGCTTGAAGAAGAGGTCATCAAGGCCGCCAAGGATAAGATGTACGGCATATGCAACCAGGTCGTGGGCGACCGGATCGATTCTTCCCACAGGCTGGTGATGCGGGGCAATCCCATAGAAGTAATGAACGAGGTCATTGCGGAGAAGAAGATCGAACTCCTTGTCCTCTCCCACGAACTGAGCAAAGGCACGCTGTCCGGTTTCAGGGGCGACTACGCGGAAAAGTTCATGAAGACTGCAGCGATCCCGTTCCTGGTGGTGCCGACTACCTGATTTCGACGGAACCCGCCATGCCCGCTGCGAGGTCCCTGTCGAGGTGGCCCATAAACGAGAGGATGACCACGTCCTCGGCTGAGAATACCATTCCCAGGAACTGCGTCGGCGTGTAGAACACGATGGCCTGCCTTGATTGGGGGATGATGATCTCGGCCTGAGGGTTATTCTTCATCCAGGAGGGGAAAAGGCTTGCCTTGATGCCCATGAGGGTGGGATTAAACCGGTGCTTAAGGATGGATTTCATGAGTTCAAAGGTGTCCATGGAGTCTATGTCGCCGATGAAGGCCTGTATCAGGGGCCGCTCAAGAGATTTTCTCCACGGCGCTTCCTGCGGCAGATCACTCAGGACCTGAATGGTGCCCCTGATCTGAGCAGGTGCCGAGAACACTTCAATGCCCGATGAGCCCTGGGCAGAGCTGAACTCCGAGGGGATACACACGCGGTGCCCCTCTATGAGTGCCTGTGCGCACGGGTAGTCCGGCGGAGTCACGACCTCGGGGACGAGAAAGAGCTCGGGAGAATTATTCCTGGCAAGGGCGAGATAGAACAGGTAGATGGACGCTGCAATGATGCAGATGCCCACAAGGAAACGGATGCCCTGACTGGTGGGCCTGTGTGCTAGAACCATCGCGGTCTGATCGGCTTGTTGGATACCGGGGTCCTGTCGTGATATTCCGCATCGGCTCTGTAGGAGGTATCTTCGGGGTAATGTTCTGAGCCCTGCTCCATGCCGGGCATCTCCCCTTCATCGCTCTTGGCATCCACGTTCCTGTTGCCCGCGGTAAATTTTCCGACGAGTTTGAGGACAGACGGGAGTATGATGAAAAGAGCGAGAAGTATGAGCATACTGGTAAACGAACCGTCATTCATGGTCGGATTCTACCATAAAAATAGAGTGTGTACATAGCAATTTCTGTCCGGGCAGAGGAAGCCCGGCCCCTGACGGGTATATGGGTGAAGCTCACGATCTCAAGGCATCGGCAGGGCTTCCCCTGAGGTCATTGCCGCGGGTTACAGCTGATCCATGATGGATTGCCAGATCGTATCGATCCCCCCCCTGGTGGGGACAGAACTTGTTATGGGCTCGATGGCGCATTGTCTGCGGATCTCCGAGACGCGTTTCTGCTTGTTGCCGAAGTTGAGCTTGTCGGATTTCGTGGCAACGAGAACTGCCGGGATGGCCGCTTTCCTTGCCAGATCGAGCACCTCGAACTCCTCGTCTTTCAGATCCCTGCGGATGTCCACCAGGAGTATGATGAGCCGCAGGTTTCTGTTCTCATGGAAGTACCGAGAGGCCAGCCTGTCCCAGGCATCCTTCAGGTCGTGGGATACCCTTGCATACCCGTATCCGGGCAGATCCACCATGTAGAGGGAGGGCAGGTCCACCAGGTCGACCCGGAAGTAATTGATGTTCCTCGTCTTGCCGGGCTGCTTGCTGGTCCTGACAAGGGCCTTGCGGCCGAGCAGGGCATTGATCAGGGAGGATTTCCCCACGTTCGACCGCCCTGCAAAGGCAAATTCAGGCAGGTCCGGCAGCTGGTCGTAGACAGTACCGGTATACTGTGCATCTTTTATCTTTACGATCATAAGCCCCTGATGTAGTCAGCGACCCGTTCGACGCCCTCGATGATATTCTTTTCCGAATTGGCATAGGAGAATCGAATGTAGGTTGCTGCGCCCGGACCGAAGTCGATTCCCGGTGTCACGCCCACGCCGGTATGGTCGAGGATATCCATGGCAAGGCCGTAGGAATCGGTGGAGACGTCCTTCATGTTCACGAGCACGTAGAATGCCCCGGTGGGTTCCACCTCTATGACAAAGCCCTGTTTCTTCATGACATCGAGCATGACCCTGCGGCGCCGTGCAAAGATCTCGTGCATGCGCCTGACATCGTCCGAGGCCTCGGTGAGGGCGGCAATTCCACCCCACTGTGCAAGAGAAGGGGCGCAGATCATGAGATTCTGCTGGAGCTTCTGGGCTGTCCTGATGAGTGGCTTTGGGAAGATTGCCCATCCGAGACGCCAGCCGGTCATGGCATAGGCCTTTGAGAACCCGTTTATGACGATGGCGTTGTCCGTGTACTCGAGGATCGTATGCTGTTGCGATTCATAGACCAGGCCGTGGTAGATCTCGTCGGATATGATGGGCAGGCCGAGCGAACACAACTCGTTCATGTGGGCGCTGTCCAGACAGATTCCCGTGGGGTTTGCCGGCGAGTTGATGAGGATGGCCTTGGTTGATGGGCTGAGGGCCTCTCGCACCTTGTGCGGATTGAGCTGGAACCCGTCATCGCTGCCCGTGGGTATGCACCTCGGCACGGCGCTGAGGATCTTCACGAAGTTCGGGTAGCAGGCATAGTACGGGTCGGACATGATCAGTTCGTCGTGTGCGTCCACCAGGCAGGCGATAGCCATGAGCAGGCCGGGTGACGATCCGGCGGTGACCATGACCTGTTCCGGCTCGATGTCCACCCCGTACGTCGTCTTGTAGTGCCGGCATATGGCAGCTCTCAGTTCCGGGATACCCAGGGAGTCGGTGTAGTGGGTTTTCCCCTCTTCCATGGCCTTCAAGGCTGCCGTGCGGATGCACGCGGGGGTGTCGAAGTCAGGTTCGCCCACCTCCAGGTGAATCACGTCTCTGCCCTGGGCTGACAGGGTGTTTGCCCGTTCCATGACATCCATAACGAGAAATGGCGTTATTGTTTGTGCTTTTTCTGAGATGTTCATACGCCTCCTATAACAGACCCCCTGCAAGAGGGTCAATCATTGTGTTTCCGTGTCGTCCTGGCCAGTCCCTCCGGCGAGATCAGCGTCCTCCAGGTCCTTGAGGACCTTTGTTATCTCCGCCTCGGTGGACTGGAGTTTCCGGCGCAGGAACCTGATCTTCTCGGCGGCGGACGTGACGGTCGCTTCAAGCCTGTCGATGGGGATGTCACCCCTGTTCATCATCTCCAGTGTTTCCTCGAGTTCCTGAAGTACCTCAGAATAACTCTTCCCTTTCTTCATCCGGGCTCCTTGTCACAGACTGTGCTCTTGATCGTGCCGTGCTGAACGATCGTGGTGATGGGTTCATCCATATCCACATCGCCAGGATCGGTAACGGTTAAACCTTTGCTGTTTATGGTGATGCTGTATCCCCGCTTGAGGGTCTCTGATGGGTGCATGAGGGTCACGACCCGTTCTCGCTGATCAAGGAGATTGCGGTTGATCTCACAGGCCTTGGAGCATGCACTTTTCAGGGCGGATGCCAGGGCATCTACATCCCGGGAACAGCTGCTCACTGCAGAGAGAGAATCGTGTCTCGCCTGCAGGTGGAGGCGGTCGAGTACCCGGGACTGCCGGGCGATACCGGTGGCAGCCAGGCCTCTGACCTGTGCTGCGATGCGCTCGAGATCCTTGTGTCTGGCCGAGAGATGCTGTGTGATCTTTTTGTCGAGACTGTAGGCGAGGCCCTTGAGTCTCGACAGCGATGTCATGGTCCACCGGGAACAGAGGTGGCCGAGGTGAGTCCCCAGGGTGGCCAGACGCTGTCCTGCAGAGGCGAGCATGCGTTCGGTCGAGAGGGACAGTTCCTGCCGGGCCTCCAGCAGGTGATCCTCAAGCCCGTCTGCTCTCGATACGAAAAGGCGCGCCACATCGGTGGGCGTGACACAGTAGGTGTGCGCGACCATGTCCGCAACGCTGATATCGATCTCGTGTCCGATGCCGGTGATCACCGGTTTCGGACACCGTGCTATGGCGGTGCAGATGGCGAGGTCATCGAACGAGAACAGGTCGGTTTTTGCCCCGCCTCCCCGGATGATGACTATGGTGTCCACCCCGGGATGTCTCTGGAGAACCCTGATGCCGCTGATGATCTCCGGTACGGTGTTCTGCCCCTGCATGTGCGCATCATAAAGGGCAATGCTGAATGAATACGAACTCCTCATGACGATGCTCATGAAATCATTGTACGCAGCAGAGCCCTCGGAGGTGATCAGCCCGATGTTCAACGGGAAGACGGGAAAAGCCAGATCCTTGTTCAGGTCCATGAGGCCGGAGGACCGGAGCTGTTCGATGGTCCGGGCGCGCTTCTTCGCTATAGCCCCGAAGGTGTAGCTCGGATCGATCTCTGAGACGATGAGCTGGTACCGGCCTTCCTTCACGAAGAGATCGACCCCTGCGAGAAGCTTGATCTCGAGGCCTGAACTGAGTTCGAAGTTTCCCAGGCCCAGCGATTTCAGGCTCGTGTGCCACTTGACGAAGGCCCCCCTGAAGAAGGCACAGCTCACCTTGGCAATATAGGCATCGGTTGTGCCGGAAGGCTTTTCCACCAGGTCGAAATACATGTGGCCTGATTTTGCATGCACCTTGAGCCCGTGTATTTCTCCCCTGACCCATATCTGGGGGCCGAAACACTCGCCCAGGACACCCCGTGCCATCTCATTCAACTGACTTACGCTCAAACAGGACACAGGGTATGCATTAACAGAAAGCACGGTTCATGCGCAAGCATTCGAAGCATTGACAGCCTGTGATGGGGAATGTACAAGTAATAACAATGTAAATCTCAGGAGAGGGGTATGGATTACCAGTTTTTGAAGGTGACGGTAAAGGATGAACTAGCCATAATAGAGATGGACCGGAAACACGAGCTCAATGCACTGTCCAAGGGGATGCTCGCGGAGATCAAGCACGTGTTCTCCTCATTCCTGCAGGAAGACAACAGCATCAGGCTCGTCATCTTCACCGGCGGCGACGAGTGTTTCTCCGCAGGCATAGACCTGAAGGAGGCCCCCTACTACAGCGGGGAAGAGGCTGCAAGCTACTTCAGCCTGGCCGTCGATATCTACTCGATGCTCCTGGATTATGACAAGATCGTCATTACGGCGGTGAGCGGGATCGCCTTTGGCGGCGGATTCAATCTCGCCCTCATGGGGGATATTATCATTGCCTCGGAGAGCGCCATCTTCGGACATCCTGAGATAAAATACGGGTTCAACCCACTCCTGACCCCGCTTGTGGCCCGGATAGGCATGGCGCGGAGCAAGGAGCTGACCCTGAGGGGCGAGCCCATTGGTGCCCAGAAGGCGTACAATATCGGCCTGGTGAACCGGGTAGTGGAACCGGAGAGATTCAGGGATGAGGTGTGTGAGTGGGCACACCAGCTGGTGAACCGCTCCCCGGAGGTGGTCCGGGCGCTCAAGCGGAGCTTCGACGTGGTAAGCCGTCTCGACGCCCGGGCAGCGCTGGAATACGAGTTTGAAAAGACCGCCATGCTGTTCAATATTCGCGGAGATATCCGGGAGAAGATGAAGGGTGTCATCATACACAAGGACTACGGCCGGAACGAAGACCATTCCTGAGCACTTTGATCCTTCTGCCCTGTATCAGGGACTTTTTGCATGGTACGGGCCTTCCGGATGGTGGCCGGGAGACAGTCCCCTGGAAATTGCCGTGGGCGCGGTGCTCACACAGAACACGGCGTGGGGCAATGTGGAAAAGGCCATCGGCAATCTCAAGGCAGGAGGCCTCCTCGACCTGGAACGCCTGCACCGTGCAGACCCGCAAGACCTTGCCGCCCTGATCAGGCCGTCTGGCTACTACAACATAAAGGCGTTCCGGCTGAAGAACCTCGTCGCTGCCGTCATGGAGGATTTCCCGGGCGATCTGGAGGGCTTCCTTGCCCAGGACACCGGCAGGCTCCGCTCGAGGCTCCTGGAGGTGAACGGCATCGGCAAGGAGACGGCCGACAGTATCTGCTGTTATGCCGCAGGCAAGCTCATCTTTGTCGTGGATGCCTACACCAGGAGAATGCTTCTCAGACACCTGATCATCGGGCCCGGCTGGGATTACGACGACATCCAGAATATCTTTCAGCAGGGCCTTCCCGGGAGGCTCGAAGTATATAAAGACCTCCATGCGCACATCGTCTTTATCGGCAAGGAGTATTGCAGGGCACGGCAGCCCCGCTGTGACGAATGCCCGCTCGGCAGGTGGTGGCATACCGGCTGATCCCGCACGCCTGACCGTGCACAGCCCCTATCCGATACCCCCTGCAAGAATGGTCCTCTCTGCCGATCTTGAAGGACAGGCTTGCCCGGGCACTGCAGGCTTGCAATGCAGATGATTTTGCCCTAGAGGAGAGTGCATGGAAGGATTCGACATCATCGTTGTGGGCGGGGGCCATGCAGGTGCAGAGGCGGCGTATGCTGCAGGCAAGTTCGGGCTCGAGGTGGCGCTGTTCACCCTGAATATGGATACCATCGGGCGGATGCCCTGCAGCCCTTCCATTGGCGGGCTTGCCAAGAGTCACCTCGTCAAGGAGATCGATGCCCTGGGCGGGATCATGGCCGAGGCGGCAGACGCGACAGCCATCCAGTACCGCGTCCTCAACACGAAAAAGGGACCGGCGGTCAGGGCAACCAGGACCCAGAACGACAGGAGACTCTACGAGTCAGCCATAAAATCCCGCATGGAAAACGCCGGGATCCATCTCCGGCAGGCCCGGGTGGATGCCCTTGAGGTGAAGGATTCCCGGGTGATCGGGGTCACTGACCATACCGGGATGTTCCATGCTGCCAAGGCGGTGATCGTCGCTGCAGGCACCTTTCTCTCCGGGGTTATCCATATCGGGGACAAGCGGATTCCAGCGGGCAGGGCCGGCGAAGAGGGTGCGTATGAGTTCTCGGAATCGCTCAGGTCGCTGGGGTTTGCCATGGGAAGGCACAAGACCGGGACCCCGCCGAGGCTGCACATCGACAGCATCGACCTGAGCAGCCTCGACAGGCAGGACCCCCTTGATGAATACCTGCCGTTCTCGTTCGAATCCCCCCGATCGGATCTGCCCAGGTTTCCCTGCTACATGACCAAGACCACGACGGCAACCCATGAGATCATCAGGGACAACATTCAGCTCAGCGCCCTGTATTCAGGGGCCATAACCGGGACCCCTGCCAGGTATTGCCCCTCGCTCGAGGACAAGGTGATGCGGTTCGGAGACCGGGGAGGGCACCATGTGATTATCGAGCCGGAGGGGATCAATACCAAGGAGGTGTATGCCTCGGGCCTGGGGAACTCTCTGCCCGTAGAGCTCCAGTGGAAGATCGTCCAGTCTCTGCCGGGTCTCGAGAGGGCGGAGATCCTGAGACCGGCATATGCCATCGAGTACGATTACGTGCTGCCTACCCAGCTGCTGCAGACCCTGGAGACCAAGCACGTCCAGGGTCTGTACCTCGCAGGACAGGTCAACGGAACGTCCGGCTATGAGGAAGCCGCAGCCCAGGGGCTCATGGCCGGCATCAACGCAGCGCTCAAGATCAGGGCAGAAGAACCCTTTATCCTCGACCGTTCCCAGGCATACATCGCGGTGATGATCGATGACCTGGTAACCAGGGGCACCTCCGAGCCGTACCGGATGTTCACGTCACGGGCCGAGTACCGCCTCCTGCTGAGGGAAACGAATGCCCTGTTCAGGCTGACGGACAGCGCATTCAGGCTGGGGCTCGTCACGTCCGAGAGATTCTCTAGGGTCAGGCAGATCCTCTCCGAGATCACAGAGCTGCGTTCGTACCTGGGAAAGACAACGGTGCTCATCCCCGATGACCTGCCGGGGATACCCGCCACGAGGGGAACCCAAAGTGAGCGGCTCAGCATGGAACGCCTCCTGAAGCGTCCCGAGGTGAGCATGGCCAACTTCAGGGATCGCGATCTCATCCCCGAGTCCAGTGCGCTGAGCTCTCTGGAGGTGGAGGTGGATATCAAGTATGAGGGCTACATCAGCAGGCAGCTCAAGGAGATAGACCGCCTCAAAGATCTCGAGCGGATGAAGATTCCCGAGCAGGTAGACTTCGAGGCTGTCGAGGGGCTGTCCAACGAGCTCAAGACGAGGTTGTCCGAGATACGGCCGAGGACCCTGGGACAGGCCGCCCTGGTTGAAGGTATGACACCGGCAGGACTTCAGGCGCTTCGCATCGGGATCAGATTGACAGGTTCCTGATGCTCGCCAGGATTCCGGCCTGACGCTTGTATACATAGTACTGGAGGTGCAGGAGGTCCGTGGGATGAAAGGAGAGTTCCATCCCGTAGGTGATCCCTTCCGGCCTTGTCTCATCCTTGAACATGATCGTGGCGTTTCCCATGAGGAGCTGATTCTTCGGCAGGACCAGGACTATCGGATACCGGGCATCTTTTTCCAGATGCTGGAACGACGAGACCATGCCCACACCCCCCTCGCTCACATCCCGTACCGGGATCGCCTTGGTGGAATGGCCGTCAGGCTGTATGTAGAGGGTGACCGGGTCCTTCGGATCGGGCTCCACCCTGAAGAACTTGCGTTTCTGCTCATAGACCACCTCGGGGAGATAGGTGGTGATCTTGCCCATGCGTGAGCTGGCCACCTTCATGACAAAACCGAGGGTGTCGGTATTGAGCGTGATAAAGCCCGAGATCGGTGTGCCTCTGCCCAGCTGATTGTACAGGGCGACAAATTCCTCGGGATTGAAGTTGTCGAGTACGAGCTTGGTCTCGATCTCACCCACCATCTTGATGATCTCGCACGTAACACTCAGGGTGGGGAGATCATCCTTGAACTGACAGGTAAGCAGGAGCTTTGCTCTCCTGTGGAGCAGATTCCTGAAGAGATCCCGTATCTCCTTAGTATCATGGGTGGAGGTTGCTGCTGCCGTGGGAAGGGCTTTGTGCAGGGGCTTGAGCGTTGTGAACTCCTGGCGTTTCTGCAGGAAGGTGATGAACCCGATCACCATGAGGCGGGTAAACCGTGAGGAATCGAGGAAGATGATCCCCTGGGAGGCATAATCCAGGAGATTCATCTGCATGATATCGCTGTTGGTGTAGATGATGATGGGGCCGGAGATGTCCCTGTCGCGGATATGCCGGACAACCTCGTCAAAGTTCCTGATAAAGGGCAGGACAACGATATCTTCCGGGGCCCCGGTTCTCAGGATTTCATATACCAGGGTCTTGAGGTCCAGTATCCTGCAGGGGAATTCACTCCCCTTGATGCCGAGATCCTTTGCCTCCTGGTCTGTTATCCATACGGTCGAACGACAATCATCCATGCCTATTTTTTCTGCGGTGCGCCACCCAGGTCGTTCAATCTCTGCTGGGCCATGATGCCAAAGGGGCCGCCTTCATCGATACGGATCACCTCTTCCAGGTGCGAGATGCCCCTGGCCATATCGCCCTGGCGTACATAGAGCTGGGCAATCTCCCAGTGTGCCTCGGTATAGGACGGGAATTCGAGAAGTGCATGCTTGAGGGCTTCTATTGCCTGTGCGTCTCGGCCCTGCTCCATGAACATCCTCCCGAGTATTTCCCAGGAAGGAGCGTAGTGGGGGTTGTAGTCCAGGGACTGGTTCGCCGCTGCCTGTGCCTTGTCGTACTGCTTGTTGATCAGGTAGATCGAGGCCATGTTGTGGAGCGGATATTCCGGCGTCGTGTACAGTTCGTCCTTCAATGCGGCCTGAAATGCCTCGATGGCTTTCTCGTACGAACCCATGCCGCTCAGGACAATGCCCTTGAGGTTATACGCCTCGCTTTTCAGGCCGGGGTGCTCGAGCCCCAGGTTGTCTCCGAGTGCAATGGTACGCTCGGCATTATCCAGGGCCTTTTCATTATTGCCACCCTTCCAGTAGGCCAGGGCAAATCCGTAGTATACCTCCGGATCATCGGGGTTGGCCCGTTGAGCCTTTCTCAGCTCGATCAGCGCGCCATGGATGTCGTTGTTCTGAATCTTGCCCATGGCAAGAGAAACCCTGGGCTTCGACATCTCCCGCTGTTCCTTGAAAGAAGCAGCGCAGCCCATGATCAGGAAAAAGATAAGTGAAAACAGTATCGCTCGTTTCATCGTCTTGGCCTCATATCGTGGTTTACTCTCTCTATCGTCTGGGTGTCTCGAAATATCAAATTATTCTCCTAGGCGGGGTATCGCATGCCGCTGGAAGATCATGGGAACACACTGCCTGACCCGGGAGGAACCCCCTGCTTGAGCAGGGCCATTGTTACCGGACAATCCTGTCGATCACGTACCATTCCTCTTCGGAGTCGGAAGCGGTATCCACCAGGAGGTGAACGATATTCAGGTCCGGGTGCCGGGCCTTGAGATCATCGAGGTCCACCGGCTCGAATTTTTGCTTGTTGTTCAGGTATGCCTGTTCGGTCAGCGCATTGGATTCGTAATTTTCCCTGGACCTCCTGGAGATCTTTTCCAGGGAGTATTCCTGCGGACACTGGGTCTGCTGGATGATGAAGGTCTTCTTGTTCCTGGCGGCAACCTCGGCAGCCCGTCTCCTGAGGGACTGGGTAATGAAGGTTGCGTCGAGGATCACCCCCCTTCCGCGGGATGCGAGTTCGTCGGCCAGCGAGAACATCCTGTCGTAGACAAGCTTTCTCTTGTCCATGTTCGAGGCTACCTTCTCATCGAAGATATCCTCATCCTTCAACACCTCGCGGCGTATGATATCGGTCCTGAGCATTTCATAGCCCTTTATCCTGGCTATGACTTCCGTTGTCTCGGTCTTGTTGCTTGCCGGCAGCCCGCAGGCGATGAGCACTGCATCATCACCGATCTCTCTTTGTACAAAGGTCTTGAACTGCTCTCTCATAGTAACTCCTTTAACGATCATGTATACACCTATAGCAGGAAAGGTCGTTTTTTTCTAGAAACCAAACTGCCGGGCCACATACTCAGGGATATTCACCGTCCCCATCAGCGGGGGCTGCTGACGGCAGTCCGATCCGCCGGTGACCATGAGGTGATGCTCTCGGGCAAACAGGAGGTACGAATCGATTGTGGCGGCGTCGTGCCGGGAATGCCAGCATTCGATACCGTCGATGTATTCAAGCATGGTGCGGGCAATGATTTCCTGCTGGGCTGCCAGTGACGGAGAGAAGGCCACGAGCGAGGTTCCGTTGGGGTCGTTCGGGTGCGCGAGGATCAGTTTCCCGCCAGAGGCCCTGATCAGGGAGGAGGCCTCTTCGAGGCTCAGCGGCATCTTCGGGATATTGCAGCGGAGAAGGTATTTGTCAAAGGCCTCCTGTTTGTCGGCCACGATGCCTTTTCTGATAAGGTAGTCTGCAATATGCGGCCGGCCAAGGGCCCCTTCGGCGCCTGACTGGATCTCCGCCATGTCTTCGCGGGTGAATTCGCCAAGCCCCTGTCTGCGGAATTCTTCGTTGATGTTCGTAAGGATCTTCTCCGCACGCACCTGCCGGTAAGTCCTCAATTCTTCGAGCTTGTCCGCAAGCGGTTTATAGCCGGGATCGAACCGGTACCCGAGAAAGTCCAGGGAAACAGGCTTGCCGTCACGAAAATCCGGGAGGGCCATGGTGACATTGAGCTCGACGCCGCAGATGTAGCCCATGCCGTAAGAATCGGCCAGTGCCCTGGCATCGGCCTGGGCGGAGATGGAGTCGTGGTCGGTTATGGAGATGAGGCCGATGTTTCTCCTGCCGGCCTCCGCAAAGATATCCTGTAGGTACCATCTCCCGTCCGAACCGTTCTTCGAATGGATATGAAGATCAATCTTCATTGCTCACATATCCGTAGGCAAGGTCATAGTATCTCCGGGCAGTCTCAAGGGCGCTCTTCTTCCTCGACTCGTCCAGTCCGTCATCGTCGAGCATGAAGGAGGTGACCTTGGCCCTGACGTATGCCCGGTACACCTTGTAGAACAGCAGCACCGCGCGCATATCCCGGTCTCCCGAGGCATCGATGTAGGCATCGACAAAGGCATCGCCCAGCACGCTCTGCCCGTTGTAGTCGAAATCCATGGACAGGAACGCCACGTCAGAGGCAACATCCCCGTAGCGGAAACGTTCGTTGAACTCTATGCAGTCGAACACGAAGATATCGCTGTGACCCATACAGATATGCTGCAGGTGGAGATCGCCGTGGCAGTCCTTTATGTGGCCATTCCTGATCCGGCCTTCAAAGAGGGCGGTGTTTTTCTGCAGAAAGTCCCTGCTCCATGTCTCGATGGCCTCGAACTTCTCCGGTGATATGGGACCGCCGATATAGGTTCTGGTCTGGTCGAAGTTCTCGATCACATTGGTGGCAATGACATCGATTGTCCCGAAGGTCTTTGACTTTTCGTCGCTTGCGATCCCGCTGTATATCCCTGCGAGGTGTCTGCCCACCCGGGCCATATCGTCTTTTGAGACCCTGCCCTGCAAAAGGAGGGTGAACAGCATCCGCGCTTCGTCGATGCGCTTCATTTTCAGGGCATACTCCACGATGCGGGTATCGTCCCCGAACCGGTAGGTGGCTCCCGCCTCTGATATGGGGACAACCTCCAGGTACACGTCCGGGGAGAACCGTCTGTTGAGCCTGAGCTCTTCGTGGGTATAAAAGCGTCTCTTTTCAAGGGTCGTAAAGTCGAGAAAGCCGAAGTCCACGGGCTTCTTGACCTTGTAGACATAATCGTCCCCGATGAACACCCACGATATGTGTGTCTGGACGAGCCTGACACTGCCCGGCTTTTCCGGGTAAGCCTCCGGTTTCTGGAGGAATTCAATAAGTCTTCGTTCCGCCATGAGATTTCCCTCCTGCAAGCTGTCCACAGGCAGCCAAGATATCATTTCCCTTTTCCTTGCGCCTCATCACTGCGATGGGGCTGTCCTTGAGCTGCTCTTCGAATGCCAGGACCGTCGTGGTGTCCGGCGGCTCAAGCGTGCACCCCGGCCACGGATTCAGCGGTATGAGGTTCACCTTGACCTTGAGCCCGTGGAGGAGGCGGATGAGCTGCCGTGCATCCAAGATGCTGTCGTTGATACCCTTGAGGAGGACATACTCGATGGTTATCCGCCTGCGGTTCGGCAGCTGATAGCCCTTGAGCGTATCGATGAGCTCGGTGAGCGGATATTTCCTGGTAACGGGCATGATGCCGGCCCTCGTGGCATCGGTTACCGCATTGAGTGAGACGGCAAGGCCGACCTCGGTATCCCGTCCAAGGGTCTTGAGCCGGGGTATGATGCCGCAGGTGGAGATGGTGATCCGCCTCTTGGAGATCCGGGGGCCGTCGGGATCCGACAGGATACGTATGGCATCGATGACGGTGTCGTAGTTGAGCAGGGGCTCGCCCATGCCCATGAAGACGACGTTCCGGAAGGTTCTCTCCGGATAGGCATGGATAGGATAGAGTACCTGCGCCATGATTTCTGCCAGTCCCAGATTTCTGATGAAGCCGAGCGTTGCAGTACAGCAGAACGTGCATCCCATGGCGCATCCGGCCTGTGAGGACACACAGACGCTCCAGTGGTCCTTCTCGGGCATGAGGACGCTCTCGATGATGTGGCCATCGGCAAGCCTGTAGGCGATTTTTTCCGTACCGTCCGAAGAACGCTGGATCTCCACCACGTCCGGGTAGGAGATGACGGCCTTTTTGGCCAGTTCATCCCTGAGCTGCCCGGGGATGTTGGACATCTGGTGGATATCCCGGATGCCCTTGCCGTATATCCAGTTGAAGATCTGAGAACCCCGGTAGGGCTTGTCGTCAAAGAGCAGGTTCAGATTTTCCCTGTTCTGGTCCAGGAGATTTATCATGGTCGTCACCGGCGAGGAAAACCGTGACCTGACTGCCTGAGCTCCGGACATCCGCGCTGAGGTCTTCGATGCAGGCTGTTTGTCAGCGGCCTGTCTTTGGAGGCGGTGTGGAAGAGATTCGTGAAGCAATCGTTCATAACTCGTGTATAGATTCCCATATGGTGCGCCCGACAGGGATCGAACCTGCGACCTTAGGCTCCGGAGGCCTACGCTCTATCCGACTGAGCTACGGGCGCACATTTTTTCAATGCTTGTTCATCAAATGTTCAACGGCCTTTTCCAGCCCACCCAGCGTGATCTCGAACATGGGGAATATCTCCCGTATAGCCTCGATAGTCTGGGTGTGAGACCACGTGTATGCGTATCTCGGATTCAGCCATACACTATGTTTGAATGTTTTTGCAAGCAGTTCGAGACTTTTAATGCTCGAGCCGGACTGATCCGCGTAATAGATGCTGCCGTTGCGGCTGAAGAGCTCGAAGGGCGCCATGGAGGCATCGCCCACGAGGATGAGCCGTGTTTCGGGATCATACCGGGCGAATTCCTCGAGGAACTGGGACTTGAACTGCCTCGTGTGATCCTTCCACACACGGTTGTAGATGGTATTGTGGAAATAGAAGGTCTTGAGGTCCTTGAACTGGTTCTTCGCATGATTGAACAGCACCTGGACCACATTGACGTACGGGTCCATGGAAAAGCCGCCGTTGTCGATCATGAGGATCACCTTGAGCTTGTCCCTCAGGGAGCGGTCAAAGACGATCTCGATCTCTCCAGCGTTTCTCATGGTCTCATAGATGGTCTTCTCGATATTCAGATTGTCCTTGGGTCCGGTAGGCTGCATGTGACGCAGCCGTCTCATCGCCTCGGTGATCTGGGAGGGTCCGAGCCGGGTGTCCTCGGTATAGTCCTTGTACCTCCGCTCCAGTGCAACCTTTACCGCGGACTTGTTTCGCGATTCGCCGCCGACGCGCATCCCGCCCGGGTGGTAGCCGGAATGTCCCACCGGGGAAACACCGCCGGTACCGATCCACTTGCTGCCGCCGTCATGCCGTTCATCCTGATCGGCAAGCCGCTTGCGGAAGTACTCCTCGAGTTCCTCGGGGGTGAGCCTGCCCAGGGCTTCCTTGTCAAGGCCGAGGAAGTCGGCCATCATCTCGGGGTCTTTCAGCCACTCCTCGAGCATGGCTGCGATAGACGCATCGATTTCTGCAGCGAGGGAATCGCTCAGTTCCGCTCCGTTGAAATAATGGGCAAAGACCCGGTCGTAGAGATCGAAGTGCCGTTCGGTCTTGACCATCACCGCGCGCGAGATGGAATAAAAGTCGTCCAGGGAGCAGATGAGGCCTTTGTGGAGGGCCTTCTGGAGTCGCAGGAATCCCGATGGGGACAGCGGAAGCCCTTTCTGTCTGAGCAGGTAGAAAAAGTCTATGAACATACAGCCCCGTTTTCTGTCAGCGGGATCCCACCTGTCTCTGCAGGATCTTGTAATCCTCGCTCTTCTTGAAGAGCACCCCGAGGAAGGGGAGCTCGTTCCTGGAAAGGTGCCTGGGGTCGAAGTTCTTGTCCATGAGCAGGATCCTGATCCAGTTGATGAGTTCCCTCGTGGCCGGTTTCTTTTCGATGCCGCGGGTATTCCTCAGGCGATAGAAGGCTTCGATGCAGGCCTCAGACATGGTTTTGTCCAGATCCGGGAAGTGTGCCCGCACGATCTTGTGCATCATCTCCTGGTCGGGGAACGCAATGTGATGGAATACACACCTGCCCAGGAAGGGGTCGGAGAGGTCTTTCTTCGCATTGGACGTGACGATCATGATGGGCCGGTTCTTTGCGTGGACGGTCTTGTCGATCTCGATGATGTCAAAGGACATCTGGTCGAGCACATCGAGGAGGTCGTCCTGGAAGTCCGTGTCGGCCTTGTCTATCTCGTCGATGAGCAGAACCACCTTTTTCTCCGATACGAATGACTGGCCGATCTTTCCCATCTTGATGTAGTCTTCTATGTTGCTGACATCCCTGCTTGAATCGCCGAACCGGCTGTCGTTGAGCCTGGTGAGCGTGTCATACTGGTACAGGGCATCCACCGCCTTCATGCTGGATTTCACGTTGAGGATGATGAGCGGCATGCCCAGATTCTCTGCAATGGCATGGGCCAGAAGGGTCTTGCCCGTACCGGGCTCTCCCTTTATCAGCAGCGGCATCTCCAGCTGGATGCTTGCATTGACGATCTTAGAGAGCTCAGGATCCAGAACATACGTATCAGTGCCGGTAAAGGTATAGTTCCCCATGGCTTAGCTCCTGCTGCAAAAGTTTATTTTCCTCATACCATACAAAACGTTGCGCATCAATCACGCTTCGCTGCAGGCGAACGTGACCACGTCGGGTTTTGGCCGCCGCTTAGCAGGAGGGGTGTCCGGGTTGCCCTCGCCGTGAGGACTTGGAGATGGTTGGAGGGGCCATGATCCGGCCATCGATACGCGGATTGACTGATCGTGTGTATTGGGCTACATATACCGTGTTCAGTTTACATGAAAAGGAGATAGTGTTTGGACAGTAACGATGACAATCAAGACAGGATAAGTGTCTTGGAACGCCTGTGGTATTTCCTGAAAAGAGAAAAGATTCACACGAACACAAAAGAAGAGATCGAAAAGATCATCGATGAGGTGGAGGAAAAGGGCTTCATCGATGAGGACCAGAGCGACATGATCCTCAACATCATCGTTCTTCGGGAAACAGCGGTGCGTGAGATCATGGTTCCCAAGGTCGACATGATAGCGCTTAAGAGCTCATCGTCGCTTGATGAACTGGTACAGGTCATCACCGCCGAAGGCTGTTCCCGGATTCCCATATACGAAGATTCCACGGACAATATCGTCGGGGTGGTTCATGCCAAGGATATCCTGAACTACTGGGGATCAAAGGACAATCTGCCGGATATAAAATCATTGATGCATCCTCCCTACTTTGTCCCCGAAGGAAAGAAACTCATCGATCTGCTCAATGAATTCAAACAGAAACGGACAAAGCTTGCCATCGTGATCGACGAGTACGGCAATGTCGACGGACTGGTGACCATGGGTGACATCATGGAGGAGATTGTCGGAGATATCGTGGGTGAGGATGAGACACAGCGCGAGGAGGAGATCGTCGAGAAGGAAGAGGGTGTCTACTATGTGGACCCCAAGCTCCCCATCGATGAATTTTCCGAGGCCTTCGGTATCGAGATACCGGAGGGAAGCTACGATACAATAGGCGGGTTCATCACGTGCCGGCTCGAACGGATACCCAAGTCGGGCGAAACGCTCGAGTATAACGGGGTTCTCTTCGAGATTGCCGGGGCAGACAAGAAGAGGATATCAAAGCTCATTGTGCATGCACAACTGAGGAAGGACGTGTGAAGAAGCTCACCCCGGCAATCCTGGCGGGCCTCCTCTATACGGTTTCGTTCCCGTCATACAACCTCTGGCCCCTTGCCTGGATCTTTGCAGTCCCCCTCCTGTATCTCACCGCCAACAGCCGGCCCCTGGAGTTGTTTCTCTACGGAATGATCGCCGGAATCGTGGCCTGGGCCGGGACGATCTACTGGATCGCCTATGTCATGGAGACCTACGGCGGCATGAGCCTGATGCCTGCCGCTTTCCTGCTGCTCCTGCTCCTGGTGTACCTCTCCGTATATTTCGGCGTATTCGCCTGGAGTGCCCAGAGGCTCATCCGTTCGAGGCTGGCATTTCTGACCATCCCGGGCATATGGGTGCTGCTCGAGCTGATCAGGTCGTATGTGATGTTCTCGGGATTCCCCTGGGCGCTTGCAGGGTATACCCAGTTTCCCTGGAAGTCCCTTGTCCAGATCGCCGAATTCGGGGGGGTATATGTGCTAAGCGGTATTATCCTCATGGCCAATGTGGCGATCTACAAGGCATGGAGGAAAGAGTATCTCCCGCTGGCAGTGAGCCTCTGCGTGATCGTGCTCGCTGCTGCCTGGGGAAACTGGCGGATGGATACCCTGACGCTGAGCGGGCAGCCGGTAAGGGCAGGTGTTGCCCAGGCAAATATCCCCCAGGACAAGAAATGGCTGACCGAGATGGTGGACCCCACCATCGATATCTATTCGCGGCTCACCGCTGCCGCTGTTGCCGACGGTGCGAAGGTGGTGGTATGGCCTGAGACCGCCTGCAATTTTTTCCTGTTCAGACAGTGGCCTGCATCCTCGCGCATTCTGAACCTGAGCCGCATGAGCGATGCCCGCCTCGTCATGGGTAGCCCTGCATACGATGAGGGCAGGTATTTCAACCGGGTGTGGCTGTTGAAAAACGGGGAGATCGAGGGATATTATGACAAGGTACACCTCGTGCCCTTCGGAGAGTATCTCCCCCTTGCCAGCCTCATAGAGCCGTTTTTCGGAAAGCTGACCCAGGGAGTGGGCGATTTTTCCCCTGCAATGGATGCCGCACCTGTCGGCGACATGGGGGTTCTCGTCTGTTTCGAGAGCGTTTTCCCCGGCCTGACCCGGGACCTGTGCAGAAAAGGTGCTGCCTACCTGGTTAACGTGTCCAATGATGCGTGGTTCAAGACGTGGTCGACCCCCGAGCAGCACCTGCTCATGGCATCGTTCAGGACCATCGAGAGCCGGCGGTGGATGCTCAGGAGCGTGAATCACGGCATCTCTGCCATCGTGAACCCTTTCGGCGAGGTGATCTCCAGCGTCGGGCTTCTTAAGGAGGGGGTGATCGTCAGCGAGATAACGCCCTCCACATCCCTGAGCTTCTATACGAAATACGGTCCTGTCCTTGCCTGGTTCTGGGCTGTTTTCTCGATTATTGCAGCATTGACAACACGAAGGCCAGGTGTTAAAGGCTGAAGGCATGATAGAGGATTACCAGCAGCAGATAGATCTTATCGGCGAAAAGCTCGATAATGTACGAGGTTATCTTTGAGATACCCGTCAAACAGAAACGCCTAGAAGAACTCGATTCTCTCCTTGCCGACCCTGATATCTGGAAAAACCAGGCCAAGACACGGGAAATCCAATCGGAAAAGGTACATCTCGACGAGGCCCTGCAGCGCTGGGACAAGGTGTCTTCCCTCTGGGATGACCTCCAGGTCCTTGTGGAGTTGGCCAGGGAGGACGAAGGCGCTGTTCTTGCGGATATCAAGGATACGATGGCCAGGCTCGAAGAGCGCCTCAATGCCATAGAAAAGGCCCAGGTGCTCTCGGGACGAGACGATGCCAAGAACACGTTCCTGGAGATTCACGCAGGTGCCGGCGGACTCGAGGCCCAGGACTGGGCGGAGATGCTTCTGCGCATGTATCTTCGGTGGGCCGAGAAGAACGGGTTCGAGGCCCGCATCATCGACATCCTTGCCGATGACGAGGCCGGGATCAAGAGTGCCACCATCGAGGTGGAAGGCCAGTGGGCCTTTGGCTACCTCAAGGGAGAGACCGGGGTTCACCGGCTCGTGAGGATCTCCCCCTTTGACTCCAACAGCCGCAGGCATACCTCCTTTGCGTCGGTGATGGTCACGCCCGAGGTGGACCAGAACATCGATATCCACATAGACGACAAGGACCTGAGAATAGACACATACCGGGCCTCCGGGCATGGCGGGCAGCATATCAACAAGACCGACTCGGCGGTGAGGATAACCCATCTGCCCAGCGGCATCGTTGTCCAGTGCCAGAACGAACGCTCCCAGCACAAGAACAAGGCCTTTGCCATGAAACTCCTTGCCTCCAAGCTCTACGACCTCGAGGAGATAAAACAGAAGGAGCGCATGAACGAGTTTCACAAGGAGAAAAAGGAGATAGCCTGGGGATCGCAGATCAGATCATATATCCTCCAGCCCTACCAGATGGCCAAGGACCACCGGACAGACCTCGACGTGGGGAATGTGGAGGCCGTGCTCGACGGCGACATATCCGATTTCATCGATGCCTATCTCCTCATGAATGCGACCCGGGGAAAGGGTAATGGAAAAGGCAATTAGGCACCGCAGGTCCATCCGTTCCTTTGAGGCCAGGCAGGTTTCCGACGAGATGGTCGAGACGATCCTCGAGGCCGGGCGGTGGGCCCCGTCGGGGCTCAATAACCAGCCCTGGCGATTCGCCGTGATCAGGGATGCCCGGCTCAGGGAGGAACTGAGCGGATTGACGACATACTCCGCAATCATCAAATCGGCTGCGCTGGTGATAGCCGTGTTCTACGACACCGAAGCGGGTTACAACCGGACTAAGGACATACAGGCGATAGGCGCCTGCATCGAGAACATGCTCCTCCAGATCTGCAACCTCGGTCTCGGCGGTGTATGGCTCGGGGAGATACTCAGGAGCAGCGATGAGGTGAAGAAGCTTACCGGTGCCCCTGATGCATATGAGTTCATGGCGGCAATCGCGCTGGGATACCCTGCAGGAGCAGCCTCGACAGACCCCGGGAGAAAACCCCTGTCCGAGCTGGTTTTCTTCAGAAGGTAAAAACCGGTGGGCCGGTGATCAGAGAGTCCCTGCATGGTCAGGGCAGGTCTCTGTTCCTTACCTCCCGAACTTCAAGAGTTTCTCATCGCCCTTGACCTCGCAGACCTTTCCCATATATAGAGCAGGCACCATGCCCATAGAACGGATACAACTGGAAAACAAAGAGGTCATCCTTGTAGGAACCGCGCATGTATCGAAAAGCTCGGTGGAGGAGGTGCGCGCGTCCATAGAAGAGAATGCACCGGATACCGTGGCTGTCGAGCTCTGCCAGAGCAGGTACGATGTTCTCAAAAACCCGAAGAACTGGCAGGATATGGACATCATCAAGGTCATCAAGGAGAAGAAGGCACCATTTCTCTTTGCGAACCTCGTGATGGCGTCCTTCCAGAAGAGGGTCGGAGAACGCTTCGGGGTGAGGCCCGGAGACGAGATGCGCTCGGCCATCGAAGTGGCGGAGGCGGAGCAGATCCCGGTAGCCCTCGTTGACCGGAACGTGCAGATTACCATCCAGCGGGTCTGGCGGAACCTCTCTGCATGGGAAAAAATCAGGCTCATGTTCTCCTCGCTCTTTTCGATCCTGGCCGTGGACGAGCTCGAGGAAGACGAGATCGAAAGACTCAAGGAAAAGGACATGCTCACCGCCGCCATGGAGGAGATCGCGAAATCCGCCCCTACGATCAAGCGGGTGCTCATCGACGAGCGTGATGCGTATATGGCGCGAAAGATTGCGGACATCGAGGCAGACAAGGTGCTCGCCGTCGTGGGCGCCGGTCACATGGAGGGACTGATCAGGCAGCTTAAGAACCCTACCGCCGATCTCCGGTCGCTGGAAGAGGTCCCGGTGAAAAAGAGGGGGATCTTGAAGTGGATCATCCCGCTGGCGATCCTCGTCCTGGTGACCATGGGTTTTTTTTTGGGAGGTCCGAAGCAGGGCTATGAGATGATCAAGTGGTGGCTCCTGTGCAATGCTGCCTTTGCGGCACTCGGGGCGCTCATCGCGTTGGGTCATCCCGTCACCATCCTGGTTGCCGCGCTCGCCTCTCCCATAACCTCCCTCAACCCGACCCTGGCCGCAGGCTGGTTTGCCGGTCTGAGTGAGGCCTATATCAAGAAGCCCAGGGTCAGCGACTTCGAAAAGATCCAGGACGATATCGCCACGGTAAAGGGCTGGTGGACGAATCCCATTACCCGGATCCTGCTCGTGGTCATTCTCGCCAACCTCGGCAGCTCGGCAGGGGCCTTGATTGCCATGCCCATACTGACGAAGATCGTGCTGGCGGGTTAGCCGCATTCTCCAGGAATTCATCCTGGATTCATAAGATTTTCACACAGAGTCTACCCATCCCGATTTTCATCGTTATTATTTATATTCTCTGCAGGAACTACAGTGGAATAAAATTTCATACAATGTGCCGGAGCATTTCCCTTGCAGATGATCTTGTAAAAGATAACTTATTGAAAACAGGTTGCATGTTGTGTGGTATGGTTTTTGCGTTCACAATTGTTCTTTTTTATTGATAGAATTGGGCGAGGGCTGGTACCGGGGTATGGAAAGACATACCGGAGACTGCACAGTGAGGTGAGTATATGGGCAATGATGATTTCGCAGCTTATGATAGTGCCTCGATCCTGAAGCTGTTGGATATCCATCCGCACACGCAAAGACAGCTCAGCGAGTATGGGGATATCGGCGAGAATGCGTTCGATGTGTACACGCTCTATAAATCAGCTGCAAAGAGAAAGCTCTCCGATATTGTTGAGGCAAACGAGGCACTGGATCTGCTCTGTCTCGCCTGGATGACGAGAACCGAATTCATCGAGGCAAAACAGCTTCTCAGGAGACTCGGCTACATTACCGAGATCATTGATTTCGGCGAGCACGGCAGGCCGAAGGTCCGCTATGTCAAGCTCATACAGCGAAAAGTTCAGGCCAAACCCACGAAACTCATATGATTCCTCACTGCCGGCTGGATCATATCCCTGCCTGGGCAGCGAGCAGTTCTCCCCGGTCACGGTCGATCAATTCGCTGATGGTCTGCTTGAGCACGGTGAAGTCCGGGGATTTCAGGACATAGGCATCCGCAGCCATGGCCAGCGGGTTGTCTCGATAACTCGAGTAGGCAGAGTGAATGATGAGCGGTGTGTCGATCCTCGATTTAATGATGTGCCCCAGGGCGTCCAGGCCGTCCATTTTGGGCATGCGGATGTCCATGATAATGAGATCGGGCACGGATACATCGCCTTCCAGCAGAAAAGAAAGGGCCTCCCTGCCGTTAGATGCGATAGAGACGTCATACCCGTCGTCAGCGAGCTCTTCCCTGATGAGGAACTGCAGATGAGTATCATCTTCCACCAGTAATATTTTTTTCACGGTAACACCTCCTTTGTAATCCTCTGTGCATCCCATGAACCCAATACTGCAGCAGCAGGTTTCCCGGCAGTACGTACGTTCGCATGATAAGTACCCCGATATCTGCAGAAATGATGCCAAGCAGGCATGAAGAAATAAAAGCCGTTATATCGAGCAGATATGCCATATCCCGACAGGATCGTTCCTGAGATTTGCCGGTTAATGGATCATATCGTCAATAGATTGACATTTCGGTGGGCATCAATGGTTCCGATAGAACGGTCTGCTGATTGAGGGACCTTGGTGAGTCCGTGTAAGAAAAAGCTTACACAGGATGTGAAAAAGAACCGACATGATAATCATCGATCGTCCGATATACTCACGATGAGATATCTGCGATAAACATCATAACGCCAGAAGATAGAAACCATACAGACAAAAACGGCACCAACTCTTCTGGCACTTATTATTTCAGCCCTGTCAGATACAGTCAGTTACGGTCGAAGAGGCTCATAAATCCTAGCAGATCTCATGAGCCTCCTTCCATATTCGTTTCCCCATGATCACACTAGGCGCAGGACGTTGCATCGCGTCAGCGAGTTCCTTCCCCGGGATACAACCCTGGTAACCAGTTCAGGCAGCGCACTGGTTACCGCCGGTACTTTCGGGGCTACTGCTCGTCGGTTTCAGTACTGAATCGAGGACCCTGTTCATCCCAGATGAGCCACTGCCCGGTATCGAAGAATGGCGGCAGCACGATGAGGCCGCTGCTCAAGAATGGCCGGTGCAGATGACCGCAGATCACGGTGTTCACCCCTCGTTTGAGGGCGATAGCGGGGTCGATGCGGGCAACAGGAGGGCGGATGGCCCGCGAGGTCTTCACGAGAAAGCGGGCGCAACGCTCTTTGATCCCTGCGGGAAGCCGCCGGTCCATGTATGCCAGGAGCGGCCAGCCATAGCGATGGAGGACCCTGAATCCCCGGTCAGCGTCTGTGAGGGTGTGCCCATGGGCGATAAGGACCTTTCTATCAAAGAGCGACAGGTAGTGTTCCTCTTCATGAATGATATGAATGGGACCTGTGCGGCTATTCCTGATGAGGAAATCCCGATTGCCTGCCATGAGGTGGATCTGCGGCGATCCGAGAGCTTCCAGAACAGCTCCTGCCCGGGATTCGATGCCGCTGTACCAGTAATCGAACAGATCCCCCAGGACATAGATCTGCGACGCCTGTTCTTTTACCCTGGTGAGCCAGGTGACGAAGCGATGGGAATCCTCGATCACCCCTGGCCTGATATGAATATCCGCAACAAATACATGCACTGTGAGGATAAAAACAGAAGTCTCTTGATATATCAAGTTATTCCTTTTATAAAACGAAAATCATGAGCATGACCGGCAAGACCGACCCCTGGAAAGTGAGCACCATCATACTGGCTCTCCTGTTGTTAGCCTGTTTTTCCTGGTACTTTCTCAAGGAGTATCAGGGCGTTGACGAGGCAGAAACGGCCCCGGTCCATGTGGCGGAGCCCGATCAGGAATATGCCCCGATCGTCCCCCCGGAAACCGAGCTGCCCTTGCAGGCCGAACCGATAAGAAAGACCTCGACCGTGGACAAGGGGGATACCTTCTACAATATCCTCCAGGAAAACGGCATTGCGCAGCGTCAGGCCTACGATATTCTCTTTGCGGCAAAGGATATCTTCGACCTGTCAAAGATGCTTCCGGGGCATGAACTGGTCCTGGTCTTCTCGCCGCAGGACCAGAGTCTGGTGGAACTGGATTACGAGATATCCGATCTCAACCGGCTTGCCGTCTCCGTAAACGGAGATGATATCCAGGTGCAGATGATTCAGGTGGAACGGATTCTCCAGTCCTCATACAGCGGAGTCGTCAAACAGATCGACTATACGGTGAACAAGGGCGACAACCTCTACGACATCCTGCAGGGCTGTGGAGTGGGAGATTACCAGATCGATCTCGCCGTGAAATCGGTGAAAAAGGTCTACAATCTTTCGGGTATCGTGCCCGGCAACACCCTGAGCATCTGGGTCACGGAAGAGTCGCCGGTCAGACTGGCCCGGCTGACCTATGAGATCGACGGTCTCAATTATCTGGAGTTAGTGCCGGAAGACGGGACGTTCAAGGCACAGAAGCACACCCTGGATGTGGAAGTTCGCTATGAACGGGCAGAGGGCTCCATAACGAGCAGCCTGTACGAATCAGCCGTCCAGGTAGGACTTTCTCCGGAGGTTGTCATGGCTCTCAGCGATATATTTGCCTGGGACATCAACTTTTTCACGGAGATCCGGCAGGGTGATACCTATACGGTATTGTATGAAAAGTACTATGTCCAGGATAAGTTCAAGGGATATGGCCGGGTGATGGCTGCCCGGTTCATGAACCAGGGAGAGGAACACGTGGCCGTCTATTTTGACGATGGGGAAGGCTCTAGGGGCTACTACGATGACCAGGGCAAACCCATCCAGAAGCTCTTTCTCAAGGCCCCGCTGAATTACCGGCGCATATCCTCGGGATTTACCCATAGCAGGATGCACCCGGTGTATCACGTGAGAAGACCCCACCTGGGTGTAGATTACGCCGCACCCACGGGTACCCCGGTGGTTGCTCTCGGGAATGGAAAGGTGATCTTCAAAGGGTGGTCCAACGGCTTCGGGAAAAGCATCCAGATAAATCATCGGGCCGGATATGTCTCGTACTACGGCCACCTCTCTCGCTATGCCAAGGGGATTGACCAGGGCCGGCAGGTCGAACAGGGACAGGTGATCGGCTACGTTGGCCAGACCGGGGTTGCGACCGGACCGCACCTGGATTTCAGGGTGAGATATAATGGTACCTTCATCAACCCGTTGAAGCTCAAGTCCGTGACGGGCCCGGCGCTGAAAGGAGCTGCCCTTGCCGGGTTCAAAGAGGTCGCACCAAAGAATCTTGCAATGCTCGATGATCCCTCCTTGAATATTGCCGCAAAATTAAGTACAACTGAGTAATTCCCTAAAGGAGGTACGATATGGGAGGTTATGCGCTTATCACCATCGTCATCCTGATACTGCTGTTTCTCTTCTCGGCCATAAAGATCCTGAACGAGTATGAACGGGCGGTAGTATTCCGGCTCGGCCGTGTTCTCCCAAGCCCGAAAGGACCGGGGCTGATCATCATCATACCGCTGATCGACCGATATGTGCGCATCGGACTGCGTACCATTGTCCAGGATGTCCCTCCCCAGGATGTGATCACCAGAGACAATGTGACCGTACAGGTCAATGCCGTGATCTATTTCAGGGTCATCGAACCGCTGAAATCCGTGATCGAGGTGGAAAACTATCTTTATGCCACCAGCCAGCTCTCCCAGACGACCCTGCGGTCGGTATGCGGCCAGGCCGAGCTTGATGAATTGCTCACAAACAGGGAGCAGATCAGTGCCCGCATACAAGGTATTCTTGATCGCCAGACCGACCCGTGGGGGATCAAGGTCTCGGCCGTGGAACTCAAGCACATTGATCTGCCCGAAGAGATGCAGCGGGCAATGGCCAAACAGGCAGAGGCTGAACGGGAGAGACGGGCAAAGGTCATCAATGCAGAGGGTGAATTCCAGGCATCCCAGCGGCTCTTCGATGCTGCAGCGATTCTTGCAAAAGAACCTATCGCCCTTCAGCTGAGATTCCTCCAGACCATACGGGAGATCTCCTCCGAAGGCTCGACCAATACGGTTATTCCCCTGCCCATAGATTTAATAGCACCCTTTCTGAAAAAATAGGATTCGTGAAAGGGTTGCATGGACAGTATTACGAGCCGGCATAATCCTGTTTATAAATCGCTGGCAGCTGCGAAAAAGGACAAGGACCTCATGCCACTTGAGGGCCGCCGGCTGGTCGAGGATGCCCTCTTGCGGGGTATGGTGCCCAGGATGGCGGCCGTGACACCGGAATATATCGGCACAAACGGACCGCCTGCCTTCCCTTGCGCAACCCTCGATGAGAGTCTTTTTGGGCACATTGCGGATACCGTGACCCCCCAGGGGATCATTGCCTTTTTCGATACACCCTGGGCGGATTTCTCCACTGCCAGGTCCTGCGAGAAGATACTCATTCTCGATGCGCTACAGGACCCGGGTAATGTAGGAACCATCATACGAACTGCAGAGGCATTCGGCTTTACCGCCGTAATCCTCACCCCAGGGACTGCCTCGCCGTTTTCTCCCAAGGCCATTCGATCGTCCATGGGATCATGCCTCGGGATGTGTATTGCGAAGGCAGATCCGACCCGGCTGAAAACCCTGCCCCATAGGATTGTCAGCCTTGTTCTCCAGGGAGAATCAGTGCTTGAGCCTGCGCTTTTTGCAGGAAAGGTTGCCATATGCCTGGGACAGGAGGGTGCAGGGCTGAGCCGGGAGATTCTGGCGATGTCTCACAAAAGGGTATCCATTCCCATGAAAGGGCCCACCGAGTCGCTCAACGTGGCAGTTGCAGCGGGCATTGTCCTGGCATATGCCGGAGGTTGTTTAGGCTGTAGGCTATAGACTGTTACAAAAAGATGGTGAGACGGGAAAAAAAGACAGTTCTCGGGAAAAACAATGAAGGGACTTGGCAGTGATCGCATTTCTGAAAGTACCCTAAGGGCATTTCTTTCAGGGCATCTACAGCCTATCTATTAATCCTTGCCCAGGAGATCTATCCTGGCCCTGAGCACCTCGACATCGGTATTTGCCCGGGCAATGCCGGAGAAATTCCTGATGATGCTGCCCGGCTTGAGAAATCTCTTCTGGCGCGGACCCCCAGCACCGTCATAATCAACCTCGACGATGCCATGTTTTACGATCGTGACATCATCGGTATGGTCAAAGGGGATTTCCTCTCCCTTTAAGAACCGAACGCTGAAGAGATGGTCCTGGTAGAGGTCGAGCAGGGGGTCTGTTGTGAGGTCTTCCTGGGCCTTTTTCAGGGTCCGCTCATGATACAGCTGCTCCAGGGATTCTCTGAGACTGGCATATCTCTGAGCCACCTTCCGGAGATCATCCGCCGGGATCCTGATGAGGGTTGCCTTCGTGGCTGCCCTGACTGTTGCGGACCGTCTGTCATGGTAAAAGAACCCGAGCTCTCCAAAGAGATCCCCGGCTTTCAGGGTGGAAACAACGGCATTGTCCCTGATCGTCTCGAATGCCCCGGACAGGACGACATAGATATCCTCTCCCGGTTCATCCTGCCTCACGATGCGCTCCCCTCTGCGCGCAGGCACAAGCCGGATCACGCCCAGGAGATCCAGGAACGCCTCACGGGGTAATCCGGCCAGGAAAGGGATCTGATCCTTCCTGAGGTCCCTGCAACAGGCATCGTATTCCTGCTGTGCATCGCCATGCAGCCCCATGGACTGATAGAGCCGTATCAGCAGTTCCCACAGCCTCGGCAGAGGACCGAGCGCGGTCTTTGCGTCCTTTGCCGCAGCAAGGGCCTTGAAAGGCATCTGGTGGGAGAGATAGTGCCTGATGCACGTCTCAAACAGTTTCATCGCCTGCTCCACCTCTCCCCTCTCTGCGGCTTTTTCTGCCTGTCTGAGCAGATCCCTCGGGGCATTGCCTGTCGGTTTAGTGCGGTTCATAAACACCTCCCTTATAAGATGACATAGAGGTCCGCAGACTCACCGGTGCGGCGGTGGGACAAAGGGGTGTTCGTCGTGGACCTGACCTCTCGTATTCCTCACTGCATCAATAGTACATAACAACCGGCCGCCCAAAAGGCATCGCGGACGTCTATATACAATGTTCTTTCACGAAGCGGGCAATATGATAGCTCGCCCTGCCGTCTCCGAAGGGGTTTGTCGAGTCGAACCCGACCGCATGCATCATCTCTGTGGCGGCATGGTACAGGATATCCGGATCTGTGGCGATGATCCTGTTTGCCCCTGCCTGAACGGTTTCGGGCCATTCGGTGGTGTCTCTGACGGTTACACACGGGCTCTTCAGGAGGAAGGCCTCTTTCTGGACCCCACCCGAGTCGGTGATGATGCACCGGGCGTCTCTGATCATGGCGAGCATCTGGAGATAGCTGACCGGTTCAACGATGGTGATCCCGTGCGCGGGGTTTCTCAGCAGGTCGGGATACATGTTCAGGGTCCTCGGGTGCACCGGGAATATGACCGGGATATCGCGGGACAGCAGTTCGAGCCCCTTTAAAATGGCCATGAACCGCTCCGCGTTGTTCGTGTTCTCGGCACGGTGTATGGTCGTGAGGATAAAGGGCTGCGTATAGGGATGAGCGGTGGGCGTCCGGGAAAACCTGATCAGGGCGTCATACATGACATCCCCGCTCAATATCCCTGTTATCCCCTCGGCCTTCAAGAGATCCTGGGCATTCTTCGTCGGGCAGAAGTGGTAGTGGGATACATGGTCGGTGAGTACGCGGTTGATCTCCTCGGGCATACTCCTGTCGAAACTGCGGACACCGGCCTCCACATGCCCCACCGGTATCTGGAGCTTGGCGGCACACAAGGCGCCTGCCAGGGTGGAGTTGGTATCCCCGTAGACGAGAACGAGTGACGGGTTCTCCGCAACGAGGACCTCTTCGATCCCTTCGAGCATCATGGCGGTCTGCCGGGCATGACTGCCGGAGCCGATACCGAGATGGTAGTCCGGCTCTTTCAGGCCCAGGGTCTGGAAATGCATATCCGACATGCAATAGTCGTAGTGCTGACCGGTATGCACTACCCTGTACGGGACATGCAGTTCCTCGAAGGCCTGAGTTACCGGAGCCAGCTTGATAAACTGGGGACGTGCGCCCACAATGTGTATAACCATACTAGGATACATATGTATCTTCAAGATGACGGGTCTTGTCAACAACCTATTTCACATCCGCCGGATGTACCTTTCTCCGCTGTTCTCGCGAGGGTAAACCGGATAGTCAGGGCTGCACCGGACAAGACCGATGTGTCTCGAGGGGGGAAGGGGGGGTCCCGGGTCGTCATCGTGCTTCACAGGTCTGCCGGGCGGGGCAGGGCTACATCCTGACTACGATGCACTCCTGCTGCAACTGCGAAGACAGCTTCTTCCGGTACCTCTCTGCAGAGGCCTTCGAGGTAAAACTGCCCCACCGCACCATAGACCAGTCGCCCTTGTTGATCACCTTGCACTGGAGGTGGTTTTTTTCCTGGAGATGGCTTGCAAAGTCCTGCGCCTTCTTGAGGGATTTGAATGCACCTATCTGAATGCTGTAGGCGTTTTCGCCCGAGGCATCCTCTTTATCCTGGAGCAGGAGGATATCCCAGTAGGAATACTCGAAGGCGCTGGCTGTGCTCTTTGGGGCCTTGGTCTCGGATTCCTGCGACGAGGTGGTTTCCCTCTCCTGGGTGACGAGGTTCGTCCATTGGCTGTGGAACGGATCGTAAGAGAAGTCAGACCGGTCACTGACCGTGGAGAACAAGAGGCTGGCCCCGGCAAGGATGCCGAGCGAGAGAAAGAGCAGGCCAATGTTTTTAGCGAGAGACTGCTTTTTCTGGTGCCTCTTTTTTACCATAGATCCCTTACATGCTCTCAGGGGCGTCTATGCCCAGGAGAGCTAATGCATTCGATAAAACCTGCCTCACCGCATCTATAAGTACCAACCTGGCCTTAGTTAACCGGCCGTCATCTGATATAACGCGGTTCTTATTATAAAACCTATGGAAGGCAGTTGCAAGCTCAAGTAGATAAAAAGCGATACGATGAGGTTCAAGATCCGCAGCGCAGGATACGACCGTGTCCGGATACGTCGCGATCGTCTTGATGAGCTCCAGGTCCTCCCCCGTTGCAAGTACACTGAGATCGGCCTGCGTTACATCCGACAACAGCCCCTGATCGGCTGCGTTCGCCAGGATGGAGCAGATGCGGGCATGGGCGTACTGGATATAGTACACCGGGTTTTCGTCACTCTTCTTTTTCGCCAGGTCGAGATCGAAGATGAGCTGGGAATCGCACCTGCGCATGAGAAAGAAATACCGCGCCACATCCTTGCCCACTTCATCGATGATCTCCTTGAGGGTGACGAATTCACCCGACCTCGTCGACATCTGCACCGGCTTTCCCTGTCTCACCAGGGATACGAGCTGGATGAGAAGGGCATGGAAGCAGTCTTTGTCTGCACCCAGTGCCTCTATTGCCGCCTTCATCCTCGGTACGTACCCGTGATGGTCGGCGCCCCAGATGTCGATGATCTGCCGGAAGCCCCTGTCAATCTTGTCTTTGTGGTAGGCGATATCCGGTGCAAAGTATGTCAGAGAACCATCCTGTTTCCGCAGCACGCGGTCCTTCTCGTCTCCGAAACTGCTTGTCCGGAACCACAGAGCACCGTCTTCCTCATAACTGAGGTCCTTGTCCCGAAGATCATCCAGCGTGGCTTCAACCTTGTGATTGCTGTACAGAGACGATTCGCTGAAATAGTGGTCGAAGTGCACGTTGAAGCTGTCGAGGTCGGCTTTTATCTCGTCGAGAATGACCTGCGATGCGAACTTTCGGCAGGTCTGGATGGCCGCTGATTCCTCCTCGTCCAGCAGGTTCTTTCCGTGAATCTCTGAGAGCCTCCGGGCAAGATCCCTGATGTAGTCACCCTTATACCCTGTTGCGGGGAAAGGTATATTCTGTCCGAACAAATCCCGGTAGCGGGAGAGAACGGAGAGGCCCAGGATGTTCATCTGGTTGCCCACGTCATTGATATAGTACTCCGCTTCCACATCGAATCCGGCCGCGGCGAGGATTCTTGCCAGGGTATCTCCCACTGCAGCCCCTCTGCCGTGCCCGATGTGAAGGGGGCCCGTGGGGTTTGCGCTCACGAATTCAACCTGAACCTTTTTGCCCGCACCAAAGGTGCTCGTACCGTATGTTTTTCCCTTGGCATGTGTGTCATGGAGTATGTTTACCCACAGTGATGGGTTTATGTAGAAATTGATGAATCCCGGCCCGGCGATGTCGATCCTGTCGATGATGTCCGCGTGGCATTCCATGGCGTCCTTTATAGCGCCCGCGATCTGCCTGGGTGGCCTTTTCGCCCGTGAGGCCAGGACCATCGCAATATTCGAGGCAAAGTCGCCGAACCCCTTGTCGGGAGGTATGCTTACGCTGGCGATATCCAGTTCGCAGGGAGGGATAACGCCCTCGTGTATAAGATCTTCCAGGGTCTGCTTCAGAAGAGATTCTATCTTTTCCTTCATGTCTGCTCCTCATCACCTTCTTGTGGCCGGTTCCTTGATGCTGCTGGAACGCACCTTGTTAATAGCAAATCATGTTTATTTGTCCAGCGATTTCCATAAACAACAGTCATTAAGTGTACTCCGGGCAGAGACCCTGTCCGCGAGGCGCTGCCTGCAACCGTCAAATACCCGGCAGAGGTTGGTGATCTCCTGTTCGTTGATCGTGTCTGAATCGGGTGAATCGTGGGATTTTTCATCGTATAATCAGGCCTGAGGACAAAAAATGATGATTATAACCAAGGAAATGCGAAAAGTTTGTATATTGACATCGTAATTGAGAGCATCTATAGAAAAGGTATTGTTAGCACATAATGTGGGTGAGTGCTAAATCAGGTGACAACATTTATGTTAAGCATTCGAGATAAAGGCATTTTAGGTGCGATCATACAGGAATACGTCTCAACCGGAGAACCGGTTGGATCGAGGATAATTGCACGTAAATACATGGTGACCATATCGCCGGCAACCGTTCGCAACGTCATGGCAGATCTCGAGGAGATGGGTTTTCTCTATCAACCCCACGTGTCCGCCGGCAGGGTTCCGACCCCGGAAGGTTTCCGCTATTATCTCAATGACATCATGGAACTCAAGGCACTGCCCAGATTAGAGAAGTCCATGATCTCCCGCCACATGGCCAAGAGCCTGGGAGACGTCAGGGAGACGCTTCGTGAGGCATCGTCCCTTCTGTCGCGCATATCGCAGAATGCCTCTATTATCATCATGCCGAAACTCGATACGGTTTTTTTCAAGCGGATCGATTTCATCAGGCTGGATGAGAACAGGACCCTGGTGGTGCTGGTGAGCAAGGCCGGGATGGTCTACAACCACATCGTCTACGGCGAAGACGTGTCTCAGGACCAGTTGAACAAGTATACCAACTTCCTCAACGATTCGTATGCCGATCTGACCATTCAGGAGATGAGAGATATGCTCATCAAAGAGATGTCGAGCGAGAGGGCCAAGTTTGATTCTCTCGTGCATCAGGCGCTCAGTCTCGGCATGACTGCCCTCGAAGGGGTTGAAGACAGACCCGATATCTACATCCAGGGCAAGGAAAGCGTGTACAACTCTCCGGATCTCGTCAAACTGGAGCGGCTCAGGGATATCGTGAATGCCTTTGAAGACAAGGGCCGGATTGTACGCATCCTCAACCGGGTACTCGATGATCCGGGGGTCAAGGTGCTGCTGGGCGAAGAGATGGAACACATCGGGATGGATGATTTCAGCATGGTTGCCAGCGGGTATTACCGGAGAAATGTCCCTGTCGGGTCATTGGGTATTATCGGGCCGATCCGGATGGATTACTCACGGGTCATCCCGCTGGTTGGATATATGGCTAAAGTACTGAGCGATTTACTGGAGGATTTGTAAGATGGAAGAGGAACGACGGAACGATTTTCCCCGCGATGATGAGACGATCGATGAGTCGGGACCGGCAACGGAGTCCGGCGAGGTATCGAGCATGCCGGCATCGGAACCGGGCGACGAGCAGCAATCTCTCATGGCTCAGCTCGAGGAGATCAAGGATAAGTATCTCAGAACCCTTGCAGAGATGGACAACATGAAGAAGCGCATGCAGCGGGATAAGCAGGATATAATCAAATACGGGACCGAAAAGCTTCTGAGGGATTTCCTGCTGGTATACGATGCCATTGAGAAGTCTATCTCCACGGCGCTCGAGCTGCATCCCGATGACGAGAATTTTATTCAAGGCCTTCGGATGACGGAGAAATTAATGCTCGAGACCTTGAAAAGAAACAGTGTAGAACCTATTGAAACAGAAAACATGCCGTTCGACCCGAACTATCACGAGGCAATGTTGCAGGTGACAAAGGAAAACATGGTCAAGGGCATGGTGGTTGATGAGATCGAAAAGGGGTTCATGGTTCACGACAGAGTCCTGAGACCAGCTAGAGTGACTGTTTCAGGTTGATACGATAAATCACAAGGAGGATCATCAATATGGGAAAGATTTTAGGAATTGATCTTGGTACCACCAATTCCTGCATGGCTATCATGGAAGCTGGCGAACCCAAGGTTATCGCGAATGTCGAGGGAAATCGTACGACACCCTCGGTCGTTGCCTTCACCAGCAGCGGCGAGAGACTCGTGGGACAGGTAGCCAGGCGTCAGGCCATCACGAACTCCGAGAACACGCTACATGCAATCAAACGCCTCATCGGACGAAAGTTCGAAGATGCCGAGGTGCAGAAAGACAAAGATATCATGCCGTTCAAGATCGTCAGGGCTGATAACGGCGATGCGGCAATCAGTGTGGACGACCGCAAGTATGCCTCCCCTGAGATCTCTGCGATGGTTCTGCAGAAGCTGAAGATGGATGCAGAGGCATATCTGGGTGAGAAGATAGACGAGGCGGTTATCACGGTTCCTGCGTATTTCAATGACTCGCAGCGTCAGGCCACCAAGGATGCAGGCAGGATAGCGGGTTTCGACGTGAAGAGAATCATCAACGAACCGACCGCTGCTGCACTGGCCTATGGTCTCGACAGCAAGAAGGAAGAGAAGGTTGCGGTATTTGACTTTGGAGGCGGCACTTTTGATATATCCATCCTCGAAATCGGAGACGGTGTGTTTGAGGTCAAGTCCACCAATGGAGATACCCATCTGGGTGGTGAAGACATCGACAACAGGATCATCGATTACCTGGTGAGCGAGTTCAAGAAAGAGACCGGGGTCGACCTGAGCAAGGACCGGATGGCCCTGCAGCGTCTCAAGGAGGGTGCAGAGCGCGCCAAGCACGAGCTCTCCACCATGATGGAAACCGAGATCAACCTCCCCTTCATTACCGCAGACCAGTCAGGCCCGAAACATCTCAACATGAAACTGACCAGGGCGAAACTCGAATCACTGGTGGAGGACATTATCGGGAAACTCGAGGGGCCGTGCAAGAAGGCGCTGGCCGATGCGGGTCTGAGCACCCGGGATATCGACGAGGTAATCCTTGTCGGCGGCCAGACCAGGATGCCCAAGGTCCAGCAGAAGGTCAAGGAGATCTTCGGCAAGGAACCCCACAAGGGCGTGAACCCTGACGAGGTCGTGGCGGTCGGTGCTGCCATTCAGGGCGGCGTACTCGGCGGCGAGGTCAAGGATGTTCTCCTGCTCGACGTTACCCCGCTCTCTCTCGGGATCGAGACCTTGGGCGGCGTATTTACCAAGATCATCGAGCGTAACACCACGATCCCCACCAAGAAGCAGCAGGTCTTCTCCACGGCAGAGGATAACCAGAACGCGGTCACCATACGCGTGTTCCAGGGTGAACGTCCTATGGCGGGAGACAATAAGCTGCTCGGGCATTTCGATCTCGTGGGAATTCCGCCGTCACCGAGGGGGATACCTCAGATCGAGGTGAGCTTCGATATCGATGCCAACGGTATTCTCCATGTTTCCGCAAGGGACAAGGCTACCGGAAAAGAACAGTCCATACGGATTACAAGCTCTTCCGGGCTGAACGAAGAAGATATCAACCAGATGATCCGCGAGTCGGAGGAGCACGAGACCGAGGACAAACGGAGGAAGGCCCTTGTTGAGGCGAAAAATAATGCCGACAGCCTTGCCTATACAACCGAGAAGACGCTGAAGGAACATGGAGACAAGGTGGATGCACAGACGCGCGCGAGTATCGAGAATGCCCTCTCCGACCTGAAGGATGTCATGAAGGGTGATGATGTCGATCTGATCAGCAGGAAGATCGAAGCGCTCACAACAGCCTCGCACAAACTGGCAGAGGTCATCTATGCCTCCGCTGCCCAGCAGGCAGGCGGCGCAGGCGCATCTCAGGGCGGAGCCGGGGCTTCATCCGGATCAGGATCATCGGCACGCCCGGACGATGATGTCGTGGATGCCGAATTCGAAGAAGTCAAGGGCGATAAAGGCTAAGAAACCTGGGCAGGATTCTCGTCTGGCACATGCAGTTGAGAATCTTGCCCTTTTCATTTTATTCCACCTGTGAGATAATCGACCCATGCCGATTTACGAGTATAAATGCTCTGTATGCGGAGAAATAACCGGTATCCTCGTTCATGGCTATGACCCTCCGGGTGATAGTGCATGCGGTGCCTGCGGTTCGACTGACGTCAAGCGCATTATCTCGAATGTGAACTATCACCATTCCGGCTCGGACCGGCTTTCCTCGTATGATCCCAGATCACGGCACTCGGAGAGTTTCCTCAAGGATACGAGAAATATCGGCCTGCACGCTGAATACATGCTGAAGAAGTCGGGCGTGAAGCCTACCGATGAATTCAAGTCAAAACTCGAGAATCTGCGGACCGATCCTTCTAGCGTGATCAAGAAAAGCAGCGACTGATAAAGATTAAGCTATAAGTTCTATACTATATCAGGAAGCAGATCCGGACATAAATTCAGGGTGTTTCATAACCACACACCTTAAACCCTATACCTCAAACCCATTGAAAAAATCTAGAACCGGTTGAACAGCTTTTTTTTGCCGCGGGGAGGATTTTTCACACCGTCCTGGGAGAGTTCGGCATATTTTCGCAGGAGGTCCTCCTGCTCCTTGGAGAGCTTCTTGGGTATCTCCACCTTGACGCCGACATTGAGGGAACCATGCCCGTTGGCCCGCAGGTGTTTTATCCCCTTGTCCTTGATGGTGTAGATCTCTCCCGGCTGGGTTCCCGCCTTTATATCCACCTCCACCTCGCCGTCCAGGGTGTTCACCGAAAGGGTGGTGCCGAGGACCGCCTGAACGAATGAGACGGTTACCTCAATGTAGAGGTCGTCTCCCTGCCTGATGAAGGTGTCGTGGGGCTTGATCTCGATGAAGACGTAGAGATCCCCGGGAGGACCTCCGAATTCTCCCAGTTCGCCCTCTCCGGTGAGCCTCATGGTGGCGCCGGTGTCCACTCCGGGGGGTATCTTCACCTTGAGCTTCTTCTTGCGGGTCACAGAGGCGGAACCTCTGCACGTCTTGCATGGTTTTGGGATGACCTGACCTATTCCCCTGCAATGGGAACAGGTTGTGGAGATGGTGAAGAATCCCTGTGTGCGGTAGACCTGTCCTTTTCCTCCGCACATGCTGCAGACCTCGGGAGAGGATCCCGGCTCGGCCCCGGTTCCTCCGCAGGAGTCACAGGGTTCGGTCTTGGGTATCTCCAGTTCAAGCTCGGTGCCGTGCGACGCCTCTTCAAGGGTAATGAAGGCGTCATATCTCAGGTCCGCTCCACGGGAAGGCCTCCTGCGTGAAGATCTCCTGCCCGATGAAAATCCGAAGACATCCCCGAAGATATCGGAGAAAGAACTGAATATATCGTCGAAGTTCGAGAATCCCTGGAACCCGGTGCCGTGAAGCCCTTCATGACCGTACTGATCGTAGATGTGTTTCTTGTTCTGGTCGTGGAGCACTTCATAGGCCTCGGCCGCTTCCTTGAAACGAGCCTCGGCTTCCTTGTCCCCGGGGTTTCTGTCCGGGTGGTATTTCAGGGCCATCTGACGGTAGGCCTTCTTTACCTCATCGGACGTGGCAGATCTGGAAACTCCCAGGACCTCGTAATAATCCCGTTTTGTCATGACCTGTCGTGCAGAGATATCTTCCCTTCGGCGAGTTCTCTCAGGGCTGTGACCACGTACCGGTTCTCTTTCCTCTTGGACAGAGCAGGTGCGCCTTTCATGAGCTGCTTGGTACGCTTGGAAGCTGCTATTGCCAGAGAAAAACGATCATGTACCTTTTCGAGGCAATCTTCAATGGTTACTCGTGCCATAATCTCCCTTCCTGGATAATCAAGTGTCAGAGCTAATGCCACACAATCTTCTGCCCGTCAAGGGCATTGATGGCGGATCAGTCGTCATAATTGCCTGTTGAGGGGCTCCCCTGCTTTTCCAGTGCCTGTGCGCGCCTGGTTATGTCCTCCGGTGTCCATTCCCCGGGATCTTCGATGCGGCTTGCTTTCGGGCCAAGGTCGTAAGATCCGGCTTCGAGGATGGCCTCGATGCCCAGGGGGGCAGTGTCAACCGCATTGAAACAATCTACGAGCAGATCATACACGAAACCTTCGACTGCTGCCACCATTCTGTCCCGCACCTCTCTGGGCTGAGCCACGAGCCTGGTCTCAAAGGGGAGATTCAGTTTTTTGTAGTCACCCCCCTTGAGCGATTTACCCTGCGCGTAGGAAACCATTTCTGACCAGAGATCCTCGCTGACGCCTTCGCCTGCGACCTTGATGAAGTTGCCGTCGCTGTCCAGGATCGCATTGCCGAACTCGTTCACCTTCACCCCCCAGGAGATCATCTGGAGGGCGGTAGCCACATTTGCCTTGGTCGTATGGGTCTCGGATGCAATCCTTCTGAGGCGGTCCACATTGTTGCCTGAGGTGCCGTGCTGGGCACCGGAGATATTGTATTTTGTGAGGGCATCGTGGATTTCCTTGGTGAGCTCCACCTGGATGCCTGCATCGCTCGCCTCGATGCCGTGGGTCGTACCGTTGTTCAGGGCGATCCAGTCGGGGAAGATATTGTTGGCGTTGAGCCCCTGGATCAGGAAGAGCGCCTCTTCAGGGGTTGACAGACCCTCTTTCCCCTTTATCTCACCCACCTCGGTTTCATATCCGGCCCACGACGGGATGAACGAGCTCAGGGAGAGATTTGTCAGGAGATTATCCGCATCGTTCATGTGGGAGGCATCGATGGCTATGGAGGTAATGCCCGCATCGAACATGGAAGGGATGTCCACACGTGCCCTGACCACCTCGGGAGGTTTCTTGAGGCCGAAGTGGTCGGCGTGCACGGCAACCGGGACCGTGATCCCGAGCTCGTTGCAGAAGGCATCGACATACTGCGCAATATTCCACATGGTGATGGGGCAGTAGGTGCTCTCGGACTTGGCTATCTCGATGATGATTGCTGCATTTGCCCGCTGGGCGGCCTTTAAGGATGCCTTTATGACGATGCTGTTTCTGCCGTTGGCCGCGATCGTCATGGCCTTGCCCTTCCTGATCATTGCACGGTCGATCACCTTTCCGCTGACGATCAGTGCCTTTGAATTCGGGAACAGGTGTTGTATGGTCGGCGGACGCCCGATTTCCAGTGCCTTGGTGAAATCTGCTGATCTGCTCATATGAGAACACCTCCTGTTTTGCTATTGCAAGGGTTTTACTGCTCCTTGTTCTTTTTTGCAAATGCTTCGTACTCGAGGACGTCCTGCTTGGATCCAATGATGAGAGGAACCCGCTGGTGCAGTTTTGTAGGCTTGATATCGAGTATCCTCTCGTATCCGGTGGACGCATAGCCGCCGGCCTGTTCGACGATGTAGGCCAGCGGGTTGGCCTCGTAGAGGAGCCTGAGCTTGCCGGTGGGTTTCCCCGGATCCTTGGTGTCTTCGGGATAGAGGAAGATGCCTCCCTTGAGGAGGTTCCGGTGGAAATCCGCCACGAGAGAACCGATGTATCGGGCTGTATAGGGCTTTTTCAGCGTGTTCTCCTCTGATTTGAGGTAATCGATATATTCCAGGGTCCCCTTTTTCCAGTACGGATAGTTCCCCTCGTTTGTGCTGTAGATCTTTCCCCGCTGAGGGATCTGGATATTGGGATGGGAGAGGATGAATTCACCCACGCTCGGGTCAAGGCTGAAGCCGTTTACCCCGTTACCGGTCGTGTAGACGAGGATGGTGCTGGAGCTGTAAATGATGTATCCTGCCCCGAAGAGCTTGAATCCTGGCTGGAGGCAATCTTCAAGGGTTCCGTCGCCGCCTGCGGATACCCGCTTGTAGATGCCGAAGATGGTGCCGATGGAGACGTTCACGTCGATATTCGTAGACCCGTCGAGGGGATCGAACATGACCACGTAATCGCCCTTGGGGTAATCCTGCGGGATCATGATCATGTCGTCTTCTTCCTCGGACGCCATAACACATACCTTTCCGATATAATTGAGCGAGTTGATGAAAACTTTGTTTGCGTAAACGTCGAGTTTCTGAACCTCTTCCCCCTGGATGTTCTTCTCGCCGGTCCTGCCGAGAATGTCCTCGATGAGGCCGGCATGAGAGACCTGGGCGGCAACCACCTTGGCTGCAAAAATGATCTGGCTTAAAATGGCGCTGAAATCGCCTCTACCTTCATGTTTTCTCTGTTCATTCATGATATGACGATCAAATGAAATAATGGTTTCGTTCATATATCCTCTCCTTTGCAGGTATTGGCGAACAATACTCAGACGAACGATAATATGATACCACCTGCCGGGAAGAAAAATCAAGGTCATGTGGATGTTCCCCCGGAAATTACCACTGTTTTGGCCAGAGACGGGGAGCCGATAAAAAATTGTTGACAAGCGAAATGTTACTATATATAGAAACATCATGATGTGCAGACGATCCAAGGCAAACGAACAGAATTGGTGGTGGCAGAGCATGAATAGTGGTGACACCGGAGGTATGCTCTAGGACGATCGCAAATAGTCAGAGGTAAAAGCGGCAGGCTTCCAGAAGGCCTGCCGCTTTTTTTTGTGCGAAAGGGGACCCAATGCATTATGTGGATAACATTTTCAGAGACATACACGACAGGGGAGTTGTCGTCGTCAGGAGACTCGCCTGTGATACCCTCACCCCGGTACAGGCATACCATAGCCTTGTGGGCGACGGACAGGGCTTTCTGCTCGAGTCGATCCCGGGACCCTACAGCTTTATCGGGCGCTTCCCCGATGAGGGTGTCCTCACCATTGATGAAGAAAATGATCCCTGGGCGAAGATACCCCTATGCGGGAATAACCTGAGGTTCGATCGGGATGGCCTGCCGCCTTTTATCGGCGGATATGTCGGTTACCTGGGCTATGACATGGTTCGGGGGATAGAACATCTTCCTCGTCCTGAAAGGGAATCGGGATTTCCCGATGCCATGCTCGCGCGGGCCGACACCCTTGTGGCCTTCGATCATCTCGGCCAGTCAATATCCCTCATCCACACCGAGTGCGAGTCCGGCATGAGCGATGAGAGGGCCCTCAAGGAGGCAAAAGAGGCATTCTTTGAGGTTGAAGAAGGCCTCTCTCGCAGGGCGACCATGCCCGAGGCGCGTATTCCTCGGAGGTGTACGGTGGAAGCAGTGTCCATGGATGACCGGACTTTCCGGGAGGCTGTAGACAGGACAAAGACCCATATCAGGCAGGGCGACATCATGCAGGCAGTGCTTTCGAGGAGGCTGCAGCTGGATACCGCGTGCGATCCGTTCGATACGTATCGGAGACTGCGGCATATCAACCCGTCACCCTACCTGTTTTTCATACGGCTGCCCGACGTTACGCTGGTCGGATCATCACCCGAGGTCATGGTCAGGCTCAGGGGAGAGACGATCACCTCGCTTCCCATAGCAGGAACGAGACCACGGGGCACATCTTCAGAGCACGACAAACGGTTGGCTGCAGAACTCATGGAGGATGAGAAGGAGCGGGCCGAGCACCTCATGCTCCTCGATCTGGCACGCAATGATGTGGGAAGGGTGTCCGAACCGGGTTCGGTCCGGGTGGTATCACGGGAAGAGGTGAAATATTATTCGCACGTCATGCATATTGTCTCGTGCGTCGAGGGGACAAAGAGAAAAGACCTGACCAATATCGATGTGTTGAAGGCTTGTTTCCCGGCAGGAACGGTCTCCGGGGCACCAAAGGTCCGTGCCATGGAGATTATCGACGAACTCGAAGGGATGTGCCGGGGTCCGTATGCCGGGGCAGTGGGATACCTGTCATTCAGCGGTGATATCGATACCGCCATAGCCATCCGGACCATCTTCATCCGGGACAGAAAGGTCTATGTACAGGCAGGTGCGGGGATCGTGTGGGACTCCCAGCCGGAAAACGAGATGCGGGAGATTGACAGCAAACTCAAGGCATTGAGCGCTGCTCTGGGAGGTGTGGCATGATCCTCATGATAGATAACTTCGATTCCTTTACCTACAACCTCGTCCAGGCAGTGGAGTCAATGGGCGAGGAGGTTGTTGTCAGGCGAAACGATGCGGTCACCTTAGCTGAAATAGAGCAGATGCTCCCCGCAGGGATTCTCATCTCACCAGGTCCTGGCTCGCCCCGGGATGCAGGAATATCCATGGAGGTGATCAGGTGCTTCCATGACAGCATCCCCATCCTCGGGGTCTGCCTGGGGCACCAGTGCATTGCCCAGGCATTCGGCGGTCACGTCGGTCACGCCGCTCGGGTCATGCACGGCAAGTTCTCGCGGATATCCCATGACTTCTCAGGCATTTTTTCGGGACTTCCGCAGCAGTTCCTCGCGGTGAGGTATCATTCTCTGGCAGTGGACTGCGCGGAGCTGCCGGAGGAGCTGGAGGTCTGTGCCCGGGCGGAAGACGGCGAGGTCATGGGTATCAGGCATTCCTCGCTGAGAGTTTTCGGCGTGCAGTTTCACCCTGAATCCATAGCCACCGAGCATGGGTGTGATCTCATAGAGGCATTCATTACAGAGACACGGGAGGTCGTATGAAGGAGTTTATTGAAAAGTTGATTATTACCGAGGACTTGCAGGATGACGAGATGGAAGAGGCCTTTGACGCCATCATGTCCGGCCAGGTCAATGACACGCAGATCGGAGCGTTTCTCATAGCCCTTCGGGCAAAGGGGGAAAAACCGTCCGAGATCGCGAGCGCTGCACGGATCATGCGGGACAAGGCCGTCAGGCTCGATGTGGATTTCGAGGTGATGGACACCTGTGGAACCGGCGGAGACAGTGCATCCACCTTCAATATCTCCACGGCAGTGGCATTTGTCCTGGCCGGTGCTGGCATCAAGGTGGCCAAGCACGGGAACCGCTCCGTTAGCTCGTCTTCGGGCAGTGCCGACTGCCTCGAGGCCCTCGGGGTTCCCATCGAGCTGGAGCCGGCGCAGGCAGCCAGGTCGTTGAGACAGAGCGGGTTTGCCTTCATGTTCGCCCCCCGCTACCACCCGAGCATGAAACATGCCATGACTGCCAGGAGGCAGCTCGGCATGAAGACCATCTTCAATATCCTGGGCCCCCTGACGAACCCGGCACGGGCGGCCTACCAGGTGATTGGTGTGTACGATCAACGTCTCATCGGGCCTGTCATCGAGGTGCTCAGGATCATGGGATTAAAGGGTGCCATGGTGGTTCACTCCGGGCTTGACGAGGTATCCATCTCTGGTCCGACAGCGTATGCCAGGCTCGCAGGCGGAACAATCTCCCGGGGAGAGATCCTGCCGGAAGATGCGGGTTTTGAGAGAAAATCACTGGCGGAACTGCAGGTGAGCACCCCCGAGGAGTCGGCTGGAAGAATCCAGAAGGTGTTCGACGGATCGCTCAAGGGGGCCTGCCTCGAGAGCGTGCTCATCAATGCCGGTGCAGCCTTCATGGCACTGGACAGCAGCCTCGGTATCAGGGACGGAGTGTCGATTGCTGCCAGGGTGGTAGGCTCGGGAGAGGCATTGAACGCCCTGGATCGGGTGAGGGCATAGTGGAGTTCCTGACCCGTATGTACGCACTCTCTAAAGAGCGATCAAAGCGCCTCGGGAACATGGTGCACGCTCCATCATCCCCGGTGCGGCCGTTCAGAACGGTGCTGAAGGACATGGCTGTTATCGCCGAGGTGAAGTATGCAACGCCGTCCGAGGGGAATCTCGGCATTTCCCACGACCCCGCGTATCTTGCGCGGGAGTATGCCTCCCTTGGTGCCGGTGCCATATCCTGCCTGACCGAGCCGTGGTATTTTGCCGGGGATATGGCATACATCCGGCAGATCAGGGCAGCCTGCTCTCTGCCGGTCCTCATGAAGGACTTCATCGTTGATGAACGCCAGATCGAAGCGGGCAGGGCCTTTGGTGCTGATGCCTTTCTCCTGGTTACCGAGCTGCTCAGCCTTGAGGAGTGTGAGAGACTCCACGCCTTCGGCAAGGGCCTTGGCATGGATTGCCTGGTAGAGGCACACGGGTTTGAAGGCCTCGAGAAGGCCCTCAGGATAGGGGCCGACATCATCGGGATCAACGTGCGGGACCTCGCGACGCTCAAGGTGCATACAGACAGGCACAAAGAGATGATCGCCCATATCCCGAAGAGAATCATACGTGTTGCCGAGAGCGGCATCACCTCGAGTCAGCGGCTTCGGGAACTCAAGGACCTGGGTTATGATGCGGCACTCATCGGACGGGCAATGGTGCAAGAATCAACCAGACGGGATGTGTTCTCATGTGGGTAAAGATCTGCGGCATCACCAGGTATGAGGATGCACGGCGTGCCTGCGAGCTCGGGGCCGATGCCGTCGGATTTGTGCTGACGCCAAGCAGGCGGCGGGTTGAACCGGGCGCTGTGCTGCCGTGGATACACGGGCTTGAGGACATCGAAAAGGTCGGGGTGTTCACCGATGAAAACCCCGAAGAGATCGCCCGGCTCGGCATGGAACTGGGGCTCGACACCCTTCAGCTCCACGGGCAACTGAGCCGTGAGCACCGGGCCTTGGCAGAGCGGTTCTCTATCATCTGGGCAACGAGGGGATTTTGCGAGGAACCCATACCCCGGGACATCCCCTGCAGGGTGCTCATCGACCCCAGTCAGGGCTCGGGAACGAGGGGCAGGTGGCAGAGACTGGACATTCCGTTCATCCTCGCGGGGGGCCTCGATCCGGATAATGTGCACCAGGCGGTTCGCCAGGCCCATCCCGTGGGGGTGGACGTGAGCTCGGGGGTCGAGCATGCCCCGGGCATAAAGGATGCGGTGAAGATGGAGAGATTCATCAGGGAGGCGCGCTCATGAACGGTTATTTCGGTGAGTACGGCGGGCAGTATGTTCCCGAGACATTGATTCCGGCACTCAGGGGGCTGGAAGACGCTGCTGTCCGTGCGTTTGACGATGATGGTTTTCAAGGGGAATTCTCCTCTTACCTGCAGGATTATGTGGGAAGACCGAGCCCGCTTACCCATGCGAAGAGGCTTTCTGCACACCACGGGATCGAGGTGTGGCTGAAGCGGGAGGACCTGAATCATACCGGCTCCCACAAGATCAACAACGCCCTGGGACAGATCCTGCTGGCAAGGCGCATGGGCAAGCCCAGGATCATCGCGGAGACCGGCGCCGGCCAGCACGGCGTGGCCACGGCCACGGCCTGTGCGCTCTTCGGCATGGAGTGTGTGGTTTACATGGGGTCTGAGGATATCCGGCGCCAGCACATGAACGTGGAGCGCATGAGACTCCTGGGGGCCGAAGTCGTGCCGGTAACCACTGGAACCGCGACGTTAAAGGATGCAACGAGCGAGGCCATACGCGACTGGGTGACGAATGTCGACACCACGTACTATCTCTTGGGTTCAGCCGTGGGACCGCATCCGTACCCCACCCTGGTGAGGAGATTTCAGGCTGTCATCGGGGAAGAGGCGCGCGGGCAGATCATAGAAAAGACCGGGAAACTCCCGGATGCGGTGATCGCCTGCGTAGGCGGTGGGAGCAATGCTATCGGGATATTCTCAAGATTTATCGATGACCCTGTGGAACTCATCGGGGTTGAGGCATACGGAGATGGTAATACAAGCCATGGGGCCAGTATCAATTTCGGCATACCCGGCGTTCTCCACGGGGCGTGTTCACACCTGCTGCAGGACGAGAACGGGCAGGTCCTCGATACCCATTCCATAGCTGCCGGGCTCGACTATCCAGGCGTCGGACCTGAGCACAGTCACCTGGCGACAACCGGCAGGGCACGATACGGACTGGTCAGAGACGCACAGGCACTGGAGGCCTTCAGGCTTTTGAACCGGCTCGAGGGGATAGCGCCGGCACTGGAGAGTGCCCATGCCATCGGCTATCTCGAGCAGTATGCACACCGCCATCAGGGAAGAACTGTGATCGTGAACCTCTCCGGCAGGGGAGATAAGGATATCCACACCGTTTTGGAGGAGGGGCTGTGATAGCGGATGCAATCAAAAATAAAACCAAGGCCGTAATACCCTATATAACTGCGGGCCTTCCCGGGATGGATGCCACCGGTGAGATCATACGCTCGCTGCGTGCTGCAGGGGCGGCAGCCATCGAGATCGGCCTGCCCTTTTCCGACCCCATGGCTGACGGGCCGGTGCTGCAGAAGGCATCCCACCTGGCCCTGAAGAACGGGTTCACCCTGGAGGGTCTTATGGAGCATCTGGGTGATTGGACCACATCGATCGATATCCCGCTGATCGTCATGTCCTATATCAATCCCCTCATGCGCCGTGGGATCGGAGAGACATTGAGCAGGTTTCGGGACAGGGGGGTGCAGGGTGTCATCATCCCTGACCTGCCGAGCGATGCCCGGGAGATCCATGCTCTCTGCCGCGACATCGGGATCGATCTCATCAGGCTCGTTGCCCCGACGACCACCTTGCAGCGGCAGGAAGAGGTAATCTCCCAATGCAGCGGGTTCGTGTATGCAGTATCGGTCAAAGGGGTGACCGGTGTCCGGCAATGCCTTCCCGGGGAGGTGGCCCGGCAGGTGCAGGGGATAAAGGCAATGACCGATCTGCCCGTGTGCATCGGATTCGGGATATCCACAGCAGAGCAGGTAAATGACATGCTTGCCTTTGCAGACGGGGTGATCGTGGGTAGTCATTTAATGGAAAGGATTATGGGTGATCCCAATCCGGTGATTGCTGCACATGATACGCTTCGAGAGCTTATAGGGCCTGGTATTGAGTCAATTCGATGATGTTGATCAACGACAGGGGCGTTGGTGATTGACTTTATCGGCTGGTCCCGGGCGATCCTCTCCTGTGCTGCATACTACTATCAGGTTGGATTAAGGACGGGTATGTGGGAGGGGAAAGGTGAGGTGGTTTATGGGGATGATATTCTGGTAGAGCTGATCGGAATTGCGGGCGGCCTCGCCCTGATCGGCGATGCGGATGCCTTGTCAATCTGTAATAAGCTATGCTACGTCACAGAGGGTTCACTGAGTTCGCTGTAGAGTTCTTCATAGCGCCTGACTGAAGTATCGAGGCAGTAGTGTTCCTGTATGCGTTTTCTGGCCATGTCACCCAAGAGCCGGATGTGATCAGGGCCTGCATCAATCAATCGCTGCCACGCCCTGGCCAGGATCTCAGGATTGTTTTTCGGCACGACATGACCGGCATCACCTACGAGGAGCCGTGAATCACCCACATCGGTTACGACACAGGGTACGCCGGCTGCCATGGCCTCGCCGATGGTGTTGGACAGGCCTTCACTCAAAGATGACGAAGTTGCTATATCGAGTGCATTGAGAACATCAGGGATGTCTCGTCTCTGGCCGAGGAGGTGGAACTGCCGACTGTTTCGGTAATCGCCAGTCAAACGATATAGTTCGGGGTTATGAGAGGTTATGTTTTGTCCTGCAAGAACGAAGTGTACGGTTGGATGGGTCTTTAGGAGCAGATGGGCGGCATGAAAGAACGTCCGGTGATCCTTCATGGGATCAAAGCGGGCGATAAGACCGATTACAGGTGCATCTTCAGGGATACCCAGTTCGAATCGGATTGTTGTACGTGCTTTTGCATCAGGTTTGAAAAGACCCGGATCAAACCCATTGGGTATAATCTCCCATCTTTTGGGATCATATCCGAGCCCCTCATGAAATTTCTTGCCGGCAAAGGAGTTTGCAATAAGGGCATCCGGGATCTTTGAGAAAATTGCCCCGGCCTTAACCGTGGACTTGTAGACAAAGCCATATCGGGAAAGATCCATATCGCTGCAGCGTATATTCCAGACAAGAGGCTTTCTGCGGGAGAAGAGAAGGCCGAAGAGGTTTGCATGGTACATCCAGCATTGGATGATGTCCGGCTCATAATGAAAAACGACTGCTTTGAGACGTGAAATACCCCGGGGATCCGGAATGCCTTTTTTCATATTGAGGGCATGGATCGAGACATCCTGATTCCGTATCTCTGTGCCAATCGGACCGATATCCGTCATGGAGACAACCATCGATTTATAAAGGGCTTTGTTCATTGAAGATGTCAGACGCAAAAGATTCTGTTCAGCACCCCCCACATCCAGAGTGGAAATGAGGTGGAGAATTTTAATTTTTTGCATGCTATTTTACCACGAAGGGCACGAAGAAAATGAAGGGTTAAAGAACAAATCTTTTGATTCCATCTTTTAGTCTCACAGTGTTGAAGTTAATCAGTAGACCAGTTTTGATATTGCCAAGCTTCATATATGTTAGAATCTGGGCTTCATGAATGGGAAGTAGAGTGTTGACGCTTTTGAGTTCAACTATGAGTTGGTCTTCAATAAGGACATCAATGCGGTAGCCGCATTCAAGCATTAGACCTTTATATTCAACAGGCAGAGGTTTCTGTAGTTGGAATGAAATGCCTACCGAAGAAAGCTCATGTGCGAGGCATTGTTCATAAGTCGATTCCGGCAGCCCGGGACCCAGGTGTTTATGAACCTCCAGTGCACAACCTATGACTTGATTGGATAGCGAATCAAATTTCATCTTCGTGTCCTTCGTGCACTTCGTGGTAGATCACAACCCATATTTGTCTTTCCACATCATGAACACGAGCAGCAGCCAGATACGGTCTACCGCGACGGAGCCGTTCTTGTTTCTGAATTCGGCTATTGTGGTGCAAACGACTTCAGGATCAATGAAAGTTTGATGTTGAAGTACGTCCGGGTTGAGATGGGTCTCGACGAGCTCCATCAGATCGTCGTGCAGCCAGGAATATATGGGCACGGCAAAACCCTGTTTCGGCCGGTTGAACATTGCTTCGGGAAGGTACCGGCCCAGGAGTTTTTTCAGGATATATTTCATGGTTCTGTTGTTATATTTCATCCCAAGGGGAAGCTTGCGGGCAAACTCCACAATCCGGTGATCGAGGAACGGATCTCTCCCTTCCAGGCTTGCATACATGGTTGCCCTGTCCACCTTGGTGAGGATGTCGTCTGGGAGATAGTGCTGAAGATCCCATTGCATCATGGCATCCAGGAGGTTGTTTTCTGAGGTATCGAGGGCGGGGCGTTGATCTGTGTAAGAACCGATAAGATGCTCGATCTCGTGGGGCAGCCAGTATCCCACAGAATAAGGGTAGGCGCCTGCTGCGGTTCCTTTCCAGTTTGACAGCACTGCCTGGAATTTTCTCATGCGATCCTTTATTGCGGGCAGTCTCAGTCTGGGGAACGCCTGCGCCATGTCCGAGACCCTGTCGTTCCCCAGGAATCCCATGACCTTCCCTGCCAGTCTCGGCAGTACTGACGGAATCGGAGCAATAAACCTGTTCAGGTTATTCATCACCCAGTAGCGGTGATAGCCGCAGAACAGCTCGTCGCCGCCGTCAGCTGAAAGGCTCACCTTTACGTGCTGCCGGGTCATCTGCGATACGATGGTGGTGGGGATTCCGGAGATATCTCCAAAGGGCTCGTCATAGATCTCCGGCCATTGGGGCAGGATCTCTCTGGCATGCTCCGGCGTGACGATCTCCTGCGTATGTTCGGTGCCGAGATAATCGGCAATCTTTCTGGCCCAGCGGGATTCGTCATAGTTCTTTTCCCGGAACCCGATAGTAAAGGTCTTGATCGGAGTATCGGTATGTCTGGCCAGTAGAGCGGTGACCAGGGAAGAATCGATGCCGCCCGAGAGAAATACCCCCACCGGGACATCGGCAATAAGCCTCTTTTTGAAGGCATCGATCATGATCTCTTCGAGCCGGTCGGTCAGTTCCTCCTCGTTATCTGGGATGAACGGTATTTCGCTGATCCGGGAATATGACCAGTATCGGTATTTCTCAATCGTATGGTCAGACGAAACCCTCATCCAGCAGCCCGGCTCGAGTTTATAGGTGTTTTTATAGATGGATCTCGGTGCGGAGATATAGCCGTAGTGGAAAAACTCACCCAAAGACGTCTCATCGATCTCCAGTTTTTTGCCCAGACCTGCATGAAGCGCCTTGAGTTCCGAGGCAAAGGCAAATGTTCCATTTTTATTGTAATAGTATAAGGGCTTTACCCCCATGCGGTCCCTGAAAACATACAGTGCCTTTTCTGCAGAATCCCATATTGCATAGGCGAACATCCCGATGAATTTTTCTACGCTGCCCGGCCCCCACAATGCAAAGGCATTGAGCACTACCTCGGTATCGGATGAACCCCTGAACTGTACCCCCTCTGACTCAAGCTCTTTTCTGAGTTCCCGGTAATTATACACCTCGCCGTTATAGGTAAGGGTGTACCTCTCATCAGGGGTGCTCATGGGCTGGTGGCCGGTCTCGGTAAGGTCGATGATGGAGAGACGTCTGTGGCCCAGGGCAAGCCCTGACGCCCGATCAACATAGAGACCGGCATCGTCCGGACCACCTGATGTCATGGTATCACGCATGGATGTGCAGACAGAAGCTATGTCCTGCATGCAGTCATTTTTCCAGATACCGGTTATGCGACACATTGTCTGATCAGTTTTGGTGAAGTTGTGATGTGATGAAATCCAGCAATTTAATGATCTTGATCTTGTAATCCATGTGTTCCAGGGCATAAGTATGCATGTCGGCTGATAAGGTCACACCATGGGTGCGATACAGCTGCGTTGTGAACTGATGTATGCGGCCCATGTCTATGGGGCTGTCGTCGGCCGGTGCCCTGAGAACAAAGGGAAGATCAGGGCAAAGATCCTCATCCGTGTATGAGAGGATGAAGGGAATCCCCCTGGCCATATATTCCCGAACCTTAAGGGTGGAGCCGAAGGTCAGGTTTTTTCTGTGCATCCCCAGGGTTCCCACTGCGATATCGCAGTCATCAAACAACCTGTTAAGCGCTGTGCCCTCTATATACCCATGGGCATGTATGTGATGCTCAATGCCCAGTTTTTCGATAAGCTGTCGAGTCGAAGCGTTCATACTGCCGGCTACATGGAGCTCGATCCTTACTTTTCCATGGTAGGCCGCAATTCCCTCGAGGACACGGTCGAGCCCCTGCCAGTGGGCGGTATGAGATCCAACGTAAAGAAGCCGCAGGCTGTCCCTTTCTGTAGCGGTTGCGTTTTTAAGTGGATATGAGCCGACATCGATGCCGTTGGTCATTGTATGTGAAGGGATGTCCAGCTTGGCACACGCCAACTCATACCGGGTGATTTCTTCGGTTACCCCGATTACGGCATCTATGTTCCTGAATACCTTATCCCTGTGTCGCTGAATGATCGGGGCTGCCATACTACCCGCGGAGGTCATCCGGAGTTCCTCGATCTCCTTGGCCTGATGCTCTGAGATCAAACAGACTTCAGGGTGGGCCTTTTTGGGATCGAAGATCCCGGGAACAGCTGTGATGTTGAATCGCCAGATGATGGCGTCCGGCCTGTAAGATGTTATTTCCCTGTAGGCCTCGGAAAATGTCGGGCGGATGCGGAAGATCGAGCAGAACAATGGGATTGACTTAAATAGCCGATAGGCCGGGGTGGCGACATCGATGATTCGAAAATCCGGTGTTTGCAGTCCGTCTGTTTGTTCACGAGTATCGGCTGTAAAGATATTGATGCCTTTGAAGAGGATCTTCCTTTGGCTGCAGCTATCCTGCATGGCCTGGCAGAATTCCTTCTCTTTGCGATAGACCCCGGGTGATTTGAATGGATCATTGAAACTCAGGTATAATATTTTTAAAGATAATGGATCTAGATCCATAGCTCGTCTATCGTTGATTTAAGCTTGGCCATTTCAACGTCAGCATTGAATTCTTTGAATGCGTTAACTGTTGCAATCTTCATGCGTTGCCATTCTTCTGGCGTTGTTCGGTTAAGAAGTTCGGCAATATCATCTGGGTGGAATGAATTGGATACTTTGCCTATGGAGAATTTCTCCACGACTTGTTTCATTGAGGGGGAGGGGCCGATGCATACAGCGAGTTTGGCAGCGATAAAATCAAAGAATTTATTTGGCAATGCGATGTGTTGATTATATGATACTGGAGGAAGGATATAAAATCCCACGTCATATTTTGAGATATATTCGGGAACTTTGTCAGGTGCAACTGGATCATGGAAGAAGATTCTTGATGGAGCGGTTTTATTGGCATATTGTTTAAGTTCATCAACATAAGCATTTTGAATTAACATGAAATGAAGACTGTATCGTTTATCGGCTTTTGCTGTTGCATCAATCATTAGCTTGGGGTTACGAATTGCCGCAGCGCCTCCATGATGGATTAATTTTATGTTGTTTGGGTCTATAGAGGTTGGCTGGATTGTATTGATCTCTGGGGTGTTGTAGATCGTAATTGGCTTGAAATCGAAATTTTCATGATATCGAGAAGCAATTTGATCTGCTACTGTTATACTGACGGCAGCAGTTCTGGCATATTTTTTTATTATATATGATATCAATCTGGATTCGAATAATTTGAACGATACATTGTTGTATTGTAAAGGTGCATATTCATGCAGGTCGATAACTAGCTTGGCATTGTTTATATGGGCGGCCTTGGCTGCAATTGGTATGGTGTTCCAGTCGTTTGCATAGTAGAGATCGCAAGGTGTAGTTATGGCTATTTTTGTGGCCTCACTATGTCGGAACCTTATCCAATATGCAGCTTCCATCAAGGGAGGTATTATGTTGCCAAGAAGAATGAAAGCCCTGGCAGCATAGTAGAGCAGTTTGTTTTTTATGCGCAGACCGATTTTGAAATTTTTATAGTCCTTGGTTTTTATAGCAACGATTAATCGAGGGACGTCGCTGTCTGGTCCATCTGGGGAAAGTTGATGCCACGAAATTTTGTCGGCATTATTTTTGAGAACTGGTTGGGAACTGTAGCCGATTACATGGAGCTTGTACTCCGCAGATAAGCACTTGATCTGCCTGAGCACTCTTGCATCTCTGGCTATGGGAGAGAATGATATAATACAAATAGTTTTTTTCAAATTGAGACCTTTCGTTCTGTACAGAGTTTCTTCGAGTTGTCGAATAGTTTTTCGAGATGGTGCTTGAGTCTTTCGATGACCTTGTTGCAGGGGTAAGCAGAAATTGGCGTTAGATCAGATTAGTATTACTCTTTGTTTTTGATAATTTGATGAAAGTTTTTGTGATCTGAAGAGTTTTCTTTATGCCTCTTCTTGTATTCGCTTAGTACCAGGTTTGTCTCACCCGTTTTTTCAACCAATCCATCTTCCAGCCAGACAATTTCATCGCAGTCCTCCACCGTGCTCAGGCGGTGGGCGATGATGATCAGGGTCATTTTGTTTTTGAGCGAATAGATGGTCTGCTGGATGGACTCTTCATTTTTACTGTCCAGGGCGCTGGTTGCCTCGTCGAAGATGATGACTTCGGGGTTATGGTAGAGCGCCCGGGCGATGGCCACCCGTTGGCGCTGGCCACCGGAAAGTTTGACGCCGCGTTCGCCGATGAAGGAGTTCAGTCCGTCGGGCAGCTGATGCATAAAATCATCCATGGCGGCCATGCGGCAGCAACTAAGGACCTTGTCGTGGTTGATCTCCTGCTGGTTTATACCGAATGCCACGTTTTCGGCCAGAGTGGCCGGTGCGATATAAGGACTCTGGGGAACATAGCCGATCTTGGCTTGCCAACCCTTCATGTTATTGGTGGTCAGTGGCTCTCCATCTAAAAGAAGCGCTCCGTTTGTTGGCGTTAGCAGGCCGATGATGATATCCACCAGGGTGCTTTTGCCGGCGCCGGAGGTGCCGATGATGCCGATGGTGCGGCCTCGCTGGATTGTCAGGCTGATACTGGAAAGGGCCATGCGGTTGGCGCCTTGATATTGGAATGAGACATTCTCGAGTTTCAGTTCTGACTTGAAGCTGCCCCCGGAGATAGTATCCGGGTCGGGGGTTGATTTGGTTTCAATTTCGTGCAGGTAATCAAGCCCGCTGTGGACGTAGGGCAGGGCCTGGCGGATGGCATTGGCGCTGTTGAGGATGCGGCTCATGGCCGGCAGGATGCGCCAGGAGGCAACCGCCAGCAGGGCGATGGTGCCGGTTATTTTGACCGATGAGTCGCCGAACCAGAAAAACATGATCCAGATGGACATGGCCAGCATGGTGGCGCCCATGATTTCCAGCAGCCAGCCGGGCAGCTGGTTGATGAAGTGGAGGCTGGCATCGATGCGGGCGAATGTGTGGACTTCCTGATCGTATCTTTCGGTAAAGGTGCTGGAGCGGTTGTAGATTTTGACTTCTTTGATGCCATGCATCGATTGGGTGACCTGGCGGTTGATGGAAGAAGTGTAGTCGCGATGTCTGATTGCCAGTCGTTCCATGCCTTGGCGGATATGCCGGATGATCAGGAGCGAGGTGCCGCCGAGCGTCATGAAGACCAGGAGCGAAATGACTGGGTTGGCGATCAGCAGGGTCGTCAGCAGGATGGTGACGATCAGCATGTCACTGAGCAGTTTGAGGGCGGCGGTGATCAGGTTGCCGAACTGTTGGCGCCAGCTGATGCCCTGGATCAGGTCGGCGGAATTATGCTGCAGGTGCCATTCGTAGGGCAGATTCAGAAAACCCTTCAGCATGTATTCGCCCAGGTAGCCGCTGATGTTGGCGGCGAAGAATTTGCTGGCATAGGCTGTGGCGGCCATGGCGGCGTTCTTGATGATGATCAGCAGGATGACGCAAATACTGAGAATGGAAATCAGACCCTTGGTGTCGAGATTGATTATGACAGGGGCCATGTGCTGCAGACACGGCAGATGGCCGGTGATGACGGCTTGGGGGTTGGCCATCGACGCGGCATAGAAAGCGATGGCACCGGCAGTGATTGTTTCCAGCAGTGCCACGGCCACCATGCCGGTCAGGATAATCCAGAAACGCAGGGTGCGGCGCACCGGCAGAAACCGGAATATTTCGCGCAGGGTTTTTATGATTCCGGGGTTGTCAGTCATTTATTTAAAGGGTTCAAAGGTAAAAGGGGAAAGGTTAATAAATTTGTCAGCTGTTGGTTGGTGGCGGTAGATCCGTTCACCACGTTTCGTACCTTACAGCTCCGCCAACCCGGGTGATGCCGGGGTTTGTGTACGCCCTTGAATATGAGATGTATTGGTCATCCGGCCAGCACAATACTCATCGTATTTGGCCATGTTAAGCTTTAATAGTATATCATGCCCGATTATTTAAGACTCTGATTATAGAGGGCAATGAATTTTTTGGCAATATTGCTCCAGTAGATCTTGTCTTTTATAGTATCCCTTTTTCCCAGCAGGACTGCTGGCGGTATCTGTTGGGACAGTGCCCTTATGAGATTGTATGCGAGGTCCTGGGGCTCTCCCGGTCCGAAGAGAAACCCGTCTTTTCCATGGCTGATCAATGACCTGTTTGCCTCGATATCCGTGACCACGGGTGTCAATCCCGCTGCCATGGCCTCCAGAAGGGCGATGGAGGTTCCGTCGGCAATGGCGGTGGCAACATAGACCGACGCATGCCTCATGAGCGAGGCGATGCGATCGTTCGTGACGAGTCCGACAAATTCCACCTGTGCTGCAATGCCCAGGGCCTGTGCGAGCTGGTGCAGATGTGGTTCCAGGGTCCCGGTTCCCGCGATGATGAATCTGGCATCCGGCATCTTCTCGATAACCAGGGGGATGCTCTGTAAAAGGGTTTCAGGATCATAGACCGGCTCGAGACTCCTGGAATACAGCACGGTATGGCACTGATAGTCAGGGGTGATCTCAAAGAACGAGGTGTCGACGCCGGAGGAAATGATCTGCGCGTCCTTCAGGACCGCCCTGGTACGCATTGCCTCAGAGACCACGGTTACTTTTCCTGAGAGCCGTATCGCCAGATCAAAGAGGGCTTTCACCGGCCCTTTCTCGCTGATGCGCATATCCATGCCGCGAGCCGTGTTGATTACCGGGACCCGGGTAAGGTATCCTGCGAGCGAGGCGATGAGGCCAGTGGGAACGATCCAGTTTCCGTGAATGATATCGGGCTTCTCCCTGATGCAGAGATGCAGGGCCTTCATAAAGCCGGAGAGCATATACACAAGCATGGGCAGAAGAGGGATTGCGCCCCTCTGGTTCAGAGGGGTCTCGCTGCTCGGAAACCAGAAACGGTAGACCCTGATGCCGTTGTCTTCCTCCAGATACGGACTCTGTTTGAATATCCTCGGGGTGAGAACAGCGACGTCGAGACCCTGCCTGGAGAGTTCAAGACAGAGCCTCCTGATGAATACCCCCCGGTTTGATCCTTCATAATCCGGATACGACGTGGTGATGACCAGGACCTTCATAGGTAGTCTCTATACTATACCTGGGCATCAGGGAACCAGCAGGTAATTATTTATCTCGAAAATATCTCCAGCAATAACGAACCGATCCCTCCGGGGGGCGTCTGTGCTGGTGTGCACAATTGGTAATGCTGTATTACAAACATACTAAACGGTTGACAATCCGGGAATTTTGATGCCATAATGCGCCAGCTATGCTAAACAATAGGATATTCTTATGTGATGGTGTTGTGTGGGAGGTTTTTGGTCTTTGAGGAAAATGTAGTCATTGAGCTGTATGATTCTCCCTGTAATAATAGAGCCATTACATGATTTAGGCACGTGCATGCCTGGCCGGAAGAAGTTCACCGGATCTCATTGATTGGGCGAGGAGGGTCTCTGACATGGAGGCGTTGCTGCAAGGCATCAAGATTCTCGATTTTTCCTATCTCCTGCCCGGGCCCTTTGCCACCATGATGCTCTCCGATCTCGGGGCAGAGGTTCTCAGGGTGGAGTCGCCGACGCGAATCGACCTGGCGCGGCTTGCTCCCCCGTTTGTGGATAAGGAAGGCAAGGTCTCCTGCATGCATGCCACCTTGAACCGGAACAAAAAATCCATTGCCCTCGATCTGAAGAAGAAAGACAGCCTCGAGATCGTCAGACGACTGATCCGCGATGGTGGTTACGACATCGTTGTCGAGCAGTATCGTCCCGGTGCCATGGCGCGTCTCGGGCTCTCGTACGAAACTCTTTCTGAGGTTCACCCCGGGCTGATCTACTGTTCCATCACCGGATACGGCCAGACCGGGCCGCTGAAAGACCGGGCAGGCCATGACATCAACTACCTGTCGCTGTCAGGGGTCATGAGCTATTCGGGAAGAAAGGATACCGGCCCCTGCCAGATGGGTATCCAGATTGCCGACGTGGGGTCAGGATCGAACAATGCCGTCATCGGGATACTTGCTGCCATCATCGGACGGATGAAGACCGGGAAAGGCCAGCATATCGACATCTCCATGACCGACGGCCTGTTTCCCCATCATGTGGTCAGCGGGATCAGGAATCTGGTCGGGGAGGAAGAGCCCGGTTTTGAAACCGAACTCCTCAATGGCGGGTCGCTCTACGGGTTCTATGAGACCTCCGACGGGAAATATATCTCGTTTGGTGGGTTGGAGCCCCAGTTTCTCACTGCGTTTCTCAAGGCGTTGAATCTGGGACCCTATCTCTCGAGATTGATGACACCGGGCATCCAGGACGAACTCCGGGTGGTGATAGCCGAGAAGATCCGCTCTTGTCCGAGGGACCATTGGACGAGCGTGTTTGAAGGTATCGATGCATGCGTGGACCCGGTACTGAGTTTCTCGGAGGCAACCAGGAGCGAGCACGCCCAGGCCCGGGGGGTGCTGGTGGATGTGCCCGGCCCGGACGGTGCACCGATTGCCCAGGTAGCCCTTCCCATAAAATATTCAGGCTACTCGCCGGAATACAAATGGGCAGGTCCGGCTCTGGGCAGGGATACCATGGAGACGGTACGCTCACTGGGTTTCAGTGAGAATGAAATACAGGCTATGAGGGCAAACGGGATATTCGGAGACATATAGACAGATTTGAAAGGGAGGAGGTAGTATGATTGGCATTACAGCTTACGGGGGGTATATTCCCCGCTATAGATTGAGCAGGATGGTGATCGTCCAGAATATGGCCTGGTATTTCCCGGTAATCATGGCCGTGGCCGGCGGAGAGAAATCGGTTGCAAACTGGGACGAAGATGCCATCAGCATGGCAGTTGCCGCAGCCTATGACTGTATGGCGCTCAAAGACAGGAAGAACCTCGACGGGGTGTACCTCGCATCGACCACCATGCCGTTTGCAGACAGACTGAATGCCGGCATTGTTGCCGCTGCACTCAATGCGCCCGAAGAGGGGGCAATGAATGCCGATTTCAGTGCATGCCTGAAGGCGGGAACCACGGCGTCAATCGCTGCGCTGCAGGCAATCGAGTCCGGCAGGAAGAATTCTGTCCTCGTTGCTGCATCCGATCAGCGCAAGACCAAGATGGCCACCATGTACGATATGTTCCTCGGAGACGGTGCGGCAGCCCTGCTGTTTGGGAGAGACGATGTCCTCGCGGAGTTCAAGGGGAGTTATTCGGTTAACTGCGATTTTATCGATCACTATAAGGGGTATGGAAAAGAATTCGATTACACCTGGGAAGAACGGTGGGTACGGGATGAGGGGTACGGCAAGATCATTCCCGAGGCGATAAGCGGTTTCCTGAAACAGTCTGGCATGTCCATCGGTGATATCGCCAAGGTCGTTTATCCCTGCTATTTCGGGGGAACCCACAAGGACATTGCCAAGAAACTGGGCATCGATCCTGCCAGGGTGCAGAATAATCTGCACAATGTCTGCGGCGATACCGGTACCGCTCATCCACTGGTCATGTTCGTTGCCGCACTGGAAGATGCACAGCCGGGAGACAAGATTCTCCTTGCAGGGTTCGGACAGGGCTGTGATGTGCTCTGTTTCGAGGCTACGGACAAGATCAAAGCTTTCAAGGCCCCTGCAGGGATAAAGGGCTCGCTGGCAGGCCGGGTAGAATTGACGAACTACCAGAAGTATATCAAGTTCAGAGATCTTATCGTGGCAGATCTCGGGATCCGGGGGGAAGCAAATCCCAACACCTCGCTCACTGCTCTCTGGAGGAATCGGAAGATGGTGCTCGGCTTTGTCGGGGCAAAGTGCACGAAGTGCGGCACTGTTCAGTTTCCTCCGCTCCCCATGTGTGTAAAGCCCGAATGCAATACTGCCGGTGAATTCGAGGATTATGAATTTGCCAACAAGCCGGGAAATATCCAGGTGTTTACGGGAGACATGCTCGCACCGTCTGTCGATCCTCCTGCGGTATACGGTATCGTGACCTTTGAAGGGGGTGGCAAGGCCTTTGTTGACTTCACTGATTGTGACCTGAACCAGGTGAAGGTAGGCATGCCGATCAAGATGTCTTTCAGAAGAAGGAATGTAGATGAGATGCGGGGATTTACCGGATATTTCTGGAAGGCAGTTCCCCAGGTTCAAGGATAAGGAGGTGAGCTATGGCAACGGGAATTAGAGACAAGGTTGCAATTATCGGGATGGGGTGTACGAAGTTTGGAGAACGGTGGAATGACGGGCCTGAAGAGTTAATGGTCGAGGCATTCCAGGAATGTATAGCGGATGCCGGGATAGAAAAAAATGAGATTCAGGCGGCCTGGATGGGTACCTGTTTCGACGAAGTGAATGTAGGCAAAAGTGCGCTTTCGGCTTCCATAGCCTTGCGTCTTCCCAATATCGCGGTAACAAGGGTAGAAAACTTCTGTGCAAGCGGAACAGAGGCATTCCGCGGGGCAGTCTATGCGGTTGCATCAGGGGCATGTGACATCGCCCTGGCAATCGGTGTGGAAAAACTCAAGGATATCGGCTACGGCGGACTGCCGGAATTCAGCGCTGCAGTCGGTACCACGAATGCATTATGGTTCCCCAATCTGACTGCACCTGGTGGTTTTGCACTTCTCGCATCCGGGTATTCCGCAAAGTATGGGGTCGATATACAGGATGTCAAGAAGGCCATGGCACATATTTCGGCCAAGAGCCATGCGAACGGGGCGAAGAACCCCAAGGCGCACCTGAGAAGACCCGTGACAGAGGAACAGGTGTTGAATTCGCCCATGATCGCCTTCCCTCTGGGACTGTTTGACTGCTGCGGGGTGAGCGACGGATCGGCCTGCGCCATTGTAACAACACCGGAGATTGCAAAATCACTCGGCAAGACCGATATCGTTTCGGTCAAGGCGCTGCAGCTGGCGCTGAGTAACGGCACTGAAATCTCTTATGATGACTGGGATGGGGCGCACTTCGTCACCACCACACGTGCCAGCACAGCTGCTTATAAAGAGGCCGGCATTACGAATCCGAGGGAAGAGATCAGTATGATGGAGGTCCATGACTGTTTCTCTATCACCGAGTTTGTAACCATGGAAGATCTCCATATATCTGAAAGGGGTACTGCCGCCAAGGATATCATGGACGGGTTCTACGATCTGGACGGCAAGATTCCCTGCCAGCCGGACGGCGGGCTGAAGTGTTTCGGGCATCCCATCGGCGCATCGGGCCTGCGGATGCTCTATGAGATGTACAATCAGCTCCTCGGCAAGGCCGGAGAGCGGCAGATAAAGGATCCCAAATTGGGTCTCACTCATAATCTCGGCGGCTTCCCCATGATGAACGTGTGCAGCATTGCTATTGTCGGGAGATATGAAGCGTAAATGCACAGTTAAAGAAAGGGGGGTATTCTATGGCTGATAAGGCAAAGGTCGGAAGGGAATATGCACCCGTAACCTGGGAGGTGGAGCGGGGGAAGATTGCTGAAATGGCAAAGGCCATCGGCGATCCCAATCCAATCTACCTGGACAGGGAAGCTGCCATAAAGCAGGGGTACAAGGATACGCCGGCGCCACCGACGTTCCTCACGGTGCCCATGATGTGGAGCTCCTCCATGCCGGCGGTGATCAACGATCTGAACATCAATTTCATGATGGTCCTGCACGGCGAGGAGGAATACGAATACTACCGGGAGATCTACCCGGGGGACAAGCTTACCGGTGCCCCGAAAGTGGTGAGCATAGAAGAGAAGACAAATAAATCCGGCAGGAAGATGGACATGGTAACCATCGAGATCGTCTATACTGATGAGAAGGGCGAAAAGGTGGCCAGATCCAGGTCGCTGCTCGTCGAGAGGAAATAGGGGGCAGATATGGCTGAAGAAATCTATTTCGAAGACATTCATGTCGGCGATGAGATGCCTGTTCTCGTCAAGGGGCCCGTTCAGAAGCTCCAGCATGTCATGTATGCCGGTGCGTCCGGAGACTTCAACCCCCTGCACACTGACGATGATTTTGCCAAGGCAGTGGGTATGAAAGACGGGGTGATTTCCCACGGCATGCTCATTATGGGGTTTGTCGGTCAGGCCATGACATCCTGGATTCCCAAGAAATATGTAAAGAGATTCGGGGTGCGGTTTGCCGGTATGACCAGGCCGGGAAACACCATTACCATTACGGGAAAGGTGACGGACAAGCGCCTGGAAGCAGGAGAGAATCTTATATCATGCGAGCTTGTGGCCAGTGACGAGAACGGCGATGTCAAGGTTACCGGTCACTTTGACGCGGCCCTGCCTTCAAAGGGCTGATACGTAAAAACAGGGGAGGAGTAACTATGTCAAAAATCGATTTTACCGGCAGGGTGGCAATCGTAACAGGAGCCGGTGCCGGTCTCGGCAGGCAGTATGCCCTCGAGCTGGCAAAACGTGGAGCGAAGGTTGTGGTCAACGATCTGGGGGGCACCCGTGACGGTGTCGGGCACGACGATGCAGCTGCCAACAAGGTCGTCCAGGAGATAAAGGCCCTCGGTGGACAAGCCGTGCCGAACTACGATAATGTCGCCTCGGTAACGGGCGGAGAGAATATCGTAAAGACCGCGATCGATGCATTCGGCAAGGTGGATATCCTCATAAACAATGCAGGCATCCTCCGCGACAAGTCTTTCGTCAAGATGGAGGAGGAGAACTGGGACAGCGTGATGGCCGTTCATCTCAAGGGTGCATACTGCGTAACGAGGCCTGCCTTCGAGAACATGCGGGCAAACGGCTATGGCAGGATCATCATGACCACCTCCGGTGCCGGCCTGTTCGGCAATTTCGGCCAGAGCAACTATGCCTCGGCAAAGATGGGCCTCATCGGCCTGACCAATGTTCTCAAGCTTGAAGGCGGAAAATACAACATCAAGACGAATGTCATCGTACCGGTGGCGGCCTCACGGCTCACCGAAGATGTTCTCCCTCCGCAGTTCTTCGAGAGGATGAAGCCGGACTTCATCGCCCCGGCGGTACTGTACCTGTGCTCCGAGCAGTGCCAGGACAACGGCATGATCATTAATGCGACGCTGGGGTACTACAGCCGCACCGCTGTCATGACCGGGCCCGGCGTCATCATCGGTGATGGAACCAGGGTGCCGTCTCCTGAAGAGGTCATGGAGAACTGGGACAAGATCAGCAGCATTGACAGCCCGAAATATTTCGATCAGCTCGGAGAGATGTTCGGGGTGCTCGGACCGCTCCTCCAGTAGGTAATCCTTCTCTCACCATTGGCCGGATATCATTTCCGGTCAATGGTGAGAAAGAGTACTGCATGTTCATCCGGCAGGAACAGGGCGGATGATGCCTCCTCGACCGCACCGATGGTGATCACATAGCGCCTGTTCCTGCTGAGATACTGCTTACTCCCCGCATGGACGGGGATTTTCTTAATCTCGCTGCCGTCGATCTCGATGATCGATTGCCGGTGAGAATGCCCCCTGAACAGGATTTCAAACGGCGGACCCCCGTGTTCCAGGAGATGGGGGAGGAAATCCATTATGGGTCTGCGGGTGGCTGCAGGCCATTTGAACGGAGCGGAATGGGTGAACCAGACCGGGCCCATGGTCATGATATAGGGGAGGTTCGACAGGTAGGTGTGGATCTCTTGCGAAACGTTCTTCACGTGCTCGTTGTGGTGCTCTGAGATAATGCTGTATTCATTGTTTCCCATTACTCCGCGAACGGCATGCTCTTTGAGGATTTTCACAGCATCTTCGGCCGAGTTCGGGGCAAGCGAATCGCAGATATCACCGAGGTGAACGATAGTGTGCGCACCCGCATCGATAACCGTACGGATTGCCTTGAGAAGGAGATCGTTGTCTCCATGACTGTCTGCAATGAGACCAAGGGGTGTATCCATCGTGGTCACCATGTGTTGGGCAATAGCTCATTGACAATGAATTTTCAAGGGGCTTTGGGGTTTTACAGAAGGTACAAGGTTCGAGGTGTAAGGTTTAAGGTTGAAGAGTGAACAGTTGAATAGGTCAGGACATAGGTAACACTTTTAGCTCAGGACATGTGAATGCTTGGGCAGGTACTTCTGAAATGAAATAATTAATGTACTGTAGGAGCGGCTTAAGCCGCGACAGTATTCAGGGAAATGATATGTATGAAGGCAGATTTCTGCAGATCCCGATTGAGCGGTACTGGTCGCCGCTGAACCGGCTCCTACAGAGATAATGCCTGTATGTTCTTCTTGTTTCCCAAATCCTAAATCGGAAATTCGAAATCCAAATTATCACTATACCTCACATCCTTTGCCCCATGAAGCACAGCGTCTGTGGCCTCATCCCGGTTTCATATTGATATGATCACCGATCGGACACAATTGCTTGACAGGTGAGAGAATCAGGTTTATTCTAAAGGTTAAAGTGAAACTTTAACATAATCTCCCAGACTGGAGGTCTGTAATGCCCGACTATGATGTGGTGGTAATCGGCGCAGGTAATGGAGGGCTCACATCCGCACTTACTCTTGCAAAGGCTGGGCGCAAGGTCCTGCTCCTCGAACGGCATAATGTGCCCGGCGGGTGTGCCACGAGTTTTGTACGGGGGCGGTTCGAGTTCGAGGTGGCGCTTCACCAGCTCAGCGGTATGGGGTCTCCCGAAAATCCCGGGCCTCTGCGCGCAATCCTCGGTGAAATGGGTGTTCTTGATAAGCTCGAGTTCGTCGAGATGGAAAACCTCTACCGGGTCGTAGTCCCCGGGCAGTTCGATATCACGCTGAAGTGTGAGCGGAACCTCATCACCAGGGAGCTGCAGGACAGGTTTCCGAAAGAGAAGGAGGGCATCGTCAAGTTCTTTGACCTGGTCTACGATTGCAGCATGCAGATGATCCAGGGGCTCTTTTTCCACGACCCGGAGATATCCAAAGAGAAGTACCCGCTCTATTTCAAGTATGCGTTGAAGAACACGCAGGATATTCTCGACGGGTTCTTCGATGATCCCCTGCTCAAGGCAGTGCTCAGTATCTACTGGTCATATCTGGGGGTGCCCCCGAGTTCACTGCCGTTCGGCGAGTTTGCCATCATGCTGTTTGCCTACATAGAGTTCAAGCCCTATCACCTCAAGGGAGGATCTCAGGCGCTGTCCAATGCCCTGCTCGACGAATACCTCCGTGGTGGCGGCGAGGTGAGGTTCAACTGTGCAGCGAAGAGGATCATCGTTGCCGACAGCAGGGTCAAGGGCGTGATCACCGAAGACGGCGACACAATCAGCACCGATTACGTAGTATCCAATGCGAGCACGCTCCTGACCTACATCGAGCTCATCGGCAGGGAGCACATTCCTGCCGGGCAGATGGAGCAGTTCAAGAGTTCCACGATCGGTCCGGCTGCCTTTACCGTATATGCGGGTCTGGACTGCGAACCGGGTGAGGTCGGCATACAGGAGACCACCAATTTCATCTCCACCACGACGGATATGGATGGTGCCTTTGGAAAGTGGAAGACCCTTGAGCAGCAGGGCGTGTCGCTGCTGACGTGCTACGATGTGTCGGATCCTGATTTCTCACCGCCGGGCACCTGTCAGGCTGCCATAGTGGCTCTCCAGTATGCAGAGCCATGGTATTCGGTTCCCCCTCAGCAGTATTACGATACCAAATACCGTTATGCAGATGGTCTGCTCAATCTGGCTGAACGGGTCTTCCCCGGATTCCGGGGCCATATAGAAGAGGTAGAGGCCTCCACGCCGCTGACGCATCTGCGCTATCTCGGGCATCCAGGCGGTGCCATATACGGGTTTGATCAGTATGCCAAGGATTCCACCCTCTTCCTCTCTCCCCGATCGGCCATCAAGGGCCTGTATTTTGCCGGAGCATGGGTGGGGAGCGGCGGTTTCCAGCCCACATTGACCTCGGGCAGAACCTCGGGCAGGGCCATTTTGAAATCTATGCGGAAGCAGCAATAAGGAGGAGTATGGTATGGGATTTCAGGATGTGATGAAGGATATCGAAGGGTACCAGGACATTCAAAGAGATATAGAGATCTTGAAGAAATACGGCATCGACTATTCCTCGCAGCGGGGCAGTGTCGAACACAGCATCAATCTCTTCCATCCAAAGAAGATCCGCCTTGGCGTGTCAGAGATACAGCAGGAGACAGGCACGACCAGGACCCTGCGGTTAGTGCCGAAAGACGGCTATCTGCCGCCGTTTCAGGCAGGGCAGTATATCAATGTGTTTGTCGATGTCGCCGGTATCCGCACGAGCCGGCCGTACAGCATCTCGTCTTCGCCCGGTCAGACCGCCTACTATGACATCACGGTCCGCAGGGTTTCTGACGGCTTTGTGTCCGAGTACCTGCTCGATGAGATCAGGGTTGGTGATGAGCTCGAGAGCAGCGGGCCTGCGGGCACCTTCAATTACAATCCCCTGTTCCACGGAGACGACCTGGTCTTTCTCGCCGGAGGCAGCGGCATCACGCCGTTCATGAGCATGATACGTGAGGTGACGGACAGGAATCTGAACAGGCGCATTCATCTCATTTATGGCTGCGACAGCCCCGACGATGTCATCTTTGCCGAAGAGCTTGCCCGGCGGGCAGAGAACCATCCGAATTTTTCCTGGGACCTGGTTATATCGACGCCTCCACAGGGTTACCAGGGGCTGACCGGGTTCATTACTGCCGGGCTCATGAAGCAGGTACTGGGTGACCTTGCAGGCAGGATGTTCTATCTGTGCGGGCCTGAGGCCATGTATGCCTTCTGTGATAAGGAACTCTCCGGCCTGGGGATACCAAAACGAAAGATCCGCATCGAGATGTATGGCTCTCCAAGGGATGTTACCCGGCAGCCTGGCTGGCCGTCAGGGGTAAAGGCAGAAGCGGTGTTCAATGTCGCTGTGAAGGGGAAGAAGATCATCGAGGCGCGGGCGTGTGAGCCCCTCATGATCTCCCTTGAGCGGGCCGGCCTGGCTATCCCTGCGCTGTGCAGATCAGGGGAGTGCAGCCTGTGCCGTACCAGGCTCCTTACGGGAAAGGTGTACCAGCCGGCAGGTGTGAAGCTGAGAAAGTCGGACAGGAGATTCGGCTACATCCATGCGTGCATGGCATATCCCCTGGAGGATCTGGAGATAATGATATAATCGAAAATACACTTCTCTGTGTATGTAAAAACATAGAGATCGGGAAAGGTCTCGATCTCTTGTGATCCCTTTTATCTATCCTGTTGTAATCAAGTAGTGTTTCGTATTATTGTTTACATCTGGATAAGCCCTGACTCACCCTACGAGAAATATGCTCCGATGGCTTGATTTGTCGCATGGTATGATATATGAAAATGCGGGCTTACGGGTTCCTTTTTGAATATGAGGAGTAGTCCATTCAGTTCATTGTATTACGGTAAGTATCACCCATCTAAGCGGAGCTGTGTTCGCTGCAAGGAGGCGTAATGGCTGTACAGTTTATTGACCTGAAGGTTCAGCAGGAGCGGATCTACGAGACTATACTGGAGAACATCAAGGGCGTTCTTAAGCACGGACAATATATCATGGGCCCCGAGATCAAGGAGCTGGAGGAAAGGCTCGGCCGGTATGTGGGTGTCAGGCATGCGCTTTCCTGCGCGTCCGGCACCGATGCCCTGCTCATGGCCCTTATGGCCTACGGAGTGGGGCCGGGGGATGCAATCTTCACCACTCCCTTTACCTTTGTGGCGACTGCAGAGGTGGTCTCCCTGCTGGGGGCCACCCCGGTTTTTGTCGACATCGATCCCGCAACCTACAATATCGATCCTGCCCATCTGCAAGAGGCCATCGCTGCGCTGGAAGACAAGGACCCGAAACAGCATCCCCTACCCAAGGGCTATGAACATCTCAGCCCGAAAGGGATCATCCCGGTGGACCTGTTCGGCCAGGCTGCAGACTATGATCGTATCAATGAGATCGCTACGAGCAAAGGGCTGTTCGTGCTCGAAGATGCGGCGCAGTCATTCGGCGCGCAGTATCGGGATAAACAGGCCTGTGCCCTGGCGGATATTTCCGCCACGTCATTCTTTCCGGCCAAACCCCTCGGAGGCTATGGCGACGGCGGCATGGTCTTCACCGATGATGACGGATTGTTCGAGCAGCTGAAATCCGTGAGGGTTCACGGTCAGGGCACGGACAAGTATAACAACATCAGGATCGGCATCAACGGCAGGTGCGACACCCTGCAGGCTGCCATTCTCCTTGCCAAGTTCGACATCTTCCCGGAAGAGATCGAACTGAGGCAGAAAGTTGCCCAGCGGTACAACGAGCTCCTTAGAACGGCTGACGGGATTACCTGCCCCTTTGTTGCCGAGGGATCACTGAGCGCTTGGGCACAGTATTCCATCCAGAGTGACAAGAGGACCGAGATCCAGGATGCCCTCAAGGAAGCGGGGATACCAACAGCAATCTACTACCCCAAGCCGCTCCACCTCCAGGATGCCTACGGCTATCTCGAATATAAGAAGAGCGACTTTGAGGTTTCAGAAAAGATCTCCGAACGAATCTTCTCCCTGCCCATGCACCCGTATCTGAGGGAAGGGGATCAGGCTCGGATCGCGGAGATAATCAGGAATGTTTAGCAAGCTGTTTTATGTTTTAAGTTTTAGGTGTTAAGTGTTCATGATCTCGATGAGAGTTCGTTCGTTTCCTGCACATTGCAAAAGGCTCAGCAGCAGAGCTCCGGACGCAGGTCTACATC